>NZ_FQUU01000023.1 GCF_900129295.1 Flavisolibacter ginsengisoli DSM 18119
GGTGCTATTGGTTTTGATGATGTGATGATCACCGTTAATGCACAACCAGCACCAGGTAGTACCATACATATCGAGGCTGAAAAATGGAACGCCATGAGCGGTGTGATGACAGAGAATTGCTCTGATGCGGGAGGTACACTTGATGTGGGCTGGATAGATCAGAATGACTGGATGGATTATACTGTGAATGTTGCATCCACTGGTGCGTATACCCTCAAATTAAGACTGGCTACACCTTATACAGGTGCGCAGTTCCAGATAAAGAACAGCGGAGGTGCTGTCCTTGCCACTGTGAATGTACCCACTACGGGTGGCTTCCAGTCCTGGCAGACAACCACTGCTACCATAAACCTGGCAGCCGGTACTCAAACTATAAGACTACAGTCAACAACCGGTGCCGGATGGAATATCAACTGGCTGGAGATCATTGCAAGTTCACTGACCCTTGCCCGTCAATCTAATGCTCCGGTAGCTGAAGAAACGGTTACAACACCATCTTTTTATATATTCCCTAATCCTGTAACCATACAAGGTACTATACGCCTCATTAACGCCTATGAAGGAACAGTGAAATTAAGTTTATACAATATGAACGGTGCACTGGTGCAACAAACAGAGGTGGAAAAGCATGGACAATCTTTAACAACAAACATCCCCTTTAGTAAACTGCCTAAAGGCGCTTATATTTTAAAAGCATTTATGAAAGAGTGGAATGGCCAATTGAACCTGGTAAAACAATAACGGTTCACTGGCTTGTTTCTCTCCGTTGAATAGAAAGATATAAAAGTATAAAGGGCACCTGTTAGTTTTGTCCTGCATGTTATTGTGGATCACTATTGTTTTTTTACTGGCTTATGGAGTACTGTTGCTTTTTTATAAGCAGGCATGGGAGCATGCAGATGACTATGTTATGGATGGGACAGGGCACCAAACTTTCATTTCAGTAATCATTCCCGCAAGGAATGAAGAAAAAAATATTGGTTCATTACTTCTTAGCCTTCAACAACAGTCTTATCCAAAGGAACTGTTTGAGATCATTGTGGTTGATGATTATTCTTCAGATAACACCGCCTCTGTAGTAAGAAGCTTTGAATTGCCCAACCTTCATTTGTCTGCACCGCAGTTAACAAACAACAATTCATCTAAGAAGAAAGCCATTGAAGCAGGTATCAGGCAGGCCAAAGGCGAATTGATCGTCACTACAGATGCAGACTGCCAGCTGCCGGAAAACTGGTTAAGCACCATCAGCAGTTTTTATAATGATAAAAAGGCTTCTTTCATTGCAGCTCCTGTAAAGTTTTCACACAACAACAGTTTTTTACAAATATTCCAGGCCCTTGACTTTATGACCCTACAAGGCATCACAGCTGCCAGTGTCAGTTCGGGATTTCACAATATGTGCAATGGCGCCAACCTGGCCTATCGTAAACAAAGCTTTAAAGATGTAAATGGATTTGATGGCATCGACCAGGTGGCCTCCGGCGATGATATGTTGCTGATGTATAAGATATGGAAGAAAGACCCCCGGGGCGTTTATTATTTAAAATCCCGTGAAGCCATTGTAAGCACACAGCCAATGCTTTCAATAAGATCTTTTTACAACCAACGTAAACGCTGGGCCAGCAAGACAATGGTATATAAGGATTACAGGATACTCGCCGTGCTGGCATTTATATACCTGTTAAATTGCCTGTTCATTGTTTTACTGATCACGGCCGCCTGGCATCCTGTCAATGCATTGTATGCGCTTGGATTTTTGATAGTAAAGACGCTCATTGAATGGCCATTTGTTAGTTCGGTGGCCAGGTTTTATAGTGAGCAGCCCTTAATGAAATATTTCCCCTTGTTCCAGCCCCTGCATATTATCTATACCGTGGTTGTTGGTTTCAGCAGCCAGTTGGGCAGTTATGAATGGAAAGGCAGGAGAACCAAATAAATTTTACCTTCCTCGCATGAACAGCGGCTCTCAAACCTTCTGGCAATCATCATGGAAGCGCCTGAAAAAGAACAAAGGCGCAATGGCGGGCTTGTTCCTGATCCTTGTGGCCATATTTATTGCCCTGTTCGGGTACTTCCTTGCACCCGATCCTTCTCCCTTTGCCAACCGCATCATTTTGGAAATAGGAGGGGAGAAACCGGGCTATCAACGGGAGTTCTTGTTGGTAAGAAAAGAAGGTACGTCCGGAACAGGATTTTTTCAGCGCATGTTATACGGCAAGCCCGATCTGTATGAACATATTCCTATTGCATCCTGGCGACAAACAAAAGATAGCATTATCGTTCAAAAATTCATAGATGAAGGTGTCAGTGAAAGACTGGCTGTAAGCAGGTCAAAAGCTGCCCCGGTTCCTGTTATCAGCAGGACATTCCACCTGGGTACAGATAAGTATGGCAGGGATATCCTGAGCCGGTTGATCATCGGTACCAGGATCAGCCTCAGTGTAGGGCTGATCACGGTGTTGATCTCTCTTTCCGTAGGTATGGCCCTGGGGGCTATTGCCGGCTATTATAAAGGCAGGACAGATGAAATCATTATGTGGCTGATCAACGTCATCTGGAGTATTCCCACTTTATTATTGGTGTTTGCCATTACCCTGCTGCTGGGGAAAGGATTTTGGCAGGTATTCATTGCCGTTGGACTCACCATGTGGGTGAATGTAGCCCGCCTTGTCAGGGGCCAGGTGATGGTAACTAAAGAGCTGCAGTACGTAGAAGCGGGCAGGGTGCTGGGCTTTTCTGATTCACGCATTATCATCAGGCATATATTACCCAATATTATGGGCCCTATACTGGTCATAGCAGCTTCCAACTTCGCATCTGCTATTGTCATAGAAGCAGGACTGAGCTTTTTAGGTGTAGGAGTGCAGCCGCCTATGCCCAGCTGGGGATTGATGATCAAGGAGAACTACAATTTCATTATTACACAGAATCCCATGCTGGCCCTGGCGCCAGGTTTTGCCATCATGATTTTAGTGCTTGCATTTAACCTCTTTGGTAATGGTCTTCGCGATGCACTAAATGTAAGGGGTAAATTATAGGCTATGCTTCTTGTTCAACCCTGGTGTGTTGATCAGCGATGATCAAAATAGCGAGGCAGAGATAAAACAAGGGTCCTGCCTTATCACTCTCAATAAGGTCACTTAAGAAGTTCACCGTGCAGATCATGGATAATATAGACACTACAGCCGCTATGGTTCTTTTCCAAAATAGATCGCTTGTCCTGTGGTACATTTTCTGAGCCTGCCAGAAAGCACAGGCTATCGTAGCTAAGAAGAGCGCTAATCCTATGGCGCCCTGTTCAATGATCAGCAAAAGAAAATAATTATGTACCGTGGAGTGTTCTTCGTTCCTGCTAACATATGTTTTAAATGCAGGGATGGTGTAGGGCTTGTAGTTATCATAGAAAGTATTCGGGCCAAAGCCTGTCAGCCAGCTATCCTTTGTCATGCGCAGACCGCCGATCCACCGGAAATATCTTTCTGCTGTTGAAAGATCCTTCATCCTGTAAGTGGCTACAAGGTGTTCTTCGAAATTAGTATGGAAGATGGTAGTGCTGTAATGAGGTTCATACTGCAGGTAGCGGTCATTATGCTGCAGGTAAAATATACTTCCTATGGTAACGGTAATAAACAACCCAAATGCAACAACCATCCAATTCTTCTTCAATAAAACATAGCTTATCCTACCGATAACAAAAGCCAGCCATGCACCTCTTGAATAGGAAAGGTATAAGGCAACCAGCACTATAAGGAATGCTGCTACCAGCCAAATGCGATAAGTAGTTTTAGACCTTATAAAAGCGATTAGAATGGGTGTAATACATACCAGCAAGGCAGAATAATTAACATGGTTGCGGTAAAAAGGCTCAAGTGCTGTATTTACCTTTTCAAAACTAAAGCCATACGCTGCATGCTTGTACAAAACAAACAACACAGACAGTAATACCGATAAGGTCAAAATGATAGCCGTATTGCGTACCAGTTTTTTATCCGGGGATAGAAATAAGGGCAATACCAGGAATGCAAGTATGTACCAGCTTTTGGCAAGAAAGTATTTAACCGAAAGCAGCCAGTCTGTAGAGCATATAACAGTTACCAGTGTCCATGCCAGTTGCACCCCAACCAGCAACAGTAACATATGTACAGGCTTTATAGTAATGGTCTTTCTGTGCATTACCAATAGGGTGAGTGCTGCAAAAGCTGCAAGCAACATCAATGGCTCATCAGGCAGGTCAGTACCCAATGCATTGCTGAAATGATATTCTACAGACCAGGGAATACTGGCTACCAATACATAAAATAAAACAATGGGGTATTGCAACAGCAGGTACACGGATAGCAAGGCAACAGGAATAAAGATCCATAATGGTTGTTGTTCCCAGGTTGACAGTCCTGCCAATGTTAACAGCAGCAAGGATAGCAAACCTTTCCATACCTTATTTGCAGATGTGGTGATCACAGTTTTTTATTTCTGCTTTCAAATGATACAGCCAGCAGGAAAGAAAACAAGAACGCAGCTATAGCAGTAAGTATGAGTATTTGAAAGATCTTTGGCCTGTCTGACCATACTGCAGGCCTGGCTTTTTCCACTGACAGCAGCACAGGTGGATTGGTTTTAATGGCCAGTTCATATTGATCCATAGCCAACTGGTATTGCTTTAACTGCTCCAGTATAGTTGCTTTTCGGGCAACCATTAATTCCTGCGCTGTACCTGTTTTTACAACGGAATCTGAATAGTTGTTAAAGAGCTTTTCTTTGGAAGCATAGGCTTCTTTCAATCGTTGTAGCACTGTCAGGTTGTTCTCATTCTGCAGATGCTGGTGCAATGCCTGCAGCTTGTTCATAAAGCTATTTGCCATGGCGGCTGCTATGTTGCGGTCAACATCCCAAACTTTTACCCGTAGCTCACCATAACCTGTTCTTGAAATATTACTGTTCTTTCTAAGCTTTAATACTGCCTTATCAATGGATTCGTCAGAAGCATGAATATGGTAATGTTCATCCAGCTTGAATTCATTAGCTACCGCGATGAATAAAGTATCCAGGGCCGCAGTTCCTTCCAGCTTGTCCAGTTCATCAGGCAACCCAATCTCTGGATACAACGCTTCTATGTTAGCATTCAATATGCGGGCTTTATCTGCAACCAATGAATTGGCAGGAAGCGCAGTAGCTGTTGACAGGTACTGCTTTGGCAATAGCAAGGTGATGATAAATGCCAGGATAACGGCGCCAGCAGTCAGGCCAAGAATAAACTTCCACCATCTGGATAAAATAATAAGCAGGTCGGGCATCAGTTATGATTGTAATCGGGTAAATAGTTTTTTGGCATTAGCCAGTTGTGTTAGCAGCGTGGCTACCACCAGGCAGGCTGCCAGCACTAAAGTAAGCCAAACATTTAGCATCACTTGCCGGGCAGTATAAAAGAATGCCACTAAGGCAAAGGCAATAAGGAGGTACATGATCCATGATCTTGCATGTCCGGGTATGCCCTGCTTTTTATGGGCTACCATGCAGCAGGCAATAGCGCAGAAGTATTGACTGGCTATGGCAGCAAGGCAACAACCCGTTGCTCCATACGAGGGAATAAGTAACAAGTTCAATACAGTATTGATCACTACTGCCATTAGTATGATTTGTAAAAGCGGTCGGAAGGCTAAGGTAGCTGTAAGCACAGATCCATAAAGATGCATGATGAAATAGGCGGGCAATACTCCCAGGCATAATTGAATCACCTCTGAATGATAGGAAGCATCCGAATGGTATAACAACTCCTGTATCCACCCTGCATATTGCCAGCTAAAACAAGCCACACCAATACCAAAGAATAACAAGAGATGACGCAGGTTGATTACCACTGTTTCTATTTCTTTTCTTTGCTGCTGGTGCCTGGCCACAAAGGCCACCAGGAAAACTGCCGTGAGATAACCAACCATATTACATGCATCCAGCAGCCGGTAGGCCGAGGCATAAATACCAGCTTCATAACTGCCATTGGCGTGAAGCCGCAATAATAAAAATCCATCCAGCCTGTTGTGCATCGACATCAGCAAGATGACCAGTGCAAACGGTGCAATAGATTTGAGCAAAAGCCATATGTTTTCTTTTTCTCCCCCCTGCCACCATTGCTTCACTGTCACTACCATGAGTGCGGCCAGTACAGCCAGTCCTGTGCTTGCCAATTGTACCTGCAGGAAAAGCAACAAACTGATGCGGCCAAACAGAAGTGGGAAATATAAAAACCCTCCGCATAAAAGGATCATGAGTGTTTTATCCAATACAGACAACCAGGCATCTGTAGTAAAGTATTGCCTCGCGCTGACTACACTGCGCAGGAAAACAAAAACGGAATTGAGCAGTTGGATTCCTGTGATGTATAGCAACAGTGTCCATTCTTTTAAGCCTGTTAACAGGCCTGCCGTGATCATGACAAACACATACAAAATGCCCATTACCAGTTTGATGCTTCCATATTGTTTCAAAGACACCGGGTTTTCACTGGCCAGCTTTTGATTCATCATATTCGAAAGGCCTGCATCAGCAATAAAAAGGAATATGAGAGAAAGATTCAGCAGGGCGAAATAACTGCCGTAGGCTTCATGACCAATTGCGTTCTGCACATTGCGGTCAATAAAGAAAATCCATACGGGTTTAATGAGCAGGTTCAGCGCCAGCAACCAGGACAAGCCTTTAAAGAATGGTTTAGATCTCATAAGTTCAGGAGGTGATGCTAACGCTCCGGTTAAGGCTTTCTTCCAAAGAGATAAATGTTTCCGTCCGTTCTATGCCCTTTATCTTTTGCAGTTCGTCATGCAGCACGGTGCGAAGCTGGCCAATGTCCTTACACACGATCTCAGCAAAGATGCTGTAGTTGCCGGTTGTATAGTTCATCCTTACAATTTCAGGTATTTTCTTCAGGTCCCTGGCTACTGTATCATACAGCGAGCTTTTCTCCAGGTAGATGCCTATAAAGGCAATGACATCATAGCCCAGTTTTTTCAGATCCACCTGGAAGCGCTGGCCCTGGATGATACCTGCATCCTGTAGTTTTTTGATGCGCACGTGGATGGTGCCGGCGGAAACAAACAGCTTTTTGCCCATTTCGGCGTAAGAGAGGCCGGCATCGTGTATCAATTGCTGGATGATCTGCAGATCCAATTTGTCAATATTCAAATCAGGTGTCATTCTGGGGGCTTTAAATGAATAATCTCTAACTGTATGGCAATATATTGAATGTTATCTAAACTTTTGATATTCTGATTGAATATTATTGAAGGCATCCTATCTTTGACTTGTCAAGTTCATTGAAAGGGAAGTATGGAAGAGCAAATAAACCAGAAACCCAAAAATTATACTGTGGGGTGATGAAACCTTAGGCAGACATGCCCCCTTGTCTCGGGGGTGGGGATCACAGGATAAACAGAAAGTAGAGCCGACGTTACTCAGGTAAGGCCGACCAGGGTTGACCACTAAATCTTTGCTTTCAAGCTAACTGCCCCGTGGAGGTTCGACTCCTCCCCCTACAGCATTTCATGTGTGTTTTAAGCTCGTAAGTGACTGAGATTGCCAGGCTTACGAGCTTTTTTCGTGTTTTTGGATTCCCATTGCGGAATACCAAGCAGTACAGTAAATTTTATAATTCCTGCTTTCTCTTTATTCAATTTAATTAATTAACACAACCCAATATTTCTGCCGTTAGCGTGAAGCTTATTTAATTATCCTTTTCCAAATGAATTTGTAATCCAATATTGATTTGTATTGAATTGTTTACACCCTCTGCTTTAGGATATTTTTCAGAGGAATAACCAGCCAGGAATTCTAAGCCAATTATATTATTTAAGAATATCACAGGCCCTGTAAAAAAAGATAAGGTATTCCCTTTAAGAGAACCATTTCCAGTTATAAACTGATAGGAGCCTTCTGCCATAATGTTTACACTATTGTTGACGGACAAAATATAATATCGAATAAAAGGTCCTACTTTCAACACAGAAGAATTTTCTGTATCGGAATCTATTACAGCATGTCTAAATAATATGCTTGTTTTTAATCCTCCAGAAAACTTATCAATAAAAAAGTAACCAATATTTGGATTTACCCGCACTTCAATTAAGTCTTGATCAGAAATGGGACCTCTATTATATTTAGTTGAAGTAAAGCTTGCATTTCCACCTAACAGCCAATTTCCTTTTGTGAGCTGGCAATTGCCCTTAATTATTGTAAACAAAATTGAAAATGCTAATAAGGCTATTTTTTTCATATTTATAGAAGTTAGGGATAAATATAAGAATGCCATATGTACAGTTTTAAATAATAAATCATTGATTGACTTATTCCACAAGGCGTACCTATGGCACGCTCTGATTATTTGCTGTTCTCTTCTACCCACCAAATGTCCCTACGGGACAAAGTTGCTGACTATGAATATTATCGCAACAATGTGCAATCTCTTTTGATTAATACCCTTAAAAAGTTTGGAGATAAAATCAAAGTAGGGGATCACCTCTTCATGTCCCATAGGGACATCTGGTCGGTAGCAAAAAAAGTCGGAAAGAACAGCGTGCCGTAGGTACGCTTCGTGGGTTCATCATTTCACATTCGGATGCAGGCAAACCTTCCAGTAATTAATCACCATCAATAGTGTATCCTTTAATTCTTTTAAATTATTTGGCTTTTGAAAATAACCCTGCACCATCAACTCGTATGCTTTATCAACAGATTCCTTTTTGCCGGATGTGGAAAGGAAAATAAATGGAATACTTTTCTTCCTCAGGTAGTCATTCTCGTTAATAGCCTGTCGCATTTCCAGGCCATTCATAACCGGCATGTTGATGTCAGAAATTATCATGAGCGGCGTATCTGTAGTGTCCATCAGGTAGCTGATCACATCCTGGCAGCAGGTAAAGAACTTTACTTCATTGTCAAGATCAAGGTCATACAACACTTCAGCAAGGATCTCCCTATCATCCACATCATCTTCCACTATTACTATAGGACCATTCCTTGAAGACATAATTCATTTTTAAAACAAATTCCATATTACTCTGCATACTTTCAATACTCATACCACAAGTACATCCGGAACAGCTGTTCTTATAGAAGAATAAAACATGAAACATGCCAATTGTCTGCCTGTATAATTATTAGGCAAAAAACAGTTACCCCGAAACCGCGGTTATCTTATTAAATACAAGTAGAAGGATAGTTTCAGAAAGCTGGGAGTTATTTGTTCTCTACGGGTGCCGCATATTTTACTATCTCCTTCAGGTCTTCTATCAGCACTTTGAACTCGCTGCCTTTTTGATAGCAGGCGCTCACGCCCAATTCAAATAGTTTAGCCTGCGTTTCTTCATTCAGTGAGCCTGATAAAATGACCACGGGCACTTCCCTGAAAAATTCACTTGACTTCAGGTAGGTCAGTACCGCCTTTCCACTCATATAGGGCATTTTGTAATCCAGTATGATCAGGGAGGGCTTCACATTCAGGCTGCTGATCAGTTCTGTGTACTTGATGAACTGCAAGGCATCTCCAAAAAACTTCACATTGTCATCAAGCTCTATTTCTATGAAGGAATGGTTTAAAAGATAACGGTCTTCATCATCATCATCTACAACAACAATAAAAGGCTTTTGCAAATCCATGAACGTTTATTTAAGCAGTCTTGATATGGGAGAAACAATGTATAGCATACAAATTACATTATTTTTTTTACTTCCTGCGGTCTAAAAACTATCCGGGTGTAACAGGTAAATAGTAATACTCAAATTTCCTATTCAGCCCAATAAAAGGATAGTCCTATTTGTTATTTCAATATAAGGTCTATCAGTTGCACCGCCTGCAGGTCTTTGCTGGCAGGACCTGTCAACACTTTTCCATCAACCGAATACCGGGCACCATGACAAGGGCAGTCCCAGCTCTTTTCCGCGCTGTTCCAACCGACTACGCATTTGGCATGTGTACATACAGGGTTCAATGCATGTACCTTACCTTCTTCCGATTTATAGATGGCCAGCTTCTCTCCTTCATATTTCACCAGCTTTGCTTCACCTGGTGCCAGCTCTGCCAGTTCCTTTATTTTTTCTGCCGATATGCGCTTGCTTATAAACTGCGCCACTACGTCTGCATTTTCTTTGATAAAGTTTGTGAAGCCTGCCATTGGTTTTATACGGCCAGGGCTAAACAAAGCAGCATAGGCATTTTCTTTTTTCATGACCAGGTCTGTCAACAGCAATGCTGAAATATGGCTGTAGGTCATGCCATTGCCACCATAGCCTGTTGCTACCAGTATATTGCCTTTACTTCCGGGCAACAGCCCTATCTGGGCCAGGCCATCAGCAGGCTCAAAATATTGAGATGACCATCGAAAAAGCACCTGTTCAACCGGGAAATGTGCTCTTGCATGCGCTTCCAGTTTATTCAGGCAGGCATCTGTATTTTTTTCGTGTGCTGTTTTGTGGTCTTCCCCACCTATTATTAAATAATTTTTTCCATCTATTTCCTGTGAGCGGTAATAATGGTAGGGGTCATACATATCATAGCAAAGTCCTTCTGTATAAGCATTTTCCTTGCAGGTAACTGCAATGGCATAGCTACGGTAAGGAGCATTGGTGAAATGCAACAGGTTGATGCCGGGAGGAATATGCGTGGCATAAACGAGGTAGCTGGCTTGCACACCTCCCAGTGTGGTAGCAACCACCACCCTGCCTTCATCTTCCACCACCTCCTGCACACTGCAGTTCTCCAGTATCACACCTCCTGCTTCTTCAAAAGCTTTCGCCAGCGCATACACATATTTTGTAGGGTGCACCTGTGCCTGCTCCCGGTAAATGATGGCTTTTTGAAATGAAATCGGAATTGGTATGCGGTCGGTATAGGCCACATCAACCCCGGCTTCTTTGGATGCCAGGAATATTTCATCCAGTTCTTTCACCTGGTCGTCTTCTATAGCATACAGGTATCCATCTTTTTGCTCATAGCCACAATCAATATTATAAGTCTCAATGTTGTGCTTGTAAAGATCCAGGGCTTTTTGAGTGGCGCTGGCCACCAGGTGTATACCATCTTCCCCAAAATCCTTTTTGATCTGTTTGTACGAAGTATCCAGGAAGGTATTGAGATGTGCCGTTGTACCCCCCGTAGTGCCAAAACATAGAGTGTGGGCTTCCACCACCAGGCATTTTTTCCCGGCTTTTTGCAGTTGCAATGCTGTGCTGATGCCTGTTACACCAGCTCCGGCAATGATCACATCAAATTGTTGAGTTGGGAGTGTTTTGTATTTTGGTTGGAAAGGTTCAATTGCGTTTTGCCATAAGCTTATCGCTGCACCATCTCTTAGCATATAAAGACATTTCATTCAGTAGCAAAAAAATAATGCCGCAGGTTCGCGCCTGATCTTTGTGGCATAAGTTATGTGGGTAAAAGATCTAATGTCTTTTCTATGAAAAGATGGCTCTTAACTGTTCTATTCATTCCAGGGATCATTATTACATCCCATGGGCAGAAGTATAATTTTCAAAACCTGCTAGGGTACTGGGAGTCTAATGATGGGGGAGCCCTTGAGGCCAGGGACAGCACAAAATTATTCCTGTTGTACCAGGGAGAAAAAAAGCCTATAATTTCTTATACAGCAGATTTCAGCAAAACGCCTTGCTGGTTCAATTTTGTGATCAAAGACCGTGATAGTTCTATCACCTTAAAAAGCCTGTTATTATTCCTTAACAATGACACCTTGCAATGGGAAGTGTTTGATGAGGGTCCACGGCCTGCTAATTTTTCTTCCGATAACGGAAGTATTGTGTACCTGAAGAGGAAGAAGAGTTTTTAATGAAAAGAAAAAAGAAATAATAAGACCAGGCATCCTGGTTACCTTGATATCCATCTTCATGTAGTCTACAAAATGGGTATGTAATGCCTTTATACCGCCTCTTTAAAGAGCCGTTACAAAGCCGTTACATAGGCGGCACATAGGCGGTACATAGCCGTTGCATAACGCAGGTTGGTTTCTTGGAAATAAGGGTTTAAAATGGAATCATAGAAAGATAGTTGTGGATAAATATTGTAAGATAAATACTTGCCCAATGCTAATAATATTAGTAATTTGCTAAGCTAAATCCAGTATCTTATGAACACAATAATCAGCTCCGTTTATGCAATGCGCATTGTAAAGGGAAGTGTCTTCTATCAGGAACAAAATGGTTGGCATACATGGGAAAAAGCAGTTACAAAAGCCAATCGATTCTTAAAGAACAAAATCCTGGCAGTCATCAATCTTATCTTTCTGCAGTTTGGAAAACTCTATTCTCACTGGTTATTTTTTTACTGTTATCTGCTGCCCGGTCAATGGTGCAGGGCTCTTGCTGGTGTATGTAGGGAAAGCTTTATTACACTTGATAATTGTCATATAGAAGATAGAGAGCTTCTAAGCAGGCTGCAAAGCTATTTCAATGCATTTTACAGTATTGCTATCAATTCAGCCAGGGACAATAAAAAAAGCATAGCAATAAAGAATTGGAAATCAATTGCTGTTTTTCTTGAAGAGTTAAAGGGTAGCGTATAAATTTAGGGGTTATTGGCAAATCTAATTTGATAGTACTTACTATGAAACAGAAAAGAAAACATCAAATACTAACAAGCTTTATTGCTACAGTTTGGCTTATTAACGGGCTTGTTTGCAAGGTTTTGAACCTTGTACCACGACATCAGGAAATTGTTACAAGGATATTAGGTGACGAGCATGCCCGACTGTTAACAACATTAATCGGGGTTTCGGAAATAGGAATGGCAATCTGGATTTTAAGCGGCATCTGGACACGGCTTAATACAGTGACTCAGATTGTCGTTATAGGTACAATGAATACTTTAGAATTTTTCCTTGTGCCAGACTTATTGCTTTGGGGAAAAGCAAACGCTTTTTTTGCAATTCTGTTTATCCTTGTAATTTACTATAATGAATTTCATATCAATCAAAAATTAGCTTTACAGTCATAGTATGTTACACTTTTTGAGAAATCATCCTTTTGCTGTTGAAGCTTTTTTTGAACGTTCTCTTGTTTTTACCTTTGCTGTTCCCAAAAAGTATATCCAAAACCTTATACCAGCATGCTTAGAATTAGACACCTTCAATGACCAGTTTGCATTCATTGCTGTAGCAATGGTTCAAACAAAAAATTTAAAGCCAAAAGGTTTTCCAAGCATATTCGGGAATGACTTTTTTCTTATCGGGTATCGTGTATTTGTTAGGTATGTAAATACTGCAGGAAAGCGATTGAGGGGCTTGTATATTCTTAAATCAGAGACTGACAGAAAAAAAATGGAGTTTTTGGGAAATATTTTTACTCACTACAAGTACACAACCACAGATATTCAACAGATAAGGCAAAAGGGCACTTTAAAAATCAGCTCAGTTAAATCTGGTTTCATGGTTGAAATTGACACAAATGATACCGAAAAAATTGCCCTTCCTTATGGTTCACCTTTTCAAAACTGGAAGGAAGCAAGGCGGTTTGCAGGACCTTTGCCATTTACATTTACATATTCGCCTGAAAGTGGAAAAGTTTTAATAATTGAAGGAATAAGGAAAAGCTGGATACCTAGGCCAGTACATGTTAATCAGTACAACTTTTCGTTTTTGGACAACATGAACTTGAATGATATAAAGTTGGCGAATGCTTTTGTAATTGAAAAAATTCCTTATTACTGGAAAAAAGGCAAACTTGAAACATGGAGAGCAGCATAAGAAAACCATTTCAAGGTGTGATAAATATTATTCGTTTTAATTGGCATTTTTATGCCTTTGCTGCATCCATAGTTTTATTTGTTTTTCTCATTGAGCACTACTTTATTTCTTTAGGTGTAACAGGTGATATTTTTGTGTTAACTATTGTTTGGTCAACTATTATTTCTTTAGCTGGTTCATGTTATATCTATGATTTTTCAGACCTGTATAAATTATCCTGGCTGAACCACTTGGTTACCGGAAAAAATGAAAAAATAATAAATATTAACGCAGGCTTTGACGAAACCAGCATACTGCTTAATAGTAAGTTCAAGAACTCGGAATTATTTGTAGCAGACTTCTACGACTCAGCCAGGCACACCGAAATTTCAATCAAAAGGGCAAGAAAAGCTTATCCTCCCTTCCCAAAGACTCAACAGGTTAGTACAACGCATTTACCTATCCAGGATAATTCAGCAGACAAAATTTTCATCATCTTATCCGCACATGAAATCAGAAATGAAGAAGAAAGAGTAGTTTTCTTTAAAGAATTGCATCGTGTTTTGAAATCAAATGGCAGGATTATCGTAACGGAACATCTAAGAAATACAGCCAATTTCCTTGTATATAACATTGGTTTTTTTCATTTTTACTCCAAAGAAGCCTGGAGGAGAACTTTTCGTTCATCTGGCTTTCAAACTGTAGAAGAAATAAAGATAACTCCCTTTATTACGACATTCATTCTTGAAAAAAATGGAACCGCAACTTAAAATAATCGGTGTTTTGCTGCTGCTTTTGGCATTGCTTCATGTAATCTTTCCAAGATACTTCAAGTGGAAAGCAGAATTAAGCAATGTAAGTAACATCAACCGCCAGATGATGTATGTGCATGCATTCTTCATTGCTTTAATAGTTTTTCTTATGGGGCTTCTCTGTTTGACATCATCCAATGAACTAACTACAACAATATTTGGCAAACGAATATCGCTTGGTCTTGGCATTTTCTGGTTGACAAGATTGTTCATCCAGTTCTTTGGCTATTCATCATTACTTTGGAAAGGGAAAACATTTGAAACGACAGTTCATGTTTTATTTTCAGGCTTATGGATATATCTTAGTTTAGTATTCCTGTCAATTTATTTCATTCAATAATACTTTCTATTTTACCATATTAAAATACAGATTACAAGGTTAATACCATTTATAAAATGACCTGCGCACAAGTATCAACCTTTGCCTTTTAAATCTTGCTTGCTTTATATAACTTACTGGCTGAATTAAATGGTGCATTGAAAAAATGTTAGAATGCTTTTCAGTTGAGCTTATTTGATACCCTGCAAATGAAATTCATTATGAGATTTACTACTTTACTTTCTGCCTTACTCAGTTTGTTATGTATAAGTTCCTGCAAAAAGTCAGCGATAGCTGCAAATGAAGATGTTAAGGCTTTATATGAAAGGTTTCATGGGAAATATAAGATCGTAAATGTTTCGTCAAGTGAGGCTGTGGACCTGAACGGTGATGGAATGGCATCCACTAATTTATTGTCAGAGATTGACTTGGAGAATTCACTCCTTGAGATCCGTATCGGCAGTGAGTACGTATTTATCCAAACATGGCCTGAAGTATATCTTTCTCCTGGTGTGCCGGACAGTGTTATACATTATGCTAATCAAGGGGTTTCAAGATATTTTGCATTTGATAATGCTATTCAACAACTTAATGTAAAGCCGGAAAATCCAACGGTTGATGAAGTAAGGTTTCCGATGCCGGAAAGTGTATTGATAAAGCAAGGCGACAATATAGAAGTGACAATCAATAAACGGCTATATACCAGCCTGGGATGGAAGATTATTAAAGTTGTGACGTTGTATAAGAGGTATACGATGATAATGTAACATAATTTTTAAAAATCAATGGAACAATTGATGTAATAAGTTCTAACTGCGAGACTTTATCATGTCAATAAATTCTGAAGCTGTAAGAACGGGTAATTGCGGAAGTGCAGTTTTTTTAAGCCGTTTATCTGCAGATATGAAATGATCAACCCCATGTGAAAGTGCAGTATAATATTGTAAAGCATCTTCCATGTCATCGATACTTGAGTTTATAGCCATTAATGCTGTAGCATGACTACAGTCGATAACAAGTATATGATTCAATAGGGTTAAAATGATCTGTTTAGCTTGTTTGAAATTGTATGCTTTAGTAAGGAAGTAGCTCGTTATATGTAAAACAGCTGGCGTCGTTACCAGATCAAATTCTGCGTCAATCCCAGCTTGCATGATAACTGAAGCCTTTTCAAAGCCGCTTCGTTGTAAAGTAAGATCCAATAAGAAATTGGCATCTAAAAAAACTTTAGAACCCATACTTGCCCTTTCTTTCTTCATAATAAGTTTGACTGGAATCATGTTTAAAATTGCCCTTAGGTTTGGGCAGTTGTTTCATGAGATCCAAAATATTCGGCTTTTTACCCGGTCCTTGGGCAACGAGTTTTTTCAGGCTTTCTTCTATAATTTGTGAAAGGGATTTATTGTTTTTCTCGGCATAACGTTTTGCTTCATCAATCAGTGTTTCATCAATGGTAATATTCAACCTGTTTTTCATAATTTAAATATACGCATATTTTTTTATTATGCGCATACTTACTTTAAGTAGGTTCTCACTGTCTTTTTACTTATCCAATATGGTCTTAGTCTATAAGTATCTGGTTATTGTAAAAACTGCAAATATTTAATGTGTAGTTTACATCCTCAACCCCCCAATCTCGTAAAATCCTATTAATCCCAGTTCTTTCACCATTTTTCATCATCGGGGATATCACGCTTTCCCTTGAAAGAGTCTCTTGTCTTAATTTTTTCCGCTTGTCTTTCTATCAGTAGATCAGCAATAATTACTGCGGCATCGGTTTGAGGATTGGCCTGGAGCAACTTTTTTAGTTTAGGTTCCGAAACATCTACGCGATAGAGCACGACAACCAGTTTATGAAAGTCATTAACCAGAAGGTAGTTGATCGCATTTATAAGTTGTGTGCGTCTTTCCTGCCTTAGTACTGGTGTTCTTTCCTGTGCATATTGCACCAGCAAGTTGTCAATGGCTTTGTCATCCATAATGCAAAGATGAAAAGGAGAGGCGGGTTTTTATTTATTTTTTAAAACTTCTCCACCACGCCCAGGCCAAAAAGGGCAAAGTCATATTTGGCCGGATCTTCCGGGTCAAAGCGTTTCAAATGCGAGGTAAGTTCGAGCGCTGTGAGCCAGTCCACAGGCTTGCGGCTAATGAGTTCAAAACGCCGGGCCACACGGGCCACATGCACATCTATGGGGCAGATCAATTGGGCAGGCGATATAGTGTTCCAGATACCAAAGTCCACACCCTTATCATCAAGGCGCACCATCCATCGCAGGAACATATTCAGCCTTTTGCAGGTAGAACCTCTTTGCGGCGTGGCAATATGCTTTTTGGTCCTTGGCGGAGCATAGGGCAGGGAAAAGAAATAATGGTGAAAGCCGGTAAGCGCATTGCCTATATGTGCATCCCCGGGCTGCATCCAGCGGGTAAAAGCCGTCTCCAGTGAGTCGAACTGCTGGTAATGAAAGTGCAAAAACTCAATGAAGTAATAAAGGTCAGTGGCATTGAAAGTGCGGTGTTTGAAGTCCAACAGGCGCTTTAATTCTCTTTCGCTGGCATGCAGGCAAAATGCATGTGGGGCATCGTCCATCAGTTGCAACAATTGGGTAGTCTTGTTGATGATGATGGTACGATTGCCCCACGCAAATATGGAAGCAAAAAAACCTGCGATCTCTATGTCCTGTTTTTTCGTGAACCGGTGCGGTACAACGATAGGGTCAGTTTCAATAAATTCAGGCCTGTTGTATTCTTCAACTTTTTTATCAAGGAATGCTTTCAATTGATCGCTCACGCGACAAAACTAAACAGTTCTGTGGCGAATGCTTTATTTGGTTACGGCAATTGCTTTTTGCGCCTGGAGGTACTGAACGGCAGCATCCAACACTTCATCCTTTCCTGCGGCTACACCTTTCACGGTTGGATGAACTACTATATCAGGTTGTATACCTACGCCTACAAACTCTGTTCCGTCGTAAAAGAAATCGCGTTTAGCGCATACCCTACCCATGCCACCACCAGGCAATGAAAAAAGGATGGGTTGCCCGGTGCTGCCGCCTGTAGGTTCACCTATTACCATACCCCTGTGCATTGACTTGTACACTGATGTAAAATCCTCGGCTGCAGAATAGGTGGCGGCGCTGGTCAGTACCACTACCGGTGCAGTATAAATGGTTTTCTTATATGGCTTCCAGTCATAGGTTTCAATGGATGTAGTTTCCACTCCACCCCAGGACCTTCCTACAGGCTTGTAGTGACGTATGGCTGACTTGCCCTGGTTAAAAGGCTTGTCAGTAAGACAACCGAGGATCTCAAAACCATTATTGCCATTGCCGCCGCCATTGTTGCGTACATCAATGATCAGCGCCTTTGTGGTTGCAATAGAAGGGTAGAGGCTGTCAAACAGGGCCACCAGTTTTTGTTCATTGAATGAATTGATCTGGAGGTAACCAATGTTTCCTTTCAACACTTTAAAGCTTACCAAGGGGAACCGGTCCCAAAACTTCTCAACGCTTTTATATTTCAGTGTTTTGGTAATGGTAACGCCTGATACAGTTTTAAATGTCAGGTTCACTTCCCTGCCTGCAGTGCCGGGGAATAATTCGTACCTGTAAATGCGGTCAATGCTATCCTGGGGCGTAGAGAAATGGAGGTATGGGCTAATATTCTTTTGGATATACTCTTTCAATTCAATGCCATTAAAGGCTACCAGTTCCATTCCCGGCTTAATGACCTGTTCTTCTTTAATATTGGATGTGTTTTCAATAACAATGGCCTTGTTCTCTATCCACCTTACTTCAAGGGGCACAATGGCATTCTTATCCTTAAAAAAGCTGAAGGGTAGGTTGATGCCTGTATGTCCATCGCGCAGGTGCTGGTAAAAGTTCTGCAGCACCTGGTAATACTCCAGCGTAGTTTCCGTTGCCATCACTTTTGGAATAAAGCTTTGGTAAAGACTATCCCAGTTCAATGAAGGTACCAGGTCAAAATTGGCGAAGTTGTATTTGGCTTCTGACCAGCATTTGCCCAGGCCCGCTATTTTTTCCTCCAAGACCAGGTCATGTTCGGGATGCGGGGCCATGAAGCTGGCAAAGTCAAATTGCTCCCATTGCTTCTCGTTGTATTGTACATAAGTGGCAGAGTCAAACTTTTTCTGTGCAAAGGCTGCCAATGAAAAGCAGGTAGCCAGTAATATGAATAGCTGTTTCATGATACGTAGTTATTTGATTTTAGGAATAAAAGCAATGATCTTTTCTGCAAACCACTGTGGTTCTTCCTGGAAGGGCGCATGGCCCCCGATATAATGAACGATGGTTGCTTTTGGAAATTGAAAGCTTTTGTAATGATCTGGGCCAATGGCATAATCCTTCATGCCGGTCATAATTAACACAGGACACTTGATATCTTTTGTCATAGGTGTAAAGTCTTTCCAGTAATCAGCAATACCCCAAACTTCATTGGCATAATCCCGGTTCAAAGGTCCGAGCACATTAGTTAGCGTATCGTTGTACGTTTTTTCATAGGCATTGCGGAACATCAGTTTATACCATAAGCCTGATTTTGTCAATGAATCATGCACTTTCCATACTCTTTCATTCAGAGCAATGGATGTATCGCGGTAAGGCCCCTGGTCTTTAATGCCTAATATTTTCAAACCATTGTCAAGGTGGCTGGTCATGGAATATTGAATGTTCAAAGTGCCGTGTACTACAAATAAGGCGTTAACAGAAGATGGATATTCATGGGCGTAACTGGTGATGAGGATGCCACCGAATGAATGTCCTATTACAGCCCACTGCTTGTATCCCAGGTATCGACGCAGTTCTTCCATATCCTTTTCCATGCGAGCCAGGCTGTAATCTTTATTCTTAGGTGAGGTGGACCTGCCGCAGCCACGCTGGTCGTAATAGATCATTTGCATTTTTTGTTCAATGAGCCGTGCAGCGTCAGTGACTTCAAAATAATAGGAGGTAGAACCCGGACCTCCATGCACAAACAGGCAGGGCTTCCCCTGGCCTGCCAGGCGAACATATAATTGAACGCTGTCAGAAGTAGTAAACATGAAGTGTTCATCCCTGGCAAAACAGGTAGTGCCAAGTGTGAAAACAGCGATGAGCAGGAGTAATGATTTCATTGTGTTGTTAATTACAGTACAAATAGATTATGAATGGATAGGTTTTTCAAACCAGTTCAGATGAATGACGGAAGGGAGGTGATGAATGCCTGTATCCGTTGAACTTTATTGCCAGGCCAGGTCGGGCCAGTTGCCTGCAAAGAATATAATTGACTGGTACCAACAGGGCCATGAAGGCAATTGTGATCCATAAGGAACCAGGTGCAGCCGTCGTAGACTCCGTATGCATTACATTATTGGTGAGGTGGTAAACAATATTACCGGCCCAGTGAATTCCTAGTGTATACCAAATATTTCTGCAGATGACCAATGGGATCATCAACTGTATGCCAACGATGAACAGGAACAGGAGGTAAACGGGTTCGTCCAGCCGGTGAATATGATTCAATACATATACAAGTGCAGATAGTAATACCAGTAGGCCGGTGCTTACTTTACCTGTCAAATGGCGGAACAAATAACCACGTGTCAGCACATCTTCCGTAAGGGAAGAGAAAGCGCATCCAAATATGAGCAATGAGGCCTGTGGGATGAATTGTTGTACAGGAGGAATGAAGCTGACTGCTTCCTGGTGAAAGGCAAGGCTGGACAGGAAGGCCAGCATATTGACAGTAAGACCCGCAAGCAAACCAGCCAGCAGGAAAACCAGATGGCTTCTTTTAAAAGACATTCCCCAGGCAGACAAGCCCTTGTAACCCTGCCAGCGGGCAACAACCCAGGCCACTATAAAAAACAGTGCTGATAGTCCCAGGAAACCAACAGGACTGTTCATATACAGTATCATATACTCAGCAGCATGGTAGCAGGTAAAGAGCGCCGTAAAGCCCAGTAAAAATGATAATAGGGAAATTGGTTTCATATACTTTGTCTTTGCAGCACAAAATGATATCAACCAGTCTCCTTTTTCAAATTAATCCGGACGAGAAACGGAAAACAATGGCTGAATGCCTACTTTCCCAGCCATTCCTTGAACTCTACCACCTTATCCATGCTTACAAATACATCTTCTTTGGTAGGAGGGTCCAGGTCCAGCTTGATCTTGCCTTTGGAAAAGACATGAATATTCCTGATGGCTTCCAGCTTAACGGTCATCTGGCGGTTGATGCGGTAGAATTGTTTTGGATCAAGCATGCCAGCCATTTTATCCAGGCTGTAATCAATAGGAAAACGCTGGTTCTCTTTTGTGACAAGGAAAGTGATCTTATCTGCACTGAAGAAATATTGTATGTCCTCTGTTTCAATTGTTTTCAGCCTTGAACCAATGGATACCAGGAAGCGGCTTTTATATTCAGGCTCTTTTTTCTGCATGCTTTGCAGCAGGTGCTCCAGTCCCAATGTTTTTTCTTCGCCGGCTTCTCCATGTATCCTTTTGAATTTTTCTATGGCAGCCACCAGCTCCTCGTAATTTAAAGGCTTCATGAGGTAGTCAACGCTATTCACTTTGAAAGCCTTGATGGTATATTCATCAAAGGCGGTGGTGAAGATGACGGGAACCTGCAGGTTGATGGTTTCAAAAATGCTGAAGCTTTGACCATCTTCCAGGTGAATGTCCATCAGGACCAGGTCAGGATCAGGGTTGTTCTTGAACCAGTCTACTGAAGCGGCAACCGAGGGCAGTTCGGCCAGCACTTCAATGGCCGGGTCATATTTTTTCAGCATGCCCTGCAGGCGCTGTGCTGATAAGTGTTCATCTTCAACAATGACTACTTTCATGTGTTATGATTTTAGCAATGGTATTTGAACCGTAAAGGTTTTATCGTTAGTAGTTACAGCTATCTTTTTGTCAGTAACCATGGAATAGCGTTTGCGGATATTTTCAAGTCCTATTCCTGTTGACTCTCCATCCTTTTCGCGGAACTGCATGGTATTCTCCACCACCAGGTTGTCCCCTTGCTGGTACAGTCGTATCACCAGTGGTTCCATCAGCGACATTTTATTATGCTTCACCGCATTCTCCACCAGCAATTGCAGGGTGAGTGGTGGAAGTTTATAACCCCTTGCTGTTGCAGGCAGGTCGGATTCCAGCCGTATCTTTTTATCAAACCGTATCTGCAGCAAAAAGAAATAGGCCTCCAGGAAATTCAATTCTTCATCAAGACTCACCAGGTCCAGCTCTTTTTGCTCCAGTATATAACGGTAAGCTCTTGATAAATGAATGATGAACTTCTCAGACAATTCAGGATCCACGTGCACCAATGATGAAAGGACACTGAGGCTGTTGAATAGAAAATGCGGGTTGACCTGGCTTTTCAAGGCCTGCAGCCGTACCTGAGCATATTCTCTTTGCAGCCTTTCTGATTGAGCTTCTCTCTGCCTGGCTACGAGGTAGATATTCATGCCGGAAAGGAAGGTATAGATGAAAACTGTTCCCAGCATGTACAGCCCTATATAGCGCCTGAAGGTCCAGAGTTTGGGATCTGCAGGATTGCTGCCGGTCAAGGGCCGGTCGATGAAGGTGACAAAGCCCGAGAGAAACCAATAGGTGCAAAAAAGGATCAGGACGATCTCCACTATATAACGCAGCCATACAGCTTTGAACCCCCTGAACACAAAATTGTTTAATTGAATGACACCGTAAATGATCAGGGCAATGCCACACAATCGTGCAGCGGTAAATACCAGTTCGCGAAGGATGATGGGTAACTGGAAGTTGCGGTCAATATAGGCGAAGAAGACAGGGTAAAGCAGGCTTATGATCAGTATGATGGTAAGCGTGAGCTTTAATGGAGATAAAGTTTTTGGTATGGTCAGTTCCTGCTTCACTATTTGCGTAATAAGGGTATGGTAATGGTGACCTGCTCTCCTTCCTGTGTTTTCACTAAAGGCTGTCCTAACAGGTATTGAAATTCATCTTTCAGCCTGGAAAGCTGGCTGCCTGCTTCTTCAGGTGGATTGCCTGGTTTTAATTGTTCATTGTATTTCAATAACAGCAACTCTTCCTTTTGTTTTATGTTGAGAACGAGTGGTTTTGCTGCGGACATGGAATTGGTCTGAATGATGTATTCCAACAATATCATTAAAGTATGGGGAGGTAAATAAAAGTTGGCAGCCTGGATCTCCTTCAATTGTACCTGCAGTTTGTTGCCAAAGCGTTGCTCCATCAGGAATAGAAAAGAGTCGAGGAATTGTAATTCCTGCGACAAAGGTACTGTGGTCTTATCGCGCTGTTCCAGCAAATAGCGGTAGGAGCGGGAGATTTTTTCAATAAAAGTCTCTGCCAGGTCGGCATTGACATACACCAGGGAGCTTAGGGCATTGAGGCTGTTGAAAAGGAAGTGAGGGTTCAGTTGATTCTTCATGGCTTCGAATTGCGACTGGGTATATTCTCTTTGCCATTTCACTACTTCGAGGTTCTTCAACTGCAGGTAGCGGAAGATGCGGAACGAGGTCATGAAAGAATAAATGACAATCAGGAAAGTGATGTCAATCATCAGGATCATCTTCAGTTTCCTGTCCAGGAAAGCCATGTCGTTTTCTGGCACAACCATATAAGTAACAAATATCCAACGGAAGAATTCCATGATAGCAAAGCCAGCCAACATGATGAACAATATCTCCCTGACAAAGCGCTCAATGCCATTTGGATTTTCTTTATAACGCCTGCTGAAGTGCCTGATGGAAAAGTAAACGAGGTAGAGGATCACAAAGGTCTGAACCATGATGGGCCATCCTTGTGTATAGAAACCCGGCAACTCGGACCAATGAATAAAAGGACTGCCGATATTAATGTACCGGTATACGATGGCCAGCAGGAAGTTGAGCAACAACCCTGTTGTAATAAAAATAAAATGGATGTTCTTATAAAAGCTGGCAGTTCTCAAGGTTGCGTAAAATAAGAAATGTAGGTAACAATACAGGTTATTAAAGTCAGGCCATGTAAAATCAGGTGCTCCAGGTTGGGCACGGGATTCTTTTTAACTGCTGGCAGCACAATAATGGTGGAGCGGAACAGGCGGTCATAGACTTTTTGCCAGGGTTCGGAAGCGCCAAACAAATAGGGTTGCCACCAGTTGAAGTATTCGGCTATCAGTAAGGCTGGATAGATAATAATTGCGGCCATCATCATCCAGGCTACATGGAAGTAAAACCCGATAAAAGGCATGATCATCGTGATGCCATTGATAAGACATTCAGTGAGTCTTTCCTTCACTGAATAATCACGGACATTATTGAAAGGATAGAGATCGAATAAAGTAGTGGCCTGGTGATAGGCCACTAATAGCAATTGCGTTACCAATGTAATGAAATACATAAACTACCCGTTTATAACTATTAATGGATTGCCTATAAGTACTGGATCCTTTATGGTCATTGTTTCCTTTTCCGTTTTGACCCCGCAGGATGTAAAAAGGATAACCACCAGGATTGTACTTACGATGTATAGTATCTTCTTCATGTTCGCGTGCTTTGATAGTCAAAAATGGACATTGAGAGCATGCCGGTAAACTTAATGCTGACGAATGACGGATAATGCCTGACGGACCGGGTATATCTACACTTATGCCTTAGCACGGGTATGCGGCAGGGTACTCACAGCCAGGATCAGTTAGAAAAATGATAGACCAGGCCCAGGTTCAAACCATAGTATTTCAATGAAGAACTGCTGAACTGATCGTTGTAATTAATACTACCGGTATAGCATCGTGTATAATTGGCTTCCGTTGCAAATGAAAATTTTTGGCTGATCGTCCAGTCAGTACCCAGCACCAACCCGGTTGTAAATCCAGTGTGATGCACTTCCGTTTCCAGGGTGTTTTTCTTTGTTTTTTGCACATGGTGATTCAAACCTGCATCCAGTCCAACATACCATATGTGTGCCTGTTTGAAACTGAAATCCTTGCGCAGGCTAAAGAGGTAATTAGTAAGGTCTACTTTCGTGTGATAGCTGTCCTTAAAATAATCGTCTTTGGAAGTAAGGGCTGTATGTGATATGCTACCTCCATAATACCATGTGGCATTAGAAACTTTATGAAGAAATGAAATGCCTATGGAAGTGGAAGGTTGAAAAGCATTTCTTAAGGTTTCACCTTTAGGGAGTACAGCGCCATATTTTGCCTGTAGGCTGTTTTGAGCCAATAGAGAAAAAGGAATGGTAAAAACAATGACCAGTGCCAGTAAATACTTTTTCATGATAATTAATTTTGGTTAAGTATTGAGCTTGCAAAATTGAATGGAAGCTATGCCCTGAAGAAATGATACCTGCTGAATGACGGAAAATGGAGGATGAAGATCAATACAGGTTATAATAAAAAAAGCCCCGGTCAGGAGCTTTTTAAACTATTGCGGGGCGTAGTATATTATCCTATAGCATTATCCAGGTCTTCTATCAGGTCCTCCACGTCTTCAATGCCTACACTAAGGCGGATGAGGGCATCTGATAAACCATTTTTAATTCGTTCCTCACGTGGAATGGAAGCATGCGTCATGGTAGCGGGGTGATTGATCAATGATTCCACACCACCCAGGCTTTCTGCAAGGGCAAATATTTTAGTGGAAGTCATTACTTTCTTCACTGCATCCATGCTGTCATCTTTCAGTTCAAAACTCATCATGCCACCAAATGCCCGCATTTGCTTTTTGGCAATAGCATGATTGGGATGATCTTCAAATCCGCACCAGTATACTCTGGCAACCTTTGGGTGGTTGCGCAGGAAATGCGCGATCTTTTCTCCATTCTCACAATGGCGCTGCATGCGTACATGCAAGGTCTTTATGCCGCGCAATACAAGGAAGCAATCCTGGGGACCAGGAACAGCACCACAACTTTTCTGGATGAAATACAACTGGTCTCTTAACGCAGTATCATTCATCATCAGGCATCCCTGTATCACATCACTGTGTCCACCAAGGTATTTGGTAGCAGAGTGCATTACGATATCGGCACCAAGGTCAAGAGGGTTTTGTAAATAAGGAGAAGCGAATGTATTGTCAACACATAACAATGCCTTAGCCTCTTTGGCAATGGAAGCTACGGTCGCAATGTCTGTGATGTTCATTAATGGATTGGTGGGTGTTTCAATCCAGAACAACTTTGTTTTTTCATTGACATGCTGTCGCAGTGAAGCCGCATCCTGTGTATTCACATAGTGAAATTTGATACCAAACTTTTCAAACACTTTTGTAAAGAGACGGTAGGTGCCGCCATAGAGGTCATTACCCGTGATCACTTCATCGCCTGGTTGCAACAATTTGATCACCGCATCTGTTGCAGCAACGCCACTGCTGAAGGCAAGTCCATGCCTGCCATTTTCAATGGCTGCAAAGGCAGCTTCAAGCGCTGTACGTGTAGGATTTTGACTGCGGGCATATTCATAACCTTTATTTTCCGCAGGTCCCTGCTGCACATAGGTTGATGTTTGATATATAGGAGTCATGATTGCACCGGTAGAAGGATCAGGCTCTACTCCAGCATGAATGAATTTAGTTCCAAGCTTCATATTCTGAAATTTTATGAGTGCAAAGATGCTGAATAAGAATCAATCCACAGGATAGCTGTTCAATAACCATTCATCAACCGCATTTCCAGTTTAACAAGAGCTTAACCCCATGCATGTAACATCAAAAACACACGGTTCATAGTGATAAAATCACCATTCAGATGCCATTTTATACAGTTTGAAAAATAATTACATTGCGGTATTTGAAGAAGCATGAAAATATTCTTACCACTGGAGTAGAACTCCTTGACGAAAGTTTTCGTACAGATTAGCTTCGCAGTATTATTTAATCAAAACCATTCGCCATGAAAAAGATAATATTGCTTGTTGCCCCGGTTGTATTATTCATTACCTCTTCTTTTGCAGCAGACCCTAACCAGAAGGTACTTGATGCTTTTAGTAAAACATTTCAGCAGGTAAAGAACGTTACCTGGCAGGATATAGATAACAGGTACGAGGCCAACTTTAAAGATAACAATATCACCTTCCGTATCATGTATGACCAGGAAGGAAATGTGGTCAAAAGCATTCGCTATTATTTCGCTTCCACATTGCCGATTTTTATTCAGGCAAAGCTGTCAAAGAAATATGAAAACAAAACAGTGTATGGTGTAACGGAAATCACTACAGACACTGACGTGATCTATCATATCATTTTGCAGGATGCTACCAACTGGATACATGTGCAATCTGATTCATTTGGTAATATGTTTACTGAAAGGAAATTAAGAAAGGCCTGATATCAGTTGCCGAAAAGGTAAGCGGCACTCCAGTATTTCCATTCCCTGTTTTCAGCTACATGTGAACCATGTGGCTGAATTGGTTTTTGTAGGACTGCGGACCTTAGTATGCCTTCCTGTACCAATAGTTCTTTTCCTTTTCTGATCTCCGCCTGTACGGCACTGTTTTCCATCCATTGTTGCTGGGGAGGTTCAAAACCCACTTTATCCTTACGCCAGGTAATAGCAGCAGGTAATTTCTTCTCCACCGATTTGCGGAGTATCCATTTAGTCCATCCCTGGTTGATCTTAAAATCGGATGGCAGTGTGAATAAGAATTCTACCAGCTGGTGGCTCAGGAATGGCAAACGCACTTCTACACTATGCGCCATGCTATTGCGGTCGGCAAATCGCAGCAATTCTTCAAGGCCTTGCACAAAGGTGTTGAAATAGAGAGCACTATTCAAATCAAAACGAGCGGGTGTACTGTAGTAAAGATTTCGTTTATTACTAAAAGCAAAATCTTCATTGAGATCAGGGTGGCGCCATGAATGTTTCGCCTTTTTGGATTGCAGTAAGCTAAGGGAGAATTCAGGAAAGTAAGCCGCTATTTTTTCCCTGATGTGCAATGATTCTTTTACACCCAGGGCCCTGGCAGCCTTTAGCTCTCCGCTGTTATTAAGCTCGCCCTGCCGAAACAATTCGAGCCAGTACCATTTGTAATATTTGTGATAGCCTCCCAGTATTTCATCTGCACCCTGTCCATCCAGCAACACGGTGACACCCTGTTCTTTTGCCAGTTGGTACAATTTATATTGAACCAACAGGCTGGCCGAACTAAAGGGTTCTTCCTGGTGATTCATTACCTTATCCATGAGGCCGGGTATTTCATTACCATCAACACTGGAGAGAAAATGGTGCAACCCGAATTGTGAAGCAACTGTTTGGGCGTAGTGGCTTTCATCATTTTCAAATCCCGGGAAACTGGCAGTAAAACATTTATGCGTATTCTGGTTAGATACCAATGCCTCACAAACAGACACAATAGAAGAACTATCAAGTCCACCACTGAGGGATGTGCCAATGGCAACATCACTTCTCAACCTCTTGCGTACTGATTCAGTAAGGAGTGCCGTGAATTGGTCAATAGCATCTTTTACCTTTACTTCTTCATTCACATTTGGATATAGGTTCCAGTATTTTTCCGTTTGCAGTTCTTTCTTTTCCAAAGAATAATGCAGCGAGCTGGCAGCAGGAAGCTTATATATATTGTTGTAAAACGTTTCTGCAGGATCGCCGGGGTTGGTGGTGTAATCAATGGAAAGAAAATTATACAACATCGTTCTGTTCACATCCTTTTCGATACCCATTTTCCAAAGCGCTTTCATCTCAGAGGCAAACGCAAGTTGCTCCCCATCATAATAAAAGAAAAACGGTTTTTCGCCAAACCTGTCACGCGCAGCAAAAAGCTCACTGGTTTTTTCATCCCAGATGGCAAAGGCAAAGGCACCGTCAAATTGATGCACACACTCTTTACCATAGGCTGCAAAAGCGGCAACAATGACTTCAGTATCTGAAGCTGTACGGAATTGAAAACCTTTATCAATTAATTCTTTCCGGAGTTCTATATAATTATAGATCTCCCCGTTGAACACAATATGGTACCGGTCAAGATAATGAAATGGCTGTGAAGCCTCAAGTCCTAAGTCAATTATACATAGCCTGCGATGACCAAGAGCTGCTGTTTGTTCCTTGTTGAAATAGTAACCTTCCTGCTCTGGTCCCCGGTGAATAAGGGTATTAGTGGCCGCAGTAATACGTTCCCGCGATACAAGTTCTTTATTATGTGATATAATGCCTGCAATGCCACACATCTATCTAAAATTGGATGGGTAACCTGGCCAGCACGGTGTCCCATGCCATTACAAGGTCGGCTCCTTTATCGGTTTTTTGAAAGACCATGCTGAAATATTCTATAGGATCATTGGTGATCTGGATAGGGATCTCGAATTTGAAAGCATCATATTTAGGTTCTGTCTTCAATCCCCAGGTATTCAAATTTTTATTAAGGACGATTTGCCAGTTGTCCTGCTGGGGGATACAATACATTACATATTTTCCTTTAGGTACCTTTTTATTCTGAATGGTAACAGGTTGAAAGAATTCTATCTCGGTTGCTTCGTTTGCCCCCAGTCTCCAGGGTTCGCCATATTTTAGCAGTGCTCCAAAGATCCTTCTGCCCTGCCTGTGCGGGCGGCTGTAAATGACCCTTGCCACGGGAAGTTTTGCTGCCTTTCCTGACATTTTCTCTATAGGATAGTTAACCGGGAAGTAGCTCATGTCCATAGGTGATATATCCAAAGGCGCATAGGGATTAGCGGTATCTTTCTTCACCAGGTTGGAATCTTTAGGCACAAGGGTAGGCCGGGGAGGTGATTGACTTTTATGCTCATTACAAGATATAAGGCCAAAGATCAAAGCAAATCCTATCAGAAATTTCATGGCGAAAAAATACAGCTTTTCAGGTAGGCAACAAATTGTTATTCAATGCTTGAAGTATCATCAGGATCAATGACCCGGAACGAAGCAGCATGGTTATCGCTTTTTCTTTTCATTATCCGGCAGTGTGATCCAATGGTACCCATCTTTTGCTATGAGTGCTTCTGCATCTTCAGGTCCCCAGCTTCCGGGTGCATAATTGGGAAAATCAACAGGCGGACGTGTTTTCCAGGCCTCCAAAATCGGTTGAATGATCTCCCAGGCAGCTTCCACCTGGTCGGCGCGCATGAATAAGGTGGCATTGCCTTCGATCACATCTTCCAGTAAGGTTTCATAGGCCTCAGGCTGTTTATCTTCCCCGCCATAGGCATCTGAATAATTAAAGATCATATCTACAGGTTGCAGGGCCATCTGGGGTCCAGGTTGCTTGGTCTGGAACCGCAACCGGATATCCATTTGGGGTGAAATGCTTACAGTGAGCCTGTTAGGCCTCCATGTTTCCGCAGCTTCATTAGGGAAAGCATACTGGGGTGCAGGTTTGAACTGTATAGTTACCATTGTGCTTTTGGAATGCATGCATTTTCCTGTTCTTACGTAAAAGGGAACATCCTTCCACCTCCAGTTGTCTACATAAAATTTTACGGCGGCAAAGGTTTCCACTTTTGAATCCGGTGCTACATTCTTTTCCTGCCGGTAGCCTTTTACCTGTTTGCCTTCTATCCACCCTGCTTCATATTGACCGCGAACAGCGTTTTGGTGCACTTCATCTTTATGCCATATGCGTATGGCCTTGAGTACGTCCAACTTCTTATTTCGTATTTCGTTGGCATCAAAAGATAAGGGTGGTTCCATAGCCAACATGCACAATAGCTGCAGCATATGATTTTGCACCATGTCCCTCAATGCGCCAGCCTGTTCATAATAGCCCCCACGGTCTTCCACGCCAATATTTTCAGCAGCTGTTATCTGGACGTAGTCAATGTAATGGCTGTTCCAGAGGGGTTCAAACAAGGCATTGGCAAAACGAAGCGCAAGGATATTTTGAACGGTTTCCTTTCCCAGGTAATGGTCAATACGGTAGATCTGCTCTTCTTTAAAAATCTGGCCCAGCCTGATATTTAAATCCGTGGCACTTTGCAAATCATGACCAAAAGGTTTTTCAAATACCATCCTTGACCTGGCCGGATCTGTCATAAGTTTGGCACTGTGTAATCTTTCTGCTACAACAGGGGCCAATTGCGGGGCTATGGACATGTAATAAATCTCGGTAGCCTTTGCCTTCCATTCATCCTCATAGTTTTTTACATAACCGGCAATGGACTTGTAGGTTTTTTCAGATTCCAGGTCAGCCTTATAATATTCCATGAGTTCAGAAAACTCTTTCCAGGCAATCTTCAGGCAATCCTTTCTGCGGGAATGTTCCGAGATGCCTTTTTTGATGTAGTTCCTGTAGGTGGTATTACTGAAGTCTGATCTTCCGATACTGATGATGCGGAATTGATCCGGAAGGTATTTATCCAGGTATAAATTATAAAGCGCTGGCATGAGCTTACGGTAGGTAAGGTCTCCACTGCCGCCAAATATGAATAGGATTGTAGGCTGCTTTTTAGGTGCTTGCATAAAACTTTATTTATTGATCATCTGTACGCTCCAGGTCTTTCTTTTACAATTATTTTTAAAGAAAGACTATTCTTCCTGCTGCCATTCAGTATGGAATACTCCTTCCTTATCTATGCGCTTATAGGTATGTGCACCAAAGAAATCACGTTGTGCCTGTATCAGGTTTACGGGAAGGCGATCACTCAGGTAGGCATCATAATATGCTAAAGCACTACTCATGCCTGCTACCGGAATTTTGGCCTGAACTGCAGCAGCAATTATGCTACGGATACTCGATTCCCTGTTTTTTAAAAGTATAGCTATGTCTGCATCCAATAAAAGATTGGGTAGTGCAGGTTCTTTCTGGTAAGCATCTGTAAAGTTGCCAAGTAGCGCAGAACGGATGATGCAGCCTGCTTTCCAAACCTGTATCACGGATGGTAAAGGAATGTTCATTTCCCACTGCACTGAAGCTTTGGCCAGCATGCTAAGCCCTTGTGCATAAGCAATGGTAAAACAAAAAGCCAGTGCTTCTTCCAATTCTGTGAGAAAGGATTCGTTTAATGCTATAGTGCCGATCTGCGGCTTAAAGATCTGTGCGGCTTTTGTCCTCTGATCTTTATAAACAGATAGGTCCCGCATAGCCACAGCCATGTCTATGGTGGGAATGGAAACAGGCAGATCCATGGCTTCCTGCGAGGTCCATTTGCCTGTTCCTTTGGAACCTGCCTGGTCAAGGATCATATCTACCAATAAGTCGTTGGGATTGTCGGTTTCTGCATCCCCGGTTTTAAAAATTTCAGCTGTGATCTCTACCAGGAAGGAATGGAGTTCGCCTTCATTCCATTTTAAAAATAACTGGTGAAGGTCTTTGTTGTCCATATTGCCAGCCCGGTGCAGCAGATCATATACTTCGCTGATCATTTGCATCATGGCATACTCAATGCCATTGTGCACCATCTTCACATAATGGCCTGCTGCATTATTGCCCATGTAGGCTACACAGGGAACATTACCTGATTTGGCAGCAATAGCTTCAAGAATAGGTTTCAGGTATTGATAGGCTTCCTGGTCGCCCCCTGGCATCATACTCGGGCCATACCGGGCACCGGCCTCACCACCGGAAACGCCCATACCAAAGAAATGTATTTCTTTTGGTTGCAGGTAACTGATCCTTTTTAGGGTGTCCTTGAAATAGGAGTTTCCTCCATCAATAACAATATCTCCCTTTTCGAGGTAAGGTAACAGGTTTTCTATCACATCATCTACGGGTTTGCCTGCAGGCACCAGCATCATGATCTTGCGAGGCTTTTTGAGTGCACTTACCATTTCTTTGATATCAATAGTGCCCTTCACAGTGGTGCCTGGCTTTGCAGCTTCCACGAGCTTGTCTGCTCTTTCCTGCTTCAAGTCAAAACCTATCACTGCATAACCGTGATCTGCCATGTTCAGCAGCAGGTTGCTGCCCATTACCCCAATACCGATCATTCCAAAATCAAAATTGCCTTCCATATTATTGCTGGTTATTTCTTGTAGAATCATTATCACGCCTTGGTGGCTCTTCCCTTTTGGGAGTTTTTGTAGCAGGTTCAGTTGAACCATGATGGCAGGTGTAGCAGGTGACCATCAATTTTGCATTCAGGTCATGTTTGGCTCCCGTCACATCAAAATACTTATCGTTTATCTTTTCCATCATTTTCATCATATCCCTTGCTACCAACTTATGTTTGTTCTCATCCGAAGCAAAGTTCCAGGTTTTGGTTTCTTCATTGCGCATGTGACAATAAGTGCATTTGACACCCAATGAACCGGTAAAATGATGCATGACGCTGTCCAGTTGCTCTTTGTTGATATTCTTCGGAAGCACCTTGAGGTTTTTGTAAGTAGGGTCCTCATGCGGAGTAAAAGCAAGTGAAATAGAGATAATTCCTACAAAACCAATGATCACCAGCAAGGATTTTTTCATAAAGCGTTAAATTTTTAATTGAATTTATACAAAAATCCCGCCTTAACATGCAAAGCTTCTTTCCCACTTCTGCATTTGTTATTTTTGCAGGAAGATTAAATTTGACAGCATGTCCAAACTGGTAGAGGAATTCAATGACTACAGGGAAAAGATGAATGATGTGATACTCAGCAAGAATAACCTGGTGATGAAGCGGCTGTGGAACCTGGATACCAATACGTACGAGGATGGTGCCCTGGACAAAAAAACAAAGGAAATGCTGGGATTAGTGGCAAGCATGGTTCTTCGTTGTGATGATTGTATAAAATACCACCTTGGTAAATCCCATGAGCTTGGCGTTACCACGGAACAGATGTACGAGATCTTTGCAGTAGCCAACATTGTTGGCGGAACGATTGTTATCCCTCATACAAGAAGAGCGGCGGAATACTGGGAGGAGTTGGTGAATGAGCAATGAAATCTTATCTTAGGAATGCTCAATAATCAATTTTCAATATTCAATGCTCAAGGATGGAGAGAAAATATGATCTTGAAGACAGGTTAGTTGATTTTACATGCCGTATGATAGATGTTGTAGAAGCTTTACCCAATACCAGGTCAGGAAATTATATAGCTAGCCAATTGATCAAGTCGTGTCATTCGCCAACATTTAATTATGGAGAAGCCCAGGCTGCTGAATCAAGAGCTGATTTCATTCATAAACTTGGAATTTGCGTTAAAGAGTTAAAAGAATGCAGAACGGCTTTGAAGATCATCATTAAAAAAGAATTGATTAAACCTGTTAGTAAGCTCCAGGATATCTACCAGGAAACTGAAGAATTAATTGCGATCAAATCAAAAAGCATAGGAACAGCAATAAAAAATAAGTCGGTTCCCAAACTTGAAAATTGAGAGTTGAATATTGAGCATTGAAAATTATTTTTATTATGGAAACTACTACCGCTCCCGCGCCGAACATAACATTGACACCAAAGGATTTTGCCACTGACCAGGAGGTACGCTGGTGCCCGGGATGTGGTGATTATTCAATATTGGCACAAGTGCAAAAAGTGATGCCAACACTGGGTATTCCCCGCGAAAACTTTGCTATCATATCCGGAATAGGCTGTTCATCGCGCTTCCCTTATTACATGAACGTTTTTGGTATGCACTCTATCCATGGCAGGGCCACGGCTATTGCCAGCGGTCTAAAAGCGGCACGTCCGGATTTAAGTGTGTGGATCGTGACAGGAGATGGGGACAGTCTTAGCATCGGCGGCAATCATACCATTCATTTACTGAGAAGGAATTTTGATGTGAACATATTGTTGTTCAATAACCAGATCTATGGTCTTACCAAAGGACAATATTCGCCAACATCAGAAGAGAATAAGATCACCAAATCCACTCCCTACGGAAGTATTGATCATCCCTTTAATCCATTGGCGCTTGCTATGGGTGCGGATGCCACCTTTATTGCCCGGAGCATGGACAGGGATCCCAAACATTTACAAACCATGCTAAGCCGTTCGCATGCTCACCATGGGGCATCTTTCCTAGAGATCTACCAAAACTGTAACATTTTCAATGATGGCGCTTTCGAGGTCTTTACTGAAAAGTCAAGCAAGGCAAATGAATCTTTATTCCTGGAGCATGGTCAACCACTGGTCTTTGGTGCCAATAAAGAAAAAGGTATTAAGCTTGATGGTTTTAACCTCATAGTGGTCAACCTGAATGAAGGGCATAGTGTAGATGAACTGTGGGTGCATGATGAAAGCGATCTTTATAAAGCACAAATACTGACACGCATGTTTGATGATCCTAAACTGGAACATCACCTGCCAAGGCCTTTCGGTGTATTCTACCAGGCTATCAGGCCAACTTACGAGGATATGCTGACGCAGCAAATTCAACATGCAAAAGATAAGAAGGTGGCTGACCTTGATAAATTATTAAGGGGTAACGAAGTTTGGAATATTGCATGATCATAAAAAAATAGAATAGGAAAGAAGACCGCGGTCTTCTTTTTTTATGCAATATGAAGCTTTACTATGAACAGGTAAGGTTTAAAATTTGCATGCATAGCCTGTAATATTCGCTTTAGCTTCACCTTTATTTCTATAGTATGCTTATACATATTCATCCGAAAAATCCACCTGAACGACTGATACGCCAGGTAGTTGAGGTTTTGAAAAATGGAGGTATTATTATATATCCTACAGATACTATTTATGGATTGGGGTGCGATATATACCAGCACAAGGCTATAGAACGAATCTGCCAGATAAAGGGTGTGCAACCACAAAAGGCCAATCTGTCCTTTGTGTGTTATGACCTCAGTGACCTGAGCCAGTATGCCAAACAATTGACAACTTCTGTATACCGGACCCTGAAGCAACACCTTCCGGGACCTTATACCTTCATCCTGGAAGCAAGCAAGGATGTGCCTAAAATATTGAAGACCAAAAAAGATACCGTAGGTATACGTGTGCCAGACAATACTATTGCCAGGTGCATAGTAAAAGAGTTGGGACATCCTATATTAAGTGCCACACTCCCTGGTGAGTACGTAGAAGAATATACAGACCCGGAGATCATCCAGGAAAAGTTTGAAAAACTGGTGGACCTGGTAATTGATGGCGGCATTGGTGGAATGGTGCCCTCTACCATCATAGATTTCTCAAAAGGAGAGGCAGAGGTAATACGTGAAGGAGCAGGAGCATGGGAAGCCTAGGGAAAATCGAATGTCCAACAAGGAATTTCGAATGATGAAGGAGAGGGAACTAAGATTAAGTTGATTGGAAAGGATTATTGAGGATACTTAGTTCAGCCTAATGACTACTGGCTACCGACTGAATTTCCTCTCCTTGTTAACCTGTCACCATTTCTACGTATCAACTTCCAGGTTCGCTTTAAACAACAAGCACCGCTTGTACTACAAACGGTGCTTTGTTAACCTTCAACCATACTTTTACGGCAGATCATTAAACCCTTAACCAATAGGGTAGGAACACATGAAAAAGACACTTATAAGATGGGGAAACGCTGCTTTGGTTTAATTACAATATGCTTTCTTCCATAATTTCAGGCTGCGTGTAATCCAGCCTGAAGGTTTGGCGATGGTACCTGCATGGTCCATATTGGTCCAATGCGGCCTGGTGTTCTTTAGTTGCATAACCCTTATTCTGCGCCCAGTTGTACTTCGGGAACTTTTTATGCAATGTCTTCATATAATCATCCCTGTAGGTCTTGGCAAGAATGCTTGCTGCCGCAATGGAAGCATACAATTCATCGCCCTGGATGATGCATTGATGAGGGATCTTTTTGTAGGGAGTAAACCGGTTGCCATCGATCAAGAGCAGTTGTGGCTGTATATTTAATTGCTTTACGGCCAGGTGCATGCTTTTAAAGGATGCTTTCAGGATGTTCAGTTTATCTATCTGCTTGTTGCAAAGATCAGCCACTGCCCAGGCCAGGGCTCGCTCCTGGATATAGGGTCTCAGTTCGTAGCGCTCTTCTTCTGTCAATTGTTTGGAATCATTTAACAAGGGGTGGTAAAAATCCCTGGGTAGAATAACTGCGGCAGCGTAAACCGGCCCGGCGAGGCATCCCCTGCCAGCTTCATCACATCCCGCCTCAATCAGTTCTTCCTGGTAATATGCCTGCAACAATTGGTTCTGTTTGTTCAAAAATAAAAGACAAATACATACAAAATGCTGACTGCCAGCATTTTCTTTTTCCATAGAATACAGGACCGCTATGTATTTCGTAAATTTAAAGGGTAGGCTATTATGAAATATTTACGAACAGCATGGTTTCCTGTTTTACTTGGAGTCGTTTTCCTGGGTATTGTTCTTGGCAGGTTTTTATTAGCCCCTCATAAAACCATCGTTCAATCAGCACGTGATCCTTTTCCGGAAAATGAACTTTGGACGCCGCCTCGCGAAGAGGAGATCCCTTCGGATTCTGTGGGAGACCTTATCCGGTATGGCAGGGAGCTTGTTGTCAATACGTCAAGATACCTGGGTCCCAGGGGGATTGTAAATACGGTTTCTAATGGCATGAATTGCCAGAATTGTCATTTGGATGCGGGTACCAGGAATTTTGCCAATCCATTTTCCGCTGTTGCATCCACCTATCCTAAGTACAGGGAAAGAAGTGGAAGAGTAGAGTCCATAGAGTTCAGGGTGAATGATTGCCTGTTACGCAGTCTCAATGGTCAGGCTATAGATAGTGCCGGGCCAGAAATGCGCGCTTATGTGGCCTACCTGGAATGGATAGGCAAAGATGTGCCTAAGGGTTTCAAACCAAGAGGGGCAGCCACAGGCGACCTTCCTTTTCTTGCCAGGGCGGCAGATCCAGCAAGAGGGGTACGGGTATTTTCAGCTAACTGTGTTCGGTGCCATGGAGAAAATGGCAGTGGTGTATACAATAACGATTCAACGGCCTTCATTTACCCGCCATTATGGGGCGACCATAGTTTTAATGCAATGGCGGGCATGTATTCACTGTCACGACTGGCAGGATTTATAAAATTCAATATGCCTTTTGGCATTGCCGACTGGAAGAATCCACAATTAAGTGATGAAGATGCCTGGGATGTGGCCGCCTATGTAGCCTCTCAAAACAGGCCTGTAAAAAGTTTCCCGGGAGATTGGAAGAATATCAGTAAAAAGCCCCTGGATTATCCATTTGGTCCTTATGCTGATCCTTTTTCAGAGCGACAGCATAAATATGGGCCGTTTGAAGAGATCAAAAAGAGCCGGGAGAAAGAAATGTCAGAAAAGAAAGTAAATAAGAAATAAGAGGGTAGAAGGATTCTGTCTCCAGGCTCCTTGTAAACTTTATCCTGCAAAGCAATAAGCGCAACCATGTTCCTGCGCCCTTCCCACTGCCCATACTCCTGAAGGCACTACTTCTATGCCTGGAATGAGCCCGCTTAGCCAGTCTTTTTTCACGTCTTCAGGTTTCATGTTTAGGTTTGAAGCAAGCGCTGTACTATAAACCGTCATAGCAGCATTGCAAACACAGAACATCACCCCTTTTTCCTGTAGCTCATTAATACCTATGGGCACTGCCCCTATACCAGGCACCTGGAAGTCTCCTGCCTTGGGTTTCCAGAAAGGATTGCGGCTGGCAGCGGCGGTTTTATAATCTGCAGCCTTGAATGCAGGGCCTATTTCACCAGCCTTGAAAACTTCTCCAAAATTGTACTTGGCCCAGATGCGGTCTTCAAAAGCGTAAGGTATAGCATCGTGCCGCAGTACTACTACTACGCTGTTGTCCTTACTTCCTGTTGCTTCATTTGTGTTTAAAAATACCAGTGGCCACACAAAAGGCATGATCTCATGAGGTCGGGTAGCATCAAAAACGATCCTGTGTTTGCCCTTGATCTTGTTGAACCAGGCATCCGGGTCATCATCAGCAATGGGAGTGTCTTGAAAATCATTTTTTGCCAGCGCTTGCAGCGGAGTGGCCATAGTGCCTACTCCCAACGCTACCGCACCTGTGGCCAGGGTGCCAAGAAAGCCCCGCCGGTGGGTTTTAAAGTTCAGGTCTTTACTTTCCATAACAGTGTTTTAAATGAAAAAAATAGAGGATATTAAAAGCTACGAATTATTAAAAGCCTTATCAAAAAAACTTTTACCTTCTATGGATTCATAGCCGGGCTTACCTTTGCACACCAATGGAAAGAACCGCTGTTAACCGCTCCAGGCCAGTTGCTATCTGGTTGTTGGTTGGTGTAATAATGATCATTGTACAGATCATTTTAGGAGGTATTACGCGTCTCACTGATTCAGGCCTCTCGATCACTGAATGGAAACCTATCCTTGGAACCATTCCCCCTATGAATGAAAAACAATGGATGGAGGCCTTCAACCATTATAAAGAGATAGCCCAGTATAAGCACTTGCATTCCTATTTTACGCTGGAGGATTTCAAATCCATATTTTTCTGGGAATGGATGCATCGCCTTTGGGGAAGATTGATTGGAGTGGTATTCCTTATCCCCTTTTTAGTATTCATAATCCAAAAGCGTTTTTCAAAAAACATGATCAGGCCAATGGTGATCCTCTTTTTACTGGGTGGTTTGCAGGGATTGATAGGTTGGGTAATGGTCATGAGCGGGCTTAATGATGAAAACCTTTATGTAAGCCATATACGCCTTGCTATTCATTTTATGGCTGCATTGGTACTGTTGGTATATACGTTTTGGTTTGCCTTGCAGTTGCTGGTGCCACCCGGGCAAAGAATATTTTCACCTACACTCCGCAAATCCATGGTCTTTATCATCGGGCTGTTGGTTTTGCAGTTGATCTATGGTGCCTTTATGGCAGGACTGAAAGGTGCAAGCTACGCACCTACGTGGCCTGATATCAATGGTGATTATTTCCCACCAAACATGTCAAACTATGGCGGCAGAAGTTTTTCTTTTTTCTCTGCCATCATTAATAACCCTATTACCATCCACTTTATTCACCGTAACCTGGCCTACCTGATATTTATCTTTATCATTATATGGACTATAAAAGCAATGAAAGAAAGATCCAGTGGCATTTTTGATTCCATCAAATGGCTACCGCTTATTTTAGTCCTGGGCCAGGTAATATTAGGAATAGCTGCGGTATTGACCAGTCCTAAAAAAGTACCCCAGCACTGGGGCCTGTTTGAGTGGAATGCACAATTGCACCAGTTTGTGGCTTTACTACTATTGCTTTCACTGGTTATGACTTATTACATATTGAAGCCTAAAGAAAATACTAAATTGGCCCAAGGCGTTGACCCTCACCTTATTTAGTAGTATTTTACAGGTGATTTGAAAACAACCTATTCTTTCTTCGATTACCTCAGGGGAGTTTTTTATTCGTTACCCGTACAACTCCTTTTCCTGCATTTTAGAAAATACCAGGTACTGCTGATATTTTGGTTATTACTGTTCAGCGTCGTTAACGGAAGCTTTATGAAAAGCTTCGGTACAGAAGCACTGTTCCTGAGCCCTGAATACCTGGGTGATGTCAATGCTATTGGTGCTGGCATCATGGGGATGTCCATTGCTGTATTCATCATGTGTTGGAACATTACCACTTTTATTTTATTCAGCCGGCATTTTACATTCCTTGCAGCCACCCAGTTCCCTTTTTTGAAATATTGCATCAATAATGCAGCTATTCCACTTGGATTCCTGGTCTTTTATTTATTGAAGGCTTATCAATATGCTCATTATAAAGAACTGATACCTAATGTAGAAATAGTATTCCTGTTCACCGGTTTTCTTGCGGGTTTACTCCTGATCCTTTCCATATCCTTCCTATATTTTTTCAGGGCTGATAAGACCATATTTAAAAAACTACAGCCAGCCTTTAATAGTGCCCGTAATTATTTTGCACACCTTCAGCCTGAAAATATCGCAGCCAGCAATTTGTCATTACTTCATTCCGAATGGTTCCTGGATTCTTTTTTCAGGGTGCGCCGTTGCCGGGATGTATCTCACTATTCACATGAGCTGATGGAGAAGATCTTTAAGCGACACCACTTCGCTGCGGTAGTCAGTTTGCTGATCGCTTACGTTTTCCTTATCCTTATTGGTTTTTTTCTTGACTCAAAATTTTTCCAGTTGCCGGCCGGTGCCAGCATCACTTTATTTTGTGCCATTTTGATCGGTGTCATTGGTTCTCTTGTTTATTTCTTCCAGAGCTGGAGTGTGCCTGCACTCATCATTTTTATTTTCATGCTCAATATTTTGTATCGTTTTGAATGGATTGATCCCCGCAACAAGGCATACGGGTTGAACTATAACAACCGCAAGGAAGCACCATTGTACACCAGGGAAAGCCTGGAGCAATTAAGCAATCCGAAGGCCATAGAGGCAGATATGAAGAACATGGAGCAGGTGATGTATCGCTGGAAGCAAAAGCAGGATGAAACAAAACCTTTACTGGTATTGATTGCTACCAGTGGTGGCGGCACGCGCAGCGCCACCTTTACCATGAATGTCATGCAGGAACTTGATAGCCTCACTGGTGGCTCCCTGATGAAAAAAACTTTCCTGATTACAGGTGCCTCGGGAGGGATGATTGGTGCTACCTATTTCCGGGAGCTTTACCGTGAACGCCTGTATGATAAAAAGATCAACCTGCAATCAGATCAATACGTTGATAACATAGCAGACGACCTGCTGAATCCAACTTTTACTTCTTTTATTGCCCGCGACCTGTTTGCCCCGGAGCAAAAATTTACCATAGGCGATAATACCTACCTGCGCGATCGGGGTTATGCTTTTGAGATGGCGCTGAATGATAACACGCGTGGCGTATTGAATAAAAGCCTGAAAGACTATGTGGCAGATGAAACCGCGGCCAATATTCCATTGATGTTCTATCACAATGTAATTACCCGCGATGCCAAGATGATGTTGATCAGTACTCAGCCATTACGGTTTATGATGGAACCGCCAAAGGATTCTACCGAAGGTATGATGACCCCTGATGCGGTAGATTTCACTACCTTCTTTGCCAAACAAAACCCATACAACCTGCGTATACTGACCGCATTGCGCATGAATGCAACATTTCCTGTAGTGTTGCCTAATGTATGGTTGCCTTCGAACCCGGTAATTGATGTGATGGATGGTGGACTGCGTGATAACTATGGTGTTTCAACAGCCCTTCGTTTTCTTGCGCATATGCGTTCATGGATAAAGCTAAATACAAGAGGGGTAGTGGTCATCCAGATCCGCGACCGAATGGACGGGGGATGGGAGCATCCAAATGAATATGATAACCTTACCGAAAATGCGGTGAAACCTTTATTCCTGTTGCAGAACAACTGGTATAAGATGATGGAATATTTCCAGGGTGATATGTCCACTTACTTCATGGACAATAATGGATTTCCTATACATAAGGTCACTTTTCAATACATACCTAAAAAAGAAGAGGATAAAGCTGCATTGAATTTTCACCTCACGCAACGGGAGAAACTTGATATTGCTGCCTCGCTCAAATCTTCTTACAATGTTGAGAGTTTTGATAAACTACTCAATTTGTTTAATACAGACTCCCTGGGCAAGTCAAAGCTAAATGTTGAAAAGCCAAAGCAGGAACTCAGTTTTAACCGCAACCAGGCATCACATTAGTATTCCCTACTAACACTTAAACATTGTAGTTCTACTTTATCCTTCTGGATATCAATCCGCACTTCAGCCTATTCATTTATCTATTCTTCTTTCCATCTGGCTGAAACAATTGTAGTAACCCAGTAAACAATTCAAGGTTATGACTATTTCCTCCCAGGTAGTTACTGTTATCCCTGCTGCCTGCAGTATGCTAAATCCGTAGTATCCCCGTTCTTTTCACGCAATGGGTAAGCAAAGGGTATAATATGGAGCATACATAATGCAGGCTAGGTTTTGCATGAGTGCTGCATTAAATGAGCTGCTTATTGATGATCATGGAGCTTGAATTAAGGAGGAATGCTTTTTAGCTCTTGTTGACCAATAACTGGAAACAGGAAGGAAGTACCTGGAATTTTAATTGCTTTTCTGTTTCTACCGGGTCGCCATCAATATGAAGCGGAGCATCGAGTGCATTATTGATGGTAAGCGAAGGCGCCTGGAAATAAATCACACTGCTTTGCGCATCAACCAGGGCGGTTTCCTGCACTTCATTAAATCCCGAAACCTGCTTCAGGGCCTGGACGAGCATGCTCAGTTTATTTTGTTTGGTCATGATAACTATATCCAGCATGCCATCAGTAAGGCTGGCTTTGGGAGCTATCTTAAAATTGTTTCCAAACTGGTTGCTGTTGGCCACAGAAATAAAGAAGGCATCTGTGATGAATGTTCTGCCCTTGGTGCGGATGCCGAAAGTGTAAGATTTGGAAGTGAGAAAATTCTTCACAGTTTGCTTGATATAGGTGGTGAGCCCACGGTTAGGGTCATTCGCAAAATCGTGGGCCACCTGTGCGTCGAAGCCAAGGCCGCAAAGCATACAGGCGAATTTTCCATTGATGGTGAAGGCATCTGTCCATTGCCGTTCTCCTGTGAAAACAATATCAATTGCTTTCTCAGCCGATTTAGGTATTCCTGCCGTTAATGCCAGGCCATTCCCTGAGCCACAGGGAATGATCCCAAAGGGAAGTTTCCATTTGCGCAGGGAATTGATTGCCTGGTTGATGGTGCCATCCCCGCCTGCTATAATGATATCTGTTACTTTCTGTTCCCTGATATAATCGTCAAGGAAAGAATAATCTCCTCCTTCAACGGAGGGAAAAATGGCAAAAGGAAATCCAGTTGCCGTGGTTTTTTTACGGATCAGGTTTTCCAACCCTGATTTGCTTTTAGTACCGGAAATGGGGTTGATAATATAAAGGAAGTGACGCGGCATGGATGGCAAAAGTAAACCAGGAGGTTGTTAACAAGTTGAAAAGTTGACAAGATGAATCCTAAGTCTGTAGCCTGGTGAGAAAGCCAGGATAACATATTGCCAGGTAAGGTAAAAGTTTGTGTTATTATATGTTTGACCTATAGAATAAGAAACTATAAACGATAAACAAGAAACAGCTATACTACTGGCTTATAGTTGCCAGGTGGATCCTTCTGACCCTGACCAGTGCTTTGAGCTTAGGATCTGTTGGGAGTGCCCAGGTATAGATTCTTATCTGTGGGGAATTTTTGAAATAGGATCGAAGGCTGTCCCTGCTTAATTGTAAACTGTTTCCTTTTTGTACTTTCAGCTCTTTGTCCGTTGAATCATAAACAGCGATGACCCGTTCCCAGCCTTTTTTCTGGTCCTTTCCTTCAGTATAGCAAAGGCTCAATCCTTTTTTGGAGAGGTTTAATGTTTTCAGACTAATCTTGTTCTTCTCTTCATTTTCAACATTTGCCTTTAACAGGGTTTTCCCATTGGTGCTGATCTTCCAGCTTTGGGCAAAAAGAGAAGAAGAGATAAGCAGGGTAAGAAAAAGAGTAATGATCAGCCTCATATCCAAATGTATTTCAATTTGGCAGGCTATATACTTTGTAAATTGCTAAAGTATGGATAGCAATAGCGGGAAATACATCATAGTATTCGGAGCATTGATCATATTAGTTGGAGTAATAATTTATTTCTTTCATGATAAGATGCACTGGATAGGCCATTTGCCCGGGGATATACGGGTTGAAAAGGAAAACAGCAGGTTTTATTTCCCAATAACCACCATGATCCTTTTTAGTTTGCTGCTGACTATTCTCATAAATATCATCAAAAAGTTTTTGTAAAGTCCGGTTTTTGGCTGGGTAGCCCCGCCCTTTTGCCGTACCTTTGCCGCCCCTTAGGGGAAGCTTTGGAAGGTGGCCTTTGCCTTAATTCCTTGTTAAGGCTGACATTCTTTCAACTTACAACTAAACTATGGACATCAGAAATATTGCGATCATTGCCCACGTTGACCACGGAAAAACAACCCTGGTGGACAAGATCCTACACGCAACGAAAACCTTTCGCGACAACCAGGAAACTGGTGACCTTATCATGGATAGTAATGACCTGGAGCGTGAGCGAGGTATTACCATTTTCAGTAAGAATGCCGCCGTTATGTACAAAGGAGTTAAGATCAATGTGATCGATACTCCAGGTCACGCCGACTTTGGTGGTGAAGTGGAAAGGGTATTGAAGATGGCTGATGGTGTTATATTGCTGGTGGATGCATTTGAAGGTCCAATGCCGCAAACACGTTTCGTGTTGCAAAAAGCCCTGCACCTGAATCTGAAACCTATCGTGGTGATCAATAAGGTTGATAAGCCTAATTGCCGTCCTGATGAAGTGCATGATGCTGTATTTGAATTATTCTTCAACCTTGATGCAACAGAAGAGCAGCTTGATTTCCCAACCTTTTATGGTTCCGGAAAGAATGGCTGGTTTAATGATTCATTAACCGAAGTAGAAGGAATCACTCCATTGCTGGATGGTATCCTTAAATATGTACCTGCTCCAAAAGTGGGTGATGGCACCCTGCAGATGCAGATCACTTCACTGGACTATTCTTCCTTCCTTGGCCGTATTGCCATTGGAAAAGTTGCCCGTGGCACCATTAAAGAAAACCAGCCTTTTTCTTTGGTCCAGGAAAACGGCGTTCGTAAGTCAAGAGTAAAAGAATTATACGTTTTTGAAGGCATGGGAAAGAAGAAGGTGACAGAAGTTGTTGCCGGAGATCTTTGTGCCGTAGTTGGTCTTGAAGATTTCAACATTGGTGATACCATTGCTGATTTTGATAATCCTGAAGCACTGCCTGTGATCAGCGTAGATGAACCTACCATGAACATGCAGTTCAGCATTAACAACTCTCCATTCTTTGGTAAGGACGGTAAATTTGTTACCTCCCGCCACCTTCGTGACCGCCTGATGAAGGAAACTGAAAAGAACCTGGCGCTCCGTGTGTATGATACGGACAGTGCCGATAGCTTTATGGTTTATGGCCGTGGTATCCTGCACTTAGGTGTATTGATAGAAACCATGCGTCGTGAAGGTTATGAGCTTACTATTGGACAGCCACAGGTGATCACTAAAGAAATTGATGGCAAGAAATGCGAGCCTTTTGAGACCCTTGTAGTTGATGTGCCCCAGGAATATGCTTCTAAAGTAATTGACCTGGTTACACGCCGCAAAGGTGAAATGCACGTAATGGAAACAAAAGGTGATATGCAACACCTGGAGTTTGATATTCCTTCAAGAGGTTTGTTGGGATTACGTACAAACATGCTGACCAACACTGCAGGCGAAGCAGTAATGAACCACCGTTTCAGCGAATACAAACCCTGGAAAGGCGCTATTCCCGGCCGTAATAATGGTGTTTTGGTAGCTAAGGAAGCCGGAAGTACCACAGCTTATTCTATTGATAAATTACAGGATCGCGGGTTCTTTTTTGTAGACCCGGGAGAAGAAGTTTATCGTGGAATGATCATTGGTGAAAACAATAAGCCTGGCGACCTGGTAGTGAATCCAAATGAGGGAAAGAAACTTACCAACATGCGTGCCTCTGGTAGCGATGGTACTGTAACACTTCCCCCTAAAAGGTTAATGACCCTGGAAGAATGTATGGAATACATTCAACAGGATGAGTGCATTGAAGTTACACCCAACAACATCCGTATGCGCAAAGTGATACTGGATGAAGAAGAGAGAAAGAAACAACAGAAAAGAATGAGCGCACAGGCTTTATAATACTACATCCCGCTTCGGCGGGATTTTTTTTGACTACTGCACAACAAAACAAGAGGAGGTTTTGCCAGTTGCCATCCTATACACACCAGGGGATAAAAAGGATATATCCAGCCTGATCCTGGGCATTGAAGACAGGATCTTTTTATTCAATACCTGCTTCCCCATGGCATCCATGATACTGAGTTCAGTTCCGGCTTCAAAAGGATGTACAATGGTAAGCAGGCTGCGGACCGGGTTAGGGAAAAGAATTAGAGAGCTATTATTAGCAATATTAACAGTACTGATATTTGAAAAGATAACCGAACCATTGGCTGACAATAGTTTTATACGGTATTGGTAAAAGCCTTCCGGAAGATCCCTATCCTCAACTCTATATTGACCTGATTCAGGAGGATTTCCAAAAGATTGAATGTCCGACCATGTACTGTTGTTCGAGTTACGCTGCAGTGATGATTTAATACTGGTAGCATCAGTTGCTATCTTCCATTCAACGATCACATCATTCCCTGAAGTTCTGCAGGAAAAATTCAAAAGCCCTACAGCGAGAACAGTTCCACATGCTCCCGAAAGCGTAGAAGATTCTGCAAAAGAATAATTGGTAACGGTTGTGCCAGCCGTGCCTGCTGTGCCAGCTGTTATTGTACCACAGTTCAGAGAATTGAGCTTATTGCCTTTAGCTCCGCCTGTTACAGTACTGATCCCTGCAGGGGTAGAACCTTTGAAATAAATAATACCACCACTGCCTCCCCCTCCTTCTCCATAGCATTTGCCGGAGGTATTATCATCGTTTTCCGAACCACCATTACCACCAATGGCTTCTATAGTAACAGGATCAGCGTAATTATTGATATTTAAAATAATGGACCCGCCTCCTCCGCCCCCTGAGGCCCCATCTCCTAAAGTGTTTCCACCATCCTGTCCATTGGCAAGGATCTTATAACCATTTGAATAAAGTGTATTGGTTTGTATGAATACTATACCGCCTCCATTACCTCCTCCAGTAGAGAAAAAGCCTGAATTAGCATGGCCTGCACCACCGCCTCCTCCAAGGAAAAGTTTAGCCCCGCTGCTATTACTCAATGCATAACCTCCCTTGCCAGGATTGGCAGTGCTGCAGCCTGAAGCACTGGAATTGCCACCTCCACTACCCCCTGCACTGCTATTGGCCCCGCCACCTCCTCCATTATTATGGTTATTGCCACCACCTCCACCATTGGCCACCGCACCTTTGCCACCACTATAGGTTATTGCCAAATCTGCCACTGACTCACCCTTGTAGGCACCATCCTGTGGGGAGAGTGTAGTGGCATTATAATAATAACCATTCGGTGCAGCAAAGTTTGAGCAGGTTCCATTGCTGGTTAGATAACGGCCACCGGCATATCCTGAGGACGAAGCTGAAATTGGCGCATTCAATACCAGGTTATCAGATACCCAGAGGGCCAGCACGCCACCTTTACCAGTTGTACTATCCCAAGGCAATGCTTTTAAACTGTCAGCCACTATGGCATTGTTATATTGAGGTATTCGTACCAATTGTACCTTATCTGTAACTGTATAGGAACGCAATAACTGCTTGAACAGAAATATTGAATCGCCCCTTACAGAGCAGATGGTGCCGATCTCGTAGTTGCCGGCGTTGTTCAATGAACTGACCGTTCCAAATGCAGTGGTATTGGTGGTACTAACAGTAGCTCCTTTCATCTGTATGATCATGACCCTGTCATTAAAGGCAAGTCCTGAAACATTATCTACACGTACACAGGCTTTGGCCGGAATAATATCAATAACCTTATGATAACTATTGACAACCCCACTAATGGAGGTTTGAGCGTTCAGTGTCACGCCCAGCAGGACAAAAGCAGTTATGATAGGATATGGACGCATGGCCTTTGGGAAACCATTGCAAAATAGGAAGAAACAACAGCCATGTCAAGGTAAATACACGTAGTGAAAAGCCATGAATATGATAATAAGCTTTAATCTGTTAAGGAACCGTTGATTTCATAGGGTTGTAAGAGGATTTTACTTTTGGTTGTAACTTGCAGCCTTACTCTTAAGGCCATGAAAAAGTATCGTTTAATCCTGATCTTATCCTTTTGCCTGTTTTTAATATCTGCAACGGTACAGGCGCAATGTTCTGTTTGTACACGCACCGCAGAACAATTGGGTGAAAAGCCAGCCCGCGGATTGAATGCAGGCATACTCTATCTTGCCTTTACTCCCTTAGCTATGGTAGGTATAATGGGATATCGCTGGTGGAGGAAGAATGAAAAAGGTTAAAAACCTAATTGTTTTAAAAAAGATTCTTCTAAAGCAGCAGGGTATTTTTCTTTAAATATTTCAAAGCTTTTCTTACCCATTTCAGGCCACCTATCTCTATCATTCCAGGCTTTTTCCAGTGTTGCATCAATAGATTCAATGGAAGCATCCTTGCTTATATAACCATTGATCTCTTCTATGATCCATACTGGCATATCACCTACTTCACTTACTATAACGGGCCTGCTGAAGGCCAGGGCTTCTACTACCGTAATGGGCATGGCATCTTGATGAGTTATCTGCAGGATGAGATGAGCAGCTATTATTTCCTGAGTTATATTATTTGTATGACCTTTTAAAAATACTTTATTGCCTAACTTATTTTCCCTAACCAGTTTTTCCAATTCAGTCCTGTCCTTGCCTTCACCATATAACCGCAATTGCCATGGCCTTTTCTTCCATTTGTCGCTGGATAATGCTTTGACCAGGTTGTCCTGCGCTTTCCTGTTTGTTTCCAATGCAGCAAACATGGCAAATATATATTCACCAGTTTTCGTAGGAAAAGGGGTAATATTTGCAGGTGGTGAAATGGTAATAGGATTGATCAGTGTAGCGCTATTAGTGATGGAAATGCCAAGTTGTTGTTGCATGGTGATCCTGATCTGTTCAGAAGCAAACAGGTTAATGTATGCTTTACCGACCCAGTTTTCAAGAGCCTTTTTTTTAGAGCTGCCCCATTGCTCGTTCTTGCTGTAATTATGAAACAGCAAAGCATAGCGATCCAAATACTTCCAGTAATTTCTCCATTCCCGAGTATGTATCTCAAAGCCGCCCTGGTTGATCACAACCATATCATAGTCTTTTACCGGCAGGGATTTTATAAAGCGTTTTAACCTGTACTTTGTAAGTTTATATTGAATCTTATCAGCAAGTTTTTCCTTTTTTCTGCCCTCATTAGGAAACCAGTAAATGGAACACCCGGCCTTTTCCAGTAGTTGTAACTTCTGTTCTTTTTCTTTCCAATGGTATACGGCACAACCAACTTTCCATCCTTTTTGTGCAGCATATAAGGCTGACCTGTACCACAATTCTTCACTGCCTCCCCAGGGTAAACCGTTCATTAATGAGATAAAAAAAATAGAGGGCATGATTCAAATACAAAGTTTCAAAACTAAAGTAGTTTTTTTGCAAGATGTCACGTTTTTCCCTGCTTAAGAAATATTTGCCACTGGGTGAGGCTTTGAATATGTACCGGAGGATCAAGTCGAACAGGTATGAGGGGTTTAGGGTTTCCAGGCTGAAATATCCATTTAGCATGAGAAGTAATGCCTATGATTTTGCCACATTTGAAGAAGTGATCTTAAGAGAAACCTATAATGTACAGATGGATTTTACGCCCCGTTATATCATTGACGGAGGTGGAAATATTGGTTTAACTGCCGCCTATTTTGCCACACGTTTTCCTGAGGCGTCCATTATCACATTGGAGCCTGACAGGGAAAATTTCTCTCTCCTGCAGAAAAACACTTCCCTTTATAAGAACATCACCGCTGTTAACTCGGGAATTTGGTGGAGGTCTGCTGACCTTGTAGTAAAAGATACAGGAAAGGGTAACAATGGATTTGTAGTAGAAGAGGTTGAAAAGAAAATAAGTGGTTCAGTCCCCGCATTAAGTATTGAAGATATCATGCTTCAACAGGGATGGAAACATATTGACCTTTTGAAACTGGATGTGGAAGGATCTGAGAAAGAAATATTCTCTTCGGGGTATCAAAACTGGTTGCCAAAGACAAGGGTGCTGATAGTGGAAGTGCATGACCGTATGAAAAAAGGCTGCAGCAGGTCTTTATTGAATGCAGTGAATTCTTTCAACTTCTCGCTGGAAATAGCAGGGGAGAACCTGGTGTTTCGCAATGAGGAGCTCCCATCATGATGGTTTATGCGCCACCACGATATAATTGAGCGTAAAGATCTCATCCCTGTATTTTTTATCCAGCCAGATAGCAAAATGGTTCCTCAGTTGGGTCAGCCTCAATTCAATGAAAAGGATCTTCTTAAGTTTATTCAGAAAGGTTTTCTTTCTAAAGGAGTGATAAAGCATGTTGGTTCGTAATTGGTAAACTGCAGCCCATTTACCGCCATTGGGTTTGATATGGTCAACGTTAAACCCATTAAGTTCAAATAGTTGCTGTAAGGCATGTTTTGTATACCTGAAGAAATCGTATGGTTCTTCATGAAGTTCCCAGGCAAAAGGAACTGTAAGTATAATATTGCCACCCGGTTTGAGCACCCTGTATATTTCACTCATCATTTTATCATGTTCATAAACATGTTCTAATACCTGCGTACACAGGATGGAATCAAAATGATTATCCGGAAAATCTAAACAGGTAGCAGGACAAATGACATCTACACGATTCTTATCACTTTGCATTACATCACAGCCTGTCTGTGTTGATGTTACGGGTTTATAAAGACCCTCATATGGTTTGTTGCCACACCCAAGATCAAGGAAGTTGCCTTTGGCATATTTGTTTACCGCATCCTGGATATCCCTGATCAAAAAATAATAGTGAATATAGTGTGGGTCTTTAGTTTTTACATGCCAGTCACTCAGGCGTGACAGATCTTTTTGTCTGCTCATAATCGGTACTTATGCCTTGCTTTCTACAAACCGGTAAAGGTTAAATGGTTTAGTTCCTGTTTCTATTTCTTTATACAGGTCATATTTAGAAATATCCTGCATTCTTTTTTGTTGTATCAGGTGCCAGGCCTTTTCAGTAAGAAGCCAAATCTTCTTTTCATTTACTTTCTCATGTTCCGCATTGCCCTTTATAGCATCATATAATGCTGCGATGCCTTCCCCTGAACTGGCCACTGTTTTTATGATGGGTATTTCGTGTTTATGTGTATGAAAGGCAGGTGCCAGCATCAGCCGCAGGTTCTTTACGAAGGCATCTGCATCAGGGCGGTCGCTTTTATTCACTACAAAAATATCAGCTATCTCCATCAGGCCTGCCTTCATGGTCTGGATCTCGTCTCCTCCCTCAGGCACCATAACTACCACAGTCGTATCTGCCAGGCCTGCTACTTCAATTTCGCTTTGCCCTACACCAACCGTTTCTACGATCACATAATCATAACCCGCAGCTTTCACGAGTTCGGTGATCTCAATGATACGCGGATTCAATCCACCCATAGAACCCCTTGTGGCCAATGAACGGATGTATACATTGGGATGGGTGTACCAGTTGCTCATGCGTATGCGGTCGCCCAGGACAGCGCCAAGGTTGAAAGGGGAAGAGGGGTCAACGCAAAGCACCGCCACTTTTTTGCCATTGCCTACCAAATGCCCGATCAATGCGTCCACCAATGTGCTCTTACCCGCACCCGGGGGACCTGTAATACCAATGACGCTGGCCTTGTCATTATAGGGCAGGGCTTCCAGCAGTTGTTCATAACCTGCGCCGCCATTCTCCACCAATGATATGCTGCGGGCCAAAGCCTTTATATCTCCCTGTTTCAATTCTGCGAGCCATTGTTGCCACATGAAGTAATATCGTTTTTATCCTGCATCTTGCAGAACATTGAATCAAAACCACTCAAGCTTATCTGTACAAAAATATGGGTAATCCTATAGAGAACAGTTGGAGAGAGAAAGGCATCTTTTTGGCCATGCTATTCATGCTGGCAGGCTTGTTCATTTCGCGGGCCACCCTCTCAATCAGCATGGGATTGTTTTTGGTGCTAACCATTGTACACAAAGACTGGAAAGTTCAACTTCAATCTTTTACCCGTACTACCTATTTGGTTTTACTCTCGGTGTTGTTTTTTGTTCCACTTGTTTCAGCACTGTGGAGCAGTGATCTGCAGGAATGGATGGCGGTGATGCAAATTAAATTACCACTATTGTTTTTTCCCATTGCATTCGCAGGCAGGTGGCAGCTTAGTAAACAACAATGGCTGGTTGTTGCTTATACTTTTTTGACACTTCTATTTTTGGGATGCACCTGGAGTGCCACTGAATATTTTTTGAAAAGCACCGACTGGAACCAGGATTATTTAAAGGCCAAATTAATGGCTACACCGCTAGAGAATGATCATATAAGATTTAGCTGGCTGGTTAGTGCTGCAGTTTTGCTTTCCCTGCTGCTTTGGCAAAAGAGTTCAGTTAAAACACAAAAGATACTATTCGGGACATTGGCAATATTCTTTGCCTTTTACCTCCACCTGCTGGCTGCCAGGATGGGACTTGCCTGCCTGTATATCCTGCTGGTGATGTATGCCGCCTGGTGGCTAGTGCAGCAAAGGGAAAAATGGATATCTCTTTCTTTATTATCATTGATCGTTATTATTCCATTGGTTGCATGGTTTGCAGTTCCCACCTTTCAAAACAGGATCAAATACATTCTTTATGACCTCAATAATGTGCGCTCGGGAAATTATTTGCCTGGTTCAAATGATGGTGCAAGGGTATTGTCATTAAAGGCCGGATGGCAGATACTACAAGAAGCACCAATGGGTGTGGGTGCAGGCGACCTGAAGGGCGAAGTGCATCACTGGTATGCTACACACTCGCCAATGCTAGGTACAGGTGAACGCTTTCTTCCCTGCAGTGAACTGCTTGTATTTGGAGGCGTGGCAGGCTGGGCAGCGATTATTTTTTTGATTCTAATCCTGGCTATTCCTTTTTTTATACCCATAAAGCATGATGCTGTTTTTTGGTATTGTTTAAATGCAATAGTAGTTTTCAGTTTTGTTTTCGATATGAGCATAGAAGCTCAGTTTGGTGTATTTATTTTTTCCTTTTTACCACTATGGTGGTGGAAATGGCTGAATCAATCGGACCTTGATGGCTAATAAGATCTCTATAGTTGTTGTTTGTAAAAATGAGGTCAATGCCATTGACCGGCTGCTGCAATCAGTACGATCAGTAACTGATGATATTGTTGTATATGATAATGGCAGCACAGATGGCACTGTAGCCTTGCTTCAGGATGCAGGTGTGCACCTACACCAGGGGCCATGGCTTGGTTTTGGAAAAACAAAAAGGGAGGCCGTAGCCCTGGCAAAACATGACTGGATATTAAGCCTGGATGCGGATGAGTCATTGGATGAAAAGTTGCAACAGGAATTAGAAGCATTGGATCTTCAAAATGAGAAGGAGGTTTTTGATGTGCCCTTTAAAAATTTCCTGGGTAACCGTCATTTAAAATGGGGCGAGTGGGGAGGAGATCATCATATCAGGTTATTCAACCGAAAGCAGGTGAATTGGAATGATGCAGTGGTGCACGAAGAATTGCTATTCCCTAAGGATACCAGCATCAGAAAACTAAAGGGAAGTATTCTTCACCACACTATGAAAGACATGGCAGATTATAGCTATAAGATGGTGCAGTATGCCCTGCTCAATGCAGAGAAATATTTTGCGCAGGGAAAGCGCTCTGGATTTATAAAGACAAGGGTTTCACCTGCACTGGGTTTTTTTATGCATTACATTGTGCAACTGGGCTTCCTTGATGGCTGGCAAGGATATACTGCGGCACGCATGACAGCCTTTTATACTTTTTTAAAATATGCCCGATTACAGGAGCTTTGGGAAAATAAAGAAGGCTCAGCACTTGGGAATGCAAAAGACAGGGAATGAAATATGGGTTTCTTAGCATTCAATTCCAGCATGAATCTTTCGCCTTTTTGCATCAAATTTGCAGTCCAAAAGCATGACGAACTTTATTCCCATATTTCCGCTTGGCATTGTAGTATACCCGGGTGAGCAGCTCAACCTGCACATTTTTGAGCCCCGGTACAAGCAATTGATACAGGAATGCTATAAGGAAAAAAAGTTCTTCGGTATTCCTTCGGTAATAGATAACCGCATGCAGGATTATGGCACACTGGTAGGCATAACCGAAATTTCCCATGTGGACGAGAATGGCGAGATGGACATCAAGACCCGCGGAGATAAAGTATTTCGTGTGTTGGAAGTTATCAAGGAAGTGCCTGATAAATTGTACAGCGGGGCTATTGTCAATTATCCGCCAAATAACGAAACAGGCAGTGCGGAAGTGATGCGCAGGGTAGTGAACAGCATCAGGGAATTATTTAAGATGCTCAAGGTGGAAAAGGATTTTAATAAACCTGATGAAGAATTAAACATATATGATATCGCCCATCATGTAGGCATGTCATTGCAGGAAGAGTACGAATTGCTGGGATTAATGCATGAAAGACAACGGCAGGAATACCTTAAGCGTCACCTCACCCGTGTCATTCCTATGGTGGCTCAAATGGAGTCACTGAAAGAAAAAGTGAAACTGAACGGGCACTTTAAAAACCTTTCCTCCTTCAACTTTGAATAACCAGTTTTCGGTTGCCACTTATTCATTTGCTTTTAATGATGCGCCATTCTTCCTAATTTAGGCGCTTAACTAAGATTAACTCATTTCGCAGATACCTTACATGAATACTATTTGCCTGGACTTTGGAAATACGCGTCTGAAAGCAGCCTTCTTTCAAGAAGACAGGCTGAAAGAAGTGACCATTCTGGATGCTAATGTGCATGACCATTTAAAGCAGCTCATTGAACAATTCAAGCCCGAAAGGTCTATTCTTTCCTCTGTCATTAATCACGATCCTTCAATTGAGCAACTATTGGCAACAACTACCAGGTATCATAAGCTGAGTAATGTTTCCAAAATTCCCTTCACCATTCCAGTGGGTAAGCCGGAGACTGTTGGTGCAGACAGGTTAGCTATCTGTGCCGCATCAGTTTATTTATTTCCCAAGCAAAACAACCTTGCCATTGGATTAGGATCTTGCATCACATTCAATTTTATTAACCAGCATCATGAATTCCTGGGTGGCTCCATATCGCCGGGAATGGAGATGCGGTTCAGGGCTATGCACCAATTCACTGCGCGCCTGCCATTGGTGGAAGCTGATTGGAATGTGCCTTTAATTGGATATGATACGAAGACAAACCTCCAGTCTGGCGTGGTTTTGGGCATGGCTGCCGAGATTGATGGAATGATTGAATTATATGAAAAAAGGTATGGGAACTTTAACGTGCTTTTAACCGGGGGTGATATACGAATATTTGAGCCCCATTTGAAAAATAAGATATTTGCAGACCCTGAATTAATTTTTAAAGGTCTGTATGCAATTAGCCAAATCAATAATGCTTAAGAGTTCGGCAGTGGGTTTGAAGGCATTGGTCTCTGTTCTTTTTCTTTCGCCATTAATGGGATCTGCGCAAAGCAACTCTCCTTATTCACGTTATGGATTAGGCGACCTTTTTCCCAACAGTAATATGACTACAAGAGGCATGGGAGGTATATCCGCCGGTTATGCCGATGTCATCTCTGTTAACTTCAGCAATCCAGCATCTTATTCCAGCTTTTATGCATTGAAGGAAAAGACCTCAAGCAAATTGCAATATGGAAGGGTTATACTGGATGCAGGCCTCAACCTGGAGAATCGTACCATCTCTGCACCTAATACTCCTCAAAGCTTTACATCTTCGGATGCTTACTTTTCTTATCTAAGCGTGGGCTTACCTCTTCGAAGAAACTGGGGACTGAGCTTTGGCTTGCGTCCTTTGTCAAGAGTAAGCTATAAGATCAACCGCAATGAGCGTTTATTGGATCCCGTTACCAATCTTCCCATTGACAGTGCATTGACCGTTTTCAGCGGATCGGGTGGAACCTTTCTTCCTTCAATCGGCACTGGTGTAGGTTTTGGCAACTTTAGTATTGGTGTCAATGCAGGTTACCTTTTTGGAACGAAAGAATTAAATACACGCAGGGCACTGGCCAATGATTCTGTTCATTATAAAGCTTCAGAGCATAGCACCAATTATTCCTTCGGCAGCCTTTTTTATGATGCCGGTGTTCAATACCTCGTTAAATTCAAAGGCAATCGTTATTTACGCCTGGGCGCTTCGGGCAACTGGAAGCAAACCATAAAGGGATCGCAGGATGTGACCCGCCAGACATTTACCCTGGGAAATGCCGGGGAAACGATTCAAATAGACAGTGTATATAAACAAAACGATATAAAAGGACAGGTGATCTATCCTTCTTCTTACACTGCAGGTTTTGTTTATAACTCTTATGAAACAGATGGAAGAGGTTACCTGCTGGGTGTGGATTATACTACCAGCAAATGGAGTGAGTACCGATTTTTTGGCCAACCTGACCAGGTGCAGGATAACTGGAAATTAAAGGCAGGTGGACAATTCAACCCTAAAGCTTCTACCAATTATTTCAGCCGCATTACATACCGCCTGGGCTTTTCTGTAGGGCAGGATTATATTAAGGTAGATAACAAGCTGCCTACATTCGGCACATCTGCAGGATTGGCATTACCCATTCGTACAAGCCGCCTGGCACCCAATCAATACAACGCCATCAACATTTCTCTTGAGTACCTGAAAAGAGGAAATAAGGACAACGCTTTGAAAGAAAACGTATTCCGTTTTTCTGTTGGGTTCAACTTCACCGATCTTTGGTTTGTCAAGCGCAAGTATGAGTAAGAATGTATTGAGCAACTTCATTATAAAACAGGCAGCCTTTTTCTGGGGCTGCCTGTTCCTTTTTGGCTGTGAAAATTCACAGCGGGCGCTCAATGAATGGAAAGAGAAGAAAGAGATGGTAGAAGAAGCAAAGAATATTCAAAGCTACTTTAGCCAGGGTGGCCAATTGCGTTCTCTCCTTACAGCTCCGGTGATGTTGCGTTATAGCAGGGACACAGCTTACGTAGAGTTTCCCAAAACACTTCGGATGGTGTTTTATGACAGCCTGGGCAAAGAACAAAGCCGCCTCGATGCACATTATGGCAAATACATGGAGACCCTCAATAAGGCCTACCTCCGTGACAGCGTGGTAGTGGCCAATGCCACCGGCGACACCCTATGGACACCAGACCTTTGGTGGGACCAGAATACACAACGGTTTTATACTGATAAAAAAGTCCGCATCTACCGCAAGGGCGACAGGATCTATGGTGGACTGGGATTGGAAGCTAAACAAGACCTCAGCGATATCCTTATCAGGCAACCTACAGGTGTTGTGAATGTGCCGGATAGTATGTCTGCGCAATAAACTGCTTGTTTATTGTATCCAAATCTTAATTACATAATATGATCGAGATCCATTGCAGGCTGCAATTAAGGACTGATTATTTATATATAAACTAATATCTGCAAGTTCTTAAAAAAGTACTTATTTTTGTACCTAAAGTAGTGCATATGAAAGTTGTAAATTATTCTGAGTTCCGCAATAACCTTGCTGAAAACTTAAATATGGTCAATGAAGATCGTGAGATCGTAGTTGTTTCCCGAACAAAAGGGAAAAATGTTGTGGTAATGGACTTAGATGATTACAATGCTATCCAGGAAACGTTGCATCTCACAAGTACAGCGGCTAACTACAAACGGCTGACGGATGCTATTGCTGAAATGAATGCAGGAGGAGGGAAGAAAAGAAAACTTATAGATAAATAAGTATGGATCTTGTTTTTCAAACAAACGCCTGGGAAGACTATATATATTGGCAGCAACACGATAAAAAAATACTATGCAGGATCAACGATCTTATCAAAGATTGCCTAAGATCCCCTTTTAAAGGTATTGGTAAACCTGAACCCTTGAAAGGAGATTTTGCCGGTTGTTGGAGTAGGCGTATTACAGATGAACACCGGTTAGTTTATATGATTCACCACAGCAATCTACACATCCTGCAATGTCGATTTCATTACAGTTCCTAGTCTGAATCCTATTTAATCAATGCCTGGTAAAGCATTGATATTTTACTTTTTATAGATACAAATTCCCCGGCCTTAAATTGGGGCCAAACAAGAAACACAACAATCGGTAATGATCAACCTCTTCCTGTGCTAAACTTTTTGGCAAACAGATTGCTAAATAATTTAGTTTAGCAGCGGATATGAAGGAGAACGAACGTACCATAGCACACTATGATCTTGATGCCTTCTTTGTAAATGTAGAATGCCTGAAAAACCCTTCACTCAAAGGGAAGCCCTTAATGGTGGGAGGCAAGAGCGACAGGGCAGTAGTGGCGGCCTGCAGCTACGAGGCCCGCAAATTCGGTATCCGTTCTGCCATGCCTATGAAGCTGGCCCGCAGGCTTTGTCCGCAGGCAATGATCATTAGCGGTGATATGGAATCCTACAGTTATTATTCCCGCCTGGTCACGGATGTGATCCGTGACAACGTTCCCCAGTTTGAAAAAGCCAGTGTGGATGAATTTTATGTAGACCTCACAGGAATGGACCGGTTCTTCGGTTCCCGCAGCTTCAGCCAGGATCTGAGAAGTAAAGTGACCAAAGAAACCGGACTCCCTATCTCTAACGGCATGGCTGCCAATAAACTGGTCAGCAAGGTGGCTACGGACGAGGCCAAACCCAATGGGCAACTGGTCATTCCTTTCGGAAATGAAAAAAGGTTCCTGGCGCCTTTGGCTATTGAAAAATTGCCCATGGCAGGTCCTAAAACCACAGAATTATTAAGGCAGATGGGCGTGGTAAAGATCAAGACGCTAAGCGAAATACCCGTGGAGATGATGGAAAACCTGATGGGTAAGCCGGGTATAGAACTTTGGCGCCGTGCCAATGGTATTGACGAATCACCCGTGGTGCCCTATAGCGAGCAAAAAAGCATCAGTACTGAAAGTACTTTTGAATCTGACACCATTGATATCCGCTTTTTGCAGGCAAAGCTGGTGCAAATGACCGAAAAGATCGCTTTTGAGCTGCGCCAGCAAAACAAATTGACAGGCTGCGTCACCGTCAAGATCCGTTATTCCGATTTTAATACAGTTACTAAGCAATGTACCATAGCCTACACCGCCCTTGACCACTTGCTACTGCAAACCGTCAAAGAATTGTTCAGCAAACTCTATGACCGCCGCCTCCTGGTACGGTTGATCGGTGTTCGGTTCACCCACCTTGTGCCGGGCAATTACCAGATCAGCCTGTTTGACGATACAGACGACCTGATCAGGCTGTACCAGGAAATAGATAAGCTCAATGGCCGCTTTGGGCGCTACCTCATTATGAGGGCCAGTGGATTTCTATAAACTATAATTATGTACCTCAACTGCAAAACGTATTATTCATACCGCTATGGTACTTTCAGCACAGCCCAACTGGTTACGGAAGGACTGGAAATGGGTGCCGCATCCCTGGCCCTCACCAATATCAACAGCACCCAGGACACCTGGGAGTTTTATAGCCTTTGTCTGGATGCCGGGATTAAGCCGGTATTAGGCTGCGAGGTCAGGAATGGAGATGTTTTTCTTTACTTGCTGCTGGCTAAAAATATACCCGGACTTCGGGAGATCAATAGCTTTCTGAGCCTTCATTTACAGACTGTAATGCCATTTCCGGGAATACCTTCTTTATCCGGAAATGTTTGGGTCATCTATCCCCTTGGCGCCAAAGCTCCCAATCAACTGAGCACCAATGAACTGATAGGGGTGCAACCCTCAGAGGTCAACAAGTTGTTTACTATGGATATCTCGGTTCACTCACATAGATTCGTCATCCGCCAGCCTGTTACCTATAAGGATAAGAAAGGTTTTAACCTGCATCGCTTATTGAGGGCTATAGATAAGAATATTCTCCTCAGTAAGCAGACCAGTGACCAGGTGGCTGCAGAAGGTGAGATGTTTCTATCCCCCGCTAAAATACTGGATGCTTTTGGTCGCTACCCCGCCATTGTAACAAATACCCTTCAGGTCATTGACAGCTGCTCTTATTCTATTGACCTGAAGGCAGATAAGAACAAAAAGATCTTTACTTCTTCACTTGCAGCCGATAAAGCCTTGCTGGAAAAGCTGGCCAAAGATGGCATGAGAAGCCGCTACGGCAGTAATAAAGAAGCCCATAAAAGAGTAAGAAAAGAACTGGAGATCATTGACAAACTTGGTTTCAATGCGTACTTCCTGGTTACCTGGGATATCATCCGGTATGCCCAGAGCCGTGGTTTTTACCATGTGGGCAGGGGTAGTGGGGCCAATTCCATAGTGGCATTTTGTCTCCAGATCACCGATGTGGATCCCATTGAGCTGGACTTGTATTTTGAACGTTTTCTTAACCCCTATAGGGCATCTCCACCCGATTTTGATATTGACTTCAGCCACCGCGACCGGGATGAGGTAATAGATTATGTTTTCAAGCGCTATGGGAGCGATCATGTGGCCCTCCTGGGAATGGTGAGCACCTTTAAACACGATGCAATTATCAGGGAACTGGGAAAGGTATTTGGCCTGCCCAAACAGGAAATAGATGGCCTTGTATCCAACCCCCTGGCTAATTTTAAAGAAGATAAGATCCAGCAATACATCATTAGCTACGGAGCACTCCTCCAGGGGTTTCCCAATTATGCCAGCATACATCCCGGTGGCATGTTGATCAGTGAAGAGCCTATTACACAATATACGGCCCTCATTATGCCGCCTAAAGGTTTTGCTACGGCGCAAATAGATATGTTCACCGCGGAAGATATCGGGCTTTATAAGATCGATATCCTTTCGCAGCGGGGGCTTGGCCATATCAAGGAAGCCATTCAACTGGTTAGGGAAAATAAGGGGTTGAGCGTGGACATACACGCCATCGAGCAGTTCAAAAAAGACCCCCAGGTAGCTCAAAAGATCAAAAAAGCAGATACCATTGGCTGCTTTTATATTGAAAGTCCTGCCATGCGGCAGCTGCTGATCAAATTGCGGTGCAGCGATTACCTGACCCTGGTGGCCGCTTCTTCCATAATACGCCCCGGTGTGGCCCAGTCAGGAATGATGCGGCAATACATCTCCCGCTTTCACCAACCTGATAGCTTCGAATACCTGCACCCTAAAATGAAGGAGCTGCTTGAAGAGACTTATGGAGTAATGGTGTACCAGGAAGATGTGATCAAGGTTGCCCACCATTTTGCAGGTATTGATATGGGTGAAGCGGATATCCTGCGCCGGGCCATGAGTGGCAAATACAGGGGCCATGATGGCTTTGACAAGATCAAGGAAAGGTTTTTTGCCAACTGTCGCAGCTTTGGCTATCCTGATGCTATCACTGAAGAAGTATGGCGTCAGATCCAAAGCTTTGGAGGCTATTCATTCTCTAAAGCTCATTCGGCATCCTTTGCCGTTGAGAGTTACCAGAGCCTTTACCTCAAGACATATTTCCCATTGGAGTTCATGGTTGCCGTTATCAATAACGAAGGCGGGTTTTACAATCGCGAGCTCTATTTTCACGAGCTGCGCAGGGCAGGTGGACATGTGGAAGCACCCTGTGTCAATAGGAGTGATTATTTCACCAATATCAGGGGTAAGGAAGTGTTTATCGGCCTGCGTCTGATCAAAGGGTTGCAGGCCGATGTGGCCAGCCGTTTACTGGAAGAAAGAGAAGCTAATGGTCCTTTTACTGGTTTACAGGACCTGATGACCCGCACTGCTATAGGTATAGAGCAACTGAACCTGTTGGTACGTATAGGCGCCCTGCGCTTTACAGGCAAGAATAAAAAGCAATTGTTGTGGGAGGCCAATTTCCTGCAGAAGAGAGTAAAGGAACATAACAAGATCAGGGAAGCACTGTTTGAAGACAAACCACTGGAGTTTACCCTGCCCGAACTACACCATACTTCTTTGGAAGACGCCCTGGATGAAATAGAATTGCTTGATTACCCTCTTTGCAGTCGCTTTGACCTGGCTGAGCTGGATAACAACCGCTTTGTTACAGTATCACAATTGCCTTCTCTTGTAGGAAAAGAAGTGGAGATAGCAGGTGCTTATGTGACGGTGAAATATGTACGTACTATCAAAAAAGAGATCATGCATTTTGGAACCTTTATAGACTGCAATGGCGATTGGCTGGATACGGTTCATTTCCCGGATACCACACGCCGCTATCCCCTCCAGGGAGTAGGGGTTTATTGGATGAAAGGGAGGGTGGTTGATGATTTTGGCGCCTATAGCATAGAAGTAAAGGAGTTGAAGAAGATAGGTATGAAAAAGGACCAGCTTGCCTGATTAAACTCCATTTAGTCAATCACTTAGACAATGTAACCGCTTTAACAATTAGATAGTAATATTTCCAGGAAATGCAAGGTCTATTATCCTGAATCTCCGCCTGTCGGAATTAATTAAAAAGAACAAAATGAAAAAACTTATACCCTTTTTTAGTATCGCTGCCACAGCTTTTGTAATGACAGCTTGTAACAGCAATCCAAAGATGAGCGGACAGGCTACGACCCCTGCGGCTGTTGTTCAGCCTCCAACCGTTTTACAGGATACTTCAGGTCTTTCAGAATACCAGGCCTGGAAGGTGATGAATGAAATGAAGGATTCAAAAGATTATGGTCAGCCTGAGCAAGCGGTAGCAACAGCCCCGGTGCGCAAGGCCCCAAGAGTGAGCAGCCCTTCAAGAGCTATCAATCATAGAACAGAAACACCTCCTCCTCCTTCTTCTCCTGCTCCTGTAGCTACTCCACAGGCGCCGGTATCCTCTGCTCCTGACGCAGGTGCAGGTTCCACAGCTTCAACAGGAGCTGGTACTGATGCCAGCACTGCCGGAACAGGTGAAACAGCTAAGGCCGAAGAGAAGAAAGGAATGAGCAATAAAACCAAGGGAGCCGTTATTGGTGGCGTGGTGGGTGCCGGTGCAGGTGCAGTGATCTATAAAAAGAACCCTGTGGTAGGTGCTGTTGTAGGTGCGGTATTGGGTGCCGGTGGCGGTTATGTTATCGGTGGTAAAGTGGGCCAAAAGAAAGGCCAGTTCAATTAAACTTTTTAAGGTTTATTAGTATAGAACAATGGGGCTCACGTCGGTGAGCCCTTTTTTATTTCCAGGGCTTTCCATTTTTGCAATTTCCCCGGTATTTATTGTTGGTAAATAGACTAACATTGTGCAACAAGCTATCAATATGAAATACATTTTATCCCTGGTACTACTTTGTAGTTTTTCCTTTTCCAGGGCACAACAATCAGTTAAGCTGGAAGACATTGCCTCTCATGTAGGTGATAGTGTCACTGTTACCGGTAAGGTATATGGAATGAAATATTTTGAATCAGCCAAAGCAGCACCAACGTTGATCAATATCGGGGCTGCTTATCCCAATCAATTGCTTACAGTGGTGATCTATGGTGAAGACCGCAAACGCCTGGAACTGGACCCTGAAAAAACTTTTGCAGATGCTGACCTGTCTGTAACAGGTAAGGTAGAACTCTTTAAAGGCAAACCCCAGATCGTTGTTACCAATAAGTCGCAGCTTTCTGTTCTGCCGGCAAAGAAAGACTAAGACATGGATGAAGGTTTCGGTATACCTGTTACTTACAAGGGAAAAGAATTACTCTTTCCTGCCAGCCTTGTTTCCTTTGGCTGGACCCACCGCATTGAAGTGGATGTCAACGGCACAAAGGTTTCTTATGAAAGAGATGAAAACCGCGAATGGCGTGCTTTGATATCACCAGAGGACCTCGAAGGTCATCCTAACGTTGATGTACAGTTGCTGGTAGCTATTGGGGAGAGCATTGAGGAAATTCTAAAGAACTAAGATTAGTAGGATTAAATAGGATTATTGAGGAGAAGGAGAATCGAATAATAGAACCAGCGTTTAAATGCTTGGTTATGCTCAATTAACTGTGTCATTTTTTTAATAGTCTGTCTCCAAAATAGTTCATCAGTTCAGTTCTAACGGTTGACCATCCAAACATTTGTCCATGCCACTTGGTATTTGCATTTATGGTAGCCAGGTATATTTGTTTTACGATGGCATCTTCACTGCTAAAGGCTCCCTTTGTTTTAGTAACCTTTCTAACCATACGGTGATAGCTCTCAATGGGATTGGTGGTATAGATGATCTTTCTGATGGCTGGTGTGTAATCGAAGAACCTCGATAGCCTGTCCCAATTAGCTCGCCAGCTTTTAAAGACTATACT
>NZ_FQUU01000034.1 GCF_900129295.1 Flavisolibacter ginsengisoli DSM 18119
AAAAGCTGTAGGTAATGCTGCTTGCGGCTGGAGAAATATTGTCAAAAGGAGGGTATGTCGGGTCGAGCTCTGCTCCGCAATCCAAAACGTTTCCGCTAAAAGTCAAATCACCAGGACAATTGATTTGAGAAGCTGCATTTTTATTAATTAAAAGTGTAAATACAATTACCAGGTAAGTACAATACTTTCTCATAAAACAGGTTTTAACCATAAAAAAATTGCTATCGCTTAATACATCAGCTAGTGCTTTACTTTTTTTGGCAACTAGAGCAGGAGAATTAAATTCTTACAGGGTGGTTTAATTTTAAATGCCTTTAAAAACCTGAATGAAAATCACCGAGTTTTAGATATTGAATAGCTAATAACATACACGTGTAATCAACCCGATCTGAATGATAAATGCTCTTATATTATAAGGCCATATCCATAACATCATATTAAAAATAATAGAGGTCGGATCGCGTAGTAAATACAGGACGGCTAAAGGGTAACACGATTGTTTTTAAAGATCAGAATTATTGTTTGGATGGGGTAGAATGATCCAAGTGGAGAAGTCAGATTCAGTAAATTCAAATCAGCTATAAAATTAAGTAATTGCAGGCTGCTAAAGAAATATTTATGGCGATTCTGTAAGGCTGGAGAGTATGGGGATTTATTTCAAAAGAAAGCATCGCATCCAGGTCTTCACTGGTAAATAAAACTCCGCATCTCTTCAGTCTGCCCGTAGTTGTTGACATTCCTGCTGAATGGCCTTAGAATGTCCATTGCCTCAAACAGTTCCATCACTCCCTGTCTGAAGAGGAAAAATAGGCTTCCAACCTGCCAATGCTAATAGGGGTACTTCCCTGTGATGTTTTTTTAAGTCCATTTATCAAGAATATCGAACAGGTCACCAACTATGTCGAATCATGAACTATAACTATTATTGCTTATTACTTCAATAGGCAATGTTCAATTTTACAACAACCCAGATGCCCGGAAGGCTTTCGCACAAATGCACAACGATAAACTCCGGGTGGGTGCTGTAAAACTTTTATGAAGAAGCTTAATAGCATTAAGTCTCACATGTCATGTCACAAAAAATTCGTTGATGATAAAGTATTCGTCGCACCGCCATATATGTCAGTACAGTTTTAGATAAAAACCCTTCATGGCTATGAACAACAAGATGTTCCCATTTGAATAGGTGGACATTTTACAGAACCATAACTGCAAAATACGCAACAATCCCCTTCTTTTGGTTTTAGCCGGATCCTGCAATTTCTGCATTCATAGAAATATTGGCAAGCGTCCGTTGGCATTGATTCTTCTTGCTGATGTCCACAAGCAGGGCAGGTAATTACGGATTGAAGTATAGCGGCTTTGTTTTGCATTAGTTATTGGTTACAGCTTGAGCAATTACTTTATAGCCTGTGTTGTTAATAGCTTTCACAATACTGTCAATAGATGTTCTGCCCTGGTCAAACTTCACGATGCTCATTGCTCTTTCATAAGAGGTTTGATATTCAATAATACCTTTGAGCTTTGCAATTTCGCTATTTACGTGTTCAGTGCAACCTGCACATGTCATGCCTTTTATTTTAAACTCAGCCTGTTTGATATCGTCACGATTGGTTGCCACAACTTGCGGTTGGTGAGCTTTTGTATAAAAAGCTTGTGCATAATAGGGAAAGGCAATCAGCAGTCCCGCCAAAACGGTTACAATGCTCAAAAAAGTTTTGGATTGTAAAAAGGAAGGCTTGTTATCCGTATCGCAATTGCATTCAGCATGTTTTTGCGGCTTCAGCTTTTGAAACCAGGCAAATGCAAAAACCAACACTGTCAATCCAATTAAGTACGGTCTGAAAGGCTCGATCCATGAAAAAGAGGAAGCCAGTCCACTAGCACCACCTATAAAGGCTAAAACAGGTGTGATGCAACAAAGTGAAGCTGCAGTGGCTGTCAAAAGTCCGGCTAAGAGGCTATTGTTCTTTTTTGTCCTTGTAATCATGATAAAACTATGACGCAAAGATAAAATGTAAACTGTTGATGGTTGTCAATAGGGTTGCACTTAAAATGATATGTTCGCACCTTGCTTTTGGGCGACTAATAGATGCTTTATTTATACAATACCCGGGGTCCCCGCAAGGCTATAGCCCTACGCACAATAGTAGAACCCAGGCGGGGACAATGAGAAAATTGTTGTCTGTTGTTTGTATTTCTTTGTTGGAAGAAGTATTAAAGGGTAAACATCAGGTGAAATTCTTACAACACCCGGGGTCCCCGCAAGACTCGAGCCCAACGCACAACGGTAGACCCCGGGCGGATGCAATGATAAGCATCAATAGAAAGCATCTCCATCCGGGGTCTACCCTTTTAGGGCATGTGCACAAGCAGGGGACCCAGGGTGATTCATCAATTGAGCTGTGAAGCATATTTCTGTTGCCAGTTGTTTTGCTTTCCTGAAAAATAGATCTGTTCAAAGTTTTTCACCTGGTACTCGTTGATGCGCCGGAAGAATTTGGATGGCACGATGCTGCGCAGGTCGGCAAAGCCACAGGCTTCCATCAGCTCTTTAGTGGCTCCCATGGTATTTGCATGAAAATTGGCTACCCGTACCTTCTTTACCTGGGGATCCAGTCCCTTGTATAGATCAGGGTTTTGTGTGGCCACGCCTACAGGGCACCTGTCTGTGTCGCAAATCAATGCCTGTATGCAACCCAATGCCATCATCATACCCCTGGCACTATAACAGGCAGAGGCACCCAGCGCTAACACTTTCAAAATATCAAACCCTGTAATGATCTTTCCTGCGGCAATGATTTTTATACTGCCGGATAGATCATAGTTATCTAATGTTTGCTTTACAAAAGCAATGGCATCATACAACGGCATGCCCAGGCTGTCAGTAAACTCAAGCGGTGCGGCACCTGTTCCGCCTTCAGCTCCATCTACAGTAATAAAATCGGGGATAAGGCCGGTAGTTTTGATAGCATGGCAGATGTCTATGAACTCCTCCCTGTCCCCGATGCATATTTTAAAGCCCACAGGTTTCCCATCGCTTAACTCGCGCAGCAATTGTAAAAATTCCACCAATCCTTCGGGTGAATCAAATACACTATGCGCCCCCGGTGAATGAACGGCTGTTCCGGCTACCACTTGCCTGATAGCAGCTATTTCAGGAGTGTTCTTTTTAGCAGGCAATATGCCCCCATGTCCCGGTTTGGCACCCTGGGATAGTTTCAGCTCAATCATTTTTATGGCAGGATTTAAGGCTTGCTTACGAAATGCCATCGCACTGAAATTGCCCTGCTGGTCGCGACATCCGAAATAGCCTGTTCCTATCTGCCAGATAAGATCGCCTCCTTTGAGGTGATAGTCACTAATACCACCTTCACCTGTATTGTGGGCAAAGCCTCCCAGTTTAGCGCCTTCATTCAATGATGCGATGGCTGTTTTGCTCAGCGCTCCATAACTCATGGCCCCGATATTATAGATGCTTGCATGGTAAGGCTGCATGCATTGCCCATTGCCAAACCATACACGCAGGTCATTTTTATCAATACGCACAGGATATACCGAATGGGCTGCCCATTCATAGCCAGGTTTGGTTGGATCGGCCTGCATGCCGAAGGCAACCGTTTGCTTTTCATTTTTAGATCGCTGGTAAACAACAGATCGCTGGCGCCTATTAAATGGCTTGCCATCCAAATCGGTTTCGAAAAAGTATTGCCGCAGCTCCGGGCGTATGCTTTCCAATAAATAGCGCAAATGCCCTATCACCGGGAAATTTTTCAGGATCGCATGGTTCTTCTGGTTCATATCCCATATACATAACAGCAATAAGGGTAATGACAGGAGTAACCACCAGTAAAGGTTTTGGTTATGGGTATATGCAAAACCAATAATGACGATGTTGATGATCATCAGCATCCCTGCTATCATGTTACTGGCAGATGCCTTTTTTTGAAGCTGGCTCATGTTAATTATTTATGGTAAACGGATTACCAAATCACTTGCTGGTCAATAAAATTTATTATTGATCATCCAATGATGATTGGAATTACATCGGGAAAATGGCAAATGGGAAACTGGCTAAACGAGGTTCAGGCAAGCGGCTTATAGGCCTTGAAAGAGGAGAAATAAAAAATGTCCCTGCAGAATGGTACAAACTCAGGAAAAGAGCCGGTATAGCAATCACGCATGTCTATCACCAATGGAAGGGGTGAATAATGATTTGTATGATTGTGAGCAAAATGCATTTGTACAAACTTACTCATTATCTGTCATGAAAGCCAGCCGCAACCATGAAGGGTTCGTTAAAGATATTTTCAATTGTTAATGGTATTTGGAGTTTGGATGTCAGGTCAATTAAGTGTTCATTCCTAAACTACATCCGGTAACTACATCCTGTTATTTACCCCAGATGATGGTAAGGCTGTTGTCTGCATTATTGCAGATTACTATATCAGCTTTATTGTCACTATTTAACCTGGCAATGGCAAGGCCTTTGGGATGTTGACCTGTAGCAATCACTTGGCTTCTCACTTCTTTTGTCTTGTCCATCAAAATCAGGTAGATCTTATTGCCATCAAAGTCAGAACTAACTATGTCATTAATTCCGTCACCATTTACATCACCAATAGCTATCCTATTCGGATTTTGTCCTGCGGGGAATGGAGAACCCCTGAGCATGGTGAATTTTCCCTGTCCATCATTTAGTAAAACAGTGAGTCCATTTTTGCCCTTTCCTTCTGCCATGCTACTGGGAGAATTTATAATAGCAAGATCTGGTTTGCCGTCAGCATTGACATCACCAATAGCCATATTGAAAGGATTGTCTCCACAAGCGAAAGGTGATCCAACAGCTTCACTGAATTCACCCTTTCCATCTGCCAGTAAAATGGTAACATTATTATCTTCTGTGTTGGTGGTAACTATATCAGGTATGTGGTCACCATTGAGATCACCGGCTCTCAACCGTTGGTAGGGTCGCTTGCCCACTTTAAAAAACTTATGTTGCTTTCCGAAACTAATGGTGCTGTCGCCAAATAGAACTTCCACCTGGTCGTTGCCCCAACTTTCAGTAACAAGGTCAGGCCAATCATCATTATTAAAGTCGCCCGATGCGATGCCATGCACATGAGGTATGCCTTCGGTGGCGAATGGTGAATGGGTCGCCTGTTTGAAATTTCCCTTTCCATCGCCCAATAAAACAGTTATATATTTTTTATCGTGGTTGGCAAATGCAAGGTCTGGATGCCCGTCTTTATTAAAGTCTGCAATACAGATATCATTTGGCGAGGGCCCTGTAAAAAATGGGGAGTGGGCGGAGGGTGTAAAACCACCCTTTCCATCATTTAATAAAATGGTTGCACTGCTGTCGCTTTCGCTGGTTACAACAAGGTCTGGAAATGTATCGTTATTGAAGTCTGCTACTTCCACACTTCCCGGCGATTTACCTACTGCAATTTTTGTTGTATCCGTTGAAGCCAACATATTGGTGGAAGAGGGATTATTTCCCTGGCCGCAATGGCACAATACAAAGGCAAATAGTGTCAAAGAAAACAGGTTGGTCACTGGCTTGTTGGTTTTATTTTACATGATCAGCCAAATGGAAAGAGTGCCTTATGAAGTTACCACAATTGTCTTGCAACATAGAACTAAGATGGACAGGATGGAAAAGGATTTCTGAGGAGGAGGAGTTAATCGGTAGTTGGTAGTCCGGGGAAGAGAATATCGAACAATAGAACAAGGGTGGGAACCGCAGAACAATAGAACAATCCTCCTTCGCTAGAGCTGCGGCGGACGAGGGGAATGTTGAATGGTAAAGGATTTAGGACAGGGAGACCTTTTATAGAATGAGTCCTTAGGTCCATGAGAGAATCATGGTATTTTCAACTATCTATTTCAATTTCCAGGAGAGAGAGAATTGAAATTATTTAACCTTATATGTCACCACCAGCACCTGGAAGGTCCCGGTCTTCATTTTAGGGCGTTCAGTGCCCACACGGGGTTCAAAATCGGCTGTTGGTAAATAAATGGTTTGACTGGCTTCGTCAAAGCAAAGGGTGCGGGCGCCTCTTTTGGTGGGGTAGTTGCCTAGCACGGCATAATGGTTGGCATCCTTTTCCCTGATCACACTCAGGTTGCCGCTTTGACCATTGGAAGTATAAATGAGGTTTTTGGCTTCGTTGAAGACCACTCCATCACAGCCATCGCCGATGGGCAATTTGGACACCACCTTTCCACTCTCAGCATTCAATACCACCAGGTAACCATCGCAGCCGGAAAATAAACGGTTAGTAGCCTTGTCATAGGCAAGGCCTGTGGGTCCTTCAGCTCCAAGGGACCAGCGGGCTGTCACCTTATTGGTTTTCAGATCAACTGCTGCTACTTCGTTTTTATCTTCCAGGTTCACATACAAATGACCCTTACCGTCAGAGACGGCTTCTTCGGGCTTGCCGCCTACTTCGATGGTTTGAATAACCTTATCTGCCTTTGGATCGATCAGTGACAAAGTTTTGCTGCTGCCATTGCAGGTGATGATGGTCTGTGTGAAGGGCTCAAAGAATATGGCGTCGGGGTTGTTGCCCGTTGGCACCTGCGTAAGCACTTTATCGGTGGCAAGGTCAAATACAGTGACATTATTCAACCTGCCATTGCTGGTATAGCAACGGTTCAAAGCCTCATCGAAGGCTATCCCGTGCACGCCTGTAGTTTGGGGTATGACGCCTACGGAATCGCCGGTGGCAGCATTGATTATATTGACCTGGGTACTATGGGAGACATAGAGCTTTCCTTTATGCATCCGGATGTAATCCCATCCCCCGGGGCCCGGTATCTTATACGTCTTTTCAACTGAATAACCGGATTGCTGGGCACAGGCCTGCAGGCTGTGAAGGGTGAGCAGGAGCAGGAATTTTTTGAACATGGGAGATGGTTGGAGGAGTAATAAATATAGACTGATTTGGTGGAATAGGGAGGTGTTAGGGTGTAAAGAGCCTTGCCATCATCTTTGCATACTTTGCGAAAATCGCCGCGTTCTTTGCGATACTGATTACGCCAAGATGTATAGGTCTATTGCCATTGGCCACTGAAGTCTTTTTTTTGTTCAGCGTATTGGATTGAGGTTGTTTTATTTTTTATGATTGGTGCCTTCGGCGAGTCACTTTCTTTTGCTGCCCAAAAGAAAGTAACCCCCGAGTTCCGCTGCGCTCGTCGGGGCAGGCAAAAGGGCAGGCAAACCCCAACGCTCCGCGGGTTTTATTCGCAGGTCTTTCGTTGTTTTTTAGCGCTCATGAGGTGCTTCGCAGTTGCCGGGCCAGCGCACAACGGTCTTTACTATTGGTGGCTTGATGCATTATGATTACAATCTTTTCTTGACAGTATTTACTTCACGTCATATAGTTAGATACTGAAGATCAATCACGTGCTATGCGCAGAAACTTAAGGTGCTGCATTGCGGACGGTGGGCTTCGGCCTAAAAAGGTTTCACTAATCGAATTTCCGCAATGAGGCACTGCACCAGCTTAAAGGATTGAAGTGTTTTTGCGTTTCGTTAGGTTTAAGGCATAGGAACAGTTCTGACTGCAAAAAAAATAAACCTGGTTGATTTGTCATTCCGAGGCACGAGGAATCTTTGGATAGTTGTTTGAACGGCGGAATTTTCTTGAAGCATAATTGAATATGGACAAATAGGTGCCCCTTGTTTATTTATAAGAAAGACTCCCTTATTTCAGGAATGACGGCAAAGTGTAAAGAGCCTGCTCTCATCTTTGCGATACTCTGCGAAAATCTTTGTGTTCTCTGCGATACTGAATACGCAAGGGGAACTATGGGTATGTTGCCATTGGCATTGAGGTCTTTTTTCTGAGGTTAACGGATTGGTTAAGATTGAGCGTGGATTTATTTTATGATTGTTGCCTTTGGTGGGTTCTTTGTTCGTTTTTTTTGTTTGCCCCAAAAAAAAGTAACCCCCGAGTTCCGCTGCGCTCGTCGGGGCAGGCAAAAAGGCACCTTGCCGCTATTGCTCCGCAAGTGCAAGGAGGCCAACACACAACGGTCTTTACTATTGGTGGCTTGATGCATTATGATTATAGTCTTTTCTTGATTGTACGGTCTTTACAACTGATTGTTTGATGCCTTAGATTGAACACGTGCTATGCGAAGAGACAAAAGGTGCTGCATTGCGGAGGTTTCGCTTCGGACTATTAGAGGTAAGGTGATCGAATTTCCGCAATGAGGCACTGCACCAGCTTGAAGGATTGAACTGTTTTTGCGTTTCGTTAGATTTTAGGGATTTTAGGTCATACAGGCTTTACCATTTCAATGGTCGCCTATGCTTTTGCCAAAGATCCTTCCTGCGTCAGGATGATCACGCAAAGCGTGAGGTGAATAATAGCAGGATGTATTTGGTTCGATACTCTTATTATTTATTGCATGATTGAAATTAGTTCTGACTGCACAGAGTAAACAAAGATTCTCTGTCATCCCGCCAAGGCGGGATCTTTGAACTGAACAATGAGCGACGGAATTGTTTTTGAAGCATAATTGAGCTTACACTAAACAGGAGCGCCCCGTGTTTATTTATAAGAAAGACATCACTTGTACAAGGAATGATTGCGAAGTGTAAAGTGTCCGGCTTTCTTCTTAGCGATACTTTGCGAAAAGCTCTGTGTGTTCTCTGCGTTACTAATTACGCAAGGAGATGCATAGGTATGCTGCTATTAGAATGGAGGTCTGTTTGCTTTATTTCAGGGAAAGAAAGCTTTAAATGGTATGCCCTTATTTCCATGAAATAACCTTTTCAACACTTCACCTTAAATTATCAACAATCTTCTCCAATTAAGTGATTTCCCTAATGTGAGCTAAGTGAAATACCTGTTTTTGAACGGATAATATAAGGGTTTCACCGTACAGTTGGGCCCGCTGGACGTCCGGAACTAAGGGTTTACCCTAATGTCATGAAATTAAGTAAAATATTCTGTTGTTTTCCGGGGTCTTTCGGGACCCTCCAAAACTAATTGATTATGAAAAATCTACTCTCACTGCTGGTGAGTGTGCTATTGATAACGACTGCTTATGCCCAATCGCCAGGCCTGATCATCCGCCCGTTTCCTGTTCCGGGCATCACAGCTTTAAATCCTGATGGCAATGCTTATAGTTCTTCCGGAACCACCGGCTTTACTTCTGACGATATTTCTCAAAGTGAAGTTCCTTTTACCATTGTCCCCGCAGCTATCACGGAACCTACCGGTGACCTTCAAACAGGTCCTACAGGTGGTTTTACCGATATCGTAACCCGTGTGGATGGCAGCGGCTTTTACCTGTATAAGGACGCTACCAATATCTATTTCAGGCTGCGCCTGGGTAATGTGATCTCAGGTTCCAAATCCTACTCCATCCTGGTGGACACCGATGGCAAGATGGGCAGCAGCGGCAGTTCCGCTGATCCCAATTATGTGGCTCCTTCAGGCAGCAGCAACGGCAATCCCGGTTTTGAATACGAAGTGTCCTTTCAAACCAATAACCAGGTGGCCGTATATGCAATCGATGGTGTGGGCATACCACCAGCGCCTACTTCCTATTCCCTGAGTACCAATTCGCAGATATCAGTGTCACTGTCCACCGATGGTAGTAACCCTGATTATTTTTACGACTGGTACGTGCCACTGACCGCTATTGGGAGTCCAACGATATTGCGCATGGTGGCCACCACCCTTACTTCTCCCAGTTCTGCCCTTACGGGTAAACGATCAGACGTGTATGGCGTGAACGATGCCAATTATGCCAGCACCGCGGAGGCATGGATGACAGTGATCAATGCGCAGCCTATCATCTCACTCAGTCCTTTTGGCCCTGCTGGACCTACCTGCACGGCAGCTCCAGCATTGAACAGTCCTATAACAGCCGGCAACAGTATTGCCGTTACCGGCACCTGGACAAGGATGGACGCCAGCAAGCCTTCAACTGCTACCATTAAATTATATAAGAATAACAATCCTACTCCAGTGGGTACCACCACGGTCACAACCGGCAATACCTGGAGCATCACGGTAGCCTCGGTTGCTACCGGCGACCTTTTTTACGCCAAAGCGGTAGCCACCGGTGAATCGGAATGCCTGCAATCGAATAACGTCATTTCTGCCGGTTGTAGCACACCACTGGCCACGCCGGTGCTTACCTGTGCCTCCACCAAGGGCATCTCGGGCACCATTACTTCGGGAACTACCGTAACTGTTTATTACCTGCCCACAACCAGCGCTTCACCCACATCCAACCCGGTAAGTACGGTCACCAACCTTACTTACCCTACGGCAACCAGTTTCGCCTTTATGAGCAATGGCTGCTCCGGCAGCCCTGTGCTCAGTGCCGGCACCTATATGGTGGTGGCTTCCAATGGAAGCTGCACTTCAGCACCACGGTTTGAGTGCATCACTTCGGGCAGCAGCTCCATACTGGGACTGTCAGCCAATACACTATCGCTGACCACACCTATTTATCCTTACCAGACCAGCATTAGCGGTACCGGTTCGGCGCTGAATGATATCCTGAGGTTGTATGTAAACGGTCAATACAAAACCAGTATTACGGCTTCGGGCGCCAGCTTTACATTTACCGGGCTGTCGCTGAATTCGAATGACCAGTTGCAGGTGTATTCTCAAAAAGGCAGTTCCTGCATGACGGTTTCACCCACATTCACCGTGAGCTGTTATGCTACGCCACCTGTGATCACTCTAAACGCCACGGGCAACCTGGTAGCCGGCGCAACCACGGTGAGCGGCTCATCATCCTATCCTGGTGCATCGGTGCAATTGTATAAAGGCACGGCACCTTCGGGCACCACGGTGGGCAGTCCTGTCACAGTAAATAGTTTTGGGTCATGGTCAGTAACCACACCGGCACTTATTGATGCCGAGACCTATTATTGTATGCAAACAACAGGGGGCTGCACCAGTGTGGCTTCTTCGCAGGCGACAGTGCTGGGTCCAACGACCTGTCCCAGTATCAGCTTCCCCACTGCCTCTTCTGACAACAGCAGCAGCGTAACGGTCAACATGAGCGCATTCACCGGTACGCTGCGCTTGTACGAGGACGGGGCATTGATAGCCACTTCCACTGCTTTGACAGGTGCTACCACTTATACCTTTACCGGGCTAGCCAATACATTGTATTACAACGGCGTGCTGACGGTGACGGCCAAAACGGCCACCGCGGCGGAAAGTGTTTCCTGCGCCACACAAACTGTTGCCTGCACACCTGCACTGACACCAGTGATCACACCAACAACGGCCACCATCAATGCAGGGCAGACCGTAACCTTCTCCGTGAGTAATGTCACCGCCAATGCCTGGTATGCCCTGATGGATTATAGCGGTAACAGTTTTGCTACCTCGCAGTACATGACCACTACCGCTGGTTTTACACTGACCACCAAAACGATCAATACAGCTTCCACTTACAACCTGAAGCTGACGGCAGATAAATTAACGGGCTGCCCGGCTAGCTTTGCCACAGCCAGCATCACGGTCAATCCTGTTTCCCTTCCTGTAAGCTTCCTGAGCGTGAATGTTCAACCCAATGGCAATGGTGCCCTGCTGACATGGACCGTGGCCAATGAAATGGATGTGCTGCGTTATGAAGTGGAAAGAAGTAATGACTGCCGTAACTTCACAGTGAAAGGGCAGGTTGCATTTAAGCAAGCTATAGGAACAACGAACACCTACTCCTTTACCGACAACGCGGTGAACGGACAGAATGTTTGTTACCGTATCAAACAGATTGACCTCAATGGCAATGTGCATTATAGTCGCATCGTAAACCTCAGTGGACAGTCGTACAGCAGTACGGTGGTAGGACCTAACCCTGCTTCGCATTTCATCACCATCACCAAGAGCAGTTCGGTCACTGAAAAGATCAACGTGAGCCTGGTGGATATGAATGGCAGACTGGTGTACCAGCGCAATGTGTTGTTGCTGCCTGGCATGAATTCTTTTGATATTAATAACCTGGAGGTGTTTGGCAAGGGACAGTATGTTGTTCAATTGCTGGGCAGCAGGACGAGGGAGTATGTGAAGGTGGTTGTGGAGTGAGGAGAGAGAATGGAGTCGGGAGTCAGAACCACGGAGGCCTTTAGATCAAATTAGTTCATTGACATATTGAATAGCTGAAAAAAGAAAGATTAAGAATTTTGTGGGAAGAAAAGTGAGGTGAACTTGACGGAGACATAG
>NZ_FQUU01000025.1 GCF_900129295.1 Flavisolibacter ginsengisoli DSM 18119
TTTTGGAATATAGTGAAGTTGTCAATTTTAAAATTGGCAAACCGTCTTTGTCAACTGTATGTAGGTTACTGTAAAAAACAACATAGTCTGATTTGGAAGTGTCAGCAAGAGTTTTCAAGCTTCCTATATCTGTCCTTTGATTTGGTATTTCAATTATCGTCGAGAAAGGTTCGTATTCGTTGAAATAGAAATTATAAACCTGTGTGGAATATTGAGAAATTGTTTGATAGTATTTAAACTTCTTGACATTTTCCTCTTGAGCTTTCATCAGTGGAATTTCTTTTTGCAATCTTGTTTGCGTCTCTTTAAAAGATTTTTCCATTTCTTTTGAGTAGTCCTTAAAATTCAAAAGGTCTTCATAACGCTTTAATGTAGAATAATAGGATTTTAAATTGTCGGCTTCAACACTGTCTCTGTCGCCAAATAATGATTGGTCAATTATTGCCGTGTCTGGCTGAATAACTAAAAGTTTAAAAGGTTTCCATCTTCCTTCTTGTCCGTATGAAGCCAAACTAAAAACCAATAAAAATGTCGTGAAAATTTTTTGCATATTAGGGTATCAAAATTTATTGCCTACAACGAGAAAGTGTTGCTGTCAGTAGGTGCATTTGGAAAACTGCAGCTTTACTCTCATTTTGTTGCAGATTAAAGATAAAAAGTTAAACGAATATACATTAGCACCTATTGCAGTAAAACTATGTTAGCGGCTTTGTAGTTTTGTTTTCAAAAATGTATTGTTCCTTTTCTAATTCCAAGTCGAATTAATAAAGCCATTAGCAATATAATTGACAATGTCAGGCAAACTGGCAATATTTTCCTTCCTCTGTAGATTTGGCTGTCGGTAACAGGGACTTTATCTAATTTTTTTGGATTAAAAACAGTCGAAATTAACAGTATCGGTAAGCCAAAATATAAACTTGCTTTGAACCATTGTATGCCTTTGCTTTCGTCTGAGCTCCAAGGTATAATGAATTTTGAAGGAATGTCGAATATAAGAATAACGGAAACTATGTTCAGAAAGAATAGGAATACAATAGTTGTGATAGCTCTAAAGTGTGGAATATCCAATCCACGGTCATCATAAGTTCGATAAATTATCGCAAAGAGTTTATAAATAAAGTTCATCCTGATTTTAACTTAAATAATGGCTGCTATAACATTGCCGCTAACGGAATGGGTATTTATGCAGTGGTGGCATTTCTTGTTCCGTCAGTTTTGGTTTAAAGATATAAAGCTGAATTGAAAATCTAAAGCCAGTAATATGGACGTCAGCCACCATTGCATGAATACTATGTTACCTGCTGTTTTCGTCCTGCTGCACAAAAGAAAAGCCTTTTGCAATAATGTATGTGTCACCCAAGAACAAAACCTTTAAGTCTTGGCTCTCCAAAATGTATTGCTCGCCGTCCCAATACTTTGCCGGTCTTTCTCCGACAATTGTGAAGTCCAGACCATTTTGCTTTAGGCAGTCGGCATATTTCTCCATTAGCTTTTTTGAGCCTTGTGTCAAAAGTCCGTTGCTGTACTGGAAAGGCTTGAAATAGGGTGTCTCCTCTCCAAAGGAAATGTTGAAGCATTGATGTTTGCCGAAAAGCCTTTTATGTGTAGCATAAAGGTCGAAAAACAGTTTTGCAGTGTCTTTACATTGCCCTGTAAAATAGAGTTGACATTGTGTATCGGTAAATTCCCAAAGCAACGGGTGGTCGTCCGTTATTTGCATGAAGTCAGCAAAGTCAAAAGACACATGGTTTTTTCTGTGTCCCGCTACTTTAATTGTCCAGTTTTGAGATATGCCGCCTCTTTCATTGATGTCCTGAACATTGAGTGTAAAGTCAGTAATGAAATTGTCACCCGAAAAGTCGGCTCTTGTAATGTAGAGGTCAAAGTCGTCTTCGTCAAACTTGCTAAATATGTCTTCTAATTCTTTTGGAAACACGGGGTGACTGTTTTAAATAGCAGGTAACGGTTAAGAGCTTTGCGAAGAAGTGGCAATAGAATTACAACTTTTCAAAACCCCATGTCGTTGAATATTGTTTTGCTTTTGAAATTTAGTGCAAAAGCCACTTTTTTGCAAAGTTCATGTTAGCTGAAGCCTTTTAGTAGTACCAGTTTCCCTCTATTCTTTTTGCTGGAAATTGATTGACGTGGTCAGTAGAGGGAAAATAGTATATACCTTGATGCTCATCTAAAAAACCAGAAAGGCAGTAAAAAATACCTTTTGTGTCCTTCATAATAAAAGCAACCCTAGATTCTTTAAAGAACTCATTAAGGGTTCGCTTTTCTGAGTCACTAAACTGGTCGGACAGATAGCTTTCAAAGTTGGAAGCTATGTTCATATCTCCTTTAGTCAATAAGATGGCATTGACATTTTCTAACAGCTTTTGGTTTTGGTCAATATAAGTTTTGAAAGACGCTTTAATAAGGTTTGGCTCAAACAATTGTTCTACCAAAACAAAGAGAACAACGACAATAGTCCAAATTATCTTATTTATCTTCTTGTCCTTCCATAAAACCAGCATATAACCAGCAGCCGACAATAGTAGGCCGATGATTAAAAGCAATTCATATTGACTGTGCTTCCTTCCAAAAAAGTAAAAACTGATAAAAACAGCACTTATGCCAAATAATAAAACAATATGTCTAAGTGAAAACCGCATAAGGTTTCAGCTAACGTTTTAAAGCTTTAAGCAGTTGCGGCATTCATTGATTTTTAATCCACTATTACACAAATAGCTGCGTAAAGATATTTCGCTGAACCTTTGTAGTCAAGCCGCAATTGCTAAAAGCTTCTGTTGGCCGCTGTCCGTCCAATTAAGCACTCACCAATTTCATTCTTCTCAATTCTTCAACGTGTTGGTTGTAAAATTCGGCTGAACAAGAAAAACAATCTGGATGATAATCATCGGCTATCAGAAGTTGCATCTTATCATCGTTGTAAACTGAAAGTGCATGTGAGTTTGTGACTATCTGTCGTGTAAATTCCAGCGACGCATTTCTTGGTTCAAAAGCGACAAGTAAACTACTGTCACTATAATTGCGTCCTGCAGTTTTGGGAAGGTCGACAAGTGCGGCATGCTCCATCAGCGTCGCCATCATAGCAGGCTCTGAATATTCCACTACGCATATCGAATGACGAAGATCGGCTTGGTCTAACGCCCACTTGACAAATTTGTCTATGTTAGTCGGTACAAAAAACTTTTCCATTAGAGAACATCCGATTGCGGCCAACGCAAAGGGTTGGCACAGTGGTGGAATTCATAGCTTCCATGTTCAGCCCTTAATTAAAAGATAAATATAGTTACATATGTTTAGCTTCTGTTCGTCTGCCACCATTTGGCCAACCCCATTGTTGCCTGCATGTGCTTTTGTATATGCGTCACTGTGTGTTGTCAGCCGAAACCAACTTTAAATATTTATGGCTTTTCCCAGTCCAAAAGGAATTTTGAAGATACCTTTCTTTGTCTTGGTAAACGATTTCAAATGATAGTTGGCTGCTGTCGACAAATGTAAGATCCACTTCGTCGATGTCCCACCGGCGATACTGCCACTTTCCCTTGCCAAAGCTATTGATGCTGTCAAGTTTTGCAAGTTCAAATGTTTTGTCAGCATGAAGATTGAGAACAACTTGTCCGGTGCTGTCAAGAGCATAACTGCCGATTAACGACTTTTCATTTCGTGTCTCACCCTGATGAACAAGAAATGCATGAAGAAAAGGTAGCGATAAGAGCAGAAAGCCAAATCCAATTCTTTTGCGTCCGTGTCCTTTGTCAGCATTGAAGCCTTTGAAAAGAAAAATGATACCAGTCGCCGGTATTATGAGGTAGAGTGGTATCATCCAAACAAATTCCATTAATTGTCTTTTTTGTGTCTGACTGAACTAAATGAGTGCTTGTGTCAGCATTGCAGGCAACGTTAGTATTTCTGCTAATATACGCTGTTTTTTTATCCACGACAATATGACATATCTCTTGTAAATGAGGCAGATAGAATAATAAACGCGGATTATCCTTTATAGCGCAAATACAACTTATAGTAGCTTTAGATCATCCAGAGGACTGACAATCTTTAATATATTTTTATTGCTGGTATGCAGATAGCGTAGGGTCGTTTTGATACTATTATGGCCCAACAACTTTTGGATCATAGTAATATCAGTTCCTCTTTCAATTAAATGTGTGGCAAAGCTGTGTCGCAATAAATGAATGCTCCCAGGTTTCAATACACCAGCCTTTCTTTTTGCTTCCTGGAGCACCTCCTGAAGACTCCGGCTACAATAAGGGCTTCCTTTGTGCCTGCCTTCAAACAAATAGCCCTTTTTATCGGGCTTGTATTCTTTTGCATATTCTCTAAGCATGACCAGCAGCACCGGGCTTAAAGGAATTATCCTGTCCTTTTTGCCTTTAGACCTTTGCAGAAATATGATCATCCTGTCACTATCTATATCTATTGTTTTTAAAGATACCACCTCGCTTACCCGTAAACCACCGCTATATGCAAGCATCAGCATGGCTTTGTGCTTTATATTTTTTACACTATTCAGTAAAGCAGCCACTTCAGCCTGGCTCAAAATTTTAGGTAATGTTCCCGGCTTCTTTGGCCTTGGTATTTCCCAAAAAAACCTCTCTCTTCCCAGCACCTGTTCAAAATAAAACTTAATGGCATTGATACGGCTATGTAAGGTATTTTCAGAAAGGTGAAGCTTCTCAAAACAATAAACAAAATACCTCCGGAGGTCATCCGTGGTCAATGTATCTACAGGTTTATTTTTCAATAACTGCAGCAATTGCAAAAATTCGTTGCGGTAGGTCTTTAATGTGGAAGCACTATAAGCTTTCAATTTCAATTGTTCTATAAACCTTTGAAGAGCAGCAATATTTTCCGAACACAATTTCCAGTCAGCAGACCTGGTTATATTCCGATTGGGCTTTATACCGGCACCAGAACTAAAAGAAGCTAACCGGGTTTTTATTACCTGTTCCTTCTTTTTACAATACTGTATCAACATAGTATCGTCTAAAACTGCAATTTCTTCTAATGATTCTTTTACCAGCTTTTGTGCAGTTGGAGTAAAAGGCAGGTACCAGCACCGGTGTGATTGGCTCCATTTGATTCCTTTGATTTGCCGGATGATGGTTTCCAACTCCCGGGAAAGTATACATTGAATAGCTATGGATTCCTGCCCTTTATAAAACAAAGGACATAAACTAACAATAGCCTGCATGACAGTTTAGATTTGGATGCAGCATTAAATTAAAATAAAATTTGATGTTGTCCAAAACCTATAAAGTGGGGGAATAAATAATACATTTTACGCAGCATGTACCAAGTATTTGCCATTGCCCATAGAAGAAAATCCCGGCTGGACGTTGAAACGCCGCTGGAAGAGATGTTTAAACATCCTTAACCGATGGTACTCCCATACCAACCAGGGCTCTGCCAACTCCCTAGATATCCCAAAGATATCCCATAGATGTCCCATAGTTGTCCCATAGATGTCCCATAGATGTTCCAACTTTATAAACATTGGGACATCTATGGAAGGTCTATGGCAGATTTATGGAAATTATGTGTGACAACTATTGCTTTTTTGGTCATTTAATATTAATTTTTCCACTTATTAGTAAAACTTACCCTATGGCCAAACTAAACGGACCCTTTGATTTTGAAGGTAAACTGGGCGGTTTATCCGCCTATAAAATGAAAGGAGTTAAAAAAACGATCCTACGCAGACCTGCTGGCCCTTCCAGCAAGGATATCAAGACAAAAGACAGTTATGGCATTACCAGGAGAAACAATTCAGAATTTGGTGGCTGCTCCAAAGCTGGCAAGTTTACAAGAAATTGTTTTCATCCATTGAAGCCTGTTTTTAACTTCAATCCTACCGGCTCTATTAATTCGCTTATGCAAAGCATAAAGCTTCTGGATACCGTGAGTGAATTTGGTAAACGTAACGTGCTGATCTCCAAAGCTGCCTACCTCCTGGAAGGTTATAATTTCAATCAAAGGAATCCATTTGAAACCATGGTGCGCAATCCCCCGGAAACTTCAATAGAAAGGTCCACATTGAGTGCATCAGTGAAGTTTCCGGCGCTTATCCCCCATGTGAATTTCTTTCCTCCCGGTTCTCATTCCTATTTCAGAATTGTAGCGGTGCTGGCGGTGTTGCCCGATATTTTTCATAAAGAAGAAGCATATGCTCCCGAAGGAGAATTTTCATTCTATCCTGAAAGGGTTGTGAGTGAATGGCTGGTTGTAAAGACAGGGTCTGAGGCCATGCAACTGGACCTTCAACTTCCTGGTGCTCCCTCCTTCAACAGCTATAGCCTGGTGCTCTCTGTAGGTATAGAGATGGGCAGGGCTGGCAATGAAGGCGCCATTGAAACCATCAGGCACACGGGTTGTGGAAAGATACTGGCAACAGCTTGACCTTTAATTCCTGAACATGAAATGATTGATCGATATTTCCTATAAGGAAAGAAAAAGATCAATGAAACGCACGGCCTACCAGGTAAACAGGCAAATGATATTTGATTCCCTTCAGGTAAAGGTTGATGGCATCTGAAGCTGGTGGATCTTCCAGAAGATCATATACCTCTTTCGATACAACAAAGCTGTTATTTAATTCCCTTGTTGCAGCCTGTAATCTAGATGCTACGTTAACTGGTAGCCCCATTACCGTCAGGTTATTATTGACGCCTATGCCCACATTTCCTACAATGACATTACCGGCATGAAGCCCGATGCCTACCTGGAAAAAATGATTGAAATACTTTCCCAGGTATTGCTCATTGAATTTATCCAGCTCCTCCAAAATAGAAAGGCCTGCCTTTGAAGCATTGTTAACCGAAGTGGTAATATCTTCCTTAAAACCAAAAACAGCATAGAGCCCGTCACCCGCGGTTTCGATGATCTGGCCAGCGTGCATCTCAATACATTTCCTGAACAATCCAAATAAACGGCGCATCACATGTATCACATCAAAAGCAAGGTAGTTTTCTATGAAGGGCGTAAAATTTTTTATGTCAAGAAACAGTAAAGCCAGTTCTTTTTCTTCACCAATGTTTTGAAGATCAGATTGTGTATCCTCATCTATATACAAATGGATGTCGGTTTCGTCGCGGATTATGCGGTGCACATGTATGGGCGATCCCTCTACGTAACTCTGGCAGGCCAGGCGAACATTGGGAGGAAAGAAGAGTATTTTTTGCAATGCTTTTTCAGCTTCGGTTTGCGGAGTGATATGCTCAATGCCTTTTATCACCAATATGCGGCAGGTGGAGCATTTGGCATTGCCCCCACAGGCATGGTAATGTGGAATGCCGGCCGCCAGGGAAGCACTTAAAATGGTCTGACCTTCTTCTACCTTAATAGAGCGATCACCAATAAACTCTACCCAATAACTTCTTATTGCATTCATTGATTATATACCTGCATTAAAATTAGACAGGAAAGGTGAACATTCAGCCCTGGCGATAATAGCCCGCTATTGGGATAATTTTTTAACCATTTACATGTATGGGATTAACTACTGGTTAACCTCATCTTAAAGATCTAATGCCTAACTTAACTGGTTCATTCAGGCACAGTTTTTAATACACATATGTGTATAAGTAAGCCGTAAAAATTACGGATTGTTTTATTTATCTTGTTAAGATAACAAGCATTTGTACCTGGAGTAAACACCGGCTACGCCATGACACTGCAAATGATCAAAAAGGCATGACCGGCAATTTTGAACAACGAAAACCTGAAACGAATTTGAGAGACACAATTATCAACCTGGAGACCGTTAACCCTATTGAATTTTTTGGAGTGAATAACGGAAAGCTGGATATTTTAAAGAAGAAATTTCCCCTGCTTAAGATACTTTCCCGCGGAACACAACTGAAGCTGAGCGGAGCACCTGAACAGGTAGACGGGGCCCGGGAAAAGATCGACCTCATTGTGCAATACCTTGAAAGAAACGGCCATATGAGCGAAAACTATTTTGAACAGATCCTGGGTGGCGATGATGCCGAAACCGTGGACAATTTTGTGGAAAGAAACCCCAACGATGTTTTGGTGTTTGGACCCAATGGAAAAACGGTTAGGGCCCGTACAGCCAACCAAAAGCGACTGGTAACTTCTTCTGAAAAGAATGATGTTGTTTTCGCCATCGGGCCTGCCGGTACCGGTAAGACGTATACAGCGGTAGCCATGGCTGTAAGAGCTTTAAAAAATAAGGCGGTTAAAAAGATCATCCTGACCAGGCCTGCGGTGGAAGCAGGTGAAAGCCTTGGCTTTTTGCCTGGCGACCTGAAAGAAAAGATCGATCCGTACCTGCGTCCTTTATATGATGCGCTGGACGATATGATCCCTGCTGATAAGCTTGGGTATTATATGAGCACGCGTACCATAGAAATAGCGCCTCTTGCGTATATGCGCGGTCGCACCCTGGATAACTGTTTTATCATATTGGATGAAGCACAGAATGCCACCGACCTGCAATTGAAAATGTTCCTTACCCGTATTGGCGCCAATGCCAAGGCGATCATAACAGGCGACCTGACGCAGGTGGACCTGCCACGCCATCAACGAAGCGGGTTGGCTAAAGCCAGCAGGATACTGCGCAACATAGATGGTATAGGCTATATAGAACTGGATGAAGAAGATGTGGTGCGTCACAAACTGGTGAAAGCTATCCTGAAAGCCTATGATAAAGAAGGACAGCGGGAAGCTGAAATTGAGGAAACAGAAAAGAAGGAAAGAAAAGAAAGGCGCTGGGACAGGCATGATTCCTGATGCTCGTAACAATGAATAGTAAAGTGCTCCTGGACAAGGAGCACTTTTTTTATAAACCGGATCTATATAAATTGATCAACAGGTTTCGCTGCCATAACCAATAGCTCTCAATGTTGGGCGTTACCTTATTTTTGCGTTATGAGAGGATGTACATGGATCTGCCTGGCCTTATTTCTTGTAATGGCAGGTTGTGCTAATGACAAGGAGGAGAACAAGGAAGTCACTTCAGAGAATGATGTAGATGCAGCAAGGAATTTCATTCGTTCCGCACTGGATGGGAACTGGAGGGAAGCGCGCAGGTTCATGTTGCAGGACTCTACCAATACCCAACTGCTTGATACGTATGAGAATAATTACCAAACGCATATGAACAAGGAAGATAAAAGAGGTTACAGGGAAGCTTCCATAACCCTTTTTGATACCCGTGAAGTAAATGACAGTGTGGCGATCATTAAATATTCCAACTCCTTCAAAAAACAAAAGGATTCACTGCGCGTGGTGCGCATGGATGGCACCTGGCTGGTGGACCTGAAATTTTCATTTCCGCAAACCGATACCTCTGCACATGCTCATTAATATCATATTAGTGGGATTGGGCGGTGCTTCAGGAAGCATTGGAAGATACCTTTGCCAGAAATGGGTGAATGAATCGTATGACCATAGCTTTCCATTGGCCACCTTCCTGATCAATATTACTGGTTGCCTTTTGATAGGCATTCTGTATGCGCTGGGTGAAAAAGGGAATATCTTATCCCAACAAACAAGACTGTTGCTGATCACAGGATTTTGCGGGGGCTTTACAACGTTTTCAACCTTTGCTTTTGAAAATGTCAGCTTAATTCGAACAGGCGATCTTTTTTACTTTTTACTATATAGCATTGGCAGTGTGATAGCTGGAATTATAGCTGTGTACCTGGGTAGCCTGGTAATCAAACTAATTTAAGATGAAGCTGCAGGGAGAGTCAAAGTTGCTACGCATATTTGTTGGTGAATCTGACAGGATAGGCCATGACCTGCTGTACGAGATGATATTACTTAAAGCCAGGGAAAAAGGACTGGCGGGCGGCACTGCCATAAAAGGGATCATGTCATTTGGGGCCAGCAGCCATTTGCACAGGGCCCGGTTGATAGAGTTATCAGAAGACCTGCCAATAGTTATAGAGATCATTGATCATGCTGAAAAAATAGAAGCCTTCCTTCCCATCGTTAACGAGCTGTTTGAACAATGCGGAAGAGGAGGATTGATCACCCTTGAAAATGTAGATGTTATTTATTACCAATCGAGGAAATAATTATGGAAAAAACAGTTTTACACCCATGGCACGGAGCCCATTATGGAGAAAATCCTCCAGAAAAAGTGAATGCATTGATAGAGATACCGCAAGGCTCCCGGACAAAGTACGAGATAGATAAAGAAACAGGGTTATTAAGGCTTGACAGGGTTATTTATTCCTCCTTCCATTACCCGGTCAATTATGGCTTCATTCCTCAAACACTGGGACATGACGGCGACCCGCTTGATATACTGGTGTTGTGCTCACAATCCATCCAGTCGCTTTGCCTGGTGGAAGCGACAGTCATCGGCAATATGCAAATGATCGATTCGGGCGAGAAAGATGATAAGATCATTGCAGTGGCTACCAATGATCCATCAGTTAACCATATTGCTACCATTGATGACATGCCACCGCATTTCATTAATGAGTTGAGGAATTATTTTGAACAATATAAGGTGTTGGAAAATAAACAGGTGTATATAGAGGAATTCCAAACCAAGGAGATCGCCTACCAGATCATTGAAGAAGCCATTGAGTTTTATAAAAAGAAGTTTGTGAAATAAGAACACCTACTTATTAAAAAGGGTCGCTTTTATGGCGACCCTTTTGTTTATAATCAATCTTTTGTGCAGTAATTAAAAGAATCGCCTGAGGGAATGCAACTGGTGTGTTCTTTTACCAGTAGTGCTGCTTACAATGCCTTCCTTATCCAGGGTATCTATTCTCACCCTGCCCGATGCATGTATGATCTTGTGTGTATCCCAAACAAGACCAACATGTGTTATACGTCCTGCTTCATTGTGAAAAAAAGCAAGATCTCCCAGCTTTGCTTCTTCTAATGTAACAGGCAGTCCCTGCTCTGCCTGTTGGTAAGCATCTCTGTAGAGCCTTATGCCAGCTAATTTAAAAAGCGTTTGAACAAAACCGCTGCAATCAACCCCCATTAATGTTTTGCCGCCCCATAAATAGGGCGCATTCAACCAGGCATGTGCTGAACGCACAAGGAGGTCTTTGTTAAATGGTTGCCGTATATCTTTAACGGTGCCATGGTATTTATAATCTTCAGTCCATAACAGGCGGGTTTCTGCATCATAGCCCACAAGGGCGGAGCCCATGGGTGCATTGAGTAATGAATCGGTCAATGTGATGGGGTTTGTTAATCCCGTAGCATAATAAAATACTTCCTGCCGGGCGATGCTTTCGGGTATTTCCTGGATCAAATGCCAGGTAAGCCAACCCTCGTACTGATCATACATACCCTTTACTTTCAGCCACTCACCTTTTTCTTCCAGCACTTCCATGGTATCACCAAAAAGTAATTGATTACTCATTTCAGAGCGATGTGAAGGTTCAGTTCTTACGGGAGCTGCAGGAACATTGCAAATAGCAAATTGCATAAACGTTTACCTATTTAATTATGCAAATTTGCAGCGTTTGCATCTTATTACAGGACACTATTCGTTAATAACCTGGTAAGGCTCAATAAGAAATATTTCCGGACCATGGCAGGCATTAAGTAGTAAGTTTGGAATGGCAGTACAATATGAAATCTATATAAATTGATGTGAAAGCAGGGCGTGTTGACCATATGACAGATTCGGAATTGCTGGAGCTATACTACCAGGATAAAGATCCTGAATGGATAGGCAGGTTACTGGAACGGTATACCCTGTTGTTATTGGGTGTATGCATGAAGTATGTGAAAGATGAGAACGAAGCAAAGGATTGTGTGCAACAGATATTTCTGAAAGTATTGACAGAAGTATCTAAATACCGTATAGATTATTTTAAATCATGGCTGTATATGGTAGCAAAGAACCATTGCCTGATGCGACTGAGGAATAATGGTATAAAGGGACCGAAAGAGTTGAAGGAGGAAATGTTGGTGCACACGGAGCCGGAAAAGGAAGAATTGATCAAAAACGAGCAGACTTACGATCTTTTGGAAGATGCCATTACCGAATTAAGTGAGGAGCAGCGACAATGTGTAATTTTGTTTTATCTAAAGAAGAACAGTTACCAGCAGGTAACAGAAAAGACCGGGTTTAATCTGCTTCAGGTAAAGAGTTATATTCAAAATGGCAAACGAAACCTGAAGATCATCCTGGAGAGAAAGCTAAAGGAAAAGAAAGCGCATTAAAATGAGCGAAAGCCTTAAAGACATATTATCCAATTTGAACCCTGACATAGACCAGGAAACCTTGCTACAATACCTGCAGGGCAAGCTATCTGCGGAGCAGCAACACGAGGTGGAGAAGCAAATGATGGATAATGATTTTGAATCTGATGCCCTGGAGGGGCTGGAAGGCTTTAGCGACAAGAAAAAACTTTCCAGCGTTTTGGATCAATTGAATTATGATCTGAAACAAAAGACCCTGAAAAAGAAAAAACGCAGGGGCAAACCGGAGCTATCTATTGATCCGTGGATCCTGGTTACCGTGCTGGTAATATTGATATTGGTGATCACCAGCTTTTTTATCATACACCGTTATTTACAGCATTAATATTATTTATAGAAAGGGCATTAAAAAGCCCCTGCCTTACCGGTCAGGGGCTTTTTAGATATTTATTACCGGTTTATTGGTATTGAATGTAAATAGGCTTGGGTTTCAGGTTCAATACATCCTGTTGAGACATCATCTCTTTCTGACCTGATTTTTCAGTGTCATTGACATAGAAAAGTTTAAATCCTGTGAACTGTACCGGCTGCGGAGCGATCCAGCTATAGTAGGTGCTGCGCTTCTTTTCAGGATAGCCCCAGCCATCCATATCCATTACAATTTGAAGTTCAGGTCTTGTTTTGATCTTATTGGCATTGGTAACCATTCCCTGTGTAAAACGGTGCACCATAAAGATCTTGGGAGGCAGGTTATTCTTTTTCACCAAACCAGCCAGGTAATCGCCTACAGCATTGATATCGGCTGCATCCAGGCTGCCGATAACACTTCCGGGTCTTTTATTTCCTTTGGCTTTCATGGCAAACTCGGGGTCTATACCCAGGTGCACATTGGGAAGGGACAGGTATTTTTCAAATACAGGAACTTCTGTCTGAACATCGCTCAGACCTACCTGTATGTCTATAAATACGATAGCATTGATCTCCTTAGCCCAGTTCAACAAGGTATCAATCTGGTGGAGCGGCATGCGGTAGCGCCATTTACCATCCTTACCAGGAGCTCCCTGGGCAGTAACGGCAATGTAGTGCAGGGCAGGAATAGATTTGATCACAGTATCGGCCTGGTTCCATTTCTTAACCTCGGCCAACAGTTTTGGGATCATTTCATTTTTAGGCCATTTGCCAAGGGCACCCATCCTGTTGGAATAAAGATTACCATAATAAGCAACTACACGGTTAAAGGGCAATATGGCACCAGGCAAAGGGTATGGAGCTTTTACCGGCCATCTCCCCGATGTATCTCCGTTAGCCAGGTATTTCTGCAGGTAATTATACCGGGCGGTATCCAGTGCAGGATATCCGTTGGAGCCCGTTTCAACTTTGGTTTCAGAAGCAGTAGAATCGGTTTGCTTAGCTTTTACTTCAGGTGCTGCAGAGCTGCCGCATCCCAATGAAAACAAAGCTATAGCAGGAACCAGTAAGTTTTTCATTCCCATGATATTGAACAATTGTTACGTTTTGTCAAAGAAAATGAAAATTATCATTGCACTGCAAGAGTTTCGACGATTTTGCAAAACTTTCTATGGCATGGGTTTTTAAATTACTTTGAAAAGAGACATATGGAAGACAAAGACAAAAAAGTAATACGCAACCGCCCGGCTGAAGATGGCAGGAGAAATGATCCCGATCTTAGAGATGAATCTGCAGCTCAGCCTGGAGCAAGTACCATCAGCAACAGCCCTACAGATGAGGAGAATGAACACCTTACCAAAACAGCAGGAGACAGTTTCAGAGCAGGTATGCCAGACAGGAATGCTGATAAGAAATTTGATGATAATACGGGCAGCGGGGAAGAATAGAGAGGGAAATTCAATATTACTACTTACAGGCCGGTTGGTAATTAACCCGGCAATTGAAACATAATGGAACTATAGTTACATTAAATAGATACGCCTGGATGAGATCCAGGCGTATCTAATGGTTACCAAGTCTGCACAATACCTATTCAGCACTACCACCGTTCTTTTGGCCACGCCTGTTTCCGGAGCTTTGACCACCTCTTCTTCCAATCTCACTCATGTGCTCGCGATTGCGGCTAACGATCTGACCGCCTTTGCGCCCAGCCTCCCTGGCTTCATCACTGCTCCATTCATGAGCTACACCCTGGCGGTGCGCTGCACGTCCACCTTCACTTGCAATTTCTTTCTGCTTTTCCGGGTCCATTGCTGCAAACCCCCGGTTAGAATTTCTTCTTTCCCGTGCACTTTCATCATCCCCCCTTCCATTTCCGGAGGATTGACCATTCGTTCTTGAAATGTCCTGTTGCTGATCATTCATAGATCCAGATCCGCGCTCCATCTGCTCTTCTCTACCCTGGTTTTCTCTTTCTGCCATAACACATTATTTTTTAAAAGGTTAACAATGGTGTTGGTTTAGAGTAAGACAACAAAATAGTGCCTAACCAACCTAAAGCAGAACAATGACCCCTTTGGGTAATTTTTGCTATACTCTTCAACATATTGAGCAATAGAGTGGGTAAGCGAGGTGAGCAGTCATTTTCAACGCTTTACAGATATAAAAAGCATTAATAACGGACTACCTGGAAGGAATTATAAGAGTAATCTTCTGTTTCGGTCACCTGCACTTTGGTGACTACAGCTCGTGGAGGGCCTTTTTTGCACCAATCAATAAACTGTTGAACCCTTTCCCTTTCCCCAAATGCCATGATCTCCACTTCCCCTGCAGGTGTATTCTTTACCCATCCTTTTAGTTGAAGCAATTCAGCCATTTCCTGGGCTGTGGCCCTGAAAAACACTCCCTGCACCTTACCCTGCACCAGCAGGTGCACAGATCTTAAATTATTCATACCAGGCAAATTTCGTTGATGGCATAACATTTTACCCTTTTACAGAAATCAATTTTTATGCTACCAGGTGATAAAAAGCAGGAAGAAACGGCCAAAAACGCTAACCAGCCAGGTGAAGAAAAACTGGCACAGAACCCAAACCCAAGGGCCAATGAAAACATCAGGGAGCGTACGGAACTGCCTGGAACTGAAAGCGCCGACATGGAGGATGAAGTAGGCACAGAAATCACAGATGGAGAAGATGGTTAATTGAACAATAAATATAAATTATGGAAGCAAAGAATGACAAGCAAAATGCCCGTGGGGCAGATACGAAGATCTATCTGACACCGGACAGCACCCTTCAAACTCCGTCGGAATCCCGCGAGGATGAAGGACATGATGTAAGAAGGGATGATTCCATTTCTGTATCACGCGATGACCTTCATGACCCGAATACAGAAAGGCAAACCAGTGATGAGGGAAAAGACAGCGAGGATTGATGAAATTTGATCCTCACCAATCAATAAGACCCTGTTCTTTTTCCTTTTTTATGGTGCGCAGCATTTCTGAGAAAGTACTACCGGCACTAAGGAAGCGTATGGTATAAACTATGCGCTTTGCTTTTGTGGCATCTGTTTTTGCAGATTCGATCCACTTGCTGAAATAATTCTGATGTCCTTTAGTAAGGCTATTAAATTTTTTCAATGCAAGGGGTTCGTCGGCAAGTATCTCCAGTAATTCGGAAGATGGCTTTAATTCTTCTGTATCTAATTCCATTTTCACAGAAAGCTGATCGCCTTTTTGTTTTTTTATTCCTTTTCTCATTTCAGCATTAAGGGCCATGATGAAGGCACCTTCTCCCATGGGCAATATGGCCACTGCCTTGATGGGGTATTTATCTAATTTCCCCTTAACCCTGAAAGACTTCTTTACACCAGGATTTAAACGATCAGCCATTTCCGGGGATATATCAATATAGGTCCATCCGGTTTTCTCACCCTGGCGGCCAAATTTTTGAATAGTAGTAATAAAAGAGACCATGATTATGCTTAGTAATTTGGTACCATTCTCATCTGTTCGGCATGTAAAATGATGAACTAATTTAGTAATACTACTCCACCTGGATGGATACTTTTAAAATAATTAATTATGGATAATAGAAGAACGATACTGATATGCGATAATGATTATGCATTTTTAAATGAAATGGAAAAAGGGCTTTCAAAAGAAGGCTTTGATGTGGATACCATTGACAATGCATCTGATCTTATTCCCAGCGCTATTCGCTTGCAGCCTCATGTTATCCTCGTAAACCCGGATCTGCCTGGGTTCAATGAATATGATGTATGTAAAAACATCATCCAGGAACAGCGCGCCCAGGTGATATTGCTGGTGGATCCACACTCTACTACAACGTCTATGGTGGGAGAATGCATGATAGAAGATGTATTGACCAGGCCAGTCAAGCTTGCAGACCTTGTATTCCTGGTGGTTAAGCATTTGTCAGTGGATCAATAGATACATGGGTTTTTAACTTGCCTGAAACATTCATGGCATCACTTTGGAGGCAAAGTGGCAAAAGGCGCAGTGATGAACAAGATGAATCTGGGAAGTAAATTCATGTTTGCAACGGGCATAGAAAACAGCTATCCAACCATACAGTTACCCGATGGCAGCATCAAAAGAGTGGATGAAATGGAAAAGTGCTGCCATTACAAAAACTGGGAAAAGGATTTTGAATTGACCAAAGAGCAGGGAATAGAATTTCTGCGCTATGGCCCGCCCTATTATAAAACGCATACTGGCCCGGGAACTTATGATTGGGACTTCACCGATGCAACATTCAATCGCTTAAAAGAACTGGATATTACGCCTATTGTAGATCTATTACATTTTGGTGTGCCTGACTGGATGGGTAATTTTCAAAATCCAGAGTTCCCTGAATTATTTGCAGAATATGCAGGTGCCTTTGCGGAACGATTTCCAGACCTGCAATTATATACTCCTATCAACGAGATATTTATTACTGCATTGTTCTCTGCACAATATGGATGGTGGAACGAAAGACTAACATCAGACCACGCATTTGTGACAGCTTTGAAGCATTTGTGTAAAGCCAATGTTATGGCCATGCATGCCATATTAAAAGTAAGACCAGATGCCATCTTCATTCAAAGTGAATCATCAGAGTATTTTCATCCAATGAGGCCGGAAGTGCAGAAACAGGCCAACTTCCTGAACCGTAAAAGATTTCTTGCGTTGGACTTAACCTATGGTTATCCTATTTCTGTGCAGATGTATGAGTACATGTTGCAGAACGGTATGACATCAGGGGAATATTACTGGTTTGAACAAAACCAGGTAAAGGCAAGGTGTATCATGGGCAATGATTACTATGCTACCAATGAGCACCTGGTGTTGCCCAATGGAACAACGGAGGGTTCAGGAGATGTCTTTGGTTATTATGTGATCACGCATCAATATTATAACAGGTACCGGTTACCGATCATGCATACGGAAACCAATATGAAAATGCCCGATTCTGTGAATTGGCTGTACCGGCAATGGGCCAACCTGCACCGGTTAAAACAAGACGGAGTTCCTATAGTGGGTTTTACATGGTATAGCCTCACACACCAGGTAGACTGGGATACTGCCCTCAGGGAGGATAATGGCCGCATACACGAAGTGGGATTGTATGACCTGGAACGCAATATTACGCCTGTAGGAAAAGCTTACAAAAGACTTATAGAACAATGGAAGGATGTACTGGCGGCAGAAACATTCGGTATGGTTTACACCCATTAAATGGTGGAAAAGATTTCCTATTGTTCTGCAGCTGTAAATACTTGCGTCAAAGCATAAACACTGATTCTTTTGTCATTCTTAAAAGACACATTGATCATTGCTTTGGCAACAATGCTTGCCGGTACAGGTTTTTGCTTTAAGGCAATTCCCATTTTGTTGAGCAGCCGGATAACATAGAGACCTATCTTTTCCCCTGGACGGTTTTCTTTCCTGTTTCCTTGTAGCATGCCGGGTTGCATGATATGAATGGCCTGGAACGGCAATAATTGAATATCTCTTTCCAATTCGCCCTTCATACGGGTATAAAATATCCGGGATGATACTGAAGCCATAGCCGATGATACGAGTACATAAACTGGCACCTGGTTTTGGGCGGCGGCCTGCGCGAAATTATATTGATAGTCATGGTCTATTATATATTGGGCTTCTTTAGAGCCTGCTTTTTTCAACGTGGTACCTAAGGCAGAGAATAAAACATCACCTTTCACCAGGTGGCTCCAGCTTTGGGGTTCATCAAAGTTGATGATGAACTCCTGCAGCTTTGAATGCGAAATACCCATTGACCTGCGCACAAATACCAGCACTGCACCAAACCTGTCATCTGCCAATAGCTGGTGCACCAGTTCATTGCCTACAAGGCCTGTGGCGCCAATAACAAGGGCTGTTTTTTTCATGTAATAAAGTTATTGAACAATCATGTCAGCATCCAGGTAATTAATTATCATACCTGACATGGGGTATGTTAATAGGAGTAGTAACTTGAGGAATGAGACAGATAGAGGTTATACAGGGAGACATTACCAGGATGAGTGTGGATGCTATTGTGAATGCAGCGAATAGCTCCTTAATGGGTGGCGGTGGAGTTGACGGCGCCATTCATCGTGCAGCAGGTCCGAAGCTATTAGAAGCATGCAGGCAAATAGTGGCCAGGCAAGGTGGCTGCAAAACAGGTGATGCTGTAATTACTACTGCAGGAAACCTTTCTTGTAAGTATGTCATTCATACAGTGGGACCAGTATGGAGGGATGGGAACAATGGTGAAAGAGAGAAATTGGCAGCCTGCTATAATAATTCACTTGACCTGGCCGTAGCAAATGGTATCAGGACGATAGCCTTTCCCAATATCAGCACCGGCATATATGGATTTCCAAAAGAAGAAGCTGCAATGATAGCTATTGCCAGTGTGCACTCTTATGTAAAAAAAGAGACCACTATAGAAAAAGTGATCTTTGTTTGCTTTGATGCAGAAAATCTAAGGCTATATTCTTCTGCAATCAAAGGCTGAAACCATAAGATTTTATGAAAGTCTTTTCTTTAAAGAAGGATTGAGGGATGGAAATAAAATGGCTGCCCATTTTACCAGGAATGATGGCTGATCCTGCACTTTTTGACCTGCAGGCTTATAATAAGCCAGGTCACCCTTCAGGGCAGCATGTATAGCCGATTCAAAATCATGCAAAGCAAAGCCCATGTCTGCATCTTCATAAAATGCATGTCCATTTGTATGGGAAGCATGAAGACTGATACGTGTATACTGATCATTTAAAGGAAGTATCCTTACGTCAATAATGTATTGCAGTTTTTTATCTGCTTTATCATAAGTAAACCTGTAGGATTCAATGACAGGATTTTCAGATACCAGGACTATATGTGATACATAGGCTGGTATTGAAGAGAGCGTCTCCCTGGTTTGCTTTTCAGTAGCATCTACAAAAGATTCCCTGGAAAGAAAAGTTTGTCGTGGCATGGGTTTTCATTTTAAGGATACGGCGTTACGGATGCAAAATAGGCAAAGCATAAGGTATTGTCAATGGGTAAATACCTTTACTTATGGCAAGTAATTTCCCTATATGCCTGGTAGTAAGAAAAGAAAAAACATATGTCTGCGGCTGCCAGGTTCGCTGTTTAACACAAATAAGAACCACAGGTATCAAAGCTTATTAATAAAGGTTTTGATAGCATTTAAGATGGCACGCCTTTGGAGAGCCTATATAAGTACAAAGAATGAATTATGCCTACACAACAAATGAATGCCAGTGAGTTCAAAAGCAAGGTTTTTGATTACGATAAAGGTGAAGAATGGGAATATGCAGGAACGCTGCCTGCCATAGTTGACTTTTATGCTGACTGGTGTGGTCCATGTAAAGCCATTGCCCCTGCCCTTGAAGAACTGTCAAAAGAATATGAAGGCAGGCTGGTGATTTATAAAATTGATACAGATAAAGAAACAGAGCTATCGGGTCTTTTCGGCATTCAAAGTATACCAACCTTATTATTTATTCCCACCTCTGGCGCCCCAATGTTGCAAAAAGGCGCTTTACCAAAGAATGTTTTGCAACAGGTGATAGAAGAAAAATTATTACCCGGTGTCACTGCGGATAATAAGGATCAACAGGAATAAAGAATCATTTCCTGGTGATCAGCTCTTTTAGCCTGTCAGACACAAAATGTCCAAAAGGAGGATTGCTGTTTGAAAGGATAATGACAACGCTCTGGCTTTGGGGATAAATGTTCAGCTCTGTACATTCATTGATAAAACCCCCACTGTGCCCAACAACATGTTCTTTGCCTAATTTGTAATGTTCAGTCCCCCACCCGTATTGATCATTCAAGGGAGAGGTGTAGTTTAATAACTTAGACGTGGTATTATGGTTTAGGAGTTTATCGTTCAACAAGGCCCTGGCAAAGCTATACAGGTCATTAACAGTAGAAGTTCCTCCTCCTCCACCGCCGCCTGGCACGGAATGAGTCATCCCTGCTTTTGAAAAGATATTTTCCCTGATATAATTTTCATAGGAATCTCCTGTTATCTTTTCTATGATGATACCTAGCAAGACGAACCCGGTATTACTATATTGCCAGCTTTTGCCGGGAGAAAAAGCAAGCTTTTCTTCTTCTATGACCGGCAACAAGCCCATTTGGTCTTTAACACTGTCCTTTATCCTGTTGTAGGTGGGGCTCTCAAAAAAATCTCCCATGCCTGAAGTATGCGTTAATAATTGCTCTATAGTAATTGCTGCTACAGCCTTATTATTTAATTCTGGCAGGAACTTGCCAACAGCATCTGAAATATTTAATTTCCCTTTTTCCTGGAGCTGCAGGATGCTGATGCTTGTAAATATTTTACCCATTGAGGCAAGGCCAAATGCCTGGTTGATATCATTAGGCGCTCCTTTATCATTGTTACCATAAGACCTGGAGAATAGTACTTTGTCCTTGTGACTAATAAATACATTACCTGAAAACTGGTTACCTAATTTCTGATTTATATAGCTGTCCACCTGTTCACCAAGCTGTGAGAATTCCTGTTTACCAGTATGTACAAAATCATTGGGGAAACGGTCAGGCTTCACCAGTCTTTGTTGAAAGCGTTGGTTTGAGTCTGTAAGGATTGAAAACTTCCACCAGGAATCAAATTGTGCGTCTTTGGCCCATACATCTGCCTGGGTGGGAGATAAAAAATTGACCTTCTTTACCGTAACCTTTCCAATGATTGAATAGGTGAATTTATATCTATCCAGGAGGTGGTTTAATTCAGCACTGTCTTTGACAACCGGGTATAATAACTGGTAGTATTGAATACTGTCTCCTGAATTATATATTTTGAAGAACTGGTCAACTGTTTGTCCAAGTTTTTGCTGCTCATTGATGGATTGGCCCCGGGAATAGGAGCATATGCAAATTGAAACAAGGACGGCACATAATAGTTTTACTGACTGTAACATAGATCATAAGACCAAAGGGGTCCATTCCAGGTTACAGCCTGAAGTAAAATTATTTAATTACTATTTAAATAGCCTTTATCGCCTGTCCTGGCCTTTCTTCCTGCCTTCCATTGTTTCCTTATTACTGCTGGTATCTTTGTCCTGGCTAATGCTCCCTTTATCGGGTGAGCCATCCTTATTGACTTTTACAAAGGCTTTATCTGTATTTTTCAAAGGAGCGTCCTGCTCTTCAAAGCGTTGTTGATCTTTATTCATAAAGATTTGTTTTTATTAGCTTACGTAGTTTGCCCTTCCTGGTTTGTATTTTGATCATCCTGGTCAAAGTTGCCGCCTGTTGTACCATTATCCATATCCCCTTCTTCGCGGTCTAATTCACTAATATCCCGGCTGGTGTTTGCCGTTTCAGCTTCCTTTTCCTTTATAAAATTAGTTCGGCCAATTCCACCCAGGTTTGTTTTAGGGGGGTAACTTTCCTTGTCATTCATATTCTTGTTTTTTATTTCAACTTAAAAAAGAATTATGCCATTTTAATGAGTATGGATGCATGAAAATTATGCACATACATGTTTTGCGCTGAGCTAACTATGGTTATTTATTGGTGCTTAGTAGAATCACCCGGTGCCTTTTGTTGCCGTAATCTTGTGCCGTAGGGTCCTTCACCCGTATAGGGACTTTTGCCATTTACTCCTATAAAAGGACTGACCGTTCCAATGCTTCCCGGACTGCTGCCTGTACCTACAGCGCCACTTCCGGTACTCGTGCCAGTAGAGGTTGCCCCTTGCTGATACAAGCTTATTTTGCCATTGGCAAAACCGTAGGTACCAGAAGGCACTCCTATTAAGGATGATTTATCAATTGTAAAGGGAGATTCCTGAGCTTTTGCATTGAGCAGGTTAATTACGGGATCTGTTATTTGCAGGTTAGGTTTAGGAGCTGCATAAGCACTGTGAGATGAAGTATGCGAAAGGGTGTACTTCTTACTTTCCCTTGATTGTTCAAGATTTAAGTGGATATTCTTTTTTTGTGCTGATGCTGGGTTATAAGAGGAAATGGTCGAGTTTTTTTGCTGAGCCATTGATCTGTCCAGGCCCAGGAGAAAAAAGGTAACACCGATGAGCAAATATTTCATACCATGGCATTTTAATAATATGCAGCAAATGCATTGCCATATAATTACCAGGTGCACATCAATTGCGGTTGAGTTATATAGGTTTATGGCTGGGTTTACTGCATAAAAAGCCCCTGTGGAAACAGGGGCTTGCTTTCAAAACGTAATATTTACCTGTTTAGTAAATAAAGTGCAAAATGGCTTATTTTATGAAATAATGCAATAGTATTACTACCACGGTTATGTGCAGCCTATAATAGTATTATAGCTTAGTAATATGGTTATAAAGAATTACCAGAAGAACCAATATTGTTGTTCTTATTTTTCGAATCTCTTTCCATGCCTTGTCCAGATGATCGCTGTTCTTGCTGGCTTTCCATATTACCCTGGCTTGCCCTTCCATAATCGACAACGGGTGCACCAGGATCATTTAAAGTTTCATTTTTATTTTCGGTGCTCCTGGTTGAATTGTTTTCTAATTCACTTCCTTTAGATTGATTTTCCGGCATAATGTTGATTTTAATAAATGTCATCAGGAGTATTTCCCCTTTCGTCTCCCTGTATTCCTTCGCGCCATTGCTTTTGTCTATCTTTTAATGCTTTTTCATCGTGGTTTTCATGCTTTCTTTCATCGTCAAGGTAATTGATATGCTTTTCACGATTGGCTTCTGAAGGTGTGCTTAAAGCTGGGTCTATCCCAGGTGCAGGCCCTTGTTTCTTATCTTCTCTCATATAACTTTTTTCAACTAACCACCAATATGGTGCCACTAACAACTTGCATAGGTTGCTTAGCAGATATTTTGCCGGTATGAAGTTTATTTAAGTTGAACGGTATTGCAATTAACCAGGTCAAGCTTTTGACCAGCCTGGTAGTTAATTGAATTGTGATCTTTGTATAAAACGGTATCGCCTTTATTCACCATTGGACCTACACCTCTTATTAAACTATTACCAGATCTTAATAAGGCAATTTCCATCACAGACTGCATACCCTCTGAAAAGAAGTTATATAAAACGTAGATAGTATCCTTGTGCTCATATCCTTTTATGTCGCCATGACTTGAATCTTTTTCATAATTATCAAAGGACATTGCACCACTTATGGAGTCTCCATTTTGGTGAAGCTGGAGAAGTATAGAATCACGTCCGATCACATACCGGTAACAATTTACAGCCTTGCTTACCAATTGTAAAGTATCAGTATTACCTGGAGTTTCCAGGGAATCGGATCCACTTATTTGTGTAGAAGGACTTTGATTACAACCAATTTGTACCAGAACCAGGAACGAACATATAAATAGTATAACGTTGAATTTCATTACAATGTAATTATGGTAATCACCATTTTAAAAACAGGTATTACTATAACGTGGAATGACGGATCAGCAATGACCCAATAACCAATATATCAGGATGAAAACAACGATGGTACCTAAACAACCACCACCCATTTTTTTTGCTCCATATCCAGCTATTAAAGCCCTTAACCAATTTTGCATAGTCTATAAATTATAAGGCAAGCAGGTTAAAAAACTATGCCATATTCTTTTATCTACAGCCTTAGAATTAATTATGATGAACAAAAAGCATCATTGAACCTGCATACCGGGACAACATCAACATGTACAAGAACTAAAAGAAAAAGCCATTTCTGGTGAAATGGCTTTACTATAACACATGAGAGAAACAGACTGAAGTGCAATTATCTAAAGACAAAATTGATGATAGTAATACATATTAGCAACAGTATTAACACGTAAATATTACCGTTTTTATACGGTAATATTGGAAGCAGGTAGTATAAGCTTCTCCATTTATCCTTTTAGAAAAGCTATTAATCCTAATAAACATTATTAATTTTGGATTTACTTCCTGGTTCCCCCTTTTGTTTTGATTAGAAATCCCAAATAATCCTCATGCGCTCTAAGTGATTGATTACATGGCATTAAGCTAAATTTTTACCTCCTTAAATCTCCTTTGGTATCAAACAGGCCCTTCAGCAATAACTGCCATAAGTACAATGTGGATAAATTGCAGGAATGGGTTTATTTCTTTAGCCATTAACTTAAACCCTGTATGTGAATAAATTGTTTCCTTCAGGGTATGTGTACTTTCCACACACTTTTTATTAGATTTACTTTCGTCTAAAGTCTAAACCACCATGGAAAAACGAACCCTTAAGTTTAACTGCCTTATCAATATGGCTAAGTTTTCTAAGATGGTTGCTGTCGGGTACCTGATGAACACTAATAATTTTACACTGACAGGCCGCTTTTCAGATTCAGATATAATGCTTGCATCTGAAGAATATGGAGCCATTGAGATTGACACAACGGAAAAAGTATTTTCTTATGAATCCATGTAGTCTATCTGCTTATTATTAAATAAAAAACCCGGACTATGCCGGGCTTTTTTGTGAATATTGCTTTTATACTGTTTGAGGCTGTTCTACATCATTCCGGAATACCACTACCCCATCAAAAACATCTACCAGCACCGGGTGCATTTTATCAATATCACCAGCAAGGATCTTCTTGCTCAATGGATTGACGATCTCTTTCTGAATGAGTCTTTTTAATGGTCTTGCTCCAAATTGTGGATCAAATCCATTTTCCGCAAGGTAATCCAACAGGTAATCAGAGAATTGAAGCTGAATGCCGTTCTGGCCCACCAGTTTCTTTAATCCATCCAACTGTATTCTTATGATTCCGCGTATATCGCTTTTCATCAATGGCTGGAATAAGATGATCTCATCCACCCTGTTTAAAAATTCCGGACGGATCGTTTCTCTTAACCTGGCCATGACTTCCACCTTGGTTCTTTCCACTACCTGCTCTTTATTCTTTTCTGTTACATCGGCAAAGTTTTCCTGGATAATATCACTGCCCATATTGGAGGTCATGATGATTATAGTGTTTTTAAAATTCACTACCCTTCCCTTGTTATCAGTAAGCCTTCCATCATCCAATACCTGCAGTAATATATTCCATACGTCAGGGTGTGCCTTTTCAATTTCATCCAATAATACCACCTGGTAAGGTTTACGGCGTACTGCTTCGCTCAACTGGCCTCCTTCATCGTAGCCAACATATCCCGGAGGTGCACCCACCAGGCGGCTAACCGTATGTTTTTCCTGGTATTCACTCATATCTATACGGGTCATCATGTGCTCATCATCAAAAAGATAATCCGCCAATGCCTTGGCCAATTCCGTTTTACCTACCCCTGTTGTCCCAAGGAATATAAAGGACCCAATAGGCCTTTTGGGATCCTGTAATCCTGCCCGGCTTCTTCTGACTGCATCAGCAACGGCAGTAATTGCCTCATCCTGGCCAATTACTCTTTTATGGAGTTCATCTTCCAGGTTCAGTAACTTGTCCCGCTCACTTTGCAGCATTTTGCTTACAGGTATACCGGTAGATTTGGCTACGCTTTCGGCAATATCTTCTGCATCTACTTCTTCCTTCATCAGCCTGCGGCTATTAGCACTCAATTCATTCAAGCCCTCCTGCAATTCGGTTATCTTCTCTTCCTGCTCCTTTACCCTACCATACCTGATCTCAGCAACCTTACCATAATCTCCTTCTCTTTCAGCCTGTTCAGCCTGTTGCTTTAACCGCTCTATTTCGGCCTTTGCATTTTGTATTTTTTCTACCAGGTCTTTCTCTTCCTGCCATTTGGCTTTTAGTGTATCTCTTTCAACATTTAAGTTGGCAAGTGTTGTATTCAGGTCTTTCAGCTTGTCATCATCATTCTCTCTTTTGATTGCTTCCCGCTCAATCTCCAGCTGGCGTATCTGTCTTTCTAACTTATCCAGTTCTTCTGGCATGGAATTCATTTCCAGGCGCAGCTTGGCTGCACTTTCATCAATAAGGTCTATGGCCTTGTCAGGAAGAAAACGATCTGTTATATAACGCACTGAAAGTTCTACTGCAGCTATGATCGCTTCGTCCTTGATACGTACATGGTGGTGTGTTTCATAACGGTCTTTTAATCCCCTCAGGATAGAGATGGCATCTTCCACAGATGGTTCATCTATCATCACCCTTTGAAAACGCCTTTCTAAAGCTTTATCTTTTTCAAAGAACTTTTGGTACTCATTCAAAGTGGTAGCTCCTATGGCCCTGAGTTCGCCCCTGGCTAAGGCAGGTTTTAATATATTAGCCGCATCCATAGCGCCTTCTCCGCCACCAGCTCCAATAAGAGTGTGGATTTCATCTATGAATAAGATGATATCGCCTTCGCTGGTTGATACTTCTTTTACGACCCCTTTTAGGCGCTCTTCAAATTCTCCCTTGTATTTAGCACCGGCAATCAGCTGTCCCATATCCAGTGCATATATAATCTTGGACTTCAGGTTCTCCGGTACATCTCCATTTACTATCCGCATGGCCAGGCCTTCTGCAATAGCAGTCTTACCCACGCCCGGCTCACCTACCAGGATCGGGTTATTTTTACTACGCCTTGAAAGTATATGTAGGGTACGCCTGATCTCTTCATCCCTGCCAATTACAGGATCCAGCTTGCCCTGCCTGGCTAATTCATTTAAATTCTTTGCATACTTATTTAATGCATTGAATTGAGTTTCCTGCGTTTGCGAGGTCACTTTTGATCCTTTGCGCAGCTCATTTATGGCAGTGGTAAGCCCTTTTTCTGAAAGACCAAAGTCCTTTAATAATTTGGCCGTATTATCGTTACCCTGGGTTATTGCCAATAAAAGGTGCTCGGGTGTTATGAATTCATCACCAAACTGTTTTAATACTGCACCTGCTCGCAATATTACATTATTAGCTTCCCGGGATACAGACTGGGCGGGCTCCCCGCTTACTTTGGGTAGCTTTTCTATCAAATTGTCAAGGCGACTCTCCAGTTGCTGTGTATTTACTGCGTTTTTCTTAAGCAGGTACTCTATTGGTGAATCCTGCTGGTCAAGCAACGCTTTAAGCAAATGTTCCGTTTCTATATTCGCATTACCCAGGTTAAATGCCAGCTGTTGCGATTGCTGAATTACCTCGGCGGCTTTAATAGTGAAATTCGATAAGTTCATATTTGAATATTATAATTTGATTAGTAAATTTTCGTTCTATATTGTTTACAGAAAAATGGGCATAGTACCCTTTCTGCTGGTTGACTATTAACGCCACAAAGAACAATCCAAGCACAAATTCACCGTAAGAATGTCATATAAAATATATATTAACTGCCTGAAATTCAGTTTCCTTGCCTGTTTCATGTTATTTCTTCAGCCTGTCTTTGCCCAGAAAAATAAAAAGAATGATAAAGAATGGGGAATTGAAAAATATCAGCAGCTTAATGATTTGCTGGTTCAAAATCAAAAAGCTTTGGGTAATGATGTTGTTACCCTGGTATGGACAGATACCATTGTATTTAAAAAAGAAATGGGTGAGCTGACCGCAAAATCAGAATTACCAATGGCTGAAGCCAGTCAATGGTTAACAGCGGCGCTGATCTTAAAACTGGTGGATGAAGGGCGCTTATCCCTTGACGATAAAGTAAGTTCCTACTTACCCATATTTGAAAAATATGGCAAAAACTACATTACACTAAGACATTGCCTTTCTCATTTTACAGGAATACAGGCTGAGCCTGGAGTAATGGGTTTTTTCCAAAAAAAGAAATTTGCCTCTCTGCAGGAAGAAGTGGAATCTTTTGCTAAAAAAGAAATTCAAACCAACCCGGGTACTGAATTCAGGTACAATAATATTGGCCCTAAAATAGCCGGGCGGGTGGCAGAAGTAGTCATGAAGAAAAACTTTGACCAGTTGGTCAAGCAAAAGCTTTTAAATCCGCTTGGCATGTCTAAAACAACCTTCAGCACTTTAGATGGTTCAGCTGTTGATCCAGCTGCCGGGGCAAGGTCTATTCCGAATGATTATATTAAATTTCTTGCCATGCTATTACATAATGGAGCTTTCAATGGCAAAGAAATTTTAACAGAGAAGTCAGTAAAAGAATTGAGGACCATTCAAACCTCACCACAAAATATTAAATTGACACCAAAGGCAGGCAATGGATTGAATTACACATTAGCAAGCTGGGCCCTGGAAAATAATGATAAGGATAGCTCTAACCTGGCAACTGCTCTAAGCTCCCCCGGTGTTATTGCCAATTGGCCCGTTGTAGATTGGTGTCGTAATTATGTTTTTATGGTTTTTACCAAACCAGGCAAGGAAGAACAAAAGCCGGAACTGTTTCAGCAAATGAAAGCTGCTATAGATGAAACCAGGCCCATGAAATGTAGCACTCAGTAATAATGGCAAGCTTTAAATGACATTGCCCAATCCAGGGATTGGGCAATGTCATACCATGTAATATATCCTTAAGGATTACTTGTTTTTTTCACAAACACCATTTTGCTCCTGTCTGACCTGTAAACAGACTCAAAAAACTCCGCAAGTGCAACACCTTCTTTAGCTGCATACCTGCCTGCAAAATGCTCCCTGACCCGCTTATAAGTGATCTTATGACCAACAAGTTTCACACTGCTGGTATAGGTTCCAAACTTTGATTTCAAATTGATCTCAGATGGGGCAGATTCAAGTTCATACCCTTCCGGAAGGTCTATTTCATAAGTATCTTCCTGGCGAAAGGGATTATCATACACATAATCAAATGCCCTGTCCTTTTGATCATTTAGAACTACACCACCCCTGTTCAATATATTGGGCATGATAAATAAGCGCTTACCACTTATGGTTGCGTATTTGCTTACCAGGATCTCCAGTTGTTCATCTACTTTTGGCAGCACTTCTTTAGTTTCCTCATATTTGAAACTTTGTATGTCATAAGTAGAAAGCTCCAGTTCTTTTTGTAACACTTTCTGCACCTTTTCTTTTGAAAGCGCATTAATCAGGGAACTTACGTCATCCTGTTCAGTGCCACCATAACTTGCTTTCACACTCATGTTTAGATTTCCATCTTCATCAAGCTTTGCTTTAATAGCCCTTATTTCTGTATTTTCTTTGATGCCGTATTGAGGGGTTCTTACCACTACACCACCCTCCTCAGTAATCATTAATGCTTTCCTGTTTCCTGTAAAATCAGACATATAACCTGCAGGCAACGTCTGGCTGGTACATTCCAACCATACACTATCCTTTGCAAGAGGCACACAAAGAATTACGTGGTTAAACCTGTTGCTGGGGAAATCCTCGATCAATACATCTTTATTGGACCCGGCATACACTAAAGTATAGTTGGATTTTATGCCTGCAGCTTTTAATAGGCTATACATATAATTGGTCAAACCCTTACAGTCGCCGTATCCTTTGGTAGCTACATCTGTTGCCGGGAAAGGCTGCCAGCCACCTATGCCCAATTGAATACTTATATACCTGGTATTCTTCTGCAGGAAATTATACAGTATCCTGATCTTTTCTCTGGTATCAGACACACCTGCAGTAAGACGGTTTACTGTTTCTGAAATATTTGCCGGCAACACATCTCTGCCTGCATTCAAACTTGCCTGGAACTTTCCAAAATCCTTCCATGAACTCATGTTCCCTTTATAACCCTGGATCTCAAATTCGGAAGGGGCAAAGTATACCACTGTGGTCATTTCTTTCCAGGAAGGCGAAGCAAAAGGCAGTTTGATGGCTGGTACAGAGGTAATGTTCCAGCGCATCTTCTTTTTACCCTTTTCCATTGTAACCTCCGGCTCGCCCTTATAATTAAACGCCCTGAATCTTATGGAATAATCTGCAGGGCAAATAATGGTATAGCTACTTTGCTCAACAGCATATTTTTCATCTTCCTGCGGATACCAGTTGGGAAAGAATAAAGTATTACTAAACTTTTGTTCTACTTCATATTCAACTGTATATGGATACTCCCGGTAATAAAAATGGTGGGACTTCATACGGCTGTCATCAATAAGATTATTACCATTAACAGCGCTTAAGTCTGAAATATCCTTATTCTTTGTTCGCTTCAATACTTTTCCTGAAGCATCATATAAGGTGCCTTCCATTGAGGTGATGGTAATGAGCTTATCATAATATTCAGATATACCTGCATACTCATCGCCATTCTCATTTAATATAGTGAGCGCATATTTCTTATGCAATATGGTTTCACCGGTACTAATGATCTGGAAGCTAATTTCTTCCATACGTTTCACCACATCAGCGTCCTTTTTCAGGATTTCAGGAATAGCGCTGACAGGGTATTTGGGATCAGCAGCTTTCAGAGCTGTTACACAAAACAATAGACTCCATACTATTAAAATACGCATACTATATCTTCTTTTTCAATACAATTTGTTCACTTTGTTTGCTGACCACCATATTAAAGAACTCACGAAGGTTGGGATATTCTTCCGGCAGGTATAAGGATCTATTGAACTTTATCCGGCAACGGAATGAGATCCTTCCCTGGGAATTAGATATGCGGTATTCAAACAAACCCGATCCCTCTTCATCTACTTTGGCTATCATTTGTTTGGGCAATTCATCAACCTCGTATCCTTTAGGAACCTCCATACTCAATACAAATGTTTCGTCCATGGTATAAGGCATTTCTACAGGATAGTACCTTTCTGCTGCTGTAAAAAGATTCTTCTTGTATCCTTCTCCAAACATAGGATTCACATAAATGGTGCTCTCCCCATTAGTTAAGAATTCAACATCATAATGTAATGCAACCGGTGTTTCATAATTCTTTAAAGAATCTATAGAGGGAGATAAGATTTTTATATCAAGGCCAAAAGCTTTTTCAACCTCCTTAAAAAACTCTTCCTTTCCCTTGTCTTTTACTTTCTCCCTGATATCATAGGAGCCATAGTAGCCCGGTGTTTGCGACATCCTGCCTTTCCATTTTCCATTTTCATCATTATTGATGATGAGCAGGGTTGTTTTAGATTCAGTCAAAGAGTCCGGACTGAATACCAATGCATCAGCAGTTTCATTTACCACCCGCGCATGCCCGTTATAACAATCAAGCGGAAGCCTGTTAAAACCTAATAGGTTATCACTGGCATCAAGATAAAATACCTTTCCATTATCCTTCAGTTGAACAATAACATAATCAAAGCTGCTGGTCATTGGCGAGTATTCAATAGCATAACCATGCTTGGTGGTGCTTAAAATAACAGGTGTAGCATCAAGACCGGAATAGCGCAGCATGGTTGTAAGTAACAGGTTGATCTCTGCAACTGTACCTTTCTTAGTTTTAAGTACATTTTTTAGAGATTGGTCCATATAGATATAACCTGATTTACCAGTGCATGAAAAGTTATCTCTTACATAGTTGTATAATCTTCTTGCTTTTTCTTCACCAGAGTTTACACTGGCATAAACAGGCTTTATATCATCAGATAACCAGTTATTGCTATTATTCAAAATGCTGCCGAAGCTTTCATTTTGCAATAATCCTTTTGTCAACTCTGTCCAGCTTGTCCGGAAGTTTTGCACTTCCAGCGGATATTGCTTGGACGCAAGTTGAAATTCCATCCGCGAAATATGATTCATGATAGAAGAAGTAAAACTCTCGGTTTTCAATTCCGGAACATCCTTCATTACCCACCTGAAATCTGTCACTCCTGCATTAAAATTAAAAGACTCCGTACTGCTCGCTGTTTGTGTTTGCCTCACAGTGAAACTGGCAGTTCTGTCCTTTCTTTCATTGATGTCAATTCCATGAAAGCCACGGCTTAAAAAATTGTAGCTGAAGAATTCCGGAACAGAAAATACAAACTCACTCCATAGTGTTGGGGAAGAGGTACTTTGAAAAAGCCATGGGTCTAGATTACCTATAAAATCTGAAGTTACCTGGTAATCATATTCAATGATAGAGCCTTCTTTTACATTTGGCATAGTAAACTTTTTCACCAGCCTGTTCTTATTGATCTTTTCTTTAAATACCGCCGACTTTTCCATGCTCGTTTCAACCACCTTTCCATTCTCAAGGTTGTAAGTGACAGCTTTTACTTTATCTAATTTTTCCTCATCACTGCCATTTGTATATAAATGAATTTCTACATTGGCCTCATCATATCCATTCTTATTTAAGATGTGCACTACTTTGTGCTTCCTGGTAACAAGTGAAAACCATCCTTTAGAATTTCCTTCTAAAGATGCAGAGCCTATATCACTTAGCACTATGGCATTGGCACCGCTGTCAATGGCATAAACCTTAGTAGCAAAAGTGGAAGCGGATATCTTTCCGAATTTTGTAAATGGACTTTCCTTTTGTGAAAATGCGGGCAAGGTAAGGGTACAAAAGATCACTAGTGGGATCAATCTCATGAGAAGTTAGTTTTAATTGCAGCCAATATCTTAAAAAAAAACTGAATTTGAAAGCTTTAAGGAAATAACATAGTTCTTCTAAGTGTTTTCATTTAGCAAATAAGGTGGTGCATATTTGTAGTACAATAAAAAAGAAATGTACGAACACAGATCACAAAAAATATTGCCGATACACCAGTTTTACCAGCGTGTACTCAAAAACTTATTGGTTGCTTCAGTCATTCTTGGCATCAGTCTCATAATAGGAGTTGCCGGCTTTTGTTTATCTGCAGGATCTACAATAATTGATGCCTTCCATAATTCATGCATGCTGTTGAGCGGAATGGGCCCTGTATTGAACATTACCAATACTACAGGAAAGCTTTTTTCTTCTTTTTATGCATTGTTTAGTGGTGTAGTATTTATAACCAATATAGGTGTGATCCTGGCACCTGTCATGCACCGTATCTTTCACAGGCTGCATTTAGAAGACAATGATGCAACTTCGCAGTCAAAATAACATCTATAGCAAGTGTCAGTAACAGCAGAACATTCAGGATTGGTGAAGCAAATGGCTGTACAATATGGCTTTGATTACTGTGGCATAGCCAAAGCTGTACCACTGGATGAAGATGCCCGCCGCCTTGAAAACTGGTTGAACCAGGGCATGAATGGAAACATGCACTACATGGAGAATTATTTTGACCTGAGGATTGACCCTTCGCGGCTAGTACCCGGTGCCCGATCTGTAATTACGTTACTTAAAAATTATTATCCTTCTGAAATACCCGAACAGGAATTGAAAATTTCCAAATACGCATATGGAAAGGATTACCATGAAGTGCTCAGGCCAAGGCTACAATCAATGATCTCAGCATTGCAGGATAAAATTGGTCAATTCAATGGTCGGGGCTTCGTTGATTCAGCTCCTGTGCTGGAGAGAACCTGGGCCCGTAAAACTGGCCTGGGGTGGATTGGCAAGAATGGAAATCTTATTAACAAACAAAGTGGTTCCTTCTATTTCATTGCCACGCTGATCACAGACCTTGACCTTGATTATGATGATCCCATGGCCAAAGATTATTGCGGAAGCTGCACCAAATGTATTGATGCATGTCCCACAGAAGCTATCCTGCCGGGAAAGGTCATCAACGGCAGTAAGTGTATTTCTTATTTCACTATTGAATTAAAAGATGAAATCATTCCTTCAGAAATGAAAGGCAAGTTTGCCAACTGGATGTTTGGTTGTGACATCTGCCAGGATGTTTGTCCCTGGAACCGGTTTAGTCAGCCTCACCACGAAGAGGCCTTCACACCTTTGCCTGAAATACTGAACCTTACCACAAAAGAATGGGAAGAATTAAGCGAAGAAGTGTTTCGAAAGCTCTTTAAATTTTCTCCGCTTAGCCGCAGTAAACATAAAGGCATACAGCGAAACATTCGTTTTTTAAAATCCTAAGCCGGCTTTAACAGATATTCTTCTGAATGTATAATCAAAGGTCATTGCATTGTTCCATGTGTCCGTATCATAAGGAGGAAAATCCCTGTATACTTTTGTATACTGTGTTTCATGCAATGATTTCTGCGAATATCCCACGCTAAAATTAAAAAACAGGCGTCCTTTAACAGGCACTTTATATCCTATACCTGCTTCATAAAATATCCCCTTGCTAAACTCACTTCGATGCCAGGTATTGGCATTTACACCTTTGATCCAAGGCAATGAACTTCCCAAAGCAGCATAAATAAAAGGAGACTCCTTTTTATGAAACAAATCTTTTCTCACTTCCCCAAAAACCGGGACTGTTCTGTAATAATAATGGTCAACACCTACACCAATACCTAATGAATAACCATTATACCGAATCCCATTTATTGATTGATACTGCAATGCATCGTTATTGCGGCCTTTTAAAAAGCCCACCTGGTTCAGTGTCTGGAATTGTACTTTATGTTGTGCACACAATTGAAAGCACACTAACAACATGGAAACAGTTATAATGCTCTTCATATACCTATTTTGACAAACTAATCTTGCTTAACAACCTGATATCAGAAGGATTTGAATAGTCATATTGATACAATCCATCCCTGGCAACCACGAGGGCAATTGAATTATACGCGATAACATCATAGGTCTCAATACCTTCTATATGTTTAATGAGACTAAGGCTTGATAAATTTGTTGCATTATATATTTTAAGACCATCAGCTCCATCACAAATAAATAGCGTATTTCCATCTTTTGATAAACCATGAGGATTAGTCATGGGGTATACCTTGAGCAAGGATGGATTCACTACGTTGTTTATAAGTAGTATCTCCAATTGATTGTTAAATCCCTGGCAGGCAGTACCAGACCTAAGGGTAACATAAGCAAATTTATCATCGGCAATTACAGGATCGCAGCTTTGCACATGGCTAAACTGACCTGTCTGAACCGGGTGATCAGGATTGATAATATTATAGACAAACATACCCGACTGTGAGCCTATGAAGAGATTATCTTTAAAAGGATAGATAGTCTCTATGCTCCTCCCGATTTCATTGTGTGCAGTTAGTATTGGGTCTTGCGCATTGGCAATATTAAAAACAGTTAGATCTGTCAGGCCAACCGTATACAATCGTTCTTTCGCCAAAGTAAACCTGGCCATAGATCCACCCGCTCCATAAGGTGCTACAGCCGCCGACCCCGCGTTTTGCATTGAGGGTATTCCTGAATTTTGAGAAAATGCTGCATAATCCACAAATATACCCCCCCGGTTGTTTTTCAACCAGGTGTCTGCATCTCCTTTATCCCTGATAGTAGTATCTCTTCTCTCCCATGATGCTATCACCTTTGAAGAATCAGGTGTAAAATATCCATTGTAATAACGATGAGGAAATACATCTTCCACTGTTTTTTTAAGGACGGCATTCTTGGGATCCGAAATATCTATTACAACCAGGTCAGTGTACAAATCTGCATATAATATATTGCCTTTTACTGCAAGGTCTAAATTGCCGGGAATATCAATAAATCCAGTATTTCTTGGTTGGGCAGGGTTAGAGTTATCAATGATGTGTATGCCCTTGTCAATCTCATTCAGGAAAATATAGGAACCATACATATAAATTTTACCAGGACGCTCCACATTTTGAGGGGCATTGGATTTAATATTCCCCCTTACTTCGGCGGTAGTTTTGTATACAGGCTTGTAATAAGTATAAGTATATGTTCTTTGAAAACTGTCTTTCAGGCATCCCTGCAGTAGCCACAGGCCCAAAAAAGCCAGCAGTACGGGAAGGAACAAATATTTTTTCATACACCTTGTTTTCGACCTTGACAATAGCTTCTTACATACCGTTGCGTGCGTTATGTATTATTTTTTAAAAAAGAAATGTGCTTGCAAACCAGCATACACTAAATGGTTGGAGGAACCATTCTTTTCCATTTGGCGTAGTCCAAATTGTGCCTGCGGCCCAAAGAATAAAGATGAGCGCAGCAACTCATAGTAAAGTCCCAGCCCTGTCATCAACTGTGTTTTATTATGAGCGGATTGATCTGTATAATAATTACCAGTCCTACTATTAAAAATCAACCCATTGGTGTGTATCATTTGTTGCAAAGAAAAACTGGCCTCAAGGTATAGTGGTATATGGACACCTGTTTTCCACTCCAATGAAACCGGAAGTGATAAGAAATGATATTGATTTGAATAATTCTGCAAATCAGGTCCATAACCCATATAAGAACGGCTGGGGCTATTGTTCAATCCAATAAGCGTATCCTGTAATTTCTGACCGACCTTTATCTGCGTACTGTAATAACTATAATCAACACCCAAAGCAAAGGATACCCGTGAAGACAAATTCCTTTTGGCACGTGCCCCTATTGCATAAGCATGATTTTTTGTAACCGGGGAGTTCCTGTATCCATTATAGTTATTACTACCTGAAACTGAACCAACATCTGCCTGCATAGAAGCAGGAAAAACATGAAATCCTTTACTGAGCCCTGAAAAGCCTGCACTGGCAATGATGCCCATTTGCCACTTGGTATTTAGAATTTGTTTTGCCTTTGCCAGAGGGGTATCAATTGAAATGAATAATCCAGGTATAACTTGTCTTGGCTTTACACTATCTATCAACAAGTTGAGTCTGGCATGGATCAATAAGCGTTCTGAAATATAAGGAACGGGGGGCCTGGAAATATATTCATTGTTATCAAGCCCAGGAGTAGGCTCATCTGTTTGTAATAATCTTGTCAACGGTTCTGCTCCTGGCTTATTAGCAATGCTATTTCTAAACTCTTTTGCATTCTTGCGATGTAGAGCACGTGAATACCTATTACTGTTATTAATTCTTACAACCCGATGCTTTTGTAAAATATCGGTGACAGGAAAAATTGTATTAGTCCGGTCTTTTCCTGTGTTAACCAAATCATTCTTACGGATTCTCTTTTCTTTATAATTTGGTGTTGAAAAATTATTTGTCCTGTTTTCTATGGCAACAGTACCTCTATTATCTATATGAGATTTTCCATTTCTTAACATCAAAATGCAAGATCCTGTTAGCAGAATAATAATAGGCAACCACAATAAGAACCTTCTGCGTTCTTTTTTTGCACGGATCTGCTTTTGAATTTGCTCCCAGACAGGTGCAGTTGGAACGAATGTCAGTTCGTCCATTTTTTCCTTTACCTGCTTTTCAAAATTATTTGGCATATGCCGTCTTTTTTATATCATTATTCAATTGCTCTATCCATTGGATCAATAAGGCCCTGGCACGGGCATATTGCGACCTGGATGTACTTTCCCTAATGCCCAGCATTTTCCCAATCTCCACATGATTATATCCTTCCACAGCATATAAGTTGAAAATGGTTTGGTATCCGGGAGGTAATTGCCGTACCAGGTCGGCTAATTCTTTTGCCTGGAGCTTTACTTCAGGGTGATGGTCATTGTTTACAATATGTAAATGATCTTCAGTAAAAATCAGCTCACTCTGGTACCTGGCATTGCGTTTTAAATAATTAATGGCAGTAGTTACCATGATCCTGCGGATCCAGCCACCCAGTTCACCCTGGAACTTATATTGGTGCAGGTTCAGGAAAACCTTTACAAATCCTTCCTGCAACACATCTTCTGCATCGGCCATAGACTTGGTATAGCGGTAACACACGCTAAGCATAAGCCCTGCAAATTGGTCGTACAATTGCTTTTGGGCTGAAGGTTTCCCCTTGAGGCAGTCTTTTACTAATGCATAATGATCCATGAATAGCTATACGATGCCTTGACAACACTGGCTACAAAAGCGTTGCAGCATTATGAAAATAAAGTACAAATAAAAAAGGTTGCCCGAAAGCAACCTATCATATTTAATCAAAGTGATACATTAAAAGCTTGGATCAGGAAAATTCAATGAAGGATTATTATCCCTTTCCCTGAATGGATAGGGCATAAAATTCCGGGTCCTTTCTGCATTAGGCCTGTTGAAACGACGCTCATCTTCAATCCTTAACCCGGACATATACAATTCTATGCTCCGGAATTTATAGATCAGGTCAAGAATTTCTGCCTGGGTATAGGGACCTGTTAAAGGTGGAAGATTGGCACCCACACCAAAAGGATCACTGGCGGGTGTTTTTGTCACCACCTTGTTCAACTCTGCCAGGGCGTTGGTCAGGTCAGGTGGATTCATCCTGGCATAAGCTTCTGCTTTAATTAGTGTAATTTCTCCCGGAAGGTATATGGGGAAAGGTGTAGTAGTGGCAGCAGCAAATCCCTTCATGGCATAAGGTGTGGCAGGTGACCCGCTGGGAACCATATAAAAAGGGACACGCATATCTGCCGCATCTGGTTTTAAACCGGTTGGCAATCCCATATCAGGACCAACAGGCTGGTAAACATTAAAGTTTGACCCCGCTACATCATAAATGGGGTTTGGATTGGCAGCTTCAAAATTCAGCACAGATTTTTTGGTCAGGTCCACAGCATTAGCTGCGGTTAATGCCTGGGTATAATTACCACTAAACAAAGAATACCTTGCTTTTAAGGCCTGCAAAGTGTTAACAATGTCAATACCAGCCGGTATGCTGGAAGTGAAAGAAGCACTGATAGGATTGGCATTAATTGCTGCCAGGGCATCATCTATCACTTTAATGGCTTTTGCATATCCATCCATCCTGGAAATAAATCCTACATTCTGTCCTATTCCTTCAGGGATCTTTTCCCAAAACATGGATAAAGCACCTAAGGATAAAGCCTTGAAAATAGAAGCATACCCGATCAAACCGCTTGCATAATTCTTATCGGCCAAACCAGCAGCCTTACTGATCACGTTATCAGCGTCATAAATGATCTTGTTGCTGGAGGTCCATAGGCCTGCCAGCATAGTATTGGTACCATCTACCTGTGCCCCGCCCTGTGCCAATTGGTATTCAGGCAAATTACCAGGATTCAGTAAAACCAGCTCTTTGGTTACCAATCCATTTATTGAAACAATATTATAAAGCGAACTGGCGCGCCCCAGGGAATAGGTGCGTTGCAAACCCACGGCAACACCTGTTAACCCACCAGGTGAGGAAAGAACCTTGTCCTCCGTTGCTCTTGAGGGATCAGAATAATCCTTTTTACAGGAAGCAAATGACAATACTGATAAAAGCAGTACTGAATAAAAATATGTTGAGTGTTTATGTATCATCTGCATTGATTTAGAATTAAAATTTGGCTTGAATTCCAAAACTATAGGTACGTGGAATAGGTACGGCACCAAAATCAATACCCCTTAATATGGTGCTTTGGCCTCCGGCATTTACTTCGGGATCGTATCCTTTGTAATTATCCCAGGAAATAAGATTCCTTCCACTTAGGGAGATACTAAGGTCCTGGAAAATATTCCTGATCTTTCCAAAGGAATAACCTAGTGATACTTCACGCAGTTTTACAAACGATCCATCATCAATACGCCATTGTTCAATTCCGTATACGCCTATCACATAACCTCTTGGGATCTCACCTTTCTGTTCCTGTTCTGCCACCTTTCCATTACCTACACCCTGCCTGGTGCGCCAGTCGGCATTAAACACATCTACACCATGAACGGCATCCAGCTGAACCCGCAGGCTCAATTTTTTATAACCTACCTCATTTACCAGGCTTGCAGTATAATCAGGATTAGGATCACCGATAACCTTTCTTAATACAACAGTACCTGTGGTCAAAGGCAGTCCGTTAGCATCCCTTTGGGGTGTGTAAACCAGAGGGGAATTTTGAATTCCCCGTTCGGTAAGAGGTATACCCGTAGGATTCTTTATCTGGTTGCCATTATTGTCAACAGCGAAGAATGTACCATAGAATACGCCAATAGGTTGCCCTTCTAAAATGGCTACAGGCGCCCCACCGTTGGTGCTCAATAAAGTCAATGCCTGGCCGATCTTTACTGCCTTATTACGGTTATGGTTAAAGATGCCTGTGATATCCCAGTGCAGGTCGGTCTTCCTTACGGGAGCAACGTTTACAACCACTTCAAACCCCTTGTTCTGCAATGAACCAAAGTTGTCAAGAAGGTTAGAAAATCCTTGTGTTGGTGCTATCACGCGGTTAATCAACAGATCACTGACCTTTTTGATGTAATAGTTGAACTGCAGTCCAAAACGGTTGTTTAAAAAAGCCATGTCAACGCCATACTCTGTTTCCTGCTGGCGTTCAGGTTTTACATGCGTATTGGCCAATGTTGAACTGGAAAAGAAGGAAGTCTTGCCCAGGAAGGCAATGCTGGAATAACTATTAAATCGATCATAGGCACCAATACCTGTAAGGTTTCCTGATTGACCATAGGCTACCCTGAGTTTTAAAAGGTCCCACCATTTATTCAATCCTGAACTGGCCCAGAAATCGGTACCTGAAACCATATAGCTTCCACTGCCTTTCAGGTACACCTGGTTACGTTCATTTTCACCAAATACCGATGATCCATCCACCCTGACTGCGCCTGTCAGGAATAAATGATTTTTGTATTTAAAGTTTTGCTGTACATAACCCCCGGATATGGACAATTCACCACGGGCATCTGTTGAAGGTAAGGTTGTACTGGCCCCATTTACTGTTTCTACAAAAGGTGCCAAACCTCTTCCCTGTAATAAGGAGTAAGTAGACTTTTCATATTGCAATGAGTATCCAACCTGTGTAGTGGAAGCGAGATCTTTTGTGATATCCAGGTTGTAAGTGCCATTAAGCTCATTATTGATCTGGAAATAAGTACTTGTAGCAGTGCTGGCATAACCATTCTGAGCGGGGTCAAGGCTTATTCCCCCTCCATAAAACCCGGTATTAACAGGATAGGCAAAAGGAGGAATTAATGTTTTACCATTCTGGGTATAATTATCAATGCCCATAGTGTAGTCAATAGTAAAGTTCCTGAAAGGCTTGATCTTTAATCCTGCATTGGCCAGTATACGATTGGTTTCCTGGCGTTGCCTGATGTCTTCAATTACAGAAACCGGGTTCACTCGTTGCCTTTCACCGATTGCTTTAATATTACCTAATGCATCCCTGGCAAATATGTCGTGGAAGTTTCCAATGATGTTGATGGAGTTGAGTGGAGAGAAGAAAGAATTGCCATCAGGCTTTTCATTGGAACTGCTATTGATATAGTTGAGACCCAGGGTAAAACTGACCTTATCATTTAAAGCCTGGTCCAGGTTACTTCTGAAACTGTATCTTTTAAAATCAGTATTTCTTACAATGCCTTGGTTATAAAAATAGGAACCTGAAACATAATACTTGGTTCTGTCGCGTCCACCACTTACAGAAACATTGTTATCGGTGCCTATACCTTTGCGGAATATATAATCCTGGTAATCGTAACGGGTTACAGGAGTTGTAGTTGTTTGCAGGGGTGTCGTGATCACATCCTGGGTAAAAACATCTGGTGAACCACCAAACTTAACCGGGGAATTATTTACCGGAACCTTTTTTCTTAGTTCGTTGCGCATGATGCTGGTAGAAAAGCTCACCACCGGCGCTCCTGCACTTCCACGCTTGGTAAAGATCTGCACTACCCCCGCATTGGCCCTTGATCCATATATGGCTGCAGCAGCCGCACCATTTAAAACTTCTATCCTTTCAATATCAGCAGGATTAATATCTGCCAACCTGTTTTGACCAATGGTGCCCACAAAATTTTGTCCATCATAATTGCCGGAAGTATTCGTAACCCGCGTAGTAGCATTATTCACAATGATCCCATCTACAATGTACAGGGGCTCAGAAGAACTGCTGATGGAACTGATACCTCTTAATCTGACAGATATACCTCCACCAGGGTCACCACTATTCTGTATGATCTGGGCACCTGCGGTTTTGCCTTGTAAAGCTGCCAATACATTGCCTGTTGCGCCTTTTGTTAACTCATCGGCTTTTACAGTACTAATATAACTTCCTAGTTGACGCCGTGTAGTTCCCTGGGAAGTACCCGTAACCACTACTTCATCCATTTTCAGAAAGTCCTGCGTCAACTGTGCATCTGCGGTATAAGACCCATCGCCACTTACCTGCAAAGATCTTGTTGCACCTTTAAATCCCACTCCCGAGAAAATAAGCTCGTAATTCCCCGGCTTTAGATTGGATTGTAATGAATAATTACCCGATGCATCCGTTGCTGTGCCTAAAGTAGTATTGCGAACCGTGACAGAGATGTCAGGTATCCCCTTATTTTCTTCGTTGGTCACTTTACCGCTGATACGCACCTGGGACCAAAGCAATAATGATAAACATTGAAATAGTAATAGTAGGGAAACATGTCTATGTCTCCTGGAAATAGCAGAGTGTTCAATCATATAAAAGCAGTTTTAATGAAGAATCTTCAGTTAAATTACTGCTTTCTAAGAAAACAAGTCTACCATCTATACTAATTATTGGATAGCTTTTTCAAATTGTTCAGGCCTTGTTCCATCATCCTTCCATATGTACCTTCATAAAGCAGGCTACCAAATTTTTGCCAGGGATACCAGGGCAAATGAAAATCCATATACCATTGAAGTGTTAACGAATCTGTAGAAGCATGGTGGTAAACCTTCCAACCGCTCATTATCGGTCTCTTTCCGGGAAGTTGCATCTGGTACAATACCTCTGAGTCGTTATCCAGCCTGGGTGTAATGACCATGTTGCTATTACGATTAGAAGTATCCTGCATAAAAGCAGGATGCCATTGTGGCCAGGTATTTTTGTTCCTTACGTAATAGAGGATCGATTCATTAGTGCCTCCCATATTGATAGCCTTTGAAAGCCTGATATGTGAAGGAATGAGCAATGAAATACCTGTAATGACCAGGAACAAAAAAACTATACTTATTAAGCCAAGTTTTATCAGTTGCACAATTGGTAATTTATTCCCAGCGAAAAACTCTCGCTGTGATAGCATATATAAATATCCCCCAAACTGAAAGTATTAGTACCTGCGGCCAGCAGCTTGACAATGAAGCACCCTCAAAGGCCACATTGCGCATAGCATCATTCAACGCTGTCAGGGGAAGGAATTGGATAATAGGTTGCAAAAATGCCGGAAGCGCAGTTTTGGAGAAAAATGTTCCAGATAAAAAATACTGGGGGAACATGAACAGGTTAGCATATATAGGAATGACATTCTGGTTCTTTGCAATGCCTGTTATAAAAAAACCGAAACCCATAAATACAAGCAATGCCAGGAAGCTCAAAAAGATCATATCCATGAAAGTGAAAAATCCATTGGCAAGCGTAAAATGATAACCATAATATCCAAACGCGATCAACACAACAACTGTCATTAACTGGAAAAGCACTTTTGCCAGGCTTTCACCCAAAATGATGTATTGCTTTTTTACGGGTGTGGAATACATCCGCTTTAATACCAGGGTTTCCCTTAAAGAATAAAAGCTGAAGGCAATTCCAAAAACAGCAGCCCCAATCAACGAAAACCCTATCATACCCGGTAAAAAGAAATCGATCATCCGGTATCTCCTTCCTCCTTCTATCATGGTTTGGCTTACCGTAGCAATGGTGGGCCGGTTCGCGTAGGTTGTGTTGTCTATGCCTGCTATGCTTGAATTGAGCGCAGATATCAACAACCCGAAATCTTTCTGCGCTGCCGGCGAGGTGCGCAGGTGAATATCATAGGGTGCATGTTGTGCCGTATCCCTGTGCCTGGTAACACTGATCACAGCTGTTACCCTACCTTTTCTTAGTTCATCTTCTACATCTTTTTTGTTTTCGTCTACAAAATGGAGAACGGGATTATGCAGCAGCGCTTTGGAAACAAGGTTATTGCTATCAACACCTTTTTCCCAGGCTACATCCACCTTTGGCGCACCATTGCCTCCTAATGACCCGAATATCCATATCAGAACAATAGGAAAGAATAAACTGAAAAAAATAGATTGCGGGCTTCTGAAAGTAGCTTTCAGGCTTGCCTTTGTTATGGCCAGCATGGCCCTGACCTGGCTATAAGGTTGTGGCATGTAACAATGTAAAATGGCTTTGATGAAGAGTTTATGGTTTTTCCCAATTTGATAAGAGAGCCCCGGAGGTCGTGCATTATTGCCTTTTTCTCCTGGCAGGCTTACTTACAAACTCTAAATAAGCGCAGCAAAAGTAGTATTAATGTGTAATGAAATCAAAAGGCAGTCTCGCCTGCACTGATCCCGTAATTTCTTTAATGCGTATCAATTGCTGGTAGATCCTGAAGTTTTCCTCTCCCACCTGTTGCTTTATCAAAGCTTCTGGTTCTGATTTCTTTTTATTGATAAACTGGTTGATCCAGCTTTGTCTTTCCGGGAATTCTTTAATACCATAACTCTCCAGTTTAGACATGCGGGAGGCACAATTTATAGCATCCTGCAAATTTCCCAGTTTATCTACCAGTCCTAACTGTAAAGCATCTTCACCACTCCATACCCTTCCCTGCGCAATACTGTCAATATAGGTAATCTGCTTTTTCCTTCCCTGGGCCACTCTTTGTTTAAATTGTAAGTAGGTACGGTCTACCCCTGCCTGCACCAGTTTTTGTTCTGTCTCATTCAAGGGCCGGTACACACCTCCGGCATCCGCATAAGGAGCAGTTTTCACTCCATCAAAGGTTACTCCCAGTTTATCCTTGAAAAAAGATTCCATATTAGGTATGATACCAAATACGCCAATAGATCCCGTGATGGTATTGGGATTGGCAAAAATACTGTCAGCACCACAGGAAATATAATAACCTCCTGATGCTGCCACATCACCAAAACTTACCACTACAGGCTTACCATCTTCGCGGGCCAATTGCAATTCCCTCCAGATATTTTCACTGGCCAAAGCGCTGCCCCCTCCGGAATTCACCCTCAATACAATAGCCTTGACAGATTTATCCAACCGTACTTTCCTGATGATATTACGGAAATTATCTCCACCTATATTATTGTTTGAGCCCAGGCCATCCACTATATCTCCTTCTGCATAGATCACCGCAATGCGATCACTTCCTGTTTTTCTAAGGCTTACGCTTTCATTGTAGCTGTTCATGGGAAGCAAATTCATCTTATCATATTTGCCTATTCCCAGCTTTTTCTTGATCTCATCCTTCACCTGGTCATCATACCTTACACCATCTATCAATTTGTGAGCAACAGCATCCTGGGGAGTTTGTATGGCAGCATTGTTGGCCAACCCATGTAAAGTAGCTGTGTCTATACCCCTTGACTTACCTGATTGCACCAGGAAGTAACGATACATATCCCCCAGCCATTCCAGCGTCTGCAGCCTGTTCTCAGGGGTCATTTTATCCACCCTGAAGATCTCCGTAGCGCTTTTAAACTTACCGGCATAAAATATCTGCGCCTTTATTTCCAGCTTGTCCAGCATGCCTTTTAAAAACGGGAGAGTGACACTATAACCTGTCCAATCTAATTGACCTGAGGGATTAACGTAAACTTTATCAGCCGCACTGGCAATAAAGTAGGCTTGCTGTGACATTACATCACCCTGGGCCAGTACAAACTTCTTAGACTTTTTAAAATCCAAAATAGCATTGCGTATCTCATTGCTCGAGGCAAAACTATTGGCATTGTTATCAGCCTTAATGTAAATACCAGCTATATTATCATCTTCCCTGGCATGTTGTATCAACCGCACCACATCAAACAATCCCGGTGCCTCACCTTCCTGGGAAAGGGCATTAAATGGTGGTTGTGATTCATGTTGCTCCTTAAAATGCTGACCTAGGTCAAGCACCAATACAGAGTTTTTGGCTACATCAGGTTTTTCCTTGGAAGTGAACTGGCTCACTACTGCCAGCAAAAGAAATATAGCAACAAGGCAAAATACTATGATAGAAAGCAGGGAAGCAAAGAACATTTTAAAGAAGCTACTCATATCGGTTCATTCAGTTTTCAAAAATAAAAGATATTTGATGCCTATTGAATAAACAAATATGAACTCAGTTTATTTACTGATAGGTGGAAATATGGGCGACAGGTTCAATTATTTGCGCCAGGCTAAAGATGCAATAGGCAAAAATGCAGGTAAAATACTTGAAACCTCTGCCATTTATGAAACAGAAGCATGGGGACTTACCAACCAGGATAAGTTCCTTAACCAGGCTTTAAAAATAGATACTCAATTAAATCCAAAGGATCTACTGCATTGCTTATTGCAGATTGAAGAAAGCCTTGGAAGGAAAAGGGATGTAAAATACGGCCCAAGGATTATAGACATTGATATCCTGTTCTATGGAAACGAGATCGTTTCCGCGCCTCATTTGAAAATTCCGCATCCCGAAATTCAGAACCGCCGCTTTGCCCTCCAATGCCTGCAGGATATAGCGCCCACTTTCTGTCACCCTTCATTACACAAAACAATTAAGCAATTACTGGCTGAATGTGCAGACCCGCTGGTGGTGAATAAATTTAATTGACCACGTGCGCCAACAATCTTTATTTTGCCGCCTCAGACCACAAACAATGACCAGGATTGACTGAAACCCCTGATAGATCTTCAAATCATCCTTCAAGGGTTTAATGCAGCAGCCAACAGGGCTGTGTGGTGCCAATAATATGAAGTACACATTTATTACAATTGAAGGAAATATAGGTGCGGGTAAAACCACTTTGTCACATTTGCTTGCAAAGCAATTCAATGCACGGTTGGTACTGGAACAGTTTGCTGACAATCCATTCCTTCCAAAGTTTTATGAGAATCCGCAACAATATGCCTTTCCGCTGGAGCTATTCTTCATGGCTGAACGTTTTAAGCAATTGAAAGAGTTAATCCAGCAAAAAGACCTTTTCCAAAACCTCACCATATCTGATTACCTGTTTACCAAATGCCTGTTATTTGCCAAGATCAACCTTTCAGAAGAAGAGTTCAGGCTGTATCAACGCCTGTTTGACATCATGTACCAGCAACTGGTGCAGCCGGAGATATTGATCTACCTACATGCCCCTGTAGCAAAGCTTCAGCAAAACATTAAGAAACGAAACCGTCCCTACGAACAACAGATCCCTGACGATTATCTTTTCAGCATCCAGGAAACCTATACACATTACATCAAGCAACATAATCTAAAGACCATCTATGTTGATGTTTCCAATGCCGACTTCCTCGGCAACCCCGAGCACCTACATGTGATCATCGATGCTCTCGATAAGGAATACCCCGAAGGACAGCATTTTCTTAGCCTGCCTTGATAGAGTCGGGAGTCGGGAGTCCGGAGCCTGGAGCCTGGACCTTTATTAGAGTAACCTTCAAAATCCTTCCCAATCCTATTAATCTAAGTTCTCTCTTCCTTGAAAATTGAACATTGAAATTGTTCATTGAAAATTTTTCTTTTATTGACCTAAAATATGACTGCTATATAAAAGCCTCTTCAACCCAATCCTTCATCATTCAATATTCCTTGTTCGCCTGTTCGATATTCCCATCCCTCCTCAATAATCCTTTCAATCTTAGAAATCTTAGTTCTCACTTTAGTTCTCTTTTATCTTTGCCCCTCATGGAATTTAAAACCCTTAGCCTTTCTCCACTTAACCATAAAGAGTTTAGGTATTATATAGTCGTCCGGTTTTTTTATACCATGGCCTTGCGCATGGTAGCAACAGTAGTTGCCTATAAATTATTTCACTTAACAAAAAGCTCCTTTGCCATCGGCATAGTGGGGCTGTCAGAATTTATTCCTGTTTTTTCACTGGCCTTATATGCAGGGCATGTAGTGGACCGTTCTGATAAGCGAACACTACTGCTTAAAGGCATTCTTTCCTATTCAGCCTGCGTACTGGGTCTGCTGGTGATCACCATGCCTTCAGTGGAATCAGGTCTATCAGTATCAAAGCTTACTTTGTTGTTTTATGCCATTGTATTTTGTACAGGCATAATCAGGGCATTCGCAGGACCTACGTCTAATGCCATTATTGCCCAACTGGTACCAAGGGAGAACCTGCAGTTTGCCGCCAGCATCAGTTCTACTTCCTGGCTGGCAGCGTCAATTACGGGGCATGCAAGTGCAGGTTTTCTCATAGCTTTCCTTGGTGTACATGCCACTTTTTATGTGATCCTTGTATACGTCCTTGTAGCAGCATTTATATTGTCAAGAATTGAGAAGAAACCAATACTGCATACCGACCTCACCATCAGGGCATGGGACAGTGTGAAGGAAGGATTGAGATTTGTATTTAACCATAAGATCCTTTTAGGAGCCATCTCACTTGATCTCTTCGCTGTGCTGTTTGGAGGAGCCGTAGCATTGATTCCTGAATTTGCAGATCGCATTTTAAAAGTAGGTGCTATTGGTTTTGGCTGGCTGAATGCTGCCATTGACATTGGTTCCATCATTATGATCATTACCATAACGTTTTTCCCACTACTAAAAAAACAGGGCAGAACATTAATGATGGTAGTAGCCGGCTTTGGCCTGTGCATCATTGTTTTTGGTATTTCCCGCTTCTACTGGCTTTCCTTCGCTGCATTGGTCATAGCAGGAATGCTGGATGGAATAAGTGTAGTAATACGCGGCACTGTATTGCAACTTACCACACCTGATGTCATGCGGGGCCGTGTAAGTTCTGTAAACTCCATGTTCATTAATTCCTCCAATGAATTGGGGCAATTCGAAAGTGGTTTCACAGCTCGCTTAATGGGAGCTGTGCCAGCCGTCGTTTTTGGAGGGTCAATGACTTTATTGGTTGCAATTGTTTCATGGGTAAAAGCTCCGGGTTTACGTAAATTCGAATATTAAGAACTGGCATTGAACTTTTAGGCTGTAAACCTGTTACTGGTTTATAGCCGATAGTAATCATTAAACCCTTTTTCCATGCATCGCAGGCATTTCCTTCATCAAACAACACTCCTGGCTTCAGCCAGCCTTTTATTTCAACAAAAAGCTATGGCCTCAATTCTGCAAACCGGCGACTTCCAGGTAAAAATGTTACGCAATAATGTGGGCATCTTCACAGAAAGAGGAGGAACCATTGGCTTCCTGTTGTCTAAAAATGGAACTATAGTTATTGATGCACAATTCCCCGACACCTCCAGGCATTTAATAGATGAATTAAAGAAACAACAACATGCAAACTTTCTCTACCTCTTAAATACGCACCACCACGGCGACCATACTGCCGGAAATATTACTTACAAGGGATTGGTGGAACACGTGGTGGCACAGGAGAACTCCCAGGCAAATCAAAAAAGAGTAGCTGAGTCCAATAATACGATGGATAAGCAATTGCTGCCTGACATGACCTTTAAGGAAGACTGGAAGCTGAAGCTGGATGATGAAAAAATAAAAGCTGAATATTTCGGGCCCGGTCATACTAATGGAGATGCTGTATACCACATTGAAAATGCAAATATTATTCATGCCGGAGACCTGATGTTCAATAAACGACATCCTTTTGTAGACAGGTCAGCCGGGGCCAATATAGGCAACTGGATCAAAGATCTCGATGGCATATTAAAAATGGCAGGTAAGGATACCATTATCATATTTGGTCATTCACTAAACCCCGGAGAAGAAACAGGAACCATAGAAGATGTGAAGAAATTCCAGGACTACCTTGGCAAGGTGCTTTCCTTTGCCGAAGCAGAGATTAAAAAAGGCGTCAGCAAGGAAGAATTCATTAAGAATACCAGTATCCCGGGTGTAACTGAATGGACCGGGCAAGGCATAGACAGGCCGCTGACTGCAGCTTATGAGGAACTAACCGAAAAAAAATAAATCAGTACCCTTCTCCACACATTTCCATTAGGAATCAACTGTTGCGCGACTTTCAGCAGTCACAGGGCTTATTACATTCCTGATCTCTTCTATACGATTAGCAGGAAAGCCACCTAGTTCAGCGTGTTGTTTTATGATTTCCTTATTAGGAGCATTATAAACACAATAGATCTTATCATCCGTGACAAAGCTTTCCACCCATTGAATCTTTGGTCCAAGGTCGCTGATCACATCACAGGATTTTTGGGCTATAGCTTGCAGTTGATCCTGGGAAAGTTGACCTGCCCCCGGAATTTCTCTTTCAATAACATAACGTGGCATATAGTTAGGAGTTTATGCCTAAAAGTTACGAAATCATTTATCAATAGAATGCTGGTTTAAATGCAGGCAGCAGTACAATTATTTTAATTTCTGAAGCAGCCCTTCCAAAACATAGTAGGTAATAGGACAAAAGGTAGAATTAGTAAGGGTTAGCTTTTGTCGTTTAATGATCACATCTTCATCAGTATAGGGAAACCGGGCGCAATCTGAAGGTCGCTCCTCATATATAGAACAGCGGTTATCTTCCCCTAAAAACGGGCAGGGTGAAGACTTCACCACAAAGTCACCTTCATCATCAACCCTTAAGTAGGTTTCAATAAAATTACTTTCCTTCATACCCAGGTATTTGCTGATACGCTTAACATCAGGGGTTTTGAAACGGGGGGAGTAATTTTTACAACAGGCAGCACATTTCAGGCAATCCACTTTTTCAAAAGCTTCCTCATGAAGATCTGGCAGGTGCTTCAATACTTTATTTTTATCCGCCCTTTCCAGCATTTGCTTATACTGCTTCTGCTTTTCCTTGCTTTTTTTCTGCCAGTTATGTAAAGTGTCGCCGGACATGTTGCAAAGAACCGAAATCAAACGTTAACACATAGGTAAACGCCATTCTAAAAGTCAATTACCCACCTTCAAATTTTATTATTTTGATTGTCAACGGTTTATAATGTTTATTTCATTTCTCCTCTAAAAGCATAAACAATAGTTTACCTAAATTTTAAAATGGACGGAAAAGTGTAGAAAATCTATTTGTCTCGTTCCAGAAAAAGTTTACAGACAAACTGTCAATTTTATGGAAAGGTTCATTAAAAAACACGGCAAGCGGTGGGTATGGAGTCCAACTTTTAAGATGCATGTAGCAAGGACTGTTCTGGATAAGGGTTTATCTTACCTGGAGGCAGCAGAGCTATTTAATATTAAGCGGGTAAAAACTGTTGGTGAATGGGTTAAGCAGTTTCGTAAGGAACTTGCAGGTTCAAATGCTATCGACATGGTTACTCAGTCCTCCCCAACTGGTGCT
>NZ_FQUU01000004.1 GCF_900129295.1 Flavisolibacter ginsengisoli DSM 18119
AAAAGCCCACCAGGGCAGTGGCAAACTTATAAGAAGATGGTAACTGGCTTTATTTATAAGAATATTGGGTTTTTTAAGGCATGTACCGAACGCATAATAAAAAAGTACCAACCTCCTTAAACAAAAAGTTGGTACTATGCTATCGGAGCAAGCTATTCCTTGTGCAGATGCTCCCCAGCAGAGCTGCACTCCGCTTGGCTTGCTAAACAAAATTATCTAACTTAATTATTAACTACTGTAAACTTATTCTGGAATAAAGTGTAAACCAAAAATGGTGTACCTGCTAAAATGACAACCATTATTGGAATAACATTAAAAAGTGACAACCTATTTTGGAACTACACAGAAGTTACCTGCGTTATGTAACGGCTATGTGCCGCCTATGTGCCGCCTATGTAACGGCTCTGCAACGGCTCTTTAAAGAGGCGGCACAAAGGCGGTATATACTCAAAAGAAACCTAAAATAGATACATGGCATTATGACTGTTATATAAGTAACAGCTTAATTAAGAATTGACCTTCTCATGTGGATAATTAAATTTCTATTCATACTCACCCGGACCATATTACCTATATTTTGATACGCCACTACATTAAAAGAGTAATATTTTAGCCTTGAAATATTATTTGCTATATGATGTCTGAACTACGAACCAAATACGACCCTGTAAAATACAAGACTCCCAGGGGCAACAATTTACATTGTAAGGGTTGGATACAAGAAGCTGCATTAAGAATGCTGTTGAATAATCTTGATCCTGAGGTGGCGGAAAGGCCGGATGACCTGATCGTATATGGCGGAAGGGGAAAGGCTGCCAGGAATTTTGAAGCGCTGGACAGGATCATTGCCTCCCTGAAAGTTCTGGAAAATGATGAATCCCTGCTTATTCAGAGCGGAAAACCTGTTGGTATTTTAAAAACGCATAAGGATGCCCCCCGGGTATTGATTTCCAATTCACAACTGGTGCCAAACTGGGCCAACTGGAAACATTTTGATGAACTGGAAAGAAAAGGATTGATCATGTATGGTCAAATGACAGCGGGTAGTTGGATATATATTGGATCACAAGGAATTGTGCAGGGTACATACGAAACCTATGCTGCTGTAGCTAATAAAGATTTTGGGGGCTCACTGAAGGGTACTTTAAATGTGACGGCAGGCCTAGGAGGTATGGGAGGTGCACAACCCCTGGCCATAACTATGAATGGTGGTGTAGCATTGATAGCTGAAGTGGAGGAATGGCGTATTGAAAAAAGGCTGGAGACAAGGTACCTTGATCAAAAGATAACAGATATTGACGAAGCAATTGATGTTGCCATAAAGGCAAGGGAATCCGGGAAAGCCCTGAGCATAGGAGTATTATGCAATGCGGTTCATTTATTAGAGCGATTAGTGGAACGCAATATTATTCCTGATACACTCACCGATCAAACCTCTGCCCATGATCCTTTGATTGGATACTGGCCGCATGAGATAAGCTATGAAGAAGCCAAACAACTTAGAACAGATGATCCTGAACGATATATTGCCCTGGCATATAACTCCATGTACAGGCATGTGCAATTGATGTTGACGTTGCAGCAAAAGGGTGCTGTTACATTTGATTATGGAAATAATATCAGGGCAAGGGCAAAAGAAAAAGGCCTTGACAATGCATTTGATTTTCCTGGTTTTGTACCAGCTTATATCAGGCCACTTTTTTGTGAAGGAAAAGGTCCGTTCAGGTGGGCGGCATTGAGCGGTGACCCTTCAGATATTGCTGTAACAGATGAATTAATTGCAGGTATGTTTCCTGAAAATGCTTCCTTACAGCGATGGCTTCAGCTTGCAAAAGAACGGATAGCCTTCCAGGGCCTTCCTGCACGTATTTGCTGGTTGGGACAAGGGGAAAGAGAACAAGCTGGTCTTGCTTTTAATGAGTTGGTAAGAACCGGTAAAGTGAAAGCACCTATTGTTATTGGCAGAGATCACCTGGATACTGGTTCTGTTGCTTCTCCTAACAGGGAAACTGAAGCCATGATGGATGGAAGTGATGCTATTGCAGACTGGCCAATATTAAATGCGCTTGTCAATACAGCCGGTGGGGCAAGTTGGGTAAGCCTGCACCATGGGGGTGGTGTTGGAATGGGGTATAGTATTCATGCAGGTATGGTGATAGTGGCAGACGGAACAGAAGATGCTGCTAAAAGACTGAGCAGGGTATTGCGCAATGACCCGGGAATCGGTGTGATACGTCATGCTGATGCTGGTTACGAATTGGCGATGGAAACCGCAGAAAAAAACGGTCTAAATTTAGAATCGAGACTGGAAGGGCAATAATGTTTTAATAAAGAATGGTTGCTATAAATGCACTTTGTATTAGGCCAGGTATTATTACCAGGTAAAAAAACCTGTGTGGGATAGCAAAAACACTTATTTGTTTTGCAGGCTGCTGTTTACTTTTGTTCAAGGAAAAAAAATTAATATCCTTATTTAAACTTTATTGAAATCACTGCGTCTATCTGTGATCAATAAACGAAAAACTAAAACAAGCCCTATGCGAATGAATCTGCGCCTGATGTCTCTATTGACATTAACACTATTCACCACTTTTATTGCCTGTAAAAAAGATTCCAGCACCACCCAGCAGGACCCAGGACCTGAACTGACTGTTCACGCTGAAGACCAGGCTCGCATATCAGGCGAGATGGATGCTGTGGATTATGATTTGAATGTAGCTCTTGAGAACAACCCGACATTCAGCGGAAGGATGTACGAAATGAATAGCCTTTGTGGTGCCGATGTAATACCTGATACATTAAGCAATCCGCGCAAAATAACTATTACCTATAATGGGGAAGATTGCGAAGGTTTGCATTCGCGCACTGGTAATATAATCATTTCCATGCCTGCGGGTGTTCATTGGAAAGATGCAGGTGCTGCACTTACTGTTACTTATCAAAACTATAAGGTGACACGCCTGAGCGATAATAAAAGCATTACGATTAACGGAAGCCACCTGCTTACCAATGTAAGTGGGGGATTGCTTTACCAGCTTCCAACACGTCAAACGATCACCCATACTATTGGAAGCAGCAATCTTTCCATCACTTTTGATGATGGAACTAAAAGAGACTGGAGCGTAGCCCGTAAAAGGGTGTATAGCTATAATGGCGGTGCGCCTCTGATCACCATTTATGGAACGCATACTGAAGGTAGCCAGACAGGAATTGCTGATTGGGGAACAGACAGGTTCGGACGGACTTTCAGCACTGCCATCACACAACCATTAGTGATCAGCTCTGATTGTGATTTTAGATTGACAAGCGGACAAGTATTACATACCAGGCAGGGATCCACAGCAGTGGTAACCTTTGGTCTTGATAAAAACGGTAATGCTACTTCATGCCCTGCTACCGGAAGTTATTATTTTAAATTGGTATGGACAGGAGCAGGCGGCAATTCGCAAACCTTTATAGCACCTTATTAATCATTCACATAGCAGTTCTCAAAACCGTGGGTAAAACTCACGGTTTTTTTGTTTCCCTTTAAGGTATAAAAGAAAGCTCATCAGTTCAATGGTCTAATTTTTGGACGTCATATAGGGCATTAGACTGGATTCATGAGCAGATTAATAATTATTTCTAACAGGTTGCCCTTTTCAATAGACAAGGAAGGAGATCGCATGACCGTCCGGCAAAGCTCGGGTGGACTGGTATCAGCCATCAAAAGCTATTTTGAAAGAGAACAGGGCCACTCAACAGGTTATACACATAAGATCTGGGTAGGAAGTATGGATTCCAGCCTGGAAGACTGGGAAAATGTACAAAAGCAGGGAAATGTTAATGAAGATTTCGAGATAATTCCATTGTTTCCTCCCAAAGAGTGTTATGACGATTTTTACAATGGCTTTTCAAATTCCACACTGTGGCCGCTTTTCCACTATTTCCCTTCATTAGTTGAAAATAAAAAGGAATATTTTGAAGCCTATAAAAGGGTAAACCAATTATTTGCTGATAAAATTCTTGATTTCGTAGAGCCGGGAGATGTGATTTGGGTGCATGATTACCAATTAATGCTCCTACCGCAAATGCTTAGGGAAAAACTCCCTGATGCGGCCATTGGATTCTTTCTTCATATACCATTTCCTTCTTACGAGATATTCAGGCTGATGCCAACGAATTGGAAAAAACCAATTCTTGAGGGAATGCTTGGTGCCGACCTGGTTGGTTTTCATACACATGAATATGTGCAACATTTCCTTCATTCAGCTAAGATGATCCTGAAAGTGGAGTCACAATTCAACAATATTCAATACAGGGACAGGCTTATTAAGACTGACCTGTTTCCAATAGGTATTGATTATGAAAAATTCAGGGAAGCATGCATTGATGAAACCGTGGTGGAAATAGGCACCAGCCTTGAGGAAAGGTTTTATAATCAAAAACTGATCTTTTCTGTTGACAGGCTGGATTATACAAAAGGGCTTAATTACAGGCTTGATGGATTTGAAGTGTTTCTCAATAAATATCCCAAATGGAGAGAGAAAGTAGTGTTCATTTTAAATGTGATTCCATCAAGGGATGCCATCCAAACATATAGTGAAAAGAAAGGAAGCATTGAAGAAAAGGTTAGTACCATTAATGGAAAGTTTTCAACGCTGCATTGGCAGCCCCTGATATACAGGTACAACCATTTGACATTTGAAGAATTGTGCGCTTTATACCAGGTGGCAGATGTTGCACTGATCACGCCCTTAAGAGATGGAATGAACCTGGTGGCTAAGGAATATGTTGCCAGTTGTATTGACAAGGGCGTGTTGATATTAAGTGAGCTTACCGGTGCAGCCAATGAACTCAATGAAGCCTTATTGGTAAATCCAACGGATGTAGATGAAGTGGCCTCCGCCATTGATACGGCATTGAACATGCCTTTAGTGGAACAGCGTTCCAGGTTATCGTATATGCAAAGACGTTTGAAAAATTATGACGTTTTTAAATGGATGGATGAATTTTTAGATTGCCTTATAGAAACTAAAAAAGAACAGGAGTCAGTAAAAGTGAATTTATTAAAAGAAACAACCATTGCACAGATCCAGGATGATTTTAATAATGCCAGTAAGCGTTGCATCCTTTTGGATTATGACGGAACCCTTGCACCTTACCAGAAAGTGCCTTCGTTAGCCTTGCCAAGTGATGACCTGCTGCAGTTATTAAAACAATTATCCTCAGATCCTGCCAATGACATGATCATTATAAGTGGGAGAGATGCTCAAACCCTGGATAACTGGCTGGGACATCTGCCATTGACGCTGGTAGCCGAACATGGTGCGTATGTAAAATACAAGAATGAAGAATGGCGGGAGTATATCACTGTTCCCAATGAATGGAAAGACCAGATACGCCCATTGATGCAATTATTTGTAGACCGCTGCGCTGGTTCTTTTATAGAAGAAAAGAACAGTACATTGGCCTGGCACTATAGAAATACGCAACAGGAACTGGGTTTTTCCAGGTCAAGGGAATTAAGAAACAGCCTGATGCAACTCATTACAAATACACCACTGCAGGTGATCGATGGTAACAAAGTGTTGGAGGTAAGAATGATTGGTGTGGACAAAGGAGCAACAGCCATGAATCTCATTAATTACCTGAACCCTGACTTTATCTTATGCATTGGTGATGATACTACAGATGAAGACATGTTTCGTTCATTGCGTGAAAGAGGATATACTATAAAAATTGGCAGGGGAAATACTGCAGCCCAGTATACCATTATGTCCCAAAGAGAGGTATATCCTTTTCTAAGCAGGTTTATTAAGCCCATTGCTAAACAACAAGCCCAGTTAACGTAATAGGCAGTTTTTCATTAAATATTGCTAAACAAGGCATACAATGTTATTTTAGCAATGTATGACCACATTAATCTATGATATTGGCACTTTGGTCAATGTTAGGCAGGCCCATACTCTTTTATATGGGAAAAATTTAGCGCTACTGCCCTGTATTCACAATGCATTTCTTATTGTTGAAGATGGGAGGATAACGGACTACGGGCGCATGGAAGACCTGTTTTTCCCTGTAACTGATTTTACGTTCCATTATAGCGCTGAAGGACGATGTATTCTTCCTTCATATTGTGACAGTCATACGCACCTGGTGTTTGCAGGTAGCAGGGAAGATGAATTCGTGGATAAAATAAAAGGATTAAGCTACAGCGAAATAGCGGCTAAGGGTGGCGGCATTTTGAATTCCGCAAGAAAACTACAGGAAACATCTGAAGAATTCTTATATCAACAATCTTATAAAAGGCTGCAGGAGATTATCCGGACGGGTACAGGTGCAGTGGAGATCAAAAGCGGTTACGGATTAACAGTAGAGGATGAATTGAAAATGTTGAAGGTGATCCGGAGATTAAAGGAAAGTTCACCAATCCCTGTTAGGTCAACCTTCCTCGGTGCACATGCACTTCCAGAGAAATATAAAGACAACAGGGAAGGGTATATACAATTGATCATTGAAGAAATGTTGCCCCGGGTAAGTAAGGAAGGCCTTGCCGATTACATAGATGTCTTTTGTGAAAAAGGGTTTTATACGCCTGAAGAAACCAAAAAGATATGCCGGGCAGGTAAAGAATTTGGATTAAAGCCAAAAATACATGCTAACCAGTTATATGCATCAGGTGGGGTGCAGGCAGGTGTTGAATTAAATGCTGTTTCAGTAGACCACCTTGAATCAATGGACGATGATGCGATCGTTTCCCTGGCACATTCCAATACCATCGGCACTTTATTACCTACAGCAGCATTTTTCTTACGAATGCCTTATCAACCGGCAAGAAAATTAATTGACAGCAACTGTGCCATTGCACTGGCATCCGACTTCAATCCCGGTTCTTCACCTTCAGGCAATATGAATTTTGTAGTAGCCATAAGTTGTATTCAAATGCGCATGCTTCCGGAAGAAGCTATCAATGCATCCACACTAAATGGTGCTTATGCCATGGAATTACAGGATGAAGTAGGAAGTATTAGTAAAGGGAAAAGAGCTAACCTGGTGATGACCGTTCCGGTTCCTTCCATACAATACCTGCCTTATTCATTTGGCAGCAATCTTATTGAAAAGGTTATGGTGAATGGAGAGTTCATATAAGTTATTATTACTTCCAAAAATTTTAGCTGGTTATTCATGCATTCAGTCGGCCTGGGAAACACTTAAATATAAATTCCATATTTATTTGGATTATCATATTATTTAAAAAGAAAAATGATGAAATTGTGGGTCTTGAATTATAAGATCCTAAAGAAATTAATATGAACCTAACTCATTTTAAAAGTTATACCAAACAGGATGTACTTTCTTTTGTTAAGATCCGGCGCTTTGAAACCAAATTGGGTGAAAGGGTACAGGTGCTCAATGATCCATCTGCAATTGTTGATTCCCTAAAGAATCTTACGGCCCGTTATGTGGTCATTGGCATACCTGAAGATATTGGCATACAGGCAAACTATGGCACTGCAGGCACCAGTACTGCATGGCTTTCCTTCCTGCAATCATTTCTGAACATTCAAAGCAATGATTTTTTGGAAGGGGGTGAAGTGGCCGTGATCGGCCATTTTGATTTTGGTGACATTCAGTTTGTTATTGATAAAAACGCGCATACTGAAGAAGAAAAAATTGAAGCCTACAGGCATGCCGTGAATGCAATTGATGAAGAAGTAGAAGGCCTGGTAAAACAAATCACTGCCAACAATAAAATTCCTATTGTAATTGGTGGCGGGCATAACAATGCTTATCCTATAATCAAAGGCAGCGCCAAGGGTTTATTGCAGGCCCAAAAAATCAGTCTTGCGCAAATAAATTGTGTAAACCTGGATGCCCATACCGATTACCGTCCCCAGGAAGGAAGGCATAGTGGTAACGCCTTTAGGTATGCAGAAGAGGACAATTTCTTGCAGAAATATTGTATAGTAGGTATTCATGAAAATTACCTGCCACAGAATGTATGGGTTGACATTGTCAACAATCCTTTTATCGATTGCATAACATTTGAAGACATATTTATTCATGAGAAGCGAAGCTTCCGCCAGGCAGTTTCACATGCCATAGAATTTACAGAAGATAACTATGCAGGCATTGAGCTTGACCTGGATAGTGTAGAAGATGTTTTAAGTAGTGCCTGTTCTCCTTCAGGTGTGAGCGTTTTAAATGCGAGGCAATATGTGAATTTATGTGCCGCACATGTGAAGGCGGCCTACCTGCACATATGTGAAGGAGCTACCAGGCTGAATAATGGAAAGACGAATGATTCAACCGGTAAACTGATAAGCTACCTTGTAAGTGATTTTATAAAGATGCACGAGGTTTAAGACTGTTGCTCTTCCAGCGTCATGATCTTTTCGAATACCTTTTCATAGTCAGCATTAACTGAAGCCAGTTTATCCTTCACTTGCCGGTAAGCATTTTCTGTTTTCTTGAATGCTTCAGGATCGGCATAGGTGGATGGGTTGGATAATTCTGCTTCCAGTTCGGCTTTTTGTTTATTCAAATCCGCTAATTGCTTTTCTAATTGCTGAAACATTTTTTGTTGTTTCTGCAATTCTTTTTGGGCTTCCTTATTGATGGGAGCGTTGGCACCACCAGTTGATGTGGTGGGTTGCCCATTAGAGGAGGCCTTTGGTGTTTCTTTTATTACTTCTTTTACAGGGGCTGATCCGGAAGCTAAAGTTTGATTCCTTGACTCAGCTCTTTCTTTCCATTCCACCCATTCTTCATAAGTGCCTTTAAATACCTTGATCTTCTTATCGACAATTTCCCAGATCTTATTGGCTGTTTTGGAAATAAAGTACCTGTCGTGGCTGACCAGTATAAGGCTTCCCTGGTAACGGTTCAGGGCATCTATCAATAGTTCATTGGAATGGATATCCAGGTGGTTGGTAGGTTCATCCAGTAAAAGAAAATTGGCCTTACTGATCATGGTTTTGGCGAGTGCCACCCTGGCTTTTTCTCCTCCACTCAATACTTTAATTTTTTTATCTGCATCATCACCGCTGAAAAGAAAGCAACCTAATAATGTCCTTAGTTCAAGCTCTGTTTTTTTAGAGCCGGCTTCTTTCATTTCATCCAGGATGGTATTATTAATATTCAGAGCTTCTAATTGATGCTGGGCGTAAAAGGCATCATCCACATTATGGCCCCATTTGCGCTCGCCCTCAAATGGTTCGGCCCCAGCCAATATCCGTAAAAGTGTTGACTTACCTTTTCCATTAGCACCTATCAGTGCAATCTTATCGCCACGGTCAATTTCAGCCGAAGCATCCTCAAGAATGTCAATGTTTTTAAAGTGTTTAGAGACATGCTTTAATTCTACCAAAACACGACCGGGAGTTTTATCAACATTGAAGTTGATCTTGATATTAGGCCTTTCAATAGTTACATCTTCTATCCGGTCCAGTTTATCCAATCTTTTTTGAATACTTTGAGCCTGGGCAGCTTTGCTGGCTTTAGCCTTGAACCTTTCTACAAATCGTTCCTGCTGTCGAATGTAATCCTGCTGATTTTCAAAAGCCCTTTGTTGCAATTCGACCCTTTGTTGTTTTTCTACTTCATAAAAATCATAATTGCCATTATATATATGTAATTCACGCTGGTATAATTCCACAATCTTCTTTACCATGCGGTTGAGAAAATATTTATCGTGGCTAACTATGATTACAGCGCCTTTATAATGTTGCAGGTATTTCTCCAGCCATTCAATGGAAGGAAGGTCAAGGTGGTTGGTCGGCTCATCCAGCAACAAAAGGTCTGGTTGCTGAAGGATCATTTTTGCTAACAGCACACGCATTCTCCAGCCACCGCTGAATTCACGGTAAGGTCTTTTCAGATCGCTATTGGAAAATCCTAAACCCTGCAGTACTTCCTCGGTTCTATGTTCAATTGTATATCCACCTGCCTCTTCGTATTCATGCAGTTTCTCACTGTAAGCATGTAATAACTCATCCGTTGTATGCTCTTCAAGTTTTTTAGTAATTTCCTCCAGTTCTCTTTCAATCTTTTTTGCTTTATCAAACGCATGCAATGCTACCTGGAGAATAGATTCATTGGTATCAAAACTTAGTAAATCCTGGTGCAGGTAACCTATGGAGGTGGAGCGGCTTCTTTCAACTGTTCCTGCAGAGGGAGCGTATTCTCCTGCAAAAAGCTTCAATAGGGTTGATTTACCGGTTCCGTTATACCCAATTAGCCCAATACGTTCATTGGGATGTATATGCCAGGTAGCATCTTCAACGATTGTCCGGGCGCCAAATTCAAAAGTAACATTTTGTAAACCTGCCAACATAAGCTTAATAAAAGTTGCAAAGATAATTGCCTGCCGACAGGTATGTATTCAATTTCGATGAATAGTAGCCAGGGAAGTAAACTATTTAAAAAGAATTAACAGGAATATGATGAATAACAACTTATAATCTGTTAAATGGAGTGCTTTAGGGGTTTACTTTTGCCCAAAAACAGCAATGCACCGACTTTTATTTTTAGGTTTTTTGCTCCTTACCATCATATCCTGCAATAACGATAACAAAAAAACAACTACTGAAACTCTAGGTCCAAGCAGGCATAGTGCTGAATTTAATAGATCAATAGAATCATTAATGGGTAGCTATTACCAACTTAGTGAAGCATTTGTCAATTGGGATTCAATCAATGCTGCTACCTTATCAAAAAGAGTAAAGGAAAGGTTGGACAGTTTACCTATGGAGGAATTAAAAAAAGATAGCTCATCCGAAACAACAATTGGCATTGTGGATGGTGCAAAGAATGATTTAAATGCTATTAACGCATCAGCAGACATAACCTCTAAAAGACATGCATTTAACGCATTAAGCGATAAATTGTTCCTTTTATTAAATACTGTAAGGTATGATCGAAAGAAATTATACCTGCAGGAATGCCCGATGGCGTTTAATGATGAAGATCCTGGTCATTGGTTAAGTCCTGTAGATTCTATTAGAAATCCTTATATGGGTCTTCACCATCCACGTTATAAAGGAGGAATGGTGGAATGTGGTGAAACAAAAGAGATAATCAATTTTACAGGAACAAAATGACCTGGAAAAAGATTCTTCTAATTGTTTTCATTGTATTTACAGGCATTCATTCTTATGCCCAAAATAAATACACGCTTAATGGTTATATCAGGGACAGTGTGAGTGGTGAGTCTATACTTTCTGCGAGTATTTCTTTTGGGGGGAAGGTAATTGCCAGCAACTCGTTTGGATTTTATTCCATCACGCTTGATGAAGGAGAATATACAATATTGGTATCACACACCTCCTACATGACCAGGGCTGTCAGTGTGCAGCTTACACATGATATTCAACAAAATATTTTACTGGTGCCTAAAGCAGGCGACCTGAATGAAGTGGTTGTATATAGCAGGAAGCGGGATGCCAATGTGCGCAATGCGCAAATGGGAAAAATAGACCTTTCAATAGGACAAATAAAAAGTATTCCTGCCTTTTTAGGAGAAGTTGACATACTTAAAGCCATACAATTACTTCCCGGTATACAAACTGCCGGTGAAGGAAACTCAGGTTTTTATGTTCGTGGCGGCGGGCCTGATCAAAATCTTATCATCCTTGATGATGCGGTGGTATATAATACCGGGCATTTATTTGGTTTCTTTTCAATTTTCAATTCCGATGCTATTAAGAATACTTCCATAATAAAGGGAGGTATGCCAGCTCAATATGGCGGCAGGTTATCCTCTGTTCTTGATGTAACCATGAAAGATGGAAACAGTAACCGTTTCCAGGGCGAAGGCGGCATTGGGCTTATTGCTTCACGACTTTCCATACAAGGACCTCTAAAAAAAGACAAAGCTTCTTTTATTCTCTCAGGCCGCAGGACGTATATAGATGCATTGGCCAAACCGTTCATTCCTAAGGAAAGTAATGCCTATGGATCTGGCTATTATTTTTATGATCTGAATGCCAAGGTCAATTACAAAATATCTGAAAAAGATAAGCTGTTTCTGAGTGGTTATTTTGGAAGAGATGTTTTTTCATTCCGTGATAAAAAACTGTCTTTCCGTGCTGATATTCCCTGGGGCAATTCTACAGGAACCCTGAGATGGAACCACATTTTCAACCCACGGTTGTTTGCCAATACTACATTGGTGTATAATGATTACAATTTCAATTTCGGGGCGGCTCAGAACAATTTCGAGATCAACCTTTCATCAGGTATTAAGGATGGAACCTTCAAGATGGATTTTGATTTTTATCCTTCCGGCAGTCACAAGATGAAATTCGGGGGGCTTTCCACATACCATAAATTTATTCCGAACGTCACTTCCGGCCACCAGGATTCTGTGGTATTTCAGCCTAGTAACGGGGGAGAGAAATATGCATTGGAAAATGCCTTATATATCCAGGATGACTGGGATCTTTCCAGTAAGATCAAGCTGAATTATGGTTTGCGCTGGAGCAGCTTTACACAGTTGGGACCTTATACCAAATTTATAAAAGATGACAACCAAAACAAACTGGATAGCACCTATTACAAGAACTTTCAAAAAATAATTACTTATTCCGGTTTAGAACCAAGAGCCACAATCCGCTATTCGGTTGATAACACTACCTCAATAAAGGCCTCCGTTACACGCAACCTGCAATTCATTCACCTGGTAAGTAATGCCGGCACTACATTGCCCACAGACCTTTGGGTGCCAAGTACATTTTTAGTGAAGCCCCAGATAAGTATGCAGTATGCTGCCGGGTTATTCCGGAATTTCCAAAACAATGTCTATGAAACATCAGTTGAAGTATACTATAAACGCATGCAGAACCAGATCGAATACAAAGAAGGTTATTCGCCTTCATTAAGGGATCCGGAAGAGGAATTTGTATTTGGAAAGGGTTGGAGCTATGGGTCAGAATGGTTTGTAAACAAAACAAGGGGAAGGTTGACAGGATGGATAGGATATACACTTTCCTGGACGTGGAGGCAATTTCCTCAATTGAACGAAGGACTTAAATATCCTGCTAAATATGACCGCAGAAATGATCTTTCCGTAGTAGGCATGTTTGAATTGAATAAAAAATGGAAGCTGGGAACCGTATTTATATATGCCACAGGCAATGCCACATCACTGCCAGAACGTTTTTATGTACTGAATGGAGTGCTGACCCAGGAATACAGTGCAATCAATAAATACCGTTTGCCTTCTTACCACCGCCTGGACCTATCTGCAACCTATACACCCGATAAGAAAAAAAAGAAGAAATGGGAAAGTTCCTGGGTATTCAGTGTATATAATTTGTACAATCGAAAAAACCCTTACTTCATTTATTTCGACCAAACGGGAAACCCGTATAATGGGTCTGTACAGATTCAGGCCAAACAGGTTTCTTTATTTCCGATCCTGCCTTCGGTCACCTGGAATTTCAGGTTTTAATGTTTGCAGATGTATCATTTTTAAAATGATCAGAATAGAGTGAAGGCGACTCCAGATCTGAAATTATTGGTATCTTCTGCCTTTTAAACAAACGCACATGAGAAAAATAGTTCTGTTCGGACTTATGCAGTCCGCATTACTGGTAAGTTTTAGCCAGTCAGTTCCTGACGCTGATATAATAAGTAAGCTAAAGCAGGAAGAATCGCAAAATTCCAAAGTGATGGACATTGCTTTTCATTTAACGGATGTCAGCGGACCGCGATTGACTGCATCTCCCAATTTTATGAATGCAGCTAACTGGGCTAAGACCACCTTGAGTGGCTGGGGTTTGGAAAATGCACGACTCGAGCCATGGGGAGATTTTGGTAAAGGATGGCAGCAAGAGCGTTGTTATATCGCCATGACAAAACCCTATTACACACCCATTGTGGCCATTCCAAGGGCATGGACCGGAAGTACTCCAGGTAAGAAAATGATCAATGGTGGCATTGTATTACTAAAGGCAAAAGACTCTGCATCACTAGTTCAGTACGCCGGCACATTGAAGAACAAGATCATAATGCTTTGGGTTGATGATGCATTAAAACCTTCTTTCGAACCCGATGGTGCAAGGTTGGCAGACAGCAGCCTGGCTAAGATGGCAAAGGCTGAAATGAATGTAGCGCCAGGCCAAAGGCCTGCCAATGACCAGGCGCGCCAGCAATTTATGGCGAGGCAATCTTTTCAACGCAACCTTACAAAATTATTCAATGAAGAAAAACCCGCACTGGTTTTAAGCATTAACCCCAGGGGGAACGATGGAACTGTATTTGTACAGGGTGGAGGAGAGTATGGTAAAGATGCGCCTGAAGGTCCTGCAAATATCATGTTATCCAGTGATGATTATTTGAGATTACAAAGATTGGTAAATGCTGGTGTTCCTGTGGAAGTTGAGGCTGATGTGAAAACCAGGTTTTTTGATAAGGACCTGAAAGGTTATAATGTTATTGCTGAAATACCTGGCACTGATCCGAAATTAAAGGATGAAGTAGTAATGCTGGGTGGCCATCTCGATTCCTGGCAGGGAGCCACCGGGGCTACAGATAATGCTGCGGGCTGTTCTGTTATGATGGAGGCAGTGCGTTTATTAAAAGCCATGAATTTCAAACCCCGGAGGACTATCCGCATTGCTTTATGGAGTGGTGAAGAACAAGGTTTGTTTGGATCCCGCAATTATGTAAAAAATCACCTGGGCGATCCGGCTACCATGAAATTAATGCCGGAGCAACAAAATATTTCCGCTTACTACAATTTGGATAATGGTACAGGGAAGATACGTGGCATTTACCTGCAGGGCAATGAAGCTGTAAGACCATTGTTTACCAGTTGGCTGCAGCCTTTTAATGGTGAGGGAGCATCTACTGTAACTATCAATAATACCGGCGGCACTGATCACCTGGCATTTGATGCTGTGGGCATTCCCGGATTCCAGTTTATACAGGATCCTATAGAATACGATACAAGGACCCATCATACGAATATGGATACTTATGATCACCTGGTTCCTGAAGATCTGAAACAGGCTTCAGTGATCGTTGCATCTTTTGTTTACAATACCGCTATGAGAGATGAAAAGATTCCAAGAAAAGAATTACCTAAACCAAGAGAAGGTCAGCGACCAATTTAGTTGATGTACCTAATGAGATACAGGACCGGGAAAATATAACTTTCCGGTCTTTTTAATTTGCACCAGCGAACCTGGGATCTTCATAGATCACCCGCACCTGGGCACTGCGTTGTTTGTCGGATTTAAGAAATAACCGGTACTTTCGGTCTGCCGCTGTAATAATGACCATTGCAGTATTAGGTGGAATAGTTCCAAGGTTATCAGCTATCATGGTAATTTCCTGCTCCCTATGATCAAGGTCAACTTTCACCTCAAGAGTAAGGGGTTTCAAACCCAATTTCTGATGGCTTAACAAGGGGCGATTATCCAGTGTTACAGAGATGGAATCTCCATCTATTTCGGCATTATCATAAAAGTCAAGGCGGATCATTCCGGTATCAACTTTTATTTCCTGGATATGGTTAAAATCTGATTGTGCCACACGGTGAAGAGTGATTTTACCTGGTGTGCACGGTGCTGTACCATTCATTACCACGCCTCCCCAGTCACCGCTTAAGATTTCTTTGTTCCCACTATTGCTGTAGGCTAAACTAAAATACCTGATACATGGGGTGCAGTCTGAAGGAATATGGAATGTAGTTACCTTTTCTTCCTGGATGTCTATTGTTTTTGTAGCCGCATTATAAAAGCCATTGTAATTCTTCTTCACGTAATTCAACACATCTGAATAATGGTAACAAAACCCAGCCACCTTGTTGTTGATGATATTTACCTGTAATTCCACATTATATACCGGGAAGCAACCGCCAGCCTGCTGTGTAAGCGTGCCCTTCCAGACACCATTTAATTGTTGCGAAAAAGCAACTGTTTGCAGGAGGACTAAAATAGTAGTTAGTTGCCACTTCACACTGGGAAAATAATTGTTTTGGTTTATCCTTTACAAAAAATTATATAAATGGTCAATTACCTGCTTTTTGGTACCTGAAGCGGACCATTGCATTTTTTTGTTCTGTTGAAGTTATGCTTACCTGGTACCGCTTATCTCCATCCTGAACGATCATGAGTGATGTATTGGGAGGGATCCTGCCCAGGTTTTCTGCTACCATAACCAGTGTATGTTCCGGATTGTTTTCATCCATTTTCAATGTATAGGTAATAGGAGAAGCGGACAATCTTTTGCTGGCAATAATCAACCTTCCATCAAGGTAAACACTAATAGTATCATCATCGATTTCACCATTGTCGTAAAGCCTGATCGTTATTACTTCATTGGTAACAGTTAAGGCAGTTGTCAATTCATTCTTTCGTGACCTTGTAACCTGGGGCGCCTGGTAAGGTGGAAGGTCAGCTTTCTTTTCTACTATTACCGGCGTTATGGTTTTAGGAACAGGAGAATCAATAGTGGAGCGTTTAGATATTACTGGTGGGGTAGTCGTCTTTTTAACCGGAGCTTTAGCAACAGGCTTCGTTGTGGTTTTTTTCTTTGTGGCCAGGGGTGTTTTAGAAGCAGGTTTCACTGTTGTTTTAGTTACGGGAGTATCAGTAGAAGTGATGTTTTTATTATTCCGCAGGAATGGTTCCACATAGAAATCAGAAGTAGTAACCTTTCTCAGGTAAACTGTACCTCCGCCACAATCGCCCCATTTTCCATTGTTCTTTGGATTAGCCCTGTCTTCAGTTTTTCCAACATAGCTACCTTCCAAAAATTCTTCCCTTCCAGAACGTGCATATGCGAATTTATAATTCATCAGGCAGGTGGCACCTCCACCCATATTTTTTACTTCAACAGTGCGTAATTCCTGGATGGTGAATGAATTGTTTTTGATTGCGAAATTACCCGTCATTGTAGCCTTACCATAAAACCTTGTATCTAAATAAGAATATGATACACCTGTAACCGTTTTTGACTTTGCCTGCTGCACCTGGAACTCAAGCCTGTAATTTTCACCTGATTCGGTTATAAAATATCCCCTCCATATGCCTGTCAGGTTTTGACCCATGCCAATTAAAGGAAATACAGCAGGAAGAAGAAATAAGAGGAGTTTAGACAGGGGTAATTTCATCTTAAACGCAAATTAATTATTAAGGCTTCTTTAAAACCCCGGTTGTAGCGATTGATTTGTTAATTTTGCGGCTCTTTATGAGTGAGTTTATAAATATTACATTACCAGATGGTGCTGTCCGTCAATACCCGAAAGGTAGTTCAGCACTTGATATCGCTAAATCCATATCAGAAGGTTTGGCCAGGAAAGTATTGGCAGCGGATATTAATGGATCGGTTTGGGATGCTACACGACCATTGAATGATGATGCAGCATTGAAACTGCTGACCTGGGAAGATACAAATGGAAAAAGCACATTTTGGCATTCTTCAGCCCACCTGATGGCTGAGGCTATAGAAACCATGTTTCCTGGTGTAAAGTTCTGGGTAGGCCCTCCTGTTGAAAATGGATTCTATTACGATGTTGACCTGGGCGACAGGACTATCAGTGAAGATGATCTGCGCAAGCTGGAAGTAAAGATGGCTGAACTGGCGAAGCAGAATAATACCTACATAAGGAAGGAGATTCCAAAAGCCGAAGCAGTTCAATACTTCACCGAAAAAGGTGATGAGTATAAGCTGGACCTTCTGCAAGGCTTGGAAGATGGTGCTATTACATTTTATACGCAAGGTGCTTTTACAGACCTATGCCGTGGACCACATATTCCTGCTACAGGCTTTATAAAAGCAGTAAAGCTTACCAACATAGCAGGTGCTTACTGGAAAGGTGATGAGAGGAACAAACAGTTAACACGTATCTATGGAGTCACTTTCCCTTCGCAAAAGCAACTGGATGAATACCTGCAAATGCTGGAGGAAGCTAAAAAAAGGGACCACAGAAAACTGGGCAAGGAGTTAGGAATATTTACCATGGACGATGATGTAGGACCAGGGCTGCCATTATGGATGCCTAACGGAACTATTATTATTGAAGAACTGGAAAAACTGGCTAAAGAAACAGAACAGGATGCTGGATATAAGCGTGTGGTTACTCCACATATAGCCAAGGAAAGCATGTACATAACCAGCGGTCACCTGCCTTATTACCAGGATAGTATGTATCCACCAATGGAACTGGAGGGTGTAAAATACTACCTCAAGTCTATGAACTGTCCGCATCACCACAAGATATTTGCGGCTGAGCAGCATAGTTATAAAGATCTTCCATTGAGATTGGCAGAATATGGTACCTGTTACCGGTATGAGCAAAGCGGGGAATTGTTTGGTTTGATGCGGGTACGTTGCCTGCATATGAACGATGCGCATATCTATTGCACACATGACCAATTTGCACAGGAGTTCAGGGCTGTGAATGATATGTATCTTAAATATTTTAAGATATTCGGTATTGATAAATACGTGATGCGTTTATCATTGCATGACCCTGCCAAACTGGGACAGAAATATATAGATGAGCCGGAGTTATGGATTCAAACCGAGGCAATGGTAAGACAGGTGATGACAGAGGCAGGAATTCCATTTGTGGAAGTGCCGGATGAAGCTGCTTTCTATGGCCCTAAAATAGATGTACAGATCTGGAGCACAATAGGAAGGGAGTTTACACTGGCAACCAACCAGGTTGACTTTGCGCAGGGTCGCAGATTTAAACTTGAATACATTAACCAGGAGAACCAGGCTGAAACTCCATTGATCATTCACAGGGCTCCTTTAGGTACCCATGAGCGGTTCATTGGCTTCCTGCTTGAACATTATGCAGGAAAGTTCCCAGTATGGCTGGCGCCCCTGCAGGTGAAGATTTTGCCTATCAGCGACAAGTTCATGGACTATGCTAAATCTGTACTGGAAAAATTAAAAAAAGCGGATATTCGTGCGGAAATCGACGACAGGAACGAAAAGATAGGAAAGAAGATCCGGGATACAGAATTAATGAAGGTTCCTTATATGCTGGTAGTGGGAGAGAAGGAAATGACTGAAGGGAAGGTATCTGTAAGAAGACAGGGGAAGGGAGACCTTGGGGCAAAGTATGTAGATGAGTTCCTTATAGATGTGGTTAAAGAAGTAAGAGAGAGGGTTGGGGAATAAAATAGTTCCTTTCCTTTTTGGAAAACATATAGTATTATAAATTAACAGGTGATTGATTTGTAAAGGTTTTTAATCACGATTCATTAATTTCGACAATAACTTAAAATAAAAAACAAGTAAAGCCACAATGTTTACCGGTTGTCGACTGTAAACTGTGGACCATTAATTATGGCATTACCAAACAGAGGAGGATTCAGACCTGGCGGTGGTGGATTCGGAAGGGGACGATTTGTTCCCCGTAAAGAAGCAGAACACCGCATCAATCATCACATTAGAGTTCCGCAGGTGCGGTTAGTTGGAGACAACGTTACCGTTGGGGTTTATCCCACACAAGAGGCAATGAAAATGGCCCAGGACCAGCAGCTGGACCTGGTAGAAATTTCTCCTCAAGCCGATCCGCCGGTTTGTAAAATAATAGATTATAACAAGTTCCTTTACGATAAGAAGAAGAAGGAAAAGGAAATGAAGGCTAAGGCGAAGACCACAGAAATGAAGGAAATTCGCTTTACTCCTAATACGGACGACCATGACTTTGATTTTAAATCAAAGCATGCAGAGAACTTCCTGAAAGAGGGCAACAAGGTAAAAGCCTACGTGCAGTTCAAAGGCCGGGCAATTCAATTCAAGGATAGGGGTGAATTATTGCTCCTTAAATTTGCTGACAGGTTAAAAGATTTCGGGCAACTGGAAAGCATGCCTAAACTGGAGGGAAAAAGAATGCTGGCGATCTTTACGCCTAAAGGTGGTAAAAAGCCTAAGGCAGAACCAAAGCCCCAGTTATAAATAATTAAAAACCGCAGTATTAACTGCGGTTTTTTTATTGGTACATTCTTTCAGCTAAAAACTTGTAGGGGATATTAGGAAAAACCTCTCTTTCAACAACTTCTTTCAGGTCCGGTGCATGTACATCGTTTTCTTTAAATGGGCTTGTAATAACAATAAGAGTGATAGCTCCGTCAGGCAATTTCTTATCAATAAAACTATTGTTGAAAGTGAAAATTGGCAATTTGAACATCAGGTCCTCATTTTCTTCGTCTGGTTCGTACTCCAGGTGCCCGGAAATTTCATTCAAAGGTTTTCCATCTTTCAATGGAAGTGCCACGTCTTTATGGCCAAGCCTATAGGCCGGTTGTTTTTTCTCCGAAGGTGAAAGCGCTGCCAGCTTCTTTTCATAAAATTGCTTTTTCTTTTTTTTGAAAGCATCATATTTCAACATGGCATCATTAATTTTTTGTACCTCCTCTAAAGTTGCTTTCAAAGAAGGATTGATTTTTAATGGCGCAAGTTCTTCTTTCATTTCAATTTGATGCAGGCTGTCTTCTTTGATTTCGGCGTTGAGTTTTCCAATATAGTATTTTAAATATTCTTCCCGGTTAACCGGCCGGAATAAAGCTGACTGTCGTGGATTAATGATGAACATTTTGTTTTTAAATCTATGATCAATGCATTGACCAATCCTATATCCATTTAATTCAGAATAGGTAAGGGCAAATGTGTCGGTAAACATTACGGGTAGGGAAGATTGTTCAACATTATTAAAAATGCTGTTTTCATCCATCAAAACCCCGGGTTTGTTTAATATAACACTTACAGCAGGGGATTCTTCTGTATTTGCATGGATTTTTCCAAACTGGTCGCGGTAAAATTCATTCATTGAAAAAATCAATGATCCATTGTTACCTTGGCTATTATAAAAAATATAATTCTCCTGTATATCCATTCCCTTTGGCTGGCTGAAAAACGCAAGTGTTTCCATGACCTGGAAGAGAGCTTTGATTCTGGGTTTAGTAGCCTCCTTTCGTGAATCACGGTAGAGCTTACCAGGTACCTGTGTCAAATCCACCTGTGCATAGGAATGCTTATTTCCTGTAATTAACAGAAGCAAAATATATAGCCGTGTCTTTCCCAAGATTTTGATCACTGTTCAATTATTAATGATTGTATCTTTTAATCCAGATCTTTTAACTATTATCTATACACACATTATTTGGTTGCCTTTCTTGTTAGGAATAGGTAAGAATAAACCTTATTATTTTTTTACCAGTGGCTTTCTTTTGATATCTGGTTGTTCCAGCGGCGCATGTACTATCTTGATATGTACCTTGGCCATAGATACTTTCATCCGCGGGTCCTGTTCCCTTGCTGCATTATTGGTCTCGTCAACAAGCGTGTTGTTGTTATTTTTTGCATCAAAAAGAAAAAGTAATTTATTATTTGTACTGAGCCCGGTCATTGCCAGTTGCTGGTCTTCAAATTCTCTTGCCATATTGTAGTTTTCCTGCATCCTGTCCAGGCTTGCATACCCGGTAGATTCGGTAAGATGATCGCTTCCAAAATTCGCTAACATTTTTTTCCCAATGGCCTCCATATCGGGAACTTTTCCTTCCATTTCTTTCACATTAAAAAATACCAATCCCAGGTAACCCATAAAATCTACAGAGTAGCTGCTACTTACAGAACTGGCCATTGACTCCAGGTCCTGCTGATACACGGGCATTTCCAGATAAACAGAGTCCATTTTATGATCACAGAAATCTATCCTGAAACTAGGAAAGATCCCATAAATATCTTTGGGCCCGGAATAGGGCATTGAGATAATTCCTCCTTCATTATTTTTCACTTTTTTAATCCCACCCAATATCTCCATTGGGATCCTGTATTCTTTTTCTTCTGACTCGCCATAGTTGGTATTAGTCAGGTGAAGCTGGTATTTGCACTGATTTCGTCCCATGGATACATAGACCGGATCCTTTTGCTTTAACTGCCCTGTAGCGCTGAGTGTTAACGCTCCATCCGAATCAAATGCTTGCACTTCAAACTCAATGGACATCTCAAGTTTGAAGCGGTTAAATGCAGTGATCATAGCCATATACTCCATATTGTTACTGCCATCTGAACTTCCAGTCAGTTGCTTCTGCCTTTCCATACCAAGGATGAAGGGCATATTAAATACCAGGTTGTAGTTCTTATTGTCCATTTCATGGTGTATAAAATCATCAAAACCTGCGAAATAAGAAGAAAGCCTTTCGTTGAATGAAGAAGAAAGTTTTTCATTTACCCCTATCAGCTGCTTCTGTCTTTCCATAGCTATGACCATTTCAACGACTACTGGCAATCGCTTGTAGTCCTTACCATACCTTTCTTCCAATAGGGCAAGTTTTTCATCGATCCGCTGCATGCTAAATTGCAATACCCGCTCCATGTCGGATTGCATCTTTTTCAGTTCTTCTGATTGCGAATCATCCCATCCCAGGGCTATCATACGCATGACACCAATGGCTTTCGCGGTTAGCCGGGATTCGTAGTTCGCAAATAATGAATCCCATGTATGTACATCCTGATAATATCGGGTAGCCTGCTTTTCTATATCACAATCAAAGCACAGATTCTCTTCTTTGGCGGGAGGAACCGGGAAATCAAGGCCAGGGGCTGCCTCTCTCATTTCCAGGGTTTCCTGGTATGCTTTCCTGATGGACTCCATGACCAGGCCGGGACCCTGGAAAATCTCCCCACCTTTGCCTGGTAAATTCGCCTTTTCTTTGGGTAAACTAACCGGAGGAAGTTCGATGGTATTTTTAAGCATTCCGCTATATCGTTCAGCAATGAAGGACATCTCTTTCAGTGTATTAACTATCAAAGGATAATAAAAGAAACTGTTCTGCATTTTGGCAGTTTGTTCAACAAACTCTTTTTTCCTTTGCTCAGTTTTCATTAATTCCTGGATCAAAGGACTAAATGGATCTGCGGAAGTTTTTGGTTTAACAATAATCTTATTATTTTTCCTGCTGTATACAATGATGTTACCTTTTGTGGTAATAAGCATGGTGTCATTGATCATTTTTCCCTTGTACCAGAGCAAGTGGTCCTTCGCCTGGGCATTAGTAGGGATGGCCAGGTTTGCTGGAATTTTTACAGAGGTAATAGGAGAAGTAAATGGTGGAAGAGGGGCATCTTTCGTAGCAACCTGGGTTGATCTTGAATGCAACTGGTTCATTAGTTGTCTGGCCATCTTTGCAGCTTCCGGATCTTCTTTTTCCAATTCATCAATCTCCTTCTGAGCTTGCTGCATTTGTTTTTGCATTTCAGTGGACCGTTGTTTCATTTTATTGATCTCGGCCTGGGAAGGTTTTTTCTGGGCAGCAGCACCAGTACATAAAAGTATAGCTATGAACAATATAAAAAGTTTCATTGCACGTAGAAATTAAAAAGGATGATAGTGAAGCATCCCAATGTTTTATTTTCCATTCAGTTCATCCAGCCATTTCTGGGCTTCCACTCTTGCGGCTTCCACTACAGAACGTCCGGCTCTGAAACACATTTTCCATTCACTTGATTTCTTTTCATACTCAGGCCTTACAAAAGTCCGCGCTGGAGTTAATGCTGCATCAAAATCAACGTTGGCGGAAACTGCCAGGAAATCTGTCAATCTTTTCCTGATCATATCAGCAGGATCCTGCGGATACTTCTTTTCATTTTCACCCTTATCAACCTGGTTGTCTATTTTATTGCTGATGATCTTACCAAACTTGGGTAAACCAAGCTTTGTTTTACTATCAGGATTGAGTTTTTCATTTCTCCACTTTTTATAATCTTTCTTGAAATCTTCTGATAAAGAATATTCATGCGCCAATTGCATCAATTGGCGAATACCTTCAGCTTTATCTTCTTCATTTAATTGCCTGGCATTATTTAAGAGATCGGGATGGCCATTCCTGGCTAAATATCCACTGGTAATTGAAATAAGCAGGCACTTTTTAGCATCGTCCTTTGAAATATTCAGCGATTCATAAATACTCATTAGCAGGGTAGCTGAAATACATGCAATAGTCAGCAGGCTGAAAACTATCTTTTTCATTTTTTTGGTTTTGGTATTATGGCAGTTATTACAGTATTGTCAAATCTTTACGAACTCAACCCTGCGGTTGTTAGCTTTTCCTTCAGGGGTGTTATTATCGGACACAGGTTTGGTTTCACCCAAGCCATCCGTTTCAAACCTCGATCCGTCTATGCCGAATTCTGTTGTCAGTACAATGCGTACTGATGCTGCCCTTCGCTTGGAGAGGTCAAGGTTTTTGGCTTCATCTCCATCGCTGTCTGTATGGCCAATGATCTTCACTTTAACATCAGGATTTTCTTTCAATGTGGTAGCGATCTCCTTTAAAACGCCATAAGAAATTGGTTTGATTTTATCAGAATTCACATCAAATAAAATTCCTGTAGTGCTCCACTTTCCTTCGGTGATCAGTTTGCTGCGTGTGTCCGGCAATGCTACAGCCACTTTCAAATTGGATAGATAATAGTCATAGTTTTCCGAACTGCTACCATAAGAACCTGTTTCCATCATGAAACTATTCAGGGCCACATCAGGAGGCAGGGCTTTTGGAAGATCATAGATCTTGACCTGGTTAATCCAAACCCTTGCCCTTTCTTTCTGCACCCATAAGGCTACATGCACCGGCTTTGATTTGTTGTTATACAATTCACCAATCATCTGGTCTTTGCTTTCCAGAAAACGTTCTCCCTTATTATCATAAGTAACAATGCGGAAGCGGTCAATGCTGTTTTGCTCTGTGCCCGAACCATAATTGCCGGCCTGTGGCGCAATGAATAACCTGAGGCCAGGAGGATAAGTTGTTTTGGAAGTATTGTTGTAAACAACAAATTCCATATCCGGCACCCTCATGCTGGCTTTGAAATTTAAAAGCAGATCAAATTCTACAGTATAATTTTCGGGCAACTTATTTGAAAAAGGAGTTTGATATTTTGTATCGGATGTCATTTTAAGCCATTTGCCCGGCTGGCCTTCAATGGTCACCACTTCACCGGTGCCATTGGTATTCCATTTCAATGGAAACTCTCCGATCGCATCCTGCGCAAAATCTTCAGCGTACACTATTTTTTCTCCCGGCACAAAATCGTATTTCGAAAAACTTTTGATGCCTTCCCCCTTACTTTCCGTTTTAACCTTGGTCTCGTTTCCATCTGTCTTTTCTTTTACTTCTCCTTCATCTGTCTTTGTTTTGCTTTTGCCATCGGTAGCATCATCAATAGATTTATCTACCTTTTCACCGGCTTTTTGTTCCATTTTTTGTTTGGCCCTGTCGCCAAGCCGTTTTAATAACTGTGCATTAATGGTCGGGCATAAAAAAATAAGGAAGAGTACTGGTAAGAACTTTTTCATATCGGAGGTTTTATGGTTTTTGGAAGCCTTTAAGTTAACAATTATATTTAATCTGTAAAAAATATTTATATGTGTTTAACCTCCCAATTTTAAATCAATGGAAATTGAACTATTAAGAAGTTATTGCCTTTCATTACCTGCAGTCACAGAAGATATCAAATGGGGGAATGACCTGGTATTTTCTGTAGGTAGCAGGATGTTTTGTGTTACTTCGTTGGATCAGCCATTAAAATGCTCATTTAAGGTAAAAGATGATGAATTTGAAGAACTCTGTGCCACGGGGAATTTTTCACCAGCTCCTTATATGGCAAGGGCTAAATGGGTACTGGTGAGCAATGCTGGCGTCATGCACAATGAAGAATGGAAATCCCGCGTCAAACAGAGCTATGAACTTGTAAAAAATAAACTAACAAAAAAGGAAAGAACTTCTTTAGGCATTAATTAACATCCCTCTTATAAGATTAGTATCTATTACCAGCTTTTAATCACCTGTTAAAGCAGCCATTTCATCCCTTTTATGCCATCCAAATCTGTTACCTTTGCACGCCTTCTGCACTTTTAGTGCGTCGTGGAAATAGCTTTTAATACATAAGGGAATACAGAACATGAAGAACATCCGGAATTTTTGCATCATTGCACATATCGACCATGGTAAAAGCACTTTGGCTGACCGTTTATTACAGACAACCCATACGATCAGTGACAGGGAAATGATGGACCAGGTTCTGGATGATATGGACCTTGAGAGAGAAAAGGGTATTACTATTAAAAGCCATGCTATCCAGATAAATCATAAGCATAAGGGTGAAGAATATATTCTTAACCTTATTGATACGCCAGGACATGTGGATTTTAGTTACGAAGTGAGCCGTGCGCTGGCCGCCTGTGAAGGTGCATTGTTATTGGTAGATGCCACACAGGGGATACAGGCTCAAACTATCTCTAACCTTTACCTGGCTATAGATAATGACCTGGAGATCATCCCGGTTATCAATAAGATTGATATGGATGGGGCAATGATAGAGGAAGTCAAGGATCAGATCATTGAACTCATTGGATGCAAACCAGAAGAAATTTTATTAGCAAGCGGAAGAACAGGTATTGGTGTAGATGCTATCCTTGAAGCCATTATCGATCGGATTCCAGCTCCAAAAGGAAAAGAAGATGCTCCTTTGCAGGCATTAATATTTGACAGTGTTTTTAATAGCTTTCGGGGTATCATTGTTTATTTCAGGATCGTTAATGGAGTATTAAAGAAAGGAGATAAAGTAAAATTTGTTTCAACTAACCAGGAGTATGAAGCTGACGAAGTGGGTATTCTGAAATTAGGCCTCGAGGCAAGAAAAGAAGTAAAAACCGGCGATGTTGGTTATATCATTACAGGCATTAAAAATGCAAAAGAGGTAAAAGTAGGAGATACGATTACCAATGCACTGAACCCAACACAGGAAATCATTAAAGGGTTCCAGGAAGTTAAACCCATGGTTTTCGCTGGCATTTTTCCTGTAAATACAGATGAATTTGAAGAGCTAAGGGATTGCATGGATAAACTGCAATTGAATGATGCTTCCCTGACATTTGAACTGGAAACCTCGCAGGCGCTGGGCTTTGGATTCCGTTGTGGCTTCCTGGGACTTCTACATATGGAGATTATCCAGGAAAGGCTGGAAAGGGAATTCAACCAAACCGTAATTACTACAGTTCCGAACGTAAGTTTTATAGCCTATACTACAAAGGGAGAAAAGATTATCGTTAACAATCCTTCTGAGATGCCTGATGCGGTAAAAACAGATCGTATTGAAGAACCTTTCATCAAAGCTCAGATCATCACCAAACCGGAGTATATAGGGAATATCATGACCCTTTGTTTAAGCAAGCGTGGTATCCTGATCAATCAAAGCTACCTCACACAAACAAGGGTAGAACTGGTGTTTGAAATGCCTTTAACCGAGATTGTATTTGATTTTTATGATAAATTGAAGAGCCAAACCCGTGGTTATGCCTCCTTCGATTACCATCCTATAGGGTACAGGGAAGCCGATATTGTAAAAATGGATATCCTTCTTAATAATGATAAGGTGGATGCCCTGAGCGCATTGATACACCGTGGTAAAGGACAGGAATTTGGTCGCAAATTATGCGAGAAATTGAAAGAATTAGTTCCCCGCCAGCAGTTCCAGATTGCCATCCAGGCTGCTATCGGCGCAAAGATCCTGGCTCGTGAAAACATTTCGGCTATGCGAAAAGATGTTACTGCCAAATGCTATGGTGGGGACATAAGCCGTAAAAGGAAACTATTAGAAAAGCAGAAAGAGGGTAAAAAGCGCATGCGCCAGATCGGCAATGTGGAAGTACCTCAGGAAGCATTTCTTGCAGTATTGAAACTGGATGAATAAAAAATACCTTTAGATTAAATTATTGAAGCCTTGTAATCCTACAGGGCTTTTTTATTCTTTACCTTTCTTTACCTTGGTTTTATTCTGGTCCGTTCGCTCCTGCAATTTCTTCTCATCGTTGTTCCCATTGGCATCACGAATAGGATCAGGCATTGGGAATTCACCATCCTTTAATTTCTGGTCAAATACTTTATCTACATGCTGCCATTTTCCATTAACCCATTTAAAACCCTCATAATCTCCATCAGGGATCAATGTCCATGGATTATCCGGTTCTTCTGATTCTGAAACTAAATGGTCTACGAGAATCATTTGTAATTCAGGATCATAATTTAAAGTTGTGGATGCATCTTTTTTATACTCAATGCTGTACCGGTACCTGGGATCTCTTTTAACACTGTCTTTATCAAAAGTAAAATAGGCCCCCCCGAAAACTGGCATATTCTTATTATCAAAAGTCATTACCTCAATCCATTTCTTATTGCTTCGAATACTATTCTCATCATAACCAAATAAGGTGTAATAATTCTTGCCGTTATATTTTGTTTCCACAATATTGTAATACACTGCCCCGATCCATGTATCCTTATTCCGTATGGAATCCATAGCGTTATCCGCAAATTCAGAATAATCTCTCAACGGCACAAGCCTTAAGTTTCCATTCGGTGTATTATATTGAATTGCTCCTCTTTGCCTTACATACATTCCATCATAATCAAGCTGCCAGGTAAATATTCTGAAGGTACTGTCAGGTGCGTATAATTTTGAAACACCTTGTAAAGAATCGAAAGGATAATAAAATGAATTTTTAACCTGCAGGCTGCGAACAAGTGTGCGGATAAATAAACTATCACTACGCATCCTTCCAGCAGTAAGACTATCAAGAAAAAGGTCTTTCATCAGGTGCTTTAAAGAATCTTCCTTTTTCTGAAGCACTTTAACATCACTCAGATTAATATGCTGAACCTGGGAAAAGCTGGTTACCGTATAAAGTATAAATGTTAAAATCAGAACTGGCTTTTTCACAATAGTGGATGCTTTATTATTGCTAAGAACGACAAAAAAAATCAAATATTATCCTAAGATTACAAGGCTTCTGCAAAAGCAAACAGGCTGGGAAAAATATAGTCTAAATCCCGATGAGGGAAAGGTTGGTCTGGATTGGTAGTGGTAACAAATACTGTATAAGCCCCCGCAGCTCTGCCAAAGCGCATATCGCTTGGTTTGTTCCCTACCATTATCGTTTTCTCAAGGTCTATGTCCGGAAACTCTTTAATGGCCTGCAAAGCCATACCAGGATTGGGCTTACGGTTAAAACATTTATCATCCTTATCAATGCAATAATATATTTTGTCAATTTTGCCACCCACAATTTCCACTTCACGTTGCATTTCCAAATGAATGCTTTGCAGGTCTGCTTCAGTCATTATTTCTTTACCTACTCCACGTTGGTTGCTGATAACAATGATCCTTCCAAAACGGTCACTTAACTTTTTAAATATATCCAATACACCTTTACTGAATATAAATTCACCCCAGTGTTTTACATATTCTCCAAGAATTTCTTCGTTGATCACACCATCGCGGTCAAGGAATAGTGTCCAGTCTTTATCGATAACAGAAAGATCAGGTATGGCTTTTTGAAGATCTGCTTGCGCCCTTTTAAAATCTTCAGGTATGCCTATGTCAATGAAATATCCATCCTGTACATTGGAATAAAAAGGATCCTGTTTATGATACTTTTCCAGGTAATCTTTTTCAAATGAGAAAACAGTATCGAAATTGTGTTCAAGAAATTTCTCTTTGTCTAGGATATATAAACCTCCATTTATTAATCCTTCTGTATAAAATTTCTTTTCCTTGAATGAAATGATCCTGCCATCACTATCTGTCATTACTACACCATAACGGTCGAAATTCAACATTGGTTTCAATGAAAGAGTACATGTTGATTGGTGTTCATGATGTACTTTCAATAAAGATTCCAGGTCTACTTTAAATAAAGTATCACCGTTTGCAATAACTATATCTGTTTCTTTAGTTTTCTGCAATGCCAACCTGATAGCACCACCAGTTCCAAGGGGTTCTTCTTCTATTACAATTGTGTATTGCAGGGTAGAATAATCGGAAAGCAAGTAGTTTTCAATAACGCCCCATTTATAACCCAGGGAAAACACAAAGCGTTCCACGCCCTGCATGCGGAGATAATCAATAACATAAGAAATAAATGGCTTTCCGGCAACAGGTGCCATGCATTTTGGAAGGTCGGGTACGGCTTCCCGCAACCTTGTTCCTAATCCACCTGCTAATATGATTGCTTCTTTCATCTACAATGACGCTACAATATTGAATTAATAAATCAGGAGAAATAATTTTCTTCTACAAGCTGGCAAACAATATGTCCAAGAAGTATATGACTTTCCTGTATCCTTGGTGTATCAGTAGAAGGTATGTTTATGAGATAATCTGATATTTCCTTCATGACACCACCTGTCATTCCTGTAAAGCCAATGGTGACAATGCCTTTTTCCCTGGCTACCTCAAATGCCCTGACAATATTGGCAGAGTTACCTGAAGTGGATAATCCTACCAGGATGTCACCCTTATTACCAATACCTTCCATAAGACGTGCATACACTACTTCAAAGCTATAGTCATTGGCTACAGCTGTAAGATAGGATGTGTTGCAATGCAATGCTTCAGCAGGTAATGCCCTGCGGTCGGTATAAAATCTTCCTGAAAATTCTGCAGCAAGGTGTTGGGCATCTGCTGCACTGCCTCCATTGCCACAGAAATAAATGCGTCCACCGTTTTTTAAAGAATTAACAATGGTTTCTGACACCTTAACGATTGTTTGCAGCAATGCTTCGCTTTCCAATACCTGCTGCTTTACGTTGATAGATGCCTGTATGATGTTTTTTATTTTTTCCATTTTCTTCGATTATTAAATAGTCCAGGATTTTAAACCATGCTCAGTAAATGCGTAATTGCGGTGTACACCACCAAATTTTTGAAGACTCTTAATTACCTGGTACTTAGTTGTGCCAGGGCAATAAAATATCATGAATCCACCACCACCTGCACCTGATATTTTGCCTCCGGTTGCTCCTGCTTCCCTGGCTGTTTGATAGATCTCTTCCATCAGGGGATTAGATATGCCTTCTGCCATCTGGATCTTTTGTTGATATCCATAATCCAGTATTTCGCCAAATTCATGGAGCCTGCCTTTTAAAAGGGCTTCCTTCATCATCTGGGATTGTTGCTTTAGCTGGTGCATGGCTTCAATGGAAGCATCTTTTTTAGCCACCACATTTTTTGATTGCTGTTCAATGATACGTGCAGATTCCCTGCTTGTGGAAGTATAATATAATACAAGGTTGTTTTCCAATTCAAAAAGATACTGCTGTTTGATGCGGAGAGGATTTACGATCACCTTATCGTCTTCATAGAATTCCATGAAGTTCACCCCGCCAAAAGTTGCAGCATACTGATCCTGTTTTCCTCCGGCCAGGTTCAAATATTTTCTTTCGATCTGGTAGGCATAATGGGCAATATCATATTCACCTAAAGGAAGCCGTAACATTTCTACAAATGCACCGATAATGGCTACGACAAGGGTAGAGGAGGTTCCTAATCCTGACCCGGCAGGCGCATCAACGAAGGTGGATAATTTGAATCCCTTGCAGTTCAGTTCATAATCTTTTTGAATGGCATTATATACGCCTTTTAACAATATCAGCCTGCCATCCAGGGGCAATTCCTTTTCCAGTTCATATTCCTCCTTTTCATTTCGGTCAAATGCTTCCAGGACAATCTTTGGTTCATCAAGCAATTCTATCGTGGCCTGGGCATATAAGGAAATAGTTGCATTGAGAATGGCACCTCCATACAGGTCGCTATAGGGGCTCACATCTGTACCACCGCCTGCCAATCCAATACGTAAAGGAGCTTTACTTCTATAGATCATGATATTTCTGCTTGAACAGTACAACCGGAAGATAATTGGAGAAAGCTTATAAGCTTTTCGCCAAAGAAATGATCGCTTTAGTTAAATGACTCCAGGAGTACTTTTGCTTTTCACTGCGAAGATGCGGAATAAAATAATTATCCCCTAATTGATAAAACCGGGTAATGGCATGTGCAATAGATGTGGGATCAGGGTTACAAACCAATCCCGCTTTTTCGTGTGGCACCAGTGAGGGGAGACCGCCAACATTTGTAACGATCATCGGCTTTTCAAAATGATAGGCGAGGGGGGTTACTCCGCTTTGCGTGGCATTGCGGTAAGGTTGAACAACGCAATCAGCAGCACAGAGATAGAATTTTACTTCGCTGTCAGGAATAAAATTCGTTTTTAAGATCACCTGGTCTTGCAGGTTGTATTCGCTGACCAGGTCCAAATATTGTTTGGCGTCCTCATAAAACTCACCGGCTACCATCAGTTTGATTTCCTGTTGCCGGATCTCTTTATCTGCCATTGCTTTTAATAGAAGATCTAATCCTTTATACTGCCTGATAAAACCAAAGAATAAAATGATCTTGCCACCAGGCGAAAGGCCCAGTTGTTTCCGGGCTTCATCTTTTGACATGATGTCTCCAAAATTATCGTAGAGCGGATGTTGAATAAGTTGTACAGGTTTATTTGTCTCAAATTCAAACAAATCTTTCCGCACTTTCTCACTCATCGTAACAAAGCCATCGCAGGATTGTAAAAAATACCTGGTAAATATTTTATCTCCAGGTCTTTTTTCATGTGGCTTCACATTATCAGCGATACATATAATGCGAGTGTACCGGTTTTTTTTAACCAATCTTAAAATGGTTGCCAGGGCCGGACCCATAAATGGAAGCCAGAAACGCACAACAATGATTTCTGGTCTTTCTCGGCGAAGCTTTCGTCCAACCAATACCCAATTCAAGGGGTTGATGGAATTTATAATGGAAAGGATCTTTATATTCTGAGGTGCAGGATCAGAAGAATACTGGGTGGTCCCTGGAAAAAGAAACGAAGGATACTGCAATGAAAAAGAAACAATGGAGCAATCATTTCCGTCCTTATTGAACTCATCTGCCAGGCGCTGGTTAAATGTAGCCAGGCCTCCTCGCAGTGGGTGGGCAGGACCTATGATGATAATCCGCTGCATTACAAACCTATTTTATCTTCAATGAGATAGGTGTTCCTGCCGGGCGCATTGCGGGCAATAAGCTCTGATATAAATCCTGCCAGGAACAGCTGCATACCAATGATCAGGGAGGTAAGTGCTAGGTAAAAACCAGGCCTGTTAGTAAGCGCTACCGATGTGTCCACAAACTTAGCTATGATGAGGTACAATGTGATACCTAGTCCTAACATGAAAAATAAAGTGCCCCACAAACCAAAAAAGTGCATAGGTCTTTTAGAGAACTTACCAACGAAAGTAATGGATAATAGGTCCAGGAAACCATTTACAAAACGCTCCCAGCCAAATTTCGTAACACCATATTTCCTGGGCCGGTGCTCAACCACTTTTTCACCGATCTTCTTAAAACCTGACCACTTAGCCAGTACAGGAATGTACCTGTGCATCTCGCCATAAACTTCTATACTCTTCACTACTTTCTTCCTATAGGCTTTCAGCCCGCAATTGAAATCATGCAGTTTTATATGTGAAACCCTGCTGGTAACTGAATTAAAAAATTTGGAAGGAATATTCTTAGTCAGCGTATTATCAAAACGAACTTTCTTCCAGCCGCTAACCATATCATAACCATCTGTTACGATCATTTTTCGCAGCTCCGGTATCTCATCAGGACTATCCTGCAGATCAGCATCCATAGTGATCACCACCTCGCCATGCGCAGCTTTAAACCCTTCATTCAATGCGGCAGATTTGCCATAGTTGCGCTGAAATTTTATACCCTTTATATTATTATCGGTTATACGCAATTTTTCTATAACATCCCAGGAATTGTCTGTACTACCATCATCCACCATTATGATCTCGTAGGTATACCGGTTCTCGACGCAAACACGACGGATCCACTCAGCCAATTCTGGTAGCGATTCTTCTTCGTTCTTTAAAGGAATTATGATCGAAAGATCCATTATACAGCAGGTTGGTCAAAAGGATTATGAGGTTGTTTTTTTGTAATGGCTGCTCCTAATAAAGATCCGATAGCGCCCACAATTACAAAAACCAATAGTGATCCACCCACTACGCCAACCCAGAAGAATTTCCTGGCAATCTCCATTCCTTTATCGATCTGTTCGTCAGTAACATTGGGACTTTGTTCCATTTGCTGGCGTGCCATTTCCAAAGATTTTTCTTTGATATCTGGAAATAGCAAAAAGAAAATAATAATGAAAACAATATAAAGAGAGGTGAATACTGCCGTGGATTTGAATCCAAAAGCAAACAGGTCGCCAAAACTTTTGGTGTAATTGTTTGCCTTACCAAACTGGTTAACAAAAAACATGAGCCCACCAATAATGAGCAGGTATTGCAGAAATCCCAGACTTTTTTGCTGTGTCAATCCGAGGAAATTGGTAATGATTGCAAAAACAATTACCAGGCCTGCAATGACCAATCCTGCAGTAATATGGGTGATAGGCTTCCTTTCTTCCATGATTTATTAATATTCGTTCAAAAATAGCTTGTCTTTGTTAATAATGCCTATAGCCTTCCCGGTAAGTTCTTTTCCAACGAAAGGACTGTTTTTAGATTTAGTTTCAAGCTTTTTGACTATCCATTTTTGTTCCGGCAGAAATAAGGTAAAACTGGCAATGGCATTAATATCAATTGAATTCATTTCCAGGTCGAAGATCCTCCGGGGATTACTGCTTAATAGCATTACTAATTTCTCCAGGGATAACTCCGGCATGCAGGAATGGATAGCAGCAAAACATGTTTCTAGTCCGGTCATCCCATAATCTGCATATTCAAATTCCAGGAGCTTGTGATCTCTATCCTGGGGTAGGTGATGAGTGGCAATACAATCAACGCTACCATCTTGTAATCCTTCTCTGACTGCTTCCATATCAGCCCTGGTGCGCAAAGGAGGATTGACCTTTAAATTGGTATCATACTGTGCCATGTCCTCATCACAAAAGCAAATATGATAGGGTGTAACAGAACAGGTAACCGCAATACCTTCTTTTTTGGCTGCCCTGATCAGATCAATGGACTTGAGGGTGCTTATTCCAGTCAGGTGAATCTTTGAATTGGTATACTTAGCCAGCTCTATATCTCTCTGCACCATCAATTCCTCCGCAATGGCAGGCTTTCCCGGAAGACCAAGGCGGGTGGATTCAATGCCTTCATTCATTAATCCAGTAGCACTGATGGCTTTATCATCCGGAACCTGGATAACCGTTTTATCTATTGCTTTCAGGTATTGTAAAGCTTTTAATAAAATTCCGGAGGACTGGATAGTATTTGTACCATCGCTGAAAGCTACGGCACCGCTTTCATGCATATCATACATTTCAGCAAGTTCTTTACCCTCTGCGTTTTTTGTGATGGCACCTATGGGATGAATAGTAACAGGCAATGACTTACCTTTCTGAACGATGTATTCAATACCTGATTTATTATGTAAAACAGGTGAAGTATTAGGAAGCACCATTACATCGGTATATCCACCTGCTGCAGCTGCCTGTGCACCAGACTCCAGGGTTTCCTTGTATTCCAGGCCCGGGTCACAAAAATTAGCATATACGTCCACCCAGCCTGTAGATACATGTAAACCTTCAATATGAATTTCTTTTGAAGCCGGGGAATCAATTGTACCTATCTGTCCAATCTTTCCATTTTGAATAAGAATGTCAATTTGTTGCTGATGAAAAGGCGAGGAGGGATCAATTATGCGTACTTGCCTTAATAGAATATCCATTAAGGAGCGAAGATAATGGATTGAATGAAAATTCTATAAAATATGGTGTTTTCCCTAGAGGAGAAAGTCCCAAGCATATACCCGGTAGTATTTATAATGATTACTTGGCACGTCCTATTTCTTCTCCTTGTTTATACTGTTTGCCTACTTTAGCTGTAAGTACCACTTTATCTTTTTGAAACAGCATAATAAAATCTGAACCACCAAAAGCAAAGTATCCGAATTCAGCTCCCTTATTTAAGGTATCACCTTCATCAACAATAAAATTAACAGAGGATATGTGCCCCATTCCTACTGGAATCAGGGCTATATAACCCACAATAGTTTCAAGGATCATACATCCCCTCGTATGGGTAAACTGAAAGCCTACATCATCAATATTTTCAAGGGTACCATCGGGCTTTTCCGACTCTTCAATCCAGGTGCGCCCTGGTATTTTTTTGATTTCCACCACCTTTCCAGTTAGCGGCACATGATAGCGGTGATAATCAGTAACACTTAAAAAGCTATGTGTGAACAGTCCTCCTTTGAATTTATCCCGGTAGGCACTTTCCCCGAGCAATTCTGTTATAGAATATAAACGGCCTTTTGCCGTTAAAGTAGATTGTTCCTCTATTGGCCATTGTCCTTTGTACTCACTGTCAGTTGGAGAAACGATTATACTGTCATCACATAAACCAGCTATCGGCCTTTTCCCTGGTTTTATTTGGCGTGCCAGAAATTGATTGAAGGTTAGCCACCCACTTGGGGCTTTGACATAATCTTCAATATGGTAATCAGGGTTATCGATAAAGGTAGGTAAGGTTTCAGCAGAGGCAGTAGTATCCATAAAATCACCCCTGGAAACCACAAACTCATTCATCCACTCATTAAAATCATTATCCTTTTTAAGCAGGTCACCAGGTGACTTCCAAATGACATAATAAAACTCTCTTACAGAAGGCATTAATTCTTTCTCATTTGGAATGTGAATGAGCAGATTATTTAAATAATCATAAAAATTATGAAGCGAAGTAAGACCAGGCCTTCCTGCATTTTGCAGGGAGGCTTCAAGCGCATTTTTTAGATCAGCTCTCTTATCAAGAAGGCCTATTAGTTTTTTTACAATTGATTGCTGTTCCGCCATAAAGTCAATTGGTTGTCAAATAAATGTATACATGATGATTTTATCCAGGAGAAATAATCCTATTATTTTACTATTTGTGTGGAGGATTGATCTGTGGTATCATATAGGTATTCCCATCCGATAATAAATGAACAGTGAGGTTTCGGGCAGTTATTGGTTTATCATCCGCGAATTCCCTAATATTAGCCTCTGCGATTTTAAAGCCTTCTATGATGACAACAAGGCCCGTTCCCAAAACTTGCATCTCCTTTCCTTTTTTTACTAATATACAAGTATCTTCTTCTATTCCTATTCCAATACTGGTAGGATTTGTAATAACTACCTGTGCCATGCGCACAAAACGTCCTCGATGTACGAAATGGGTATCGATACACACATCCTTTAGGAATTCAAGACCCATAGCTACTTTAATTTGGCCACCCAGTTCCTGCACTTCCTCATTGCCTGCGTAAATCATTGGAGTTGATAAAGCCATAGCACCTGCACTGGTACCACCAATGACTATTGGCTCAGTTATATAACGTTGCTTTAATGAGGTTAGAAAGCTTGTGCCACCATATATAGCTGTAAGAAGAAGTTGATCGCCACCCGAAAAGAAAAATGCATCAGCATTTTTAACCCTTTCTAACATTTCATCCTCTAAAATTTCTTGCCTTTTTTCGTGGTGGATATGGCCAATGCGGGTAACACCAATCTTACCGAAAACTTTTTTATAGTCTTCAAATGATTCCGGGCCTTCACTACTTGCTGTAGTGATCACTTCAATCATTGGATCACGCTTATGAGATGATTCCTTAAACGCCTGTAAGACTTCAAGTTTAATAAAATCTGAAGGTTTCTTTTTATTTTCAGGTGCTTCGGCACCTTTATTTTCTTTTCCTCCTATTACAACCAATGTACCTTCTGGCACCGGTGAGTGATTTTCTGTGGGTCTTTTACTCAATGCTTTCGTTTTTTATTTTCCTGGTTTCATCAATTGATATGTATGTGTGCAATTATTAAACCATTCAAATTGTGTTTCAAATTGAAAATCATATAAAGTAAATAGGGCTATATACTTTGAAAGCATACTCTTCCTTTTTAAAACCTGAACTCGTCAATCATCTATAAAGGCGCTAAAAGAATGACTGTACTTTAGTTTCAACATTGATGTTCAATGATTTACTGAGCTCTACAGATTTGGGTTTAAAAAAATTAGCATCTTTTTTCTGCATAATGAAACATCATTATTTAACCATTAAAATTTTAAAGATGCCAAACAAAAATCAAGGTGGAAATGATAATTCACAACGTGGTTTTGCCGGGATGGATCCTGAGGAGCATAAGAGAATCGCAAACGAGGGAGGGATGGCCTCTCATGAAAAAGGCACAGGACATGAATGGAATAGCCAGGAAGCAAAAGAAGCTGGTAAAAAAGGTGGTGAATCTTCTGGCGGTGGAAACCGTGGCCGTTAATTATTAAGTTACTACGCTTGAATCATCAGGTTCAAGCGTAGTTAATTCAAAAGCATAAATGCCATTAAATTGCCAGCATATTGTCCGATCACGTTGCTGTTTTTAGATATTGTATTAAGATTATGCGCTTTCAAAAATAATCTGATAAAATAGAATTAATTAGTAGACTGCTATAAGAAGTAGTTCTGTAGTTACACAAGTCAAAAATATATAACCCTTTCCATCTTATTCTACAGCCATATACTTTGCAATAAGTAGTTGATTGGGAAATGGCTAGATATAATAAAATACTGCCTTGTCGGGATGACTGGATTCGAACCAGCGGCCCCGTCGTCCCGAACGACGTGCGCTACCGGGCTGCGCTACATCCCGAAGAACAGGACAAATTTATTGGATAGTTATATAATAGATTATGAGCTTTGGCAGAAACACAACAAATGAAATGTTTGTCAGACCCCTTTGAGTGTTTTCCATGCTACTAATCCATACCGGCATTTTTGAAAACGATAAGTGCGCAACCGGTCCCGCCAACAGCGGGATACATCCCGAAGAACACAAAATTATTATTTAGCAGAAAATAGAAAACGATTTTTAGGGAATATAATGAATATTTTATTGTTAGCTGGTTTATCATAAGCAATGACTAATAGAAATTAGACATCAATATCTTTTGGGTTTCTTGCGCTCTCTATCAAATAATTGAGCTGCATAATTCTCTTCTAATACAAATAAAATGAGGAAGACCATAGCAGTCCTCCTCATAAAATAATAAGGATTACGGAATCAATACCCTGTCGATAGCATGAATTACGCCATTAGTAGCAATAACATCGGTTTGAATAATATTAGAAGGCATAGAATTGGCACCATCTATTTGCGCGCCATTAGTCAGAGATATAGTAGTCATTCCACCAGACAGCATGGATAACATTTGTCCATTCATAAGGTCTGATGAAAATGTGCGTCCAGCAACAACATGGTAAGTGAGAATAGGGATCAGTGCAGAACCAGGGGCAGCTTCAATAGAAGAGATGGTTGGAAAACCAGCATCAATAAACGCCTGGTTGGTGGGCGCGAATACTGTCAGGGGACCAGTGCCTGACAGTGCATCAACAAGTCCTGCTTTTTGTACAGCAGCCACCAGGTAAGTAAAGTTGGGATTAGCCGCAGCCACTTCCACAATATTACCTGCAGGGGGTAACAGCACGCGGTCAATTGCATGTATAACCCCATTCTTTGCTGCAATATCAGCCGCTACTACTGCAGTACCATTGATAAATACACTGGCATCGCGACGAATGATGTAGGCCTTCTGATTACTCAACATGGTAAGTTCTGTATAAGTTACAGGAACCTGTGCTGCCATTACCTTGCTTCCCAATACATGGTATAGAAGGATGGCTTTCAGCTTTTCTAAGGGAACACTATTGATGGCCTGGCGTGTACCCAATCCCAGGGCTGTAAATGCCTCATCGGTAGGGGCAAATAAGGTGTAAGCAAACTTTGGATCGTTTAATTCATTTGCCAGTCCTGCCTTTGCAATGGCAAATGACAAAAGTTGAAAACTAGCTTGTCGCGGCGTTTTGTTCCTTGCCTGGGAATCCTTGGTTTTATTTAGATCAACAGATAAACTTTGCAATAAGGCGACGATTCCATCCTGGGATGCATTTACATCCTTTACATCGCTGATGTTTTTTTGACAGGAAATAAATAGCAGGGAGGGCAGCATTATAGCCGCCAATAGATACTTCCACATTGGGGTTTGTTTTAATGGTTATAAAAAGTAGGTTTTCCAGGATGATCCAGCTATAGCAGAATGATAAAGTAAATAACAAGTTTGTTGTAAAAAGGTTGAGAAAAATGAAAGGTTGGGCCCTTTGATTAACACTTAGCTACTTAATGAAAAAAAAGATAAACAAAAAGAAAATATCATCTCTCTGCAGATACATCACACAACCTATTGGAGAGAGTATATCTAATACAATTTATTGGGTTAGGTGCTGCAAATATGTATGTAATAAAAAAGGGCAGTTTTTACGCTGCCCTCTCTACAAGAGTTAACTTCTTAAGACGAAATAATAAAAACTGATTTAAAAATAAACTTGACTAATAAAAGAAAAATCTAAATAAAAAAACAATAATAACTAAAACGAGGCGAGAAGTTAACCGCTTGAATAATAAATATATGCTTTTTATATGACTTTAATGGACTGAACAATGTTTTATAATTATCCTATTAAAACACAAACATTTTTACTGATTCATAACCCATATTGTCGGGCTTTAACCAAATAAGCCCTCCGGATATAGTTTTGCTCAAAATAAAAAACCCGCAATGCTTCGGGCGTGTCTGGGCGAACCATGACATCCATAGTTGCCCGCGTGATATGATATTCATCCTTGTGGTTTAATGAATAGTTGAAAACAAATAAGGCAACCATTGTACTGATTATGAAAGTATACTATCGGGCTTTACCCGACGAAGCCCGCCAGAATCGAGTTATGTACATAATAAAAAAGCCCGCCTTCGCAATAAATGCTTCGGCGGGCAAAGTCGGGACGATCCCGCCGAATGGCGGGACGACCCCTAGCACCCCATGCTAGTGCCCTTAGCGGGACCGGTCTCGCCATTGGCGTGATACTCCCCGAAAATTTCCATTAAACCGTGATGTAATAAAAAAGGGCAACCATTTTATTGATTGCCCTTTAACTGGTCGGGACGATCCCGCAGGAATGGCGGGACGCCCCCCCTGGCACCCCATGCTCCCGTCCTTAGCGGGACCGGTCCCGCCATTGGCGTGATACTCCCCGAAAATTTCCATTAAACCGTGATGTAATAAAAAAAGGCAACCATTTTATTGATTGCCCTTTAATTGGTCGGGAGTGTTGGACAATGTTCGAACGAATTGCTTGAGGATTTGGAGATAATCAATGACTTTTTAGAACAAAACAGGACTTTAATGGATTTTATTGAAGATCCATTTTAACTGACAAGTATTGTGGAGAATACCACCGCTCAGGTCGTAGTGCCAAATTGCCGGCTAACTGAGGCTAACTATTAATCCAACACTTCTTTAATCAATAACTTTACGTTTTCAATCTGAAACAGCCGCTTTTTCGTAAACTAGTTAACATCAATTGCAGGATGAGAAATTTTCTATCAATGTCAAGGGTTATACTGCTTTGCGTCTTTCTTGGAAGTAGTTTACTTGCCGTTTCACAAACCAACATCAAAGGCATTTACATCATCAATGCGGAGACCAGAGTGCCGGTACAGGAAGCATTCTTACAAAATGAAGATGCCAGTTTTAATATAGAAGCAGACGAAAACGGTTTTGCTTCTTTTAAAACCCTGCCGTCAACAGCTTCTACATTGACCATCAGCCGGATTGGGTTTGAAACAAAAAAAGTTCATTTAGATACGCTTAGTATTACAAACAATACGGCCATTATTTATCTCAAGGCAAAAGTTTCCAACCTTCAGGAAGTGCAGGTAAAAGCAACGGCCAGAAGCGGCGTTTTTAAAACCATAAGTGACCTTGATATTCACCTTCGCCCGATCAACAATTCACAGGAAGTACTCCGGATGGTTCCAGGGCTCTTTATTGGGCAACACGCCGGAGGCGGTAAAGCCGAACAGATATTTCTACGAGGCTTTGACTTAGACCACGGGACAGACATCAACCTATCCGTTGATGGAATGCCGGTAAATATGGTAAGCCACGCACATGGACAAGGCTATGCCGATTTGCATTGGGTGATCCCTGAACTAATAGATAAGGTGAACTTCAACAAAGGACCCTATTTTGCAGACAAAGGCAATTTTACCACAGCCGGCTTTGTGGAGTTCAAGACAAAAGATTATTTAGAAAATAACTTTGTAAAAGTAGAAGGCGGGCAATTCAACACCTTCAGAGGCATTGCAGGCATCAACCTGCTAAAACCAAAGGGTGACAGAAGAAGCCAAAGTTTATACTTCGCCGGTGAAGCATCTTACACAAAAGGGTATTTCGACAGCCCACAGGATTTCGGTCGCTATAACGGCATTCTAAAGTATCACGGCAGTATCAGCAGCAGCAGCACATTGACCGCGACAGGCACCGCATTTACCAGCAAATGGAACGCATCGGGGCAAATACCCAACAGAGCTTTAGAAAGCGGCATGGTTGGTTTTTATGGCGCCATTGACAATACAGAAGGGGGCAAAACATCACGGTACAATACCAATTTAGAACTTCTGACAAGTTTGAATAACGGCGGTGCTATTCGCAATCAGGTATTTTATAGCCGCTACAAGTTTGAACTCTATTCCAACTTTACGTTTTACAAGGAAGACCCGATAAACGGCGACCAGATACGGCAAAAAGAAGACCGGAATATTTACGGCTACAATGGTTCCTACCACAAAAACTTTTTCATTGGCAACATGCCTTCTGAAACAAATGTAGGCATCCAAGTGAGGTATGATGATATTAATAACATTGAACTGACAAGAACAAAAAACAGAACCATCAACACAGCCGGCATCATGCTTGGGGACATTAACGAAATGAATGCCGGTGCTTACTGGTCGCAACGTCTTTCCCTGTCAAAACAACTTGATATGACAGGCGCCATTCGATTCGACTACTTTACCAATCGCTACAACGACAAACTGTCTTCACAAGTAAGTTCCACTAATGCAACCATCATCAGCCCCAAACTTAATTTCAACTACCGGTTAAATGACAAGGTGCAACTGTATCTATACAACGGCAGAGGCTTTCACAGCAACGATACACGGGTTGCCGTGCAGGAGGGAGGGAAGAAAGTAGTACCAGCGGCTTATGGCTCCGATTTGGGTGGCATCTTCAAAGTGGGCAGGAAATTACTTTTCCAATCGGCTCTTTGGTACTTGTGGCTCGACCAGGAATTTGTGTATGTTGGTGATGAAGGAGTAGTGGAAGCGGGTGGAAAAACAAGGCGCTATGGGTTTGATTTTTCGGTACGATATGAAGTGGCAAAAAACTTGTTTGCTGACGCTGATGTTAGTATGGCTAATCCAAGAGCATTGGGTGTCGAAAAAGCAGAAAGCTATTTACCCTTGGCCCCACGCTTCTCCAGTGTCGGAGGGCTTACATACAGAAAAGAACAGGGCTGGAACGGTAGCCTGCGTTACCGCTACATGGCAGACAGACCGGCAAACGAAGACAAATCCATCATAGCAAAAGGCTACTTTGTTACCGACGCGGCGATTAATTACACAAAAAAAAGATGGGAGTCTGGACTTGCCATTCAAAACTTGTTCAATGTAAAGTGGAAAGAAACCCAATTCGATACAGAAAGCAGGTTGCAAAATGAACCGGCACCGGTTTCAGAAATTCATTTCACACCCGGAACACCATTCTTTGCAAGAGCAAGTTTTACTGTATTCTTTTAAGACATAGTAACTTCTTTAACAGAACAAGCTTCACCGGCAGCTTTTTACAACACAAGTATTGCCAGTAAAGAACTCTTCAACAGCATCAAATGTCCTACTTGCAACGGTAGTTTCAGCTCATATAGCGAGGGAACTTGAGAAAATTAAAGTCCTTTACTGTATCAAAACCTGACATTTTGAAACATTAAAGGACTTAATAAGAGATTCGTCGGGACGACAAGATTCGAACTTGCGACCCCTAGCACCCCATGCTAGTGCCCCGCCTCTGGCGGGGCTACGTCCCTCAGTAGTCTTTTAAATGCCTCGCCACCTTTATAGTTCTTTATTTGAATTTCTCTCTTCAATGCTGCAGCTTTATCTGGAAATTCCTCCTGATAGATAAGTATAAAAGGTATTCTTGATTTTGTAGAGCGTTGTAAGCCAGCATTGTGAAAATTTACTCTTGCCACTACATCGGCAGTGCTGCCTATATAATATCTTCCATCTTTTGAACTTCTTATAATGTATACAAAATAGCTCATAATATAAAGCCGTCTTCATTTTAGAAGACGGCTCAATGGTCGGGACGACAAGATTCGAACTTGCGACCCCTAGCACCCCATGCTAGTGCGCTACCGGGCTGCGCTACGTCCCGAAATTTTAATTATTACCGGTCCCGCCAAAGGCGGGATACGTCCCGAAAGTAAGAAGGTCAAACTATTATTTCATTAAGTCAAACCTCCTGAACGGGGGTGCAATTTAGGTAATAATCTGTTTAAAATCATTGTTGTAATGTAGTTTGCAATATTATGACCGAAGAGCGCCGCCAAAAATTTGAAAAGGTGTTGGCCTGCAGGCAAAATGACCTGACCGTGGTCCTTGAAAATGTAATTGACCCGCATAATATTTCTGCTGTCATGCGGAGTTGCGATGCTGTGGGCATCCAGGAAATATTTGTCTTGAACACCAGGATACCCAGGCATAAAAAATGGGGCTTTCGCAGCAGCAGGAGTGCCGCCAAATGGGTTACCGTTCATCAGTATGAAGATGTTGTTGCCTGTTTTACCGCCATCAGGAATAGCTATTCATCCATTTTCACCACCAGCTTAACTGCTAATTCGATAAGTTTATATAGCATGGAACTGACCAGGAGCATGGCGCTGGTTTTTGGTAATGAACAATATGGTGTCAGTGATGAGATCAATGCCCTGGCGGATGGAAGTTTTGTGATACCACAGGTAGGCATGATTCAGTCATTGAACATCAGTGTAGCCTGTGCGGTAACCTTGTATGAAGCCTATAGACAAAAACAAGCTGCAGGGCATTATGATCAGCAAAAGCTTACCAATGAACATGTCAATACATTATTCAACCAATGGGCATTGAATCGTGAAGAGGATCTCTAAATATGTAATGATCTTATTCCTGTTCTGTTCTTTACGTGCAGCAGGGCAGGAGATACCCAGGTGGAAACTGGCAGACCTGGAAAATATCATTAGCAATTCCAACCAACCTTTGATCTTAAACTTCTGGGCCACAATTTGCAAACCCTGCCTGGAAGAACTACCGTATTTCCAGGAGTTGTCAGCACAATAGTTATTTCCTTTCCAGCGATCATCTCATCAATTGCTTCTTTTAGATGCAGCCTTTTAACATGACCCGGATCGGATGGGTTGTCATCTGTAGCACCATGATAAACCAGTTTGGATTCTTTATCGAACAGGAAGTTTTCCGGTGTTCGCGTGGCATCAAAAGCATCTGCCAAAACTGATTGTTCATCCACCAGGTAATTCCATTTGTATCCCTGCTCTTTTCCAGCGACCGTTTGTTTAATGTTTCTGGTTATGGCTGATAACTAGACAATACAAAAGGTTGACTAGTTGACTAGTTGAAAAGTTGAAAAGTTGAAAAGGGGAGAGAAGAATTCAAATACAAAACACAGTTAATAAACATTTTGTAACATTACTATTAAAGAATTCTGATTGCGATAAAAGTCACGCTATTACCCTGTTCATTCTGAGGCACGAAGGATCTATGGTAACCAAATAGAGGACTTTTATATTATTGTAAGATTGTTCGACCTTGAATATAACATGGTTGATTAATTGAAAAAGTTGACAAGTTGACAAGGAATGGCAAAAGCCTCATACCTTCTTTTGTGCATAATACAACTCTTCCTATAAAACATTAGCGCCGCTCAAGTTCAGTCCAAAGATCCTTCCTTCGTCAGGATGACAAGCATGGGCGTTTATATATTGCAGTTAGCTTGCTACTTCAAAGGATATGATTCAATGATGCAAGAAAACGTTTGCATTCAAGATTGCTCTCCAATCAAATCTATTGACCTATAGGAAAACCGCAAATAATAGTTCCGTTTGACCTAAAGAACTACAAACCACAAACTACAAAATTCCTTAAGCAGCATGCTTAAGCAAAAACAGTGGTACCTGGTAATCGGGTGGAAAGTCTCCTTCAAACCTTATCTTCCAGTCATAGTCATCCATGTAAAGCTGTAAGAACTCAGTGTCTTCTTCAGTTAGTGGCGCTTCTACTTTAATATCGAGCTTATTCTGTGGCTTCTTTTCCTTTTTCTGCTTTGCCTCTTTCAACCTTGCCTCCAGTTCCTCCCCAAAGGAAGATAAAAGTAGGGTAAACTGCTCCCGGGTTAAAGAGATACGCTCTTGCTCTTCCAGGAAGGCATAGATAGCATTGAATACAGCAGCTTTATCTATTCCCTGCTTTAAACAGAAAATAGCTATGGTTCTTAACATTGCAAACAGGTGCGTGTGCCTTTTTTTAGTGGGTACAAAACGGTAGATAATGGAAGACATGATATTGCCTGTACCAAACCTTTCTGCACTTCTGCGGCTTCCTTCAAAGGCAGGATCATTCCAGAAGCGCTTTGAGTCCACTCCGGGCAGCATTCTTACCAGGTAGCCCCACAACTGATCATAATAAAAGTTGGTGTCGCCATCCACTGTTCCTATTGCCTTAATGTATCCTGTTTGTTTAGCCATATGGTATTAGATTTTATTTACTGCAAGATTTTGAAAATCCATATCAGTTCAAAACCACCATGTCCGTTTTGGCCGCTTTTGGCCGATTTGACCGGAAATATCCGCTTTTGGCCGCTGGAAATATGGTTGAAAAGTTGAAAGGTTAACAGGTTGAAAAGAAAACAGCTAAAAACTTCTTATTTTATCGGGAATCCTTTGCGATTCTTTGGGCCTTTGCGGCTTTGTGGCTCTTCTCTTCCTTCATCATTCGATATTCCTTGTTCATCTGTTCGATATTCCCCTCCTTCTCCCTATCTACAGTATACCAACGCCCTACCTGCAGTATAGCTACGGTATAGATACTGCGTGATGATCACGCAGTATCTATACCGCAGGTAGTGGGTTGATAGGGGGTAGCTATACTCCAGATAGGTAGTAGGCAGGTTGTTAATGGGGAGAATGCCGGGAGTAATCCAGAGAAACAAATATTATATATTCAGCTTCTTCATTTCTTTCACCGCGTAATCACAGGCCCGGGCGGTCAATGCCATATAGGTCAGGGAAGGATTGAGGCAGGAAGAGGAAGTCATGCAGGAGCCATCGGTAATAAACACATTGGGCACTTCGTGCATCTGGTTCCAGGCATTTAATACCGAAGTTTTGGGATCATGCCCCATACGTGCTATGCCCATTTCATGATTGGCATTTCCAGGAAAAGATATACTGCCACGCACGGAAGGATTTTTAAAACCTGCTGCATTCAAAATCTCCAGCCCTGTAGCCTTTACATCTTTGTGCATAGCTTTTTCATTATCCCTGAACGCACAGTCAATAGCAATGATTGGGCGACCCCATTGGTCTTTTTTGGAATGATTTAATGTTATGCGGTTGTCGGCATAGGGCAGGCATTCGCCAAATGCATACAGGCCCATTTGCCATGGTCCCGGCTCAGTAAGCGCTTCTTTTAATTCCGCGCCAACAGCAATATCACTAATGGCCTTTGTTCTGTAAGCACTGCCACCAAAATGGTAACCTCGGATGAAACCCGGGTGCTGTTCTGCAATATTTCGAAAGCGGGGAATATAAATGCTTACCGGCCTCCGGCCATAATAATAACTGTCTTCAAATCCTTCCACTTCTGCCGAGAAGGAGATTCCCTTATGATGGTCCATCAGGTTGCGGCCAACCTGGTCGCTGCCATTACCCAGGCCATTGGGAAAACGATTGGAGGCAGAATTCAAAAGTATAAAGGCAGTAGCTACTGTAGATGCATTCAGAAAGATCAGCTTTGCATAAAATGTTTCTGTTTGTTTGCTTTCAGTATCTATGATCTCGACACCACTGGCTTTTTGTTTTTGCTCATCGTAGATCACCTGGTTTACAAGAGAGTGGGGGCGTACTGTAAGGTTACCGGTAGCATAGGCAGCAGGAATGGTACTGGCATTCGTGCTAAAATAAGCTCCATAAGGACAACCCCTGTGGCAAAGATCACGGGCCTGGCACTGCCCCCTGCCTTTGACAGGCCGTGTAAGGTTAGCCGTCCTGCCCATGATCACTTTCCGGTCGTTATAGTTTTTTTCTACCTGCGTTTTAAAATGTTTTTCCACGCAGTTCATTTCGAATGGTGGCTGAAATTTTCCATCAGGTATCACGGCTATTCCATCCCTGTTGCCACTGACCCCAATGAATGATTCCACGTGATCATACCAGGGAGCAATGTCACTATACCGGATGGGCCAGTCAACGCCATGCCCATCTTTTAGATTGGCTTCAAAATCAAGGTCGCTCCACCGGTAGCAGGCCCTTGCCCATAAAAGAGAACGACCACCCACAATATCACCCCTGATCCAGTCAAAACGTTGGGTTTCTTCATAGGGATTTTCCTGGTCATTGATGTAAAAATGCTTATTGTCCTCACGGAAGGAATAGTGCCGGCTTTGTACAAAATTTCTTTGTTTGTCCTCCAGAGATAAAGAAAGCCGGTGTGGAAAATCCCATGGGTCTTTTGTCGCTGTGGGATATTCTCCATGAACGACATTTCGCCCACGATCAAGCAACAATACTTTCAACCCTTTTTCACATAGTTCTTTTGCAGCCCATCCACCACTGATACCCGATCCAACTATAATAGCATCGTAAGTATTTTTTTGTTTGGATTTGATGTTAAGTAAGGGATCTCCAGGCATGATATAGTTTCTGGTTTATGGTTTTTTGTTTCTTGTTCTTTAACTCTAAGAAACATTATTATAGCAATGTTTCTTAAGGTCAATGGCAAATTACGGTAAGAGTATTATTTAAAACATTTGGGTCAATTGTTGGGATTATGATTTCAAAGTTTAGAAAGTAACGTTGAGTAATAGGCCATATTTTCATTTTAACCTACATTATTCATTAGGATTACACTCCTTGTCAACCTGTCAACCCGTTAACTTGTCAACTGTTTATTTTACCTTCTTCCTTCTCCCTCCTTATCAACCTTTCAACCTGTTAACTTGTCAACTATTTTTCAACTTGTCAACTCAAAAACCAAAATGCCTCTTCATAGCAACCGGGTAGTCGGCAATGGCAATTTCGGGTTTGGCAATTTCCGGGTGCCAGAGCTTTTCCCATTCAAAGCTATAATAACCTTTGTAACCACCTTTTGCAAGGGCATCAATGGCTTCAAAGATGGGCACATCTCCCTGTCCCAGCAAGGTATAGTGTGGCTGGCCATCTACTAATTTGGCATCCTTGATATGTGTATGATGAATATATTTTCGTAGCTTATTATACACTAACGCAGGTGATTCTTTGTATATCGTCCACATATTGCAAACATCCCATACCAGGCCAACATGCGGATGGGAAGCTTCATGCATTACCTCAAGGATATCATCTGAGTGGGTCAGATCACCATGGGTTTCCATAAGCACCATTACATTTTTAGTGCTGGCATAGTCCCCCAGTTCCAATAAATTCTTGCTGATGCGTTCCATAACCTTCTTTTTTTCCTCGTCTTTGGGGAGGTTATTCGGAAATACACGTATATAGGGGCAATGGATCTCAGTTGCGAGGTCAATGAAACGTTTTGCTTCTGCGATGTTCTTTTCTCTTTCGCCACCTTCCACATGCATATTTGCAGATGAACCAAGACCGACAAATTGCAGCCCTTTCCTTTTCATTAGCGATAAGGTATCCTTCCTGTTAGTTGTGGTGTTAAATTCAGGACATTGGTTAAGATCCATCTGGCGTTGTAATCCTCTTATTTCTATTCCCCTGTAGCCATGCTTATCTGCAAATTCCGTGATCTGTTCAAGTGTCCAGTCAGGACAACCAAGGGTGGAAAAGGACAACAAAACGGGTTGTTTTCGGAAGTCAAAAGAGCTACCTATAATCAAGGAACCCAGGAGCAGGGCAGAGGCCTGTATAAATTCTTTACGGGTAGTAGTGTTCATATCAATAAAAAGATAATGATATTATTGTTTCAATATACACCATTATGGCTAATGGCAATGGTGTACCATTAATCTTATACCAATGCATGAAGGGACATATTCGCAATTTGATTTGTACACAGTAAAAAGGGTTTTAAAGGCCAGTTAATGCTTAGTTATTAACATTTCACAAAACAGTTGGGAACTTACTTGCTTGGTAACAAATCACCCGTTACTTTAGCCTTGGTTTTTCATAGGATATTGGATTTTACACGAGGCTGGATTTCTATCCGGCCTTTTTCTTTACCACCATCGTATAAAGCTTTCAAATAACCGTGTTTCAAATTATTTTACTAAGCATATTCCCTATACCCTCACTCGTAGTTTTACGGTTGGTTAAGTAAATACCATAAATAAAAAATCAGGTATTAAAGCTATTGTTCAGTAGCAGTCCGGGACTTAGTTTTGTGTCAGAAGTTGATTGATACGAAATCAATCCATCCAGTATCCAGAAAACAACCGTCCAGTAAGTTATTATCCAATTCCAAAAGAAAAACCAAAATCCAATATCAGTCAACTTCTATTTTTAATTATTAATAACGATTTTCCATATATCCCTTGAACCCATTAAATCCAGATATCCATTTTTCAAATCCTATGAATGCCCAGGCGTCCAATACCGAATAACCTAAACACGAAGTACCGGCGACCTGAAAATATTAATCCCCTCGAAAGAGGGGATTTAATTTTTTATAGCTGCTGATTTGTGTTTTCGGTCTTAGAGCACATAGTTTAAAAGTCTAGCACTTTGCAGTCCTGGCTACATAAACAAAAAAGGAACTATTACTTAGCTTCCTCTTTAATGCGGTTTAGGTTAGATAACGTGACATTGAGTTCGAAGCCCATTAGCACTGCCAAAGCATTTACATATATTAAGGACATGACAATGAAAATGGCACTAATGGAGCCATATAGCTTGTTATAATTACTGAAGTTGTTGACATAGAATGAGAACAGAAGGGTTGTAATAATCATCAAGCCTGTTGCCAGTATAGAGCCAGGTGTAAGAAAAGGCCATTTTTTAGTAATAGAAGGCCCATGTCGGTAAACAAATGAAACTATATAGAATAATAATAAGACAATAAAAACCCATCGTGCGTTATAGATAAGACTTTGCCAAAAATGGCTTTTTACACCCAACCAGTTTAAAACCTGGCCCTGTGCGATCAGCAGGAATACAAATACCGCTACCAATACAAAAACAATGAGTGTCAGTTGTAAAGCAACTAACCGTCTCCGGACAAACTTCCTTTTCCTGAAACCGGGGTAATTTTTATCAAAGGCCCTGAGAATTCCCATCATGGCATTACTGGAAAAATAAATGGCAAGCAATAAACCAAATGACAACAAGCCATTGCGGGGGCTACTTAAAAAATCATTCAGGAAAGCAATGATGACTGCATTATTCTTTTCTCCAGGGATAATATCCCTTATCAGGGAAAACAGTTCCTGGATAAATTCCCGGGAAATAGGTAATAAAGGCACAAGGGTAAAAACAAAGATCAGGGTAGGAGGTATGGCCATGACAATATTGAAAGATATACCGCTGGCTCTTTCTGTTAAACTGGTGCGTCGCAACTGTGCCAGGAAGGGAGGCCATACTTCATAAATGGATAATCCTTTAAAACCTGGCAAGTAAACCTTTTTGCTTTTGGTTACTATCTGCTGCCCCGGCGCAGATTCTATGATCTGTTTAGTTATCCTTGTGTGTAAAGCCATTATCAGTAGCTTATTTGGCCTTATTTGCTGAATCTCTACGATTCAATGCCTGCTGGTACAATTTAGCCTTTTTCAAATGCTCCTCATATGATGTACTAAAGTCATGCTCCTGTTTAAAATCAGGGCTGGCTACGAAATAAAGATATTCTGTTTGTGGAGCGTTTAATACGGCATCAATAGATTTCTTGGAAGGCGTGCAAATAGGACCAGGGGGCAAGCCTTTATTTTTGTAGGTGTTGTAAGGCGATTCCACGAGCAGGTATTTCTCATAGATCCTTTTTAATCCAAAATCTCTAAGGGCGAATTTAATAGTAGGATCTGCCTGCAAAGGCATCCCTTTATTCATGCGGTTGAGGTACACACTGGCTATATTCGCTTTTTCATTGTTATTATTGGTTTCCTCTTCTATTATTGAAGCTAAAGTGTAGGCCTGAAGAGGTGTTAATCCATGTGCCTGTGCTTGCTGCTTTCTTTCACTGGTCCAAAACTTTTTAGATTCGGCATACAATTTCTCAAAAACCACAGATGGAGTAGAATTCCAGAAATAGGTATAGGTGTCAGGTATTATTGCAGACATGACAGTAGTAGAATCAAGGTCATAACTTTTTAAGGAATCACTGGTGGATAAAAAACGGAGCATTTGTAAAGAGTCAAACTCAAATTTGTTTCCGGTTAGCCTGGCAAGGTCTTCGCGGGTGCGTAGTTTGGTAATGACCAGCTTTACAGGTGTTTGGTGTCCATTGCGCAGCATTCTTACAAGGGTAAAAAGACTTGTTCCTTTCTTAACTTCATATTTCCCCGGCTTGATACTCGTCCAATAGTTCATCCATGAAGCCAGCCATTTAAATGTGCTGAGATTATAAACAATATTATTCTTCTCAATTGAATCAAGAACTGCCTGCTTTGTTGGTGCTTTTGTCCTGATGTACAATACTTCCTTGTCTGTTGAAAATCCTGTAGCAGGTCCCAATAAAAACCAACCTGCGCCAATTACTCCAATAAGGAGGAGGATCACTATTGCCCAAACTACATTCTTCATAGGATTCAAAGTAAATAAAAAACCCTGTCTTTCAGGACAGGGTTTCCAATTATAAAGAATTAATTATTTAGGATTGTTCTGGGGTTGAGCGGGGAAAGTGCCAGTGTTTGGTGCCTGCTGTGGTTGCTGTACGGGCTGTTGAGCCGGTACCGGACCATTTGTTACATTATCTATACGATCACGAACCTGCTGACCACCAGATATGAAAAAGGTAGAAACAATACAAAGAATACCAATAACTGCTGCAAAGATCCATGTACCTTTTTCAAGTACATCTGTTGTTTGCTTTACACCCATGAACTGGTTGCTAAATCCGGCAATGTTTCCAGCCAGGCCTCCACCCTTAGGGTTTTGAACCAATACGATCAAACTTAATACTATAGAAGCCACAATAATCAGGATAACAAATAACAAGGTCATATCAGGAACGCTTTAGATTTTCAATTTTCGTTGCAAAATAAGCCCTTTTAGAGGGATTAAGCAAACTTAATTTGTTATAAACTTCGATAGCTTTTGAAGCATTTCCCTGCTTAACCCACACTTCAGCCATTGCTTCCGTCCACACACTGGCATCGTGGATAGAATTCAGCGCCATATTCTGGACCTTTGTTTCAGTACCGGCATCAACTGAAGCAGTCAACTGCGTAGCTGGTAATCGCTTCATTGTCTTTAACCACTCCGTAAAGCTTTTAACCTGTTTGCCAAATTTATCCTTTGGAAGTTCTTCCTGGGAGATCTTAATACCCTGCGAAGCAAAATAGTCTACCATATGAAAAGGTTCAAAGCTGATGCCAGTGTCTTTTACTGGTTCGTTTAACTTATCTTTTAATAAGCCTGCCACAGGAGCAGGTGGTTGCTCCGTGGTTTCATCAACTGTGGAAATGCCAGTTTCACTTACTGCAGTTATATGGGTATTATTGATTTCATTTTCCTTATCCGGTTCCATTAATGTGGGCGGCACTTCCGGTTCAATAGTTACCGGCTCATTATCTGCCTCGGGTTCATGGCCTCGCTCCGGCTCCTCCATTGGGACTTCAGCTATCTCTAAACCTGTGCCCACTTCAGTTTCTTCTAAAGTAGTATTAAAATCACGGGCATCTTGTTCTTCATTCACAACTACAGTGGCAATTGGCTCATCACCGTAAATCTTATCAGCTATTTCAACTGGTGCAATTTCCTGGTCATCAAAACTGATCTCGGTATAATACCTGCCTGAATTAATAAAATACTGGAATTGCAATGGGTCCGGATAATATAGAATTGCTTTTTGTAACTGAGCGTTATATGCTTCTGCACCTTCCTGTTTTAATTTTTCAAGCAAGAGGAATTGTGCAGGAGCAAAATATGGATAGCGTTGTGCCAGTCCTTTTACTTCAGACAGGTCGCATTCATCAATCGTCGCTTTGCCAAACAAATGTTGAGCCAGTGCATGTGTTCTTTCGCTCATGTCGGCAATTTACTACCAATTGGAAAATATACGGTTGAAAATTTCATCCGTGAGGTTACGTATCATTTCATCAAGCAAACCTGCCTCAGCCTGTTGCAAGCTTTGACTGGAACTAAAATCAAAACTGCGGCTGATGTCAAACTCCTGCACATGGCTGGAAAGCTGGTTATTCAAAATGATATGTACAGAAACTGTAAGCCTGTTCAAAGAAGATTGGGCGCGTCCATTGGTATTGGTTACACCAGAAGTGCTGACAGAATAATCGGTGATGCTTCCGCTGATATCCCAGTTGGCATTATCGTTGGTGGTGCTGGAAAGTCTTGTCTGGCTGGTTATCTTTTGTTTCAACCTATCAGTAAGTGTAGGACTTAACTGTGGATTCACATATGGTGCCCTGTTTTCAATAAAATTTACCCGCACCGTTTTAATACTGTCTGGTATAGTGCCAACATCATTAAAACTATAAACTCCACAGGAAGAAAATGAAAAATTTATAAGTATTAATATAAACCCAATGCAGAGGAATAAAGCTATTGAAGATCTTGAGCGCATAATTATTATTTATTTCCCGGTATGATTTAGTAAAGCTTTCCGGCTTTACTGGTCAATATCATATTCCTTTAATTTACGGTAAAGGGTTCTTTCGCTAATGCCTAAATCCATGGCTGCATCCTTTCTTTTCCCCCTGTGTTTTTTCAAAGCTTTTATGATTAGTTCCTTTTCTTTATCCATAATGTTCAGGCTTTCTTCAACTTCTTCGTGATCATGAATGTCACCGGCGTGCATTACCACAGGCTGGGAAGCAGAAGGAACATTTGAAGATACTAAAACAGGTGCGCTTATATCTGAAGTTTGCAATTCCTTAACCTCGTTCAAAAAACCGGGATTCTGGTGTGCAAGTGAAGGGTTTTGAATGACTTCAAAAAACAATCTTTTCAATTCTGTTACATCTCTTTTCATATCGAAAAAGAGCTTGTACAAAATATCTCTTTCATTATTAAATTCATGTGATTCCTGTCCGTTCACATGCGCCAAAATGGGCAAACGGTTGGTATTGGTTTCCGGAAGAAAACGGCCCAATTCTTTTCCATTGATCTGCCTGTCCACAGCCAACACGGATATCTGCTCAGCAATGTTTTTCAATTCCCTGATATTACCGGCAAAAGGATAATTCATCAGTGATTGCCTGGCTTCATCATCCAGTTGCACCGGAGAGGTCTTATAGCGTTCTGCAAAGTCTACAGCAAATTTTCTGAATAGAAGTGGAATATCTTCCTTGCGGTCACGTAAAGAGGGCACCCTGATAGGTACTGTATTCAACCTGTAATACAGGTCTTCCCTGAATTTATGTTGTTGCACCAGTTGCAGCAGGTCCTTATTGGTTGCAGCAATTACACGCACATCTGTCTTCTGCACTTTAGAAGAACCAACACGGATAAATTCTCCGCTTTCCAAAACACGCAGCAATCGCGCCTGGGTACCTAATGGCATTTCACCTATTTCGTCAAGAAATATGGTGCCGCTATTGACAGTTTCGAAATAACCTTTACGGCTGTCTGCTGCACCCGTAAAGGAACCTTTTTCATGACCAAATAATTCAGAATCAATCGTACCTTCAGGGATGGCCCCACAGTTCACTGCAATGAAGGGATTGTGTTTGCGGGATGAAAGAGAATGAATGATATGCGAGAAGGCTTCTTTTCCCACACCACTTTCACCTGATATTAAGACCGTCAGGTCTGTATTGGCCACCTGCGTTGCTACCTGCAAGGCATAGTTTAGCGCTGGTGAGTTACCTATAATTCCAAACCTGTTTTTGATACTCTGTAGATCCATTCGTATGGTTTAAACTAATTCGCCTAATAATGTAGCCTGTGTACATTCACTGACCTTAACATGAACATAATCACCTGGCTTGTAATTGGAGCTCCCTTTAGGGAATACGATCACTTTATTCTCTCCTGATCTGCCCATCCAGTGCTCTTTGCTTTTTTTAGATTCAGCTTCTATTAATACTTTGAAAGTTTTTCCAAGATCCTTCAGGTTGCTTTCCAGGGAAAGCCGGTTTTGAACTTCAACAATTTCCTGCAACCTTCTTTTCTTTATTTCCAGGGGAATGTCATCTTCATACCTGCGCTGTGCGAGGGTTCCAGGCCTTTCGCTGTAAAAAAACATATAGCTCATGTCGTACCTGGCAAATTCCATCATGTCAAGTGTATCCCTGTGATCTTCTTCTGTTTCGGTGCAAAAACCAGCAATGATGTCAGAGCTGATTCCACAGCCAGGGAGAATTTCCCTTATTCTTTCCACTTTAGACATATACCATTCCCGGGTATAGCTTCGGTTCATTAACTGCAACATTCTTGTAGAACCGCTTTGAAGAGGCAGGTGAATATATTTACAGATGTTCTCGTATTTGGCCATCGTATGCAACACCTCGTCAGTAATATCCTTGGGATGGGAAGTGGAAAAACGGACCCTGAGGTCTGGGGAGATAAGAGCTACCAGTTCCAAAAGCCGGGCAAAGTTTACAACCCCTGGTTTTATTGCCGGATCACCGGGAATGGTGTTGTCAACCGCAGTTTCATCAGGAACAAAATAATAGCTATCTACATTTTGTCCAAGTAGCGTAACTTCTTTATATCCCGCATCAAACAAATCCTGGCATTCTTTCAGTATACTTTGAACGTTGCGACTACGTTCCCTGCCCCTGGTAAAAGGCACCACGCAAAAGGAGCACATATTATTGCAACCCCTCATAATACTTACAAAAGCTGTGATGCCATTACTATTTAAGCGTATTGGGGAGATGTCAGCATAAGTTTCGTCGCGGCTTAAAAGAACATTAACCCCTTTTTGTCCTCCATCTGCCTCAGCTATAAGTTGTGGCAGTGTACGGTAAGCATCAGGACCTACTACTATATCTACCAATTTTTCTTCTTCCAGGAATTTTGATTTCAATCTTTCAGCCATGCACCCTAAAACACCAATGAGGGTTGAAGGTCTTCCTTTCTTTAGCTTTCTGAATTCTGTCAAACGTTTTCTTACAGTTTGTTCAGCCTTCTCCCGGATAGAGCAGGTGTTAAGTAATATCAGGTCAGCTTCTTCAAAGTTCCTTGTTGCTCCAAAACCTTCAGCTGATAAAATAGATGCTACGATCTCGCTGTCACTGAAATTCATCTGGCACCCATAGCTTTCTATATAAAACCGACGCTGGTATAAGTTAGGATCATTATCAAATGGAGCATAAGCTTCTCCCTGTCTTGCCTCATCATGCACCTTGGTGGTTGCTACTTCAAACATAATTTCCTCTAAAATTGGCTGCAAAGATAAATAATTAAGACTGTGAAAGTGACAGGATGACAGATTTTAGGAAATCCATTAGAGAATAAATAAAAAGTAAAACCATGGTTCTTTTTTGCTCATTGTTAAGGTTACTATCCCGGGTAATTATCTTTGAAAGGAATGAAGCGTTGGGTTTTATTGATTTTTATTGCCGGTTTTTTTAATAGTTGGGCACAGGAAAAAAATGTGGGAATACTTACAGGTGCTGTTTTGGACGAACAAAACAAAGCACTTGGTGGCGCCACCGTTCAATTGCTCTCTTTCAGGGATACCTTCAATTCAAAGACCGTATTGACAGGAGCCAATGGAGATTTTGAAATGAACAATATCCCATTTGGATTTTACAAATTAAAGATTTCTTATACAGGCTTACAGACTGTGGTACTTGACAGCATTTATTTCCGGATGGAACGTTTTGACTTTAACCTGAATGATATCATTTTGAAACCAAATGAAGCTTCAGGCCTGGATGTGGTTATTGTATATGCAGAAAAACCTTTGATCCAAAGTAAGGATGGAAATATCACTTTCAATGCCGGTGAATCTGCCCTGAGTGCAGGTAGTAATGCCAGCGATCTATTAGCCAATGTTCCGTTGATATCGAAAGACCCTTCCGGCAAAATAATGGTGCGGGGCAAATCACCAAAGATCTTAATAGATGACAAGCCTGTTGAATTAAACCTGGAACAGTTACAGGACCTGTTGGAATCAATGCCCGGAAGCTCAATTGAGAAAATAGAAGTATTGACCAATCCACCGCCACAATATGCCGGTGAAGAGGGTGGTGTTATCAATATTGTGACCAGAAAAGGCACTGTTGGCATCAATGGCAGGGTCAGTGTTTATGCTGGTACAAGGGGAGAGGAAGGTGGTAACATTAGCTTGCAATACCGCAAGCAGGGATTGACATTTTCGATGCATGCAGGCGCAGGATATAATATTTACGTTGGCAATGGTTATTATAGCAGGATCTATACAAATAATTCTGCATTGCAGTCAGTGAATCATTACCGAAATGATAACCTGAGGCCTAATGGGCGGGCTTCTGTCAATTATGATGTAAATAAATACCACAACCTGAACTTTGTGCTTCAATACAATCAAAACCATTTCAACAACTTCAATAACCTTGAATACATTGCCTCAAATGCAAATGGCGAAATAACCAGGCTTTTTGACAGGACCATTCATAATAAAGGGGTTAACTATAGCCCGGATCTTACCTTAAGTTATACTGCTAAGACCAGGAGGGCAGGCGAAGCCTTCCAGGTTATATCCAGCTTTAATCGGTCTGATAACACTAGCTCGAGGGAATTTTATGAAGAATATTTTAATCCTGACCATAGTGCTTCCGGCAAAGATTCCACCCAAAGACAGGTAATGAACAATTATTACACAGGAAAAAATATCCGGTTGAATTATGACCTTCCTTTTGATAATAAGAAGACATTTATTTCTTTGGGAAGTTATTACAATACCAGCCGTTCAGATATGAATTCCGATGCTTCTTTTCTCAATACCAGCAGTTTAAGTTGGGATGCTTTGGAAGCACTCACCAATCATTTTCTTTATTACCAGCACATCACAAATATGCGAGGTTCCATCAGGCAATTGTTTGGAGAGGATTTTAATATTTCTACAGGTCTCGCGGCAGAGAAGACAAGTTTGAGATTTAATCTATTCAAGAGCAATTCAATTGATAAAAATGCTTATTGGAATTATCTTCCATTTGCAAGACTGAGTAAGAACTGGAATAAAATGTATTCACTCAGTTTATCTTACCGTCGCACCATACGGAGGCCTGGTGTGAATGAAATGAACCCCACCATAGATTCTTCAGATCAATATAATATAAGGTATGGCAATCTGGGATTAAAACCTTCTCTTTCCAACAATTTTGACCTGGTAGTTGGCAAATCAAAAAATGGTGCTTACAGCAATATTGCCCTTGGTTATAACCAGTCAGCCGAAGTATTCAGCCAGATAAGGATCAGCCCACAGGAAATTACCTGGCAAAATATCAGCGGGAGCAGAGAATATGAAATAAGCAGCTGGAATGGATTGTCCATCCATCAAAAAGTAAAGTTGAATATGAGTGGCCGTTATGCCTATAGAATTTATAGTGCTTACGACAAAGAAAACAGGAAATTCAAAGATGGAGGTTCATTATCCTTTAACCTGAATGGTAATTACAACTGGAAAGATCTCTATAGCGCAACCGGTAGCTTTACCTATAATCGTTATGCCAATCCCCAGGGTGCCACAAGAAGTTCTTTAGGTATGAATATGGGCTTCCAGGCAAGACTGCTGGAAAAGAAACTGGTAGTCAACCTTACTATAACTGATCCTTTTCTGCAACAGGAAAACAGGTCCTGGACCTTTGGTACTGGCTTCACCCAGGAAAATTACAATAGCGCTCAAACAAGGAATTTCAGGCTGACACTATCGTATGTTTTTTCCAATAATGGAAGCAGTAAAAAGATGGCTGCTATTAAAAAGGTATTTAATAATCAAAAACCTGCGCCTTAGGATGGAACCTGTAAAGGCAGTTTGGAGGCCAACCAGGATTCCTTAACTGGTACGATCCATTTTGATTCCAGGGCTGCTTTATTAAGCACCAGGTTATCAAAAAACAAGGTATCCCCGTTAATAAACCCATTTTCAAAAGCATATGGCAACTGGCTCATAGGCAATACCTGTATCTTATCCTTAATTACAAAGGCAAGGTTGGTGCGATTGAGCAGATCAACTCCAAATTTTTCACTCAGGTCCTTAATAAAACGAACAGAAGAATCCGTGCTGCATCCACCAACACCCACCTGCGATTCGTCAGCCATCAAAACAATGAACTGCCCAAAGAATAAATTGCAATAGGCATTTACTTCTGCACCGTGTGAACGCCATTCAGCAGCAAATTTGTTCAGAAGTGTTTCGATCTCGAGTGCTTCTGATAAGGTGAACAGCCTGGAGCTTTGATAAATCCATACTTTACTGTTACCTGGAAAGTTATCTGGTAAAAGTTCTCTGTATTCTAAATTCATAAGGCAAAGGTAGGCCTCTGGAATAAAAACCTGCAACGGTCAGTTCCCGGATAAGGCAATGAAAACAGCATTCCTGGTATAAATTATTGCCAAAAAAACTAATTATAGCTGGCGCTTAAGGACTTAAAACTGAAATCTCTGAATGATAAACAAGATATTAAAGCGGTATTCCCTTATTTTTGCGGCTCAAAATTGCAGCCTTGGCTACTAAATTTTCAAGAGAGACCTACCTGTATTGGTACGAATTAATGCAGCTCATCCGCCAGTTTGAGCTCATGGCAGAAGAAAAGTATAAGATGGAAGGAAAGATCCGCGGTTTTTTTCATGCCTATGTAGGGCAGGAAGCTATAGCCGCCGGATGCATGACTGCCACGCGACCAGAAGATATGTTCATTACTGCTTATCGTGATCATGGTTTGGCTATTGCTAAAGGAATATCAGTTAATTCCTGTATGGCTGAATTGTATGGCAAGTCCACAGGCTGTGCCAAAGGAAAGGGTGGAAGCATGCACTTTTTTGGCAAGAAGGAGAATTTCTATGGAGGCCATGGTATTGTAGGTGCCCAGATCGGTACAGGTGCCGGACTGGCCTTCGCAGAGCAATACCGCGGAACAGATAACGTGGTACTGACCTATTTTGGTGATGGAGCTGCCCGCCAGGGTATGTTGCATGAAACCTTTAACCTGGCCATGTTGTGGAAATTACCAGTGGTATTCATTTGTGAGAACAATAATTACGCAATGGGTACTTCTGTAAGCCGCACCTCTAATATAACTGATATCTATAAGCTGGCTGATGCGTATGAAATGCCTGCTGATGTTATTGATGGCATGAGTGCCGAAGCCGTTCATGAAGGAGTTTCCAGGGCGGTAAAAAGAGCCAGGGAAAAAGGCGGCCCCACTTTACTGGAGATCAAAACCTATCGCTATAAGGGTCACTCTATTTCAGACCCACAGAAATACCGGACGAAAGAAGAAGTTGAAGAATATAAGAACCAGGATCCCATCACTGCTTTATTGAAGACCATCTTAGATAATAAACTGGCAACTGAAGAGGAAATCAACCAGATCAATGAACGGGTAAATAAAGCTGTAGAAGAAAGCGTAAAGTTTGCTGAAGAATCTCCATGGCCATCAGATGATGAAGTGTTGAAAGATGTATACGTTGACCAAAACTATCCGTTTATCACGGATTAATTATTCCACCAAATTAAACAATGAATATTCATGGCTGAAGTTAAACATCCACGCCACCAAGCAGAAAATGAAGAAGTGGTTGAACGGGCTAAAGATTTCTGGGCTCGATATAATCGTCCCATACTGATGGTATGTGCTGCCATTATTGTGGTAGGAGGCGGATACCTTGCCTATAAATACCTGGTTAAAGCACCAAAAGAGAAAAAGGCCGCAGAAGCTATTTTCAAAGCAGAAGAATATTACCGTGCCGATTCACTGAACAAGGCCTTGAAAGGCGATGGACAGTACCCTGGATTTGAAAAAGTAATAAGCCAATATGGTGGCACTGATGCCGGAAATATGGCAAAGTTCTATGCAGGAACCATTTACCTGAAAACCGGGGATTATGCTAAAGCAGAAAAATCTTTAAAAGACTTCGATACTGATGCCGAACAGATCAAAGCCCGTTCTTATAAATTACTGGCTGATGCATATGCGGGTGAAGGAAAAAATGCAGATGCATTCAGCTATTATAAAAAAGCTGCCCATGAATTTGAAACAGACGAACAAGGTTCTTCAGAGTATTTGTTCCTGGCAGCTTATTTTGCTGACCGTGTTTTAAATGATAAGAAACAAGCAATTGACCTGTATAAAGAATTAAAAAAGAAGTTTCCACAAAGTACTTATACCATGGAAGCTGATAAATACCTGGCACAGGCCGGAGTTTATAATGTGGATTAATTGAAATCATAATGGCAGATATTGCTAATAGTAAGCTTTTACAAGAAATTGAGGGCATCCAACAGTTAAAGGATGCCCTTGTTGTTTTAGTCAAAACTGAATGGAACGCAGCGATTATTGACGAATTGGAAAGTGGTTGCAGGAAGATGTTGGAAGGCTACGGTATTGCTTCAAAAACTATCGTTGTTCCAGGCGCTATAGAGATACCTTTTGCCATCAAACAATATGCAACCTGTGGCAGCCCTGCAGCAGCAACTGCCTTCATTGCGCTTGCCTGCGTGATCAGGGGTGGCACACCTCATTTTGATTATGTATGCCAGTCCGTAACTGATGGCATTACCCAATTAAATCTTTTATTGGAAGTACCTGTAATTTTTGGTGTACTTACAGTAGATAATGAACAACAGGCAAGGGAAAGGATAGGAGGCATTCATGGTCATAAGGGAGAGGAAGCCGCTGTCACTGCGCTAAAGATGATGTTATTGAATAAGGAATTTAAGGAAGGAAAACAATAAGATGAATATCCAGCTATTTATTCCCTGTTTTGTTGACCAGCTGTTTCCTGAAACCGCCTTCAACATGATCAAGGTCCTGGAAAAAGCGGGGTGTAATGTCAGCTACAATACATCCCAAACCTGCTGTGGTCAGCCGGCTTTTAATGCAGGTTTCTGGGATGATGCACGTGAGGTTTGTACTAAGTTTTTAAACGATTTTGATCCTAACCAAATCATTGTAGCGCCTAGTGCCAGTTGCATTGGCTTTATCCGTAATTATTATCCTAAGCTATTTGAAAATTCTTCGCTGCATAATGAAGTAAAAGCTATCGGGCAAAACAGTTTTGAATTGTCTGATTTCCTGGTTAACAAATTGGGCATTACAAGTTTTGGAGCGTCCTTGCCAGGGAAAGCTACCTATCATGACTCTTGTGCAGGACTTAGAGAATGCGGGATTAAGAACGAACCCCGTTTATTGCTTTCAAAAGTGAAAGGATTAGAGATAGTTGAAATGGAGGATGTAGAAACCTGTTGTGGTTTCGGGGGAACTTTCGCTGTAAAGTTTGAAGGAATTTCAATTGGGATGGCTGAGCAAAAAGTTGAACATGCATTAGCTACCGGTGCCGAATACCTGGTTTCCACTGACCTTTCCTGCCTGATGCATTTGCAGGGATATATTGATAACCGGAAACATTCTTTAAAGACCATGCATTTGGCTGATGTATTGGCGCAAGGCTGGTAAAAACCAGTTGTCGTACCTTATAAAATAAATGATTCTCAAAGATAATGCAGACTAAATGAAGCCGCAAGTTTGTAAAACTTGCGGCTTCGTTATTTATGCTATACCTGGAAATCATTTTGGCATCAGCACTGTATCTATAACATGGATTACTCCATTACTTTGATTGACATCTGCTATGCTGATCTTTGCTGTATTACCCTTTTCATCTTTTACCCATAGACCTTCTGAATTTTCAAGGATCCATAATTTTCCTCCCTGCACTGTTTTCAATTCTGCTTTACCACCTCCCTTTTTCACCCACTTCATTAATTCCTGGCTACTTAATTTTCCAGGAACTACGTGGTAAGTTAGGATAGAAGTTAGTTGAGCTTTGTTTTCAGGCTTTAAAAGAACATCAATGGTTCCTGCAGGCAATTTATCGAATGCAGCATTAGTAGGCGCAAAGACAGTATAGGGGCCTTTTCCTTGTAACGTTTCAACAAGGCCCGCAGCTTTTACTGCTGCGACCAAAGTAGTATGGTCTTTTGAATTTACTGCATTTTCAATAATGTTTTTTGAAGGATACATAGGTGAACCTCCCACTTCTACAGTGCTTTCTTTCATTGTCATGCTGGCCTGGGCCATAGTTTTTTGCGTTGCCATAATTGCAATAAATAATGCAACGGATGTAGCGATCTTTTTCATTTGTTTTGACTTTGTATGTTAATGGATAAATTGAAGTACCAGGAATAAATACGCAGTACTATAAAATTTAGATTTACCAATTCAAAATATTTTATCCTTGCAGTGTAAACAGCGGTTTTGTAATAAAGCCGGAAATACTTTAATTATTTATTCTACCTACAATGGCTTATTGGTTAGTAAAATCAGAACCTTCTGTATATAGCTGGGAGCAATTTCAGAAAGATGGAAAAACATCATGGGAAGGCGTAAGAAATTATGCTGCCCGCAATCATTTAAAAGCAATGAAAAAGGGAGATGAAGTTTTTTATTATCACAGCAATGAAGGGTTGTCGATAGTTGGTATTGCTAAGGTAGTAAAGGAAGCATACCAGGATCCTACTACTTCAGAAGATGCCTGGGTAACAGTAGACTTAAAACCCATTAAGAGTTTAAAGAACCCTGTGAGCATGAAGCAAATCAAAAACGATAAAAGATTACAGGAAATGGCCCTGCTTCGTATCAGCAGACTTTCTGTACAACCAGTAACAGAGACAGAATGGAAGGCCGTGCTGGAACTAGCTAAGGCAGGATCTTAATGTGAAACGCGATACTTATTGGAATAATTAAAAAAGTAGCAATGATCATTGCTACTTTTTTAATTTAAACCCGGGTTGATGACTGTAACTTTCTTGCAATTTCTAATTCCAGATTATCGGGAATAATACCTGCATCGTCATCAATGGAGGCCAGCCTGCCGAGGCTGGAATCCCACGTAAAAATATGCTCGTTCCCATTGTATTGCACCTTGTACCGGGTTTCTGTATTGAACTCGAAAGGACTGGCTGTTACGGAATACGGAACTCCATCGAGCAATACTTCAAATCTTTGTTCTGCCATACGTATCTTTTTCTTTATTCCAACAAAAAAAAGTCCAAACTATTCACCGCTACATATGAATTGGGGAATTATACCTTTGTGCCATAATATATACCCATGAAAAAATATGGAATATTCGGTTTAGTGATTTTTTGTAGTTGTATAACGACCAGGCAATCGGTCACATCAGTTCCTGCCCAATCTATAGTAGTTGATGGAAAACTTTTTACAAGCATATACCAACAAAAAGCAGCGGAATATAAAGCCCTTTGTTTCCAGGCATATAATATAGCAAGGCTTAGAGTTAACGAGGCAAATAATGGATCTAAACCAAAAGCTATAATTACTGACATTGATGAAACTGTATTAGACAATAGTCCTTATGCTGTTCACCAGGCTTTGAATGGCAAAGATTATGACCCCGCATCATGGTATCAATGGACATCCAAAGCTATTGCTGATACTGTACCAGGTGCGCCATCATTTTTAAAGTATGCAGCTTCCAGGGGAATCACTATTTTCTATGTAACAAACCGCGATGAAAGGGAAAAAGCCGCCACATTAGCCAACCTGGCCAAATACCAGCTTCCCAATACAGATAATAGCCATTTGCTCATGCGCCAGGGTGTATCCAGTAAAGAAGAAAGAAGACAAAATATAATGGCCAATTATGATGTGTTATTATTAATTGGAGATAACCTTGCAGACTTCAGTAACCTGTTTGATAAAAAGCCGCAACAGGAAAGAGAAAATAATACCCTACAATCAGCCTTAATGTTTGGTGATCGTTTTATAATACTTCCTAATCCAAACTATGGTGATTGGGAACCCGCATTTTATAAAAAAAGCGGGTTAAGCCTTCAGCAAAAGGACTCCGTTATAAGAATTGATTTGAAATCCTATTGAAACAAAGATGTTTTAGTTATGGAAAAAAAGAAATTGGTTGTTTTAACGGGAGCAGGCATTAGTGCAGAAAGCGGCCTGAAGACTTTTCGTGATTCAGACGGACTTTGGGAAGGCTACGACATTAACGAAGTTGCAACTGCTACTGCGTGGCGCAGAAACCCTGCATTAGTACTGGAGTTTTATAATGCAAGGCGAAAAAGCGTTATAAATGCAAAACCAAATGCAGCCCACTATGCATTGGCAGAATTAGAAAAGGATTTTAATGTGACCATCATTACTCAGAATATTGACGACTTGCATGAACGTGCAGGTTCCGGTTCAATAATTCACCTCCATGGTGAAATTCTAAAGATGCGAAGTGAGCGTAATGAAAATCTCATATATCCTATACAAGATGAAATACAAATAGGGGATGTGGCTGAAGATGGTCATCAATTGAGGCCCCATATTGTGTGGTTTGAGGAAGCCGTACCCATGATGGAAGATGCGATAGAAATTGCTAAAACAGCAGACATTTTTTTAATAGTGGGTACATCTCTTGTAGTTTACCCGGCTGCAGGCTTACTTCATTATGTTCCACATAACATACCCAAATTCATAGTGGATAAGAAAATTCCTTTCACTAATCAGCATAATTTTGTCGCTATTGAAAAATTAGCAAGTGAAGGGATGCAGGAGTTAAGTGTAATGTTAGCAGAATATAAATAATGTATATTAATTCAAAGCTATCGTCTCTTCCAAAAAGGATATTCCATGTTCTTTCAATTCCTCTAAAACAGGAAGATAAATAGATTTATAAATCGGGATCAATAGCCCTTTATCATGGATGGTTCCATTCAGGATCAATTTAGCAGCAATTCCCAATGGAAGTCCAACGGTTTTTGCCATTGCCGTATTTGCATCATTTTCACCGGTTACTACAAGAGATGCTGTAGATTTATACTTTTGGTTGTCCAGGGTATATTCGATTTCATGAAGCATAATGACCAAATCTTTATCTCCGGGCTGTAAGGCAAGTTTTTTTTCCAACGCAAATTGCAAAACCTCTGAAGCACTGCATTTACCTTTATTGATCATCGTTGTATCATCATCCATTCCCAAATAAAAAAGCTGTTTTAAAGTTAGGCTAGCATCATGCATTTTATCTGCTAATGTTGCAGCAGCATTAATCTTCAGGTCATCTATATCCACTTTCTGCAGGTCACCCTTACCGTCAACCATCATAATTTCATCGGGAGTATCTACACCTTTATCTGCGGCTTTTTGTTCCAGTTCTACCAGGTTAACCAGTTCGGCTAACAAGCCCTTAGACAAATCAAATTGATCACGGAGTTTATTTTCGAGCCATTCACTAAACCCATTCTTATCCATATGCTCCCTGAAGAACATGGAAAGGCTACATTTATCTGTGTTGTAAAAAATATCTTCTGAAGTCAGCTTGAGGTCGATAATATTCTTCCAACCATATATGTAATCTGGATGACGTAAAGTAGTACGGATAAAAGTATTTGCTTCCTGTAATCCGTATTTGGAAATATAACCCAGGGAATCACGGTTGGGGTACCAGCACAAAGCTTCACTTCCCGGGATAGCCACATACCTCTTTTCAGCAAAAAGATCTTCATAATTTAATTCAACAATCTCTCCGCCTTGTTTATAAATAGCTCCTGCCTTGCCAGCCATAACAACATTCCTTGGGTTCCAGCTAATTTTATAATGCCATGGATTGTTATCACTTTCTTGTGCAACCAATCCACCGCAGTGCGAAATAAAGGAATTGATCCTGCCATTTTTTTCATGGATGTCGTCGATCATTTTTTTTGCACTCATATGGTCAATTCCCGGATCCAGGCCCATTTCACATAAAAAAAGTAAATCCTTCCCTTCAATATTCTCACAAAGACTGCGCATGGATTCATCAATATAAGAAGCGGTCAAAAGGTTTTTAGAAAATGTTATGCAGTCTCTTGCTACAATAATATGATATGCCGGGGGCAATAATGAAATCACTATATCAGCCTGTGTAATCAGGGATATTCTCTCTTGCTCATTAGATATATCAATAGTAACAGCAGTGCCGAAAATTGATCCACCAATCTTTTCCTGGCTCATGCCAGGATGGGCATCTGCAAGCGTTAAGTGCCATTGTTCTTTTTCAGCGTTCTTTAATAAATAATCAATCAGAACAGTTGCTGATTTACCGGCACCAAATAATAAAATACTTTTCATACTATATAACAAATGTAAGCTTGTAAATTATAGGATGGGATCTGGAAATGTGGGTATTCCTTTATATCTCCTTTGATAAGGACTGTGGATGACTGGCATAAATGTTCAGGATTCTATAACTAACCTTAACACCCCTACGTGAAGGAGGAATACTAATTACCTTATTCCCATGGGGGGAAATAGACTCAACCTGGAAATTTTTTGTATCAAGCGTCTTTTCATTGTTATCCTTATAGGTTAATTCAATCTCTACCTGGTTAACAAAATGATTAGATGTATTGTGAATAGTCAGGTTAAGATCACTTATGCCTCCAAAGAACCCTTTCTTATATTTATTTGATGTAAGAGTCAGGTGTTTTATAATATCCTGAGGTGAAACAACTGTTTTACGAGCTTTCCTGAATTTCTGTTGAGGAGGTATCCATTCCCGAACCAATGCATTTTGATACATTTTCTCAGAAGCTTTTTTGATCTGGGTTTTGGAAGTGGCAACCATTGAAATTTGCTCCATAGGAAAAGTATTCCTGATTAGTTTATCAACAATATTCTTTAATAAAATGGTGCCGCCTACGATAAGTATAAAAACGTAGGCTACAGTAAAAGGATTTTGTTTAAACAACCTGATAAACCATAAAATACTATTCTCTTCAAAATCAGAATAGGGATCTTTTGGAAAAGAATTTTTGACTTTAGAGTTAATAGAGGAAAATCGCTTTTTAAAAAGGAATGGTTCGTAAGAAACATTAGGTGAAGTAAGCTTGCCTATTGATCCTTTATCAGTATTTACATCTGAAATAGTTTCTGAAAAGGTATCTTCCAGGCAGTCTTGCAATGCCTCTATTTCAAATATTGACCGCCATGTAGATTGTTCATGGTCAATACGTACCTGGTCAGACGATTGAAGCCCAAAAGACTTTAAATCTTCCAAAGTAAATGGCCCAAAAAGCTTTCCGTTCCGCAGCAACAAATAGTTAACCATAAACTTAACATTTAGGCACAAATTCATTACTAAAAATTCCGTGCCCGCACTTTGGAATAATTCAAAAAAGGTGAAATAAGGGATATATAGCCAAACTTTTGGATTTGATGGTAATATGTCCTTAAAATACCTCAGCTCATCAGGTTCTTAGGGCTAAAAAGGGTACATTTGCTGACCTTAAAAATCGCATTTAACAAGTCCCGAGAATGGAAGAAAATATTCAACCGCAACAAACAAATGATTTCAACCGGATCATTCCAGTAAACATCGAAGAGCAAATGAAAACCGCCTACATTGACTATTCCATGTCAGTGATCGTGGGGCGTGCATTGCCTGATGTTCGGGATGGTTTGAAACCTGTTCACCGCCGTATCCTTTTTGCCATGAATGAGCTGGGAATGGCTCATAATCGTGCCCACAAGAAATCAGCCCGTATAGTGGGAGAGGTGTTGGGTAAGTATCACCCACATGGAGACTCATCTGTATATGATGCTATGGTGCGTATGGCCCAGGAATGGAGCATGCGATATACCCTGGTTGATGGGCAAGGAAACTTCGGTAGCCAGGACGGAGATGGTCCGGCGGCTATGAGGTATACAGAGGTGAGAATGCAACGTATGGCTGAAGCCATGCTGCAGGATATTGATAAGGAAACTGTTGACTTCCAGTTCAACTTTGATGATTCCCTGGAAGAACCAACTGTGCTACCTACCCGTATTCCGCAACTATTATTGAATGGTTCCAGCGGTATTGCTGTTGGTATGGCTACCAACATGATGCCTCATAACTTAAGTGAGGTTATTGATGGTTGCATAGCTTTCATAGACAATCGCGATATCACCATTGATGAACTCATGCAATTCGTAAAAGCCCCGGACTTTCCAACGGGTGGCACCATTTACGGAATGGAAGGTATTAAGGCAGGTTTTCATTTTGGAAGGGGAAGGGTCGTATTAAGAGGAAAACTTCATATAGATACAAAACCAAGTGGCCGGGAGCAGATCATCATAACAGAAGTTCCTTACCAGGTAAACCGTGATTCACTTTGCGACCGTATTGGGCAGTTGGTGAATGAAAAGATCATTGAAGGAGTTGCACACATCAACAACGAATCTAATAATAAAGAAGGCACCCGTATTGTGGTAGACCTGAAAAGGGATGCTGTTGCGAATTTGGTAGTGAACCAGCTATTTAAGTTCACAGAATTACAAACCAGCTATGGTATAAATAATGTAGCTATTGTAAAAGGCCGTCCCCGACTGCTTAACCTCAAGGAAATGATTAGTGAGTTCATTGAATTCCGTCATGAGGTAGTGGTACGCCGTACAAAATATGAATTGAGGGAAGCTGAGAAAAGAGCTCATATTTTACAAGGTTATTTAATAGCCCTGGATCACCTGGACGAGGTTATTGCCTTGATCCGCGCCTCTTCTACACCTGATGTAGCTAAAGAAAACCTGATCAACGCAGGCTGGGGTCTCGATGAGATCCAGGCTAAGGCCATCCTGGAATTGCGTCTGCAGCGATTGACAGGCATGGAAAGAGACAAGATCAAACAGGAATATGATGAACTGATGAAGCTGATAGCTCACCTTAAAGAGATCCTTGCCAATGAAGGAATACGTTTTGACATCATCAAAACAGAGCTAAAAGAAGTAAAAGATAAATTTGGAGATGCCCGTAAAACAGACATCACCTTCCTGGACAACGAGATGAGCATCAAAGATCTTATCAAGGAAGAAGATGTAGTGATCACCATTTCGCATTTAGGTTATATCAAACGTACATCTGCTACAGAGTTCAGATCTCAAAGAAGGGGCGGCAGGGGAGCTGTAGGTGGAAAGACAAGAGAAGAGGATTACATAGAACACCTTTTCGTTGCTTCTACCCATCACACCATGATCTTCTTTACCGAGAAAGGAAGATGCTACTGGTTAAATGTATACCAGATACCTGAAGGAGAAAAGAACAGCAAAGGCAGAGCCATTCAGAATTTATTACAAATAGCTCCAGATGACAAGATCAGGGCTATCATAGATATTGCAGACTTGCAGGATGTTGATTTTGTTAGCAACCATTACATTGTTCTTTGTACCAGGAAAGGGGTCATTAAGAAAACAGCATTGGCTGATTTCAGTCGTCCAAGACAGACGGGTGTTAATGCCATCACTATTGTAGAAGGTGACCAATTGCTGGAAGCCAAATTAACTGATGGCAATTGTGAAATAATGCTGGCAGTGGCTTCAGGCCGTGCCATTCGTTTTCCGGAAACAAAAGTTCGTCCAACCGGGCGGGGTGCAATAGGCGTCGGTGGCATTGAAGTAGATGATGTTACGGATCAGGTAGTTGGTATGATTTGTGTAAATCCAAGTACGCCAGACAGGACTGTAATGGTGGTAAGTGAAAAAGGTTTTGGAAAAAGATCACCCGTAGAAGAATATCGTATTACCAACAGAGGAGGCAAAGGGGTGAAAACCATTAGTGTAACAGAAAAGACCGGTAGATTGATAGGGATCGTTGACGTAAGTGAAAAAGAGGATATGATGATCACTTGTAAAAGCGGTGTTACCATAAGGATGAAAGTATCTGATATCAGGGAGCAGGGACGTGCTACACAAGGAGTTAAACTGATCCGGATCAATGAAGGAGATGAGATAGCAGCCATTACAAAGGTTGACGAACAGGACGAAGTGGAGGTGGTTGCTGAGGAACATGAAGTGGCTACAGAAATAACTCCTATAGATGAAACAACCAATTTAAAGGAAAATACATCTGAAGGAGAGGATCCCGTTCAATCATAAATATTAAAAACAAGAAAACAATGCGAAAACTGTTATTATCAGTATTGCTTGCTTCATCTATCAGCAGTGTTTTTGCACAGAAGCTGGATGATGTCCAGGAAAAGATCAGCAAAGGAAAATATGACGAAGCAAAGGAAAAGATTGACAAGGTATTAGCCGACCCTAAAAACCAGATAAATGCAAACGCCTGGTATTACAAGGGTAAGGTATATACAGAATTAGCACGCCAGGACAGCACTGGTAGCCTGACTTATGATGCGAAAAAAGAAGCCTATGATGCTTTCAAAAAGTACCAGGAACTGGAGCCTAAGAATACCATGATGGTCCTTGATCAGAATGTTGGCTTATTTAGCCTGTACGACATGTATTATAATAAAGGAGTTAAAAATTATAATAACAAGGATTATGCTGCAGCCTTTGACCAAATGAAGAATGCGCTTGATATAGAAACTTATATTGCAAAAAGAGGTTATTCTTATAATGGATTTTCCTTTCCTGTCCTTGACACTCAATTAGTGAACCTGACCGCATCATCTGCATACCTGGCTAAGAAGGAAGATGATGCTATACCTTATTTTGAACAGTTGGCTAATGCCAAGATCAAAGACAAGGAATACAAAGAAGTCTATGGTTTGCTGGCAGAATATTATGCGAAGAAAAATGATGCAGCTAAAGCTGATAAATACCTTGCTTTAGGTCGTGAATTATTCCCTGATGAAGGTTATTGGACAGCTTTGGAATATGGTAACATACCTTCCACAGATACTACCAAAAGGCTGGCCCGCTATGAACAAATGCTACAGAAATATCCCAATAATTTTCCTTTAGCACTTGATTACGCCACGGAGCTTTTCAACTATACGTATACGTATGATAAAAAGCCTTCGGATTATGAAGCCCGGCAACAAAAGTTACAAGCTGCATTGGAAAAAGCCGTGAGCCTGCAATCATCAGCTTTTGCCAACTATATTATGGCGCAACATATCTATAATCAAATATACGATCTGGATGATGCCTTAAGGGCGGTGCGTGGAACCACAGCTGCCGACAAAGCAAAAAAAGCAGATTTAGTGGCAAAAACTGATAAAAAGTATGATGAGTTTTATACATACGCTCAAAAAGCATTTGATCTGTATACTCAGGACAATGCTCATACAAAAGCGCAGGATAAAGCTAACTATCGCAAGATCATCAACCAGTTAATCGATTATCACCAAAGGAAAAAGCAGGCAGATAAAGTCGCCTCCTTACAGGAAAAACTGAAGACTTTATAATATTCGATAGGTAAATAAATTTTAAAGCCTCCCCACCGGGAGGCTTTATTAATTAATGAACTTCACTCAATGAAATGCAAAGTAAAATCCTTCTATACCTTTTCAATTCTAGACTATAGTAATTTCAATTCCCATTCCCTTCAGACTCTCCACCATATGGTCGGAAATGCCACTGTCAGTGATGATTTGTTCAATATCTTCCAGGCCGCAGATTCTACCAAAGCCTCTTTTTCCAAATTTGGTCGAATCCGCAAGAACGATGGTCTTTTGAGAAGCCTTAATCATTTTTTTATTAAGCTGTGCCTCCATCATATTGGTAGTAGTTAGCCCAAATTCAAGGTCTATTCCGTCCACGCCCAGGAAAAGTTTACTGCAGGAAAAATCCTCAAGGATCTTCTCTGCATAACTGCCAGTAACAGACGAAGAACTTTTTCTTAATATTCCACCCAGTTGAATCACTTCTATTTCGGGGTGACGTATCAACTCCATAGCCACATTCAGCGCTGCTGTGATTACTGTGAGGCTGCCCTTAGGATAGATGTTCCTGGCTAGAGATAATACTGTTGTTCCGGAGGCAATAAGAATACAGTCATTAGGCTCAACAAGGTTGGCTGCGGCCTCACCAATATTGGATTTCTCGCCTGATTGTATCTTTTCTTTTTCTTTTACTGGCTTGTCTGCTGTATAAGGATTGCTCATTGTACCACCACCATGGGTTCGAAATAAAAGGTGCTTATCCTCCAATAATTTCAGATCCTTTCGAATGGTTACAGATGAAACATTTAGTTCAGAACAAAGGTCAACAACTTTCACATTGCCTTCTTTTCTCAATTTGGTGATGATATGCTGATGCCTGTCAGTTAGACTACTCATAAGTTCTTTGAGGGTACAAAATAATAACGGGGAATTTGAATTCCAATAATTCGTATCTAAAATATTTAAATAGGTTCTTTCCCCAAATGTGGAAAACTTATTATTATTAATTGTTTCATAATCCTTTCGTTTATAAATAAAATTGTTAAAATTGCTTTCGTTTTGTTTAGTTTCATTAATAAAACAAAATAAACTGAAACATATTTAAGGAATGAATGATCTGCAATTTAAAGTGAATTCTATAGACAGGGAACGACTGGCTTTACAATTAGCTGATGAGTCAAAACAATGGGACGTACTTGTGATTGGTGGTGGGGCTACCGGTCTTGGAGTAGCCATGGATGCTGTAGCCAGGGGATATAATACCCTTTTATTAGAACAATCTGACTTTGCCAAGGGAACTTCAAGCCGGAGCACCAAACTAGTACACGGAGGTGTTCGTTACCTGGCGCAGGGTGACATTAGACTGGTGCGGGAAGCTAGTGTGGAAAGAGGACGTCTTTGCAGGAATGCTCCCCACCTTGTAAAGAATCAAACTTTTATCATTCCCATTTACAATTACTGGGATAAGATCAAATATACTTTAGGCCTTAAAATGTATGACTGGATTTCAGGCCGCCTGACACTTGGCTCTTCTGTTTTTGTTTCCAGGAAAAAGACCATTGAAAGCCTTCCAGGTATAAAACAGGAAGGTTTGCTGGGTGGTGTATTATACCATGACGGACAATTTGACGATTCCAGGCTGGCTATTAACCTGGTACAAAGCATCATAGAAAAAGGCGGCTGTGCCATCAATTATATAAAGGTTACAGGCTTACTAAAAGACAATCAGGGAAAAATTGAAGGAGCTCTTGTGGTGGATACTGAAAACGGAAAAAATTTCCGGGTCCGTGCAAAAGCGGTGATTAATGCCACAGGTGTGTTTGTCGACGATATCCTTCATATGGATAATCCAAAGAGTTTAAAGAGCATATGCGTGAGCCAGGGTGTGCACCTGGTACTTGATAAAGCTTTTTATCCTTCAGAACATGCATTAATGATACCGGAAACAAGCGATGGGCGTGTGTTATTTGCAGTGCCCTGGCATGATAAGGTGGTCCTGGGCACTACTGATACACCAGTGGAGGAAGCCTCCCTGGAACCCCAGGCGCTGGAAAAAGAGATCAATTTTATACTGGAAACTGCTGCGGATTATTTTACGAAGAAGCCTACACGCAGTGATGTGTTGAGTGTGTTTGCAGGCCTGCGTCCCCTGGCTGCTCCGCAGGGTGAAGAACAAACCACAAAGGAAATTTCAAGAAGCCATAAGATCATGGTTTCTGCTTCCCACCTTTTTACCATTCTTGGTGGTAAGTGGACGACATACCGAAAAATGGGAGAAGACATGATGAATCGCGTGGAAAAGGAGTTGCAATGGAAGCACCAAAAAACAACCACTTCCCTGATGCACATTCATGGTTATGCGGAAGGAATGAACTGGAACGACCCACTGTACTTCTATGGCAGCGATTGCCAATTAATAAAAAAACAAATGAATGGCAGTTCTGGTCAATGGATAAGCGATAGTCTGAAGATTCATAAAATGCAGGTTCGCTGGGCTGTGGAGAATGAGATGGCAAGAACGGTGGAGGATGTGCTTGCCAGGAGAACTCGCGCCTTGTTACTGAATGCCGGTGAGAGCATTCGCATTGCCCCTGAAGTGGCAAGGATCATGGCCGAGGAGATGGATAAGGACCAGGCCTGGCAAAAAGAGCAGGTTGAAAATTATACCAGTCTCGCTAACCAATATATTCTGAAAACAAACTAAAAGCGCTTGCTATAATGGGATTGCTGACTTATTTACAACCGCCGGCACATAAAGAGTTAATGCCAGCGAAAGAAGTGGATGAAGCGTATAAGAAAAAACGGATCCAGGTATTTGTTGGAATTTTTATAGGTTATGCAGGTTATTACCTGGTGAGAAAAAACTTTTCTCTTGCCATGCCCGACCTTATTGAAAGAGGCTTTTCAAAGGGCGAACTGGGAATAGCTCTTTCAGGCGTTTCTATTGCTTACGGCATCAGCAAATTCCTGATGGGAAACTTATCCGACCGAAGTAATGCGCGTATATTCCTCCCCGTTGGACTCCTTTTATCTGCACTTACAATGATAGCCATGGGAACAATCCCGTTTGCTCTTTCATCGATAGTGATCATGTTTAGCCTGCTTTTTATCAACGGTTGGTTCCAGGGAATGGGATGGCCTCCCTGTGGAAGGGTAATGGTTCATTGGTTTTCGCTCAGGGAAAGAGGCGTGAAGATGTCCATCTGGAATGTGGCACATAATGTAGGAGGTGGATTGATCGGTCCACTGGCTATTGCAGGATTGGCCATTTTCGGCACCTGGCAAAGCAAGTTTTACTTCCCGGGAATGATCGCCATTTTTATTGCTTTCATTGCGTATTTACTAATCAGGGATACACCCCAATCTTGCGGGTTGCCACCCATTGAAACATATAAGAATGACCATCCTGTAGATTATTCACATCAACATGAAAAAGAATTATCAGCAAAGCAGATCTTCATAGATTATGTTTTGGTTAACAGGGTGTTGTGGTACATAGCTTTTGCCAATGCCTTTATATATTTGGTGCGTTATGGGGTTTTGGATTGGGCACCGACTTATTTAAAGGAAGCAAAGGGGTTTACAGTCAATGAAACAGGCTGGGCCTATTTTGCTTATGAATATGCAGGTATTCCCGGAACATTATTATGTGGATGGTTAAGTGACAAAGTATTCAGAGGCAGGCGAGCTCCGGCAACCATTATTTACATGTTATTAGTACTGGCAGCAGTTATCGTTTACTGGAAGAATCCTGCGGGGCATCCTTCTATAGATAATATTGCCCTGATCATAATTGGCTTCCTGATCTATGGTCCTGTAATGCTTATTGGTGTACAGGCCCTTGACCTGGTTCCCAAAAAAGCTGCCGGAACTGCAGCAGGATTAACAGGTTTATTCGGATACCTGGGCGGAGCTCTATTTGCAAATATTGCTATGGGATATGTTGTAGATGCCTGGGGATGGAATGGTGGCTTTTTAGTTATGATTGCCGCCTGCGTGCTTGCTATATTTTTTACCGCCTTAACCTGGAATAAAGAAAAAGCTTTTTAATCATTTATAATCTTTAATCAACTTGCGTATGAGATCATTTGCGACTGCTGTAGAAAAACTTTGCACTCCGAGAGTGCTGCTGTTTTTCTTCCTGCTACTAACCGGCTCCTGGGTATCCGCACAGGAAAAAACAGTGACAGGCCAGGTTAGAAATTCTGAAGACAAAGCACCGGTAGTTAGAGCTACAGTGCAGGTAAAAGGAACCAAAGTATTTACCAGCACGGATGAAAAAGGACATTTTTCAATTAAAGCATCTGACCAACAGGTTCTTGTTGTTTCTGCTGTAGGCTACAGGCCTCTTGAAAAACGGGTTGGTAACCAATCTGTGCTCAACTTTGATATGATCAGTACTAATACTGAGATGGAAAGTGTTGTAGTAACAGCCCTGGGAATTAAAAGAGAAGAAAAAGCCCTTGGTTATTCTGTTGCTAAAGTGAAAGGAGAGGAGTTGACAGAAGCACTTTCCAGCAACTGGACAGATGCCTTGTCGGGAAAAGTAGCAGGCCTTAACCTGGTGCGTTCTAACAGCGGACCTGCAGGATCTAATAAAATCATTCTCAGGGGTGAAAGCAACCTTACCGGTGGTAGTGAAAATGAGGCATTGATAGTAGTTGATGGAGTTGTTATTAACCAGGGAAGTGGCAGAAGAAGTGCTGTGGGGGGTGAAACTGCATATGGTACAGGCAGCGATAATATGCCTGCAGATTATGGAAGCGGTCTTAATGATATAAACCCTGAAGACATTGAATCCGTGAGTGTATTAAAAGGGCCCGGTGCAGCAGCCTTATATGGACAGCGTGGCGCGAATGGAGCTATCATTATTACTACAAAATCAGGAAGTGCAAAAAGAAAAGGTTGGGGAGTCACCCTTAATTCCAATGCATCAATGGAAAAGGTGAACAGGTGGCCTGATTTCCAGTATGAATACGGCCAGGGTAATGATGGCAAACCTTATTATTCTTTTGGTGCATCCGTAGATGGACCTAGTACGAGCGCCACCAGTTCGGCTTATGGTCCCAGGTTTGAAGGACAATCATTTTTTCAGTTTGACCCTGTAACGCAAACGCAGGGAACCGAAAGAACTCCATGGGTGCCCTATCCAAATAAAATAAAAAACTATTTCAATACAGGTAATACTGTTACCAATTCAATCAGCGTGGATGGTGGTACTGACAAAACCACTGCCCGTTTTTCTGTTACTAATGTTTCAAATAAATGGATCATACCTAATACTGGTTATAAAAGAAATACAATTGCTTTATCTGTAAACTCAAAAGTTAATGAGAAGCTCCAGATTTCCTCAAAGATCAATTATACCAATAAATGGAGCGACAATCTTCCGGGTGCTGGCTATGGTAACCAGTCCATCATGTACTGGTTTATTTTCTGGCAGCCGAATGCTGACCTGGATTGGTTAAGAAATTATTGGAGAAATGGGCTGGAAGGAAGAAAGATCATGTATCCTTACAGTTCCTTCCCTGAAAACCCTTATGCCGTAGCCTACGAATTTATCAATCGCTCGAATCGTCATAACATTACCGGCAATGTGCAGGCAAGCTATAATTTCTCCAAAGAGTTAAGTTTGCAGGTAAGAACATCTCTTGATCTTTCCTATGAGCAGCGTGCACAAGAGCGTCCATTTGATGCAGGTTCAAAATACCAGCTAGGTAGTTTTAGAACTCAAAATATCTTTTCACAGGAAGCTACAACCGATTTCCTATTGAGGTATGCTAAAAAACTAAAAGATTTTGATTTTTCCGTAACTGCAGGTGGTAGTGCATTAAGAAATACATACAACAAAGATGAAGTACGTGCAGACTCATTGATTTACCCGCAGATCTACTCAATGTCCAATGCAGCAGGCCCACTTGTAACATTACCATACAATACCAAATACGCTATTAACAGTTTTTACGGACTCGTATCAGGCGCATTTAAAAACTTCCTGTTTCTCGATCTTACTGCAAGGCAGGACTGGAACAGTGTACTGGCAACTCCAACAAGAACAGAAAATGCAGGATTTTTTTACCCCTCTGCCAACTTAAGCTTTATTGCTTCCGAAGTACTAAAGCTTCCGTCATCGATTGATTTCGCAAAACTTAGATTTTCTGCTTCTGGTGTTGGTAGTGGTGGTACCACTCCCTATCGTACAGCATATAATTATACTTCTGCAGGAAGTTTATACAGCGGAGGATTACAAAACCCGTCTATATTGGCTAATCCAGACCTGAAATCATTAAGAACAGTTAGTTATGAAACAGGAATGGAGATAAAGATGTTCCATAATCGCCTGAATATGGACCTTGCATTATATACCGGGAATACTAAGGACCAGATCCTGGAACGTATACTTGACCGTTCTTCCGGATATACCAAAGTATTGATCAATGCGGGTAAGGTTAATAATAAAGGGGTTGAAGTATCCCTCAATGGTACTCCCATATCTTCCAAGAAAGGGTTGAAATGGAATACAGGCATTGTATTCTCTGCAAATAGTAATACCATTAAAGAACTGGCTGATAGTTCTGTGGTGCTGCAAACAGGCCCGGTAGGTGGTGGTCAGATCGTTGCCAAAGTAGGAGGCAGTATGGGAGATCTTTATGGAAGAGGGTATGAGCGTGCACCTGACGGCCAGGTGGTTTATGATGCCAATACCGGATTCGCAAAGATCACCCAGGATGTTATTTTCCTGGGAAATACAATTCCCAAATGGAAGCTTGGATTCAATAATGAATTTCAATATAAAGGATTCCGTCTTAATCTTTTATTTGATGGACAATATGGTGCAGTGGCACATTCCCTGATGCACTACAAGCTGGCAGAACAGGGTAAAACGAAAAACACTTTACCAGGTAGATATAATGGCATTATCGGTAATGGAGTAGTTATGGGAACAGATGGCAAATACAAACAGAATGATGTAATTGCTACTGATATTGATGAATACTACCGTTCGCATTTTGGAATTGACAATGCGGAAGGAAGTACATTCAGCACTGACTTCATCAAATTCAGGGAAGCAAGACTTGACTATACTTTACCAACCAGCATTACCAAAAAAATAGGTATTCAACGGGCAACATTAGGTGTTTATGGACGTGACCTGTATATCTGGTCCAAATGGCCAATATTCGATCCTGAATTCGGAACCGTTAGCGGAACAGATATTGTTCGTGGTTTCGAAGTTGGTCAGTTTCCATCAACCCGCACAATGGGAGTGAATCTAATTGTTGGATTTTAATTTTTTAAAAATGAATAAGACCAAAAAAATAATACTCGGAATAGCTGTTATGTGCAGCGTTGTAGTTAGTTCCTGCACTAAAGACTTCCAGGAGATCAATACAGATCCTAATAATACAAGCAGTGCCTTGCCGCAGCAATTGCTGGCACCTGCACTGGTAAGCACATTGTCCTATAACATGCTACGCAACCGCAATTTCAATAATGAACTCATGCAGGTTACTGTGGATATGAGTGATGGAGATGGCAGGGTGTTCAGGTATGATTACCGCGCCAACTGGTCGGATTACCTGTATAATGGCTGGTATTCAGAACTGACCAACTTTAAGGATATATACAAGTTTGCAAGTGAAGAACTGAACTATAATAAATCCTATATGGGCATATCATTGATCTGCCAGTCATGGATCTATTCCTTGCTCACAGACACCTATGGCGATGTTCCCTATTTTGAATCCAACCTGGCAAGGGACAGTAGTATCTATGAACCAAAGTTTGACCGCCAGAAAGATATTTACCTTGATATCTTCAAAAAGCTGGAGGCTGCTGATACATTGTTAGCAAGTAAAAAAAGTATACAGGCTTCAAGTGATCCGGTATTTTATGGTGATGTTACCAAGTGGCAAAAGTTTGGCAATTCTCTTTACTTAAGGTTATTGTTAAGACTCTCCGGCAAAGCTGAAGTGTCACAGGAAGTAATTGCCAAGATGAAACAGATCGTTGATAACCCTTTGGACTATCCGATCATGACAAGCAATGAAGAATCTGCCATTTTAAGATGGACAGGGGTTGCGCCTTATACATCACCCTTTACTACGGTCAGGGAACAGGATTTCAGGGCACCGGGCATTGCCAGTTTCTTTATAGACAACCTTTCTGTCTGGCACGATCCAAGAATTGATGTTACCTATGGAACAGGCTCTCCTACCAAGACCAACAGGTGGGCTATTGCACCCTACCAGGGAGCTTATGAAGGTGTGCCAAGTGGGTATGCTATAGGGGATAATCCAACGCGTAAATCTTATTTCTATTCTTCTTCCAATAACGGTAATACAGGGCCAAGCCTGGTAAATGAACCACTTACAGGCATGATTATGAACTATGCAGAATTGCAGTTCATTCTCGCAGAGGCAGCTGCAAAGGGTTACATTGATGGATCTGCAGAAACCTATTACAATAATGGAGTGGAAGCAAGCATCAAACTTTGGTTGCCTACCTGGCCTGTTGCAGTTACGGATTATCTTGCTGCAGCCGATATGCAATGGAACGATACTCAGAGCATTGACCAGAAAATGGAAAAGATTCATTTGCAAAAGTACTATGCACTGTTTCTCGTTGACCTGCAGCAATGGTTTGAATACCGCCGCACTGGCCACCCTATTTTACCAAAAGGAACAGGATTGAGAAACAATGGAGAAATGCCTGCCAGGATGACTTACCCGGTGTATGTTCAATCAACCAATCCAACCAATTACAAAGCTGCTGTAGCTGCACAGGGTCCTGATGTCATATCAACTCCTGTATGGTGGCAAAAACCCTAAGCTATCGTACTATTTTTAAAACCATGTTGTAAAACATAATCATACTACAATGAAAAAAATATTATGCTATTCCTTCTTATTGCTTTTCATGGGCATGATGTGGGGATGTAAAAAAGATAATTACCCTGGCGCAAAGGTGAGCCCCTACATGTCCATATTCGATATCAGGAACATATATAAGGGGAAAGATGTAACACTGACCACAGAGAATATGTTTGGAGCTGATAAGATAGCAGCAGTGGTGGTGTCGGATCATTCAGGAGGCAATTTACCTGCAGGTTTGCTTGTGGTTCAGGATAGCCGCCGACTGGCACAATTAAGAGGTATTTCCATTCCCATTGGAGATGCAGCCAATGAATACACGACAGGTGATTCTGTCATCATTAACGTTAGCGGGGGTATACTGAAAAGGGTAAATGGCATCCTTCAGCTAACAGGGATAAAAAGTAGTGCGGTAACAAAAGTTTCGTCTGGTATAGCCGTAGAGGTGCCTATTAAAAAAGCAAACGAGGTGCTTGCTACACCGGAATTATATGAAAGCACATTGATATCAATAGCCAAGGCTGGATTTGATGCTTCAGTTCCTGCAGGATCTACCTATGCCGGTGATTATATGATCAATGATGGATTCGGAAATATAACATTACATACCGAAGCAGGTGCAGAGTTTGCGAATGATCCGCTACCATTCCTCTCAAACTTTTCAGGTATTCTATTCCTGGATCAGAATGGTGCCCCGCAATTATGGCCACGTAGTAAAGATGATATCACCGTATTGAGTTCAACTGCTCCAAAAATCGCCCCTGTAGTTATTACTGGTTACCTGATTGATCCTTCAGGTACAGATGCCAACTATGAGTACATACAATTAATGGCAACAAAGAATATTGATTTCTCTGCAACTCCTTTCTCTGTGGTGACTACCAACAATGCAGGTTCGGCCACACCCACTGGTTTCCCGACAAATGGCTGGGCTACTGGTGACCTGAGAACCTACAAAATAAACCTCACATCGGGAACTGTGCAAAAGGGTCAGTACTTCTATGTGGGCGCAAATAAAAACATCTGGGGTGCAGGGTCTACCGACATCAGTTCTTCCACCTGGTTTTCCAAGATGTATGCAACTGATCCGGGAGACGGATTTGGAACTAAGACCAACAACCTCCTGGCAAACAGTGGAAATGCCGGCGGTATTGCCGTGTTTGACAAAACAGAAGTAGATCTGGAAACCATTCCTGTTGATGTTATATTTTATGGAGGTAATGGAAGTCTTTATACAGCAGGTCCGCCTGAAAAGGGATACCGTATCACCAATACTGATTATTATGATACAAAAAATCCATCAACACAGGAAGACCAGCCTTATTTTGCAATGGGCTCTAACAAAAGTAAATTAGGATTTAGCCTTGCAACTAATTTCTCACAATTAGGAGGCACCTATAATAAAACAACTGGAAGGTGGACAACTGCAAGAACATTACATAATTTGGTTCTTACAGCCACTTCAAATGTTAGCGCGATTGAAGGTGCAACCACTATTGAAGAATAAGGGACATTTAATAACGGCTCGGTTTACCTTAGGCCGGTTTAGTCATTATAAATAAGAAGCCAGGTTAGATAATAACATCTTTGTCTAGCCTGGCCAATTAAATCCAACATGCAAAGAAGACGATTTCTTCAAAATTTTGCCTGGCTTACAGGAGGATTATTAGTTGGCTGCAATAAAAAGCTCTATTCATCAAAGGAAGAAGCAAATCTTTTAAAGGGTGTTGTCAGATCTGGCAACAGGGGAGTAGCTAATGTTGTTGTCAGCGATGGATATAACCTGGTGCTTACAGATAAATCAGGTGCCTATGAATTTGCACTGCATCCCGAAGCAACTTCTGTTTTTATATCAACGCCCTCAGGGTATAGTTTCATAGAAGAGAAAAGTATTGCAAGGCATTACCACCTTGTACAGGATATTGAGAACAGGAAGGCAGTAAATTTTGAATTACAACAATTGGATAAAGATGATAACGAACACCAGTTCATCATCTGGGCAGACCCACAGGTAAAAAACGCCAAAGATGTGGAGAAAATGATGGCTCATTCCGTGCCGGATGTTCAGAAGATCATAGCTGCTGCAGGTTCAAGCGCCCTTATACATGGTATTACGGTTGGTGATATAGTTTGGGATGAACATAAACATTTTGCTGACTATGATATAGCCGTTGGCAAAATGGGCATTCCGTTTTTCCAATGCCTGGGCAACCATGACATGGATTACAATAAAGGAGGTGATGAAACCTCTGATGACACCTTCCAGGAAAAATATGGCCCTACCTGGTATTCATTTAACAGGGGCAAAGTGCATTATGTGGTGATGGATAATGTTAGGTACCTTGGCAAAGACCGGGATTATGATGGATTCATACCACAACACCAGCTCGACTGGCTTCAAAAGGATTTGTCTTATATACCTAAAGAAAATCTCATCATACTTTGCCTGCACATCCCTGTTCATAATGGTGTGAAGAATAATTCAGATCTCTATGCTTTGTTGCAGGAAAGAAATGTACATATTATGTCGGGCCATACACATTATCACCGCAATGTGATAAAGGATAATATTTATGAGCACAACCATGGCACAGTATGTGGCGCCTGGTGGACTGGTCCCATCTGTGAAGATGGTACACCTTGCGGCTACGGGGTTTATAAAGTAAATGGTACGGAACTAAGCTGGCATTACCAGGCTACAGGTGAAACAGCAGATTATCAGCAAAAGATATTTGTAACCGATTATAATGCCACCCAAAAGCAGGTACAGGTAAATATCTGGAACTATGACCCTGCATGGAAAACTGAATATTTTGTAGATGGAGTAAGCAAAGGAGAACTGGAACAGTTTATAGGCCTTGATCCCGGGGCTTACGCTACAATGCTGGGCCCTAATCTTCCCCAACCGCGCAGCTTTGCTGAACCTAAACAGACTGACCATTTATTCAAGGCATTTATTCCAGTTAACACCAAAAATATTGTAGTGAAAACTACTGATCGATTTGGAAAAGTGTATGAATCTTCCTTATCAATATGAAACCTATGCGTACCAAAATTTTTAATGTTGTTCCCTTTCTGATATTTTCTTTTTTTGCCAATGCCCAGGCAACCAGGTGGGACAGTACTTACCGGCCTGCCAGTTATTCACTGAAAGTTGCACAGTTCAAAAGCTTTCCCAATAGCTGTAATGATTATATTTTCCTGGGCAACAGCATTACTGCCGGTGTAGACTGGAACGAATTGCTGGAAAGAACCAATGTCCGCAACAGGGGCATATCAAGTGACATAACATTTGGTGTATTGGAAAGATTAGATGAGGTCATTGAAGGACAACCGGCAAAAGTGTTTATCCTTATAGGAATCAATGATATCTCGCGTAACATTCCTGACAGCTTTATTGTATCCAATTACAAAAAGATCATTGACAGGATAAAAGCAGGCAGTCCGAAAACATCCATTTACATGCAAACCCTGCTTCCTGTTAACAATGAATTCACACAGTTCAAAAATCATTACAATAAAGATGCACATATTACATATGTCAATACAGCATTAAAACAGTTGGCCAGGGATTGTAAGGTGAACCTGATCGACCTGAATCCAAATTTCCAGGATGCCAATGGTAAACTGGATAAGAAATACACAGAGGACGGATTGCACCTTAACATCGAAGGATATAAACTGTGGGCATCCATTTTAAAGAAAGGTAATTATTTAAACTAGATCTTATGAAGCATATAGTTTATTGTATGGCAACAGCTTTGCTGGCATTTTCCTGTGCTGACACTAAAAAAGTAACAGGAAATAAACATGCAACAGTAGCTTTTCCTGCCTTTGATGAAGAAGCGCATAGGGGAGGCAGGGGATTGATGCCAGAGAATACTATTCCGGCCATGCTGAATGCTATTGACCTGGGTGTAACCACACTTGAAATGGATACGCATATTACCAAAGACAATAAGGTAATCTTATCTCACGATCCCTATTTCAATGAGAATTTTACCACGACACCGGAAGGAAATACATTGACTAAAGCAGAGGCAGTACAACGCCTGCTGTATACAATGACCTATGACAGCATTCAGAAATATGATGTTGGATTAAAGCCTTATGCGGCCTTTCCCAGGCAAAAGAAAATTGCTGTACACAAACCCTTGCTGGCCGATTTGCTGGATGCAACAGAAAAACATGCAGGGGAAACAGGAAAGGCCATGTTTTATAATATCGAGATCAAGTCGAAGCCGGAGAATGACGGAAAAAAACATCCTCCTGTTGAAGCATTCGTTGACCTTGTCATGCAGGTGATACTGCAGAAAGGAACTGAGGCCCGCACAGTCATCCAGTCCTTTGATCCGAGGGCTTTACAGGTAATGCATCGCAAATATCCTTCTGTTGCCACTTCCTTATTAATTGAGGATTATGATAAACGTTCAGTGGAAGAACAGTTACAGCAATTGGGCTTTACACCATTTGTCTACAGCCCGCATTTTTCATTGGTCACTCCGCAACTGGTGCAACAATGCCGTTCCAGGCAAATGAAGCTGGTACCATGGACCATCAACACCCTTGAACAAATACAACAGCTAAAGAACACGGGTGTTGATGGCATCATTACCGATTACCCCGACCTGTTTCAACAATTGAAATAATCCTATTACCCTTAATAGATGATAATGTATCGTTCTATTTCGTTATTGCTACTAATTGTTTCTTTTTCTGTTAGGATATGCGCCCAGGTGGCACCTATTGTTATTGAAACAGCAAAAACAAGTATTGTTTATAAAGTAAAGAAAAACGGGAGATTGTACCAGGCATACCTGGGAGAGAAATTGAAAGATGCCGCTGAATATGCTTCCTTAGCGGATACACGGAACGAAGCCTATATTGGTGCCGGCATGGAGGACCTGTTCACACCTGCTATACAAGTGGAACATGCAGATAAGAACCCATCCCTGGAATTACATTTTCAGTCAGTGCAGGTAAAACAACCAGATAAGAATACCACCATTACTTCCATTTTGCTGATAGATCCAAAATATGCTTTTGAAGTAAGATTAAACTTTGCTGCCTTTTACCGAGAGAATATAATAAAAACCTGGACAGAGATCAGCAACAAAGAGAAGGGTAGCGTATGGTTGCAAAATTATGCCTCCTCCCTTTTACACCTGGATGCACAGCAATACTGGTTAACGCAGTTTCATGGTGACTGGGGCATGGAAGCCAGGATGGAAGAAACCCAATTAACAGCAGGAATTAAAGAGATCGATTCCAAACTGGGAACACGGGCCAATAAGTTTCTTTCTCCTATGTTCCTGTTGGCATTAAATGCACCTGCTAAAGAAAATACCGGTGATCTACTTGCAGGCACACTAGCCTGGACAGGCAATTATAACCTGCACTTCGAGATTGACAATATAAATTCCCTGAGGATACTTAGTGGAATCAATTCCTATGCTTCTGCCTATGAACTAAAGCCAGGTGCCCTGTTTGTAACTCCTGTTTTTATATTCACGTTTTCAACACACGGTAGAGGAGAGGCTACACGTAATCTTCACCAATGGGCAAGGCATTATGGGATAATGGATGGTGATCGTCCACGTTATACATTGCTCAATAACTGGGAGGCTACGGGATTTAATTTTACACAGGATACACTGGTGAAATTGTTTGATGATGCTGCCAAACTGGGAGTAGATCTTTTCTTACTCGATGATGGCTGGTTTGGCAATAAATACCCGCGAACTGATGCCAGGGCTGGCCTGGGCGATTGGCAGGAAAACAAGCAAAAGCTGCCGGGAGGTATTGGTTACCTCGTCAAAGAAGCGGAAAGTAAAGGGGTGAAGTTTAGTATCTGGCTGGAACCTGAAATGGTGAATCCCAAAAGTGAATTATATGAACAACACCCGGAGTGGATCATCAGGCTGCCCAACAGGGATGAAAATTACCAGCGCAACCAATTAGTCCTTGATCTAAGTAATCCCCGGGTACAGGATTTCATTTTCAACATGGTAGATAATATGCTCACCTCCAATCCTCATTTGGCCTATATCAAATGGGATTGCAACCGTACTATGACCAATAGTTATTCCAACTATTTAGGCAACAGGCAGTCCCATTTGTTTATTGATTATGTCAATGGTTTATATAAAGTATTGGAGCGCCTGCATAGCAAACATCCGCACCTGCCAATGATGCTATGTTCTGGTGGCGGCGGCCGTACAGATTATGGCGCTTTAAAATACTTCACTGAATTCTGGCCAAGTGACAATACCGATGGACTGGAAAGAGTATATATCCAATGGGGGTATTCCTATTTTTTCCCAGCACTTGCAGTTGCCAATCATATCACTTCATCAGGCAAGCAATCCTTAAAGTTCAGGACTGATGTGGCCATGATGGGGAAGTTGGGATATGATATAAATATCAAAGAGCTGAAGCCTGAAGAACTTGAATTCAGCAAGGCTGCTGTACAGAATTATAAGCGTATCAGTCCTGTTATCTGGTATGGAGACCTGTACCACCTCGTCTCTCCATATGATGAGAACAGGGCAGTGCTGATGTATGTTGACAGCACACAAAACAAGGCTGTGGTTTTTAACTACAATCTCAATACACGCTTTGGCGAACAGCTTGATGAAGTAAAATTGCAGGGACTGGATGCAAATAAAAAGTATAAAATAGAAGAGATCAATTTAATGCCTGGCTCTAAACCTGTAACAATGTATCATGACAAGATATATAGCGGTGATTATTTAATGAAGGTTGGATTGCAATTTAATAAAGGAAGACCATTGGCATTAAGCAGTATTGTTTTGCAGTTAACTGCCCAATAAGTTTAAGAAAACAAACTATAGTTTTGAAAATTCTGAAATAACAACGTACCATTATAAAATTTTATAAGCAAGGCAATGTCGAAATATATCTTATCATTTGACCAGGGAACTACCAGCTCAAGGGCCATAGTATTTAACAAGCAGGGAGAAGTAGTGTCTGTTGCACAAAAAGAGTTCACCCAGTTTTTCCCTGAGCCGGGGTGGGTTGAACATGATGCGAATGAGATCTGGTATACACAGTTGGGTGTTGCAGCGGAGGCAGTGGTTAAGGCTGGTCTCTCCACACAGGATATCGCCGCCATTGGTATCACCAATCAACGGGAGACAACAGTGGTTTGGGACCGTGCCACACATCAGCCAATACATAAAGCCATCGTATGGCAGGACAGGAGAACGGCATCCTATTGCGATGAGCTGAAAAGGCAGGGTCATGCAGAAGATATACAAAAACGAACAGGCCTGATCCCGGACGCTTATTTTTCTGCCACCAAGGTCAAATGGATATTGGATAATGTTGAAGGCGCAAGAGAAAAAGCAAACAGGGGAGAACTCTGTTTTGGTACTGTTGACGCATGGTTATTATTCAAGCTTACAAATGGAAAAGTACATGCAACGGATGTCACCAATGCTTCCCGGACCATGTTGTATAATATCAATTCACTGCAGTGGGATGAAGCTATGCTGAAACTCTTTGATATTCCTGCTGCCATTCTTCCTGAGGTTCGCTCCAGCAGTGAGATCTACGGTTATACCGACCAGGTACTAACGGGTACCAATATTCCCATTAGTGGCATTGCCGGCGATCAGCAGGCAGCCTTGTTTGGCCAGATGTGCACGCAACCAGGCATGGTGAAAAACACCTATGGTACCGGTTGTTTCATGTTAATGAATACAGGTACGCAGCCCATCTTATCCAAAAACAACCTGCTTACGACCATAGCCTGGAAAATAGGTGAAACAACCACCTATGCTTTGGAAGGAGGTGTATTCATAGCCGGCGCGGTAGTGCAATGGTTACGAGATGGCCTGGGAATTATAAAAACATCCGGTGAAGTGGAAAAACTGGCTGCTTCTGTTGAAGACAATGGTGGCGTTTATTTTGTTCCTTCATTTGCCGGGCTTGGGGCTCCTTACTGGAACCAGCATGCGCGGGGAACCATGATGGGTATTACCAGGGGTACTACAGCTGCACATATTGCCCGTGCTTCTATTGAAAGTATAGCCTTTCAAACCATGGATGTACTCCAGGCAATGAATGCAGATGCATCTATTCCTATCAAACAGATAAGGGTTGATGGCGGAGCTACTGTGAATGACCTGTTAATGCAGTTTCAAAGCGATATGCTGGAGTGCTCCGTCGTTCGGCCTAAGATCACGGAGACCACTGCAGCAGGTGCGGCCTACCTGGCCGGCCTGGCCATTGGACTTTGGAAAGACCTTGCAGAAATAGAGCAGTACTGGAAAGAGGAAAGAACATTTGAGCCATCCATAGAAACTACAAAGCGTCAAAAACAAATTCTGAAATGGCACACTGCTGTTAAAGCAGCACAGGTATGGGGTGAACTTGAAAACTAATCATCAAACATTCGTATGTCTATATTTATATCTGAACTCATTGGAACTGCACTGCTCATTATTTTAGGTAATGGAGTGGTGGCTAACGTAGTACTCAACAAGACAAAGGGCAATAATGGCGGCTGGATCGTTATTACATTTGGCTGGGCCATAGCTGTATTTGTAGGTGTGTTTGTTGCTGCTAAAACTAGTGGCGCACATTTGAATCCTGCCATCACTTTAGCCTTTGCCTACCTGGGTAAGATCAATATCGATAAAATTCCTCTTTACCTGGGAGGCCAATTTGCAGGTGCAATGATTGGTGCATTCATTGTGTGGCTTACCTACCAGTTACACTTTAATGCAACGGAAGACAAGACCTTAAAGCTGGCTTGTTTTGCTACTATACCTGCCATCAGGAATACCACGCATAATTTGATCAGCGAGATCGTAGGAACTTTCATACTTGTGATCAGTGTATTGTATATGGCTTCACCAGACAATAGCCTGGGAGCCCTCGATGCATTGCCTGTAGCATTATTGGTATTGGGAATAGGATTGAGCGTGGGCGGAACTACCGGCTATGCCATCAATCCAGCAAGGGATCTCGGTCCGCGCATCATCCATGCCATTTTGCCGATGAAAAATAAAGGAACAAGTGATTGGAGCTATAGCTGGATTCCTATTGTTGGTCCCATCATAGGAGCTTTCCTGGGAGCTGTAGTTTTTCATGTGATCAGTAAGCTTTGATCCTGGGCCAATATACCAAGGGTATAAATTATTTTACCATAGTACAACTTTACGAGGCTTGTTGCAGCTGAACTCGATGCTATTTAATAGCACCAACAACTACTGTGATTGGCACCCGAAGACTATGGTTCAAGTCCACCCGTATTGGTGCGACCTTTAATGGCATCTTCCAAAGGTTTTAATGCACAAATTGATACTTCTAATATCCCATATAATGAAATGGACGGCATATCCTTTATGTGTGGATATGCTTTATGAATTAACGTAAATGTATTTTGCTTTTCATCGGACGGTAATCCAGCATGAATACCTCCTAAAAAATGTGAGAAGTAATCTATAAGGTCATATACTGTATAGGTATGTTCTTCATAAATACAAATCGGCCATTTCAGGAATTTATTTAATGATAATTCTATAGGTATTTTCCTATTAATAGGATAAAGTCGACCCCACCACTTATCTGGCATTTTATATAGTTCAGAAGAGTTGTCTCTAACTAAAAATTTAATTTTTAAACATTCTTTTTTATTAGCACGATGAATCAATGATTTATCTCCATCAATGAACAGTTGTCTTAGTAATCCACTTGCTCTGATAATATCATAAAGGGTTCCATTTTGTCTTTTCCTTAATTCGTCTATAACACATAGGAAAAGCTTTTCCCAGAATCTAACTTTTTCTTCCATAAGCAGTAAGGGTAGTAGTTAGTTGATTCTCCAATATACACATTATGTATTATGAGGAAAACCTTAAAATTTCAACAACCTCAAACGGTCGAAGCCACGTCAAGCAAGAAAAATACAAACATGCCCTGTGTGCCTATTTAACATAATATAAATTATAGGCAAATACAGATACATGAAATTATAAGGGTCGTTTATGCCGCCTTCGAATTTAAACGATTTTCGAGAACACAGCTTGGAACAAATTTGTAGTGTGTCGAAAATCGTTTAAATTCGAAGGCGGCTTGCCTATAATTAGTCGTTATGCTAAACAGGCGCACAAAAGGCCGTTATTAAAACATGATTACAAACCCAAACGTAGAGCAGCCCGACCCCAACGAACTTTTCAAACATATTAGACCTGCTGCAAAAGAGGAAACACTCGAAAGGATTGAAGATTTATTATGGGCTTTGTCTGATGCTCTACTCTCGGATGAGCAAAGAATAAAATTCAGCGAGGCTTACGCCAACCGCCAAAGTCGGCGACAATCATCTTAGATTCAGTTGATAATCGAGTATAGTCAGTTAATCTGCCCGATGTGTCTATAACCATTGGCGGTAAGCCATGCTCATCCAGCTCCACAAAATCATGTTTTAGCTCACTCCGTAGCACGGGTTTTCGTTTTGAGATAACATACGAAAACCTGCTAACCTGAATAACATAACGCTTAATTATAGGCAAAAAGCAGAATTGGAAAGTATATAGGATTAGTCCTTTAATACCGGGCTTGCAGGTCAAAAGCCATTAAATAATTGATTAAGCTTTATTGAGACTTGAGCTTCTCCAATTTGGAAGAATTGATTAGATCTTCTGAAGCAACCGGCAGGTCAATAATAAACTTCGCTCCAAAACCAATTTCACTTTCAGCTGAAATATATCCATTATGACGCTCAACGATCTTTTTGCATATTGATAAGCCAACACCGCTACCTTCAAATTCATGGTAACTATGAAGGCGCTTGAAAACGGTAAAAATATCATCTGCAAATTTTGAGTCGAATCCAATCCCATTATCCTGAATAACAATACGGCTCAATTCCTTTTCCTGTCCGTTTGACATTTTCCTGGGTTCTGAATATATATGTATAACCGGTGTCAATTGCTTTTTCCTGAACTTAAGTGAATTGCTAACGAGGTTCTGAAACAATTGCCGCATCTGGCTGGATATACCCCAAACTTGGGGCAGGTTTTCAATTTTTACCTGGGCTTCATAGCGTTCAATATCTACCTCCATGTCATTTAAAACCTCGGTGATCAGTTGTTCAAGGTTGATAGATGTAAAGTCTTCGCTATTGGAACTATTTCTTGAAAAACGCAGCAGGTCATTGATCAGCAATTGCATGCGTTCTGATGCCTTAACGATCTTGGCCAGGTTCCTATCCATTTCCTGGTCGATCACGTTGCTGTACTTAGTCTGTATCTTATCGCTGAAAACCAGGATCTTACGCAATGGCTCCTGCAGATCATGTGATGCTACATAGGCAAACCGGTCCAGTTCTTCAATGGTATTCTTTAACTGCTGGTTATTTATAACCAATTGCTGATTCAGCAGTTTTATTTTTTCCTCAGATGCCCTTCGTTCTTCAATCTCTATTTCCAGCTTTTTGTTGGCAGCTACAAGACTTTTTTCATGGCTGATCAGTTGGTGCGTCTTCTGATACAGCTCCACGAAGACGCTTACCTTATAACGGAGCAACTCAGGGTTTATGGGTTTGTAGATAAAATCCACACCACCCATTTTATAACCTTCATACATCCTTTCTTCACCCTGGTTGTGGGCGGTTATGAATATAATGGGAATATGGCGGAGCTTTTCCCGTTCGTAAATGAGTGAAGCTGTCTCAAAACCATTCATATCGGGCATTTGCACGTCCATCAGGATCAGGGTAAAATCCTGCTCAGTAAGCAGGATTTTCAGGGCAGCCCTGCCTGAAGTGGCTTTGACTACAGTATAATCTTCCTGTTCCAGGATAGTTTCTATTGACAACAGGTTATCTTCCCTGTCGTCAACAGCCAGTATCTTCACAGGCCGTTTATATTCTATTTCTTCTGATTTCTGTATTTCCATTAAGCCCCTTGTTATATGAATTGCCTGTTTTGATCATCCAAATTATACCTTATTTATAGAGCCATACCCTCATTAAGGAAAGAAGCTGGTCTATTTTAACAGGTTTGGTGATATAATCCGATGCACCTGCTTCAATACACTTCTCCCTGTCACCCTTCATTGCTTTTGCTGTTACTGCAATGATCGGAAGGTTATTATTTTTATGTTCCCTGCGGATCTTCTGGGTGGTCTCATAACCATCCATTTCCGGCATCATGATGTCCATCAACACCATATCCACTGATGGATTTTCCATTAAAATGTTAATGGCTTCCTGGCCGCTTTCTGCGGTAATGGTATTAATATTATAGCGTTCAAAAGCTGTTGTCAGAGCAAACAGGTTTCTGACGTCATCATCAACCACAAGAATGGTTTTATTTGTAAGAACATCTTCTTTAGAACGAAGATTCTCAATGATCATTTGTTTCTCCGGCAGCATGTCTTTGTGATCAATATGCATATGCAGGACAGCTTCTTCCAGCAATAGCTCCATGGAATTGAAGTCTTTTAAAAGAATCCTGTTGGCATACTGCTTCAATTGTGTCTTTTCCTTTGGAGAAAAGTCTTTCGCCGAATAGATCAAAACTGGCGTCATCTGGAAGCGCTTGATATTATTGATCTCTTTTACAAAGTCAAGACCGTTGATATCCGGAAGCATATAATCCACAATAATGCAATCATATTGATTGTTTGCTATCAGTTCAACACCCTGTTTCCCTGTATCTGCAATAGTGATATCAATCAATTCGCCATTATCCATGATCCTGGCTATTTGTGAAGAATCCATCTGGTTGTCCTCCACAATGAGCAAATGCCTTGGTTTATGCAACTGGTACTGAACTATATCTTTAAACAGGATATCCAGGTCCTCATTCTTTAAAGGTTTCAGGTTAAAGCTCCTAGCGCCCCGTTGCATTGCCAGTAAACGGTTTTCTTCACCGGATATCAGGTGAACCGGTATATGCCTGAAATTGATATCATTTTTAAAGAGGTCAAGCACTCTCCAGCCACTCGCATCAGGAAGTTTCACATCAAGGGTAACTGCAATTGGATTGTATTTATTGGTAAGTTCAAATACTTCTCCAAAGCTACCGGCTACAACTACTTTTAACTGCATTTCATGAGCCTTATCGATCATGATCTTGGCAAAACGAAGATCATCCTCCACGACAAGTACGGCTCGGTCATTACCATATATATTATTGCGGTCATCACCGGTTTCATTGATGATCTCATTCAAACCTTCCAGGTCTTTGGCTTCCACTTTAATGGTGGGCACAGACTGGAGGGACATATCTTCAGAAGTTTCTGCCAGCTTGTACTCACTTATTGTTAAACTTGATTGTTTTTCCTTTTTTATAATGGAAGGATTATAGCTGATAGGCAGGAATAAGGTAAACGTACTTCCCGAACCTGATTCACTTTCCAGTTCAATAGAACCTCCTAACAGGTCGGCAAGTCCCCGGCTAATGGATAATCCCAAACCTGTACCTCCGTATTTCCGGCTGGTAGATCCTTCTGCCTGCTGGAATGCTTCAAATATGATGTTCTGTTTATCTTTTGAAATTCCAATTCCACTGTCCTTGATCTCAAATGCAACCACGCGGCGGGCATTATCCAGGCTGGAATTCCCGGGTTTCCAGTTCTTCTTTGCATCGTAGATCCTTAATTGCACACCTCCTTTTTCGGTAAACTTAAAGGCATTAGACAATAGGTTTTTAAGGATCTGGTTAAGCCTTTGAACGTCAGTTTCCATAGCATCCGGAAGCTGGCTGTCTACTTCAATTCCAAATTTGAGGTTCTTGCTCTCGGAAACGTGCTTGAAGGTAGTTTCCACAAATGAAGTGATCTCGTTGAACCTGACATTAATAAAGTCGGTAGATATATAACCTGATTCGATCTTCGAAAGATCCAGGATATCATTGATCAACTGGATAAGGTCATCACCACAACTATGAATGGTCTTGGCATAACGTACCTGCTTTTCTGACAGGTTTCCTTCCCTGTTCTCATATAATTGTTGAGCAAGGATCAGCAACGAGTTTAACGGTGTCCGTAACTCATGCGACATATTTGCCAGGAACTCAGATTTGTATTTAGATGTTAGCTGCAGCTGTTCTGCCTTCTCTTCCAATGATTTACGTGCATCTTCCACCTCTTTGTTCTTAGCTTCCACTTCTTCTTTTTGCTTAACAAGAAGGTGAGCTTTATCCTGTAGTTCTTCGTTTGTTCTTCTTAGCTCCTCTGTCAGTGATTGCGACTGCTCCAGCAATTCTTCTGTTCTTGAGTTGGCTTCAATGGTATTCAAAACGATACCAATTGATTCCGTCAACTGTCCTAAAAAATCAAGGTGAGTTTCACTGAACTCATCAAAAGACGCCAATTCAATTACTGCTTTGATCTCCGTTTCAAATAATACGGGTAAAACAATAACACTGGCCGGCGAAGATTCTCCAAGCCCTGAACTGATCCTTATATAATCTTTTGGAACATTATTTAAAAGAATCCTTTCTTTTTGAACGGCTACCTGGCCCACAAGTCCCTGGCCTAATGAAAATTCCTTGTTTATGCTTATCTCATCATTAAATGCGTAGGCAGAGAATAGCTTTAATTTTTTGTTTTGCTCATTCTCATCCTGTTCCAAAATATAGAACATACCCTGCTGCGCATTTACCACCTGTGCCAGCTCCGAAAGGATCCTTCGTGTTACCGTATTCAGGTCTTTCTGACCCTGGAGCATCTGGGTAAATTTCGCAAGGTTTGATTTTAACCAGTCCTGTTCCTGGTTTAGTAAAGTTGTTTCCTTCAGGTTGGCGATCATCTGGTTGATGGTATCCTTCAACTCTTCTACCTCACCTTTGGCTTCTACACGAATCATCCGGGTAAGGTCACCTTTAGTTACCGCAGAAGCAACCTCGGAGATCGCACGTACCTGAGTAGTAAGGTTTTCTGCAAGCTGATTCACATTTTCCGTGAGGTTCTTCCAGATACCTGAGGCACCTGGTACCGAGGCCTGTCCACCCAGTCTTCCTTCCACTCCCACTTCACGTGCCACAGTCGTTACCTGGTCCGCAAACACGGCCAGCGTATCGATCATTTCATTGATAGTCTCCGTTAACTGGGCTACCTCGCCTCTTGATACGATAGATAATTTTTGTTTTAGGTTACCGGTTGCCACCGCAGTTACCACCTTGGCAATTCCCCGTACCTGGTTGGTAAGGTTTGAGGCCATCATGTTTACTGAGTCGGTCAGATCCTTCCATGTACCGGCCACTCCCTGTACCTCAGCCTGTCCGCCTAATTTACCTTCCGTTCCCACCTCTCTCGCCACACGGGTTACCTCGAAGGCAAAGGAGTTCAACTGGTCCACCATGGTATTGATGGTATTCTTAAGGTCAAGGATCTCACCCTTAACGTCGATCGTTACTTTTTTAGAAAGATCACCAGAAGCCACCGCTTTGGTCACCTCGGCAATGTTACGTACCTGCAGTGTCAGGTTACCAGTCATCTGGTTCACAGAGTCGGTAAGGTCTTTCCAGGTTCCTGCTACTCCCGGTACAAAGGCCTGGCCTCCCAATTTACCTTCAGAACCTACCTCCCGGGCCACCCTCGTTACCTCCGAAGCGAAGGCACGCAGCTGGTCCACCATGGTATTGAGGGTTTCTTTTAACTGCAGGATCTCACCCCGTACATCCACCGTGATCTTTTTACTCATATCCCCGTTAGCCACCGCAATCGCCACATCAGCGATATTACGTACCTGGGCTGTAAGGTTACCGGCCATACCATTTACTGAGTCAGTAAGGTCCTTCCATGTACCACCTACTCCAGGCACATTGGCCTGGCCTCCCAGTTTTCCTTCCGTTCCCACCTCTCTCGCCACACGCGTTACCTCGGAGGCAAAGGCGCGGAGCTGTTCCACCATGGTATTGATGGTATTTTTCAATTCAAGGATCTCTCCTTTTACGTCCACTTCAATTTTGCGCGACAGGTCACCGTTAGCCACAGCCGTAGTTACCTCCGCGATGTTTCGCACCTGGCCTGTCAAGTTAGAGGCCATTTTATTTACGGAATCAGTAAGGTCTTTCCAAAGTCCTTCCACACCCGGCACATCCGCCTGGCCTCCCAACATTCCTTCAGATCCTACCTCTCGCGCCACACGGGTTACCTCGGAACCAAAGGAGTTCAACTGGTCCACCATCGTGTTGATCGTATTCTTTAACTCGAGGATCTCTCCTTTTACGTCCACCGTGATCTTACGGGAAAGGTCACCTTTTGCCACGGCGGTTGTCACCTCGGCGATGTTACGCACCTGGGCCGTCAGGTTAGAGGCCATCTGGTTCACTGATTCAGTCAGATCCTTCCATGTACCACCCACACCCTGCACCTTGGCCTGTCCGCCAAGCTTTCCTTCTGTACCTACCTCCAGGGCCACACGGGTCACCTCTGAGGCAAATGAGTTCAACTGGTCCACCATCGTATTGATGGTCTTTTTCAATTCAAGGATCTCACCGGCAACGTCCACCGTGATCTTTTTGGAAAGGTCACCATTGGCCACCGCTGTTGTTACCTCGGCAATATTTCGTACCTGGGCAGTCAGGTTTGAGGCCATCTGGTTTACTGAGTCTGTCAAATCTTTCCATGTACCACCCACTCCCTGCACCTTGGCCTGTCCGCCAAGCTTTCCTTCTGTACCTACCTCCAGGGCCACACGGGTTACCTCTGAGGCAAAGGAGTTCAACTGGTCCACCATCCTGTTGATCACATCCTTGATCTGTAAGATCTCGCCTTTTACATCCACTGTGATTTTTTGTGTAAGGTCACCATTCGCAATGGCAGTTGCCACCTTGGATACGTCACGAAGCTGCACCGTAAGATTACCAGCCAGCTGGTTCACGTTATCCGTCAGGTCTTTCCATACACCACCTACTCCTTTTACTGTTGCCTGGCCTCCCAGCTTTCCTTCAGATCCTACTTCGCGTGCCACACGGGTCACCTCGGCAGAGAATGAATTCAGCTGATCCACCATCGTATTGATCGTATTCTTTAACTCGAGGATCTCTCCTTTTACGTCCACTGTAATTTTACGGGAAAGGTCACCCCTTGCCACCGCCGTCGTCACCTCGGCGATGTTACGTACCTGGCCTGTCAGGTTAGAGGCCATCTGGTTCACCGAGTCAGTCAGATCCTTCCAGGTACCTGCTACTCCTGGTACTTCGGCCTGGCCTCCCAGTTTTCCGTCAGTACCTACTTCCCGGGCCACCCTTGTCACCTCTGAAGAGAATGAGTTCAGCTGGTCCACCATCGTATTGATGGTATTCTTTAACTCGAGGATCTCTCCCTGCACATCCACCGTGATCTTTTTACTTAAGTCACCTTTCGCCACAGCTGTTGTTACCTCGGCAATGTTTCGCACCTGGGCTGTCAGGTTACCTGCCATCTGGTTCACTGAGTCTGTCAGATCCTTCCACACACCTGCTACACCTTTAACCTTTGCCTGGCCTCCCAGTTTACCTTCAGATCCTACCTCCCTGGCCACACGCGTCACCTCCATCGAGAACAGGTTCAATTGCTTCACCATGTCGTTCACTTCAGAGGCGATACGGGCAAACTCACCCTGCAAAAGGTGATCGCCGATCTTCAATGGCATTTCCTGTGAAAGATTTCCTTTTGCAACCGAAGAAATTACGTGAGCTATCTCAATGGTTGGATGCACAAGGTCAGAGATCAAACTATTGATTGAATCAACAGCTGTACTCCATGAACCACCCGCAAGCCTGGGCAATTCCACCCTGTGGTTTAGTTTTCCCTGCTTGCCTATAATTTTACGTGCCTGGTTTAATTCCTGAACCAGTATCTCATTTAAAGCAATTATATCATTTAGTGTATCATAAATCTTCCCGGTAACACCTACCTGGTCATTTGAAACCCTGATAGCAAAATTTCCATTCTTTACCTGGGATAGTACAGCCAGCAATTGCCGCTGATCTATCAAACCATCAAATTCAGAAGTGATGATTTTGGGGACTTTGGCTGCCTGGGAGCCATTTGAAGTTTTTGTTTTTGATTTTACCTCTTCTAATATAACGTGATCAGATGCAGGTGCTGCACCATTCGCTTTCGTTTTTCTGGTACCCATAGTTAAGTGGTGAAATTATGTTTCAAACCTAATAAAAAAATAGTATACTATTTGATTCGTTTTAAATAATTACCTGTTCATTAAGAGATGATAATGCATTATAAATTAAGGTATAATGTAAAACCCTTATTTATTTTGCAAGATTGATTTTGGCTTGGTCATTTGCCTATGTAACAGAAAAGGATAGAAAGCCTATTCTATACGTATTTATACATTCTAATAACCTCAATTATTTATTCGAATGACCTCTAACAATTTTCAGTGTTCCCCATTTATATTATTTAAATTAGCCACAAAATTTTAAGATGGGATTTAAAATATTGATTGGCATTATCATATTCCTGGTTTTAATTCAATTTATACAACCCTCTCATAACAATGGAACTGCGGAGGCTGCTACAGATATAACACATACAATTCCTGTGCCCGACACCGTCATGACTCTTTTAAAGGTATCCTGCTACGATTGTCATTCCAATCATACCGAATACCCCTGGTATAGCAAGATCACGCCGGTGAACTGGTGGCTGAACAACCATATAAATGAAGGGAAAAGAGAACTAAATTTTAGCACATTCTCTACCGGAAGTTATAAAAGAAAAGACAAGAAAATGAAAGAAATCAGTGAACAGTTAGATAAGCACGAAATGCCTTTAGATTCTTACCTGTGGATACATACAAATGCAAAGCTGAATGATGCACAGCGTAAAATGATCATTGACTGGACTAAAACATCCCGCGAGAAAATAATGCAGGATTCCCTTGCTAACAAGAGGATGTAAGCATGGAAAACATTACATAATCTTTAAAACCCTGTATTTAATAGAGCAGCCGCACTTTAATAGTATTTGGAACTTCCTTCAATAACTGTGTTGCTTTTCTTGATAATTGCTTATCAACATCTACTACCACGTAGCCAATAGCATCATTTGTCTTGAGGTATTGTCCAACGATATTGATCTTATTCCTCGAAAGTGCACTGTTGATCTCCGATAGTACACCTGGAACATTTCTATGGATATGAAGTATGCGGTGACTGCCTTCCTGTGGAGGCAATGATAACGCAGGAACAGTATGAGACCCCAGTGAAACACCTTTTTCCAGGTAATTCAACAATTTATTGCTAACATCCTCACCAATATTTTGCTGCGCTTCCTCGGTAGACCCTCCAATATGTGGTGTTAACAATACGTTGGGTAAATTTTGAATAGGGGATTCAAAATGATCTCCATTTTTCTCAGGCTCTACAGGAAAAACATCTATGGCTGCACCAGCTATCTGACCACTTTCAATGAATTTGCGCAGGTCATTCAATTCAATCACTTCTCCCCTTGCATAGTTCAATATAATGGAACCTTTTTTACAGTATTTAAGATTACTCTTATTCAGGAGATTTTTAGTTTGGGCTGTCTCAGGTACATGTAGGGTTACAATATCAGCCTTGCTCAATACTTCTTTTAAGCTCCGCATATCTTCTGCATTACCCAATGGCATTTTGGTTTCAATATCATAAAAGATAACACGCATACCCAACGACTCTGCCAATACACTTACCTGGGTTCCTATATTTCCATATCCAATGATTCCCAGGGTCTTTCCCCTGAGTTCATAACTACCGCTGGACTCCTTCATCCAGGTGCCTTTATGAGCAGCTATATTCTTATCTGGAATTCTTCTTATCAGCATAATGGACGCTCCTATCACTAACTCAGCAACAGACCGGGTATTGGAATAGGGAGCATTGAATACAGCTATCCCATTTTCAGTAGCCACATCCAGGTTCACCTGGTTCACTCCAATACAAAAGCAGCCTATAGCCTGCAATTTCTCTGCGGCATCCAACACAGCTTTAGTAACCTGGGTTTTAGAACGGATACCTAATAAGTGAACATTTTTAATAGCCTGGATCAATTCCGCCTCTGGTAAAGCTTTGGTAAGTTTTTCAACATGTGAATAACCTTGCCTGGCGAAGTTTTTTACGGCTACGTCACTTACATTCTCCAGTAATAAAATTTTAATCTTTTCTTTGGGGTAACTTGTTTGCGCGGCATCCATCTTGCAAATATGAGGAATAATAAAAAAACCAGCCTGCAAGAATTAACAAATTGGATTTGTTTTTGTAGACTTAAATAATAATTTTATCAGGTATCCTGTTCATCAAAATAATTATCTTTTGAAAAACTTTCTTCTTACCGGAGCGATAATTACCCTTTTATGGGGTTGCCAATCTTCATCACAAAGCAGCCAGCCAGTTGCTATACAGGAACCTGCACCTACTCCTGCACCATTATTTCCCGCTTTAACTGTGCAGGAAAAACAACATTATCATGATGCAGTTGAAGATATGCTCAGGCATACACTTTACAGGAGTTCATTCAATGGCGGTATCATAGTAGCTAAGAATGGAGAGATCGTTTATGAAAATTATGTGGGCTTCCATGACCTCAGGCAGAAAGATTCACTGAATGCAGATATCCCATTTCAGATCGCTTCTACCAGCAAAACCATGACATCTGCAGCGGTATTAAAACTGGTACAGGAAGGAAAGCTTAGCTTAAATGACTCAGTAAATAAATTCTTTCCACAATTCCCCTACCAGGGCATCACGGTAAAAATGCTTTTGAACCACAGAAGTGGTTTACCTAATTACCTGAATTATATGGAAGCTGGCAAATGGCCCCGCACGCAACAAGCCAGTAATAATGAAGTATTAGCTACATTGATCAACTGGCATCCCCCACACGCCTACCAGCCTGACCGTCATTTCAATTATTGCAATACCAATTACGTATTGCTCGCACTCATCGTAGAAAAGGCAAGCGGGCTATCCTTCCCTGAATACATGAAAAAGAACTTCTTCGTTCCATTAGGCATGACCAATACATTTGTTCATACCATGAACGACTCTACTATCACCCAATCATACCAGCGTAATGGCGCACCATGGACGCTTGATTTTTCTGATGGCCCTTATGGTGATAAAAATGTTTTTTCAACACCAAGGGATCTCCTGAAATGGGACCAGTCTTTATATGCTCAATCAATCATCAAGCAACCATTACTTGACTCAGCATATACTCCTTACAGCAATGAAAAACCAGGCATTCATAATTATGGCCTGGGCTGGAGGATGCTTTTATTGCCTAATAAAAAGAAGGTGATCTATCACAATGGTCATTGGCATGGATTCAATTCAGCTTTTGCCCGCCTACCTGAAGAAAATGCTACTATTATCATTTTGTCAAACAAGTACAATACGAATGTGTACACCACAGCCAAAAAATTGTATAACTTGTTTGGGAATTATGATGGCAAGCAGGATGACGGTGAGGAATAGATGATCCAAAGTTTACAAGACCATGCAGATCTTATCAAGGGAGCAAATACAGGCATGGGATCAATATACCATTTACAATGAACCTATACGCTCGGTTGATCTAATGGAACGGGCTGCTACCTGTTGCTTTGATTGGATCAGGGCACAACACTGGCGTGGACATTCCTTTAAAATATTTTGTGGCAAGGGTAACAATGGTGGCGACGGATTAGCCATTGCAAGAATGTTACTACAAGCAGGCTTCAGTACCATTATTTATATACTTGAAAATGGCAGGCCTGGCAGCCCCGATTTCCAGGAGAACCTTCAACGCCTTCATGAGATCACTACTGATATACATTTTATACAATCGGAAAATATTGTTATTTCCATCACGGAGACTGACATTATCATTGATGCACTCTTCGGATCCGGATTGAATAAGCCTCTGTCTGGTATCGCAGCATTGCTTGTTGAACATATTAATTCAGCCCATGCAATCGTAGTTTCCATAGATGTCCCTTCAGGTCTTTTTTTAGATAAATCATCCAAAGGGCATCCTATCATAGTGGCAGATCATACGCTTACTTTCCAGGTGTATAAATTATGCCTGCTGGTCCAGGAGAATGCACCATATATAGGAAGAATTCACATTCTGGATATTCAATTGCACCCCGGCTTTTTAAAGGATAACATATTCCATAAGGAATTGACAGAACCTGCTTTGATAAGATCCATATTCAAACCAAGAAATGAATTCTCACACAAGGGAAATTTTGGCCATGCACTTCTTATAACTGGGAGTTATGGTAAGATAGGAGCTGCTGTTTTAGCCACCAGGGCCTGTATGCGTTCGGGGGCAGGACTTACCACTGTTTTTGTACCCAGGTGTGGTTATTCCATTTTACAAAGCGTTGCACCTGAAGCCATGGTGATGACAGATGAAAACGATGAACATTTATCTTCCCTGCCCGGTGACCTGGATAAATATGCTGCCATTGGAATTGGCCCTGGGATAGGCACTGAGGAAGCTACGCAAAAGATGGTTTCTTTTATTGCCAGGCGTTATACAATGCCACTTGTTATAGATGCCGATGCTTTAAATATCTTATCACTACACAAAGAATTATTGACCCATATCCCTGCTGACAGTATCCTTACCCCACACCCTAAGGAATTTGACAGGCTGTTTGGAGATCATACCAATGATTTCGACAGGTTATCAACTGCTACTGCAAAAGCTGCTGAATTGAAATGCATCATTGTATTAAAGGGACATCATACAATCATTGCCACGCCCGGCAGACAAATATTTTTCAACAACACAGGCAACGCAGGCATGGCCAAAGGAGGAAGTGGAGATGTTTTGACCGGGATACTTACAGCACTTAGAGCACAGGGATATGAATCGGAAAAGGCTGCCATACTTGGTGTCTATATCCATGGGCTGGCAGGTGACCTTGCAGCATCAAAACTTTCTATGGAAAGCATGCTTGCATCAGATATTATTGAAGCTATTTCACTTGCTTTTCCACAAATCTATTAAGGTCATGATTACTGAAACTAATAGTATTATTTTTACCCCATGGGGCAATATTCAATTGGAGATGTTTTAAAGCAATACCTGGCTCAAAGTCGCATCAAGGGCGATATACAGGCTTTACAGATTGACCAGGTCTGGGAAAATGTCATGGGAAAAACAATAGCCCGCTACACAGAAAGTTTAAAGGTGATCAATAAAACACTTTTTATTACTACCAATGTAGCACCGCTGAAGCAGGAACTTAATTTTCAGAAAGAAAAAATAAAGCTTCGCGTTAACGAAGCTTTAGGTGAGAAAGTGATTGAGAATATTGTCATTCAATAATTCCAAGGATACCCCTGGCGAATAGCTCCTTCCTCCTCAAATATCGACTTACGTTTACTTAACGCCTCCTGTATCAGGTCGTAAGAAGAAAGCACTCCTTTGAATAAAAAGTTATCATAGATAGCAAGGTGCCGTGCGTTAAAACGTTCCATTAATTGCATACAGTGTTCCAGTGAATCCTGCGAAGTGGCAACCGGCAGTGTACGGGTCATGAATTCTTTTACCCTTATACTTTTCAATGGCCGATCATCAAACAGTACCTTACTTGCAATGTCATGATCGGTCAGCACCCCCATGAATTTATCATTTTCCAACACGATCAAATGGTCTACGTTTTCACACGCCATTTGATACAATGCATCGCTAACAAAACAGTCAGGGGAAACAGTGTTGAATTGGGGATACTTGCGGTCCAATACCTCAGCAACTTTTTCCATAGAAATAGTTTTTAAAAGGATGATAAAATGGGTGGTAATCTATTGCTGGTTCGTATTAAAGTTAAGCTTTTACACCCGTGAAACTGCCAAACCCTTCAACAAAATTTGTACCTATTTAACTCGTACCCTGGGGTCAATTATACCGTAGAGAATATCTGCGAGGATATTGATGAGTATGAAGAAAGTAGCCGAGATAAGTACTGATCCCATAACTACGGGAAAGTCCAGCTTTTCCAGGGCATCAACGGTAACTTTACCTATCCCCTTCCATCCGAAGATGTATTCAATAAAAAAAGCTCCTGCCAACAGCTCAGCAAACCATCCGGTAATGGCTGTGATTACCGGGTTAAGTGCATTACGCAATGCATGTTTCCAAATAACCTGGCTCTTACTAAGCCCTTTTGCGTAAGCTGTCCTGATATAATCCTGGTCAAGCACATCCAGCATGGCGCTCCTGGTCAATTGAGTTATAATGGAAAGTGGACGAATTCCTAAAGTCACTGCTGGCAATACAAGATTTTGAAGCGTGAGTCTTTTTACTCCCTTTTCGTCAATATCAAACCAGCTCCCTGTAATATGTAGCCCGGTCCAGTCTGTCCAGACAAAACCAAAAAGATAGGCGATGATGATGCCCATAAAAAAAGAAGGGGCGGAAATACCTATGATACTGGAAAATACAGCACCAGTATCCATCCATGTATTTTGTTTAACTGCTGCCAGCATGCCAAGTGGGATACCAATAAGCACAGCAATGGTCATGGCGGCAATGGCCAAAAGCAAGGTGCCTGGAAGGGCCTCCAACAAGATGGCGCTGACAGATTTCTTTGTCTGGTAAGATTTTCTGAGATAAGGAAGCTTAAAGGCAAATTTTGTATCCCCTCCAATAAATAGTCCTTTTAGTTCCTTTTTTTGTATCTCTTCTTTAGAATGAAATGCTACAGGCGAGACATCATTCAGGTAATACAGGAATTGTTTCCATTTGGGCTGGTCCAGGTAAAGCTCCTTACGAATATTTGCCTGTGTGGCAGCATCACCCGTCTGACCCATTACCAGTCGTGCAGGATCTCCAAATCCCTGGAATAAAACAAACACCAGCACCACTACCCCTACCAGTACCAGCAGGCCATAAACTATCTTTCGGAAAATAAAAGGTAACACGGTTTCTCTTTTGTTAGGGTTGAAGAAAAGACAGGTCGTTACCAGCCTTCCCTAATTGTTGTGAACTGTATTTATTCCAGATTGACCCATTTTTTAGTATATATACGGCAGGTTCGGTTCTTGCCGCAATGCGCACTACTGTAAAATCGCAATTAAAGAATTGTAAACCAGTTGTGTCTTTGAATAATTTCGAAGCATCCGGGGCTGATGGAGATAGAATGCAAAGTGGAATTCCTTTTTTATTGGCAGCCATAATCAGCGATTCAAGGTCTTTGTTGATCCATTTACCTGAATGTACATCCTGGAAAAACAATAACACAGCTAATTGCTGTGATAAGATGGCAGTGGTTGAATCCTGGCCGCTGACGCCTGTCAGGGAAAATCCTTTCAATGCAGGTTCAGCATTTCCTTTGCGAACCAATTGATCCTTCCTGTCAATGAATTTGTAGGTATTAAAGTCCGCAGGTAAATTCTCAGGCGCAAATTCAAATTGTTTTCCACCTTTTTCATATATAAAACGAATGGCAAAGCTATCAGGAACTGAACCCGGAGGTGGTTTCATTTGCAGAGCGATGTTGTTTCCCTTTTTTAATGAAAGGCAATCTACCAGGGGCAGGTAATTTAACACATACCATTGTAACAGTAATGTAAGTCCTAAAGATGCCGCAACAATAAATCCGCGTGTTGCACTGGTAAATACGGGTGTGATGTATTTTTTACCAAGGAGCAATGCAATGATAAATACAAGTAGAAAAAGGTCCTTGGTAAAAGATGTTAATGGCGTAATAGGCAAGCAATCACCAAAGCATCCGCAGTTGGTAAACTTGCCCGATAAATAAGCATAGCCCGTTAAGAAAGTAAAGAATACAATAAGTGTTAATAACAGCCAGAGAATAAAATTCTTTTTCCATCCCAAAAGCAGGGCCACACCCGCAATGATCTCAAGCGTGATCATAAATATGGAAAGTGAAAGGGATTGCTGGTGAAGAAAATCAAAAAAACCGATCAACCCACCTTTCAGAAAAAAATGACCTGTTGTCAATTCACTGCTCCATAGTTCAAAGAACTCCTGCATCTTGTAACTCAGTCCCAATGGATCATTGGCTTTCACCAATCCTGAGATAATAAATAAGATGCCTACAGCCGCCTGGATGATACGAATAAGAATTCGCATTACTGTTGTTTTGATTCTTCCATTAATATTAATGCAAAAACAGCATAATTGATCATATCATAATAATTGGCATCCAGGCCTTCGCTGATAAGGGTTTTACCTTTGTTTGAAATGATCTGCCGCATACGCTGCAGTTTCATCAATATCAGGTCAACAAAACTTTCCTGTGTCATATTTCTCCAGGCCTCTCCATAATCGTGGTTCTTACTTTGCATCAGCATCCTTGCGGCTGTAAAATACCTGTCGTATAAGGTTTCGACCGCATCTACTTCCAGTTCTTCGGGATCGTTTTCGGACAGTTCCATCTGGATCAGGCCTATAATGGAATAGTTAATAATACCAATGAATTCAGATGCAATATCATCCCCGGTGTTTCCAACCTTCTGTTCTCCCTTTTCCTGGATGGTCCTGATGCGCTGTGCTTTGATATAGATCTGGTCAACGATGGAAATATTTCTTAGTACTCTCCAGGCAGTACCATAATCTTTTGTTTTATGGATAAATATATCCTGGCATTTATGTTCAATTGCTTCGTATTGCTGGTTGGTATCGGACATGAAATGATTTATTATCTACATTAGCTTCAAAAGTAATAAACGGCGCTTAATGTTTACACTTAATTGTAAAGGACGATTGATGGTTATTGATAAGCCTATTGTAATGGGCATCATTAATACAACACCTGATTCCTTTTATCCGGGGAGTCGCTCAGCTAATGAAAAAGAGGTATTGATGCGGGCTGAAAAAATGTTGCAGGATGGTGCGACCATACTTGACATCGGTGGGCAAAGTACAAGGCCGGGAAGTGAACAGGTAGGCGCAGAAGAAGAATTGAGAAGAGTATTGCCTGCCATAGAATCTATTGCCAAAAGATTTCCGGAAGCATTTATTTCTATAGACAGCTTTTACTCAAAAGTAGTTAAGGAATCCATTCATGCAGGCGCGCATATAATTAACGACGTAAGTGCCGGCGCGATTGACGAAGACTTATTGCCAACCGTTGCTGCTTTAAAAGCGCCCTATGTATTGATGCACATGAAGGGGCATCCACAAACCATGCAACTGAACCCCAGTTATGAAAATGTAGTAACAGAGGTTTTCGACTCACTCAATTTCAAAATGGCTGAACTCATAAAAAGCGGCATCAATGATATTATAATCGACCCGGGCTTTGGATTTGGAAAAACAGCTACCCATAATTTCACCTTGCTTAAAGAATTGCAGTATTTCCGGCAGCTAAATAAACCATTAATGGTGGGCTTGTCGCGCAAAGCAACAGTCTATAAAACATTAGGTATAAAAGCGGAGGAAGCGCTGAATGGCACTACTGTATTACATACAATGGCATTATTGAACGGAACCAATATTTTAAGGGTGCATGATGTGAAAGAAGCAATGGAAGCTATTAAACTGGTGCAGAAATATTCAGAGGCCTGAGTGAAATATAAACACAAAAAAAAGAGCAGTGTACGCACTGCCCTTCCGCCTCAATAACGCAAGTATAGAATTCAAATTATGGTATTGTTTCCAACAGGTCTACAGATGGTAGCTCAGAAAAGTACGGGCGGGTACGACGTTAAAACAGGTTACTGGATTAAATGGAAATTTGGACTAAAAACGGGACATTAGCATTTTCCATTCAATAGAAAAAGCCCATCTTTCGATGGGCTTCAAAGTTCGGAATTTTTTTAATACTATTATTGCTTTTGAGCTCTTGTCGTATCAATATTTCCCTGTGGATTTTGTGCTGGAGGCGTATCTGAGATATCAAGCAACTCCATTTCAAATACCAGGATCTCGTTTGGTCCAATCTTGGGACCGCTTCCATTTGGTCCATAAGCAAGCGTGGAAGGAATGTAAATATTTGCCTTACCACCTTTTGCCAGTTCTCTTGCTCCCATATCAAAACCAGGTATTGATCCACCCATGCCTGCCTGTAAAGGAAAAGTGCCGGAGTCAAATACTTCACCTGATAATTTATGCCCTTTGTAGCGTACAGTACCATACTGTCCAACTTTTAACTTTGGTCCCTGGCCCGGGTTGAGGATCTGTACATAAACACCCCAACTTGTTTTTTGAGCCTGGATATTATTCTTAGCCAGGTACGCTTCAATGGTTTTTGCGTCCTTGCTTACCATTGCCTGGGCTGCTGTATCTTTCTTAAACTTTTCAAGGCTTTCTTTTTCCATCTTATCTGCGTTCGCTATCCTGTCCTTATTAACAGCAGCCTGAGCTTCTTCAGGCGTCTTGAAAACTTCAAGCACCTTGATGGTAGTAATGAACTCCTGTCCTTTTTTGATCTTAGCCTGCTCTGCCATCTGCGGGTTCTGCTTGATCAATGAATCCGTAGATTGCACCATATAGATGCTATCACCGTTTTTTGCATTCATAAAGATCTCCATGATATTAGAGCCTATATCATTGTAGCTAAAGGTGGCTGGTATGGGCTGGATCTGGATGAACTGGGGTTGACCCATTTTGTAGGAACTATACAAAACAGAATCCTTTGTTTTCTGGATCACCTCAAACTTAACAATGTTGTTTTGTTTAATGGAATCACCTTTCCCATTACCAAAAACCTTATACGGTACACCTGCCTTTGTTTTTTTAAAATCAACGCTGTTGCATGCTGCAAAAAGCATAGCTACAGACAAAACACCTAGAATAGTTTTTGAAAATTGCATTTGGATTGTTTAATTATTGTAAAAGAGAACTATTTTCTTTAATTGCATTTTTAAATTTCTGAACAGTTTCCTGCAAAGAAGCAGAATCATTTCCGCCGGATGCATTATAATGGCCACCGCCATTAAAATATTTGCGGGCAAATGTATTACAGTCAAACTGACCTTTGCTCCTGAATGACCATTTTCTTTCTTCATCCCTGTCAATGACACAGCCTACAAGTTTGATTCCCTGTATAGATAATGGATAATTTACCAAACCCTCTGTATCTCCTGTTTTGATCTCATATTTAAGCAATTCTATCTTAGATATATAGATCAGAGCAGTGTTAAGCTCATAAAATATCTCCATCCTGTTCGTGAGTACATGACCAAGGAAACGAAGCCTGTTCTCCAGGAAATTGTCATACAGTGCTTCATGAACCTTTGTATGCTCCAGGCCGTGTTCCTTTAAAGCGGCTACCATATGATGCACATTGGCGGTGGTAGATGAAAAGCGGAAGGAACCAGTATCAGCAACTACCCCGGCATACAGGCATTCTGATATTACTTTATTGATCTTATCCCTGTGACCGGAATTGACAATCAGGTCATAGATCATTTCGCAGGTAGAGCTTTTCCCAGTATTGGAAATACCATAATTGAAAGAAGCGCAATCAGGCTCCTGGTGGTGGTCTATCAATATTTTTACGCAATCAATGGCCGCAAGTTTTGGAGCCATGGACTTGGCCCTGCTGAAATGATTGTGATCCAGGCAAAATAACCATTCTGTCCGGTCAAGAATTTCGTTGGCTTCCACCTTATTCAGTTCATAATCCAGCACCTCGCTGACACCATCCATCCAGTTCAGCCAACGGGCCCAGTTGGTTGGAGATATGACAATGACATCATGCCCAAATTCCTTTAGAAAATGAAACAATGCCAATGCCGAGCCCATAGCATCGGCATCAGGTTTCTGATGCATAGTAATCACGACGCGCTTTGGGTCCTTCAATTGACCATATATTTCCTGTATTGCCTGCATAAAGAGCGGCAAAAGTAGGGCAAAGTTTGTTGTTTCGCTTTTAGTATAGCAGGATTAGGCTTTTTATTAAGTTTCCATCCAGGTATGCCTGTCAAATGGCCTTTCCAGCCTACATTATGAAGTCATTGACGCTTGTTCATAGAAACTCCAGTCAGGTGTTTATTAGAATAGTTTGTATCTTTTTGATATGGATCAGGGTCTTATAACGACCATAGCCATGGGAATTGCCCTCAGCGCCACTGCAGGCTTCAGGGTATTCCTTCCTATGCTTGCAGCAGCTGTAGCAGGCCATTTTAATATAATACACCTGCCACCAGATATGGGGTGGCTAAGCAGTTGGACATCTATTATATGCTTCGCAACGGCCGCAATAGCGGAAATAGCCGCTTATTACATACCATTTATTGATAACCTGCTTGATACGATCGCTACACCCTTGTCGGTGGCAGCGGGAACATTACTTGCGTTTTCCATACTTCCCCTTTCCGGCCAGGAACCCATTGTCAGGTGGGGACTTGCCTTCCTGGCGGGTGGTTCCACTGCCGGTACTATCCAGTTGGGAACCGGCCTGTTGCGGTTGTTAAGCAGTAAGGCAACCATTGGCACCGGAAATGCAGTAGTGGCTACAACCGAGAATGTCGCTGCAGTTACAAGCTCCTTATTAAGCTTTGTCATTCCTGTCATGGTGGCATTGCTACTTTTGATCTTATGTGTTTGGGTTGTCGCAAGACTATTTAAAAGAATAACCCGCAGACGACCCCTCTGATTTCAATGTCTAAAGCATCATTACTTTTTATATAAAGTAGTATTGCAAGCAGCTACCAATACAATATTGATAACCAATGCTTAATTAATATAATCATTATTACACCTTCCTCCTATTCACCATTAAGGCCAGTTGATAGTTACTTCATACCTACCTCCTATCAACAGTATAGTAACGGTATAGATACTCCGTGCTGGTACGGAGTATCTATACCGTAGATAGGTAGTTGATAGGAAGTAAAGCAGGCGAAACTATATGGTAAGTGATATTTATGGTAGGGTGTTAGGACAAACTGTCAGCTCTGCAATAATCAAACAACAGCATGTTAAGTTTTGAACAACACTCTTGATTACTAAACCACAGAACGTTAGCTAATCGATAAGTTCTCCCTATTTTTGCGGCCAAATTTGAAAAATAAGAGTAATGACTAACAGAACATTTACAATGATTAAGCCTGATGCCATGAAGAATGGCCATGCAGGTGCTATATTGGATAAGATCATTAAATCGGGATTTCGTATCGTGGCATTGAAGCAAACCAAATTGACAGAAGAGAAAGCCGGTGAGTTCTACGCGGTACATAAGGCAAGGCCTTTTTACGGCGAGTTAGTGGAATTCATGAGCAGTGGTGTGATCATAGCGGCTATTCTTGAAAAAGATAATGCAGTTGCAGATTTCAGAACTCTGATAGGTGCCACCGATCCTTCCAAGGCGGATGAAGGGACAATCAGGAAACTTTTCGCTACTTCTGTAGGCGAAAATGCAGTACACGGGAGTGACAGTGATGAAAATGCAAAGATCGAAGGTGATTTCTTCTTCTCCGGACTGGAGCAGTTCTAATGCTTTCGGTATTTCCAATAAAAAAAGGTTGATGGTTTGCAAGCCATCAACCTTTTTTATAATATTTGATCTATCTTTTGATGAAACAGTATTAATATAATTTCAATTCCTGTTTTCTTTGATCAGATCTCTTTGGTTTTCTTCCTGATCATTTTATTTTCCACAGGCTCCACTTTATACCCTGCTTTTCTCAACAAATTTATCACTCCCCTGTCTCCAGGCAAATGACCTGCACCCACTGCTACTACCAACGACTTGCCGGGCAACAAACCATCGAGCTTCCTGGCCCAGTTAGCATTGCGGTTGTATAAAAGCATATCAGCAAAATTCTTGATGCCCAGGTCTTCATTTTTGGTGAGCTCTTCCATTTTATCCAATTGTTGATCCCGGTAAGCGTTGGTCAGTGTCTGCATTTCATTGTCTTCGTTTTTATTACCTTCCTCTACCATTTTTACCAGTTGCTTTGCCTGGAAACCGTAAGGAATGCTATCGAATATGCTCATTTGATATTCCATAGTTTCCATTCCTTTTATGCCCACATCATTCCTTTTGGCTTCTTTCATGATCAGTTGCTCCATGGATATCATATTGTCGCAAGCCCCTGCCTGCTTTTCCATGATCATAGATGCTGCCAGGAGAGGCTTGTAAGTTTCCAGCATGGAAAAAGGAATCATGGAGCTATTTTCTTTGAAATAGTTTTTTACTTTTTCATACTCTTCTTTTGAAAGAAGATCAGATAACGTGGTGTCATTTCTCATCTTCATTTTGGTCATGGCGGCCATCATTTCAAATAGGTTGTCCATGTCCAGTTCCAAATACACATTATCGGCCTTGCGAATGGCATTTACCAGACTATCACTCAGGTCAATATCATCAGCACAAAGCATATGCATGGTTCCGAAAAGATAGGATGGCTGCACAATATTCTTACCCGTAATGCGCCATAGCAATGTGTTGTTGGCTGATGTTTTCTTTACAGGCTGACCATTGGCTACAAATGCAATTATAGCCAGTACCCCAAGCCACAGAATTCTTTTCATGTGAGCAATTTACGTTTTCAATTGAATAACAAAATGGTAAGATCCACAGTTTAACAAGGACTAATAAAAAACCTCTGTCCAGTAGCGGGAAAACCTTGTACCCCATTTTACATTCAACTCTGATGGATCAATGTCAAGTCCCATTTCCTGCTTGATAGCTAATAAGGGAAGGTTTACGCCCGCCCCCAGTGCAGCTACAATGGTACCCTGTACCCGGGGGTTTACCTCTACCAACAAAGGTTTGCCTGAAGCTGATCTTTTTAACTGGATGCCTATATTGCCATGCAGGCCTATAAGAGATATGAGTCTTTTGCAGTAATCAATGATGTCATTGTCATTCACAAACTGGCCCTGCACACTAATACCATTGATCATTTTTGTGCGCAGCCTTGGAACAATCAGTTTAGCTTCTCCATTTTGTGCCAGGCAGTCTATGGAATATTCTTCTGCAGGCAAATACTCTGTAACCAGCAACTCGGGGAATGCCTGTGATGAAAGGATCTTTAAGGCATGTGCGTATGTGATGAAGACTGTAAATGGTTTGTTTTTAAACAACTCGTCAGATTCATTGATGGAATCAGATACTACCCTGAAGCCCCTGCTGCCGTTGGAAAGAGAAGGCTTAAAACAAAATGATCGTTGCGGATGCCCCAGTTCGTAGGCGGCGTGTATAAATTCTTCTGTTGTCCTGGCAATATGAAATCCAGGAAGCTCGAATCCTTTTGTTTGCAGGAAACGGTAACAGGCTGATTTATCATTGGAGCTCCTGATAGCCTCTGCAGATGACACCAACACTTTCGTACCCTGTAGTTCAAATGCCTGTTTATTTATTGAAAGCGGGAATAATTCTTTGGTGACCAGGGGCAACAAAATATCGATCTTTTGATCATGACATATCTCCAACAATTTATCCGTATACTGCGGATCATCAGCCATTGGCACCTGGATAAATTGATGATGCAGATACCTGCCTATGGCATTAGGATCTGCATCTGCTACCAGGAGGTTTATGGAAGGATCGCTAAGCAGGCATTTGATGATACCAGGCGCACCAGGTGCTCCTGCACCTGTCATTAATACATTCAATGCTTTTGCTGGCATCTGTTGGTTTTTGATTAAGCCTGGACCACAGCTTCCAATCCATACACCTGGTCCTGGAACTTGAGTGAAGGTGAAGGTAAGAATTCTCCTAATCCAAGCTTATCCCATTTGGCATCTACCGATTTGATGGTAGCTTCATCTGAAACGATAATATTTGGCCAGTCCCGCTGGAAGTTGTCCATTTCTTTGCTTTTAATGGTTCCATCAAGGCCCATGCAGGAATAGGTTTTTGATTCATCAATACTAGAAGGACGTTGAACGAGGGTATTGTCTCTTTTAGGATCCAGGTTATTGCAAAAGCGCCATAAGGCTACTGTAAGGTCATTGGCATTGACAGTATGCTCTACATAAAGCACCATTTTCACTGCTTCCATTTCAGGAGCCTGGCAAAGCTGTTGATGTAAATCCCTGACCTGGCCTTTCTTTGATTTCTTTACAGAAATCACCAATACCGGGATATCTTTTTTCAGCAGGGAAGTATTTACTGCGTGTACCTCATCAAACTTGTCAGCAATAGTATTCAGCCAGTCATTATTTATAGATTTCCATGCGCTTGTATCATCTTTTTCTTCTTCATACTTTGCTGTACCGTCGATACACATTTTGCCACCAAATCCAAGCTTGCTGCAGCTATGATCCAGGACATCCATTGGTCCCTGGGAAAAATAAATATCTGCTGCCGGGTCAAGGTTGCTGAATGCATATTGGGCTAATTTCTCATAGTCCTGTATCTGCACCCCGGTATCTGCCACCACCAGTATCTTATTGAACATCATCTGCCCTGCTCCCCACATAGCATTCATCACTTTTTGTCCCTGCCCTGCATATTCTTTTTTGATCTGGGCAATGACCAGGTTATGGAATACACCTTCCACCGGCATATCCATGTCCACGATCTCAGGCACCATGGTCATTTTCATTGGTGCCAGGAATATTCGCTCAGTAGCCTTTCCCAGCCAGGCATCTTCCTGCGGGGGTATTCCAACAATTGTAGCAGGATAGACAGCGCCTTGTTTATGCGTGATGCAGGTAATATGAAAGCGAGGATACCAATCAGGCAAAGAATAATAGCCGGTATGGTCTCCAAAAGGACCTTCCCAGATCAGTTCATCTGCGGGATCAACATAACCTTCAATTACAAAATCAGCATCTGCAGGCACTTCTATTTCAGGTTGTGTTATACATTTTACCAGCTCTACTTTTTTCTTACGAAGGAAGCCAGCCAGCATGTATTCATCAACATTCTCTGGTAAAGGAGCTGTGGCTGAATAAGCATAGGCAGGATCTCCACCCAATGCAACAGCTACAGGCATTTTCCTACCGAGCTTTTTATATTCATTGAAATGCTTTGCTGAAACTTTGTGCTTATGCCAGTGCATCCCGGTTAATTGTGGTCCGAATACCTGCATACGGTACATGCCCACATTACGGGTAGATGTAGATGGGTCTTTTGTATGGATCACGGGGAGTGTAACAAACGGACCACCATCTTTAGGCCAGCAGGTAATTACTGGCAATTTGGAAATATCAGCATCCTTTCCCTGCCAAACCACCTGTTGGCATTCTCCTCTTCCTGATCGGACCTTCGGCATCCAGCTGGCGAACTGCCCGAGCTTAGGCAGCAATTTTAATTTATCAACTATGCTTTCTTTAGGAGAAGCAAGCATTTTAAAAAGAGCTTCAATATCATGAGCTACATCATCCAGGTGATTGACACCCAATGCCAGGCACATTCTTTTTTCACTGCCATAGGCATTCATCAATACAGGAAAATCGTAGCCGGTATTTTCGAAAAGCAAGGCCTTGCCACCGCCGGGAGTTTTGCTGATGCGGTCTGTGATCTCTGCTATTTCCAATTTGGGATCGACGTATTCTTTGATGCGAACCAGTTCGCCCTCACGTTCCAATACATCTATGAACTGCTGTTGATTTTTATATGCCATGAGACCCCAAAAGTAGGAACCGATGACTTATAAATTCATGAGAATTGTTATTTAGAAAACTTTAGGGCATCCATAACCTCCACGTCCACCACTTTTGCCTTCCCCTCCACCAAGGGCGAAGGAAAGATGCAGACCCGAAAAATAGTAATAATCCTTTGCCTTGGGATTGCCGCGTGTAAACCCTTTGGTTGGGTAAGCTGGATTGCCTATTTCATCACCCCTGTAGGACAGATCCACGGACTGCTGGCCCTTACCTGCTAAAAGATCGGCAGGATCTGCATAGCCACCACTTACATCATCAAGATAATCAGTAAAGGTTTTGCGAAGGCCCACTTCAAGGCCTATTTGCACCCTGTCGCTAATGGCATATTTTATACCTGCGCCAAAAGGAAGCGAGAGTTGCGTCAATGTGTAAGGTTTTTCCGGATATCCTTGCAAACCCTGGCCTTCGGTGCTGAGAGGTTGCAGGTACACTTTAGTTTGGGTAGAGTCGTAAGTAAAAGGATTGAAATGAAAAAGAGCAAGACCACCAAAAACATAAGGCGTCCAGCGGGTATCATCTATATTAAAAATATCATACTGAGCAAGCACACTGAATTCAGTGATTTTTGACTGGAAACTTAAATTGCGGGCTATTAATTCAGGCTTGTCGCTAAGGCTATCTGCACCTGCAATTTTTCCCAGGGTCAAACCTGTCCTGATACTGAATCTTTGTGCAATGGGAAAAGATGCGGTGATACCAAAAGCAGCTTTTGAGCTTTTATATAATTTATCGGTAAGGTCGCCCTGGTAATTGGATAAGCCCCCGAAAATTCCCAATCTAACCTGGCTAAATGATGGTAAAGTGATAATGGATACAAGAAAATAAACAATGGTTTTTCGCATCAAAGGGAAATTTTATTCCTATTTAACAAATTTAAGGCCGCTTTATTGTACTAAAGGCATTAAAAGCACTTTTGAGAATCAAGTTTCTGCAATTCAAACGGCCAGCAGCAGACAACATACGTGTCTTATTTATTTTCTGAAGGAACGTCAGTAACCAAATCATCCAGGTGATTCATATTCACTACGTTGGCTGCTGTCCACCTGATATTAAACAAGCCGCCGGCTAACAACTTAATATTTGTAAATCCCTTTTGCACCAATGTATTTGCAGCCATGTAAGCCTCGGGTGAACCGGAAAATGCATACACGTAAACAGGTTTATTTCGATAAGACTGAATCTCATTATCCCGGGAAGCTAATTCTGTATAGGGAATGTTGACTGCATTTTTCATATGGCCAATGTTCTTATAACTTTCTTTTGCTTTGTTAGAAACCTCATCCTGGGTTCTTACATCAAGGATAAGGTGATCTGTTTTATCTTTTACCAGATTTCCAAATTCAGCAGAGCTGATAATGCTGTAACTGACGGCAGGAATATATAAGCCTTTACATGACGTGTTTTTATTGCTTGTCAATAACCACCTGTCAATACCTTCCAGCAAAACTGAAACTTTTGCAAAGCCTTTATCAACCAGTAAGCTGGCTGCTTTTGCTGCATCAGCACCAAAATTATCTGTCAGTATGATTTCTTTGTTCCCTGGGAGATTATTGATTTGTGATGATAGTTCATCCAGGGCAATATGCATGGTGTTTTTAAAACTTCCCATGGCATTGACCTTTGGATTGGAAGTAATATGTTGCCAGGCTGAATCAGGACGCACATCCAGTAATATGATATTCTTTTGATGATCCTTCCACTGACGGCACAGATCTGTAGCGGGGATAACTGCATATTTATTTTTCGTTTCCAGCAAGGTTTTGCTGCAAGGCACCTGGTCATCATCCAGAGCCCTGATTGCTGTCATACCGCCATTGATGTTAATGACATAATGAAAACCACTATCTGCTAGCAACTTACTGGCTCTTCGGCTCCGCTGGCTATGCGAGCAATAAACAAAAACAGGTTTGTCTTTATAAGCGTCCAATGAATGCAATTGTTTTGGCAACTCCCGCACATCTATATTTATGGCATTTTTCAAACGCCCGATATTCAATCCTGTGCTGAAAGAAGTGTCATTAAATTCTCCCGCTGATCTTACATCAAGTATAAGAGCACCAGGGTATTTCTTCAATTCCCCGCACAAGCTTTCCGGGTACACTGTTTTAAAAAGGAGGTTATCATTTTTATACTGAGCACGGCAACAAAAAATAATCAACAGGAAGGGAAATAATAGTACCGTCTTTTTCATCTTCAATGTTTTTATTAATTAATATATATAAGTTAGGGAACAATTTGAGCCCTAATGTTATGAATGGAAACCCTTCCAGTAATTATTATTGTAATCATTCCCAGGATTATTCTGGATAAGGGGAAACAGCTGTAGAGGGTAAAGGACAAAAATGAATTCCCCCGTCACAATTAAACCGGGTGATGCGCTCCTTCGGAACGTCGGTTTTTTGCACAATTATTTAGGGAAAACAAGCCTTTCTTTGTAACTTTAAAATACAACTCCAGCATCCTGCAAAAAGCTGTTTTTTTACCAATTTTTCGTGGCAAAGCTTTTGAATCAATACAAAAAAAGATTGGTTATGTACTTAATGGAAATTGCCGGGGATATTACTGAAAGGATCCAGGAAATTGCTTTTGGATTATCTATCATTATTTCAGGATTATTCCTGCTTGAGTATAAACGCTTTACACAAGAACAGGAAAAACAGGAAATGATAGATGGTTTTTTAAATGACAACTGATCCTACTGCAACTACATCAGTAGAAAAAGTGCTGAAATTTGTTCCCTTTCAGATACTTCAAAATATACTTTACATACCTTTTTATTTGAGGTCATTATTTCTGCAACTCCGGATGAACCTGGTTGATAGTGCACAGATAATTCAATAATTGATACCTTCAGCCTTTTTAAATAGTAAGAACAGATGAATGTCAAGATTGAATCGTCCTGGAAAACCCAATTAAAGGATGAATTCAAAAAGCCCTATTTTAAGAATATTGCAGAACATTTAAAGACGGAAAAAGCGCAGGGCAAAGTTATTTATCCTCCAGGCCCATTGATCTTTAATGCATTTGATAAAACTCCTTTTGATAAAGTAAAGGTGGTCATTCTCGGACAGGACCCATACCATGGTCCAAAACAAGCTATGGGACTAAGTTTTTCTGTGCCTAAAGGCATACCTGAACCACCATCACTGGTAAATATTTTTAAAGAACTACAGGATGATGTAGGCATACCCATTCCGAAAGATGGTGACCTGACCCCATGGGCGCTTCAGGGTGTACTTTTATTAAACGCTTCTCTTACCGTGAGGGCCGGGGAGCCGATGAGTCATTCTAAAATTGGCTGGCATACCTTCACCAATTGTGTGATCCAGACACTGTCGAACAAAAAGGAGCATATTGTATTTCTGTTATGGGGGAAGTTTGCACAGGAAAAGGTGGAGTTGATCAACACAAAAAAGCACCATATATTAAAGGCAGCACACCCCTCTCCGCTTAGTGCTCATAACGGTTTTTTCGGGTGCAGGCATTTTTCTAAAACAAATACCTATTTAATGAAACAGAATTTGGATCCAATTGATTGGGCTTTATAATATTTGCACATGAATTTATTGAAGAATATACTGGGAAGAGTCTTTGCATTGTGGTCTTTATTGGTTTTTGCTGTTTCGCTACTTGTTTATTTTATACCCATATGGATAACAGGCTTGTGGCCGGAACCAAAAAGAACTATTTATGTGTTTAAGATATTTGATATATGGATGACTACTTTTTTTATTTTCTCAGGTGTAAAAAGAAAGATCACAGGTAAAGACAACTTTAAAAAAGGGCAGGTTTACGTAGTGGTGTGCAATCACAATTCTTTCATGGATGTGCCACTATCAAGTTCAGCAATTCCCGGGGCTAATAAAACCATAGCAAAGGATGAAATGGCAAAAATTCCGGTATTTGGCACTATTTATAAAAGAGGCAGCGTGCTTGTAAACCGGAAAAGCGAAGAAAGTCGTAGGGCCAGCTACACCAAAATGAAAGAAGTACTAAAAATGGGTTTACATATGTGCATCTACCCGGAGGGAACCCGTAATAAAACATCGCAACCACTGCAACGTTTTCATGATGGTGCCTTTAAGTTGGCTGTGGAAACGGGGAAAGCGGTTATACCAGCAGTTATATTTAATACAACCAAAGTGCTCCCAACGAACAAGACCTTTTTCTTCTGGCCTCAGCAGGTTGAAATGCATTTCCTTCCTGCCATTGAATCCCCGGGCAGATCTACTCAGGAATTAAAGGAGGAAGTGTTTGAAGTAATGAAGAACTATTACTTAAATCATCAATAGTTAACAAAGGTCCTGGTACGGTTGATTCTCAGATCCTGGAGAATGGAAGATTTAGGACTAATGCTAATATTAAAATAGCGATAGTTACCAATGGGCGTAACGTTAATGGCCATTTGCCAGCAATGCATGTCCCTGGAAATGGACATTGTAAAGGTGGTCAGCTGCTTGGTTTTAAAATCATAAAAGCCATTTGTAGTAAAATTCCATTTGGGAGTAAGGCTGAAACTGTTATTAAAGGAAGCACTGGAAGTGACAGAAGTCTTGAACTTCTTTGTCTCACGGTCAAATTGCTTAAAAAAGCTCAAAGAATAAGATAATCCAATTGACCAGGGAATATTGAAATCTACAAATTCGGCTGGATTCCTTCGCATATAATCCTGCAATCGCTGTTCATCTGCCATCAACGCCGGGTCATTAATATGTCGCCCGATTTGTGCATTTGGATTGGTTCCCTGTTTCGGATCGCGGGGTTTGCTCTGAAACTGAGTGGACATGGAGATACTTCCTGATCTCAATTGCCCAATATTTACACGACCATCACTCCAGGCATATCTTTTAGTTTGTCTACCCAATGTGTCATATAAATAAGGATCCAAAAGACCTTGTGCGGAAAGACTTAGTTTTTCAAACAGTGTGCTTCTGAGGTAAAGATTAAAAGGTTGCAATTTGAAGGAATCCAAAAGGAAGTTATACCCGCTCTGGAAACCAAAACCATCTATCAGCCTGATCTTTTTAATGGCCGCATCGCCTGTATCTTTTTTACTGCGCCATTTCATTTCAAGGTTATTATCCACCCCAAAACTGATGCCCCCGAACCTGCCATAGCTGTAGCCGGTAAATATCCTGTTATTAACGAATTGGGGCAGCGCTGAAATATGTCCAAAAGTATCAACCTGTATCACATCATATTTTCCTTTGGAAAGATTAGGCGTATAATTTAAACTAAAGCTTGGGCGTATCACGTGACGAATGGCCATGAGCCTGGACTTTTTAAATGCCAGGGTTCCATAAATATTTGTATTGACCCCCAGTGAAAAGCTCATACGCCTGTCTGTAAAAAAACCTTTTTCATTTGAGAGGGTATCCACCTTACCTGCAACAGGATTCCACTGGCGTCTCAATCTATGGGTAAGCCAGGTCTCTTCATACGATATTGAAGGAGATACTATGAATTTTCCTAATGGTGGCAAGGAAAGACTAATGGGAAAACGGTGTTGTGCACCCCATTCTAATGTATCCAAAAGACTGCTAATGGTATTAGAAGCTGTGTCATAAAAAGATAATTGATTCCTGGCTGAAACAGTATAGCCCAATCCTATTTTCTCATACCATTTGGGAGAGCCAATCACCTCTTTACGCTGAAATGGATAAAAAGTACTGATATTAAACCCTGCATCCGGCAATGTAAGGTTCATCAAATGGTTAACACTATTCTGGCTTTGGTTCGCACTCATGGTAAAATTCATGGGTGTGGTCCCGGTCCAGGTCCTGGAATAGTTGATAGAAGATTGCTGGGTGTTTGTTACATTTCGAATAGGATTATCTGATATATACGAGTTGTATTTTGAGGATCCAAAATTCACATTTGCACCGAAGTTGGTTCCGGGTTTTGCCTTACTGTCAACAGAATGATTCCAGGAAATATTAAAGGTCTTATTAACACTAAAATCCGGATCACCTTTAAAATTCTGCTTATTACGTATCAGGCTTATATTCAGCGATCCATAGTAATGGTAGCGTCTCCTGTAGGTAGGTGTCAGGTTAACCATCCAGCCACCATAAGAATAGATATTCCCCCTGAGTGTTACATCTACATAATCATTCAGCACATGGTAATAGCCGCCATTGATCAGCCCTATACCATATTGTTCATTTACCTCAAAAGTTGGCGCCAATATACCCGAATGCCTACCGGGATTCAAAGGGAATAATCCAAAAGGCAAATAAATAGGTATGGGAACGCCTTCAAATTCCGGATGAATGGGCCCTGTAATAGCTATTTTATTATTTATGAATTTTCCTTTACTGCTTACAAAACCAAAATGAGGTTCATCATAATCGCAGGTAGTCATGATGACATGCTTTGCAAATGTGGTATTGGCGTTAACTTTCTTTATAAGATTGGCTTGCACCCACATATCCTGTTGCTTGGTGTAGGTATTGAACGTCAATCCACGCTGTGTTTTAAAATTATAGGTTATGGTATCGCTTTCGAAATTCTGTTCCGTACCCTGCTGAAAGCGTGCCCGCGTTGCCACATTGCCAAGGCTATCCCTGGAATTATAAGCCGTAACGATGCCTGTTTCCTGGTTGATCAACACTTTAGGTGCAGTAAGTGTTACATCTTTATAGATAGTTTTCGTTTTTCCGTAGAGAATGAACATTTTATCCTTAACCAGTAATACTGCGCTATCCTCAGCTTCATATTCAACAGGAGCATCCAATGTATCTTTTGACATTCTTATTGAGAATGTATCTATTTTAGGAGTCGGGGGAAGTGTATCAGAACGTTGTAAGGAATCGCGTAATGTATCAGTGCTGCGGGAAATAGAATCATTCCTGGTAACACTGTCCCTAAGGTTATTTTTACGAACTGGTATTGTGTCGGATGTTAAAGTGCTGTAAATTTCAGGCGTGAATAAACCATGGGCCTGGGTTTTACACGTTATGGCAATGCTAAATGCAAGAGCTGCAAATACAAAACAGAAATATTTTGGCCTAAATTTGTGCAGTTGAGCCATAAGGATGTTAAAACAAAAGTAACCCTTTGAAACTTAAACAATTTGTGAAGATTAAACCGTCAAACAAAATCTGATATGCTTAAAAAAACTTTAGTGCTTGCTTCTTTCCTTGCAGGTTCTGCTCTTCTCTATTCATTTACTAAAGTTACTCCACACCAACAGGTTTTAAAGACGATAATTATTGATGCCGGCCATGGTATTATGTCAAATGGTGGGTACAATGGAGCTCGTGGTTCTTATTCTTATGAGGACGAGATCTGTCTTTCAGTTTCAAAGAAATTAGTGGCAATGGTTGCCAAAGATCTTCCCAATATTAAGATCATTGAAACCAGGCCAACAAAATATATAACAGATCTGCATGAACGAGCAGATATAGCTAACCAGAACAGGGGCGATCTATTTGTGTCTATCCATGTAAATGCAATGCCTCCTATTCAAAAAAGGGAATTTCTTGGATATAAAACCCATGTATATTATACGGGCAAAGGCAAGAAAAAGAGAAAGCACTCAAGTAAGGTAGCCCAGTATAGATACTATGAAGTACCCAATACATCAGCACGTGGTACTCAAACCTATATTTGGGGTGCACACAAAAGTGAAGACAAAGAAGTGGCGGTGAGAGAAAATGCCCCAATGCTTGCTGAAGACAACTATAAGGAGAAATATGGGGATATAGATCCTAACTCCCCTGAGTTTGTTGCACTTTCACTGGTAAAAACAAGGCAATTTGCTAAACGAAGTGTAACCCTTGCTGAAATGGTTGAAGATCAGTTTTCTAAAGTTGGGCGTATCAGTGGCGGAGCCCACCAGCGCCAGGTTGGTATATGGGTATTACAAGCCACTGCTATGCCCAGTATATTAGTAGAAACTGGCTTCATAACCAATCCCCAGGAAGAAGAATACCTGAATAGTGAAACAGGACAAACAGAAATTGCTCAATGTATTACCAATGCCCTGAAGAATTACGTTGACTGGTTGGAAAAGAAACAGAACAATAATGCTGTAACCAGCTTTAGCTCTCCCAAAAAATCTATTAGTGCTGATTCTTTCCTGCAGGATGTAGAACTGGCTGAAAGAAAACATGCTTCCCGGTAATATTATATAATAATTACCTCTATAGGAAATAGTCATGGTTTGAGATAACTCAATTGTCCTGCTGTTTTTAATACTCCATGCTATTTGAATTTTAGCCTGCAATTCCAGGCTTTTATTGCATTACATACTTGGTATGATTTTTTAAACAACCCTGAGGCAGTAAGAGGTCGTATTATAAGGTTGGGAATTTATTTCTTATTTTGGGACAGAAATCTGTAATTCAATTAGTGATTAGAAAATAGCCTGTGAGAATATTATGACAGGGATGGATAAAATAAAGATTATACATGAAATTAACCAATGAAACTAAGGTAGGCTTACTGGCTATTGTTTCTATAGTTGTCCTCGTTTTAGGTTTTAACTTTCTAAAAGGGAAAAGCTTATTTTCTAAAACACCTGTCCTTTTTGCGGAATTCTCAAATATTGGAACCCTGGAAAAATCTAACCAGGTAAAAATAAATGGACTCCCGGTAGGTACTGTATATACTATGGTGCCGAAAGATATGGAAGTCAACAAGATCATTGTTGAAATTCATTTATCCCGTGAGGTCAACATTCCAAAAAACTCTGTAGCTTTTATTGATGGTCCTTTAGTGGGGGGGGCATTTATTAATATTACCAAAGGAGATGCAAATGTATACCTGGCCTCCGGAGATACTATATCTACTAAACTAGACCAGGGACTGATCAGTGATATCAAAGCACAGATAACTCCTACCATCACTCGTGTAAATGAGACACTTGATTCGCTAAAGCTAACCATTGGAGCGATGAATGATATTTTTGATCCAAATACCAAAAACAATATGCGTAGCCTGATAGCCAACCTGGCTATCTCTTCCGGTCACCTGCAACAAATGCTTAATGTACAAAGCGGTATGCTGGGAAAGTCGCTCAGTAACATGAACTCCATTACCGGTAACCTGGCTGCGAATAATGATGCTATTACCAGTTCCATAAGAAATGTTGAGGTGACAACTTCCAAATTAGCTAATTCTAATATTGATGGTACAGTAGCTGCCATGCAGGCAACGATCAATGAATTAAAAAATACTATTTCAAGCTTTAACAGCAGTAAAGGAACATTAGGATTATTGATGAATGACCGAGGTATTTATGACAGGCTGGACAATATGACAAACAGGTTAAATACTGTGGCTTTAAGTGCAGAAATATTGTTTGATGACATTCGTGTTCACCCCAAACGCTACGTTAATATTTCAGTTTTTGGTGGAAAGAACAAGGGTGAGCCTCTAACTTCGCCTGTAGCCAAAGATACCCTTGTGGTCAAGCAATAAGATGAAACAAAAGTTCACTTCTCTCCTATTCTTTTTTTTCTTTCTTTTTTCGTTTGCGCATGCACAGGTTGCTACAACTGATACTAATAAGGTCAATATCATCAGGGCAAATTTTTTATACCTGAAGCCAGAAGGTCAACTTCAAATATTGTCAGGCAATGTGCAATTAAGCCAGAACAATACACTATTTTATTGTGATAGCTGCATTATAAACAGCAGTGCCAATACATTTGAAGCATTTGGCAATGTTCATATTAATGACAGTGACACCACTAATGTATATGCTAACCACCTGAATTATGTCGGCAATAAAAAAATGGCCTATCTGAATGGCAATGTAAGACTCAGCGACGGACATGCTACACTGACTACAAAACAATTGGATTATGATGTAGCATCAAAGATTGGAACATATCATAATGGAGGTAAGGTAGTCAATAAAAAATCAGTGCTAACCAGTCGAGAAGGTGTTTATTATACTGATATACGTGACATTTATTTTAAAGACAATGTTGAGCTGAAGGATCCGGCATATTATTTAAAAACCGACTCACTGCTGTATAATACAGAAACACAGGTAGCCAGATTTATAGCTGAAACATTTATTAAAGACAGTGCAGGCAAAACTATAACCACAAAGGAAGGTTATTACGATGTTGCGCATAGCCGGGCGGAATTTACTTCACGCACCACAATAAAAGATAAGGCAATGACTGCCACCGGCGACAGGATAGCAAGTGATGATTCTACAGGAATTATTCAGATAGAAGGCCGGGGAGTATTAATAGATACTGCACAGGGAGTAAATATTTTGGCCAATCGCATCTTTGCCAACAAAAAGACCAGTGCCTACCTTGCCACGCAAAAACCGCTGATGATCATAAAACAGGAAAAGGATTCCTTGTATGTAACAGCAGATACCTTATTCTCTGCCAGGCTAACAGACCTTTATAAAAATTCGGACAGCCTGTTAAAGCTTATCGGTGTAAAGGAAAAAGACAGTACCAACAGGTATTTTGAAGCCTTCAGGCATGTCAGGATATTCTCAGATTCCATGCAGGCTGTAAGTGACAGCATGTTTTATTCTTTCAAAGATTCCATTTTCCATTTATATCAAAACCCGGTAGTTTGGAGCAGAAAAAGCCAGATGACCGGTGATACTATTTACCTGTATACCAAAAACAAGAAAGCCGATAAGATCAGGACTTTCGAGAATAGCTTCATGGTAAATGAGGTGCAGCCAGGAGTTTATAACCAGGTAAAGTCCACACGCCTGGATGGATATTTTAAAGAAGGTGTTATAGATTCTGTGCGTGCCCGTGGTGCTGCAGAATCCGTATATTTTATCCAGGACAAGGATAGTGCTTTTACAAGTGTTAATAAAACCAGCAGTGATGTCCTGGATGTATTCTTTTTGAAGGGAGAAGTTTATAAAGTAATACTAAGAAGCTCAGTAAAAGGAACACTTTTCCCAATATCTAAAAAGCATCCTTCCGAAATGCACTTACAGAATTTTCAGTGGTTGGAAGAAAAAAGGCCTAAAACAAAGTATGAATTATTCGAGTAAAGGATATTGTTGATATTTTACGAAATCAAAGTCTATATACCAAATAGTTTTGCCTGCAGTATATAAATTAATGCCCCGGAAAAGTATCCCATAAGTGCCAGCCAACTGATCTTTTTGAGATACCACATAAAATCTATTTTCTCTATACCCATAGCAGCCACCCCTGCCGCTGATCCAATAATAAGCGCACTTCCTCCCGTGCCCGTGCAATATGCCAGGAACTCCCAGAAATAATGGTCTGTGGGATATTTATCTAAAGAGTACATTCCCATAGATGCAGCTACCAATGGCACATTATCCACAATAGAAGAAATAAGGCCAATGGAAAGAACAATTATGTTCATATCCTTAATGTTGGCATCCAGAAATCCTGCAAGGATAGTCAGTTGCCCGGTGGATTCGAGGGACGCAATGGCCAGTAAAATGCCCAGGAAGAACAGGATGCTGGGTGCATCAATTTTTCTTAGTGCATAGGTAACTGTATAAAATTTGCGGTCAGCCTCATCTTTGTCCCGATGCAATATTTCAACTATAACCCATAACAAACCGAGACCTAATAAAATACCCATGAAAGGGGGAAGATGGGTTACTGTTTTAAAAACCGGTACCAGCAAAAGAATTGCAATACCAGAAAAAAATACAATGTTCCGGTTTCTTTCCAGTGGTTCAGATTCATTTGTATCTATGTCTGCGGCTGGTCTTGTCACATTCCCCTTGAGGATAAACCTCAACGCAATCAATGGAACAAGCAGACACACCATACTAGGAATCAATAATTTGATTATTATGTTATATGCTGTTATCTGCCCTCCTATCCACAACATTGTTGTGGTGACATCACCTATAGGTGACCAGGCACCTCCGGCATTAGCTGCAATAACCACCGCACCAGTAAACATTAATCGATCATTCTTTTCGTCCATTAGTTTCTTCACCAGTGATACCATTACAATGGTTGTGGTAAGATTGTCTAATAATGCCGATAGAAAAAAAGTTAGCAGGCAAATGATCCATATAAGTTTTTTCTTATTAACTGTGGTAATACGCCTGGTAATGATCTCAAAACCATCATGTGCATCAATCAGTTCAACTATAGTCATTGCCCCCAGCAGGAAAAAAAGAATTTGTGAAACCTCACCGAGGTGACGGCTAAGGTTATTTTCTACCACCTTAACATCACTGGCATACAGTATGTAAACTGTCCAGCAAAGTATACCGGTAATTAAAGCAATGGCCGCCTTATTAATTTGCACTTTGTGTTCCAGTGCAATAGCCAGGTAACCAATTAGGAAAATAGATAGTAACAGCCCTGCCATAGTCTTTTTGTTGTGATCAATAATTCAGATTAACATTTGGAACTCATGCAAATAAACGCATAATGAAATTTACAGTCGGGTTTGAGCTGCAGTTTCTACATAACCATGTTGAGAAATAGATTTTTCTATAATTTTTATCCAGACAGGGCTACTTGCATATACACGCAAGTTTTGGGGTCATTTTGCGTGTTTATCCACAAATCTTAATATTTACATAAAAATCTTGCGGTTTTTTGCAGCTATTTACTTTATTTTGGTGCGAATTGTACTAACGAATGCTTAAAAGAGAAAGACAGGCCTATATTCTTCACCAGGTGAACCTGCATAATAAAGTTCTGTCTGCTGACCTCAGCCACCATATAAATGTATCAGATGATACAATTCGCAGGGATCTTCAGGAATTAGCTGAATCTGGCAAACTCATCAAAGTTCATGGCGGAGCCCTTTCTCCCTCCTTTCATCATGGAAACCAATCTTCCCGTGAGATCTACTCTTATACTCAAAAGAAAATCATCGCCCAAAAAGCTGTTTCCTTAGTACAGGATGGCATGTTCATATTAACAGGCGGTGGAACAACCATCATTGAGCTGGCCAGGGTATTACCCAGCCAATTACATGCAACGTTTATATCCGGCAGTATTCCAGCTATATATGAATATATGAACCATCCTAACATTGATGTTATCGTAATTGGTGACAAGATCTCCAAGAATTCAAAAATCACTGTTGGGCTTGAGGCTATTTCAAGAATCCGGTCATTAAGAGCAGATCTCTGCATATTAGGTATCAATGCCATTAACCTTGAGAATGGCGTATCTGATAATGATTGGGAAGTAGTTCAGATCAAAAAAGCGATGATCGAATCTTCAAAAAAGCTGGTATGCCTGACTATTTCTGAAAAGATCAATTCCCAACAACCGATACAGGTTTGTGATATACAGAAGATTGATACGCTAATTACTGAATTACCACCTGATGACCCTCTTTTAGAACCTTACATAAAAGCAGGAATTACAGTATTATAATAATAACGGAGCTATATATTTAAAAAGGATGAGTGTTACAAGCAGACATTTTTTTATTGGACAATTAAAGTTTAAACCGCTTAACATGAGAAGACTTCTACAATTGGCATTCCTAAGTATTGGAATGCTATTATTTGGTTTTTCCGGTCTTGCACAGGAAAGACCCATTTCCGGTAAGGTTACCGGGGATGATGGTACACCCCTGATAGGTGTAACTGTATTAATTAAAGGTACTGACCGGGCCACACAAACTGATGCGGAAGGACGTTTCACTATTTCCGCCCACACTGGGCAGACCCTTCATTTCTCTTCTGTAGGATATAATGCACAGGATGCAGTTATAGGTGAAGGAAATGTGGTATCCATGAAACTTACTACCTCTTCAAGTAATGCTCTTGAGGATGTTGTTGTTGTAGGGTATAGTACTCAAAAAAGAGGGAACCTGACTGGAGCTGTATCAACTATTGATGTTAAGAAAACATTAGGTGGCCGACCTATAGCTGATGTAGGAAGAGGCTTACAGGGTGCTGCAACAGGACTTAGTGTAACAATTCCCAGTGGAGAAGTAGGATCTGACCCTATTATTAAAATCAGGGGACAGCTAGGATCATTGCAGGGCGGAAGCTCTCCATTGATATTGCTGGATAATGTTGAAATTCCAAGTATCCAGGTAGTAAATCCTAATGACATTGCTTCCATTACTGTTTTAAAAGATGCCGCCTCTGCATCTATTTATGGTTCCAAAGCATCATTCGGAGTGATACTGATCACAACAAAAAAAGGTTCAGGAACTGGAAAGCCACAAATAAACTATTCCAACAATTTTTCATTCCAGAATGTATGGAAAGATCTTAAAATGGCTGATGTGGATGGCCTGAGATACACTGTAGATGCAGCAGAACGTATAGGTGTAACTACTCCTACTGGTGCATTTTATTATGTAGACAGGGCTAGTTATGAAAGAGCAGTTGAATGGAAGGAAAAATATGGCAGTACTGTAGGTGCAAACGACCCTACGGTGTTTGGCAGGGACTGGTATGTCCAGGGACCTTCCAACCAGAAAATGGGTGTTAGAACTTATGATCCCTACGATTATATGGTTAGGGAGTGGGCTCCTACCCAACAACACGATCTGTCTGTAGGCCTTACGCAGGGCAAAACATCATATAACCTGGGACTTGGCTTGTTGGATCAAAGCGGTATGATGAGACCTGCTAAAGCAGATAAGTTTTCCCGTTATAATGTTTCAATGAAAATATCCAGTGATATCAATAAGTACCTCACCATTCGGGGTGGCGCACTGTATTCCAGGAGAAATAAAGAATACGCTTATGCTACCAGCTCTACAACGGCTGATCCCTGGTATTATTTATACCGCTGGAGTTCATTGTACCCATTGGGTCGCGATGAAAACGGGGACCTGATCCGCAGCCCCTATAGTGAGATAGCCTCAGCCAACACAGCTAATATTTTACAGAATTATGCGAATTATAGCCTTGGAGCAACTGTAAACATTACGAACAACTGGAAAGTAGATTTTGATTATACTTTTTCTAACCAGGACGAAACCTGGAAAAGACCGGGAACAAGGTTCACTGCAAGGAACTCCTGGGCAGCCCCTAAGGCCCGCTTAGATGCAGATGGTAATCCAGTATACGTAGATAGTACCGGAAAAGTTGTTTCCAGCACTGCTCCTGGTGCCACACGCGCTTTTGATCTGTCATATGATACCTATACCTCAGCTGGATCAAACCCGGATCATTTTGCACGGACAGCAACCAACTTTTTCAGTAATACTATAAATGCTTTAACCACATATAACCTGAAATTTAAGGAAGATCATGCCTTTAAATTTATACTGGGTATTAACCGGGTTACTGCTACAACAGAGTGGCAATCTTCACAGGTAACCAATATGTTGGACATCTCTAATCCACAAATTCCATTTGGTATCGGAACGGCAACTATTGATGGTGATAAAAGATGGGAATCACAATTAGGATATTTCGGACGCATCAATTATGCTTTCCAAAACAAATATCTTTTGGAAGGAAACTTACGTTACGACGGATCTTCAAAATTCCCGAAGGAATTATGGTGGAGATGGTATCCCTCAGTTTCAGCAGGTTGGGTAGCGAGCGAAGAAAGCTTTATGAAATGGACAAAACCTGTAGTGAGTTCTCTTAAGTTCAGAGGCTCATGGGGTTCAATTGGAGATCAAAGTGTGTCCAACAGATTATACCTGCCTATCATGCCTAACGGTCAATCAACATGGATCAATGGATCAAGGGTAAGTTATGTAGGCTCCCCTGCTGCCATTGACGCCAATATCCAGTGGCAGGATATTATTAGTAAAAATGTCGGTGTAGATCTTGGACTTCTAAATAATAAAATCAATATTTCTTTTGATCTCTTTGAAAGAAACACTGAAAACATGATCGTGCCGCAGGAAGGCATTCCTTTAACTTTTGGAACGAACGCACCTCTTGGAAATTATGGCGCCCTGTCAACAAAAGGCTGGGAATTATCCCTTGATTTTAACCACAGGTTTGATAATGGCCTAGGCATTAATGTTAGAGGAAATATCTCGGATGCAAAAAGCATTTTAACCTCTTATGGTTCAGGCACCCAGGTGACCAGTAATTATAATGGTAAAACGATAGGTGAAATATGGGGATATCGCACAGACAGGTTGTACCAGAATGAAGATTTTGAGCTGGATGCAAATGGTAAGCCTATTTTAATTACACTTACTCCTGCAGAAAGTGCTTTATATGCAGGGAAAAAAGCTTATAAATTAAAGGCAGGTCCTAATGGTAAGATGCCGGTTTATCAGGCCTTTTTACAAAATTCATCCAACTTCTTTTTCGGCCCTGGCGATGTGAAGTTCAGGGATGTAAATGGCGATGGTGAAATCAATAATGGCAAGGGTACTTTAGCTGATCATGGTGACCTTGAAATGATAGGTAATTCAACACCTCGTTACGAGTATGGTTTCAGACTGGGAGCAGACTTTAAAGGTTTTGATATCAGTGCCTTTTTCCAGGGCGTAGGTAGCCGCCAAATATGGGGTGACGGAATGCTTGCTATCGCAGGATTTAATTCCGGTGATGGTGCCATGCCTGAAGCTTTTGCTGGCAATTACTGGAGGCCTGATAATACAGGAGCATTTTATCCTGCTGCATATAATAATGCAGGTAGTAATGCTGCCAATAACATGCAGGTTCAGGACAGGTATCTTTTGGATATGTCCTATCTCCGTTTGAAAAACTTCACAGTGGGTTATTCTCTGCCAAAATCCCTGATGAATAAAGCCAGGATTAACTCCTTAAGAGTATATGTAGGTCTTGAAAACTTTATTACATGGGATCATTTAGGAGATCTGCCAATAGATCCTGAAACTATCAGCGGATACTCTATGTGGAATGGTTCGAACTATAATTCAGGTCGCACAGGAATGGGAGTTCCGGCCTTTAAAAGTGTTTCAGTTGGTGCACAATTAAATTTTTAAAAACTATCATGATGAAATTTTCTAAATATCTCTATAGCTTATTAGCTTGTGTAGTCTTCCTTTCATGTAATAAGGAAGTATTGGACCGACCACCTCTTACTGATATTATTGATGGCCCCAACTTTTGGCGGAATGAGAACGATGCCCGCTTGTATGCCAATGCTTTTTATACCAATTATTTTACTGGTTATAATTCATCTTTTACTGCAGATTATACACCGGTAAGAGGATATACGTTTTCCGATGATCTCACCGGTAAGAATGTGCAGTCAAATTTTGAAAGCAGTGTTCCCACTTCAAGGGGCTCCACTTCTGAAGCTGCTTCATGGATGACTCAGTATGCAGGGCCTACGTGGGATTTCGCATGGGTGCGCAAATCAAATATTTTTATTGACCGGCTGGACAATGTAGTAAAACCTAAGATCTCTGAAGAGGCTTATAACCATTGGATGGCTGTAGCAAAATTCTTCAGGGGATTTGAATACAGTCGTTTGGTTAGTGTGTTTGGAGATGTACCCTATTTTGATAAGGAAGTATCAAACACTGATCTAGCCACTTTATACAAGGATAGGGATGACAGGGGAGTTGTGATGGATAAAGTCTATGATGATTTCAAATTTGTACTCGCCAACATTCGGGTTGATGATGGGCCCCAGAATTTGAATAAAAACATTGCTGCTGCTTTTATTTCACGGTTCATGCTGTTTGAAGGTACCTACCAGCATTATCACAACTTAGACGCCGCCAGAGCAAAGAAATACCTTGAGTTTGCGGTGGAAGCTGCAGAAATTGTAATGAATAGTGGTAAATACAATTTCAGCAAGGATTTTAAATCTTTATTCGCCTCTGAAAGCCTGGCCGGACATCCTGAGGTACTTCTTTACAGGGTATATGATGCCGCTTTGAATATTACCCACAGTATTGGTTCTTATTCAAACGGAACCGAGGTAGTTGGTGTTGATCCCAATCTGGTTTTAATCAAATCATTTATTGCCAATGATGGAAAAGTTTGGCAAAATTCTGATGTTCCTGAAGCAAGTAGCTTTGAGATTGCTGATTTAGTAAAAACAAGAGACCCTCGTTTCGAAGCTTCTTTCATTGATAAAGTTAATGGAGCGTCAGCAACGCTTCTTTATGGCTATAAGTTTGCATCTAGGGAAGCAATAACTTATATTGGAAAAACATATCCTGCTGCATGGGGAAGCAATACCAATACCAGTGATGCTCCTGTTATGCGCCTGGCGGAGGTAGTATTGAACTGGATCGAAGCTAAAGCCGTTTTAGCACAATACTACGGTGGTCCTGCAGTTAGCCAGGGCGACCTTGATAAATCAATTAATGCCATTCGTAATCGTCCTTTAGATGCAGCAGCTATTGCAAAAGGCGTGAAAAAGACTGCTCCCCTTATGTTGGCTGCTCTTCCAGATGATCCTGCCCGCGATGCAGATGTCCCAGCCTTGATTTGGGAAATACGTAGAGAAAGGAGAATGGAATTTGTATTTGAGCATACAAGGTTATTAGATCTTAAGCGTTGGAAAAAATTGCAGTATATGGATTTCAGCACCAATCCTGATTATTTCCTTGGCCCTTGGGTGAACGTTAAAGCTGAAATACCCAGCTATCTTACAACAGCAAACAAGGGTAAAGTAAGAGTCAAGAAGGAAGATGGCACCATTGTTACCTGGGATGGTACTAATGCAGATGCAATGGTAGGCTACTGGATGGTAGAGAATGCCCAAAACAGGCTTTCTTTTACTGACAAATCATACTTGTCACCTGTTGGACAATCGCAGATCATTCAATACCAGGAAAAGGGCTATACCCTTACCCAGACAACGGGCTGGTAAAAGTTCATAATTATTATTCTAATCGGAAGTCTCAGAAAGACTTCCGATTTTTCTTTTACTTATCTATAACCATGAAAAAGCTTCTCTTATCCCTTCTCATATTATTTTCTTTAAGCCAATTATTTGCACAAAATACCCCGCTGACTTTCGTTCATTTGACTGACACTCATGTGGGTAGCGGCACCGGTGCAGAAGATCTGCGCAGAACTGTTACAGACATCAATCAAAATGATTCAATACAATTTGTTGTCATCTCCGGCGACATAACAGAGTTTGGCGCTGATGCTGAAATACAGCTGGCCAAACAAATCCTTGACAGCCTGAATAAACCCTGGTATATCATTCCAGGCAACCATGATGGCAACTGGTCAGAAAGTGGCGCCAATACCTTCAAGAAAGTATTTGGTAATGAAACCTTTAATTTCCAAAAAGGTGGATATTATTTTATTGGAACCAATTGCGGGCCTAATATGAGAATGGGTCCCGGGCAAATTCCAAGGGAAAACATTGTCTGGCTTGATTCTGCCCTGCAAACCATACCCGGTAATGCACCCATTATATTCGTAAACCACTATCCCCAGGATTCTTCATTGAACAATTGGTTTGAAGCCATCGACAGGTTGAAAAAGAAGAATATTCAGTTAATACTATGTGGTCACGGCCATGCCAACCATAAACTCAATTTTGAGGGTATACCTGCAGTAATGGGCCGGTCAAACCTGAGGGCAAAGGATGAAGTGGGAGGATACAATATTGTGAACATCTCTAACAACCAGGTCAGCTACCAGGTCAGGATACCTGCAGTACAAACAAAACCTGTATGGTTAACACTTCCATTGGAAGACCATGATTTTGCAAATGCTACTGTAAATTATCCGCGTCCCTCCTATGCTGTTAATGATAGTTTCCCACAGGTAAAGGAAAAATGGAATTACCAGGACAACAGTGATATTGGTTCAGGTACGGCATATTATGATGACCTTGTATTCACCACTAATACCAATGGAGAGATATTGGCCATTAAAAAGAAAAACGGAAAGGTTAAATGGAAGTTTAAGACCGGTGGAAAGATCTATTCCATACCTGCGGTAAAAGATGGACTGGTAATCTCAGGCTCCTCAGATGACTATATCTATGCGCTTTCAGCTAAAAATGGCAAACTTGCCTGGAAATATAAAACAGAAAAAGCTGTACTAGGCAACCCTGTAATCCATCAAAATGCCGTTTATATTGGAGGTTCTGATGGGCACTTCAGGAAGTTGGACCTCCATAAAGGCATCCTTCTTTGGGACTTTGCTAATGTTAAAGGATTTGTGGTAACCAAGCCATTAATCTATAATAACAGAATTCTATTCGGTTGCTGGAATAATGATTTCTATTGCCTGGATATAGCAACAGGTAACTTAATATGGAAATGGAACAATGGAAGTTCAAACCGGATGTTCTCACCTGCTGCCTGTTTTCCCGTTGCCACGCATAACAGAATATTCATTGTAGCACCAGACAGGTATATGACCGCACTGGATGCAGCTACCGGTGACGTCATCTGGAGAAAACAGATACCTGAAATAAAAGTTAGGGAATCTATGGGATTATCAAAGGACAGTTCCATGGTATTTGTAAAAACAATGCAGGGCTTTGTAGAAGGAATTTCTACTACTGCAAATGATATGACTTCAATATGGAAAGCAGATGTTTCCCTTGGCTACGAGATATGTCCTACTGCAATTGTTCAAAAGAATAACACTGTTTTTGTACCAACACAATCAGGTGTAACAGTGGCGCTTGACAGGGTTAGCGGAAAGGTTTTATGGAAACACAAAACATCAAACTGTTTAATAACTAACCTGCTACCTGTTGGCAATAAAGAAATTTTAGTCACCACCATGGATGGTAAAATAAGTTTACTCCAGTTTTAATACTTAAATTAATAGTAAAAGAGGCAACAAATTTAGATTGTTGCCTCTTTTTTATTGTATTCATTTACTAACGTCCAAAGAACATATAAGCCAGCAATATGGCAGTAATAACTCCCACAAGATCAGCTAAAAGCATAGCCCCTACAGCATACCTTGTATCCTTGATGTTTACGGCACCAAAGTAAACTGCGATCACGTAAAAAGTGGTATCTGAAGCGCCTTGCATAATGCTTGACAATCTACCTGGAAAAGAATCAGCACCAAAGGTGGTCATTGTACTTACCATCATACCACGTGCACCGCCGCCGCTTAGGGGTCTTATGAGGGCCGTTGGCAAGGCATCTACGAACCGGGTATCCATTCCCAGGAAAGCAAAAAATGTTTTCATACCATCAATGACCATATCGAAACTGCCACTGGTCCGTAATAAACTTATAGCCACCAACATACCCACCAGGTAAGGAATGATCTTGACCGCAGTTTCAAATCCTCCTTTGGCCCCATCAATAAAAGCATCAAAAACATCGATTCTTTTATAAAGAGCACCTAAAATGATCAGCAGGAATATCAAAAGAATAAGCCCATTGCTTAAAATACTGGAGAATGTCTGGAGACCATCTACACTTAACCTGTTTAGATAAATGACCAGCAAAACAATGAGTGCAGAAAACCCACCCACCCAGGCTATTATAACAGGCTGAAAAAGATTGATCTTTTGTTTATATGATACAATAAACATGGCAGCCATAGTGGCCACAAAAGTTGTGATCATACAGGGAACAAATATATCTGTAGGATTTGCAGATCTTAAAGCGGCTCTGACTGCTATTACACTAACAGGTATTAAGGAAAATCCTGCGGCGTGAAGGCATAAAAACATGATCTGGGCATTAGATGCTCTTTCTGCACTTGGGTTGATTTCCTGCAGGCTTTGCATGGCTTTTAATCCAAAAGGCGTAGCCGCATTGTCTAATCCTAAAAGATTGGCAGAAAAATTCATCATCATATGGCCCATAGCGGGGTGCCCTTTTGGAAGCTCAGGAAAAAGCTTTGAGAAAAACGGACCAATAATCTTAGACAATAACCTGATGCCCCCTGCCCTTTCCGCAATGCTCATAAAACCCATAAACAAAGCCATAATACCAATCAATCCGATACTGATGTTCACGGCGCTTTTGCAGGTTTCAATAATTCCATCAGCATTCTGTAACTGGTAATATTCCAGCTTGCCATTGCCTGTTCGTTTTACTGAAGCATTACCCACAGCCATATATCCAAGGGAGTCCAACTGGTGAAGTTGTATTTCAGAGAAAGTTGTGGTATCAGTTTGCCTTAGATGTATCGTATCCCCGCTTTTGCCGGTAACCATTGAGCTGAAAATTACCTTATTGTCCGATGCGACAATCCTTATAGAGGCCACTAAAACTGCAATAATTACAAAGGCCGACCAGATTCTGCTTAACGCCATACTGAAGGTTTGAGGTTAAAGGCCAGGGATTTAAGGTTGTGCAACCCCTTGGTTGTCACCTTTACCACCTTCCTTTTTTGGGTTTGAAGTTAAACGTTTCATTTGGAAATCGGCAACAGCATATGCTTATCTTTGCGTCCCGAAAAAATAGCTGGTGGTTAACTGGTACTTAATTGTTCTTATATGAAGATTAATCCCGGCGAAACATAAATAAGAAATTCGAATTATGGCGTTACAAGCAGGTATAGTAGGACTACCCAACGTAGGAAAATCAACCTTATTCAATGCTGTGAGCAATAGTGCCAAGGCGCAGGCCAGCAACTACCGCTTTTGCACTATTGATCCTAATGTGGGACTGGTAGATGTTCCGGATGCACGATTGAATAAACTGGCAGAACTGGTTCAACCAAACAGGGTGGTTCCAACACAAATAGAGATCGTAGACATCGCAGGCCTTGTACGTGGTGCCAGCAAAGGCGAAGGATTGGGAAACAAATTCCTGGGAAACATTAGGGAAGTGGATGCCATTATTCATGTGATCCGATGTTTTGAGGATGAAAATGTACTGCGCGAGGAAGGAGCCATTAACCCGGTAAGTGATAAAGAGATCATTGATACCGAATTACAATTAAAAGACCTGGAAAGTGTAGAAAAGAAATTGAGCCGTGCAGAAAAGATGGCTAAAACAGATCCAAAGGCGAAGGTGGAATTAGATATTTTACAGCGTTGTAAAACCCATCTTGAACAAGGGAAAAGTATTCGCTCTCTTGGCCTGGATAAAGATGAGCAGGCAGCTATTGCAGATCTTTTCCTGCTTACTTCCAAGCCGGTTCTTTATGTTGCCAATGTGGATGAAGCTTCCATGCACACAGGCAACAAATATTCCGAGATGTTGAAAGAGGCTGTAAAAAATGAAGATGCACAGGTGATCATAATGAACAACAATGTGGAAGCGCAGATCTCAGAATTGGAAAATAAAGAAGATCAGCAAATGTTTATGGAAGAATATGGTATGAAGGAACCTGCATTAGACCGTTTGATCCACTCTGCCTATAAATTACTGACTTTGCAAACTTATTTTACTGCAGGCGTTCAGGAAGTTAGGGCCTGGACAATTCATGAAGGCTGGAAAGCTCCCCAGGCTGCAAGTGTTATCCATACTGACTTTGAAAAAGGCTTTATAAAAGCAGAAGTGATCAGCTATGATGATTTTGTAAAATTTGGATCAGAGGCTGCAGCCAGGGAAGCAGGCAGGTTACGCATTGAAGGAAAGGAGTACATCGTTAAGGACGGTGATGTGATGCATTTCAGGTTTAATGTGTGAGAAATATTAGAAATAATTAAATTGCTAGAAACAAAGAGCTTTCATACATGAAGGCTCTTTTGTTTATTATTTGTTGCTATAACTTGAATTTATAAGTAAGGATTATCGCAAGAATGCAATTTTCAGAATAAGGCCCTGATGGCAGCTCTACCTACATGCACCGTTCGAGCTTCGCCAGGCTTTCTACCCTCATATTGGAAATTTAACTCCACATTGTTCAATAAGCGCTTGGTGAAATCAATAGACCATAAATAGTTTGCGCCCGGAAGCAAACCATCCAGCATTATATAGCTCACAGTAGTATTGGCAGGATAATCATACCTGATCTTGTTGTAGGTAAACTTTGCATTGATGGAGCTGTTTTGCAAAACATTGTATTTGGTCTCAAGGTTCAATGCATTGGATAGTGATCGCTCACCGCCATATTCAGGGGAATTTTCTTTTAATTCGTAACGATAACTGGTTTGAATGCGGAATACCGTACCACGGATATAGGAAATCCTGGGTTCAGCATTATAAATGCTCAATGCATAATTGCGATTGGAAAAGCTTGAATTAGGAGTATACAATGCATTCAAACCCTTCTTTGAATTGATGTCAAGGGTAAGTGATGTGCTAAGGTTCCATCTTAACTTAGCTATCCAGTCATTGAGCTTGCGGCTTTCATATCCATAGGTTAGCAAGGCCTTTCCTGTGTTTTGTAAATTACTGATATCAACACCCCATTTACTTGAAAACCGATTAAAAGAAACCGTATTAATAAAAGAAGTTGCCAATGTTAATAAAGCAGTATCTGAAATCTCATACTTAAATGGATTGAATTCAAAGTCACCCTTCGCAATCGATTTCTTGCTTTTTTGCATGGATGTTTGCCAGTTAAAGCGGCTGATGAATTTCCCTATATTACTTACACCCTCATAATTAAGCGCTGCTTTTGGATTGAATGAGAAGTTGTAATTCAGCGTGGTATAATTAGCCTTGGTAAATTGATTGGTAGGAATAAATATCCGTATGAATTTGGCCTGGTCCTGGAAAAGCGCTGTCTCAAATTCATTCAATTGCTGGATGCCATCATTATTATAATCATTCCAGGTATATTGTCCCTGTCCTGCCGGCACTTCCAGGTAAGCAAAATCTCTTCTCTGCTCCTGCCCTGTTCCCAATTCATAAAGCACACTGCCTGTTAACAAGCCTTTCCATTCATTCACCAGGTATTCTGTCCGACCAAGAATGGTCTTGTCGTTTTCTTGCCTGGAAAAAGTATTATCATATACTTTCAATACTCTATAAGTGGCATTGAATAAAAGCTGGTGCTTGCTGCTTTGCACTATCTCTGCCTGGAAATTTACATTATAACTTCTGTCTGCCTTAACCATTTCCTTACTGCGGGGGTATTTATCTGCCCTGGTGAAAAAGGTTACCCCATATTTGTTCTTTTTCTTCTCATTTGATTTCAGGTAGGCAGTATAGGTATCAAATGAAAAACTCTGGAGACCAAGCGTATCTTTTACTTTATCCCTTACATCGTTTTTCTCTAATGCATATTTAAACCCAAGCTTCAGTGAGCCCAGCATTTTCAATTCCTTACTAATGTCTATAACAGGCCTGATATAACTACCCTTAGAGGAAATAGTATTGAATTGTGTTATAGCAAACTGGTTGGAAATACTCCATCCAAACCAGTTGGCAGAATGTTGGACCAGGTTTTGAAAGCCCTTGTAGTTGTCACTGCGTTGATAACTCATGAACTGGTAACTCAATCCATGGTTGTTTTTATCTTTTAAAGCCGTTGAAAAGCGGATAATGTTTTCTGTTGCGGGTTGAACTAATAATGGCAACCCCCAGTCACGACTGAATTCAACATATCTTAGTCGTTCCAGTGGTTTGAACTTTTTATCAACATGTTCCACATCAATATTGGAAGTCAGTGATAATTTTCCAGGTGAGCCCAGGGCAGTGACATTGGTATATTGAACCTTTGTGGCTATACCCTTATCATCACCACCATCTTTTGATGAAAAAGTATTGACATCATTATTACTTAATGCAAACTCGGTTTTGATAGAATTGTTTTTATCAACCTGGTAGTCCGCCCCTATACTTATCAATTGCTGTTTCTTAGGGGTTACCAGTATCATTACCGGTTCATACCGCCCTTGCTTCATGCCATTCACCCGGGGAACAAAACGAAATACTTTTCCATTGGCACCATTAAATTCCGGAACATAATCACCATTACCCTGGCCCAGGTCTGTAAATGACAAAGTATAACGGGCAACTGCAGGATCCACTGAATACTTATAGAAAGAATCTATAGTTATACCACTTGAATCATAAACTCTTTCGTAAAGGATCTTATCCTTTGAGAAAGTGTCCAATGCCACTGTGGGATATAGTGCTTTCCCAATACTGTCTCCGACCTCATAGAGAAATTGTTTCTGGCGTGTATCCAGCGTCTGGTTGATCTGGGAATTCTTGGCGTCGCTGTTATTAAAGGCACTGACTTTCAATTTCAGCTTATCATTAATACCAATTTCCTGGTAAGCATATAAATTGGCATTCAGGTAATTCCTGTCGGCATATTCAAACTCGATCTGTATCCTGGAATCTTTGGTGATCATCCGGTTTGGCATGAACGTTACTTCCGCCGTATTATAATTGATAATATAGTCCCTGTCCTCTCCTCTTTGCAACAACTCACCATCCAGGTACACTCTTTCTGTATTGGCCAGTACAATAAAGAAGAATTCATTGTTAGCACCCGTCAACCTGTATGGCCCCTGGTTGCCTTCCATTCCCTGCAATACATTCCTTGTAAATTTGCCTTTGGCAATAGATCCGCTAACCAACGTAGTTGATTGAACTGAGGGTGAAAGATGTGATGTGGTTTGAAAGGATATTCCTTGTAATCTTTTATAAAAGTTAAGAAAATACATGTTGTTCTGCCTGATATCTATATCCCCCAGGTTCAATTGCCAGTTCTTCTTTTTGAATTGCAGAAATACCTGGTCGAATTCGTTGAGCTGCTGGGTAGTGCCGTCGGGCTGTATGGGAATATTATTATCAGAAAGGGCAGCGGCAATCTCAATGCTATCCTTCAACATTCCATTTAACTGTAGTTGAAAAGTTGAGTTAACCACCGCATCCTGGTTGTTGCCAAATGAAAGGGCCCTTCCAAAGCTTCCATTATACTGTATGCTTCCAAAATCAAACAATCCTTTTGATTCATTACCACCTGCATTAAACTCATAAGGTGCCATATAAAAGTTGTTCATGACACTTTCATAACTAAGCCTTTGAACTACGGAGTTTAATTTATAAGGGAATACACGGTACGTTACTAAAACAGTATCAGTAGTTGGTCGCTTTTTCCAATACACTCTTGCCTGTACAAAATCCAAATGATAAGTGGATGTATCAACACCTGCTATTGCGAATGTTTTTGGAATAATGCTTACTGTATCGAGCAATAAACTATCTGAATTGATGGCGAACTTTTTGAAGCGGAAGTTTGAATGTGTGGCAGCTGGAAATGGTGCCTGTGCCTTGCCCTGATCAACAAAAGCCAGCATGAGTCCCAAAAGCAGTATACAGCTCCAAAGCTTCAATAGTAAAGGTTTTTCAGGAATGGTTGTTATTCCAGGTTTTTCAACGCTTAAACATAATAATAATTGTTCAAAATCAGGCAGATCGAGGCTTTTGCGGTAGTTGCAACACTGTCGCAAATGAACCAACATAAGAAAAGCAGGGATCCGGCCCTGCTTTCTATTGAAATATTCCTTAGTTAATTACTTTTCTGAAGAAAGTCCTGCAAAAAGGTAATCCTTATGCATCCTTGAAATGTTGGTGATAGATATCTCCTTAGGGCAAACTGCCTCACAGGCCCCGGTGAAGGTGCAACTGCCAAAGCCTTCTTTGTCCATTTGCGACACCATACTTAATACCCGGTTTTTCTTTTCAGGATAACCTTGTGGTAATAATCCCAGGTGCGCCACTTTAGCTGAAAGAAATAAGGAAGCGGAAGCATTTTTGCACGCTGCTACACAAGCGCCACAGGCAATACAGGCCGCTGCTGCAAAGGATGCATCAGCATGATCCTTCTCAATAGGAATGGCATTACCATCTACTGCATTACCGGTGTTAACCGAAATAAATCCTCCAGCCTGGATAATGCGGTCAAACGATGTACGGTCAGTTACCAAATCTTTTATAACTGGGAAGCCGTTTGCCCGCCATGGTTCCACAACTATTGTATCACCATCTTTAAATGCACGCATATGCAGCTGGCAGGTTGTTGTGGCATGCCAGGGGCCATGTGGACGCCCATTGATAAACATTGAGCACATGCCACAAATACCTTCACGACAATCATGGTCAAAAGCTATAGGATCTCTTCCTTCCATCACCAGTTGCTCATTCAAAACGTCGAACATTTCCAGGAAAGACATTTCAGAAGAAATATTTTTCACCTGGTAGGTTTCAAATTTACCATCACTGGTTTTATTAGGTTGACGCCAAACCTTCAGCGTCAGGTTCATATTGTAATGTTCCATTAATAAATTTTTATAGAACGCAGATAATTTTGATAGTTTATTACAGGCATCAAATGCATAGCCTGCCTTACCTTATTTATAAGAACGTTGTGTAGGCTTCACTACATCATACAACAATGGCTCTTTATGGAGCTTCCATTGATGCTGTGCCTGGTATTCCCAGGCAGAGACAAACATAAATTCAGCATCATGACGTAATGCTTCGCCTTCTTCTGTCTGGTGTTCTTCCCGGAAATGCCCCCCACAACTTTCGCTTCTTTCCAATGCATCTATGCACATCAATTCACCCAATTCAATGAAATCGGCTACGCGACCTGCCTTATCCAGTTCAGGATTAAATTCATTGATAGTGCCTGGAATTTTTACATCACTCCAGAATTCCGCTTTTAACTGCCTTATTTCCTGTATAGCTTCCTGTAATCCCTGAGCATTACGGGCCATACCACATTTATCCCACATGATCTTTCCCAGTCTTTTATGCATACTCTCCACAGTCTGGGAACCTTTAATATTCATCAGTTCTTCAATCCTTGCCTTCACTTTTGCTTCAGCTTCTTCAAATGCAGGATGAGATGTAGGTATGGCATTTACACGAATCTCGTCTGCAAGGTAATTGCCTATAGTATAAGGTATTACAAAGTAGCCATCCGCAAGGCCCTGCATCAAGGCAGAAGCACCCAGGCGGTTAGCACCATGATCAGAGAAATTACATTCACCTAATGCATACAAACCTGGAATGGTGGTCATTAGTTCATAATCCACCCACAATCCGCCCATAGTATAGTGAACTGCCGGGTAAATGCGCATAGGTACTTCATAGGGGTTCTCACCGGTGATCTTCTCATACATATCGAAAAGGTTACCATATTTCTCCTTTACCACTTCCTTTCCCATTAGTGTAATGGTGGCTGCATCTACATCGCCCAAACCTCTTTTCCCAGCTTCTATCTTTCCATATCGCTGAATGGCGGCAGCAAAATCAAGAAATACCGCCTGCCTGGATGTACCTACACCATAACCTGCATCACATCTTTCTTTTGCAGCCCTTGAAGCCACATCTCTTGGAACAAGATTTCCATAGGCAGGATACCTTCTTTCCAGGTAATAGTCTCTTTCTTCTTCTGGTATATCAATTGATTTACGGGTATCTCCCTGTTTTTTTGGTACCCATATCCTGCCATCGTTACGCAATGACTCTGACATGAGGGTCAGTTTTGACTGGTGATCTCCGGTAACAGGAATACAGGTTGGATGTATCTGTGTATAACAGGGGTTACCAAAATAAGCCCCTTTCTTATGTGCTTTCCAGATGGCTGTTGTATTGCTTCCCATGGCATTGGTAGACAGGTAGAATACATTTCCGTATCCACCACTGCATAACAAAACAGCATGTCCAAAATGCCTTTCCAGTTCACCTGACACCAGGTTGCGGGTGATAATGCCTCTAGCCTTTCCATCAATGGTCACCAGTTCAAGCATTTCGTGGCGGGTATACATATCAACGTTACCCAGGGCAACCTGTCTTTCCAGTGCCTGGTAGGCGCCGATCAATAATTGCTGGCCAGTTTGACCTGCAGCATAAAATGTTCTTTGCACCTGTGTGCCCCCAAAAGAACGGTTACTTAATAAGCCACCATATTCACGGGCGAATGGTACACCCTGTGCCACACACTGGTCAATGATATTAGCACTTACCTCGGCAAGGCGATGCACATTGGCTTCCCTTGAACGGTAATCACCACCTTTTATGGTATCATAAAAAAGACGGAACACAGAGTCTCCGTCATTTTGATAATTTTTGGCTGCATTGATGCCACCCTGTGCAGCTATTGAGTGTGCACGACGTGGAGAATCCTGGAAACAAAATGCTTTCACTTTATAACCCAGTTCTCCTAAAGCTGCTGCTGCAGATGCACCAGCGAGACCTGTACCTACAATGATGATCTCAAGTTTGCGCTTATTGGCAGGATTAACCAGCTTTACATGGCTTTTATAATCATCCCATTTCTTTTCTAAATTTCCTGCAGGGATTTTTGCGTCAAGCATAATTCGTATTTCTGTTTTTAAATGGCCGGAAATGTTAAGATATTACCGGTCATAAATTCTATTTTTCTTTCACTTTTCTTATCCTGGTACAACACATCGTACCAGTCAAAAGCTAATTAAAAGGACTTACCCAATTTAAATACATGCTCACAGGCATTAAGGCAAATAACAGGCATACCACTATAGAAAATCCATATCCAAGGCTCTTCAGCATGAACAGGTATTTTTTATTGTGCACTCCAATAGAGCGGAAGGCACTATGAAAACCATGTAGTAAATGAAAACCAAGTGCAGCCACACCAACTAAATATAGAATTACTACCCAGCCGTGTTGAAACACCTCGTACATTCTCAGGTACAGGTTATGCATTTCTATACCATTATAGGTTACTTTTTCAAGGTCATGGGACACTCTTGAAGGCCACCAGAACTGGGCGACGTGAATAACGAGGTATAAAAAAACAAGTGTTCCAAGTAATGCCATACTTCGGCTCATCCAGGTACTTCCCCTGCTACCAAGATTAACCTGGTAACCTTTACTGCGCATACTCCTGTTCTTCACTTCAACAGCATAACCCTGGATAATGTGTAAAAGAATGCCGGCTAAAAGGCCGATCTCCATGATCCGAATGACTAACGAAGCTCCCATAAAATGGGCTGCACGGTTAAACATGGATCCATTATCATTATGATCAAAGTAAGGAAGGTCATTAAAGATGCAGGAATTTAGCCCGACGTGAACAATCAAAAAAGAGATCAAGAATAAACCCGTTAACGCCATCACTATTTTTCTACCAACAGCAGATGTAAAGAAGTGGGACCATTTCATATTATGACAAAAGGGGTTGAAAAAATTTGACGCAAAGGTAAGTGCCGATTATTAAAATTTATAACAATTAAATAAAATAAAAGGTTCTAAAGTGGCAGCCTGTTATTCAACTCTGTATCTATTTTTTTGTATAAATGGAAAGGACTATAAATTCTCCAGTTAGAGATATCCATTAGTTCAACAAAGTAATTGAGCTTTGCTTTTTTAAAATCATACTGTGTGGCTTCGGGCATGTTCAGGCATACGATCCAGCCATTTTCCTCGCTCGCTTCTTCATACCACTCTTCGTAATAATCTTTATCACCGCTGTGAAAATTAAGCACGTTTTCAGCAATGAGAATGAACTTGCTGATGCCCTCATGTTCAAACTGGTCAATGACATCCCGTTTTAAAGTCATGATATCATTTTCTATGGCATCATTCCATTCACCAATCAGTTCAATAATCACGTAATTTTCTTCATAGTTGGCCTGCAACACTTTTAAATACAATGTGCGGCTGCCAAATTCATCCCACTGTGGATGTATATAGTAATTGTATACAGTAGCAGTAAATTCAAACTCAGAATATTCCCTTTGGAAGAATGGCGACCTTTCATCCTCCTCGCTGACATATATATGTCTCCAATTATAAAATGGCTCTATATCGTGCACTTATTCCTTTAGTTTAAAATTATCTACTGCTTTTTTCACGCTGCCATATTTCAACAATAGGTTTTTAGCCTGCTCATAATCGGAAAGGCTTAAGTTATCCATTATCATTTTCGTGCCACGGTCAATCAACTTCTCGTTAGTAAGCTGCATGTTCACCATCTTGTTATCTTCCACTCTTCCCAATTGTATCATCACAGTTGTAGAGATCATGTTAAGGATGAGTTTTTGAGAAGTACCACTTTTCATCCGTGTGCTGCCAGTAACAAATTCAGGACCTACTTCCACTTCAATTGGAAAATCTGAAACATCAGTTAGCGGAGACCCGGGATTGTTGGTAATACAGCCTGTAACGATCTCTCGTTTTTGGCATTCCCTCAAAGCTTCTATGACATAGGGCGTGGTGCCGCTGGCAGCAATGCCTACCACAACATCCTTACTGTTAACAGCATGTTTTTTCAGGTCCAGCCAGCCCTGCTCTTCATTATCTTCTGCATTTTCAATGGCCTTCGTAATAGCATCCTCACCACCCGCAATAACAGCAATGACCAATCCATAGGGAACCCCATAGGTGGGTGGGCACTCGCTGGCGTCTACCACAGCCAGTCTTCCACTGGTGCCAGCTCCAATATAAAACAGGCGCCCACCTGCCAGCATTTTATCTGCCACTGCATTCACCAGTCTTTTTATTTGTGGAATTGCTTTCTCTACTGCTAAAGGAACAGTTTTGTCTTCTTTATTAATATTCGTCAACAATTCGCTGATAGACATTTTTTCCAAATGCCTATACCTGCTTGGTTGCTCGGTAATTTTTTCAAAATTGTTCATCAAAAAGTTCAAGATTGTTTTAATATTTAGGGTAATAGATTCATTCTAACATCAGGATGCCATAAATTGTTCAAATTTACACAGTTGTTACTTCATGGTATTTCACCAATCCCTGCATGGGATTTTTCAAAATGTTCCCTAATTCAAATTCATAGGAATTACATAATTGCTGTATTACATCTTTAAAGCCATATGCAACACTCCCCACAAAATTGACAGGATATTTCCAAACTTCATTATACTTACACAGGTGTTGAAAGAAAAAGTCATTCAAACCATCTTCAATAATATTCTCTATCATATAATGGCCGCGGTTCTCTGCCAGGAACATGGTAAATCCTGCCAGGTAACGGTTAGGTAATGGCTTCTTATATACATTATCCAGTATCTCTACCTGGGTGGTAACAAATTTTGCATCAAATAAAGCACGCAGTTCATCGTCGAAGGTGTTGTATAAATAATACTGAATGACCTTTTTACCGAGATAGGCGCCACTGCCTTCGTCTCCCAAAACATACCCCAGCCCGGGGCTGTTCTTTATAATATTCTTTCCATTGAAAAAGCAACTATTTGATCCTGTACCCAAAATACTGGCAATGCCTTTCTGGTCTCCGCAAACTGCTCTGGCTGCAGCCATCAGGTCTGTATTGACTTCTATTTTTGCGTCTTTAAAGAGTTTCTTCAATGCCTTTTTTATGCTTTTGGCATTATCTGGGTTCGAACAACCCGTTCCGTAATAGTAAACACTATCTACATCAATATTTTTGATCTTTTGCTTCAGTTCCTGGTCTACAAGTTCACCAACCTGTACTGTATCCAGAAAGTAAGGACTTATGCCCTGGGTAAATATGGTTTTTTTCTTTCCATTGCCTATCAACACCCATTCTGCTTTTGTGGCCCCGCTATCCGCTATTAGAGTTACTGACATCGCTTAAAGTATTGTTGAAATATTTATGAATCGCCTATCATTCTTGCAAATCAGCTATTTTGCAACAATTTACAAAGTAACAGCAGACGATGAGGAATAAAAAATTACAGGTTTGGCTTCCATTGATTTTTTCAATTGTGATGATCAGTGGTATGTTCTTCGGTTTCAAATTGCACCAGGAAACCGGGAGCAGGGATGGCTTTTTTAAGAATGCTAAAAAGACCTCCTTACAGGAAGCGCTCGACCTGATACAAGACAGGTATGTGGATTCTGTAAAAATGGACTCCCTGCAAAATGACGCCATTAACGATGTCATGAATCATTTGGATCCTCATTCCATATATATACCTGCTTCTAACCTCGGTGAAATGACCGAGGACCTGGTAGGCAATTTCCAGGGTATAGGCATTGAATTCAATATCTTTAAGGATACGGTACATGTGCTCTATGTTGTGCCTAATGGGCCCAGTGATAAAGCAGGTCTGCATATTGGCGATAAGATCCTTAAAGTGAATGACTCCTCTATTGTAAGCAAAACACTTCCCAGTGAGGATATCAGGAAGATGATCAGGGGCGAAAGCGGCTCAAAGGTAAAACTCACTGTGTTAAGGGGTAATACAGTTCAATATTATGATGTGGTCAGAGGCACCATTCCCTTGCCATCTTTGGATGCATCCTATATGCTGGAGCCTGGTACCGGCTATATCAAACTCAATAAGTTTTCAGAGACCACTTATGTGGAGTTCATGAGGGCTATGGAAGACCTTCAGAAAAAAGGCATGCAGAAACTGGTCCTTGATCTGCGTGGCAACGGAGGTGGCTTTATAACACAGGCTACCAACATAGCCGATGAATTCCTGGATGGCAATAAGCTTATTGTATATACCGAGGGTACCAATATTAAAAGACAGGATTATAGAGCCAGCAAAGAAGGAGTTTTTGAAAAAGGCAAACTGGTAGTATTAGTAGATGAATTAACAGCCAGTGCAAGCGAGATCCTTGCAGGAGCTTTACAGGATTGGGACCGTGCTACTATTATAGGAAGACGCACATTTGGCAAGGGCCTGGTGCAGGAACAATACGGATTGGCAGATGGTTCGGCTATACGATTAACGGTTGCCAGGTATTATACTCCCTCAGGTCGTTGTATTCAGCGACCTTACGATCATGGCAAAAAGATTTACATGGAAGAATTGTATAACCGCTATGAAAATGGCGAATTACTCACCGCGGATTCCATTCATTTATCTAAAGACCATCCCTATAAGACCAATGGTGGTAAAACAGTATATGGTGGAGGCGGCATCATGCCTGATGTGTTTGTGCCAATAGATACAAGCCTGTATACAAAGAGTGTAACCAGGCTTTACCTGGATGGACGTTTTAATAATTTTGTTTATCAATATTATATCAGTCATATCCCCCAGTTTGAACAATATAAAGTACCGGCAGACCTGGCCACTAAATACCAGAATACTTCTGATGCCTGGGCTCAATTGGTGAATTATGCGATGAAGGACAGCATTAATCTTTCAAAGATTCCTGAGGAAGATAAAAAGATCTTGCAAGACCGGATAAAGGCCTACCTGGCCAGGCTAAAGTGGAGAACACAAGGTTTTTACCAGGTTTATAATATGTCTGATCCTGTCGTATTAAAGGCCAAAGAAGTCCTGGAGAAATAAAAAAGGCTATCTCTTTTTAAGGAGATAACCATTAAACTTATAAGCAATCAGGCTTAGATATCACTTCTTTTGTTGAGCCACTCTTTCTTTTCTACTGCATAGGAGCTGATCAAACCCAGTCCACCGCCTATAGCGATCAGGGAGAAGTAAATGGCAGGGTTATCGTGATGGCTATTGGTCATATTGATATCGATAATGTATGCCAGTAATAATCCAAGACCTGCACCCATGAACAATAATCCTGTTTTCAAACTACGGTATGGTGCGGGGCGGTTATTGTATTCTTTTGGATTGATACCTTTTTCCAACATGGAAAGGTTTTCCCGGGTGCGCAAATAATAAATGCCAAAGATCATAGCGAAAGCTCCTAAGCAAATTAAGATTGGTACTAATATTCCAGCGTCATGCATAAAATAAGATTTATAGTTTTTATTAAATTTTGATTGCCAGCCTTTTAAGGCATTTGAACTATCTGACTACAACTTGTCGACCCAGGTTACAGGTAATTCAAAATATTTTTTAAAGAACTGGTTTACAAGATATAGGACTACAGCTTTTATTGCCCGGTTACAGGCTTTGGGAAGATATTTTAAAAAAATCAGGAAATATCCCCCACCTGGTTATTATATATAGTCTCCCAATTGGTGCGAGTAAACCCAGGCTATATAGGATAAGCATTGAAGATATAATAATTTATAATAATGCCTATAACCACTCTATAATAATGAAGTGGAACCTTTGGCCCCGAACCAGGTTCACCAGGATGGAGCGCTGGAGTAGTCTGATCTTTCGATTCGTACGGTAAGGTTCCAGGGAATAATTGAATAGACCAGTATTTTAAAAGCAGCCTATTAAACTTAACTTGCAGCTGTAACCTAACTGCATATAATAGAGTCATATACTTCAGAATGCATACCGAGCCTGCTGATATGGACATCATCTCCCTGGTGTTAAAAGGTGACCAAAACGCCTATTCAATACTGGTAGACCGTTACAAGAACTATGTTTTTACCATAGTGCTGCGGTATATTAAAAGCCGTGAGGATGCGGAGGAAGTGGCACAGGATGTATTTATTAAGGCGTATCGTTCTTTAGCCGCATTTAAAGGAGATTCCAAGTTCAGCACCTGGTTGTATACCGTGACAACAACCACCTGCATCACATTTTTGAGAAAGAAAAAACTGGAGGTGCATTCGCTTGATAATGAAAGAGTATTCGAGGTGGCTGATAGCGTGGACAGTGGGATGAGTGCTAACCAGATAGAACAAAAGAGCAAGGTGAATATGGTGAATGAAGCCATTAAGATGCTTAGCCCGGATGACGCACAGGTGATCACCTTGTTTTATAAAGGAGAACAAACGCTGGAAGAGATAGCTCAGATAATGGGAAAAGAACCCAATGCAGTTAAAGTACAGTTGCACCGGGCAAGAGGCAGGTTGAAAGAAAAAATGGAAAAATATTTCAGCGCCGAGGTCAGAGACATCTGATCATGAGGCTAAAAATAATTAGATAACCGTAAAACGGTACAGATATGAAAGATACGTTCAACATTCCTTTAGAAGAGGATGAAATAGAGGTAAAGCTTTGGGAATATATTGATGGCCTGGCTAAAGCAGATGAAATGTCTGCCATAGAAAAGCTGGTGCAGGAAAATGCCGAATGGAAAGCTAAATACCAGGAATTGCTGGAGGTCCATGAATCATTGAACCTTGTTGAACTGGAACAACCTTCACTGCGTTTTACCAAAAACGTAATGGAAGAAATTGCCAGGTTGCAGATAGCCCCCGCAGCGAAGCAATATATCAACAGCAAGATCATTTGGGGTATCGGGGGATTTTTTATCACTGTAATTGTAAGCTTCCTGGTGTATGGCCTGGCACAAATAGACTGGTCAACATCGCAAAGTGTGAACACAGGTGTGCTTGATAAAATAACGGATGCAGATTACACCAAAGTATTTAACAACACCTTTGTGAATGTCTTTATAATGCTTAATGTGGTATTGGGCCTGATGCTATTTGACAGGTACCTGAATGATAAAAAGAAAAAATTAATGAAAGAAGCTTGAGTGATTCGCCGGCTTTCAATAGCTGGTGCCTATCTCAGGTTCGGTAACGCCCTTCTGTTTCCAGGAGGGCTTTTTAATGCAGGTAAAAATATTTAGGTCTTATAGTGCTTCCAGTATCTCTTTCACTGAAATCCTTTTGCGGTAATCCTCATTGAAATACCTGAAGGTGACAGCTCCATCCCTGTTGATGATATAAACGGCTGGCACAGGCAAGGAGGCTTCTTTTTGATGGTTCAACGCCAACAGGTCTATGCCAGCATTTTTATAACGACCCACCGTCCTGTCATCAACTTTAAAACTAACGCCATAATTATTACTGATCTTCATGCCCTCATCGCTGATTATGGAAAAGGCAGCCCCCGTTTTAGCAACGGTTGAATCTATACCTTGTTTTCCTTCAGGAGTAATAGCAATGAGTGTTGCACCCTTATCTTTTATCAATTGCAGAGAATCGTTCATGCGCTTTAAGGCCTTATTGCAATAGGGACACCAGTATCCACGGTAAAACATAACCACCACCGGCCCTTTTTTCCTGAGGTCCTTTAATACTACCGGGGATCCGTTCTGATCTACAGCCTGGAAGTCGGCAGCTTTGGAATTGATAAACAGACCTTCAGGCTTTTCCTGGGCATTCACCACCATTCCCGAAGCCATTATAAAAAAGCACAAAAACCGATTCTTCATATCATAGGTTGTACTATAAAATTATTGGCTGTTTTATTTAAATAAAAGAAAAGAAAGAATTATTAACACAATCTTGGTGAACGATTGGATCAGAAAACCTCTCACCTCCAGCCCAACCATTTGAAGTATGTTTATTAGAAAGTAGATTATTCTTTATAAGTTTTTGAGCCATTGAAGTTCTGATGATATATGTCCTTCAAAAAAAGGACTCGTTTTTCCAAAATCTCAAAGTAGTATCCCCAATTATAGAGACTGGAATTATGATTACCAAAATCGTTTAAGTTATAAATAAACTCTTTCTCTTTAATGTAATAATCCAACCATCTCTTTTGAGAATTTACAAGCTTGCTTTTCATTTCCGGCAATAGGATAGATTGAGCCTTTAGGTAATACTTATTTTAAAGTTTATCATATGCATCTAAACGCTTGCTTTCGCCCCAATTCATACCCATCGTTGTATTTGCCATAGAATAACCATAATATTCAGATAAGAACTCTTGAATACGGATGGTGTCTTCAGCAAATTTGATTTCGTCTTCTTTGAGTCGATCCGTTAAATATTTAAGATCACTATTATTGCGAACCTTAAAGTCTTGAAGCTTTTTATTGACAACTAAGGAAATGGCTTTATTTATATTTTTCTCCACCTCAGGCTTAAGGATCAAATCATAGTTTTTGTCTTCTTCAAAAATATCCGAAGTGTCGGCACCTTGTCCAAAACCGTTTTGATAAACTAATATTAAGGCTACTAATAAAAAAAATTTCATCTTAGTCTTTGCTTTGCTGTTTAATCGTATTCATAGCCCTAATGTAGTTTAGCACCTGACATTATTAGTCCTATTGGTGGCAGTTCATTTACCAAAGAGCTTCTGCTCTTGTTCAAATACTTTGTTAGCCTCAAAGTATAAGGTTTTCGTCTCGCCTTCTTCGGTCTTAACAACCATTTTGTCACAGGCATTTTTGCCACCGTTACTGATACTTTGACTTTGTAACTCCGCACCTATCATATTTATAATAAAATACTCTTCCTCAATCTGAGTGATATGCCATCCTGTTTCACACGTTTTTCCATCACCGCTTGTTGTAATGGAATACAATAGCCCAAATTCAATGTCATGATATTTCTTTTGGTTTACTGTGTCCCCGAGAATTTTATAAGTCTGCTGCAGGTACTTATGCGCAAACATGCTTGTATAGTCAATGCTTAGCATTGCTTTCGATAAACTCACTACGCCAAGATAATTTTTGCTTTTTATTTCTGCGTAGACTTGTTTTTTCAGGTTGTTGTAATTAGTTCCTTTTTTACTAAACTGCCTGCTATCCAAAAAGCTGTTCCGGAAATCGGTATAGTCAATACCCAGTTCCCCGCTTTCAAGTTGGCTAACATACTTTGAGTACTTGTCGTTAAAAGATGGAATTTCAATTTTGCTGTCTTGTCCAAAAACGACTGGTGTTAATTGCAATGCTAAAATAGCAAGTAGAAGCATTTTGAAGCCTGTCATTCTGTTGTTATTTTTTTGTGTTGGGCAAATAGCAACCAACAGAACGAGACTTCGTGAAGTAGCTGTTTTTAAAAATATGCACAATCACTTGCTTGCTGTAGTTGATTTTTACTTTGCAGCTTAAATGTAGTTAGTTAAGTGCTATTTTACAAAGCTTGTGTTAAACGACAATTAGGTGTAGCAGAATATTATTGATTGAACTCCGCCATTTTTTTGGCAATATGATCCATTACTTCTTCCTTGCCCGATGAGTCACCGCAGCAGTAACTTGCGTCTCCAAACTCTTCGGCGGGACTCATCGATTCTGTTCCTCCCGCTCCCCCTTCTTCCAATTCAGCAACACTCCAATGAACTCCAGGTAATCCCGAAGCAGCGATATGTTCCCCTGGCCCCTTTAATAGAATCCCCAGATACATAAACATAGTTATAGGTATTATGGCTATACCCTAATCGAAACACGCAGATTCTGGTCCATGTAATCTAGCTTTTGCTCTTGTAACAGATTTGTACACTGCGCATAGGAGAAAAGATAGTAAAATGGAATAAAAGGTACTAGTGATTCTGCAAGATGAGTCCCGCTCTGGATATCATAAAGTGTGAGATACTCCTGCGGTGACTCATCGGAAAAGGAAATATTCTTCCTCCGCGTGTCTCATTTGCATCCTTGCAATTCACTCGCGGGTTAAAAAACGATAATCATTTTTACCTGGTAAATTATCACTCCCCGCCGCTACCCAATACATAAAATAAACCTGCAGAAATTGTAGCATTTTTGACATCAGAACCGTTTTTATCAATAGATGTCAATCCTATATTATAGCGGGCATTGATGCCAAATCCTGAACCAAATTTATACCCCAGTCCCACGTTCAAGGCAAAGTCCACAGGCTTCAATTCGCTTTTAATATCTGCAGATATGCCATCTGCTTTTGCTTTGGCTGAAACCAGGAAACCAACCTGCGGGCCAGATTCAATGTAAAATCCAGAAGAGGCCACATAGCGCTGGATCATAATAGGGATGTTTACATACGATAGCACCGTTTTCTGATTGTCTATTTTAGCACCTTGCATAGAATATACTATTTCTGGTTGCAGCGCATAGGAAAGAAACCCCTCATTATCCTCGCCAATGGTGATCTGGGCAAGTGCTCCAAGGTGGGGTGCTATTAAAGTCTCTTCCGTCAAAGCCTCACTGCCGATGAATGTAGAAAAATTAGCACCACCCTTTAAGCCAAAGTTCACATTCACCTGTGCCTGGAGTGTAAAGCTGCAGCAAAGAAATGCGGCAATTGAAAAAAACAAAGATCTCGTTCTCATAAAGTTTTTGGTTTTTGAATTTGTAAAAAAATGATTGATCATATGTCAGTTTGGATTTGTTCCCAAAGTATTGGGAATATACCCAGGTTAGCCTGGTACACATTTTCTCAAAAATGTATTTGAAAAAAATATTATGGGCCTAAAGAAACTAGTTGTTTCTTTAAATGGCAACTACCGGGGTTAGAAATGTTGTTGTTTTTTACTAGTTGTGGAAAATTCCTACTACTATTTGTAATCAGTAATAATTTACCCCTAGATAAAAGACCATGGAGTCCTTAATTTTTGGGCTCAAGATCCCAAAGTGTTTTTTGCACATCAAAATGAAATAATCACCAGTTCAAACAAAACAGCTATTTGCTTGAACCACAAAGTAACCGGGATGTGTCGAACCGTAATTAGAGTTAGCAGAAAATTATTGATTGAACTCCGCCATTTTTTTGGCAATATGATCCATTACTTCTTTCAATTCACTTTCGGGACTAAAATCAATAACTTTTGCATCTTTCTCCACGATAGCTGTATGTCCAGGCTGCATATAGAAAACATCGCCTCCCTGTAGTTTTTCTTCTTTTCCATCATCATATTTCATCAACAACTCTCCTTCCAAAACATATCCCCAATGCGGACACTGACAACTATTATTTTTTAATCCCTGCAACAAAGGAGAAATGTCTGTGCCTGCAGGCATCTCATTACAAGCGACTGTCATTCCTCCCCAACCAGGAAGTCCTCTCATTACTGTACCAGGAGCTTCCATTGTAACAGGAATGTCTTCTTTTTTTACTTTCATAAAATCTGTTTTAATAGTTATGAAAGACAACAGCTAATAGCTATTTAGAATTGAATGATCCTACCAAATAATATAGAGATATTGGTTTAAGGCTTTCTTGCTATTGCAAAAATAAAACACTATTAAAACGTTTTTACAGATAAAAGCCAGGACGAAACAATTATTTTTTCCCGTTATTTCTCCTTAAACGCCAACAGTACCCGTTTTCACTTTTCCATCCCTCTTGTAATGAGTGATGATAACTCCCTTCGTTGTAACCATACTTTCCGTTAATGTAAAAGCTGCAGCAACTGCTCCATTGCCAAAAAGCTTTTTTCCCTTACCTAATGTGAGAGGGTGAATTTTAAGCCTGAGTTCATCTACAAGATCATTTTTCAACAGCAGCTGAATGAGTTCACTGCTACCCCAAACCTGGATATCAGGACCTTTTGATGCCTTGAGCTTTTTAATATCTGATAAGGTTTTTACAACCACCGAGTTTTTCCACCCGGTCACCCGCGGATCTGACTTTTTCATGCCTTTGGAAAACACATATTTTGCACCTTCATTAATACGCGGCCAAAAATCTCCATGTTCAGGCCAGTAGGCGGCCCAAATCTCAAATGTTTTTCTGCCCAAAAGATAATCGGCAGGTTGACTTAACTCTTCCTGAACAACCTTACCATACATTTCATCACCATAGGTTGCCGTCCAGCCGCCATATTTAAAACCACCTGATGTATCTTCCTTTGGAGCACCAGGTGCCTGCATCACTCCATCCAATGTGATCATCGATAAAACAACTATTTTCCTCATTTTACTTGTTTTAATTTTTAATGCTTACACGGTTTGGTTTTCAACCACAGTGAATGTAAATTTTCTATTAGCCACCTGGATGTTCGTCCTGCGACAGTATTGAGTAATTTGGAAAACAATCTTTCATTTTACTGCTGTTTAGCAATAGTATTTAAAAGATCATCCAGGTAGTTCAATGTCATGGTAAATCCTTCCTTGAAGCCCATTTCAATCATCTTCTCCAGGTCGGCAAGTTCTTTATGTTTAATGATAATGCTTACTGTTGTAGTGCCGTTTTGCTCATTAAAATTCAAATCCCAATCTGATGTGGGCAACTCAGTATTGATGTTTTCATCCTTGTCAGCAAAAGCAGACAACATTTTGAAATTGGTTATCGGGCTAATGGAAGTAAATTCCTGTATCGACCAATGCTCCTGTCCTTCCGGGCTTACCATAGCATAGAATCTTCGTCCACCAACTTTGAAATCCATAACTTTTGTTTTTGATTCCCATGGTTTAGGTGCCCACCATTGGTCAAGAATTTCAGGTTTGGTGAAAGCATCCCAAACCAGCGATTGGCTGGCATCAAATTCCCTGTTTACGAATACAATACTTGTTGTTTTGTCAACGGTGAAATCAAATAATAAATTGTTGATCTCTGCCTGGCGGGATTTCTCTTTGTTCAACATTTTTTCTGTTTTTTAATGGTTGATAATAATTTGTCCAACTGGCTGAAACGTGTTTCACAGATTTTGCGGAGCTGCTCCAGCCATTTGTCTATTTCTTTCATTTTGTTTATTTCAGCCTGTTAATATATTTCCTTGCCTTTGTGCGCTTGATATACCAGTTTCACACTCCATTAAATCGCCGGAATGCCTGTAAATAACATGACGGGTCGTGTCAAAATGTTCGGCAATGGTATATAGCTTAGCCCTTCTTGTCCTGCCTGCAATGGCCTGGAGAAATCTCTTCCCGCAACTGCTGCAATTTTAAATATGAAACTATTCAGTTGCAAATATATGCGCAACTTATTGGTTTCGCAATTTATTCCTGGCTTATTTTAAAATTTAGGTGATGACTATTTTAATATTCCTCCCTCTATGAACCTATACTCATCCTGTGAATCGGGTTTTTCAACCATCTTGTAAATTCACCCCAAACTTTACTTACTTCTGTCAAAAGCAACTCCAAACAACAATTTCCGATTCACCCACTTTTTGTTGATTTTACACCTAACCCAAGCCCTACCAACCCTACGGATATCCCATAGATATCCCGAAGATATCCCGAGGATATCCCGACGATAAGCCGACTCTTATAGGGTCGGGATATCCCCGGGTCATCTATGGCTGATGTACAGAAAATATTCGGTTTACCCCTTGCTTTTTTAGCAAATTGCTATTATATTTAGCATTCATTAGTAAAACGTACTTATGGCCAAGCTAAACGGCCCCCTTGATTTTGTGGGTAGCCTGGGTGGTATTTCCGCCTATAAAATGAAAGGAGTCAAAAAATCAATCATCAGAAAACCTGGTGGCCCTTCCAGGGAGGATATCAGGACAAAACCTAGCTGTGATATCGTAAGAAGGATCAATTATGAATTTGGAGGCCGCTCCAGGGCAGGCAAATTTGTACGAGGGTGCTTTAAACCATTGATGTCAGTTTCTGATTTCAACCCCGGCCCTTCCATTTGTTCCATCATGAACCATATACAGCCCCTGGACACATCCAGTGAATATGGTAAACGAAGTGTACTTATTTCCAATGCCCTTTACTTACTGGAAGGCTTTAACATCAATCAAAGAAATCCTTTTGATACCATGGTGCGCCATCAGCCGCAAGTTGTCATAGACAAGAACAGTTTATCTGCTTCTGTACTATTTCCAGCCCTGGTACCAAGGGTGAATTTCTTTCCTCCCGGCTCCCATTCCTATTTCAGGATAGCCGCGGTGCTGGCCGTGTTGCCCGACCTTTTTTTCAAAGGGGAAGATTATGGTCCGAAGGATGAATTTTCCATCTTTCCTGAAAAGGTTGTAAGTGAATGGCTGGTTGTAAAGACAGGGTCTGAGGCCATACAACTGGACCTTCAACTTCCTGCTGCTCCCTCCTTCAATAGCTATAGCCTGGTGCTGTCTGTTGGCATAGAGATGGGAGCAGCAGGCATTGCAGGTGCCATTGAAACCATAAAGCACACGGGCTGTGGAAAGATACTTGTAACAGCATGACCATTAATTCCTGAACATGAAATAAACGGCCCCTAACAGGAAACAAAAACTAACCAGGTATTTTAATTGGAATGGCTCTTTTAAAACCAGCACGGCAAAAAAGCTGAAGACCACCAGGGTGATCACTTCCTGTACGATCTTTAACTGGAAGGCGCTGTAGCCATCTGCAAAACCAATGCGGTTGGCGGGCACCATCAGCATATATTCAAACAAGGCTATGAGCCAGCTTAAGACGATGGCTTTCCAAAGCGGCCAGCCTGTATGTTTCAAATGATAGTACCAGGCTGTGGTCATGAATATATTGGATGCCGTTAATAGACTAATGGTTTTGAGCATGGAATGAATGATTGAAATGAATACGATATTATATAAAACTACTGAATGCAGTAATTGTTTAAGTTCTGCTTACGATTGACCAAAATAAAAAAGTCTTCCGGGGAAGACTTTTATTAAAATAATGAAAGTTCTTTCTGTTTAATTCAGGCTCCTGAAATCCACTGGAACCAGTTTACTCACTCCCGGCTCCTGCATGGTCACTCCATAGATAACATCCACCGTGCTCATGGTAGTTTTATTGTGGGTAACAATAATGAACTGCGAGTTGTTACTGAATTCACGGATCATATTGGTGAACTTACCTACGTTGGCATCATCGAGCGGGGCATCCACCTCGTCAAGGATACAGAATGGTGCTGGCTTGATCAGGTAAATGGCAAATAATAAGGCCGTAGCGGTCAATGTCCTTTCTCCCCCGCTTAACTGCCCAATGCTGCTGGGGCGTTTACCCTTTGGCTTAGCCATTATATCGATACCAGTTTCGGCCAGGTTGTCCGGGTTGTCCAGGATCAGATCGCACTGATCATCTTCCGTAAACAGGCTTTTGAATACACGGCGGAAATTTTCCCTTACCTGGTTAAAGGTTTCGAGGAACTTCTGGTTGGCTGTAGTTTCCACTTCGGCAATGGTTTGCAATAAACTTTGCTTGGCGTTTACCAGGTCATCTTTTTGCTCAACGATAAACTCGTAACGCTTTTTCATTTCTTCAAAAGCTTCGATAGCTGTAGGATTCACCTCGCCCAGGTTTTCCAGGCGCTTTTTCATGCGGTCACTCTTTTCCTGCAATTCTTCCACAGGCGTTTCGGAGTTTCGCGGCTCATCTAAAATATCTTCCAGGACAATTCTAAATTCTACATTCAAACGTTCTTTCATTCCGGCCAACTGAAGCTTGACATCCGTGAGCTTATCTTTTATTTCAGAAAGCAAATGTTCTATTTGTTCTTTTTCCTTGACCTTATGTCTTAGTTCACTTTCCTTGGCTGCCAATTGATTTCTCAGGTTGTAATATGCCTGGTCAGCTTCATTCAGAATATGCTCCTGGTCTTCCTTCCGGCGCATCAATTCAAAAAGCCCTTCCTCCACCTGTTTCAGGTTGTCCTGGGAGGATGTAATATTTTCTGTTGTTTCCTTGAGTTGTACCGTGTTTAATTCGACCTGGCTTTTGAGGTCATTCAGCTGGTTGCTTTTAAAATTAAGCTCCTGCTTTAATGCCGTGATCTTGCTTTGCTCACGGGTCACCTGGAGGTTCAGGTTGTTATACTGCGTATTGATCTCGTTGTATTCCAGCTCAATATTCCGGTAAGCTGTTTCTGCTTCCTGTAATTGAGCAGTATACTCAGAAAGTGTTTGATTTAATTGGGTAAGTTCATTACGAACATTCTCGATGGAACCATGTGTACTGTCCAATTGGGATTGCAGGTCCTCAATGCGGTTTTGTGCAGTAGCCTGTGAATGATTCAGGTTCTCCAGTTTATTCTGCTGTCCATACAATTGGTTATTCAATTGCTGGATCTCCTGCTCGGTTTGACGGATCACGTTTTCTTTCAAATCTGCATTGAAGGTGATCACCTCATTATGACGGGCCTGTATCTGGCTATTCAGTTCATCAACGATCAGTTTTTGCGAGGCTATCTGTTCCCTTAATTTTTCAAGATTCTTTGCCCTACCGATCTTTTTTCCTTCAAACAAACCAACACTACCACCAGACAATGTATAACTACCTTTTACATATTTGCCATGCTTTTCCAGGATCACAAATCCATTGCTATTTACCAGTGCTGAATCGTCATTGGCAATAAATACATTACTTAATAATTGCTCCGCTAACTTCCGGTATTGTTCATCTACTTCTATGACATCAAGCGCGGGTATGGTATCACCAGGCAAATGGGCCGGTGATACGGGTGTCGCGTCATTGACCTTGTCCAGCAAAAAGAAATTTGCTTTTCCTTTTTTGTTATCATCCAGCAAATGAACTGCCTGTAAACCTTCTTTCAAATCATTGACCACGTAATAGTTCAGGTAAGGCTCCAGTACATTTTCAACAGCCGCCCTGAATTCTTCTTTTACATAGATGATATCAGAAAGAATAGGCGCCTTATGATTCCAGCCATTATTGTTATGAAGGAATTTCACGCTTTCAGGATAACCTTCCATTGAATCTATAAGACTCTTTAAAAGATCATGCTCATTCCTTTTGGAGTCAAGCTTTCTTGTTTCTTCGGCCAGTTTGGATCTTAATCCTTCAAGAACTGCCTGTGTTTGTAATATCTGTTCTTTGGTATTATTATGGTGCTGTTGCAATTGTTCCAAATCTACCTGCCGGGCTTCGAGGGCCTTTTGCTTTTCCTCTTTTTCTATCTCCAATTGCTGTATCTGGTCCTGCCTGTTGGCTTTCTCTTCTTCCAACTGGAATATGGTCCTTTGCAGGTTTTGTATGGAAGTATCGGCAACCGCCACCTTTTTCTCCGCATCAAACTGGCTGCGTTGCACCTGCTGGTAAGAAGAACGCAGGTTATTTAGTTTATTCCTGTTCTCATCCAGGATATTTCTACGGGCATCTACCTGTGAACGCAATTCTTCCAACTGGCCCGTTAAAGATTCCAGTGTCTGCTCTTCTTCACCCAACTGCTGCTTTGTAAAATTGATGCTTTCATCAATACCCGTTATCTGGCCTTCTGCCTTACCTAAAAATTGTGTAAGGTTTGTTTCCCTTTCTTTCAGGTATTCAAGTCGCTGGGCTGCCAGGTTCTTTTCATTTTCCCTGGTTCGTACGGTTTGAACCAATTCATTAAAGCCCTGCTGCAGTGTGTGTAGTTCCTTTTCCCTGGTGATGAATCCTACCCTTTCCTGTTCCAGGCTGGCTTCTTCGCCTGCCACCAGGGCCTCTAAAGCGATGCGTTTATCGGTTTCTGTATCGTGTTGCTCATTAAGTGCTCTGAAGGTCAGGTTGAAGCCTTCCAGGGCAGCCTTGGCCAATTCTATGCTTATCTCCCTGTAATCTTTTTTGATCTCGTAATATTTCTGGGCCTTCTTTGCCTGGTTTTCAAGTGTTTTCAACTGGTTGTTGATCTCGAATAACAAATCTTCAATACGGGCAAGGTCCTGCTCTGTGGCATCCAGTTTTTGCTTCGCTTCTTTTTTACGGGTCTTATAGATGGAGATGCCGGCAGCCTGCTCCAGCATTCTGCGACGGCTATTTTCCTTATCCTTGATCAGGTCATCCACCATTCCCAATTCAATAATGGCATAACTATCGGTAGAAATACCGGTATCCATGAAAAGATTCTGGATATCCTTTAGCCGGCATTGCACATCATTCAGGCGGTATTCACTTTCACCGTTCTTATAAAATTTACGCGTTATGGTGATAGTGGTAAATTCAGTAGGGAGAAGATTCTTGGTGTTTTCAAATGTCAAGCTTACTTCGGCCAGTCCACTGGCGCTCCTGGTTTTGGAGCCATTGAAAACAAGGCTTTCCAGGTTTTCAGACCTCAGATGAGATATCTTTTGTTCGCCAATAACCCAGCGAATACTGTCCACAATGTTGCTTTTACCGCACCCGTTGGGACCTACGATACCAGTGATGTTTTCATCGAAACTAACCAGGGTTTTATCAGCAAAGCTTTTAAAACCCTTGATTTCCAGTGATTTTAGTCGCACTCTTCAGCAATTTTATGACCGGCAAATATAACGGAATGAATGTATAATATCAGTCAATTTAACAGTAGGCGCCGGTGCTTTATACCCAATTTTTACACAGGAAGGACTGCAATTCTGTCGCTTAATTTGAGTTTAAGTGATCGGACGGTTTTTATTCTCAGAATTTTTTGCCTTCTTTTGTATAGAAACAAATATTCCAACGACTATGAACATTATTGTTCCTACCGATTTTAGCCCAATTTCCCTGAATGCCGCCCAGTTTGCAGCCAAAATGCTTGCGGGTCAATATGAATCGACCCTTGTATTGTACCATGTTTACAGTAATTCTAAAGAAGCCGTAGATGCTAATAATAAACTACAGGAGTTAAAAACCCAACTTTTAGCTGATGGTGTAGTGAAAATTGAAACTATTGCTGAAGAAGGTGATGATTTCATTGAATGCCTTGATCGTAAAGTACGCTATATGGATGCCGTACTTCTTGTGATGTCTATAAACGACAAGAACAAACTGGAGCAGGTAATCTCCAGCAGTAATTCCCTGAGGATGATTGAAAAGAACTTATGTCCTGTTTTGGTTATTCCTCAAAATGCAAAATTCAACCAGATCAAAAATGTAGCCTTAGCATCTGATTTCAAGGATGTTCAGAATTCTATACCCCTGGTGCCGGTGAAAAAGGTTTTGAACCTGTTTGGGCCTAACCTGCATATTGTAAATATCAACAGTGAAATCTATGTTTCTTTAAGTGAAGAATACCTGGAACAGCGTAGAATGATGCTGGAAATGTTTCATGAATTTCATCCTGAGTTTTATTTTATCACCACTTATGATTTTCATGAAACCCTGCGCCAATTCATTGATGATAAAAATATAGACCTGGTACTTACTTTTCCGCGTAAGCATTCATTTATCAACAACCTGATAAAAGGTAATAACACGAAGAAATTGGTATTGGAGAGTGCCATCCCGGTTCTGGCTGCACACGAGTAATACATGGTAATTTCCTGGTTTTAAGGAATTGTATTGCGCATGCCCAAATCCTGGAAACAGGCAGTCTTTATAGGGCGGGTAACTTTTTTTTACGAACCTCCTGGCCTAATTTCGGCCTGGAGGTTTTTTATTAACGTTTGTTTGCTTTTATGAAGAACATAAAACTGATAGAAGTTCCATCAGAAATTGGTGCAGGAACAAGAGGTGCCAGCCTTGGTATTGAGGCGATTAAGATCGCTGCACTGGATTTTATGAGTAATTTCTTTATTCATTTTCCTTCTGAAAAAATACCTACAGAGAATAAGCTATTGTATGAGGCCATTGAATCGCCATATGCCAAACGTATCAAAGGCATTGTATCCATGTACGATAAGGTAAGCAAGGCTGTTTCAGATTCCATAAAGAACAACTTCTTCCCGGTAATATTAAGCGGGGATCATTCCATAGCGGGAGCCACCATAGCCGGTATAAAAATGGCAAAACCCAAAAGTAAACTTGGGGTAATCTGGATAGACGCTCATGCTGATCTGCATACACCTTTTACCACGCCATCGGGAAACCTGCATGGTATGTCAGTGGCCACGGCAATTAATGAAGATAACAGTGAAAGTGCGGTGCATGAACCAGATGCTGAAACAGTGAAACAATGGAACTACCTGAAAACCATAGGTAAGATAGCTCCCAAGGTGCTGCCTGAAGATGTAGTATATATTTCCCTGAGAGACTACGAAAAAGAAGAAAAGAACCTTATTGATAAATATGGGATGAAGGTGATCACTACCAAGGAAGTACGCAGTAAAGGACCTGAGAACATTGTTAGAGCCGTGACACGGTATTTCAGCGACTGTTCGGATATCTATATTTCCCTGGACGTGGATAGCCTTGATTCTTCCATCAGCAAAGGGACCGGCACACCGGTAAGCAATGGTTTAAAGGAAAGAGAGGCAGAAGACCTGATCAGCAAATTCATGCAAAACAGGAAAGTATGCTGTTTTGAAATAACTGAGGTGAACCCCACCCTTGATAAGGAAAACCTGATGGCAGAAATAGCATTCAACATATTGCAGCGAAGCGTGAATGTTTTATTAATGAGTTAATGCAACGCACGGCAACCTATGGTTGTCAGGAAAGAAAAACAATGGGAAAGTTCATCCTCCTTTTGCTCATTACCTTTCTTTTCCAGGGCTGCTCAAAAGAAAAAAGGAAATTGGTCAGAGGCACTGTTATAATGCAACAAGGTTGTGCACCAGGCGCCTGGTTAATTAAACTCACAGATCCGGACCCGAAAAGATTTTCCTTCCTGTGTAATAAAGAAACTTCTATAATATCTTCGGCCATTTACCATTGCGGCAATGCAGTGTATATTCTTTCTATGCCTGCCAGCATGGCACAAGTAGGCAAAAAAGTGAAATTTTCATTGTGGACAGATAAGGGACCGTACTGTTTCTCATCTAACTTAGCACCCCATCACCTGGAAGTGCAAGACCTTTCAGAAGAATAAAAGATATGCGTACAATACTTTTCGTTGTTAGTTTATGTTTTTCATGCCTGGCATCTACTGCCCAGCATAGTTATAAAGATTCCATTCAATCGTTCATAAATCAATACAGGGATACCCATGAAGTGATAAATAGAGATGACAGAAAAAAACTGAGTTTTTTTCCTGTAAACGAGAAATACCGGGTAAAAGCAAAATTCGAGAAAACTACTTCTAATTCATGGTTCCTGATGCCTACTTCAGGTACACTTAAAAAAACATACAGGCTATATGGAGTACTGCACTTTAAAATAGATGGAGCTCCGCTCCAGCTTAATGTGTACCAATCCCAGGATCTTTTACAAAGCGAAAAGTATAAAGATTATTTATTTCTGCCATTTACCGATAGTACCTCGGGATACGAAAGCTACCATGGTGGCCGTTACCTTGACCTCACATTTGATGATATACAAGGAAATGAGGTGGTACTGGATTTTAATAAGGCTTACAATCCATATTGTGCCTATGTAACAGGCAGGTATAATTGCCCTATTCCTCCGCCAGATAACCATTTACACATTGCTGTGAAGGCTGGCGAAATGAGTTATAACAAGGAATAATCAAACAGGAATAATGCATCTCTGCGGGAATAGTATTCCAAAGTACTAAGTACTGAAGGTTTTGGCTAATCCATCAGCAAAACTTAAAGGCTGGTAGCCAAGTTCCTCTTTCGCTTTTGAAATATTAAATCCTGTTTTTTGAGGTCTTTTTGCAGGTTCTTTCAAATCCTTTTCAGTGATAGATTTAATTAAGCTGGCATCGAGGTGTAAATAATCAGCTACAGCAACAGCCATTTGATAAGGCGACATAATATCCGGGCCTGACAAATGATAAACGCCGGTAACTTGTTTTTCTATGATCTGGAGGATGCCCGCAGCAAGGTCTTCCACATAAGTGGGAGTTCTAATTTGGTCTGAGAAAATACTGAGCTGTTTACCTTTTTCCAAAGCTTTTGCCACTACTGTCAATAGATTATCCCTGCTGGCAACAGGTTTTCCATACACTAACACAGTGCGCACAATTGCCCAGGGATGTGGATACTGCATCACCTCATCTTCAGCAAGGATCTTTGTATGGCCATAATAATTTACGGCCTTTCTTTCCTCTGCTTCTGCATACATACCTTTATTACCATCAAAAACGAAATCTGTAGATAGAAAAATGAACCTGGCTCCTATCCTTTCACAGGCATTTAATAAATGAATGGTGGCCACTACATTATTTTGAAAAGCATTTTCCCTGTCTTTTTCACATTCATCTGGCTTTGAGATGGCCCCGCAGTGAACCACAATTCCCGGTTGATATCTTGCAATTGCACTGTCCACTTCTTCCTTTTGAGTAAAATCAAGCGAGGTATATTGAAAACCTTCTCCTGTAAATGGCAAACGGCATTCGCCCCTTCCTGATGCAATAACTGTGTAAGCACTTTCCAACAACAGCTTTGTAAGATAATAGCCAAGGAAACCGTTTGCCCCGGTGATCAATACTTTGTTCATCTTTCAAAATTAACTGCAACCTTCCTGCCTGCAAGTGAGAAATGATAATGGAAGTCAAATTTGCTTAGGTTTGCCTTCCATAAATCAGAATATATGAATAGAGTATCCGTAATAGGTGCCGGAACAATGGGAAATGGTATAGCTCACGTATTTGCCCAGAATGGTTTTTCTGTGAACCTGGTTGATGTTTCAAAAGATCAACTCAATACTGCCGTTGCCACCATTACAAAAAACCTGGATCGCCAGGTAGCAAAAGGAACAATTACACAGGGCGCTAAAGAAGATACCTTGAAAAATATAACTACGCATACTTCACTGGAAGAAGGTGTAAAATTTGCAGAACTGGTGGTAGAAGCTGCTACAGAGAATATTGAATTAAAACTGAACATTTTTAAAAACCTGGATACACATGCTCCGGCAGGCTGCATACTAGCTTCCAACACTTCTTCTATCTCCATTACTAAGATAGCTTCAGTGACCTCGCGTCCAGGGCAGGTAATTGGCATGCACTTCATGAATCCTGTTCCGGTAATGAAGCTTGTAGAGATCATCAACGGCTATGCAACCACAAAAGAAGTAACTGATGCAATTGTTAACCTAAGTAAACAATTAAATAAAGTACCCTGTATTGTCAATGATTATCCAGGGTTTATTGCCAACCGGATACTGATGCCTATGATCAATGAGGCTATTTACAGCCTGTATGAAGGAGTGGCAAGCGTTGAAGCTATAGACACCGTGATGAAGTTGGGTATGGCACATCCAATGGGGCCATTGCAACTGGCTGACTTCATTGGCCTGGATGTATGCCTAAGTATTTTAACTGTCCTACATGATGGATTTGGCAATCCCAAATATGCGCCTTGTCCTTTGCTTGTTAACATGGTCACTGCCAAAAAGCTTGGTATAAAAACAGGAGAAGGTTTTTATCAATACCAATCAAATAGTAAAGAACTGGTGGTAAGCCCCAGGTTTAAGTAATAATAAAAGAGGCTGTCCATGTAGACAGCCTCTTTTATTAATGTACAAAGTATAATTTACTGGTAACCCAATTTCAATTCCACCCTCCTGTTCTTCGACCGGCCGGCAGCAGTTTTATTATCTGCTATAGGGCGATTCATACCATACCCAACAGAGTTGAGCCTGGCTTCATCTATACCTTTGGAGACTAAATATTCTTTTACGCTTGCAGCCCTCTTTTCACTAAGGTTTTGATTATAATCAGCGTTACCAACATTATCTGTATGGCCTTCAATAGAAAGCTTTAGATTATTATCATCGCTTAATATTTTAACTATATCATCCAGGGCCTTGTTTGATTTAGAAGAGAGCTTTGCACTGCCTGTTATAAAGAATATATTCTTAGCAGCATAATTTACTTTAGCAATAACTTCCTGTTTTACTTCCGGGCAGCCATTGTTTTCTTTCAAGCCTGGTACTGTAGGACATTTATCTTCTTCATCATTTACACCATCATTATCAGTATCAGGAACAGGACAACCATTATAACGTGCAACGCCCGGCACTGAAGGGCATTTATCCTCTTCATCATTGATGCCATCATTATCAGTATCAGGAACAGGGCAGCCTTTGTACTTTGCAAGTCCGGCCACTGTAGGACAAGCGTCTTCTTCATCATTTACGCCATCATTATCAGTGTCAGGAACAGGGCAACCGTTATATTTAAGGGTTCCGGCAACTGTTGGGCATTTGTCTGAATTATCAGGAATGCCATCCCCATCTGTATCAATTGGAGGAGGGGGAACAGTAGCTTTTACCTCTGGCTCTTTTTTATTAGCAATAACACCTGAAATACCAATGCTGTTGACAAAATGGTAGTTATTGGTTTCAGTTGTAACAGGCACCCGATATTGGGAAGAGATGAATAAAGAGGCTTCATCAAAGAAGTTTATTTTAAAACCCAGGCCCAACGGTATAAATGCACCATAATAACTTTTATACTTGCTGGCCCCAACGCCGGCAATTAAATAAGGAGTCAGGATGTACTTTTCCGGAAGCAGCTTAAAATTAAAAGAGGCATCACCTTCGAACAAAGCCGCGCTATTTGTAGTAGTGTTTTTGGCAGGAAGAGATATAGTAGGGAAAGAAATGCCTATAGTGCCTGCAAAATCTATATATTTTCTTAACCCGTTAAAGTAGGTAACAGCAATACCAGGAGACATTTCACTGAATTTAGCCCATTCATTATGGGTAAATACACTGGAAAGACTTCCCTGGCGTATACGTTGTGGAGTTACAAAATCATTAAAAAAGAAACTGACGCCTATGGCTTTAGGCCTGATATTATTTTCCTGGGCAGATACGGACTGAAAAAGAGAACCAATTATAAGCAACGAAGCCGCGACTTTCTTCATAAAGTAGTTTGGTTTATCCGGAACAAAAATAAAAGCATTGCAATAAAAATAGGAAAATATTTAACCTTAAACTAAAGGAAGGTCTCAACCGGGATCTTTTTCCAGCACTTCCACTTTTACCTGGGTTAATCCCCTGCCTGTATAAGCCAAAATTTTAGCTGCTGATTTGCTAAGATCTACTATCCGTTTCATCCTGGGGTGAAGTCTATCGTTGGTCTTTACAATAACTGATTTGTTATTTTTCAGGTTAGTCACCCTTATCCATGTACCTAAAGGGAGGATGTTACAGGCAGCTGTTAATTTATTATGATCGTATATCTCGCCATTTGCTGTTGGGCGTCCATTGAATTTATCGGCATAATAACTGGCAATGCCATAATACACTTTGGGCTTTGGACCGGGGGAGTTAGATTGCCAGGCTTCTGAATTCAGACCAAAGGAAAAATGAAAGATGTAATAAAACAGTATAACATATCTCATAGGAATTATTTATTTGAAAAAATCTTTTCTCTTATTCTCCTATCATCGCCATATACATCTTCGTAAAATACAACATCATCTTTCACAACATCACAGGTAAAATACCTGATATACAAAGGAATTTTTTTGCGTACAGGTATCAAATGCTTTTCTTTCAAGGCAAGCCAATTATTTACAGAATCAACGGGAACAAATTTTGTACTGTTTAAACTGTCGTTGCGTAATATAAAATTGGTAAGTTCCTGCCATGCCTGCACACGCACACATCCATGACTTAAAGCCCGCTTTGATTTTCCAAACAGATACCGTTGGTTGGTATCATGTAAATACACAGAATATTTATTCGGGAAATTAAACTTCATTACACCCAATGCATTTTCATCTCCACTCCCCTGCACAACGCTATAGGGAATGCCTTCTTTAAACTTTGCCCAGGTAACCTTGTAAGGGTCTATTTCGTTGCCATCTTCATCAAATAATGAATATCCTTTTCGTATGGTGTAGCCTGGATCTTTTTTCAAGCCGGGCAAAATATCTTTTTTGATGATGCTTTCAGGAATGTGCCACTTTGGATAAGTTATCAAATCGGTAATTGCGCTGGTGATCAGCGGCGTTTTGGTTTCAGGTTTACCAACCACCACCTTTGATTTCAATACCACCGTGTCACTGTCTATTACCTGCAGGTAATACGAAGGAATATTCACCCATATATATTGCTGGGGCAAAGGTTGCAGCATTTTATATTTATCAAGAGTGATGGCTATCCTGATAAACCTCTCCTTATCAGTATCATTAAGTTTTTCTACCAATAAACCAGATACCTTCCCATCAACTTTTAAGCCTTTTTTCTTTTGATATTTTTTAATGGCCCTTGCTATGGATGCAGAATCAGGAGCCGGGTTGTCTAATAATGAGGAGTCGTCCTCACTTAACCTTTTATAGACAAGTTCAGGAAACAACAAACTGTCCTTAGGTTTGATAATAGTGTAATTTTTAAAATGAGCTTTAGTAAGAAATCTTCTTAATCCCTTTTTTAATTTATTGTACTCCGGACTAGCAGGTTCAAGTTGAGCAGTAAAAGAGTCTATATTGTTGCGGCTAAATTCTTTTAATTGAGATGAAAAAAACTGGGGTGTCAGTAAGGAATCAGTAGCCAAAAGGCTGTCTGGCAGTAACCTTCCTTTTGAAAGATCTTTTACTATTTGTACAAAAGCAGAAGTAAGCAACAGGTCACTATAGGCCCATTTAGCGGCATCCAGTTTTACCTGGGCCGAAGTATCATGCTTTAACTGGTTTTTTAAAGAGCTAAGCTTTGTGTAGTAATAATCACTGGAAAATAATCCATAGTTCTGCGCACTATCCATTAACCGGAATAAAGAATCGCCATTATTCAGGAAGCTACCTTTCCGGGACCATATAGGTTGGAATGAGAATTCATTATAAATGTGTTGAAGTATGGAAGCATTTTTAAGTTGAAAAGAATCTTCAATCTGTTTTCCATTGTGAAGAACATCCTTTAAGGTGCCTTCAATAATATCCTCTGCACTCAGGTTGATATCTTCTGGTTTTGCAACTATCTTTTTTTCTTTTATTGTAACATGATGATCGTTGCACGCGCTGATAAAACAAATGGTGAGTAGTAGAAATATGCCAATAATGCCAGTAAAGGAAAGGTCACATTTGGGTTTGATCATAGGTTAAATAGCTTAACGATCATACAATATAAATATTTTGCTCTATCGGGGATTGAGCATTTATTTATAATTCTATTATAATTAATTCTAATAATTCCGGAGAAAAATAAAACTAAATATTGAGAAAGTATAATTGTTGCACCTTTTCTAAGATTTCTTTAATCTAATTGGAAGAATTACAAGGTGTTTTTTTCTTTTTGTTAAGAATTATAAATCCGTGGGAGCTTTTGCGCCAGCTGCATCAGGTCAGCTATAACCATAGCTGTTATGGCTTCCAGTACAGGGGGCACACGTAAAGCTATACACAGGTCATGACGTCCTTTTACCGAAAACTTTTCTACGGTTTGTGTATCCCAATTCCAGGATTCCTGCTCCTTAGGGGTTGACGATGTAGGCTTAACAACTACCCTGAAAATAATATCATTACCATTGCTTATGCCTCCTACAACACCACCTGCATGATTTGTAACTGTGTGGCCAGATGCAGTGTCTATTGCATCGTTGTGGTCACTGCCAAACATTGTAGCTGCTTTAAAACCCGCACCAAATTCGATTCCTTTGATAGCAGGAATGGAGAATGCCGCATGGCTGATCAGGGATTCTACCGAGTTAAAGAAAGGCTCACCTAAACCAGACGGAACACCAGTCACATGGCATTCAACTATGCCACCTACCGAGTCTTTAGCGTCAATAGCCTTTTGTAATCCATTTTCAACATCTTTTTCTCCCCCTACTTCGGTTATGTAGGCTGTAATAGTAATACCTGGTAATAACTTTTTTGCTACTACACCTGCCGCAACAAGGCATACAGTTAATCTTCCACTAAAATGGCCCCCACCTCTGAAATCTTCAAAGCCACCATATTTTTCATGAGCTACAAAGTCAGCATGTCCGGGGCGTGGAATTGCCCTTTGCTTTTCATAATCCCCTGACCGTGTATTTTTGTTTTCGAATAAGATAGTTAATGGCGCACCAGTCGTTTTATTATTAAATACTCCTGTAATAAAAATGGGTTTATCATCTTCTTTCCTGGGAGTTGTTCCTTTTTGCAATCCTCCTTTCCTTCTTTCAATATCAATTACAAAATCATCTTCATTAATGGGTAAGCCTGCAGGAACTCCATCAAAGGTAATACCTACTGAGGGACCGTGAGATTCACCGAAAATTGTTGACCTGAATGATTGTCCAAAGGAATTCATGCAATGAATTTAAAGATGTTTATTTTAAAGATGCCTGTAATGAACTAAGGTGGTTGTAGAATTGAGGGTAAGATTTATTCACAGCTTCTGCCACATCAATTGTAATCTCCCCTTCTGCACCTAATGCTGCAACTGCACAGGCCATGGCGATCCTGTGATCATGGTGCGAATGAGTTGCCGCCGCATTAACTCCGGTTCCACCTTTGATCAGCATGAGATCTTCCTGTAGTGTGATCTCAATGCCTAGTTTGCCAAACTCCTCCTGTAAGGTTAAAGCGCGGTTACTTTCTTTGTGCGTCAAACGATGAACACCTGCAATCACAGAAGTGCCTTGGCAATAGGCTGCTAAACTTACTAATGGTGGGAACAGATCGGGGCAATCTGTTGCATCAAAATGAAAAGGTTTTAAATGGCTTTGATGAATCTCTATTTGGGAGTCCCTGATACTCATAATTACCCCGGTTTGCTGTAAAGCCTGTAGAATAGCTTTATCAGCCTGCGTGGAGAACATTTCTAAACCTTTTACAACAACATCGCCGGCAATGGCCCCTGCTACAAGTAAAAACGCGGCTCCGCTCCAATCACCCTCTACATTATAGTTAATGTCATTATTAGGATATGCTGAAATGGATTGCCTGGGAAAATAGAATTCTTCATACTGATGATTCAAGGGAACGTGCAACCCAAAGTCAGCCATCACTTTTAAAGTCAGGTCGATATAAGGTTTACTATTTAAATTTTTAACTGTAATGGTTATATCCCGGGCGTTTGCAGCTGCAAACGCCATTAATAGTCCTGTAAGAAATTGGGAGGATAATGATCCATCAACAGTAATGTTAGCAGGAACAAGGGGGCCTTTTATTGTCAAAGGCAACAAACCATTATTTGTCTTTACATCTACCTGTAGCTTTGGCAAAACCTCGTTAAAGAATGACACTGGCCTTTTCAATAAACTGCCTGTTCCGGTAATAGAAATAGCTGTATCACTTATTGCGGCGATGGAGGTAAACATCCGAACCGACAACCCACTTTCACCACAATTGATACTTTCAGACACAGGTTTTACACCCTTACTTTCTATTATAATTGTTTCCCCAGATCTTTCTACAGTGGCTCCCAACTGTTTAATAATATCAAGTGCTGCATGATCATCTGCGGATACACCAGGATTGTGTAACACGGTCCTTCCTGTTTTGATCAGTGCAGCAGCACAAGCTCGTTGCATAGCACTCTTTGAGGCAGGTGCAGTGACTATTCCCTTTATCCTTCCCGGTTGTATAGTTATTCTCATTATAAAGTACTATATAATTGATCTATTGCTATTTTCTCTATTACAGCCTTTCCTATCTTTTCCAATAAGATAAAGTTTATAGCATCTTTTTCCTTTTTCTTGTCCATTTTCAAAACGTTAATTACTTTATCCTTATCATACAGGGCATATGTAGGCAGGCCATATTGTTCTAAGACCTTAGGGACTTTTTCAGCGTTTTTAAATCCAATTAACATACGGGATAGTTCTGATGCATAGGTCATTCCAATGGAGATGGACTGGCCATGAGAAAGTTCATATTGATTCTCCAGGGCGTGGCCAAGTGTATGGCCAAAGTTCAACAGCTTACGATCGCCCTTTTCAAATTCATCCTGCATTACCACCTTTGTTTTGATAAGAACATTCCTTCGAATAAGGCTGGAGGCTTCTCTTTTATTTTTTATATAAAAGTTTAGATCATGTGATTCCAACTGCCTGAACATTGGTGCATCCTTTATACAGGCGTGTTTGATGATCTCTGCAAAACCATTTTGCCATTCAGCTTCCGGAAGTGTATTTAAAAACTGCAAATCCTGGAGAATGAATGCCGGCTGTTTTATTGCACCCACCAAATTCTTATAGACTCCAACATCAATTCCATTTTTCCCCCCTATGGAGGCATCAACAAGTGACAATAATGTTGTGGGAATGAATCCAAATGAAATACCTCTCATATAAATTGAGGCAATATAACCGGCGAGGTCTGTAATCACTCCTCCACCAATACCAATGAGTGTGGTCTGGCGATCTGCGCCCATCTCTATCAATTGTTCAATAACAGAATCTACCGTACCCTGTATCTTATATTCCTCTCCGGGTTTTAAAACGATGGTATTCCAATTTTTAAACTTTTTGGTATGGGCAGCAAAAACATTTTCGTCGGTAAGAATGATGGCATTCTTTGCATCAACCACTTCTTTCAAATGACTTATGCCCGACTCAAAAAAATAATTAACGGATGTACTGGTAAAGCGAAATGTTTTCTTATCCATTAATCATTAAAGATTTTAGTTTGATGAGTAATGCTCTCGAGGTGAACAGCATCGAAATATTTAGTGATAAACTCTTTACTTAACCCTAATTTTTCGCCCTTGGTGCATGCCCGCTCCAGTATCTCATTCCATCTTTTTGTTTGAAGGATGGTTATGTTGTTCTCCTTTTTGTAGGTGGCAATCTTCTCTGCGATCTTCATTCGCTGGCTTAAAATAAACATCAGTTCATCATCCAGGTGATTGATCTGTTGTCTTAACTTTTCGAGGGCAGCATGATACTCTTCTGAGGCCACATCTTCCTTTCTCCAAATGATCTCTTCCAGCATGGCTGCCAATTGCTCGGGTGTAATTTGCTGTTTGGCATCGCTCCATGCATTGTCAGGATCAATATGGGTTTCAATCATTAAACCATCATAGTCAAGATCAATGGCTTTTTGTGCAACTTCTAGCAATATATCGCGCCGACCGCAAATATGAGATGGATCATTAATGATAGGCAATTCCGGGTTCCGTCTTTTCATTTCAATGGCGAGGTGCCACATGGGGGCATTCCGGTATTCCGTATTGCCATAAGAAGAAAATCCACGATGGATCAACCCGATGTCTTTAATACCAGATTTAGCCACTCTTTCAACAGCTCCAGTCCATAATTCAAGATCTGGATTAATAGGATTTTTAATTAAGACCGGAACATTCACACCGCGAAGCGCATCAGCCACTTCCTGTACACTAAAAGGATTTACGGTTGTCCTGGCTCCTATCCACAATACATCAACATCAAAGTGAAGCGCATCTTCAACCTGTTTAGCAGTGGCAACTTCAATGGCAGTAGGTATGCCTGTGATTTCTTTTGCTTTTTGCAACCAGGGTAGCCCTTTTGTACCAATTCCTTCAAAACTTCCGGGCCTGGTTCGGGGTTTCCAGATACCTGCCCTTAAAATATCAACCTTACCTGTTTTGGCAAGTCTTGAGGCGGTTTCAATCACCTGCTCTTCTGTTTCAGCGCTGCAGGGACCTGAGATGATCAATGGACGTTTATTCCATTTTTCCTTTACCAAATCGGCATTGACTTTTTGTTGTGTTTGCATACTATTGTAATTTTTTAATGATTGGACTTATCAGGCCCCTGTTATTTTAGTATTCTTTTGATCTTATTGGCATTCTCTATCAACTCCTGCAAATAATCATAATTCTCCTTTTCCAGGCATGCTTTAAACTTTCTTAACTGGCTTAAATGTTCATTTAATACATCAAGGACATTTTCCCGGTTTTGCATCAAAATCGGAACCCACATGGCCGCATTACTTTTTGCCAAACGGACGGTACTTTCAAAACCGGCACTTGCCAATTCAAATATGGCATCCTCTTCCCTCTCTTTTTCCAGGACTGTATTAGCCAGGGCAAAGGAAGTGATGTGGGATATATGACTGATGTAGGCAACATGAACATCATGTTCTGCAGCAGTCATATAAACCAGGTGCATGCCCAATCTTCGGTACAGTTCTTCTACTATTGCCACCGCATCCTTATCAGATCTTTCCTGGTCACAGATGACGGTAGCTTTGCCAATGAAGGCGCCCTGTACGGCAGCTCCGGGTCCGCTGTATTCTGTACCCCACATGGGGTGCGTGGCAACAAACCGGCTACGTTTTGGATGACTGGATACGGCAGCCAATATTCCATTTTTTATAGAACCAACGTCCATGATCACCTGCTGATCTACCTTATTTAAAATGGAAGGCAATAATTCTTCAACCGCATTTACAGGTATAGCAAGAATTACCAGGTCAGACTGACTTACTGCTTCTTCCCACCCGGTGATCTCGTCCACTAGTCCCAGTGACAAAGCCTGGGCTGCATGTTCTTTATTAGATTCAACACCTATGATTTTGTCTGCCATTCCATTTTCCTTCAATGCAATGGCAAAAGAGCCACCTATAAGTCCGGTACCAATTATCGAAACAATCATAGGTTTTGCTCCTTTGTTTTTTTGATCCTCTCTAATGCCTCGTTTATTTTTTCTTCTGTTGTGCACAGGCTGATCCTTATGAATTGATCTCCATTGTTTCCAAAAATTCCACCGGGAGTAATGAATACACGTGCACTTTCCAATACATGGTCACTTAATTGGTACCCATTTTCAAAATTTCCAGGTATCCTTGCCCAAACGAATAGTCCGACCTGTTCTTTATCGTAATAACAATTCAAAGTATCCAATAGCTCATAAACCTTTTGTCTCCGAACCGTATATATTTTGTTTAACTGGGCATGCCAATCTTCATCCAGGGCCAGGGCTTTGACAGCTGCCATTTGGATAGGTTGAAACATACCACTATCCATATTACTTTTGAACCGAAGTATCTTTTCAATATTTTGGGCAGCCGCAGCAATCACTCCAACTCTCCATCCTGCCATGTTATGTGATTTACTCAGCGAATTCAGTTCAATTGATACTTCTTTAGAACCCGGAATGCTCAATAAGCTTATTGGAGGCTCATTGTTCAGAATAAAACTATAGGGATTGTCGTGGCAAATCAAAATGTTATTATTGATACCAAACTTCACAAGCTTCTCAAAAAGCTTATAATTCGCAGCCTGTCCTGTAGGCATATGAGGATAGTTGACCCACATTATTTTCACCTTGCTCAGGTCTCTGCTTTCCAATTCATTAAAATCAGGTTGCCATTGATTAGACTCCAACAGATCATACCCGAGGCAAACGCCTCCTGCTAATTGCGTAGCACTCCTGTAAGTGGGATAGCCAGGATTAGGTATCAAAACTTCATCACCCTCATTCAAAAAGGTCATGCTGATGTGCATGATGCCTTCTTTAGATCCAATCAAAGGCAGTATTTCAGTATTCGGATCCAGGTGAACGGAATACCACTTCTGATACCAATCTCCAAAAGCTTTGCGTAAAGCAGGTATGCCCTTATAGTTTTGATATCCATGGACAGTGGGCTTTGAAGCCTCTTCCTGTAATGTTTTTATAACTTCAGGATGTGGAGGCATATCGGGGCTGCCAATGCCCAGGTTTATAACATTTTCACCTTTTTGGTTTAATTCATCGATCTGGCGAAGCTTTTGAGAAAAATAATATTCTCCTATGCCATTTAATCTGTTAGCTACTTCAAGTTTCATACTTTATTCTTTGCATTTCCATTTTTATAAACTCCATAGATCTTTATGGCTTCTGTAATTTGCTGCATGCCATTGATAACAGCTTCAAACTGTTGAATGGATTCAAATTCCATGTCAGCATGAAAATTATATTTCCAGTCACTTCCAGGTATAGGGAAGCTTTGCAGTTTGCTTAGATTGATACCCCCATTTGCTATGGTAGTTAAAACTTTGGCCAGACTGCCCTTTGAATGATCGGTTGAAAAACTGACAGAGGCTTTATCTGCATCCATTTGGTTCACTGCCTCCCTGTTTAGCACTAAGAACCTGGTATAATTATGCTTTTCAGTATGTATATTTTCTGCAAGAATATCAAGTTCAAATAACTCGGCAGCTAATTTTCCAGCTATTGCCGCTGTATGTTTATTCTTATGCTGGTGAATTTTTTTGGCACTTAAAGCCGTATCCTCTGTTTCTACCAGTTTCCAGTTATATTTTACCAGGTATTCCAGGCATTGCTGAATAGCCATGGGGTGAGAATGAACTTCATGGATATCTTCGAGCACTACTCCGGGGTTTACCAACAAATGTTGCCTGATAGGAAGGTAAACTTCCCCGGTAATTTTTAAATTGGATCTTTGCAGCAGGTTATAATTTGGCAGTATACTACCTGCAATGGAGTTTTCAATTGCCATGATACCAGCATCTGTTTTCCCGCTTGTAGTGAGGTCAACAACTTCCCTGAATGTAGCACAAGTGGCTACAGAAATCTCTTTACCAAAAAACTGCCTTGCTGCTATCTGGTGAAAACTGCCTTCGAATCCCTGTATTGAAACTTTCATAATCATATTGAAAACAAAAATCCCGACCATTTGGCCGGGATCTCTTATGCTGAATTGGTTTACTCATTTTCAACAAAAGCAGTCCCGGCTCCTACTAAAATAGAAGAAACTAAAATAGCAACCGTATGCTTTTGTAATTGTCATTGCCTGACAAATATAGAAATCATTTCAAAATGAACAAATTTTTTATCTGCGGACAGAATCAGCTTCATTCATGCGTAATCTTCTGCCTTTATATTTCTTTCCATCGATTGATTCGATCATTTTATTAGCTACCTGTTTATCAATTTCGATCCAGCTATTCATTTCCTTCATATCTATTCTGCCCAAAACATCTTTAGAAAGATCACTCATATCCAGAATAAATTGCAGGAAGCTTGCTTTATAAAATCCATCCTTTGTACCAAGGTTAATAAAGAGCCTGGTTGAGTTTCCTCCTCCACTAAATTCCCTTCCTCTCGTATCGCGTCGCTTATCTCCCAATCTCTCCCCTCTGCCCTCAGGTGCAGTTCTTGACCTGTCATCTCTTCTTTCCCTGGTATTAAGATCCTCGGAATTTTCGTAATATTTTAAAAACCTGTCAAATTCCAGTGCTGCTACTCTTTTTAGCACTTCATCCTTGCTTACATCAGCAAACTTTTCCTGGAGCATAGGAAGATAGGTTTCATAATCTCCATGGCTGATGTCGGTTTGTAAAAGCTTATCCATAAAATAAAAGAATTGCTTTCTGCACACATCCTTTCCTGAAGGTATTTCCAGTTTATGGAAAGGCACCTGAACCATTCTTTCGATCTGCCGGATCCTACCTGTTTCCCGGGTATGAACAATAGACATGCAAACACCCGTCTTTCCTGCCCTACCAGTTCTGCCGCTTCTATGTGTGTACACTTCAACATCGTCTGGTAGTTCAAAATTTATAACATGGGTAATGCCCTGGACATCAATGCCCCTTGCAGCTACATCCGTGGCTATTAATAGTTGTAAGGTTTTTTCCCTAAACTCATCCATTACCTTATTTCGTTGTGCCTGAGTCAGGTCACCATGTAAAGCATCAATATCATATCCCTCGCGTGTAAGTTTTTCAGCTATTTCCTGTGCATCAGCTTTTGTACGGGTAAAAACAATCGCATACATCCCAGGGTTAAAATCTATGAGTCTTTTTAATGCTTCATACCTATGGGAAGCCGAGGTTACAAAATATTGATGGTCAACATTTTTATTGGCAGTATTCATTTTACCCACCGTAATCTCTACAGGGGTCTGCATATACTTTTTACTCACCTTCCTAATCTCGGGGGGCATGGTAGCACTAAAAAGCCAGGTGCTGTCACGTTGAGGGGTATTTTGTAATATAAATTCGATGTCTTCCTGGAATCCCATATTCAGCATTTCATCTGCTTCATCCAGAACCACATATTTTATTTGTTCAAGATTAATAGCTTTTCTTTCAATAAGGTCTATTAAACGCCCGGGGGTGGCCACTATAATATGAACTCCCCTACGGATATCTCTTATTTGCATGGAAATGGAAGAGCCGCCATAGACTGCAACCACATGAATCCCTGGCATGTGCTTTTTAAACAATTCAATCTCATTCACGATCTGCATGCACAGTTCACGTGTAGGACATATAATTAATGCCTGTGGATATTTTTCTTTAGATTCAATTAATTGCAATAATGGCAAACCAAAGGCAGCCGTTTTACCAGTTCCGGTTTGTGCTAAACCTATCAGGTCTTTGGTGCCTGATAACAACACAGGGATAGCTTTTTCCTGGATGGGTGTGGGTTGGGTAAAACCTAGTTCACCTACAGACTTTAATAAATTTTCCTGCAGGCCTAACTCTTCAAACGTACTCATATAAAAATTTGGGCAAAGGTAAATCACTCATGCCACAGATAATTAAGGAAATGTGCTTTTTAAGGCAAACTATTCACAATTCATTACTGAATCCGGCTAAATTCTCTAATACTGAATTATAATTAAAAATAAAAAAACCATCCTCAAATGAGAATGGCTTTTAACGATTGCTTGCCATATGAATAAGTTGTAACTACATCAGTACTGGCAAAAGCTTTGTTACTCTTAGTGCTTCATTGTATCTGTAGCAGCATGAGTAGTATCAACTTTCATTGTAGTTGTAGTATCTACACTTGTAACTGTTGTATCAGTAGTTGCAGGTACTGTTGTTGTCGTTGTTGTTGAGTCTGTAGTTGTAGTGCTTTCGCTATTGCTTTTACAAGCAACTAATGAACCAGCAATTACAATAATTCCAAGTACTTTTTTCATTGATATGATTTATGATTGTTTAAATAAAACTACTTATTCACGAAAAATCCAATCCAGGATTATTTCTTAGTTGAATCGATCTTATCTTTTTTTGCATCAACAGATGAATCGATCTTATCTTTTCTAACTTCTGCAGAAGAATCTATTTTATCTTTTGTTGCATTTGCTGAAGAATCAATCATTTCTTTTTGTTCAGAAGCTGTTGAGTCCATTTTGTCTTTTGCGTTATCTGCATTGTTATTACATGCTGTTAATGCACCAGCTACTGCTAAAACCATGAAAATCTTTTTCATTCTGTTATTTTTTAAGGTTATTTATTATCTGCCTTTTGTGAAGCAGAATCTTTTTGATCCAATTTATTATCGATCTTTTCTTTTATTTCTTTTGCCTTTTCTTTTGTGGAATCCCAAAGTCTTTCTGCCGAAGTATCAAACTTTTTACCTATCGAATCTATCTTTATTCGGGTAGAACTACTGTTATCCCCACAGGCAGAAACAAGGCACCACAATACAATTATCACAAAACCAGCTTTTTTCATTCCCTAGCTTAATAATGAGATTAATACCATTAATTGAAAAAGGTAACCTCCGGATTCAAAATATTTTTTTTAACACCTGCCCGGGTTACTATTTTTAGATTTTGGTATTAAATAAGGATAATTGAAAGCAGATAATAACGAGAAGGCATTGCTCCAGGGTTTATCTAAGAATGATAAAAAAGCTGTCGAATCAATATATAAGGATAATTACAATATTGTTCAGGCATTGATTATCAATAACAACGGGACGGCAGATGATGCAAAAGATGTTTTCCAGGAGGCTATGATTGTATTATATGAAAAGGTTCAATCAGGCTCTTTTGAGCTGAATTGCCAAATAAAAACATTCATTTATTCTGTAAGTCGCCGGATTTGGTTAAAGAAGCTAATGCATCAGAACCGTTTTAATTTAGTAGAGGGCCATGCAGACATGATTTCGGTAGATGATGAGATGGAGGATCATGAAAAAAGGAACAATGAATATGGAATGATGGAAAAGGCGATGAATAATCTTGGAGAACCTTGTAAAAGTTTATTAGAAGCTTTCTACATTCAAAAAAGAAATATGCAGGATATAGCAGCTGGGTTTGGATATACAAACGCAGAAAATGCTAAAAACCAAAAGTATAAATGCCTGGTCCGCTTGAAAAGACTTTTCTTTTCTCAATATAAAAATGAGTCACTGTGATAGAAGACATTAAAATTCTGGAGGCTGTTGAGCGTTACATCACCGGGGAAATGACGCCTGATGAACGGGTGTTTTTTGAAGGGCTCCGTAAAAGCAATCCTGAAATTGATCAAACGGTAGTAGAACACACTTTCTTTCTTCAGCAAATGAATCGTTTTGATGAAGTAAAGAATTTCAAGAATCTTTTAAATGAAAATCATATTCATTTAGCAGAAAAGGGATTGATTAACTCACCACGACTCAAAGGAAAGGCTAAGGTTATTTATTTATATAATCGTTATAAGCGGGTAGCAGCCATTGCAGCTTCTATTGCCGGAATAACCGCTTTAACAATGAGCGCTTTGGTTTGGTCATTCTCACCTGGCAAACCTACACAGGAAGTCCAGGCATTGAGAAGAGAATTGAAACAAAGCATTTCTAAGCTTGAAAATAAGAACCATGAACTAAATCAAAAGATTGATAATGTAAAAGACCAGGCCCAGGAAGTTATCCAAACGCCTGCAATAAACTATAAAAGTGGTGGTACAGGCTTCCTGCTGGATTCCAAGGGTTACATTGTCACTAATCAACACGTTATTGAAGATGCCAGGCATATCGCTGTACAGGATAATAATGGTGTTGACTTAAATGCTGAAGTTATTTATAGCGATGCACAAAGAGATATTGCTATTTTGAAAATCACTGATAAACGTTATAAATCACCAGGATCTATACCCTATTCCATTAAAGGGTATGGGGGAGACATTGCTGAACCTATTTATACCCTTGGTTATCCAAGAAATGATATTGTTTATGGCGAAGGCTATCTTTCTGCTAAAACAGGGTATAATGGCGACACATTGAGCTGCCAGATTACAGTACCTGCTAATAGGGGTAATAGTGGAAGCCCTATTCTTAATAAAAACGGTGAAATCATTGGAATCCTGAGTGCCAAACAGAATACTGCTGAGGGCGCTGTGTTTGCAATTCATTCAAAATATATTTTGAATGCACTTAATGAATTACAAAAGGACACTGCTTTTAAAAATGTAAAAACCCCTTCCTCAACAGTTCTTAAAGGAAGCGACAGAATGCAGCAGGTAAAGAAAATCTCTAATTTTGTTTTTATGGTTAAAGTGGATTAAGAACTAATATAAATAGAAACTAAAAGGTCCTTGTTTTCACAAGGACCTTTTAGTTTCTTTAATAATTTGCCTATACATTGGATGAAACACTCCAAAGGTTTGCCGGATAAGAACCGTTCTCAACCAATTCACTCAAGCTTTTTTGAACTACCGGTGCATCCTCCTTGTAAGTTACCCCAAACCATTGTGAGGAAGTAGGAATTACTTTTATAACTCCAAGGTCTTTTTTTATAAACTGATCTGCAGAAAATGGTATTAGGTACTCTGCTTTGGGATTTTCAATATTCTCATCCAGAAACGTTTTAAATCCAGCCTGGAGAAAAGAAAATATAGAAGGATGGAAACACCAAAAATTCATTGATGCCATTGAATCTTCAGGGAGGCTATGTTTATCTCCATTTGGATCTTCGTAAATAATAACACCATTTTCCCTATATATTTTCAATCGTTCATTTATGGCAACCAGGTTGTTCTTTTTATCTACCTCACAAACACCCCTGCTTACCGAACCATTTTCAGAAAGTGTCTTGGCTAATTCATATCCAATGATAGCATAAACATCGTCTTTACACTCTGTTGTTAAAAACCGGCAAGCTTTGAGAAAAGCATCGCTACCATAAAAATCATCTGCATTAATAACTGCAAAAGGCCCATCTACGGCTTCTTTAGCACACATTATTGCGTGGGAAGTCCCCCATGGTTTTGTTCTGTTTTCTGGAATTTCATAACCTTCGAGGTATTTATCCATTTCCTGGAATACATATTCTGTCTCAATACGGCCATTTAGTTTGGGTTCAAATATTTCCTTAAAGTCCTCCGCAAAATCTTCTCTTATTATAAATACTACTTTCTGGAATCCTGCCTTAATTGCATCAAAGATTGAGTAATCCATTATGGTTTCTCCGCTAGGGCCAAATTGTTGGATCTGTTTCATACTTCCATATCTAGATGCCATCCCGGCGGCCATTATAACTAATGTTGGTTTCATATATGATTTTTAATCGGGCCCGAAATTAAATAAATTAGAATTTTGACAGATAATGAGTTTGATTCCATTTCAAAAAAGCAAAGTCGTCCCAATTTCTATTAACTATAAAATTCATACCACGCTTGATGTGTTAAGATTGGATGAGATCCATCCTGTTGTTTCGGGTAATAAATGGTTTAAATTAAAAAAATATCTTCAGGATGCACTGGATAAAAATAAAAAAGCCATTCTGACCTATGGCGGCCCTTATTCAAATCATATTGTAGCAACAGCTGCAACAAGTCACTACTACAATATTAAGAGCATTGGAATCATCAGGGGTGAAAAGCCAAAATTTCTTACTCACACACTTCAACATGCCCTCTCTTATAATATGGAACTTCATTTCATTGATAGAAGAGATTTTAAAGAAAAATGTATTCCTAAAACGGCTTTGGATCCAGAGGACATTTACTTTATCATTGAAGGAGGTTATGGAATAAATGGAATGCTAGGGGCTATGGAAATATTACAACAGGTAGATAGGAATGTATATACCCATATCCTGGCGGCCGTTGGTACTGGTACTATGCTAAGTGGATTGATAGCCGCAGCTTTACCCGGTCAACAGGTAATTGGTATCCCTATATTGAAAGATTATTCATTAGAACAAAATATTAAAGCATTATTACCACATGAAAAGCAAAACTTTGAATTGATCTATGATTATCATTTTGGTGGTTATGCCAAAAAATCACCAGAATTGATCCAATTCATGAATAATTTCTACGAACAAACTGAAATACCAACAGATTTTGTTTATACAGGAAAACTATTTTATGCTGTCAATGATCTATTAACAAAAGGTTTCTTTCAAAAAAACAGTAAGGTCCTTGTTATTCACAGCGGTGGGCTCCAGGGAAACCTATCCCTCCCGAAGGGAACGTTAATATTTTAATCGAAAAAGCAAGGTGCAATTATATTTGCATGGTTTGCCAGGATGAAAGCTAAAGCCTAATTATGAAGCGTATTATTTTCCTCTCTCTTGTATTGATGATTTTCACAACAAACCTTTCCAGGGTTTTTGCCCAGGATACTTTGCCACGTTTTACGGTTAAAAATGCTGGTAATAACCGGATTATTATAGGTTGGGTGAATAATTATCCTGTGACAAAACAAATTTCAATTCAGCGCTCTTTTGATAGTTTAAAAAATTATAAAACTATTTTAAGTGTAACTGATCCCTCAGCCATTCAAAATGGTTTTGCTGATACAAAGGCTTCAAATGATCATATGTTTTACAGGTTATTTATCAATCTTGATAAGGGAGAATTTTTCGTTACACCTCCTCAAAAACCTTTAATAGATACATCGGTAGCTGTTACCCACCCTGTTGAACCACCTAAGAATAAAGATGTAATAGCAAACAAACCTTTTCCTAAAAAACCTGATTTCCTTCCTTCATTTTATGTCTATACTAATAAAGATGGCTATGTTTTTATAAATCTACCTGATGCTGACAAGAAAAAATATCATATTAAATTCTATGAGGAAAATGATGAGCTTCTTTTTGAAATCAAAAGTATTAAGGAACCTGCATTGACATTGGATAAGACAAATTTCATTCATTCCGGATGGTTTAAATTTGAATTATACAGTGACGAAAAGCTTATCGAGAAAAATAAAATATATTTGTCTAAGGAATTCTAAACCATTTTTACATTAAATACACTTTCGAAGTTCTTTACAATTTTTTCTTTTACAGTTGATATTTCAACTTCATGGCCTAATTCTTCTTTTATAGATGTCACCTTTTTATCAGGGATGCCACAGGGAATGATATGATCGAAATATGTCAGGTCGGTATTAACATTTAAAGCAAAACCATGCATGGTTATCCACCTGCTGCACCTTACCCCCATTGCACAGATTTTACGTTCTTTGCCTTTTACTGTACTATCTATCCAAACACCGGTTTCACCTTTAGATCTTTCTCCTCTAATATCAAAATCCTTAAGTGTCAGAATAATTACTTCTTCTAGCTCACGCAGATACCTTCCAATATCAGTATAAAATTTTTCAAGATCCAGTATAGGGTATCCAACTATTTGTTCAGGGCCATGAAAAGTTATATCTCCCCCCCTGTTGGTGTGAAAAAACTGTATGTTACGGGCATTGCGTTCTTCTTCACTTATCAGGACATGATCAATTTTGCCACTTTTACCCAAAGTATATACAGGTGGATGTTCAACCAATAATAAATAGTTTGTTGTGGATATACTGTTAAAGGACTCGCTTGCATCACTATTCAATTTGGCTTTGACCTCCAGGTTTCCCTTCAATAAATTTTCCTGGTAATCCCAGGCATCTTTATATTTCATTTTCCCCAGGTCTTTGAATTCCACCATTTTAGTATCCATAACTCAAAATTACCAACTTTACACCCTTTATTTTTGCAACATATGAGCATAGAGGCAATTGGTCCCGTAAACGATGACCAACCGGAAAGCAATGATGAACTGTATGAAAGGTTCACATTTACAATTGACAAAGGTCAGGAGCCTTACCGTATAGATAAATTTCTTATGAACCGGCTGGAAGGTGCTACCCGCAATAAACTTCAGCGTGCAATCAATTCAGGCCTGGTTCTGGTAAATAATAAGGAAGTTAAACAGAACTATAAGGTAAAGCCTTATGATCAAATAGTTATCTATTCAGATCTTTCACCTGAATCAACTGAAGTTGTTCCGGAAAATATTCCATTAAATATAGTTTTTGAAGATGATGACATAATTATTATTAACAAACCCGCAGGCATGGTTGTGCACCCGGGAAGTGGAAATTATAATGGCACTCTTTTAAACGGAATTGCCTGGTATCTCCAACAAAAAATCCCGGATATTTCTGAAGATGTATTGCCACGTTTTGGACTGGTACACAGAATAGATAAAAACACAAGTGGGCTATTGGTGTTGGCCAAAAATGAGAAAGCCATGCGACACCTGGCAAAGCAATTTTATGACCACACGGTGAAAAGAAAATACATCGCGCTTGTTTGGGGAGATGTGGAAAATGATTCAGGAACTATAGTGGCTCATGTAGGCCGTAACTTAAGACACAGAAAATTGTTTGAGGCTTACCCTGAAGGTGACCATGGAAAAGAAGCCATCACCCATTATTCAGTATTGGAAAGATTTAATTATGTCACCCTGCTACAATGTATTTTGGAAACAGGAAGAACACACCAGATACGTGTTCACATGAAACATATTGGTCATCCCTTGTTCAACGATGATTTCTATGGAGGTGATAAGATCGTAAAAGGCACAATATTCAGTAAGTATAAACAATTCGTTGATAATTGTTTTATGATTTGTCAAAGACAGGCATTGCATGCCAAGACACTTGGATTTATCCATCCAGTTACTGGCAATGAGGTCTTTTTTGAAACAGAGTTGCCTAAGGATATCAGCCAGGTAATAGAAAAATGGAGAAATTATGTTAGAACAATAAGGGATTAACAAAGGAAAGATTATCCTTTTTCAAAATCAAACAAGGTGGCAGTAAAAGTCCCCCTTTCTCTTTTTTTAAAAAGCACCTTCCAGTTGCCATTGTACCTAAGGACCTGGGGAACCAGCCATTCGTCAAATTTTGTCATTTGGACCTCCATGTGTACATTGAAATCATATAGAGGTGTATTATAGCTAAGATCATAATTACGGGCTACGATCTCCATGGTTTTGGCATTGAACCAGGTAGTGATGCCATCAAAAACAATTTTATCCCTGTCCGGGGCACTTAGTTCATCCTTTGCCCTTATGCTGAATACATAACAATTCTGGCCACTCATCTCCCCCATGTCTATTAAGTAATTATAATAACGGGACATGCCAGGATCAAAAATGTCCACTTTATCTCCCATGAAGGGTATCCCCGGAATTTTCTTTCCGGGATCAAAAAACAACATCTTTAATTGCTCTTTATGTTTTTCTATCCCGGATTTTTCTTTTACTCTCCTTTCAATGCCATTTACAATATTAGTCTCATTACAGACCCTCCCTTTGGTAAAAAAAAGACTTGAATATAATTCAGCCGTATAATAATCCATTATATCTCCCTTAGTTTGCTGCTGCAAAACTTCCATTTCCCGGCAATTATTCAAACGATGCTGTTTTGTTTTACTATACAGGGAAGCATTAATATTTCCTGTTTTATCCAGCATCTTAATGTCATTGATAGATGTGTAGCCGACAAGATGAAGGTTTTTAAATGCCTTATAAAAGCTTGAATCATTTTTTACCCTTTGGAGAAAGTTCACCACATCCAGATCATTACGAATCACTACCTCGCTCATTACAGTAATCTTGCTCAAGATTTGGGCATCTGATGTATCAGTTTGCCCATAACAACTACTGGTAAAACATCCGCAACCAATGGCTATACTACATACAATAAGCTTAGCAATAATTTCCATAATATCGATTTTAATCGGCTGACCAGTGAGCCAATTTGTACACTATATTCTTTGGAAATATTATAGTTGGCCTATTTTGAGAATGACATTTTATAGTCAACCTTTATATTGCCCTTTGAAATATCATCAAGCTTTCTTTTCAAAAGCTTCCTTTTTAATGGAGATAGGTAATCTATAAATAGCTTCCCATCAATATGGTCGTACTCATGAAGAATGATGCGGGCTGTTACGCCATTAAAAGTACGGGTATGCTTTTTAAAATTTTGATCCAAATATTCAAGTGTTACTTCCTCTGCCCTGTATATGTCTTCCCTGATCTTTGGAATGCTTAAACAACCTTCATTATAAGCCCAGTCGTCACCGTGCTCTTCAATAATATGAGCATTGATAAATACCTGCTTAATACCAGGAGCATCAGGGTAATTTTCTTCTTCCTTATCTTTTTCATCCATGTTAGAGAATATCTGGGCACTATCCATGACAAACAACCTTATATCCCTTCCCACCTGTGGAGCAGCTAGTCCTACCCCATTACTGGCATACATGGTTTCCCACATATCCTCAATAAGTTTGTCAAGATTAGGATAATTCTCATCAATATCATGACCTACTTTTCTTAAAATAGGATTACCATATGCTACAATAGGAAGAATCATTATTAAATATAATTTGGAATTCCAGCCCCGCAAAAATAAAGCAATGTTGCAAAGCTATTATGGTCGAAAATCTTATTAAATCCTAAAGTTGGCTGGATTGCATGTATTCCTGTAATAGTATAGTTGCAGCTATTTCATCAATCCTCCCCTTTTCCTGCCGTTGCTTTTTCTTTAGCCCCATGTCTATCATAGCTTGAGATGCCATTTTTGAAGAATATCTTTCATCAACTTCTTTGATAGGTACACCAGGAAAGAATTTTTTGAATGCTGTGATGAACTTTTGGACAAGTGCTGTTGCGTGAGTGGCAGAGTCATCCAAATTCACAGGCATTCCAATGATGACCAATTCAACTTGTTCTTTTAAAAAATACCCTTTTAAAAATCCAATCAGTTTTGGTGTTTCAACCGTGGCCAGGCCGGTAGCTATAATTTTAAGCGGATCGGAAACTGCCAATCCGCTTCTTTTACCACCATAATCAATTGAAACTATTCTGCCCATTGTAGTACATTATAATGTCTTATTGAAATAGAAATTGAAATTTGGCCTTATTTAATAAACAGGTCACTTATTACAAATACCGCAAAAACTACGCTTGCTATACCATTCATTGTCATAAAAGCTAAATTCACCCTTCTCAAGTCATTTGGTTTCACTATGGAATGTTGATAAACCAGGCAAATGCCAAATACCAGGACACCCAACCAGTACAACCAACCAAACACTCCTAATTTACCGGCAAGAACGACAGTTGCCAGGCTCAAAAAATGCAATACTTCTGAGATTCGTAATGCCTTTTCTTTTCCTACCAGGGCTGGAATTGAATAAAGATTTTGTGATTGATCAAATTCTACATCCTGTAAAGCGTATATGATATCAAAGCCACTTACCCAGAATAACACTGCAAATGAAAATAGAACTGGCAACCAATGAAAAGAGCCGGTAACGGCTAAATAGGCGCCTATTGGGGCTAAAGACAAACCCAAACCAAGGATAATATGACATAAGGCTGTATAGCGCTTAGTATAACTATATCCCAACACCACTGCCAGGGCAACCGGTGCCAGGAAAAAACAAACCCGGTTTATAAAAAAGGTTGTCGCAATAAATAAAATGCAATTGATAATAGTAAATGCCAGTGCATTTTTAGGCTTGATAATACCTTTAGGAATCTCCCGTATGGCAGTTCGTGGGTTTAATGCATCCCATTTATGGTCCAGGAAACGGTTAAAAGCCATCGCCGCACTTCTGGCAAATACCATACAGAGGATTACCAGCACTAATTTTACCAAAACTATATTCCATTCAATAAATAATGGAAAGATCCTGGTATGCCAACCTGGGACTATAGAGGTAAATTCGGCTAACCCTAAAAAAAAACCGATGAGGGCGAAAGGCATGGCGAAAATTGTATGCGCGAATTTTATTAAAGAAAGATAATTTTTTACTTTATACATAATGAAGGCGCAAAGGTACTTTCAATTTTTACAGGTAAACAGCTGATTTGATTGGTTGCTCGATATGAGTAAAATCATTGTCTTATCGCAAATTTCCTGTTTGTAACTTATTACGGACAAGTTCCCAAAGTACCACACCGGCAGCAACTGAAACATTTAAAGAATGCTTCATTCCGAATTGAGGAATTTCCAGGCAACCGTCGCAGCGTTCTATAGTAGATTGCTCTACTCCTGAAACTTCATTGCCAAAGACAACTGCAATCTTACCATCGAATTGTTCAATTGCATTCAATTTTAAGCTATTCACTGCTTGTTCCACAGCGTAAATAGTATACCCCTCATTCTTCAATTCCAATAAGGCATCATTTATATATTTAAAATGTTTCCAGGATACTGTTTCATCAGCACCCAGGGCTGTCTTTTTGATCTCCTTATGAGGTGGATGAGCGGTATAGCCGCAGATATAAATAGCTTCCAGTAAAAAGGCATCCGCGGTACGAAAAATACTTCCAACATTATACGCACTTCTGACATTTTCCAGAATGGCTATTATCGGCATTTTACTGGATTCCCTGAATTCTTCCACTGATTTGCGGTTCAATTCATCCATCGATAGTTTTCTTACCAAATTTTCTTGTTTTGCCGCAAAAGTAACCAGCCAACTCTTAAGTGGATAAAAAATGGGTTTATAAAGGGAGATTTCCTTTGGTGCCGCTTATTTTTGCCCCAATCACATGAGCAAGGCACAAACTAGCGAAACACCTTTGATGCAGCAGCATAAAGCTATAAAGGCAAAATATCCTGATGCTATCCTATTATTTCGTGTTGGAGATTTTTATGAAACTTTCGGTGGAGATGCTATCATTGCTTCCCAGGTTTTGGGAATAACCCTTACCAAAAGAAACAATGGTTCGGCTTCAGAAAATGAATTGGCCGGATTCCCCCACCATGCCCTGGATACCTACCTCCATAAATTGGTAAAAGCCGGTTACCGGGTAGCTATATGTGATCAGTTGGAAGACCCAAAAACTGTAAAAGGAATTGTTAAGCGGGGAGTTACTGAAATGGTTACACCTGGCACAGCTACAAATGATAAGCTTTTAGATTTAAGCTCCAATAATTTCCTGGCAGCGCTTCATGCAAGTGATGAAAAATACGGAATGGCCTTTCTTGATATTTCCACGGGAGAATTTTTTATAGCAGAAGGTGATAAGGAATATGCTGATAAACTTCTAAGTGGCTTTAAACCTGCTGAGGTAATCTTTCAACGCCACCACCAAAAGAAATTTAAGGAAGAATTTGGTTCCCGTTATTATACATATACCCTTGATGAATGGATTTTTCAACAAACCTATGCAGAAGAAAGTCTTTTAAAACATTTTGGAACACATTCACTAAAAGGTTTCGGGGTGGAAGGTTTAAATTTTGGTTTGGTTGCAGCAGGTGCCATCCTGCATTATTTAAAAGAAACAGAACACCCTAATCTTCAACATATAACCTCCATTCAGCGACTGGAGCAGAATGATTATCTGTGGATGGATAAATTTACCATTCGAAACCTGGAATTGTTGTATAGTAATGTGGAGAATGGAAATACCCTCCTTAAAGTAATTGACAATACCTGTACCCCAATGGGTGCACGATTATTGAAACGATGGGTGGTATTTCCTTTAAAGGATATACATAAGATCAATGAACGGCTTGATGTAGTGGAATACCTTATTCTGCATACAGACTTACGAAATAAATTCCTGCATGCCATGCGCCAGTGCGGTGATATGGAAAGATTGGTTTCTAAAATTCCATTAAAAAAAATAAACCCAAGGGAATTATTACAATTAGCAAGGGCGCTGCGTCAGATTGATGTTGTAAAAGAATTGGCCAGTAATACTCCAAATGAATACCTGCAGCGTCTTGCTGATACATTGAACCCCTGCCATTTTATTGCCGATAAAATTGTCAAAGAGATCATCGATAATCCACCTGCCCTGGCTAATAAAGGTGGCTTTATCAATAAGCAAGTTAGCGAGGAATTGGATGACCTGAGAAGTATTGCACATCATGGAAAGGAATACTTACTTCAATTGCAACAAAAAGAAGCTGAGCGCACAGGTATCTCATCTCTTAAAATCAGTTATAATAATGTATTTGGTTATTATCTGGAGGTGACCAATTCACATAAAAGCAAGGTTCCTGTTGAATGGATGCGCAAGCAAACCCTTGCTAATGCCGAAAGATATATAACTCCGGAGCTAAAAGAATATGAAGAAAAGATCACAGGTGCAGAAGACAAGATGCTCCAGTTGGAACTACAATTATTTGATAGCCTGATCAATGAATTGTTTGATTTTCTCTCCTGCATTCAGATCAATGCCCAGATGATCGCCACATTAGATTGCCTAACTTGTTTTGCGCACAATTCCTTGCAATTCAATTATAAAAAACCTCAACTACATACAGGCGACGAGCTACATATAAAAAATGGCCGCCATCCTGTCATCGAAAGAACACTACCTCCTTCAGAATCTTATATTGGAAATGACGTAGGATTTAATAAATCAGATCACCAGATCATTATTCTCACTGGTCCCAACATGAGTGGTAAGTCAGCCCTGCTTAGGCAAACTGGCCTGATCACGCTGATGGCACATATGGGAAGTTTTGTGCCTGCTGATGAAGCTTTCATTTCACTTACCGATAAAATATTTACAAGGGTTGGTGCTTCAGATAATCTCAGTGCCGGCGAATCGACATTTATGGTTGAAATGAATGAAACCGCTTCAATAATCAATAATATCAGTAGCAGTTGCCTGATCCTGCTTGATGAAATAGGCAGAGGAACCTCCACCTATGATGGCATTTCAATAGCCTGGAGTATTGCAGAATACCTGCATAATGCACCCACACAACCCAAGACATTTTTTGCTACTCATTATCATGAGTTGAATGAATTGGAAAATAAACTTCCCAGAGTTAAGAATTACCATGTTACCAATAAAGAAATCGGCAACAAGGTAATTTTCCTTCGCAAATTAGCACCTGGTGGAAGTACACATAGCTTTGGAATCCATGTGGCCAGGATGGCAGGCATGCCACCTGATCTTATAGAAAGAGCAAAGGAAGTTTTGGCACAATTGGAAGCCATGCATGCAGATGAAAGAGTAGAAAACGTCAAATCATTATCAGCCCCCAGGGTACAATTGAGCATTTTTGATGCCCATACCCAAACATTTGAAGATATACGTAAGATGCTGGGGAATATTGATATCAACAGGCTTACGCCAGTAGAAGCCTTATTAAAACTTAGCGAAATCAAAAACCTATTGAAGTAACTGCCTACAATATCTATTACCCATATAAAAATAGAACTTGTTCATTCCTGCAACGTTGAATAGTTACTTAAGGTTGTGGCTTGTCAAACCATACCCTTAATTCATTATTCCAGTCTCCGTTGTAATTAATGAATAGTTCCTCTCCTGGTTCTACTGCTTTCACTGTTTTGACCGTTATGGTTTGTTTTTTAAAATTCATTTCATATTCACAATTTGACTTATAGGAATGATTATATAAGGGAATATACCCCAGGGCCATGCAGCATTCCTGTCTTTTTTCACCCCATTCAAAAATATAATCATGAAGCAAGGTTTGATCAATTAACTCCCTATCCTTAGCACTCATAACAATCACAGGAGAAATTTCAATGATCGTATTGGGTTTTAAAAAACACCGGGTAAAAACTCCCCTGCCCATATCCTTCGATTTATCTACATATATATCCTCGGAAATGAAATTATTACCCACTCGTTTTGAATTTTGCACAAATTAATTTCACTAAATCATATTGAGATATAATCCATCCCTAATTTTGAAAATATGTCAGTGGAACTTTTGAAGGAACAATTGGAACAGGTGATCCATTCTGGTGATCCATTGCAGATTCGTGACTTGCTTGACAGCCAGAATATCAGTGATGTCGCGGATCTTGTTTATGAAATGCCTGATTATGAAAGTCAGATCATTACCGCCATGTCTGTGCATAGGGCTGCCGGGGTATTTAAGATACTTGAATTCCCAACACAGCAAACGATCATTCAAACACTACCTCCAACTAAAACGGCAGAGCTTCTTAATGAACTGCCACCAGATGACAGAACGGATTTTTTGGAAGAACTGCCCAGCAGCGCGGTCAGGGAACTCATCAAATTACTTGACAATGAGGAAAGAAAAATAACATTATCTCTCCTTGGCTATCCTGAAAACAGCGTAGGCAGGCTCATGACGCCAGATTATGTATACGTTTATGAGAATAACACTGTTCAACAGGTATTGGAAACCATTCGAAGAGTGGGGAAAAATAGTGAGACCATTGATGTAATCTATGTTATCAACAATAAGGGTGAACTTTTGGATGATATAAGAATTCGTGAATTCATTTTAGCAACGCCAGATAAAAAAGTGATTGATTTAATGGATAACCGTGTTGTAGCTTTAAATGCTTATGACGACCAGGAGGTAGCCAATGAGGCTTTTAAGATGAATAACCGCGTAGCCCTTCCGGTGGTAAGCAATAGTAATAAATTACTTGGTATTGTAACCATTGATGATATACTTTGGGTAGCAAGTGAGGAGTTTAGTGAAGATATTCAAAAGATCGGTGGTACTGCTGCACTTGATCAGCCTTACCTTGAAATGCCTTTATTTCAACTTTTTAAAAAACGTATTGGATGGCTGGTGGTACTTTTTCTTGGAGAAATGCTTACTGCTACGGCAATGGCCTATTTTGAAGATGAAATTGCCCGCGCAACAGTTTTGGCTTTATTCATACCTCTAATTATCTCTAGTGGGGGCAATAGTGGATCGCAGGCCTCTACCCTAATTATCCAGGCAATGGCTGTTGGGGAAATTAGTCTTCGCGACTGGTGGCGTGTTATGCGAAGGGAGATCCTCTCAGGCCTATTGCTTGGATCTGTACTGGGAATAATAGGCTTTTTCAGGATCTTTGTATGGAACAGCATCAACCCTAATTTATATGGAGTTCATTGGATGCTTGTAGGCATTACAGTAGGTTTTGCTCTTCTCGGAGTTGTTCTTTGGGGTACCCTTTGTGGTAGTATGTTGCCAATGGTATTAAAACGGCTTGGGGCTGACCCGGCGGTGAGTTCTGCACCTTTTGTTGCTACCCTTGTTGATGTTACAGGTTTGATTATTTACTTTTCAGTTGCCTTTTTTACATTAAGTGGCAAATTATTATAATTGCCAATCAGACAGTAATTTTTGGGGTCTCAGTCTTTTTATAGATTTTCGCAACGCTTATTAATAGAAAATTAAATTCAACACTTATGTGTGGTATCGTCGCGTATATTGGACCCAGGGAAGCTTATCCAATAATATTAAAAGGGCTAAAAAGATTAGAATACCGTGGTTATGACAGTGCAGGTGTAGCCTTATTAAACTCGGGATTGAAAGTTTATAAAAAGAAAGGAAGGGTCTCTGAATTGGAAGAAAGTCTGCAAGGCGTTGATCTACATGCCCATATTGGTATAGGTCACACCCGTTGGGCAACACATGGTGAACCCAATGATCGCAATGCTCATCCTCACACCTCCGCCAGTGGAAATCTTGCAATGATTCATAATGGCATCATTGAAAATTATGCACAATTAAAAAAAGAGCTTACTAAAAAGGGTTACACATTTAAAAGTGATACTGATACTGAGGTGCTTTTAAATTTTATAGAAGATATTCAAACAAATAACAATTGTTCTTTAGAGGAAGCTGTCCGAATTGCACTTAAAAGAGTTGTAGGAGCTTATGTTATAGTATTGATTAACAAAAACGATCCTGATACCCTTATAGCTGCGCGTAAAGGAAGCCCCCTGGTAATAGGAATAGGTAAGAACGAACATTTCCTGGCCTCTGATGCATCTCCAATTATTGAATACACAAAGGAGGTTGTGTATGTGAATGATTATGAGATAGCCATAATAAAACAAGATGAATTAATCTTAAAGAATCTTGGTAATGAAAGACAAACGCCTTTTATTACAAAACTAGACATGGAATTAGCCGCAATAGAAAAAGGGGGCTACGACCATTTCATGCTCAAGGAAATTTTTGAGCAACCGCAAACCATTTATGACTGCCTGAGAGGAAGACTGGATGCGCAAGCTGGCACCATTACGATGAGCGGCATTCAAAAATATGCCGAGCAGATAAGTAATGCGAATAGGATCATTATAGTTGCTTGTGGAACAAGCTGGCATGCAGGTCTTGTGGCTGAATATATATTTGAGGAATTGTGCCGCATTAATGTGGAAGTGGAATATGCTTCAGAATTTAGATATCGCAATCCTGTTATAAATAAGGGTGATGTTATAATTGCGATATCACAAAGTGGAGAAACTGCAGATACGCTTGTCGCAATTGAGAATGCAAAAGCAAAAGGAGCACTCATACTGGGAGTAGTCAATGTGGTTGGTTCTTCAATTGCACGTATATCGGATGCAGGAGCATATACACATGCCGGACCGGAAATTGGCGTTGCTTCTACCAAGGCCTTTACTGCACAATTAGCAGTTCTTACAATGATTGCACTAAAAATAGGTTATGAGAAAGGTACCCTTGACCATGACAGGTATATGCAGTTATTGCAGGAGCTGGATGCTATACCTGATAAGGTAACAGAAGTCTTAAGGTCAAAAGATAACATCCAGGCAATTGCTGAGAAATATAAAGATGCAAAGGATGCTTTGTACCTTGGAAGAGGATACAATTTTCCTGTAGCTTTGGAAGGAGCATTAAAATTAAAAGAGATATCTTATATACATGCAGAAGGATACCCGGCTGCTGAGATGAAACATGGCCCTATTGCACTAGTTGACGAAGATTTACCAGTGGTATTTGTAGCTACAAAGGATTCTTATCATGAGAAAGTTGTCAGCAATATGCAGGAAATCAAGGCACGTAAGGGAAAGATTATCGCAGTCATTAATGAAGGTGACGAGCAAAGTTCGGCCCTTGCCCAGGATATCATTACGATTCCTCAGGCAGATGAAATCGTTGCGCCTATGCTTAGTGCCATTCCTATGCAATTATTGGCTTATTACATTGGAATAGCAAAAGGATATGATGTTGATAAGCCTAGAAATCTTGCCAAATCAGTGACAGTAGAATAAATGACTACGTAAACAAAAGCTTAAAGTAGGTAAGATGAACGAGATCATAAAAAGACCTCTCCGATCAATAGGATACAATTTTATTAAGGAGGAATTCCTCTCCGAAGGTAACGATGAATATTACCTGCGAAATAAACAAAATAAAAGCGGTATACATTACCGAAATCTTACTGCTTACGAGATAGAAGTGCTCGTTCGTAATAATAATACTTCAGATGATTGGAATAAATTGCATGTATCAGATGCTTTCACCCCTGAACTGGTCAAAAACTGTAAGTTCTTTGGCCTTGTACGCATAGGTAAGCTGGAGGCAATTTCTTTGGAGTATCATAATGTGTGCATGCCTGTTGGTCTATACAACAGCACTATTATTAGTTGTGATTTTGGAGACAACGTTGTTATAAATAATGTTAACTACATCTCTCATTATATTGTTGGCAACGAGGCGATGATCTCAAATGTCCATGAATTGCATGTTACTGATCATGCCAAATTTGGGAATGGCATATTGAAGGAAGGGGAGCAGGAGAATATTCGGGTATGGGTTGAGGTTTGTAATGAAAATGCAGGCCGCAAGATCCTACCTTTCAATGGTATGCTTCCTGGGGATGCATACCTGTGGTCAAAATATAGAGACGATGACGAGTTAATGGAGAAATTCAAACAACTCACGGAAAAACAATTTGATAAACTTAGAGGGTATTATGGCAAGATTGGTGACAGATGTGTGATCAAGAACACAAGCATTATCAAAGATGTATGGATCGGTAGCGACGCTTATATAAAGGGGGCAAATAAACTGAAAAATCTTACCATTAATTCAAATCCCATGGCCCAATCGCAAATTGGTGAAGGATGTGAACTGGTAAATGGCATCATCGATTACGGTTGTCGTATATTCTATGGAGTAAAAGCTGTCAGGTTTGTAATGGGTTCCAATTCCCAGTTAAAATATGGAGCAAGATTGATCAATTCCTTCCTGGGTAATAACTCAACGATCTCCTGTTGCGAAGTGCTCAATTCATTGATCTTCCCGGCTCATGAACAACATCATAATAATTCTTTTTTATGTGCAGCACTTGTAATGGGCCAGAGCAATATCGCTGCAGGTGCAACCATTGGTTCCAATCACAACAGCCGGGCAGCAGATGGTGAATTTGTTAGTGCAAGGGGATTTTGGCCAGGGCTTTGTGTAAGCCTTAAACACAATTCAAAATTTGCAACATTTACTCTACTGGCCAAGGGAGATTACCCAAACGAATTAAATATTCCTCTACCGTTTAGTCTTGTAAGCAATGATGAAAGCAAAGACAGGTTAATTGTTATGCCTGCCTATTGGTTTATGTATAACTTATATGCTCTTGCCCGTAATGAAACAAAGTACCTTGACAGGGATATAAGACCGGAAAAAATCCAATTCATTGAATATGATTGCCTGGCGCCTGATAGTATTAATGAAATATTTTCAGCAGTAAGCTTATTGAAAAAATTAGTGGCACGGGCATACGACCCATCCTTATCCAGTGATACAGTTTCCGAAACCACTCTTGAACACAAAGGTGAAGCCATCTTAAATGATCAGACCATTGATTTTAGTAAGCTGGAGATAGTAGCCCATGGTTTTGAAAATAATACTCGTCCGGTAATTATAATAAAAGCAAAAGAAGCATATTTTGTATACAAAAGACTGATTGTTTATTATGCGGCAGTTAACCTGCTTAGATATGTTGAAGACAATAAGATCCTGACTTTTGAATCCCTTGTTGATTCATTGCCTGCAGAACCAATACGTTTGAGTTGGGCCAATATAGGTGGACAATTGATGCCAGAACCTTCCGTATCGACCTTGTTAAATAGCATAAAAACCGGAAACATTCAAAGTTGGGAGGAAGTACACGATTTTTACCGTATAAATGGCGCTTTATATAAAGATCAGAAATTACAGCACGCCTATGCTTCACTCATGGAAATGGCAAAACCTCCATCAAAACGATTAACCAAAGATCTTTTTAAGCAAATTCTGGATGAAGCCCTGGCTACTAAAGAATGGATGACTGAAAATATTTATACTTCAAGGGCTAAAGATTACCAGAATTACTTCAAGAAAATGGTTTATGATTCAGAAAAAGAAATGGAAGCCGTAGTTGGCAAACTGGAAGACAATTCCTTTATTAACCAGCAGAATGAAGAATTAGCAACCTTCAGAAAACGGGTACAAAACTTACTATTAAACTTCTCACTATAAAAAAAAGCCCCTTAAAAAGGGGCCTTTCAATATCTATTTTACAGCTTACTTTTTAGTGCTGTCTACAGTAGTAGTAGTTGTTTTCTTTGTAGAATCAACTGTAGTAGTAGCTGTAGAATCAGTTACTGTTGGGGTAACTACAGTAGAATCAGTTGTTGTGGTGGTTGTTGTTGAATCAGCAGTAGTTTTGTTTTCGCTGCTGTTGCTGCAAGCAACTAAACCGCCTGCGATAGCGATGATGGCAAGAAATTTTTTCATTGTACTTTTTAAATATTTAGTTAACTAATGGGCGCAAAGGTAACGGCTCAAACGAATTATCCAAATTTTGAGTGTTATTTTCCCTCTTTTATTTCTTTCTGAAGAAAATACGAACAGGCACTCCAGTGAAATTGAAATTTTCTCTTAATTTATTTTCCAGGTAATTCTTATAGGGCGTCTTTATATCATCGGGAAAATTGGAAAAAAAGGCAAACGAAGGAACCACTGTTGGTAATTGAGTAATGTATTTTATTTTAACAGGGTTGCCACGGACCACGGGAGGATGATACGATTCGATTGCTTTCAGCATGATATCATTTAACTGGGCGGTTGGTATTTTACGTTTCCTGTTCTCATAAACTTCCAGTCCAACTTCAATTCCTTTGAATATCCTCGTCTTTTCTTTTGCTGATATAAAAAGTATAGGCACATCGTTAAATGGAGCCATGCGCTGCTTTAATTCCTTTTCATACTCCTTAGCGGTATTTGTTTCTTTTGCTACAAGGTCCCATTTATTAACAAGTACCACTAGTCCCTTTCCTTTTTTAGCTGCAAGGCTATAAATAGTAAGGTCCTGGGCAGTAATTCCTTTTTCTGCATCCAGTATCAACAAACAAACATCTGCTTCGTCCAAAGCTTTAATAGCACGTATCACCGAATAAAATTCCAGGTCTTCATGAACCTTTGCTTTTCGGCGAATACCCGCTGTATCAATTAAAACAAAATCTTTTTGAAATAATTTATAACGGGTATGAATGGTATCCCTGGTAGTGCCAGCAATATCACTGACAATAGTCCTTTCCTCTCCTATCAATGCATTTAGCAAAGATGATTTTCCTACATTGGGCTGTCCAATGATTGCAAATTTTGGCAAGCCTTGTTCCTCCTCAAATTCAGAGTCCTCTTCAATCAATCCTGTCACTTCATCTAGTAAATCACCTGTTCCACTGCCGCTTATAGCTGAAATGAAAAATACCTTTTCAAATCCAAGGCTATAGAATTCTGAAGCCTCCAGTAAGCGTTCATTGTTATCAACCTTATTCACTACAAGAAAAACCGGTTTGGTAGAACGCCTCAATACATCAGCCATGGCATCATCGAGATCAGTCATCCCTGTAGCAGCATCAACAACAAACAAAATGGCACTAGCCTCATTTACAGCTACCTGCACTTGTTTACGGATCTCAGTTTCAAAAACATCTTCACTGTCAGGAACAAATCCTCCCGTATCGATCACATAAAAATTCTTACCATTCCAATCAGCGATGCCATATTGACGATCTCGTGTAACGCCCGGGGTATCTTCAACTATTGCTTTACGTTGTTCTAAAAGCCGATTAAAAAAAGTACTTTTACCTACATTGGGTCTTCCTACTATTGCTACTGTAAATGCCATGCTTGTAAACCCTAAAGGGTATTTTCTGATTTTAAAAATTTCTTCTAACAATGCCTTTATTTACCAGGCTTGTATCTGTTTATAATTTTACTAATTAACTTACCCGGTCCTCCTGGTCAATAACCATATTCTTTAAGGAATAATTCATTCTCTCTCCATTTTGGCCTCACTTTCACAAACAACTCCAGGAATATCTTTTGATCCACAAATTGTTCAATTTCCTTCCTGGCCTGGAATCCTATTTCACGAATCATTTTACCGCCTTCCCCAATTATGATAGCTTTTTGTGATTCTCTTTGTACGATGATCTCAGCCCTTATTTTGATAAGGGTAGATTTTTGTTTGAATTCATTGACTATAACTGTAGTATGATAAGGTATCTCATCTTCTAAAAGATTGTAAATTTTTTCCCTGATGATTTCCGCAACAAAAAACTTAGTGGGAAGATCAGATATTTCATCCTCATTATAAAAAGCCTCACCTTCAGGCAATAACTGTACTATAAGATCAAGAAGTTCAGGGACCTTACTGGCAGTTAAAGCAGAAATGGCAACTGTCTCCTTGCAATATTTTTTGTCTTTAAAGAAATCAATAGCTTCCTTAATTTTTACAGGATTGGTTTTGTCGGTTTTATTTATAACTACCAGGGCGGTTGCTTTTAAACGTAGAGAAGAAAAAAGGCCATCCACCTCGTTCCAGTCATCATTAATATCTACAAGCAATAAGGCCAGGTCTGCATCTTCAAGGGCACTTTTAACGGCCGTCATCATTTTTTCATGCAACTTATACTTTGGATCAATAATGCCAGGTGTGTCTGAGAAAATAATCTGATAGGAATCAGTTGTTAATATTCCCTTGATACGGTGACGTGTAGTTTGAACCTTGGAAGATACAATGGCAAGCTTCTCTCCCATCAATGCATTGAGCAATGTACTTTTCCCTGCGTTAGGCTTTCCAAATATGTTAACAAACCCTGATTTCACCTTAGTTAAATTATTGACCGGCAAAAATAGACTATTAAAATTGTTTGGTAGTAAAGATGTACGCTTGTATATTTGCAACCCACATCGCGAAGTAGAGCAGCGGTAGCTCGTCGGGCTCATAACCCGAAGGTCGGAGGTTCGATCCCTCCCTTCGCAACAAAATCCCCCTTTTAGGGGGATTTCTATTTAGATACATGTCTGTCTTACCATATTAAGGCACTATAAAACAGGAAATGTTAATTCATTTCATTGCGTATCCATATTGCCTTTCGATCCACCATTTTTCTGTGTTTCACTACCTAATCCCCGTATCTTATCTTCACCGGTATCCTGTGCTCCAGTATATCCACCACTTCCATCTGGGTTTTTGCCTTTTATTTTGTTGTCCCTTTCTACTTCTTCATTAGTAAGTAAACCCCCTTTGTGTTCTTTTTTTGCCATAAAATCTTATTTATGTTAGTCACACAAAAAAATTGCCATATAAATAAAGCCCGGCAAAAGACCGGGCCTGGTGTAATTGTAACTGCTTAGACTATTTTTAAGACTTCCTGGAAATTGAACTGGCGCCACTTGTCTTGATGTCCCTTATCATTGCTGAACCTTTATAGTTCACGCTACTCGCACCGCTTAATTTTGCAGATAATTCTTTATTAACTGATATTTTAATACTGCTGGCCCCACTTGCGTCCACTGTGCAGTTTGTTGTAGTGAAATCATAAGCTTTTACATCACTGGCGCCACTGGCATCAATTTTTACTTCATCGGCTGTTCCATTGATTTCTACATCGGAAGCGCCACTGATATGAATATCCAAAAGGCCATTCACATTCAATTTGCCTTTCAGATCACTGGCCCCTGAAAAATCCAATTTTAAACCTGTTGAAGAAATTGATCCATCAACCTTTATGTTAGAAGCTCCTCCCGCCTTTATTTCGTCCACATTCTTTATAGCTATATAGGCTTTCAGCTTCCTGTTCTTTGGCCACCAGCCTTTCTGGTCAAACCATATTTTAAGTACACCATTTTCAACTGAAGTCTTGATACCCGATAGGTCTTCCTTATTATTGGCACTTACCGCTAATCCTTCCTGGGCATCCTGTGAAAGTATCACTTCAAAAGCATTGGAAATATGAATAGCGTGAAACGAAGTGACAGCCCTGGGTTCTGCATTAGCATCGTTTACCACTTTTTGAGCATTGGCTACAAGGCTGAAAGAAATTATATAAAAAGCAATTAGCAAGGATCTCATAAAATGTTTTTTGTGAAACGAGGGAAGGATTAAAAGGTTACAATGATTCTGAAAAAAAACTTCATTAATTTTGCAACGTTAATTTCAGATTCCCGGGGTGCTAATTCGCTATTATGCAGAAAAGGCTGAGATCATACCCGCAGAACCTGATCAGGGTAATGCCTGCGCAGGGAGGCTTTGTTCGTTCAAAGGTCGGGTTTCAGGGTATACACGAAACCTATAAACTTTGAATAAAGCACGTAACCTTCTCTTTCAACAGCATTTCCCTTTCATTTTAAAAAAATCATGAAAATGAAAAGGATTGTTTTTTCACTTTGTATTCTATCTTCTTTAAACCTGGCAGCCCAACAAAAAGACACTATTGACCTCTTACCTGTGGAGGTAAGAGCGGTAAGAGCGGGCTCCACGGCACCATTTGCCAAAACAAACATTAGCAAGTCAGAGATCCAAAAGCAAAACCTGGGACAGGATCTGCCGTTCTTATTATCTCAGACGCCATCTGTTGTGGTAAATTCCGATGCTGGCAATGGAGTTGGATATACCGGTATCAGGATTCGTGGCACTGATGCCACCCGCATCAATGTTACACTCAATGGTATCCCTTATAATGATGCAGAAAGCCAGGGAACTTTTTTTGTAGATCTACCGGATTTTGCTTCTTCTATTAACAGCATCCAGGTGCAAAGAGGAGTAGGAACCTCAACAAACGGAGCAGGTGCTTTTGGAGCAACCCTCAACCTGGGCACCAACGAGTTAATCAAAAAACAGTATGTAGAACTAAACAACAGTTTTGGCTCTTTCAACACCTGGAAAAATACCATCAAAGCAGGTACTGGTCTGATAGGCAATCATTTCACTGCAGATGTAAGAGTATCAAGGCTGATAAGCGATGGTTATATAGACAGGGCTAGCAGTAATTTAAAATCTTTATATTTTTCAACTGCTTATTTATCAGATAAATCAGATCTACGACTGAATATATTTACTGGTAAAGAAAAAACCTACCAGGCCTGGTATGGCGTTTCCCAAACCGACCTTGCTGCGAACCGTACCATTAATTATGCAGGCATGGAGAAGCCGGGTACACCGTATGAAAATGAAACTGATAATTACCAGCAAACACATTATCAATTATTTTTCACCCATCGCTTTACACCTTTTTTTGATTTTAATACCGCAGTTTTTCTTACTAAGGGCAAAGGCTATTATGAAGAATACAGGGCAGCACAAGCCTATGCTGATTATGGCCTGGCCTCTCCAGCACCAGGAGTTGATACTTCAGACCTTGTTCGCCAGTTATGGCTGGATAATAGCTTCTATGGATCTATTTTTTCTCTGCAGCATCATTCCGATAAATCTTCGCTCCTATTTGGCGGAGCCATAACACGCTACGATGGCAACCATTTTGGCAAGGTAACCTGGGCGGAAAAAGGGTTGAGCAATCCAAAGCATTATTATGACCTGGATGCTAATAAGAATGACCTTACAGTTTATGGAAAATGGCAACAGGATCTGACCAATCACCTCCAGGCCTTTACTGACCTGCAATACCGGAAGGTAGGTTACGACCTCAATGGATTTAAGGATAATCCAGGGCTGGTGATTAATAAGAATTATAATTTTTTTAATCCCAAGCTAGGTCTTAGTTATCACTCAAATGGTTGGTTAGCCTATACCTCATATAGTGTTGCCAATAAAGAACCGAACAGGGATGATTTTGAAGCCAATACTAATGAACAACCAAGGCCGGAAAAACTAAATGATGTGGAAGCTGGCATTGAAAACAAAACCTCCAGAAGCAGCTTCGGTGTTAACTTGTATTATATGAAATATAAGGATCAGCTGATCCTGACAGGAAAGATCAATGATGTGGGAGCCTATACCCGCACCAATATTGATGATAGCTATCGCCTGGGTGTCGAGTTACAGGGTTCTGTTGTTGCAAGCAAATGGTTCAAAGCAGCAGCTAATCTTACACTCAGCCGCAATAAGATCAGAAATTTCAATGAATTCATTGATGACTATGATAATGGCGGGCAAAAGGTTAATTTCTATCCAGAAACTGATATTGCTTTATCACCTTCCGTTATCAGTTCTGCTACACTAACAATAACACCTGTTTATCCCTTGTCTATTGATCTGTTAAGCAAGTATGTGGGTAAACAATACCTTGATAACACAACAAATAAAGACCGAAAATTGAATCCCTATTTTTTGGAGGATGTGAGGGCAGCTTATTCATTTGGTTATAAATGGCTGAAAAATGTAAATCTTATTTTACAGGTTAATAACCTTTTTAATAAAAAATACGAACCTAACGGCTATACTTTCAGTTATTACTACAATAACAACCTTGCTACAGAAAATTATTATTTTCCTATGGCAGGTACCAATTGGATGGCAGGCATCAATATCAAATTATAATCAGTTCAGAGTACAACAAATCCCGCTGGTGGCGGGATTTGTTGTACTTATAAAAGTTAAAAGAGTTTATTGAGCGATTACTTTTCCCCAAATTTTTCTTTCCAGGCGAGCATTCCACCTTCTACATTAAAAGTGTTTTTAAAACCCATTTGGTCCAATATCATACATGCCATCATACTGCGCTTGCCACTTCGACAGTGAACAATGACTTCTTCTTCTTTGAGGTCTTCAATATCTTCTATCTGCATTGTTTGAATTTTTCCAAGGGGCACTAGTTTACCACCAATATTAAATTCTTCATACTCATGAGGTTCACGGCAATCGATAAGGTTAATAGCATCTCCTTTTTCCATTTTTGCCTTTAATTCTTCTACTGTAATATTTTTCATTATTAAGGTTCTTGGTTCATTGGTTGTTGTTTCACCTCCACTGAATCAGTAACAGGCTTTTCCAGGCTTAACCAGATGTCTATCATTTGACCAGGGCGGATGCGTAACCTTGCACCATCTATGGTTCTTGGCATGGGATTCTGCTTATAAACAAAAGCACTGGCAGTATCTTTAACATTAGGATCTACTATAACAAGCCCTGACAAACCCTGGGCATCTAGTAAAGCCCTTGCTTCATCATAACTTCTTCCTACAAGATCCGGAACATTGATATCTTCACTTCCAAGACCACTTCCCAATACTAAAGATATGGTACTTCCCATTTTCAACTTTGTGCCTGCCTTTATAGAATTTCCATTGTAAAGTTGTTCTAATACAGAGTTTTTAGCGAAATCAAACCTGTAGGTAGTATCTCCCAATCGTAATCCCATGTTTTTTAATACCATTTCCGCATTTCTGTAACTAGACCCTAACAAATTGGGCATTTCTACGTCAGGAGGAACAAACCTGTTAATGGTTACATATACTGTGCGGTTAATTTTTACTACTTCATCAGCCTCAGGTACCTGCCTTAATACAAACCCTGGTGGCAAAGAATCGTAATATGCCGAATCCTGAACTACCACATCAAATCCTTTTGTTTCCAGGAACTTTTCTACCTCGCTGATATTTTTACCCACCACCGCTGGAACCGTTCTTGATTCACCATGCCTGGTAATCCAGTTTAGTGATAGTAAAAAGACAAGTATCAGGACAATAATAGCCACTAATGCGATTACCATATGAAACCATAATGGCCTGGAATGTTTGGGCTTGACTGTCTTGGATTGTTGGGTCTTGATCATTCAGGTTTTTCTGTTTGGAGCTGCAATATATAAAAATGATGCTAAGTAGGTTGATAGTATGCGATAGTGCCTTTTAGTGATTCCTTAAAGCTTCATCAAGGAGTTTAGAATAGAAATCTTCCAGGCGTATACCTTTTGCCCTTACCTGTTGCGGTATAACACTGGCATCACTTTGACCGGGAATGGTGTTAATTTCCAGCATATAAGGCTTATTTTCGGTAGCATTATAAATGAAATCTATCCTTACTACACCGCGGCAATTAAATACCTGGTATATTCTCCTTGCCGTAGCTTCTAACTGGTCTTGCCAGTCTGATGTAATTTCAGCAGGGGTAACTTCAGTAGATTTCCCACCATACTTGGCCTCAAAATCAAAAAAATCCTGGCCTATATGTGTGATTACTTCTGTAATAGGCAAAACTGTTATGGAATCCCCGGTTTTATAAACTCCTACTGTAAATTCTCTTCCTTCAATCATTTGCTCCACCAATACCTGGTCATCTTCCTTGAAAGCCTTTGCGAGGGCATCTTGTAGCTGAGCTGGCTCATTTACTTTGCTCATGCCAATACTCGAGCCACCATTATTTGGCTTTACAAATAAGGGAGGTTTGAGGTGTGAAAGAATGTCATCAAGACTATAATTAGTATTTTTAAATAGGTGCGCCGATTTCGCAACGGGCACTCCTGCCATATGTGCTACAGCTACAGAATATCGTTTATTAAAAGTGAGTGCTGAAGTGGCAGCATTGCAGGAAGTATAAGGTAAGCCAAGCATGTCAAAATACCCCTGTAATTTTCCATCCTCTCCCGGAGTGCCGTGCATCCCAATAAAAACTGCGTCAAATTTCACCTTATTTCCATCGAGAGTTATAGTAAAATCATTTTTATCAACATCTGTTTTAATGCCTTTTTCATCCTCATAAAACCAACCTGAGGGGCTGATATCAATTTTATAAACTTGATATTTTTCCTTTTCCAAATGGTTATAAATGGTAGCGGCAGACTTATAGGAAATTACAGCCTCGCCCGAATATCCCCCTGTGACTAATGCAATTTTCTTCATCATTTATATTTGTTGAAATTGGAAAGTAGAAAATAATTAGATAATAATCTGGCTCTCCCTCTTTGTAATGAAAATTTCGCCAAAAAAAGGTCTCAATTAACCCTTGGATAAAAATAATAAAGGTGAAGAAATTATACTCCTTCACCTTTTTACACAGGACATATCACCTGTTTAATTAGCAGCAGAGCTGCACCCTTACGGATAATATTTAAGGTACAACAATTATATGTGAAGCCGCTCTTTTTTACTTAATAATTCTTCAACTGTCTCCCTGTACATTTCATCCGGAACACAACAATCTACCGGGCAAACAGCGGCACACTGCGGCTCCTCGTGGAAGCCCTGGCATTCTGTGCATTTGCTGGGAACGATATAATAAGTATCAACAGCGATTGGTGCATTCCTCTGTTCAACAGAAACAACAGTTCCATCTACCAGTGTATATTCACCTTTGACAGTAGTTCCGTCTGCAATAGCCCATTCCACCCCACCTTCGTAAATTGCATTATTGGGGCACTCTGGTTCACAAGCTCCGCAATTGATACATTCTTCTGTAATCTTTATAGCCATAACCTAGTTTAGTTTGAAGGGAATTAATTTTGCTGACAAATTTAAAGTTCGGAAATGAAATTACAACAAAGAAAAGAGTTACTGGTACAATTAGGAACCTATATGCAGGGAAAAAATCAGGCCTGGATCGAAGTTAAACATCGGGCATACCTGGAAAACAATTGGTTCATCCCCGAATTTATAGAAATTGCTGTAAATAATATTGTTACTTCTTTTTTACAGCCATCCCAGCTGGAAACCCTGGTTAAGACATATTCGATCCCTGAAGAAAATTCCGCCCCACAAATGGTAGGAATTGTAATGGCTGGAAATATTCCATTGGTTGGATTTCATGACCTTCTTTGTGTTTTCCTCACAGGGCATTTTGCTAAAATTAAAGCTTCTTCAAAAGATCAGGTATTAATAACCCACCTGGTGGAGCAAATGATCAGTTGGCAACCCGCTTCCCAAAAATATTTCACTTTTAGTGGCATGTTGAAGGATTGTGATGCTTATATAGCTACGGGTAGCAATAATTCTTCCCGTTATTTCGAGTATTATTTCAATAAGTACCCACACATTATCAGGAAAAACAAATCTTCCGTAGCCATTTTAAATGGAAATGAATCAACAGCAGATCTTGAAGGTTTGGCAGATGATGCTTACCAATTCTTCGGCCTTGGGTGTCGTAATGTCACTAAGATCTTCGTTCCCCGGGAATATGATTTTCAGCCATTACTACTTGCTTTCAAAAAATATGATCACCTGGCAGACTACCATAAATACAGGAACAATTATGACTACAACCTTGCCATATATATGTTGAACAACAGGTATTATATGACAAATGGCAGCATACTTTTGGTGGAAGATGCCTCTATAACTTCCCCGATAAGCCAATTAAACTTTGAATATTACACCAATGAAGCTGAGGTTCGTGCAAGGCTTTTGAACAATGATTCTGTCCAATGTGTTGTTGGTAAAAATAATATTCCATTTGGAAATGCACAGTGTCCTTCAATCACTGATTTTGCTGATGGTATTGACACAATAAATTTTCTTATGCAGCTGTCAGAAAATAACTATAAGCCAACTGTTAACGAAGTACGAAGACCTTAGTAAATTAATTGTTAAACTGCTTTAATGGCTTTAAAATAGCCTGACAGTATTGTTATTTTGTTATCGAAGGCATACAATTTGACGCATTAGATTAATAAATTCAAACTGAATAACTATGAAATTTAAACAAGTTCTTTTAATTGTTGCTATCAGCGCAGGTTCTGCAGTGGGTAGTGTGGCGTTGTATAATAAATATCTCAATACGGAAAATATAACTGTAGGATCGGCTGAGAAAGGACTTCCGGCTAACTATGCTGGTTTTTTTGATGGTAAACCTGGTGCTCCTGCTGAAGGCCTTGATTTTGTAAAGGCAGCCAACTCCGCTGTGCCGGCAGTTGTTCATATTAAAACAAAGATCCCGGCTAAAAAGGTTTCTAATAATCTTCCCCGTAATAGAAATTTTGATGATTTCTTCGATCAGTTCTTTGGTGAAGGCTTTGGTCCAAACATTATACCTGAACAAAGAGCATCAGGAAGTGGAGTGATCATTAGTGAAGATGGCTACATTGTAACTAATAACCACGTGATCTCTGACCAGGGCGGTGGCATTGCTGCCGAGATAAACGTAACACTGTCCAACCGCAAAACTTATAAAGCACGGGTCATAGGTCGTGACCCTAGCAGCGACCTGGCAGTTCTTAAGATTGATGCATCTAAGTTACCTTTTATGGTTTATGGCAATTCAGATAACATACAATTAGGACAGTGGGTGTTAGCAATTGGTTATCCCCTTACATTAGATGCTACAGTTACGGCAGGTATAGTGTCAGCAACCGGCCGTAGTATTGGCATCAACAGCCGTCAAACACAGAAGGGTGACACACCAGTAGAGTCTTTCATACAAACAGATGCTGCTGTTAACCAGGGAAACAGCGGAGGTGCATTGATCAATACAAATGGAGAGCTTATTGGTATCAACTCTGCAATTTTGGCCCCTTCGGGTACTTATGCTGGTTATTCATTTGCCATTCCTGTAAATATTATCAAGAAAATCGTAAATGATATTATTCAGTACGGAGATGTTCAAAGAGGGTACCTGGGAGTAAGCTATTATCCCACTGATGATGTGTCTGATGAGCAGTTGAAATCTCTTGGCATACCTACCAATGTTGAAGGAGTATATGTTTCTTCTGTCAGTTCAGATGGTGGAGCATCAGCTGCCGGCATCCGCAAAGGAGACGTCATTACGAAAGTCAACAACAACCGCGTTGTTTCAGGTTTGCAGATGAGTGCGCAAATTGCAGGTTTTCATCCAGGTGATAAGGTCCCGGTAACGTACATACGTGGCGGCAAAGAATTTACTGTAACAGTGGCTCTTAAGAAAAAGTCAGACGTAGTAAGTGCAAATATCTCAACGCGTTTAAAAGCCGATTTGTCAACCCTGAGTAGTGATAAAGCCTCTAAATATGGTATTGACGGTGGAGTGGTCATTAATAAAATTTATGAAGACAGCCCTTTTGGACGGGCCAGGATTCAGCCCGGGTTTATAATTACAAGCGTTGCTGGCCAGCAGGTAACCAGTTTGGAAGACCTTACTGATTTATTGTCCAATATAGCGGGAACTGTAAAAGTTGAAGGTGTGTACCCAGGCAACGATATGCCATATTCATACCCCGTTAACCTTGACCAATAATTTTACATTATACATCAAAAAGAAGCCCTCCTAAAAAGGAGGGCTTCTTTTTTTACGTTCTCACAGGTTTAGTTTCTTTTATTTCTGACGCCGCAGCTCCTGCCTGAACAACGTTTGAACTAATCAGTATTACTTATATTTAATCCAAAAACTACATGCGCATTATTTTTCTTTGGATTATTATCTTTTCTATTGTCACGGGTTGTAATAATAACAATACAATCACGAAGGCTTCTGCCAATATTGATTCTCCGCAAAATAAAGCTGACGTTTTAAGAGTAAATATGGATACGGCTGTAAACCCTTCGGACGATTTTTTTATGTATGCCAATGGTGGGTGGATAAAATCAAACCCCATTCCTCCTGACCAGGGAAGCTGGAGTATTGGTAACCTGGTAATTGAAGAAAATTTAAAGCGACTGCGTTCTATAAGTGAGAAAGCAGCAGCTACAAAATCCGCTCATGGATCTACAGAACAAAAGATTGGTGACTATTGGTCAACAGCCATGGATAGTGCAAAAATTGAACAATTAGGTCTTCAGCCATTGAAGCCATACTTTGATAAGATCAACGCCATCAATGATATTAAATCACTTGTGGCAACTGTTGCTGATCTTAAAAAAATAGGGTCTTCCACCTTGTTTAATGATTACGTAGCCCAGGATGACAAGAATAGTGAGGTAATGAGTTATAAGTTAGTACAGGGAGGAATAGGACTACCAGAAAGAGAATATTATTTTAAAACAGATTCTGCTACTTCAAACATACGTAGCCAATATGTAAATTATATTACAAGGACCCTTATTATGGCAGGTGAAGACGGTACAAAAGCTACTGCCGATGCAAAGAGCATCCTTTCACTTGAAACTAAATTGGCAAAAGCCTCAAGAAAGATCGAAGACCTTCGTGACCCTTACGCCAATTATAATAAAATGGCCATTGCTGAACTCCCAAAAATGTCTTCTAACATTGACTGGTCATTATTTTTAAACAATACAGGAATCAAAGGCATTGATTCTGTAATAGTAGGACAACCTGAGTTTTTCAAAGCACTGAATAATATTCTGACTGGTACCCCCCTTGATGTTTGGAAGAGCGACCTAAAGTTTAATCTTATTTCTGATTTCTCAGGTGCCTTACCAGAACAATACGGCATTGAATCTTTCAACTTTACCAGGCTTTTTACGGGTGCAAAAGAAAGGAGGCCGCGCTGGAAAAGAGTAATCCAAAGTGAAGAAGCATCTATGGGTGAATTATTGGGCCAGTTATATGTAAAGGAGTTTTTTAGCGAAACTGCTAAAAAGCGATATTCTGATATGGTAGAATCCATCCGCGATGCTTTAAAGGACCGTATTGGTAAATTAACCTGGATGACAGACAGTACAAAACAAAAAGCCTATGTTAAGCTTGCCGCCATGAAAAAGAAAGTCGGTTATCCGGATAAATGGAAAGATTTTTCTTCTATGGACATTGGCCATGAAAGTTATTTACAAAACCTCGTAAACGCCCATATATGGTGGCATAACTACAATATGAATAAACTGGGGAAACCTGTAGACAGGGATGAATGGGATATGACGCCGCAAACATATAATGCTTATTATAATCCATCCAATAATGAAATAGTTCTTCCAGCCGGCATATTCACTGTTCCCAATTACAGGGATGAGCAACTTGATGACGCTACAGTTTATGGCTATGCTGGCGCCAGCACCATAGGACACGAGATCACCCATGGATTTGATGATGAAGGCCGCCAGTTTGATGAAAAAGGAAACCTGAAAAGCTGGTGGACAAAAAAAGATGAAGAAGAATTTAAAAAACGGGCAGATGTCATGGTACGACAGTTCAATGAATATGAACCCGTCAAAGGTTATCATATCAATGGTAAAGCCACCCTGGGAGAGAACATTGCTGACCTGGGAGGAATATTATTAGGCATTGAGGCCTTCAAAAAGACAGAACAATATAAGAAGGGTGAAAAGATCCAGGGATTGGACCCTATGCAGCGCTACTTCCTCGGCTATGCACTTGGATGGCTGGGACAGATTCGTGAGGAACAATTAAGAAACCGTTTACTTACTGATGTCCATTCACCTGCTAAATACCGGGTAAATGGGCCTTTTGTTGATGTGGATGAGTTTTATACCACTTTTCCTATTCAACCAAATACTCCAATGTACAGGCCCGATAGCCTGCGGGTAAGAATCTGGTAAGATCAATTAACTCTAAAATAGCTTCCTGTTTTTTACAGGGAGCTATTTTATTAATACTTGCAGTTAATGCATTGTCTCACTGATCTTATCCGAAGAAAAAATATGCCCTTTGTAGCTGATCCCAAGCCCAGGCTGGTTTGAAGTATGTATATGGCCGTTTGTTTCATATATAAGCCCTGTGGCTACGTCTTCCTCCAATAATAAAGGTCCGTCAGCATCAATATAATCAGCCTGTGGCATCAGGTGGGCAATGGCCGCCGACCCTACAGAAGATTCATTCATGCTACCAATCATTACCTTCATATCCAGTTCCCTTGCCTTTTTTATCATCCTTAGGGCTGGTGTAATGCCACTGCATTTTGTAAGCTTGATATTAATGCCATGAAAATGACCATGACATTTTTCAACATCTTCCTCAGCTACACAACTTTCGTCTGCAATTAATGGCAACGGGGATCTTTCAAAAAGGTATTTCATTCCTTCCCAATCTTCTTTTGCCAATGGTTGTTCAATGAATTCAACACCCAGGTCTTTAAACACCTGTATTTTTTCCAGTGCCTCTTCCGCCTTCCATGCGGCATTGGCATCAATACGAAAGATTGAATCCGTATGCTTTCGTAATTGTTCCAAAATTTCAATATCCTTATCTGTACCTAATTTGATTTTATAAATAGGCCATGGCCTTTCCTTTAGTTTTTCTGCCATTTTATCAATGGTGTCAATTCCAATGGTATAATCGGTACAAGGATTCAATGCTGCCTGTAATGGCCATAATTCTTTTAATGGCTTGCCTTTTATTTTGCCATACAGATCCCAACCCGCAATATCAAGTGCGCAAACAAGGAATGAGTTAGCGGGAAACAAATGATGCAGGTAGTGCCAATAGCGGTCTGGCTCGGTAAAGGCGAATTTTTCAGTAAATATTTTTTTACGCTCCAGGTCTTCGATCATTTTTTCCACGGGTATGTGGTAATAGCTAATGGCAGGTGCTTCACCAAAACCTGTATGACCCAAATGCTGTAATTCAACGATTAGAGTAGGCTGATGCGTTTTAGTACCCCTTGAGATTCCAAAAGGGTATTTGAATTTAAGATTGTAAGACTGGTAAGATACTTTCATAGTATTAGATTATTGATTTTCGGGAGTGTCATAGAGGAACCTCCATGTACCTGGTTATCCTGTTGGTATACCCATATTCTATCCCGTTGCCTTATCTCCCACTATTGGTGATATAATCCTTCAACTCCTTATTAAAATCCTTTTCTTTTATTAATTGTTCCAAGGGAATATGCATTCTGTAATTCCAGTAATGATTAGGGTTAGCCGGGTTGTTGATCCTTTCTTCGCTCGGGTCTTCCCTGCGCAACTTTTCATTCATGCCCAATATGTCCTGCAACTGGAATACGGCCCACATGGCTGGTGAATACAAATGTTGCAGGATGACTGCCCTGTTCACCCATGGCTCACAGAAATAAGGCGCTGTGCCATGCTCTCCCAAAATTTGGTTGTAAAAGCGCTGGGTCTTTTCCCTGTTTTCTTCCCACCAGCCCCTTATAGTGCTCATATCGTGTGAAGAAGGGGTGATTACCGAAAGATAAGGAGCGTCTTTTGGATGAAAGAATTCTGTCTGCGGATTCTTTGGCATCCGCTGAATTTCCAGGCTCAGTATCCCTAGCTGCTGCATCACTTCCGGCACTGAATGTGGTACCATTCCTAAATCCTCACCACAAATAAGCATATTCGTTGCATCCTTAAGGGCAGGTAATTTTTTCAATGCTTCTTTTTTCCAAAACTCATCTTGCCTGCGATAAAAATAGTCCACATACAATTCCTTTAACTTATACCTATCACTGTCATTAAGTTGCTGGAATGAATAAGTGGAGTCAACAAGAATACGGAAATGAAATCTTTGCTGGTTACTTCCTGGTTCCTCAAATAGTATTACGTTCGTTATGAGGTCAAATAAGCCTTGCCTGATAAAAGCATTGGAATCAGATGCATCCTGTAAGGCAAAGTATTCATCTACTTTTTGCTGCGTATCAAAATCTTCCTTCAGATCATATCCTTCCCTTTCGTTGGCTGTTAAGAAATGATCTTTTACAAATTCAATATGTTCAGAAAATACTGATTGCAGGAAGGCATCTGTAATATAAGGTTTACATAAACGGTCATAATCAAACCATATCCCTCTTTCACCAAATTCATGAACATAAATGGGCAATGCAGGAATAAACCTTCCCAGGATTCCCTCTACTGATGAAACTGGGATACTCCAGATGCGGAAAAAACCAAGTATATGATCAATGCGGAATGCATCAAAGTAATTGCTCATCTGGTGAAAACGTTGTCGCCACCAATCAAACTGGTCTTCCTCCATTTTTTTCCAGTTATAAGTAGGAAACCCCCAGTTCTGCCCTTTGATTGTAAAATCATCTGGTGGCGCACCGGCCTGCATATCCATATTATATAGTTCAGGAGCCGTCCATGCATCACAACCATACCGGTAAATTCCAATGGGAATATCACCTTTTACCGCAATACCTTTCTTATGGGCATAATCAGTGGCTTCTTTTAGTTGTAGGTGCAGATGGTATTGAACAAAATAATAAAAGGCTATAAAACGAAATTGCTTGGATTTATTAGCTGTTAGTCTTTCAACTTCATCTTTATTGTATTGCGAATGGGTTTTCCATTTCGAAAAGTCTGATGTGCTGTATTTATCCCTCAGAAAACAAAAAGCAGCGTAGGGTATTAACCAGCTTTTGTTATCAGCAAAAAATGTTTCATACTCCTTTTCTTTCAAAAAAGACATGTCATCCAACTCAAAAAGTTCCTTTAGCACATTGATCTTGAACTGAATCACCTGTTCGTAATCAATCTCTGGCAATCCATTTAACTGTTTTTGTTTTTTGGATAATGCTTTTATGATATGACTATGCTTTTTGCCTCCAACCTTTTGGAGGTTGATATATATGGGGTGCAAAGCAAATGCAGAAATCGCAGCATATGGATAGGAATCCTTCCAGCTATATGTAGCGGAGGTATCATTTACAGGTAAAATCTGCACCATTTTTATTCCTGTTTCCCTGGCCCAATCAACCAAAAGTTTCATATCAGCAAACTCGCCAACTCCAAAGCTATTGGCACTACGCAGGCTAAAAACAGGAATAGCTATCCCAGAACCTTTCCAGGTATTATTAGGTACCCTTAAAAATCCATCATGCACTACAATTCTTTTATCCGCCGGAATATCGTAGTGCAATACACGATTATCACCTTCTTCAAATCTAACAAAAGCCTCTTTTTTCAAATCATATATGCCATACTTATAGGCCACCGGGAAAATAGTACCAGACAGGTCAGTTTCAAGCGTCCACCAGTTTCCTTTTTTTTGCAATAGCAAGGGTTTTTCAATATCCCAGTTATTAAAAGCTGGTGCATTCCCTGTTATAAAGACAGCCTCATGATCACCCAACAGGGGTGCTTTTATTTTTATTGTATGAGTTATTGTATCCACCTTCTTTTGCTTTTTACCCCCCGGGGTGGATAAGAATACATCTGTAAACGGAGCTGTAAAAAATGCATTCTCATAAAAGCTTTCATCATTCCAGGTGTCAAAGGAAACCACATCTTTATGGTTCTTTTTCAGGTCGATTACCCTTTCCTTTTCAGCTTCTTTTTTCCTCTCTCCAAATTCATTGGTAAATACATACCTGTAGTGCAGGGTATGATAATCTTCAGGATCTATTTCTATGGAAGTATGCCAGAACTCTTCGTTGAAAAAAGTTAAAGGCAACGCTTTGTTAGCATCATTTAAGCCCAGGGAAGGTATATTTCCAACAAGCGAAATCGTTTGACCGAATTGCGTATGAAAACGCAAATAAAAATCTATTCTCATCTATAATTTTTAGCAGAGGTTAACGGTCGTGTGTAAACTACACATTATGGCGAAAATAATAAACCTTTACAAGATTAATAAAACCTTCCATTGATTAATGCAATTATTTGAATCTCTACCCTATTTTTGCGCAAAATTAATATCATGGAAGTGAAAAGAAGTTCAAAAGGATTATACTGGATCTTATTCTTTATTTCTGTTGTCGCCCTTGTTTTTGCCATTGCAACACATTGGCCCTGGTTGACCCTTCTTCTTCCATTTGTTACAACCTTCTTTGTGTTAGCTATGGATATTATTTAATATTCCAATCTTATCTTACCATAAAGCCGGCTATACGCCGGCAATTTTATTAATTGACATTCCTGATGTGATAAAGAGCTGCCCTGGTGGATTTCTGGATGAGTCGCAGGGAATCAGTGGCCATTTCCTTCATTTTTGGTAAATACCGTGAATATTGATTAAAAACGCTATCCAATTCCGGTAATACATATAAATCATTTAAATAATTACGGTGTTTGTTCATAAGCCCATGGTTTCTCTCTAGTATTTTACTTGCGCCTGTATAATTATTTTTATCCACTTCTTCCATGACAGCTTCCATATTTGCTCCTGCAACATCAAGAAGCACTTTGCTGATTACCCCCCGGTTGAAATTGCGATCATATTGATTACCCGGAGCAGGAAAAAGCAGGTTGGTGTTTTCCAATTGCATTTTTTGACCCGTGAGGGCTCCTATGCAGGTAAGTCTTGTTTGTAATAACAGGGCTGACTTTACACTATCAGCAATTTTTAGATCAAGCAATACATCTTTTTCTTCACCCACATGTAGGTTCCTGAATTTTACACTGATCTTTTGGCCCTCTACACTATAAGTGAAAGAATTCATTTTTTGCGGCCTGACACCTATGGGAAGTTGTATGGTCAATAAAACTTCCCGGGCCGCTATATGCAAGAGGCTATTAAGTTCTTTTTCCATGATGTCTTTTATCATTCCCGGCTTTTCAATAAAATAATAATTGCCGGACCCTGTTTCTGCCATTTCTCCTAGCAAAACTTCATTGAAATCAATACCTACTCCAAAACTTGACAGGGTGATATTCTCATCATCTTTAAATCTTTGCACGTTTGCTTTTATGCCTTTTGAGCTGGTCATTCCAACATTTGCAAGGCCATCACTGAGAAGAAATACATGGTTCACATATCCAGGTTTGGAATGTTCTAATACCTGGTAATAGCCTGTTTCACAGCCACCCCACAGGTTGGTCCCGCCACGAGGCCTGATCTGAGCTATCTTTTCTTTGATCTTTTCTTTATTGATAGCTGCCACAGCAGGTTGCACCACATCCACATCATCACCATATCCTATAATGCTTACTATATCAGTAGCATTTAATTTATCAACTATGTTATCGGCAGCTTCTATGGCACGTTCTATTTTTTCTCCCTTCATAGATCCGCTTCTATCAATTACAATTGAAATATTCAAAGGAGACCTTTGGCTACTGTCCCCTATCAATGATTTCAGTTTAGTTCCCAGGTATAAATAAAAATGTCTTGAAATGGTATCCTTCCGATACGTGTCATTGTCCATGCCGGAAGAAAACCTGATCAGGTCATTAGAGGAAATGATAGTTTTTCCCTTATGATCAATAGCATGCTCAAAAGATGGATAACTGGTATCCGCTGTCAATAAACTATTTGCAGCCGTCCTGTTTGTAATAGTATATGAAGACAGCAATATGGTTAAACCAAGAAAAATATAAAGATGTAGCAATCCAGATCGCATGAAAAGCAGTTATTACCGGTAGTTGGTTCCTAAAAATTGTAAGTTAAGCCATCAGGGGGAAGAATAAAACAGTCATCAAAATATACACTATTTCTGGCAATAAAAACCGCATTTTCTCTTGCATTTTATCTGAAAATATAAGGTAACTTAGGGAAAGCCAATTTTATGAATCCAGAATTAAAACAGAAATTACACCTGTTGGTGGATAACTGTACCGACGAATTTTTACTCGAAGAAGCCAAAGCTGTTTTAGAGTCAGATCAATCAGGAAAGGAATTTTGGGATGAGCTGGATGAAGAAGACAAAGAGTCATTTCTAGGTGGTGAAGAGGAACATGAACAAGGCCATTCCATAACACACAACAGGCTGATGCACCAGTTCGGTGAATGGAAGAAAAAATAGCCTAAAGCTGCCCGCAGAAATAACAACAGAATCTCTTTTGGCAAAAAAAAAGAGATCCTGCAGTTACCTGCAAGATCTCTTACTTAGCGTTAACTATTTGTTTGTATGAACAGGCTTATTTAACTTCCTCGTACTCAGCGTCTGTTACATTCTCACCTTGTCCTCCCTGGCCTTGCTGATTGCCACCTGCAGAGGCACCTGCACTATCTCCTGCTCCTTGTTGTCCTGCTCCTTGTGTAGCCTTATACATTTCTTCACTGGCAGCTGTCCATGCATTATTCAATTCTGTTACAGCAGCATCTATCTGGCTAATATCCTGTGATTTATGAGCTTCTTTTAATTTATTAAAGGCCCCTTCTATTACTGATTTCTTATCGCCGGGTATCTTATCACCATATTCCTTTAATTGCTTCTCAGTCTGGAAGATGAGGCTATCAGCCTGGTTCAGTTTTTCCACTTTTTCACGTTCTGCCTTATCTGTAGCTTCATTGGCTTTAGCCTCAGCCTTCATTTTTTCTACTTCTTCTTTACTTAACCCGCTTCCGGCCTCTATACGTATCTTTTGTTCCTTACCAGTGCCTTTATCTTTGGCAGTCACATGCAGGATACCATTGGCATCTATATCAAAGATCACTTCTATCTGCGGAACACCTCTTGGAGCTGGAGGAATACCATCAAGATTAAATATACCCAGGCTTTTGTTTTGGTTTGACATAGGGCGTTCACCCTGCAAAACATGGATCTGCACACCGGGTTGGTTGTCCGACGCAGTGGAAAATGTTTCCGATTTCTTTGTTGGAATAGTAGTATTTGAAGGTATCATCGCTGTCATCACACCACCATAGGTTTCAATACCCAGGGTTAATGGTGTAACGTCGAGCAGTAAAACATCCTTCACTTCCCCTGTTAAAACAGCACCCTGTATGGCAGCTCCTACAGCTACTACTTCATCAGGATTCACACCTTTATTTGGCTTTTTACCAAAAAACTTTTCCACTATCTCCTGCACCTTTGGAATACGGGTGGAACCACCTACCAGTATCACTTCATCTATTTGCGAAGTGCTTAACCCGGCATCTTTTAATGCCTGTGTGCAAGGTTTCAGGCAACGCTCAAACAGGCTGTCAGCCAGTTGCTCGAACTTGGCCCGGCTCAATTTCTTTACAAGGTGTTTTGGCACACCATCAATTGCAGTAATATAGGGAAGATTGATTTCCGTTTCTGAAGAAGAAGACAATTCCACTTTTGCTTTTTCAGAAGCTTCCTTTAAACGCTGTAGCGCCATTGGATCTTTACGAAGGTCTACATTCTCTTCTTTTTTGAATTCTTCTGCCAGCCAGTCCATGATCACCTTATCAAAGTCGTCACCACCAAGGTGGGTATCACCATTGGTAGATTTCACTTCAAAAACACCATCACCCAGTTCCAGCACCGATATATCGAATGTACCTCCTCCAAGGTCAAACACAGCAATATGATGGTCCTTTCCGCCTTTATCCAGGCCATAAGCCAGCGCGGCAGCGGTAGGCTCATTAACGATACGGCGAACATTCAAACCAGCGATCTCACCGGCTTCCTTGGTAGCCTGGCGTTGGGCATCATTAAAATAGGCCGGTACGGTAATAACTGCATCAGTAACTTCCTGTCCAAGGTAGTCTTCAGCCGTTTTTTTCATTTTCTGCAAAATCATGGCAGAAATTTCCTGTGGGGTATATAACCTGCCATCAATATCTATTCTAACGGTATTATTGTCACCTTTGGCCACTTTATAGCTCCAATGGCTGATCTCTTCGGTAACCTCGTCAAACCGGCGACCCATAAAACGTTTCACACTCATGATAGTGTTCTGTGGATTGGTTATGGCCTGGCGTTTGGCCGGGTCTCCTACCTTGCGCTCACCATTCTTTAAAAAAGCCACCACGGAAGGAGTTGTGCGCCTGCCTTCATCATTTGCTATCACTACTGGTTCATTACCTTCCATTACAGCCACGCAACTATTAGTTGTTCCTAAGTCAATACCAATTATTTTTCCCATTGATTGTTTAATTTAATAGTTCACTATTGTTTATCAATGATTATGCCGTTGGGCAACAGGGTGCAATTTTGGCAGGAACAGTTTTGTAACCCTGTATGTAGTTGCAGTTAGATGACTAAGTCTCCGGGAGCCATTTAGTAGCAAAAGGCTGCCTTAGCCCTTATTTTCTTTTAGCCTCATAAGACTGCTTTGGAAAGTAACAGGAACCTGGTTTGATAAATATGGGATAATTAATAAGGAATATCAAATTGCACTGCTTTGGCATTTTTTAGAGTAGCCGCAAGAATCTCATCTATACTTTATATATGTAATATCCTCTTTTGAATAGTTTTTAGTTTATCTCTGGTAAAATTTAAAAGTTCATTATCTGTGGGCACTAAAGGGACCCCTATTGTTCCACTATAATCCCTGTGAAAATTAAAAACCGAGGAATGCCTTCCATTTTCAAAAGGATTCCCTGTAATGGAATAAATGTCTTCTTTAGGATCAACTACTACAAGTTGAGCTATTTCCTTTCCCGTATTATCAGAAATAGATAAATGAGATTTAAAACGAAAAGTACAAGTGATTTCCTTACTGCTAACAGCATCACCGTATCGGATAACAGTTCTATCAAAAGGCGTTTGATCCAGGATAAAAAGCGAATCAAGATGAACTGTTATATAAAATCCAGCCTCGCAATTCATACATGGTTGCGTACCTTTCAACTGATTGATAGCTACTGGCAGGATATCATCCACTGCTTTTAATGTTGAAGGTTTTTTCCAGTCTTCGGGTAACTTATCCAGTGAATACCTATTAGGGGAAGAAATGTATCTTAATGCTGAAGGATGAATACGTGAGCAGGAAAAAAGGAAAAGAATAAAAATGAAAGATAAAATTAATTTATTCCCGCTCATGGTAATACATTATATTTCTCAAGCATCGAATTTGAATAATAAAATAAACAAATTCAATTATTTGTAAAATAAACAATATCCTTTTAATTAAATTAGGATTAACATAGAGTAAGGATTCCAGGTTCAGACATCTTATTCAATCGCCAAACATTCATAATGCCAGCAATAACTACTGCTCAAAAATTTAAAATTAAACAGGATGATAAACTACTTACGTTACATGCTCCGGAAAGTTTTAAAAGTACACTTGGTGCATTGCCTACAGGTGTGACCATTTCCAATAATTTAAAAACCTTTAACCAGGTCCATTGGTTTGTTCAAAACAAGGCCCAATTGGAGCAGGAACTGGATTTAGTGATCCCGCTGATAAAGGATGACATAATTTGCTGGATCTATTACCCTAAAGCAACTTCAAAAATTCAAACTGACCTCACCCGTGATAAGGGATGGGAAGCATTAAGGCAACATTCAAAAATGCAGTGGATCAGCCTGATCTCCTTTGATGAAACCTGGTCATCTTTTGGCCTGCGTTTGCAAACAGGAAAAGAAAGGAAAAAGGAAACGAAAGTTAAAGAGATCTTTAATTATATAGAACCTCTAAAAAAGCTAACATTTTTGCCTGAGGATTTTGCAGCAGCACTTCATAAAGCAAAGAAAGAAGAGACATTTTTTAATTCTTTATCCTTTACTAATCGCAAGGAGTACCTGGAGTGGATAGTTTCCGCTAAAAAGAAAGAAACCCGGCAGGCCAGGATACAGGAATCTATCACCAGGTTATCTTTTGGGTGGAAGAACCCTGCTAACCGGTAAACCACAGACAAATTAAAACTTTATATTATCCTGCAAAGCTTCCATAACCCAGGATAATAATATCTTTAACAACCAATACTTGGACATGAAAACTGCTTTACACATAGAAGAGGACAACCTTAAAAAGGCAGCGCTAAGATTCAGGGCTATCAACAATAAACTTAGGGTCATAATACTTCAGTTGATCCATAAAAACGGCTCTATGATCGTTCAGGATATTTATAAAAAGCTGAAAATTGAACAGTCTGTTACTTCTCAACATTTATCAGTTCTTAGAAATGCCAATTTGGTAATAGCAAAAAGAGAAGGAAAGTTTATATACTACGCTGTAAATTATCAACAGTTGGCATTTTTACATACAACAGCACAAAAATTCTTGGAAATCCGAAATACAAGTCCTGAAAAATTATCTAAAAGCTAACAATTCTTCTATCAATTGAGTTGTGATATATAATACTTTCAAAACGGCGTAAAAATGATAGCCGGAGAATTGCATGAGATAATAAATGACGATACAAGCAATAAAAATAAATTATACCTCAAAAAGAATGTGACTGTTATACTATTCATCAAATTAGTTTCATTCCCACGCTCTCACCTGCCCCCAGGCAAGTTGACTCTCGGGTTGTATAATAAATTATCACAAAGAGGAATAAATATGGCAACAATAAATGAAATTTCCCTCAATCAATATCGTAATCAGCATTCTGGCACATTTCCAGGTTAAACACCAAAAAGGCTATGATTATCTTTTTGGTATGGCAAGGGTAAAGGAAAGTCCAATTGCATTGGCAGAATATTGGTGTTTGTCTTGGTCCTTGTACATCATAGCCGTATAGGTAAGACCTATACCACTATACGCCAGTTCAAATGTAGGTCCCGTTGCACCATCGAAGCTGATATCTTGTCCGAGGCCATCAGTCTTGAAGCGAATCGCCTGGTGAGTAGCAATTCCAGCCCCAAAACGAAGTTTCTTTGTTGCCATCCAATTGCCAGTAACCAGAATAGGCACCCGGGTCAAACGAATGTGTACATTATCCGCCTGGGTGGTTACATATTTATATCCCACTGTAGCAGAGAACAGCAATCTCTCTACATGTGGCATTTGAAATTCACCGCCAATGGCAATTGAACCGCCTTGTCCGGCCTTCACAGATTGTTTTTCTCCATTGGTAAAATAAACTTGTGCGACTCTGTCACCCCCCATTTCAAGCGCTCCCCTGATTAGAAACCGAAAAGAGGAGGTTTTCTTTTCATTGTTTTGAGCAAATGAATGACAAAAAGATGCTAAGAATAAAAACGAAAGCAGGATTAGTTTTTTGTACATTTTCATAGTGCAGATTAAATGCCCGCAAAAATATTCTATTATACCATTGAACGTAGTTTCGGCAAATGATTTAATAGTCTTGAAACGATAACAATAATTATTGTAAACGCTGGTTAGCTAAATGCAACGAATGTGCGTTTGTGCACCTTGTCTTTCTATTTGAAATTTATTCACCTGCGTTTCTCACTTGGCAAGGACAAGCTGACTCGCTGGATTTATCTCCTTATTCCTTTAAATCCGCCTTAGCTTTTTTATCTTGCAAAGCATCAAATTCTTCCCGGCCTTGTTCTGAATTAATTAGGTTTAGTTCCGGATGTGCACCTACCAGGCCACTAACCATGGCAAACTTTACAAAGTACTCTTCACCATATTTTACGGTGATATTAATTTTTTTATCCTCGGTACTGGGCCATATTTTCATGCTCCCTTCCTTATATAGCCTAAAACTGAATTTTCTGCCATTCTTTAATTTACAGATAGTACTATCATCCAACTTAATGTTATAACCTACTAACCCACCCACGGCATTTTTAGGCCTGTATAAATACAGTGTTGCATATTGAGCTGTATCAGGCTGATTTTCATTTTTAATAAAGGTTCCTTGGTCTTTTTGTACTGATTCAGATTGAGCAAATGAATTTGATGATACAAAAAGAAACAGACAGAGCTTAAATATGATTTTCATAAACCTTTTAAATCGGTGTTTAAAATAGAAAAAAGTTGAGCGCGAAAGATATATTTAAATGCTTAAATATTATAATGATTCCTCATCCGCTGAAGCTTCAGCGTAGGCGGATTGTTCATCTGTTCTGCGACTCCCGACTTCAAGACTCCTGACTCCCGACTCCCTCGTGCGCCGAAGCTTCAGCGAAGGCGGATCGTCCCTATCGTCCCTTTAGTCTCTCTTTTTTTCCTAAATCCTGCCCCACAAAAAAATATCTCTCCCATCTAATGAACCAGAAACAAAAGATAATACCCAGAAACTATTTTCTCCTAACTAATTCCTTCGAAATTCGATAATCCTTGTTCATCTGTGCTGCGGTTCCTGTAATCCCGACTACCGACTCCAGACTTCCTCGTCCGCCCAAGCTTCAGTGAATGCGTATTGTCCAATATTCGACATTCATCCGTCCCTATCGTCCCTTAAGTCACTTCTCCTCCTAAAACCTCTCACCACAAAAAACGCTTTCCAACCTAATAAACCCCTAACGATCAAGAAACAGTAAATCAAAACCAGGAATAACCTAATGTTTACAATTCTCCTTACGGGTTTGTCTTTATCAGGAAAAATGACCTGTAGTAATTAGAGTAGGCAATAAAAGCATAACCTCCATCACTGGTTTGATGTATCATATGAGATATATCAAAATCACGGTAAGTCACCTCCCAATCTTTATTGTCGTGGGAATTCAACTTGAAAAGCTTTATAAAATAGGGGCCATCCATTTTACCAATATTTCCCAATACAATTCTTCCACCATCTTTGGTAAATTGAAATGAACGGACAGCATCCGCACCATTAGGTTGGCTTAAAAACACTGCATGTTGCAGTTTACCGTTGAAGTCAAATCGAAATACTTGCAAAGTATGAAGATAGTAGTTCCCTACCGTTGCTACACTTACCAGAATTTGATTACCGACCAAATGCAAGAAACCCGGAAGCCCGTTAAGGTATCACCAAAGGATCTCTTATAACTTTTATTCTGCAGGCAATAAAATATAAAACCGTGCTCCCACCCCTTCTTCACCTTCTGCATAAATATATCCTTCATGGCGGTCAACAATCCTTCTGCAAAGGGCTAGACCTAAACCAGTTCCTTCATATTTATCTTTTGAATGAAGTCTGGTAAACGCATTAAACATTTTATCAGCATACGCTTGATTAAATCCTATACCATTATCTTCAATTGTAACCAACCAATAAAAATCAAATATTCCATTATGCATTGCAGGTTTTATATCCTGGTGAGAGACTTTCTGAGCTGATATTTTTATAATTGCTTCATGATCTGCCTTAGTGAATTTTAATGAATTATTGATCAGGTTATAAAATAATTGAAAAACTAGCGTTTTGTCTCCCTTTATAGTTGGCAGTTGATCGTATTCCAACCGGGCTTCTTTCTCAATGATTAATAATTCGAGGTCATTGGTTATACCATCAAGGATGTTATTTAAATTTATTAATTCCTTTTCTGCAATCGTTGAATTCATAACAGAATAGCTCAATATACTATCTATCATATTCACCATCCTCCCGGCAGAATTTTGAAGTTTATTGATATAAACCCTTGCCTTTTCCGGCAATGTATCCTTAACCTCTAATACAAGGCGATCGCTGAAGGTTCTGATTTTTCTTAATGGTTCTTTCAGATCATGACTGGCTACATGTGCAAATTGTTGAAGATCCTCATTAGATCTGTTTAACTCAAGGGTTCTTTTTGCAACCAATTCTTCTAATTTTTCATGCTGAAGTTTTTGATCATGAATATCAGTTCCGGTCCCGAACCATTTTAAAATTTTTCCATCCTCCTCTATAATCGGGACAGCTCGTCCAAGATACCACCGGTATTCATTAACACGCATATCTTTTACCCTGTATTCCGCTTCATACATTTCTCCATTTTCAATGGAACCGTACCATTTAGTCAATACAATGCCAACATCATCGGGATGCAATACAGGAACCCAGCTGTTCTCAATATTATCCTTATTAGATCCCGTTATTTCATACCAGGCCTTGTTATAATAAATTATTTCCCCATCGTTATTGGTAACCCACACAATTTGCGGTATGAAATCAGCCAATTGCTCAAATTCTTCCTTACTTTTCTTTAAATCATCTGTGAATTGCAACAGATCATCTTTCATTTTCAATACAGCAGTTCCTAATAGATCTTCAGAACTTCTCGGTGAAAATTTAACATCAAAATTACCTTCACCAATTTTTGAGGCTGCCATGGCTAGTTCTTTATTTTTTTGATCCACTTTCCACAAGGAAGTAGCAAGTCTTCCAACCGCATCATTGGAAATAAAGGGAATTCTTATATCTGTATTACCATCTGCCAGTTTCTGTGCAGCAGCACTAAGTTCCTTTAAGGAAATATTAATTATATGCAGAATGTAAAAAACCAGCAAGGCCACCAATGCTGTTATACCAATTAGATATATGATTGCCTTGTTTTTCTCTCCTGTTTCCACTTTATAAAAGGCCTGAATTTGACTTTCTGCATTATCCAACAAGGACATTTGCAGGTTTCGTAATTCATTTAATGAATTATCAGAAACGGTTTTCCAATTTTGATAGGTATAAGAACTGTCCACTTTAAAAGTCGAAAATATTTTTGACAGGTATCCATCAACGCGCTGCATGGCTCCATGATCCTTGATTTGATTGAATCTGTCTAATACTTTCTGGTCCGCCTTTACACCTAACTCATTTTCATAACTTTTATATACCTCGTATGTGCCATAAGTACCCATTAATGTCTCAACCATATATTTGCGCGTATACAAAAGGTTATAAATATTGGCATCAATGATGCTTTGGTAAGTAACCATTTCAGAAAGTAACTTTTGCGATACTATATCCGAATAAGCCTCCTTTAGATCCTTGTATATAATCGTCGGGTAATTCTGAACCGTATTCAATCTGAATACTGAACTTGAAAAAAAATGCATAACCTGGTTTGCATCAAAATGTCCACTGTCTATATATTTTCTGGTACTATCAATTTTTTCAAGAAAAGTATAACTGCGATAATGCTTTAAACTGGAATCATTAAACCGGTCTAATTCACTAAGCAATGAATCTGTAACAGGTCTTTGACCAAGCATTTCTTTACGGTCAACCTTTGTAAGTGCATAATCAAAACTATAGCGTCCTTCTTTTTGTAATTGATCAATTAACCTGGAAATAGTGACTGATTGATGAATTCGGTTAAGATACAATTGGGTTTGCAGGACATTTCTTGACTTTTCACCATAAAGGTCCAAACTCAAATAGACTATAAATAGTAGTGGTAGTAAGGCAATGCAAAGCAACTTGGCTCTTAAAGACAATTTCCGAAAAAAATCGCGCATGGTATGGGTTAAAAGGTATCTTGTTCAATTCAAAAATATAGAATTAAGTTCCTTAAAACTTTGATTATTTAATTCATATTCATAGTATGAGGTAAAAAATATCTGTTCATTCAATACGAAATTCTATTTACTTTTTCCCAATTCTGGTTGGATAATAGTTGGTCAGATCGTCTGGACGATTTATTTGAAAAATGAGGCTTGCATATTGTTTTGGGCATACTTAAAACCGGGTAACATCTGTAAGCTTATCTAATGTATCAGATAAGCAAATGAAAAAAGAGTATTAAATGCTAATATCTTTACCCTGTAAACATTTTCGGAATTATTCACCGTACTCTTGTTCATCTTCCCCAACTACTAAAGTATGATAACCCGCTTTTGCAAGCTCAATATCTCCCTCCGTAAATTGCCCGGTTAGTGTTAAGTCTATTCTGTTAAAGTGAATGATGTTAGTAGAAACTATAGTTTAAAAATCTATCATTTCAATTATGGAAGGGGATTGAAGGGTAATCTGTTTCATAAAGTAGCCGTCACAGTTAGTGTTGCAAATATATCCATGTTTTCATCTTGGTATTTTTAAATTAATCAATTAAGGGTAAGTATGTACATCATTATATCGTGACCTTGTACATTTATAAGTGCTAGATCTCTCCTCACTATTCTCCCTTTTAGTCACTGCTTCTTCCCAAAAAACTGCCCCCGTAAAAAATATCTGTCCCACTTAAAAACCAGAAACAAAAAACTATTCAATAAATATAAACTACAAACTGCCCTCAATGCCAAAGCTTCAGCGTAGGCGGATTGACTCAAGACAACCGACTCCAGACTCATTACTCCCTTATCCGCCGTAGCTTCAGCGAAGGAGGATTGTTCGTCTCTTCTTCGGTCCCTGTTCTCCTCGTCTGCCATAGCTTCAGTGTTGAATACAATAATATGCGTGCAAACTCTATCGTAAAACCCAAAATCACTAAATAATGTCAATATTATCCTATTTGATCTATACATTCAAGCATCTTTTCGTAACACAAGTACTTATCAAAGAACTTAGGATACACATCGCTTCAACTATACTTTAATACGTATAAACACTAATTTTTATAAAAAAATAGTTCATCAGCTCGTTATAGAAAAGATAATTTTAATTGACTGGACTTAAATTACAGGCCAGAATCCTTGGGGCTGTGCTCCATAATGAAAACTATTTAATCAGCTAACTTATCCATCAAAAGATCTATCCTCATGAAGCCAATCAATATTTTGCATATTGAAGACGATGAAGAAGACGTGGCGCTTGTAAAATTAATTTTGAATAAAGCCGGGATTTCATTTACACAAACTGTAATTTCTAATAAGCAAAGCCTGTTACAGGCTTTACAGGAAAACCTCCCTGATATTATTTTATCCGATCATTCACTACCTGCTTTTAATTCATTGGAAGCTCTTAAACTTGTCAGGCAGAAAAGCATACATCTTCCCTTTATCCTGGTTACGGGAAATACCTCTGAGGAGTTTGCTGTCAGTCTCATTAAGGCAGGAGCTGATGATTATATACTGAAAGACAGGATGGAAAGGCTTCCTTCAGCTTTATGGAAAGCATTGGAAAAAGTTGAATTAACTTTTTCTAAGATTAAACTCCAGGAAGAAGCTGCACAAAAAATTCGTGTAAGCGAAGCAAAATACCGGTCCTTCTTTGAAAGCAGCATGGACGGTATGCTGCTAACAATAACCGACGGACAGATTCTTGCTGCAAACCCTGCAGCCTGCGCCCTTTTTCAAATGACTGAGGAAGAAATCTGTGCTGCAGGAAGATTAGCTCTGGTGGATCTGTCTGATCCAAACGTCATGAAACTTATAGAGGAACGCCGGCGCACCGGGCGGGCACAGGGAGAGGTCACTTTTATTAGAAAAGATGGCAAGAAGTTCATGGCAGAAATCACTTCCGCTATTATAAAAGATGCTTTTGGACAGGAAAGAACTTCAATGATTTTTAGGGATATAACTGAGCGTAAAAAAACAGAGCAAAGGCTTATTGATACTAGTAAAATATTACGGCAAACATTAGATGTTCACGAAAAAATAATGAAATCATCGTTAGATGTGATTTGTTCTATTGACGAAGAAGGCAAATTTGTTAACGTAAGTGCAGCCTGCGAAGAGATATGGGGTTATACCTCACTTGAACTTTATGGAAAGCCCTATTTGAATTTAGTAGTTGAGGAAGATGTCGAAATCACCATGAAATCAGCAAGGTCCATCATGAATGGAATAGTGGCTACCAACTTTGAAAACAGGTATATACATAAAGATGGGAGCATAGTGCCTATGTTGTGGTCTGGCAGGTGGGATGAGAATGATAAATTAATGTATTGCATAGCAAAAGACATCACTGATAAAAAGAGACTGGAAAAAGCGTTCACAATTGAACGGCAGCGATTTTTAGATCTGTATTTACAAGCCCCATCCTGCATGGGAATTTTAAAAGGGTCAGACTATGTGTACGAAATGGCAAATCCGCTTTATTTACAATTAATTGATAAAAAAGATATCATTGGCAAAACGGTAAAAGAAGTTTTGCCGGAACTTGCGGACCAGGGAATTTTTGAATTGTTAGATTCCGTTTATCAAACCGGAAAAACCTTCTTTGCTAACGAAATGCTTATAAAATTTGATTTCTATGGTACTGGAGAATTGGTAGACCGGTATCTGAATTTCATTTACCAGGCACATAGAAATGGAGAGGGTCAAATTGATGGTATTTTTTTCTTTGTAATAGATGTAACTGAGCAGGTATTATCACGCCATAAAATAGAGGTAAGCGAAAGAAAATTCAGACAGATAGTAGAAACAGCTCAAGAAGGCATATGGATGATAGATGAACACAATAAAACCACTTTTGTAAATAAACGAATGTGCGAAATATTGGAATATGAAGAAGAGGAAATGCTGGGCAAAACAAATCTATTTTTTAAAGAAGAAGACGAACAAGAGGTTGCTTTACAACAGATAGAACGGAGAAAAAAAGGAATAAGTGAAACTGAGGAATCAAGGTTTGTTACCAAAAGCGGAAGAAAAATTTGTACCCAACTATCTACCAATGCTATCATTGACAAAGATGGAACGTACAAGGGTGCATTGGCAATGGTAAATGATATAACTGAAAAAAAAGAATTGGAACTTCAGCTATTTAATGAACAAATAAACCGGCAAAAGCAAATAACAAGAGCCGCCCTCGAAGCCCAGGAAAACGAAAGGAATTATTTAGGAGGTGAGTTGCATGATAACATCAATCAAATTCTAGCTGCAGTTACGCTTCAGCTTACATTCTGTTATGAGAACTTTGGCAGCGAAAAACAAATGCTAAATAATGCCAAACAAAACGTGGAATTAGCGATGTCGGAAATACGGAACCTATCACACAAGTTAGTTACACATCGTTTTGGAGAAGAGTTATTGGTTCCAATGATAAACAACTTGATACTACAACTATTTGCACCTGGAATGGTAAAAATGGACTTTTCAAAGTTTGATGAAAATATAGCCACTGAAATTAAATTAACCCTCTACCGGATAATACAGGAGCACTTGAATAATATTATAAAACATGCAATGGCGCAACATATATATATATCTATTTGTAGTAATGACATAGCTACCTGTGTTCTAATGGAAGATGATGGAGTTGGATTTAATCTTAACCAATACAGAAACGGTGTTGGGATAACCAATATTTATAATCGGGTAGAATCTTATAATGGAACAGTTGCTATTAATACTGAACCGGGGAAGGGATGTAAACTAAAAGTTGTTTTACCCATTTGCTAAACCACATTGAGCAATACAAATTCTGATTCTTAAAGCATTTTGCATCCTATTTACGTAGCCTGTCTCGTTTTGGCAATCCCTGGATAGAATTCTTAGTAAGAAATGCTTAAACTGGCAGAGCAAAAGCATCTCATATGGCATTTAGGTAATTTTTTTTCGTTTGTGATATGGAAGAAAAGGGAGCAACTGAGCGCGAGCACTTTTGCTAGCTATTATCTTTTACCTCACTCCTATATTGTTGCTAACTCATTTTTTCACCCGGTAAGATAATTTCTTCATTTTCGCCTTCAAAACATCTATTTCCATAAGTAGTTTTTTCTGATATCTAATCAACCGCTGATGCTCTATTTTGAGTATAGTAAGCCGTTGTTGAACGAGCTGCTCTTTTTGAAATAATTGTAAAGCTTTCTTCCTAATCGCAGGATGTGCAAGTGAGCGTAACGAAGAATGAAAAGATTTCATTTTTTGGCTTTGAAGAAAACTGTTTTTAGTAGAAAATTGGCGCAAAGGCCTAGTTGCCTCTTTTTCTGTTTTTTCGGTACGGTTTACTTTGCCGCCTGTGTCCATGAGTAAATGATCTGCCAGTTCTGGCTGTTTTGCGATAATTGGTGGCTCATTATGTTGCTCTGCCAGAGAATTTAATAAACCATTGCTGACTTGCTGTTCTGCTATTGGTTGACTGCTCTTTTTTAAATTGACAAAGGATAGTTTTGCCTTTTCGTTCTGTCGATATTCAACAATGTTTTGGTCCATCTCCTTTTTATCAAGTGAATGCAGAACAAACCTGAAGCCATCTGATACCACACCATCTTCACTGCCTGCAATTTGAAAAGATAGAGTGGCAGGCATAGATGAAAAATTCAACTTATACAACTGTGCAGAATCAATCCGGGCTATATACTTACCTGGTAAAAGACCAAGATAATTGAAATAGCCATCGCTTTCCGTCATGGTTTGAGCAGCCAGTTGGCCAATGCTGTCATAAATGTTCACCAGAATCCGAGAGATACCCCTCTCCCCTATATGGTTTTCAAAGAAAACCATTCCCGAAGCTTCGCCTACAACAGTCACAGGCACTTCTAAGCGTTTAAAAATATTGGGTTCCATAACTACGCTTATTTTTTTGTTCTTTATCTGCCAGGCAATATTACCCAAACTCTTTTCATCCAATTCCACGAGGTAATTGTTATATGGCTCCAGGTCGGCAATGCGGACTACATCCTCCTCTTTGGTGGATAGCACACGGCCACCATTGATATGAATCTTTAGACCGCGAATACCAGGTTCATGCTGATCTCTTTTGCCATTGCCGTTGAGGTCCAGGAAAGGAGCAATCACAAGGTTGCCTCTGCCGTAATGGCTCTGCCTGCTATGTGTTGCATAACCAGATTGTGCATCACACAATAGGCTGCCACCTGCCCATTGAACCAGGGAGGAGGTTTTGTTGCTCAGCACGGCGGAAAATGCTGTTCTAAGGAATGAAAAGTTATAATGTAGACCAAGGTTTATGGTAGTCAAATGCATTGAAAAATCTCTGGCAAAAGAAAGGTTGATCACGCCTTGATTGCGAAGCTGCTTTTCTGTTTCGAACTTTGCAGCAATGAAATTACTGCGGTTGTAGTTGTATTGGAACTGCGGTCGAATCAAAAATCCATGACGAAAAAGATAGGCCAAGGCAAGGTTGCTGTATATTGATGACCCGGATAATCTATTAATTGATGCTGAAGTTGTAAGATTGGCATTGAATCGCGAAAATGATGATGACAGGGTAAGTTCTGCACTGGTAAATTTTGCTTTTGTAATATCGCTGTACCTTACTTTCACCAGGGAATCATAATCAATAGTTGGTGTTACTACCTGCCTGAAAGCAAGTTTTGACAACAAATGGAATTTTAGTTTTTGTATTGGCAGGGAAACAGATGCTCTACGTTCTTCCAGGATATTTGTCAAAACAGCACGCTGACCTTTGGTATATCGTTGGTAGTTGAATTCTACCTGGGCCTTAGATCGTAGTTGCCAGGTGAACTGGCTTTTCCATCGAACGTGGTTTGTAAATTCTGTTGAAAGCAGTGCGGTTTTGGAAAGCCGCACTGTGGTATAAAAAAATGGCATTAGGTTTCCCGTTTTCACAGAGGATAAGTATTCCATTCCCCCACCAATAGTGATTCTGTTGGTAAATCCATAATGAAAGTCAGCTTTTGAATAACGACCGTGAAGGCTATCCTGCACCAGGCCTTCGCTAAGGGTATATTCGAAGGTATTGACCGGAAGAAAGTTGAAAGGAATTTGAATTACTTGTTCACTGGAACGCTCTTCACCTGAAGGTCCAAAGAACTTTAATGTAATTTGCATATTACCATAAACCAACGGCACAGGAAAAGAGTAAAAGCCGGCAGCATCGGCTTTTACATAATTCACCAGGACATTATTAACATAAAGTTCCACCATCCAATCCGGTTGCGTTCGATCACTAATGACATAAGTGCCAAATGACCTGCGGCGATTGGTGGGTGTATTGGTCACCTGAATGCCAATAACCGGTGCATAAATGGAAGCTGTGGATTGTACAGCAAGGTTGCCAAGTGACACCTGCCTGAACAACTTGAGATTGTTGTTGACAAAACGCCATTTATATTGCTGTTGCTGGCGAGCAAAAAGGATCTTGTTATCATAGCTTAGTGAAACAAGAGCCTCCCCTCCGGCAAACATTCCTCCCACTTGCAAATTGATTCGTATGGCCGAAGCTTCTGATTGGGCTTTGGAATGCAATATGTTCCAGTCGGCAGTGCCTAAACGAAAAAAAGGATAGTCACGTTTGACTGACGTATCTGGCTTTACTTCCCCTTTTATCATCCTGATATTATTGCGCAGGACTTCTTGCCTCAGTTCCCTTAGCAAGGGCAGGTCTAATTTTGTGTTGATAATGACAGCCAGGTTTCTAAACTGGAAATTGCAGTCCAACCCAAAAACATTTCCAAATACATCAGAACGCAGATAGAGGTTGGTTTCTGTGCGAATCAGTTCCTTATTCTTTAGTGAAAAAGCGGTGCCATTGTAAATAATTTCATGTTGAGTATAATTGATCAGAAAACCCGCTTTGGGATCAAGGAGGTAGCCTGTCGCTGAATCCATGTCTGGCGATAGCTGATTGTTGATCTTTAAAAAATCAAATAATTCCTTTACAGGTAAGTAAAGAGTCTCTTCTTGCAAAAGAGCAGGCATGTACGCTCCATGGTTTTGCAAGCTGACAAAAACAGATAGTTCATCCCCATCATCGTTTGCCTTGCCTGATAAAGGTATTGCAAAAAGAAGAATGAAAATGGTGAAAGCAGTGAAAATTCCCTTCCCTACATCAGGAAGATCATAACTGCTTTGAAGGATGAACCACCTGACCCTGGTAATAGCCATTATAATTTAAAGCTGCTCAATTCAAATAAATTTCTGTCTGCCCAATCGAGTTTTGACTGTTGCTTTCAGTTGATTGATAAACCACGTGAAGTTTTCCTGCTTTGTAATCAATGCCAGGTATCGTTCGCAAGCTCAATTTTACTTCACGCTTTTGGAGCGGGGTGTAAACGGCTATTCCGTTTAACTCTCCAATTTTTGTTACTCTTCCTGAAGGAGAAATATATTCAACCATAATGTCACCATAGCAAGACATATTGCCGGCGCGGTTTAAGGTGATCTTCACAAAAGGTTTGTCCGACGGTTGAAATGAGCCATGTGAGACATCAACCTTGGTGGTGGACTCGCCAACGCGTAGAATAACAGGCACGGCAATACCAAAGACAGCATTAAGCTTTATGGTAATAGCATTTCGATCAGTCGTTTTAATAACAGTATCGCCGGATGGTATTTGTTGTGGAATAGAACGGAGATAGAGGTGTGAGCGGAATTCGCCATTTTCCATTTGCCCCGTCTTCGTAAGTTGCAAACGTACAACCTGCGACTCACCAGGAAGCAATGTTACGGACCTGGGGAAAAAGCGAACAAATTTATCAGCAAACAACAGGCTCGAATCATCAGAAGGCAATTGCTTCAGTGAACCGTCTTCGCTCATTCTGTAATGAATAAAAGAAATTGCATAGCGGGCGGTATCCTTGCCCGTGTTGGACAAGGTTAACTCCTTATATCGTTCACGGCCTTCAAAGACCACTCGTTTTGGGGCCACCAGCAAATCACCCTGCGCTGCAGCCCGGGATGAAGGGAACACGGCAGGAAGAAGAGAAAGCAACAGAAAATAAAGAGCGGTGAAAGCGCGCCACATAAAACCGTTTTGCATGGATATTGGATTTGAAATTGGTTTGCCAAAATAGAAAAGGGGCTATCTCGGATCATTGAGACAGCCACTTTTCCTTGAAGAAAGCTTACTTAGTTGTAAGCTACAGTAACAGAAAATACATCGGATACGTAGTTGCCAGCCACCTGGTTAGCACCTACATTCAATGTAGCACCCACCTGAAACGTTTCTGCAGTGGCGGCAAATGTGCCTGTGGCATTGTGTGTAAAATTTGTCAGGTCCATTGTATGGCCATTGCCATCGCTAAGCACCACTGCATTATCAGCAGGTAAAGTAACTACATACGCTTTGCTGGCTTCACCGGAAATAGTGTATGAAGCAGCAGACGTTGAGACCGCAGAAGAACCGGTAAACATAACCACGCCAGTTGGTGTTACCGTTCCGTCAGCAGCTAATTGAACAGTACCGCCTGGTGCACTCCTGATAATTGATCCAAAGTTCAAATCAGCACCCTTTGAAATGGAGATTGGTACAACAATTTGTGCCGAAGCTGTAGCGGAGTTCTCAGTTGCGGAGTTCTGTGCATTAGCGACAGAAGTTAGTCCCATGGCTATAACTGCCATTGCGATAAACTTGTTTTTCATTTGAATTGGTTTTGTTTTTTGTTTTAAGATGTGTACGAATTCGGATGTAATGTAATTGGCAGAAAGAAGGATATTAAAAACAAATGATAGAAATCTCAGGAACTAAGTATTCTTTTCTCTTTTGGGTATATTTTTTTGAACGAAAGTCTAAAAGTTTATACTTAATAAAGAATTAGGTATAGTTGAAGTAAATGGTATCGCCCTTCAAATGGTAGTTTCCGGCTGAAGTGTCACCTATCATGTGTCCACTCAGTCTATATTCAAAAGTACTGTCAGGCTTTAGAACGATGCTGAAAGCTCTCGTGTTATCAGAGCCTCTATACAAACCATACTTGTTTGATGTGTATAAACTTTCAACAGTAGCAACACTTATCAATAACAATATAGCAGTAGTAGCTTTATTCCCGACTCCAGACTACCGACTCCAGACTCATTACTCCCTTGTCCGCCGTAGCTTTAGCGTAGGAGCATCGTCCGCCGAAGCTTTAGCAAAGGAGGATTATTTATCTGTACTGTGGTTCACGACTCCAGACTACCGACTCCAGACTAATTACTCCTTTGTCCGCCGTAGCTTTAGCGAAGTCGGATCATCCCTAACGTCCCACTAGCCTCTCCCTCTTCCCCCCTAAAAACCTGCTCTTTTAAAAAGGCAGAAAAAAATGCAGCACATGGCTGTACTGCATTTACATATATCATTTTGCTTAACCTATTCTTTTAGTAAAGGCAATTGTTTATTGAATGTAGTCCCTCTGATACTAATGGTATAAATTCCGGAGGCAAGACCCTGCACCTGCACAGGGATAGTAGAACTTCCTGCCGATAGCGTCATCGAATGCAAATTCACCACCTGCCCTCCCTGGTTGATAACCTTTATAGAAAGAGTTTCTTGCTTTTGAAGCGATACCATCAAACTTGCATTATTCTTAGTAGGGTTAGGATAAAGCAAAACAACAGGATCCTTGCTATGTAAGTTCAATGCCAAAATCTTTGAATAGGCAAACCTACCGTCTGCATCAACCATCCGTAACCGGTAATAAATAAATGGATTTGCTAATCGTACAATATTAGGATCTGTGAATGCATACCTGTGCATCCCTGTGCAATTGTCATGCAGTTAATAGCTTGTAATACAAAAAAAGATTATAAAACCATTTTTAACGATTCAAAGCTTTATTCAAATACAGTACATGAATTGAATAAGGTTGTAATGGGAAATAACTTTTCGCCTATTGTTGCTTCCCGCAACTATCTATATGCCAATGTTGCCGCATATGAAGTAATTGCAGCTGGATATCCAAACCAGTATTATTCGCTGGCGGGTCAGTTACACGGCCTTACTACAGTTCCTAAACCAGTCGCCGGTAAGACTATAAATTATGAATTTTCCGCACTGATGGCATTTTGCACCCTTGGTGAATCAGTGACATTTCCTGAAGGAAGTATGGACGATTATGTCAATAGTTTAAAAAAACTGGCAAAGGACCATGGTATGCCTTCAGACATTTATGAAAATTCCCTCGAATATGCCAATTCGGTTTCAAAAGTTATAATGAGCTGGAGCAAAAAAGACAATTATGCTGAAACCAGGAGTATGGAACGGTATAATGTGCAAGCTGAGGATCCCAGCCGTTGGGTCCCCACACCACCAGCTTATGCTTCTGCTGTAGAACCTCACTGGAACAAAATACGTCCATTGGTTATGGATAGCGCAGCGCAGTTTAAAGCACCTCCTCCATTCCCCTTTAATATTACAGATAAAAAAAGTGCCTATTATAAACAGGTCATGCAACTCTTGGATTCTACAAGGCACCTTTCAGACGAACAAAAGCACATCACAGAATTCTGGGATGATAATCCATTTAAATTAAATGTAAGCGGACATGTAATGTATGGCACCAAAAAGTTTTCACCTCCAGGTCATTGGATGAGCATCGTTGGCATTGCTGCGGAAAAAGCAAAAGCTGACTATGCTACTACAGTATTTACTTATACTAAAACTGCTATTGTTCTATTCGATTCGTTCATCCAATGCTGGAATGAAAAATTCACTTATAATACTGTCAGACCTGAAACAGTTATTAACCGGTCATTCGATCCGGATTGGCAGCCCTATTTGCAAACACCGGCTTTTCCTGAATATACCTGTGGACATTCAACAGGTTCTTCTGCCGCCGCCGAAGCTTTAACAAGTGTATTTGGCGACAACTTTGCCTATACGGATTCTTCAGAATTGGAATTTGGTATCAAAAACAGAAGCTATAAATCTTTCAATGAAGCGGCCATGGAAAATACCTGGGCTCGTTTCTACGGAGGTCTTCACTTTCACCCAACTTGTTTAAGCAGCAATAAATACGGAAAAGAAGTAGCACAGTTGGTTGATGAACGGTTACATATGAAAAAGACAGGCAAGTAGATCCTTCTTGTATTATTAATATTCAAAATGATTATACACTATGTTGCCACTTACACAGGAACAAAAAATACATTATTCACTTAGAATAGCCATTGGCATGTGCTTTATTGGTCATGGCATATTCGGTGTTATCACCAAACCTATCTGGTGCAATTACTTTGAGGTATTTGGCATTGGCCATGACCTGGCTTACCGATTGATGCCGGTAGTTGGTGGTATCGATATTATATTGGGAATTACAATGCTTATTTATCCCTTGCGGAGTATTGCAGTATGGCTTATTATTTGGGGTCTAGTAACTGCTTCGTTGAGACCACTATCAGGAGAACCCTTTGCTGAGTTGATTGAACGCGCCGGGAATTTTGGCGCTCCCTTGGCTTTTTTAATTTTATATGGCAGGGAATTCAAAATCAAAAATTTGTTTTCAAAAATTCGCTCTGGTGAATATATCTCGGAAATAAACTTTAACCAGGTTGCAGTGCTCCTAAGATGGGTAGTATTCCTTTTATTACTTGGACATGGTTGGTTAAATTTAATAGAGAAAAAAGGACTGATCGACCAATATGCAGGCCTGGGCCTTTCAAATGCAGCGCTTTCTGCCCATTTCATTGGTATTTTCGAAATTGCATCTGCACTAATAATATTAATCCGTCCAAATCCCCAATTTCTGCTGTTCATTCTATTTTGGAAAATGGCAAGTGAATTATTCTACCCTCATTATGAATTATTTGAATTTATAGAGCGGGGTGGTAGCTATGGTGCCCTGATAGCATTGTATAGTATCCAAAAAACAACGCAGGCTTATAAAGTTTTGCTCGTTAATTAAATTTTTAGCAAACAGTAAAAAAATGTCTTAACTTATAAATCTGTTATATTTTATAAACTCACCAAAAGAATGAAAAATACAAGAGGCTATCCAAAATTTGGACAGCCTCTTTTTATTTCAAAAAATTGACCACAAATAATATAAATGCAAATCTGATGCTACTTTGCAAACCATAGTACATTGAAATGCTGCCTGTAATCCAAACATTAAAACCTGGGATACCCTTGCTTTCCTATAATTATCCTCAACAATTGCCAATTTTATCCACCATAATGGTCAAACATACCAGTTACAAGAAAGCAGGAGGTTAGATAAATAAATATCAAAATTTTTATGGTTTGTATCCCTTTAAACTTTGCATTTTGACCTCCTCAAAAAAACGGGTAAGCCAATTAGTAGTAGTGACTTCACAACTAATAGATAGTAGTTGCTGTATTAAATCCATCATTGAAATTTGAATGATTCTGTCCTCTTTTCCATAATCCCACACAGGCAGTAAGAAACTGGTAAGCATTTCTTCAATACCAGGAATTTTATGGCTTATTATGCTATTCTCCTGCTCATCCACCATCTCATTATAATTTGAATGTTTTAATATCCAACTAAATAAATCAGCCATTGCCTGAAGGCAAAGTATAGCCGTAGCAGGGTCGTTTATGCCAGGGCTTAATGCTTTCAATGCAACTTCTGAAAGTTGATTGAAGCCACTTAAAAAATATAATAATGAAGGTTCGCTTTCTATTTCAATTGCCTCCTCCACCTTAGTTATTATCTCCGCTTTAAGTATGTCATTGCTTTTTATCAGGTATAAGGTTGCATCTTTAAGAATAAAACTCCCCGGAGAATATAAAAAATGAATATGGTAGGCACCGGAAATGGGTAGCGCATGCATTGCTTTTTTGTTGTAACCTTCGAAGTACCCTGTTTTTGGAGAAGTAAAAGAATTTTCAATATTATATAACAATACCTTTGAATTACTCCCATTTTTAATTTCACCGGAAAGCCGCTTTAGGGTTTGCGAATGGATATGCCGGATGATGGTTTGATATTTTGCATATTGTGTAACAAAATGGAGGAAATAGATAAAAAGGAAGATATCTACTACTGCCAGGAGAATGAGCACATAAGTACTTAATGCAGGTACATAGATGCCACTATCGGTATCCCGAATAGTAGTTATAAGAAATATAGAGAAAATAACAGTGCCTATATAGCAACCAAGCACAATTTGCTGAAACCTGTTACGGATAATGATTTCTAAAATACGGTTACTCATTTTAGAGGCAGTTTGATTCAGTACAATCATAACCATCGAAAAACTGAAAACCGTAAAACTGAGCATCCCTGAAGCAATGGTTGAAGCGATAAGCCTTGCTGCTGTGGCATCTTTCAAACGCAGCCATTGCCAGGTCGATTTGATATGTTTACCTGTTGTAGATTGATCAACATTAATCATTACCCAAAAAAGGAGCAAAAACAGAAATGAGATTATGACAGGATAAAAAGCAATGCTACCTGTGATGCGATTCATTAAACGTTTGAAAATGCTTTCCATGACGTTGATCATTTTTTTTATTACTAACTGCGAAAAGTAATTTACGCAAACAAATTCGGACCAGCACCTGTACTCGACACTTGCCTTTACTATGTACTGGATTGTCATAGAATTGGTTCTCTATTTCCTTGTCAGTAAATAATCACTTGGAGAAAAGCATGATGTTCAGGGGGAGGATTATTCCGCGATAAATATTTTTTTTTATTACTTAGCGATCAAGCTTGCCAATAATCCAAACAAATATGCAAAATTGCCAGGATTATTTCCCAATTATAGTAAAGCGTCTAATCAATTTATTACTGTTATTCTTCAGAACCTTGAAATGACACATCTGATTTACCAGGATATATTTGTGATCTCAAACTAACTGCACCTATAGCATTTATTATACGTAAATTTAATTGGGCAACTGCTGATTGTTTAATTACCTGCAATCAGTAAACAATATTCATCTCACCACAAATATGCCAATGTCTGAAAAATTGCGTCAATCAGGAATTGAAGGTCTCGGTGACATTGCATGGGGATCGCATTTCTGCCAGTTTTATGAAACCAAACAAGATATGCACGAACTATTGGTGCCATTTATGAAAGCGGGCCTGGAGAACAATGAATTTTGCCTATGGGTCATTGCCGAATCGATCACCAAAGATGAGTGTATATCAGTGTTGCAGCAGCAAATTCCCAACATTGAACTACACCTTCAACGGGGTCATATGGAAATTCTGAAACACGATGAATGGTATCTCGACAAGGGCCGGTTCAACTCCGCAAAAGTCATTAAAGCATGGGGTACAAAACTGGAGCAGGCATTGACAAATGGTTTCGACGGTATGCGGGTGAATGGAAATGAAGCCTGGCTAGAGTTAAAGGATTGGAAAGATTTTATGGACTATGAAAAGCGGTTAAATGCCATTATATCGGACTGGAAGATTATTGTACTCTGTACGTATAAACTTGCCAATGTTGATGCAACCGTTATCCTGGATGTGGCACATGCGCATGAATGCGCCATCACAAATCGAAAGGGCCAACTAATCATCCTGGAAGTGCCTGAAATAAAACAGCTCAAAGCCAGGTTAAAAAAAATGAACGAAGAATTGGCACAAAAAGTAGCAGAAAGAACTGGAGAACTTTCTGAAGCTAATGCCGAATTAACAAAAATGACCAATGATCTGCGTAAACTTTCCAATCATCTCCAAGACATACGCGAACAGGAAAGGAAGCACATTGCTCGGGAGATACACGATGAGCTGGGCCAGCTTTTAATGGCTATGAAATTTGATGTTGCATGGTTGCATAAAAAGTTGGCTGCTACAGATGAAGCCATCTTTGAAAAGCTGAAAGCGCTGGACGAACAATTGGATGATCTTATCAGGTCCATAAGAAAAATTTCCGCTGATCTCAGGCCAAGCCTGTTAGACGATATTGGTCTGGAAGCCGCCATGGAATGGCACCTCAATGAATTTAAAAAAAGAACAGGAATTGATTACTCTTTTGAAGAAACCAATCATGATCTTAAGCTGCCTGATCCGGTTAAAACTGTTTTGTTCCGAATTTTCCAGGAATCGCTTACCAATATCGCCAGGCATTCCAATGCGAAACATATTCAGGTACACCTGGCCCGGGCAAAAGACGCCATCTCCATGACGGTGAAGGACAATGGTAAGGGCTTTAATCCACAGGTTTTAAACACCAGTAACTCATTGGGTATTTTGGGCATGAAGGAAAGGGTTGCTGAACTGAATGGCCGTTTCACCATCAGCAGTTCTCCAAAAAGCGGAACATGCATTTCAACATGGTTGCCCCTTAAGTAATTCCCGGCAGTGTTCTCTGATACAAAATGGGCCATTCATGTTAAAAGTGCCAGAAAACTGGGAAAAATTCTATCCAGGAAATAGACGAAGCGATCGTAGAAGCAAAATTCAAATATATGGCTTCAGCAATCGCTGAGAAATGATTGATTTCTTCAGCATTATATTGAACTGGAAAGCTAAAAGACCCAGGTTGCCAGTTGAATTTGCTTGTAAAATCAAACGTTTTTATTTACATACTCAACCAGGGAAACTGAGTTTTTAAGCTTCAGTTTTTTTAAAATATTATAACGATGCACTTCCACTGTTTTTGTAGACAGATATAAACTGGCTGCAATTTCCTTTGATGTATCTCCTTTCTTGATGAGTGATATGATTTCTATTTCCCGGGTTGTTAACGAATGAATCCCTTTCTGCTGGCCATCATTAAACATCATTTGTTCAGCAATAATTTCCTTGATGTTGTTGCAGATATATTTTTTTCCAAAGAAAATTTCTTCAATCGCTTTTACCATTTCCTGTCTTCCGGAATTTTTTGTCACATACCCGCTGGCACCATTTTGCATTATTTTTTGCACAAAAGCGGGTTGTGTATGGAGTGATATAGCTACTATCTTCGTTCCAGGTGCATATTTTCTGATCAAAGCTGTTGCTTCAATTCCATTAATTCCGGGAAGGTTAATATCCATGAGTACAATATGCGGGCGAAACTGTTTGGCCAGTTCAACCGCTTCTTCCCCACTTCCGCACGCAGCAATTACGTTGAAGCGTGAATCGGCGTTTAGGATGAAGCTCCAGGTTTCTCTTATCAGGGTATGATCATCAACAATAAGAATCGTAATTGAATTCATGACTTAACTTTTATTTTTTATGAATGCCCTTGGCAAATACACCCTTTTGCATTTTTAATTCTTTTCCCAGGTAGCCAGGGGTTTGGTTGTGATAGATACGTAGTAAGGTTTCAGCCATTTTTTTAACAGATACTGTTTTTTCAATATAGTCAACGGCACCTGCAGCTATAAAACTCCGGGCATAAATGGGTTCGGTATGCAAAGAAAAACCTAACACTTTTGTTTCCGGAACACATTTGCTTATCATTGCTGTTGCTTCAATGCCACTGATTCCCGGCAGGTTGCTGTCCATGATCACAATATCCGGGTGAAGCTTTTGTACTTGCTCTACGGCTATTTCACCGCTTGTACAAGTGTCAATCACCTGGAACCTCGGATCGAAACCCAAAATGTATTTCCATGTTTTCAGTATGATTGTACTGTCGTCCGTAATCAATAGTGTAATCGGCATTTGCACTTGTCTTTAATTATTTAAAAAAGTGAGCGGTTGAGCAAGGGGAATCCTTAACTGCAGCTTACAGCCCTGCCCGGGTGCCGACTTGATGTCAATTGTACCATTATAGGACTCAACCCTGTTATAAATATTCGTCAGTCCGACACCGGCACGCTTGGCCTTGGTATTGAAACCAACCCCATTATCACAGATGTGAAGGATTACTTCCTTTGTATCGTTGCTGATGGTTATTGTTACTCTCGTTGCTTTTGCATACTTACTGATATTGTTCAATTGCTCCTGCACAATCCGGAAAACTGTCAGCTTAATGTTTTCATGTATAGCCTCTTCATTCAGATCTGCAACATTGAATGCAACTATTTTTTCAATTGAAAGACCTTTGATGAGGAAACGGATCGCCTCTGTAAAAGAGTCTTCGTCAAAGCGATGGGTGACCAGTCTTTGTGAAAGTTTCCGGATCTCTTCAATCGCCATTTCCAGATAGGCATGACTGTTTGTTATGATCTCTAAGTTATCATCCGGATTTTCCAGGTAATGCTTTAAATGAAGCTTCACCGCAGTTAAGATCTGGTTGATGTTGTCATGCAATTCACTTCCTAAAAAGTTGCGTTCATTTTCCTGGACCTGCAAGGCCGCCTTGGTTATTTCTTTTTGTTGTTGCACCTTTTGCCGGACAATTTTTTCTTCCAGGCGCTTTCGCTCCGTTACGTCCGTCACCATCGCCAGCGCACCTTTGTAATTACCGTTGTCATCAACAATAGGATTGGTAGATAAGTGCACCCAGACAACACTACCCGACTTTGTCACAAACTGGTCTTCATACATGTCAATCGCTGTATTTATACCTGTACTGAACATGTTCTGCCCGGGCTTCTTTCCTTTTTGTTTGACAAAAAAATGGGGAGGCTTTCCCATCATTTCTGCTTCCGAATATCCAAGTATGCGACACATTTTTGCATTAACTAACCGGGTCTGATTTTTTTCATCCAACATCCAGATCCCTTCCTGTGCGGTTTCAACAATCTGCCTGAACTGTTTTTCGCTAGCCTCAATCTTTTTTCGTGAGACAACTTGTTCCGTAACGTCGTTGGCAAAAAAGAAAATGCCTTCCACGTCTCCTCTATTATTCCGGTAAGGCTGGTAGATAAAATTGATATAACAGTCTTCCAGCCGGTCGGCATTATTCCTGTCAATTTTTGCAAGCATTTCTTTGGCTGTAAAACATTTTCCACTGTAAAACACCCGGTCAAGCAATTTAAAAAATCCCTGGTCTTCGAGTTCGGGAACAACTTCCCTCACTGTTTTTCCAATGATATCTTTTTTGCCTGTCAATTGCAGGTAAAAAGGATTTACCAATTCGAACCGGTGATCAGCCCCTTTTAGAATGGCAATGGCAGACGGTGCCTGGTGGAAAACTTCATAATAACGAAGTCGTTCATTTTCCAATGCCTTTTCCATTGCTTTTTTCTCCGTGGCATCTTTGGCAATACTGAACATCAGTTGTTCTTTCTCATCCCACCTGGCAGACCAAAGAAGAGGAACCACGTTTCCGTTCTTGTGGATAAACCTGTTTTCAAACGTTGTTACAGGTATGCCGCTTAAAATCTTCTTGGCTACAAGGAATGTAGATGCTTTGTCTTCTTCTAAAGTGAGCTCGATGTATTTCTTACCAATCAATTCTTCCGGCTTATAGCCCCAAACCGTTTCAGCTGCTGCACTTACATTAATAAATCTTCCTTCCGCGTCGGTACAGCAGATGACATCAATAGATGAATCCATAATCTTATTAAGCTCACCTAATGCCTGCTGTAAGTATTGGGAAGTGCGTAATTGTTTTTCTTCCGCTTTTTTCCTCTCAGAGATGTCCCGGATCACCATTGACGTTCTGAGATCACCCTGGGCATCAGTAAAGACAAGAGAAGAAACCTCACCCGGAAATTTACTGCCATCACCCCTGACGAATGTGATTTCGCCTTTGGCTTTACCTGTTCGTCGGCGCTCCCTTAGCAAATCATGCAACCTGGGATCCGTTACGTCAACAATTCCAAACCGCCCTTTCTTACAAATCTCCTCTTCAGTCATTTTGAAAATAGCACAGGCAGCCGGATTGGCAGCCAGCACATTGCTATCCGTGACCGTCAATAAAATAGCATCCAGGCTGTTATCAAATATGGAACGGTATTTCGCTTCGTTTTCCAAAACTACAATTTCCGCTTCCTTGCGGTCCGTGATGTCCTGGTTTGTCCCAATTAAACGGTCAGGACATCCCTGGGCATCGTTCATAACTATGGCTACTGCCTTAATAACGTGTACTGACTGGTCTTGCCAGACGATGCGGAATACCGTATTAAAACCTTTAGTGGTTGCTAAAGCATTTTGAAATTCCTGGTGAACTCTATTTCTATCATCCTGATGAATGAACTGCATCCACTGTTCGCAACTGCCATCAAACTCACTAGTAGTAATACCATAAAAAGATAACAGTACATCGTCGGCCTCAAATTTGCACTTTTGAAAAGAATACGCCCAAATTCCGATACCTGCAACCTGTGTAGCCAATAAAAGTTTAGTAGATAATTCCCTTGAATCTTTTGTTGCTATCGGTTCTTCTTGATGAGCTTCATCAACTTGTATCTTTTGTTCCTTTTCGTGCCGGTACTTTTCGATGGCTTTTAAAACAGCATGGGGCAAGCGCCTTAGCTGCTCTTTTAAAATATAACCATCGGCTCCTTCTTTTACCACACCTACAACTGCCGGTTCCGACATCCTGGACGTGATAAGTATAAAGGGAATGTGCAGTTTTTTCCGCTTAACGATCTTTAGGGCTTCTAAGGAATTGAAAGAAGGAAGGGAATGATCACAAAGAATCACATCGGGACGGAATTGTTCCAGCGCAAGTAAGTAGGATTTTTCAGAATCAATAACCAGGTGGTCGATTTCAATGCTCTTTCGTAATTCTCTCGCTGCCAGTTCGGCATCGCTTTGTACATCTTCGAGGTGGAGTACCTTGTATTTTGCTTTCATTTTCCGATGATTGTTTGCTTTATTATTCAGGTTGACAGCTGGTGGATGAGGACTCAATAAAAACCCACATCACTTACTACATTCGCCAAACATTGAACTATATCGGTTCCCGACAAAGCTGTTAACCACTTTTACTGCTCTTCTTTTGAAAACCTCTTTCGGGGAAGTGTCAGCCCAAAATATCCCTGTCATATTTGCAAATGATCACGTGAACAGGGACAAACCCAGCCTTGTGTCCCCAAATTCCTCCTTAAGGCGCTGAAATACGCCAAACAATTTGCTGGCGTATTTCAAATCAAAGCCCCCCTTGTTGTCTTTTACATAAAAAACATACTCCCTTAATCATCTAAAGCGCCTTTTTTAATTTATGGTTTTTCATTTTGGATGAATATTTATCGCATTCCCCGGAAGGTTAAACCAAACCTCCCCGGGCATGTTAACGCCTGTTTAATTTCTGCAACGGTTACCCACCCCCCTCCTCTTAGCTTCCACTAAAAGAAAGGATAAGCTTTCATTCGAAATTGTGAACTGGTGGCATTTATGACTCTGAAAAACAGTAATTCAGAGAAGCTGGTGATTTAGGATGGTTAAGAGTGAGCCAGAAATAAGAACACTTGTTATTCCTTTTCTGTTCGGATCACAAAGGAAATTCATTCAACTTACTAGGATGATAGTTCAAACACTTAAATATTTGTAGAAGAAACCCGCTTGTTGCTGTCATTGTTATTCTACAAAGCGGTAAAAAAAACGATTAAATGATATAAATGTTTTTACGTAGCAGGGATGTAACAAGAAGATCAATAGCCGATACCAATGCTGGAAGCATGGATTGGTCATCATTGTAAAAAGCAATTACTATACCCAAATACGCTTAAATAAATTAGATTAACTGGTGTGCAATAGCATATTGAATAATTTCTGCATTAGTTTTTATGTGCAGCTTCTTTAGAATCCTCGCACGGTAGGTACTGATCGTTGTTGCACTCAAATGAAAAAGTAAGCCGATCTCCGAAACTGATTTCCCGGCAGCAAGCAATTTCATGACTTCAAACTCCCGGTTTGATAGCTGCTCATGTGCAGGTTTGTGGCGATCATCAAAATCAGCCAGTTTCTCCGCTACAGATGGTGTGATATATTTCCGTCCACTAAGTACGTGGCGGACTGCATTAATCAATTCGTCAGGAGCGAGGTCTTTGTTCAGGTATCCTGAGGCGCCAGCTTTTAAGGCCCGGATTGCATATTGCTCTTCAGGGTAGATACTCAGGATCAAAACTGGTAAGCTCGGTGCTTGTTGCCTGATCTCGGGCAAAACATCCAAAACAGTTCTTCCGGGCATGGAAAGGTCGCTGATGACAATGTCCCAGCTCTCCCTGATGATCTTTACCATCAAGGCTGCTGCATCCCCCACTTCGGTAATTTCAGCCCATGGAAATTCGTCCCGTAAAATATCTTTCAGGCCTCGTCGTACTATTGAATGATCGTCTGCAATCAAGATCCGCATAAAAACAAGATCAGTTATTATAATTGTTCAACGAAACCTTTATCATCAGCTTTGTTCTTTCATAGGCTCATGGAAAGATGAATGTTTCCGGCATTTTTCAACGCTTCCATATTCACAAGTAAACCTAGTCATTTTTTATCGCCTGCATTTCCAATATTACTGGATGTGATTACTATACCTATTTATTAGGATGAATGCCTCCCATGGCCATTATGCCTTGGTCATCACCCTAATAAGTGAACTTTTTGCCCTACTGGTTGTTTACAGATAGTGAATTCCTTGTCTTTATTCCGGGAAAGCTCATTCAACATTAATATTTCCTTAATGAAAATGGGTCAGGTAACCCACTTTACAAGCGTAACTTCACATTTCTCCGGGCATGCAAGTGCCCATACATTCTGTGGCAAAATCATATTGCCTGAAAGAATTACACCAGCCTACCTGCTACTGCTTAAAACTATTATACAAATAGGTTATTTATGAAAAAAGGAAAGAAAATAGATAAACAGGTCATTGTCAGCAAGTACGTAGATCATATACTAACCCATGGTGAACGACCAGCCAATGTGTACATTTTCTCTAAAAAGCTTGGTATAGAAGAACAGGAATTTTATGAGCATTATGCTTCCTTCGAAAGCATTGAACAATCCATCTTTACCAATTTTTTCCAGTCCACACTTGACCTTTTGGAACAAACTGAAGAATACAGCATGTACGATTCCAAAACGAAGCTGGTTAGTTTGTATTTCACTTTTTTTGAACAGCTATCTGCCAACAGGAGCCTCGTGTTGACCCTATTAGGTAAAGACAGGAACCAGCTCGAAAAGCTGAAGATCTTATCAGGCTTTCGAACGCTGTTCCTCGAATATATTAAAGGCCTTGAGCTCGACACTATGGAAATACCGGTAAATAAACTGGAGAAGCTCAAAAACAAAAGCATTGCTGAAGCTTCCTGGATGCAAATGCTACTGGTACTGAAATTCTGGATGGATGACACCTCTCCTGCATTTGAAAAAACAGACCTGTTTATTGAAAAGTCACTTAATGCGGGGTTTGATGTATTAAACCTATTCAACCAGCAAAATATCCTTGACCTTGGAAAATTCATCTGGAAAGAAAAACTAAGTTTTAATTAAAAAGGACCCATGAAAACCATTGATAAAATACCCACCTCGAAGATCCATCGTGCTTCCAGGCTAATACAGACAGGTGCTAAAGTTGGAATTAACTATATAAAGTATTACGGAGACAAGATGGTCAGCACCAAAGAGGAAGCAAAGGAAACCCTGGATGAATCGAATGCGAGGGATATTTATGATGGCTTGAAACAATTGAAAGGCAGTGCACTGAAGGTGGCACAAATGCTTAGCATGGAAAAAAACCTGCTTCCCCAGGCCTATGTTGAAAAATTCAGCCTGGCGCAGTTTTCTGTTCCTCCCCTTTCAGCGCCGCTTGTTATCAAAACTTTCAGGAAGTATTTTGGCAAGGCACCCTCAGAAATATTTGATCGTTTTGATCCTGTTGCCATAAATGCCGCTAGTATCGGCCAGGTGCATAAAGCATTTAAGAATGACAAGGAGTTAGCCATCAAGATACAATATCCCGGTGTTGCCGAAAGCATCTCCTCCGACCTTGCCATGGTGAAGCCGGTGGCCATGAAAATGTTCAACATCAAAGGGAAGGATTCTGATCAGTATTTTAAAGAAGTGGAAGGTAAACTCCTGGAAGAAACAGATTATCTAAACGAGGTCAGGCAAAGCATGGCTATAGCCAATGCCTGCAGCATCATTCCAAACATTTCATTTCCTTCCTACTATCCTGAGCTTTCCACAGAACGTATCATCACCATGGACTGGATGCATGGAAAACATTTTTCAGAGTTTACAAAACAAAATAAGAATACAGAAACTGCTAACCTTATAGGACAGACGCTTTGGGATTTTTATATGTTCCAGGTGCATAAGCTAAGGAAAGTGCATGCCGACCCTCACCCGGGAAACTTCCTTGTTTCCTCAGATAAGAAACTGATCGTTATAGATTTTGGCTGTGTGAAAGAGATCCCTGATGCTTTTTATACTCCCTATTTCGAATTAGCCAGGGATGAAAGCCTATCTGACAAATCTATTTTCGAAGCCAAATTATATGAGCTTGAAATATTAAAACCCTCAGATTCAAAAGCCGAAAAAAAGTATTTCCTGCAGCTATTCCACGAGTTATTATCACTTTTCACCAAACCATTTAACAGTGAAACCTTTAACTTCTCGGATGAAGCATTTTTTGAACAGATAGCCAACCTCGCGCAGAAATATGCAAAAAGCTCAGAGTTAAAAAATATGAATGGGAACAGGGGGTCCAGGCACTTTATTTATATCAACCGGACTTTCTTCGGTTTATTCAGCCTGATGCACGATTTGAAATGCACCAATACCATTATCAATAATTATCGTCATTTAAAACCTATCAAAAGCTAACCCTGGTATATTTTACCACAGCTACAAACAGCAAGACTTCTGAATAAAGATCCGCAGAGATATCAGGGAAAGGAAAACTAATAGATCAGAACTGGCAGCGCTAGAAATGAGGCAGGCACTCCTTCAAATGGGTATAAGTCAATAAGACAACTAAATGATGCTTCGGAATAAGCCTCTCCCCGGCCAAGCCTTAGAGAGGCGATATTTAGGTAGCAGAAACATTGCATTTGGGTGGAAAAGCCCTGTTAGGGCGACATTTTATTTAATCATGGTGAACATGTATTCACAAATCTCTATTCAATAACTTATTAGGAAAGACATGCTGAGAATTTACAGCTAAAAAATGTCGCCCTGCTGGGGCTTAGTGATCCTTCTATGATGTCTTCTACCAAAATACCGCCCATACAGGGCTCTCCAAATGTTTCAGAATGATGCAATTGTAAAGAGTCTTGCCCTCTTCTCTGCGAACCTCTGCATCCTTTGCGATACTGGTTACGAAAGGAAATGTATAGGTTGGCTGCCATTAATATTGTAGTCTTTTTGTTTGGTTCTTAAGATTAGACTGCATCCTGGAAATTCTCTTCAACCTAAAGAACCAGAAACAAAAAACCAAAAACCATAAACTTTTCTTTCTCCCGACTCCAGGCTTCCCTATGGTTCCAGGAAACCAAACTTTCCCATATTAAAATCGTTTATGGCCTGCAATAGTTCTGCTTTTGTATTCATTACAAATGGACCTTGAGCAGCTATAGGCTCGTTAATTGGTTCACCACTTAATACCAGGACGATAGCATCTTCCAGGGCTTGGACTTCAAATCTATCACCTTCATTTTCGAATAATGCAAAATGATCTGCAGGCACCTCCTCTGTACCATTCACAAGAATACTTCCTTCGATAACCAGCAAGGCTGTATTATAATTTGCAGGGAAAGTAAATGTTGCCTTGCCATCCCTATTCAATTTTGCATTGAACAAATGCAGTGGTGTAAAGCTGGTTGCAGATCCTTTTACATCTTCATATTGCCCGGCTATCACTTCTATCAATCCTGCATTACCCGGCAATTGATATTTATTAATGCTATCATTGGAGAGGCTCTGGTATGCAGGCTGGCTCATTTTAAATTTGGCAGGAAGGTTTACCCATAGTTGCACCATCTGGAAATCACCACCTTCCCTGCTGAAGTTTTCTTCGTGGTACTCCTTGTGCAGCACTCCTGAAGCTGCGGTCATCCATTGCACATCACCTTCGGCAATTACACCGCCGCCGCCTGAGCTATCATGGTGGGCTACCCTGCCTTTATAAGCTATGGTAACGGTCTCAAACCCTCTATGTGGGTGCACGCCAACACCCCTGGGCTTATCCGTTGGGTGAAAATAAAATTTAGAGTTATAATCCAGCATAATAAAAGGGTTCATCCTTTTCATATCAAGCCTATAGCCGCCAGGAATGAAGTTGTGTACCCTGAATCCATCTCCCACATAATGAGGCTCACCGGGAGGAACAATCACTTCAATATTTTTTGTTGCCATAATATTTCATTTACTACACAAATCTACTATGCCGGATTAGCCCCGGCATTGATGTATGGTAAGAAAAAAACTTGATTCTGGTTAGGCAAATCGTTATTCGTATACCAATACCGGTTGTTTATAGACCATCAATTGCCTGCCTTATAATAATTAAATACACTTGCACAAGATGAAAGAAAATACAACTAAAACTTCTCTTCGCACTGCGTCTCTCATTGCCGGGTTCAGCTTGCTGGTTATGGTAATTGCTGCACCGTTTGTTGAGCTTTATGCCTATCCAAAGCTTATAGTTCCAGGCAATGCTACAGAAACTATAAACAATATCGCTGTCAACAAGGGACTGTATATTTATGTGTTATTCGGATACCTGCTTACATTTATTGCTGATGTTATTGTTGCATGGGCGCTGTATATTTTACTAAAACCTGTAAATGAATATCTTTCTTTACTAACAGCTATATTCAGGTGGATCTATACTGTCATTGCCCTGCTTGCACTCCTTAATCTGGTTACTGTTTACCGGATAGTAAATACTTCCGACTATCTAAATGTTTTTCAACCAGGCCAGTTGAATGCTGAAATAATGTTATTACTCAAATCTTTTAAAAGCAGCTGGTATTTTGGGCTGATCTTTTTTAGCATTCACCTGGTTCTGCTTGGATATTTAGTGATGAGATCCGGCTATATCCCTTTTATATTAGGTATAGTATTGATTATTACTGGTTTCGGTTACCTGTTAACCAATGTAAGACCCTACCTGTTTCCAACCATTAATGTTGATTTTGCTAAATACACTTTTTACGGTGAATTGATTTTTATGCTATGGTTACTAATAAAAGGCTGGCGAATAAAGGAAATGAACTAAGAACTTATGTATAAGAATTTTACAGGAAACCTTTTGATTCTTCACTTTGAATAATACTTTTTTGTAATTTAAAGGATCATTCCATTCAACTCGATTTATACTCATTAAAACCAAAGCGAAATGAACTTTAGCATTGCTGGAAAAGCATTCAAACTGCTTTTAATTGCTGCCAGCTTATTAGGCAGCTCTATTTATACGTTTGGTCAGACCAATATTGCCATTGCACCAAACAAAATGAATGTGCTTTACATTGGCGTTGATAATCCTTTATCAGTTGCAGCTTCCAATGGCAGTGATGAAAAAGTTACTGTTACGGTTACAGGTGGTGGAGGCACAGTATCAAAACTTGGATCAGGCCTCTATAATGTGCAGGTTACAGATCTGACCGATGAGTGTTTGGTGAATGTGTATGTTGATGGGAAAATAGCTGGCTCCTCTCCTTTCAGAGTTCGCAGTTTACCTGCTCCTTTCGCTACTGTGGGAGGTTATTCATCTGGTAGTAAAATAAAGGCTGACTCTTTCAGCTCCCAGCCTGGTCTCGGGGTATTCCTTAAAGATTTCCCTTTTGAAGTTAGGTACGAGGTGACTGGATTTACATTTACAGTGGGTGATGACCAGGGTAATATCAGGACTGCCGATTGTGCGAGTGCCCTTTTTACTCCCAGGGCTAAGCAATTAATAGACCAATATGCAAAACCAGGAGAAATGGTTACCATTGACAAGATCCGTGTAAAAGATCCTTCCGGGAAAGAATTGAAGATCCCTTCTTTGGTGTATTACATACAATAGCTAAATAGTTAAATGATTGAATAGTGGGCTTACACAAAGATCCTGGTAGTACTATCTTGCGTAGTTTACCTTAACCTGGCAACCTTTAGGGCAGTCGTGGATACAATTGAAAGACAGGGATGCATTTATATTGGAAACCTATAGGTATTTACTGTTTGTTTCCAGGTATACTTGTTCTCCTGGCAAGCCAGGCATCCTTTTCAATTCTATAGGTAAAATTGAGCTTTGGGGTTTCTCCAAAATAGGCCACTTCCTGCTTTCCCACCTTTTTAGCCCCTAACCGGCCAATGGCTATTTGAGAGCGGATATTAATAGCACCTACCTGGAAATTTACACAAGAAACAAAGTCAAAGAGATAATCGAGCAAAAGCGCTTTAACCGAGGGATTAATGCCCTTGCCCCAATATTCAGTACCATAAAAGGTATAGCCTATCATTATACTATTTTCTTCGGCATTAAAATCGTAAATGCGGGTACTTCCGGCCACCTTGCCGCTTGATCTGTCAATTACTTTAAAAGCACCTTTGCTTTGAATGGCTCCATCAAAAAAATTACGAAAAACTTCTTTCTTCCATCGGTCATTAGTAGGATGCTGTTCCCAAATCTTAGGATTTGATGCCACAGCATACAATTCTTCAAAATCAGTTTCCTTTAATGGATATAATATAGCCTTGTCGTTTTCCAATATGGGTTGCAGGTCAAAATGCATATCATGGTTCTTTTAACTCAATACTCTTATGGGTTGCCGGCATAGAAAATTAATCTTCAATATAAATTGAAAAGTTAGTTTAGTGTGCAACGTAAGATAAAAAAGTTTGAGATGTGAAACAGGATCCAGTCACAGGCTGCAGGATATATCCCAGGCTATTGCTTATTGTTTATTCCAATAAAACTATAATAAGATCTCATGAGAGATCATTTATTTTTCCATCTATTTACAGAAATAGAATCACCAATTGAAAAGCTCATTAAATCTTCACCCATAGTAACTTTCCCATCATAATGGGCCTTTGTTTTTTTCATTATTTCATCTTCAGTAAGACCACGGATCTTGACAATATGGGAATAAACAGCAAGCCCCGGACGTACAGTATTAAAAACTTTGGCAGCTTGTTCAGGAGTGGTATGATGCATCAGTATATTGTATTGGGGATCCGACTTGCTTAAAGAGTCCGGAGCTATGGCAACTTCATGTATTAATAGATCGGTCCCCCTGGCAAACCTGGATAGATTTTCTGAATACCTGGTGTCGCCTGATAATACAACCGAATGTCCATTATATTCTATTCGATAACCAAAAGCAGGGACCACAGGAAAATGATCTACTTCTATGGCAATAACCTTAACTCCATTTTTATCATACACAACACCTTGTTGTATTTCGGTAGTCAGAAACTTACTGCCTTCCTCTGATCTTTTATCATCTTCCACACGCATCCTGATGTCAAAAGCAAATGCCTTTCGTAAATTAATCAGCATTTCAGAAGTGCCTGATGGGCCATATACATTGAGTGGAACAACTCTTCTTGATACAAGCCAACCCGATAGCCACAGATCCGGGAGTCCAACTATATGATCAGAATGAAGGTGTGTTAGAAACAATGCTGAGATCTTGTCATAAGCAATATTTATTTGCCGTAGCCTTTGCAAACAACCTCTTCCAGCATCAAAAAGCAAAGTTTCACTTCCTGCCTGCACAAGAATACTCGGGCCAAACCGCTCCATAATAGGTTGAGGTGTGCCTGTACCCAATAAGGTAACTTTTATAATAGGTTGTTTGGAATGACTCGTATCTATCCCTCCTGTAACCTGGCCAAAACTAAAAAAGAAAAGAAAGGACAATATGCATGTTAATAGCAAGCGCATCTTCTATGAATATACAACTATATCAAGGAAGCGTGCATACATTTGAGACACATCAAATCATAACTTAAACAGGTGATGTCCTTAAAATTCAAAATACCATTCCCGAAAAATATATGAGTCTATTCCTATTTACACCACACCTCGGCAGCATTAGGCTATTTAGCTGATTTAATTTTGCCAGTTATTCTCCGGGTCAAAATTTACCATCCATTGTATACCATATTTGTCCGCAAACATTCCAAAATAGAAACCCAAAGGGCCGTCAGCCATTGGCATTTCTACTTTTCCACCCTCTGATAACCCTTTGAATAACTTGTCTGCTTCTTCCCGGCTTTCAGCACTAATTGAAATCGTATTCCTGTTATCATGTTCCGTCACCGTTCCCATAACCTCTAACACATCACTACCCATCAACATATTACTTTTTCTAATGGGCAATGCAATGTGCATAAGCCTGTTGGCATCATTTTCGGGTATTTGGAATTCAGAACTTGCAAGATCTTTGTAACGCATAACCTTTGAAAATTCACCGCCGAATACTGTTTTGTAAAATGTAAATGCTTCTTCGGCATTTCCATTGAAATGAATGTAGGGATTGATAAGTGCCATAGCTTCAATTTTTAAGTTAACTAATCATTGTTTCTTTATTCCAGTTCTTCACATTCAAATTGGTTATTTCTCAGCAGGCTGATTATAGGAGAAATAATATTTTCTTCGCTGTCAATACGCAAAACCTTGTCGCAGTCATCAAGGTCAAAATTCCATTTTGCCTTAACCAGTAATTGGTCAATATGCGGCTTTAGCTTTTTTGCCTGGATTTTCGTTCTGACAGTTGTTTTGAAAACGTAGATCATTTATGTGATAATGTAGCCAGGAGATTTTCAAGGTTACTTAACGACATTTTCATTCCTATTGTGAAGCCATCAAGTATTCTCTCGAGTCTTTCAAGAGATTCATTATAGATAGAGATGTACACCTTTGTTGTTCCATTATGCTCGCTGAAAGAATGATCCCATTCAGAACCGGGGAGTTCAGGATTTTCATCTTTGTCTGCAAAAGCATTGTACATTTTAAAATTAGTTTTGGGACTGATGGAAGTATATTCCTGGATGGCCCAACGTTCCACGCCTTCGGGGCTTACCATAGCATAAAATCTTTTGCCTCCCACTTTGAAATCCTGGTATTTTGTTTTGCATACCATAGGTTTGGGTGCCAGCCATTGATCTAGTAATTCTGATTTGGTAAATGCATCCCATACCAATGGAAGTTCGGCGTCAAATTCCCTGGTAATATTTACAGTCTTGGCCGCTTTGTCTACGGTAAAATCAAATAATAAGGCAGTGTTCATTTTTTATGTTTTTTAATAGTTGATAATACATTGTCAAGCTGATTGAACCTGGTTTCCCAGATTTTCCTGTATTGGCTTAGCCATTTGTCAATTTCTTTCATCTTTTCTATTTCAAGTGAATAATAGATCTCCCTCCCCTGTTGCTCCTGCTTTACTAAATCACATTCCGTTAAAATGCGAAGGTGTTTTGAAACAGCCTGCCTGGTAGTATTGAAATTTTCGGCAATGGCATTAGGTGTCATTGCCTGCAATGCTATTAAGGCTATAATAGCCCGCCTTGTCGGGTCAGCTATTGCCTGGAAAATATCCCTTCTCATATTGTTTACTTTATTTTAGGAAACCAATCAGTTGCAAATATATGCGCAACTTTTCGGTTTCCTATTATTTATTCAACTTTTTTTTAAAAAAAATTAAATAACAGGAAAACTATTATCATTTCCACCTCTATACTGTAATACTTAAATGAGTGTGATGAATCCGCACTACTTATTATTTCATACCAGGCTTTTCCGAACCCTTTACAACCATAACCTTTCAGCCTTACGGAATTAGAATAGGTAATCCTTACTGCAAATCATTTCTTTATCCCGCAGCTATAATGGAAAAATATATTGGTCCAGTTTTATTCTCCAGGCGTACAAGCAGGTTCATATAAAAGGCTTAATTTTTATAAGCATCCTCACACCCCTCCTTTACATAAAAATTGCTTCCTTGGTCCTTCTATTATGCAACGCCTATGTAACGGCTATGTAACGGCTCTGTGCCGCCTATGTAACGGCTCTTTAAAGAACCGTTACATACCAGTAACATACTTTTTTCATTCGGTTTTATTTTATGGATGGCCATTGTTTTTTACTAAGATTTTTAGTATTTTAGCATTGTAATTATTCTATTATCCTATAAAAACTATAACAATGGCCAGACTAACAGGTCCACTTGCCTTTACCGGGAAGCTGGATGGAATATCAGCCTTTAAACGCAAAGGCAGCAACCGGGTGATTCTTCGACCACGCTATGGTCCCAGCAAAAAAGATGTGGACACCAAACCTTCATACGACAATACACGAAGGGTAAATAAAGAATTTGGCGGACGCTCAACGGCCGCTAAATGGATAAGGGATGGATACCATGCCCTGAAACTTATTGCAGACAGTGATAACCTTTCAAACCTCAATGCACTGCTGTTGCCCATACAACAACTGGACACCGAAACAGAATATGGAAAACGGTCGGTTATTCTTTCCTTAAACAGGGGGTTGTTAGAAGGCTTTAACCTAAACAAATGGCATCCTTTTGAATCTGTGATACAAAACCCTGTTGGCTGCACTGTGTTAAGGGAAGAACTAAAAGCCCTGGTTAACGTACCTGCATTAATAAAAGGAGTAAACTTCATCCCTCCCACTGTTCATCCATTTTTCAGGGTGGTGGCAGCTCTTTCCATTGTGCCAGATCTTTACTACCACCAGGTCAGGTACAGGCCCATTGGAAGTTATGAAGGTTTTCGCCCGGGAGTAGTGAAGACAGCATGGATGGCAGTTCATACACAAACTGAGGCTATAAACCTGGAGTTGACGTTGCCTGCTATACCACCGAATGATCATTTTAGCCTTGTGCTTACCATGGGCATTGAAATGGGAACTGCCAAAAGCCTTTCGCTTATTGAAGGGATAAAATATGCAGGCTGTGGGAAAATAATGGCGGTAAGGTAATAAGCATGTTCCAGGACTATGAAATACAAAATCGCTAAATTATCTTTATGCCTGGCAGAACAAAAAGGAAACACTTGGTTTGGAAATTCCAGTTTTCTTAAATGTTTTCTGTTATAAACCGTTCCCACCAAAACATAACTTCTATAAAATGGACCAGAAGAACAAAGTCAGATCAGGACTAATTTTCGGAATTGTAACATCCCTATTTTTCATTCTCCAAAATTTGCTCACCCGTGATGATCTTTCCACTCAAAATCTTATTATAATAATTGCCTCGTCATTGTTTGGAGGAGCTCTTGCGGGGTTCCTATTTGGATGGCTGATTGGATTATTTGCTAATTCCAAATTTTTAAAGAACGGTACAAATATTGACACTGCTAGCAATGAAACCATTGTATTTAGTACAGGTGCCAATCATTTCCAGGGAGTTGAAGGTGTAGGTGGTAAATTATACCTCACCAATAAGAGATTGATATTTAAGTCCCACAACTTTAATATCCAGAATCATGAATTCTCGATTAATTTATCAGACGTTGACGAGGTGCATAGGTATAGCACCTATGGCATCATCAATAACGGGCTATCAGTTACAACCTCTGGCAATGTCATTGAAAAGTTTGCTGTCCAGGAACCAGAAGAATGGATGTTTCAATTAAAAGAAAAGAATAGCTTACAATCCGTAGAACAATAAAAATTACATTGCCCTGCATGCTTACATGAAGTGTTTTACCAGGCTTCTCCCAAAACGACATATATACAGGGCAAGTTAGTATGAAAGAAATACAATTGCATTATAATTCATTAGGTAGGTAACCAGATGAAAACAGTAATATAACAAGTCATCACAGGTTAAGTATCCAGAATACCTGCCATAAAGCTATATATGCTTCAAGGCAGGTATTGGCTGATCTATCTAAATTTTCGCAGGTTTGTTAACACGCGCATAATAATGTTATTCGCATTTATATGCCCCTAATGTCCTGCAGTCTATTGTCATCACTAAGTTGTAGCTCATCCGGCTTTTTATTCGTGTTATTTAAGTTTAAGTAGCCTGATGGTCTGGTGTTGTTCTCCCTGCATCACTTCAGCAAAATATAATCCTGCCGGGTAATTGCTTCCAACCTCAAGGCGGGTGTTGGGGTTAATGGTCAAAGCTTCCTTCACCTTACCTTCTGCACTATATATCTGTATATACACTTTCTCATCACTGTTTATACTTTGTACATCCACTGTAAAAGCAGAGTGGCTTGGGTTGTTGAATGTGAAAACTTTCAAACCATTTCCTTTTAAGAAATCTGACTTTGTAACTGGTTCTTGCTGCGGAGAAGTGATACAGTTGCCCAGGTATGCTCCTCTTGCCAATTGTGCAGGTACGGCTGAACCACTGACACAAATGTTATTTGGCTTGCCTGAAGGATTTGCCTGGCATAACTCAACTTTATCATTCTTATTGCCGCAGCGTACATCTGCCACAGCAATTGTTTTGCTAATTGTAACGGAGCATCCTGAACCCTGTGTGATAGTGACACTATAGGTTGTTGAAGTTGTTGGAGATACTGTAATGGACTTCGTTGTGGCACCAGTGTTCCATGCATAGGTATAAGGTCCCGTGTTGTCTGTTTGTGCCGTTAAAGTAATGCCTGATGCAGGTGCATATCCTAAGTAAACCGTATTAGGCGATGTACCCTTTAGCAGGGCATAAGTATCAGGGATCGTAGCACTTATGCCGGCAGCGTTGAAAGCTGGTAATGGATAGGTGTCATTATGAAGGGATGTCATGTAGGCATATGTACTACCTCCCTTAGTTGCAGGAGTTGTTGTTCCAACAAGATAAATAGAGTCCTGGTACAAGGCCATAGCCGTTGCCCTTAAGAAACTTCCCAGGACAGTTTTACCCTTTCCATCAAAACTTATCTCGTTTGGTGGAGCGGTGTTGTATATATTGAGTGTAGTAGGTTCACCAAAACTTTCATCCAACGTTCCGTCTGCAGTGAACCGTGCCACCGCCATAGAAATATTAGGCACAGTAGGACAAGGGCACTGAAACAGACCTGCCGTGCCGGCAAGTAGTATTTTGCCGTCTGCCTGCAAGCCTACAGAAACTGCATAATCATTGTAATGATTAATATCCAGTGTCACCATTCCATCGCCACTAAAGCTGTTGTCCAGTGAACCATCCGCATTAAAACGCAACAAGGCGAAGGCTGACGTGCCGTTTGCAGGTGTGTAGGTAGCGGAAACCAATATCTTACCATCTGTTTGTATAGCCAGCTCACTGAAATTGTTTACTCCATTTGGGATGACAACTTGTGTAAAGGAAGGATCAGGGGTGCCATTCTCATTGAAGCGTGTGACCTGGTGATCTCCTATGGCTACGATCTTTGCATCCGGTGTAACAGCAATCTTTGTAATGGGAAAGCTTGCACTGGCAACCCCATTGGTACCAAAAGAAGGATCTGTTGCTCCATCGGGAAGCAGTCGTGTGATACTACCACCGGCAGTTAATATTTTGCCATTGCAAAGAACTTTCACATCTGTTCCGGCAATGCTTACTGTGCCACCGGTACCAAAGCTTTGGTCAGGCGTTCCATCGGTATTAAAGCGTCCCATCTTGTCTCCTATTACAATAAATTTTTCGCCCTGCCAGTCTATACCCATACCTGTTGACCAGTCGTTGTAATAAATGCCCAAGGAGGTGATCATACGGCCCGGACCACCAACGGCCACTATCTTGCCTTGACGGCTAACGGCTATATCGTTATAAGTTTGGGATATACCAAAATACTGTGAATAACCTGCTATTATTAAAAGCAGGTAAAATGCATTAAAAAGGAAAAGCTTTTTCATAATCTTTTTTTAAGCGTTAAGATTGTTGCATGGTTCCTGATAGAGCTTGCAGAATAGAGCAGGATAAGTAAAAGGCTATTCGTAGGGGGCGTGAGCAGAGCCTGGTTCTAGTGAAGTCCTGACTTAATTTTCTAAGGTAAAATATTAGGAAATTTATTTCTATGACAGTCGTCAGCGGAATGGTAGATATAGGTTGGGGAATACAAATTGAAGAGGTGTTTTGAAACATTAATTACAAAGCATCTTTTCAAGAATGTACTGCAACTCTTTAGAGTATTCACAGTTGACCTTATAAAGAATGATTGAGCATGAAAGCTAAGGCTTGGTGTACAGCAATTTCAGGTTGTATATAAGAAACGCCTAATTCAGCAATGCCGCTAACTTTAGGTATAATAATGTTTACAGCAGTAATAAAATAACTGCCTGGCCCTGCTCAATATACAAACAACCTACTTGAACAGCATGCCCGCCAAATAGCATACTGACCCAGTGTTCACTAACAACCCTTGTCACTTTAGAAGTAAAAGAATAATTGCTGCAACAATACCCGCAATAGTAAGATAGACACCTGAACTGAAAAGTTTTGTTCCTGGTTTGAACATCCAGAAAGCTGAGATGGACATGAAGAGCAGAGCTATTGCAAAAATTGTGGTGAAATAATGAGCTATACTTTTACTGGAAGATTTGTGAAGGCCGGTAAACGGTAATATCCAGGAATACCATTCTTTAGTGACATATTTAGCCATACCGGTGCTTGCATTGTAGGTACCTTCTTTATAATAAACAATATCTCCCTCTGTTTTTAAAGGTTTAAGATCCCTGAGTTTCAGTTTAGGCCCCAACTCTGAAACAGGCAGGTTTGCCGACAATTGCACTTCATGCACCACTTCATGCTTTAGCAACTCAGTATCCCTGTAAGTCTGTATAATGCCGCTCAGCCCATAAATGAGCACCAGGCCAACAATAAAGAACCCGATCTTGTTATGAAGAAAGCGCATATACCAGCGTATATTTCTTTTAGGTCTGGATGTTTCCTTTTCCATTTTGATGAAATTAATCAGATTGTAAATTTCTTGTAGGGCACCAATCCCTAGTGCTTAACAGTAACAATTGCAATATATAACCGGCCTTATTAAAAAAAACACTGCATTTGTTAAGTTGGGTTAAAGAATTGAATTTTGAATCAATTGGGTTCATAAGGCAAATTGGTTATTGAGCAATACAAAATGCAATTAGAAATATTTCTAGTCAACCACTCATTCAGTTAAAATTTACCTTTGAATGCATATAAAGTATTAGTTACAACAACTCATCAAAACTTTAAAATAGGAACCATGGCAAGCGTTAGTACCTACCTGAATTTTGTTCACAATACCGAGGAGGCATTTAATTTTTACAAGTCTGTATTTGGAGGAGAATTCACCGGCAACAGGATAGCCCGGTTTGGAGATATCCCTGCTTCACCAGGTCAGCCACCTATGAAGGAGGAAGATAAAAACCTGGTGATGCACATTGAATTGCGGATATTGGACAGCCATACATTAATGGGTACAGATGCGCCGGAATCAATGGGCTTCCACGTAAACTTTGGCAATAACAGCCATATCAATTTGCAGCCAGACACAAGAAAGGAAACAAAGGAATTGTTTGACAAGCTATCTGCCGGGGGCAAAGTAACCATGGACCTGCAGGATATGTTTTGGGGCGATTATTATGGCAGTTGCACAGATAAATTTGGTGTGCAGTGGATGTTTAATTGCAGCGAAAAGAAATAGAACTAGGAGAACCCGGATTAATAGAATTTTATTGGATTGTTAAGGAGAAGAGAACCAGGATTACTATTATTATATTGGATTGTTGAGGAGAAAGGAAACCCAGAATAAGTATAGTCTTAGATAGGCGTCCTGGTACCAAGCCCCAGAGGGGTGGTATTTTGGTAGCATAAAGATTAATTATCGAGGACAAAGCCCTGTAGGGGCGCCATTTTAATTATTCGTAGAGAGAATGTAATCACAATGCATATTCTGCTTTCTCTTTTCTTTTGGGGGTAAATAGTATCGCTAAGAACGCAATGGACCCGCAAAGAAAAACGCAAAGAATAGATTCGGGCATATATACTACCTAATTGCGGGTATTAGATCACTCTACTGTTTAACAAATCCTTTAAAATCAAATTCCCTTTCTATTAGCTCCAGGATTTGAACCACTTTTCCTGCTTCAGGAATATCATGCATATACATATCTGGCACTGCATAGGTATACATCCTGTAACTATTTCCGTTAGCATATTCAACTTCTACTCCATCAGAATGAGTTGGTAAATCATAACCAGGTAAACTATGAAAATCAGGCAATGTAGTGATGTCCAGCTTAAAAAGTTTCCTGGTAAAACTATTCCATCCTGAAGCCGGATCCCTGAATGCTGATCTTTTACCAATGGATGCTCCTTTTTCAAAAAAGAAGTAATTAAACCTAATCAGTTCTGCAGACCAGGTTGAATTTTTATTAGTTAATATAAAGAGTTGACCGGTATCTTTATTTGGATAACCACGCCAAATACGAATTTGCAATCCATCAAAACCATTTTCCAGCGTTTTTAATGCCAGGGCATTCATTAATTTATAGTTTCTATCTCGTGTAGATTTATTTTGCTCCGATTGAGGAATATCCCTGGTAATCGCTTCATGGCCTTTATCCAATCTTTCAATTTTTATGGCCGGCTCTTCACATGAACCCAGGAACCAAACAATGATTAAAAAAGTTATTGATCGCAAACCATATCGCATAATTGAAATTAATTCTAATTAATATTATGGATGGGAAACTATTGCCCTGATTTTTAATTTTGACTTTTACCTTTTGCCTTATCTTCTCCATTCAATCCTATCAGGTATTCAAACAAATTCATTTCTGTGGGAATACCTAATTTTTTGCGCAGGCGGTAGCGGCTTATCTCTACTCCCCTAACTGAGATGTTCATGAGTTGTGCAATCTCTTTGGTTGAAAGATTCATACGGAGGTACGCACAAAGCTTCATTTCATTGCCTGTAATAGCCGGATGCTTTTCTTTCACCCTTACCACGAAATCGCTATGAACAGTATCAAAGTGTTTAGTAAAATTTTCCCATTCCTTATCTACCTGGTCGTCCTCGCTGAGCGTTTTGATCATCTTTTTCAATTCGCTTATGGCCTGCTCATTTTCCAGTCTTTTCATTACCTGTGTCAACTCGCCTTTCACTTTGGTCAACAATTCTCCTTTTTTCACCAGGTGCATGGCAGAAGAAGCCAGCTCCGAATTTTTGAAGTTAATGTCTGATTCCAGTTTCTGGTTGCGCAGTGCTACCAGTTCACTTTCTGTTTTATTGCGTTCCAGTTCATGTATATATAAAAGCTTTTGTTGCTCCTCCTCAAACTTTTTATGTTGAAGCTGAAACTTCTTATGCTGCCAACGATACACTCCGTAGATGATGGCCAAAAGTAACAACAGGTAAAATAGTTTGGCTATTGTGGACTGGTACCAGGGGGGCAATATGGTAAAGGCATAGCCCGACACTGCCGATTCGTTGCCCAGGTTATTGCGCACCTTTACCTCGAATCGGTAATTGCCTGCCGGGAGGTTGGTGTATTCCTTTTCAGTGCGTCGGGTCCACTCAGACCAATTGTCTTCAAAACCATCCAGCCGGTAACTATATTCAAGGTTGGCCTGGTAACCAAATAAGGTAGATGCAAATTCAAAATGAAGCGTCTTCCAGCTATAAGACAGTTCAGGAATATCCTTGCTATCCTGCAACTGCTTTTCATTAACATTTTTAAAATAGCCGCCAAATAAAAGGCTGTCTTTTTTACCCGTAATACGCACCGTTCTAACCTGGACCCTGAGTTCGGGGACTGTCTTTTTATATTTTGCCAGGTTGATATGGTAAAACCCGGTTTCACCCCCCATGAAAACATTGCTCTCATCAATAGGATATATGAATTCAAATCCACTGAGCATTTTATTATTTAATTCAGGCAGGTAAAGGATATGGGGTTCCTGGCCACTTAGGTCTGCCAACCCTAAATTCTTTTCATGGATGAACCAGATATTCCCTTCAGCATCTTCCTTCAGGTAACGCAGGCTTTGATTTCCTAATAGTTTTTGATAATAGGGTGATGGCTCAAAAGCATCCTTTTGTGCATTGTATTGGTAAACACCTTTTTCTGTAGCTATAAGTACCCTGTTCTTTATTTTATAAGCATGGTTATTTAATAAGGAAGGCAAGCCATTCTTATCCGTATACGTTTTTTCAACATAAGCCCCATCAGCATTTTTGCTGATTCGGAACACCCCATGGTATGGGTGAGATACCCAGATATTATCATCCTGGTCGATAGCCACAAACCTTGATGATTCTGAAAACCATGGCAGATCAAATGAAGGAATGAACGATCCACCCCGGTAATCAAAGAATTGCAATCCCTTATAATGTCCTGCCACAATTTGAGAACTGGCTAACGTTGACGACAAGGGCACAAAATTCCAAAACCCCGCTTTATGTGATACCTGCACGGCTTCATTACCTTTTATTATAAAAGCACCTTCGTGGTGACCTAACAGTAACTGGTCATTAATCTCTGACAGGCTCCATGTCTGGCCACTGGTTCCCCTGACAAGGGAAAAGTTTCCTTTACTAAAACTAAGGTCTTTTACAGGCTGTAAGGGCACCTGGTATAAACCGTTTGAAGTGCCCATAAATAAACTTCCATCATGCCTCATTACAGCATATCCTGATGCATCTCCTGTGAGGGGACTGATATGTTTGATAGCGCTGTTATAGGCAATAAAAGCTATTCCATTATCGAGACCGAGCCAGAGGTTGCCCTGGTTGTCAAGGAAAATACTCAGCACATTATTATTCTGTATCTGTTCCTTCCTGGAAAAGCCCTGGATGATATTGCCTTTATGGTCTATTATATATATACCATTATTATTGGTGGCCAGCCCCACCCAGTCTGAATTAATGGAAACCGCCGAATAGATGCGGGCATCCTTGAACAATTGGTTATTGACAGAATTAAATTTTGTTATGCCTTTCCGGTTAAGGTAGAAGATGCCGTTTTTTAAAGTGGTTACAAGAGCACTATCCTGGCCAACCGGCAAAATAGCAGTTAAAGGATCGCTCAAAGGAAGTTCGCTTTGAATACCAAGGGGTTTCCATGTACTGGAAACGAAGTGCAACAGGCCTGCCTGGAAATCCTGTGCATAAAGCTCTCCGCGGCACACACCCATAAAGGCCCACTCCAGCGGTGCGGCAAAACTGGTAATCGTTTCATCGGTGAGCCGAAAGATCTTACTGGAAGAACGGAAGAATACATCCTTTTTAAAAGCAATAATATCCCAGACATCCCCAAAAGACCGGTCTTTAGCCGGAATCTCGGGCACCAGGGAATGATATTGTAGCTTGCCATTGGCACCGGGAAGGAAATATCCCAATTCATCCTGTCCGCCAACATAGATACGGTTATCAGGGCCTATCTCCAAAGAACGTACAATGGTCCTGTTGGGCAATGGATATAACTTCCAATACCTGCCGTCGTAACTAAGAAGGCCTTCATTATTAGCTATATAGATAACTCCGTTTTTATCTTGCTTAATATCCCAGTTTTGCAGGCCTGCACTATATGAAGATTTGGAATAATTGATAACATCGGGGAAGCCAATGGTATTTTGGGCATACAGGTTAATGGGAAAGAATAGGAGTAATAGCAATTTTCTCATCTGGTGGCTGACGCGTTAGGTTGTGAAAGTATAAAAAATTACATGATGTAGTAATGATGTACCTCATTTCCCTGTAAAATCAGCTATTACGCCAGGTTGATGTAGTAATGAAGGGGCGCTTTATTTTACAATTGTAGGGTGGCTGAGTACTTTTATTCCTTCTTCAATTAAACTAAAACGATTTGCTTTATGAGAGTAAAGAGACTACTTCTGTGTCTGTTATTATTATCAGGAAGTTTTATGCAGCAGGTAATGGGTCAAAACCTGGCTGTTTCAGGCACAGTGAAAAGCAAGACCTCCGGTGAACCCCTGGTTGGGGCTACGGTTACCGTCAGGGGCACTTCCAACTCCACCCTCACTGATGCTAATGGAAAATTTACCATTAGCGCTTCAAGAGGTGCCCTGCTGGAGATCACGCATACGGGCATGGTGCCATTCAGCCATGTCGTTTCCAGGACAGAGGATATAATGATTAGTATGGAAGAGAGTTCCAACTCCACCCTCAGTGACGTAATTGTCGTAGGTTATGGTACACAGAAAGTGACCAAAGTGTCCGGGTCAATTTCCACAGTTAAAAGTGGGGACATTGAAAAATTGCGTCCTGTGCGTACAGAAGAAGCACTACAGGGAAGAGCATCGGGTGTCAATGTGATCCAAAGTGGATCGCCGGGCTCAAAGCCTACCGTATTGATAAGAGGTATCCCCTCTTTTTCCGGCACCGACCCTGTAGTAGTAATAGATGGTGTTCCTCAAACATTGACAGACCTGAACTCCATTAACCCTGCAGATATTGAATCTATTAACGTATTAAAGGATGCTGCCACCACTGCCATTTACGGGGTGAAAGGGGGCAATGGTGTGATCGTAGTTACAACCCGCACCGGAAGAAAGAACCAAAAGACAGAGATCACCGTAAATAGTAATTATGGCGTACAGGAAGTAATGCATACCATCGGGGTTTTAAATGCCACTGAATATGCCGCCATGATCAATGAGGGAAGTGTAACCGCTGGTGGACCTATCATTTTCCCGGATCTGTCAACCATTGGTGTAGGTACCAACTGGCAAAACGAGGTATTTCACAGGGCGCCTTTACAAACACATACTGTAAGTGCAAGGGGCGGAGGTGATAAAATGGCCTTCTTCCTTTCCGCGGGGTACTTAAACCAGGGTGGCATTGTGGGTGGAATGGATAAATCAAGATTTGACAGGGGCAACTTCACTGCCAACCTGAATTTTGATATATCCTCCCGTTTAAAGTTTATTGTCAATGCCACTGGTGTGGTTCTCAATGGAAAGGGCATTCAGGAAAACTCCTTCAACAGCGTATTAGGTAGTGCACTGAATTTTGACCCTACCGTATCAGTTTATAATACAAACTCAGCCGTGGCAGGTAAATATGGATACAGCAACCTGTTACTTTCAGAGATATTCAACCCTCTGACTAAACTGGATAATACCTATAATAAGAATGTTGGCAATAAGCTCTATGGTAAGTTTGAAATGCAATATGATGTATTAAAAAACCTGAAACTGACCTCCCGCTTAGGCTATACAAAATATGATGGCAATTCAAAATCTTTCAGCCCATTGGTTTTCTACGGACCATTAAATGTGGAGAACTCTATGAATGCAGATGGCTCTACTGTAACCGGTAAGCATAACAGCGTATCTCACGATAAGGTCAGCAATTTTAATTATACCTGGGAAACATTTGGCAACTATAATTTCAATGTATTAACCGACCACCATTTTGAAACAGTATTAGGATTCTCTTTAGCTAAAACTTCTGGTAATGCTGCAGGCGCTACCAGGCAGGATGTGCCTTTTAACTCCTGGGAGTTTGCCGATTTTACGGCCGCCACAGGAAGTAATTCAGCAACCAATACCAATGCGTTGAGCGGTTATTACTACCAGTATTTCAGACGGAACCTATCCTATTTTGGCCGCATGAACTATGATTACAGGGATAAATACCTGGCATCTTTTACAGCCCGCCGCGACGGATCCTATGCTTTTGGCAAGGATAATAAATACGCCAACTTCTATTCCGGTTCTTTAGGTTGGGTAGTAAGCCGTGAAGATTTCTTCCATAGTAATTTTATTGATCTTTTCAAGATAAGGGGAAGCTATGGTTCTATTGGAAATGAAAATGTGAACCCTCAATATGTGGGAATTATTACAGGTGGACCAAGCTATGATGCCATGGCTAACAGCAATGGATATACATTTGGCGATGTCTTTTACCCAGGATCAACAGTAGGTTCGGCGGCAAATGATGCGTTGAGATGGGAAAAGCAATTGCAGGCCAACCTTGGTTTTGATCTGAACTTCTCACACAATCGTTTTTCTTTATCGGCCGATTATTTCCAGAAGAAAGTAGATGGTTTACTTTTTACCCCTTCTGCTTCCCTTTACCTCGGAACAGTACCTATCCCAACTGCCAATATCGGCTCTACCGAAAGCAAGGGTGTTGACCTGACCTTGGGTTATAACGACAAGTTTGGAAAGGATATTCGCCTTTCAACTTCACTGACGTTTACTACAGCTAAAAATAAAGTAACAGCGACGAACAGCGACGGTACAGCTAAAATACCTGGAGGAGGCTATTTCAATGGACAATCACAAACAGTGACAGTATTTGAAAAAGGTTTCACCCCCGGTTATTTTTATGGATATAAGACCAATGGATTGTTCCAGACCGCAGAAGACATCAGTGCTTCTGCCACTCAGAATGGAGCCAGACCTGGAGATATCCGTTATGTAGATGTAAATGGTGATAAAGTGATCAATGCTGCCGATCAAACTAAAATTGGTGATCCATTCCCGGATTTCACAATGGGATGGAGCCTGAATTTTGAGTTTAAGAATTTCGACTTCAATGCCTTCACCTATGCCTCTGTGGGAAATGATATATACAGGGCTTATGAAAGAAATGCCAACTACTCCAACAAGTTCAGGGGAGTGCTGGCAAGATGGACAGGCCCGGGCACTACCAATGAGGCAACTAACCCAAGATATTCTTTCACTGATGATAACAGCAACATCCGTGTTTCTGACAGGTATGTGGAAGATGGTTCTTTTGTAAAGATCAAGAACCTTCAGCTGGGGTATACATTCCCACAGGGTGTGACCAAAAATATCTTCAGCAAGCTGCGTATTTATGCACAGGTGAAAAATGCCTACACGTTCACCAAATATTCAGGATATGATCCGGAGATTTCTGGTGGCATACTGGATACAGGTGTTGACCGTGGTGCATATCCACAGCCAAGGATCTATTCATTCGGTGTTGATATCAAATTATAAATCTTCCAACAAATAATTACAATGAAGAACAATCATATAAAAATACTCAGCATGCTGTTGGTTATGGCCATGCTGACATCATGTAAAAAATGGGTGGATTACAACCCTCATGAAGATTACAAGATCACGGAGCTTGACTATTTGAAGTCAGAAAGCGATTACCGCACCATGGCAATCAGCGTTTATACTCCCCTCCAATGGCTCAACCAGGTGGTACCTGTAGGCGAGATAGCTTCTGACAATGCGGTGAGTGGCGGAGAGAATGCGTCAGACGTTTTATCACTGCAACAAATAGATGATTACACATTGACACCTGTTAACTCAACACTCACAGAGATATGGAGATCGGCCTATGAAGGGATCAACAGGGCCAACTATATGAACCAGTACAAGGCTACCAATCTTGCAGGCCAGTCAGTAGACTTTGCCGGTAAGGAAGCCTTATATGGCGAGGTGTATTTTTTGAGGGCCTATTATTATATCACGCTGGTGAAAATGTTTGGCGATGTACCCCTTTTTACTGATAAAAGATTAAGTCTTTCTGATTCCAGGACGCTTCAGCGTTCCTCCAAAGCAGAAGTGTACAAACAAATCGAAGCTGACCTGACTCAAGCTGTAGCCGTGTTACCAGCTATTCAAACACAGAAAGGAAGGATCACAAAGTATGCTGCCCAGGCTATGCTTGGCAAAGTATATTTATACCAGAATAAATTTGAAGCCGCAGCAGCCATGCTGGAAAATGTTATATCTGCCAATGCCTTTACATTGGTTGATAACTTTGGCTCTATTTTCTTAGCCAGTGGTGAGAATGGACCTGAATCTGTTTTCGAGATACAATATTCCAACACTTCTCCTTATTACAATTGGGGCGGTGCTACCAGGGGACAAGGCAACTATGCAGTGCAGCAAACAGGCATCAGGGGTTTGAACGGTTCAGCGCAAATGCCTTATGCAGCCGGATGGAGTACCAACCTTCCCACACAGGACCTGGCCAATGCCTACCAGGCAGGCGATCAGCGTAAGGATGTTACTGTACTGGATATTGAAGCCTACAAGGCAGCACATCCTGATTACAATATTACCTACCAGGTGGCACCCTATAAGAATACAGGACTGTATAACCAGAAATACCTGCCTCGCAAGGGTGAAACTTCCGGGCAACTGGAATTGAACTATACCAATAATTTCAGGATCATACGCTATTCAGATGTGTTACTGATGGCGGCCGAAGCGTACAACCGCTCTGCTACACCAAATGATGCCAAAGCGCAGGAATACCTGAATAAAGTACGTCGTCGTGCCTTTGGCGACAACCTGCATGATATAACTGCTACCGGGAGTGCCCTGACACAGGCTATCTGGGATGAAAGAAGACTGGAACTGGGCATGGAAGGTGATCGTTTTTTCGACCTGGTCAGAACAGGACAGGCAAAGGTGAAACTACCCAAGTTCGTTGTGGGTAAAAATGAAGTGTTCCCTATCCCCCAGGAAGAAGTAAATATCTCAGGACTTACTCAAAATGCAGGGTACTAATCACTAACTATTTAAACTTTCAACATGAACGCATCAAAATATATAATAGGAATAGCGATGGCGGCCCTGGCTGTGATGCTGGGATGTAAGAAGGAAGAGTACAATGATGTTTCCTTTGTACAGACGGCCAATGCACCTGACAAGCTTTCAGCATTTTTCGATATTACGCAGGATAATACAGGCCTGGTAACCATAACACCTAACGGTGAAGGTGCCAGCTCCTACCAAATCTATTACGGAGATAATACTACCACTCCTGTAAGCATTGCTCCGGGGAAAAACACGCAGCACGTATATGCCGAAGGTGTGTACAATGTGAAGATTGTGGCAAAAGGGCTGAATGGGAAAACAACAGAAGCTACCAAACAACTGACTGTTTCCTTCAAGGCTCCGGAGAATCTTGAGGTAACTGCAGCTGCTGATGCTTCCAACCAGTTCAAGTACACGGTATCGGCAAAAGCAAATTATGAGACCGTTTTTAAGGTATATTTTGGTGATGTAGCAAATGAAGTGCCTCAATCCTTCCTTGAAGGAGAAACGATCTCTCACACCTATGCAAGTGTAGGCACGTATACTATTAAAGTAGTAGCCCTGAGTGGCGGAGCTGCAACGACGGAGTTTACAAAGCAAATTACCATTGTTGACCCGGTGCTGTTACCACTGACATTTGAATCTGCCACATTGATTTACGAGTTTTCTAATTTCGATGGAGGTAACACAACGGTTATTGCGAACCCACATGCTGGCGGCATCAACACCAGCGCCAAAGTGGGCAAGATGGTGAAGAACCCCGGGCAGGTATGGGGCGGAAGCGTGATCAGGATGGGAGCACCAATAGATTTCTCAACCAATAAGATCTTCCGCATGAAAGTATACTCGCCACGTGTAGGCGCCAAAGTGTTGCTGAAGGTTGAAAACCCATCCGATGGATCAATAAGTTTTGAAAAAGAAGCAGTAACCACCGTAGCCAATGCCTGGGAAGAGTTAGGCTTTGATTACAGTGCTATCAACACCAGTAACGTATACCAGAATATTGTGCTGATATTTGAATTAGGTACAGTTGGTGATGGCTCAGCTAATTTCACTTTCCTGTTTGATGATATCAGGTTGACCAACAGCATGCCGGTACCACCAGGTGCCGCTCCAATTTCGTTACCAGTAACATTTGACGATCCCGGAGTAAATTATACTGTCACTGATTTTGGAAATAACCAGACGGTAGATGCTGTTGATCCGGACAATGCGTCCAATAAGGTGAAAAAAACTACTAAACTAAATGGCGCAGAAACCTGGGCTGGAACAACAATAGGCACACCTGTTGGTTTTGCAACGCCTATACCGGTAACAGCCACATCCTCTAAAATGAGCATCAGGGTATATTCTCCTGCAGCTGGAATACATGTAAGGCTGAAAATTGAGGATCACAATGACAATACAAGATCAGTGGAAACAGAAGCCATAACCAGTGCTGCAAACGCCTGGGAAACCCTTGTATTTGATTTTAATAACCAGGCTGCCGGAACAGCTGCTTTCAATAGTTCCTACACATACGACAAAGCTTCTGTTTTCTTTGATTTCAATGTAGCCGGTAATGGTAAAGTATTTTACTGGGATGATGTAATGATGGCAGCAGCTGCGCCTTCATCCAGCTCATTGGGGCTACCCCTGGATTTTCAATCTGCAACATTGAACTATACCTTCACCAATTTTGATGGAGGTAATGTAACGGTGGTTAATAATCCTGATGCTTCAGGCATTAATACCAGCACAAAGGTGGCTAAGATGGTGAAAAATGCCGGACAACCCTGGGCAGGAAGTTATATCACACTGGACAATCCCATTGATTTTTCTACACAAAAGACGGTAAAGATGAAAGTGTATTCTCCGCGTGTGGGTGCTAAAGTGCTGTTGAAAGTGGAAAACCTTACAAACGGTGGTATCAGCTATGAAAAAGAAGTAACTACCACTACGGCTAATGCCTGGGAAGAGTTAACCTTCGATTACAGCGGTATCAATACAGCCAATTCTTACCAGAAGGTGGTTTTGATCTTTGATAATGGCACCATGGGAGATGGATCTGCAAACTTTACCTATTACTTTGATGACATCAGGCTTAATTAATTTCAAAAAATAAAAAGTATGAATAATACGATAAAAATATTTGCCTTCCCATTCCTGGCTTTAATGGCTGGAATAAGTGGTTGCAAAAAGACAGAATATCAATTCGGAGAGTTAAAAACTCCTTCTAACCTGGCATTGACAACCGTCGTGGCCGGCGTAGATGCTAACAATCCAGATGGCAACGGAACAGGTGCTGTGACAATTAACACCAGTGCATCTAATGCCATTACTTATAATATTGATTTTGGAGATGGCATTAAACAGATCGTTCCAACTGGAGCTATCAATTATAAATACACTACACCAGGCACGCATGAGTACACCATTACCGCCAATGCCATAGGAACAGGAGGCAACACTTCAACGATCAGCAAAAAGGTCAAGGTATTTGTGGCCTTTGAAATACCTGCCAACATTATTCAGTTCCTGACCGGTGGATCTTCAAAAACCTGGATGACAGCCAATGAAGAACCAGGACATGTTGGAGTGGGCCCGGCCGACCAGTTCTCTCCTATCTGGTATGCTGCTACACCCAATCAAAGAGCAGAGTGCCTGTATGATGATGAGATCACTTTTACAAAAGATGCGAATAATAACATATCCATGTCGATAGACAATAAAGGTCAATCTTTTTCTATTGGCGCGGCAAGTGCTTATTATGGAGCTAGCGGTGGTGATGATTGCTATACGATTGATGTTGCTGCCCCAAGGAAACTTGCATTCATGGGTGCCACATCAGCTTCAACAACAGCTAATTCCACGCGTATACAATTTATGGTGCCTGGCAACGGGTTGATCAATTTTGGAACTGGTGGAAACACCTATGAGATCCTGTCAATCTCTGAAACACTAGTCCAGCTACGTAATATTGGAATAGATGGAAATGCATGGTATCAAATATTGAAAGCCAAATAATTTAAAAAGGATAAGGCCTTAGGGTCTTATCCTTTTTTCTAATGGTGCAATAAAATAATTAAAATGAGATCTATGCCATTTTATATCCTGGCCATCTTATTGGGACTGTTTTCATGTAGCAAGAAGAGTGATTCACCTACACAAAATCCTGTCCCGTCAAACCTGGTAGTGAATGCAATACCCAGCACAGATAATAGTGGCAATGTAAGTTTTACAGCTACTGCCACCAACGCTGTGAGTTACGAATATGATTTTGGCAATGGTGTCTTTCAAACCGTACCTACAGGGGTTGTGACTTACCAATATCCAAACGGCGGCACTTATACAGTAAATGTGACGGCTAAGGGCGCTGTAGGGCAAACTATTTCCAAATCCTTACAGGTAACTGTGGCTACAGCCCTGGGGCTGGTATGGTCGGATGAATTCAATACCAACGGCGCACCGGATCCTGCCAAATGGGGCTATGACCTTGGTGGTGGTGGCTATGGTAATAATGAACTGGAGTATTATACCAACAGGCCTGAAAATGTGATCGTTGAAAATGGTGTTTTGAAGATCAAGGCTATCAAAGAGAATTACAATGGCAGTGCTTACACTTCGGCACGGCTGCTATCAAAAGACAAGTTTGCATTCAAATATGGCAAGGTGGAAGTGAGCGCTAAATTACCTGCAGGTGTGGGTACATGGCCTGCCATTTGGATGCTGGGCAGCAATATCTCCACGGCCGGCTGGCCTGCTTGCGGTGAAATAGATATCATGGAACACCGGGGCAGCGAGCTGAATAAGATCTTTGGAACACTCCACTATCCCGGTCACTCCGGAGGTAACGCCGATGGTAATACGAAGATGATCAGCAATGCCACCACTGCATTTCATAAATATTCTTTGGATTGGTCAGTATCGGCCATAAAGATCTATGTTGATGACCAGTTGATCCATACGGTTGCCAATACAGCAAGTCTTCCTTTTAACCAGGATTTTTTCTTTATTCTCAATGTAGCTATGGGAGGAACTTTTGGGGGAACAGTAGATCCCAATTTTACTAATGCAACTATGGAGGTAGATTATATAAGGGTATATAGGTAACAGTACTTTCCCAGGTAACCAGGAGTCAGATTTCACACTGGATCCAGTGTGTACGCTTCTCATGTCATTTTATGGTACTCCGTTCGCAAAACAGATCATCAAATAAACTATAACACTATGTTTCAAAATAAATCTAAACTGCTTATGGCAACCCTTGTAATTGGGTCAATGATAAGCAGTATAACCGGCTATTCACAGGAATTTAAAAAACTGGTTTGGGCAGATGAGTTTAACTACAAAGGATTGCCGGATAGTACAAAATGGGGTTATGATATTGGGCGGGGATGCCCTGACAATTGTGGCTGGGGGAATAATGAATTGCAATTTTATACCGAGAAAAGATCCCAAAATGCAAGAGTAGAAAATGGCCTGCTGGTAATAGAAGCCCGCAAAGAAAATTTTGCAAATGCCAGTTATACATCTGCCAGGCTATTATCGAAGAACAAAGGAGACTGGAAGTATGGACGTTTTGAGATAAAAGCTAAAGTTCCTGAAGGAAAAGGCATGTGGTCCGCCATATGGATGTTGCCTACAAAATGGGAATATGGAGGATGGCCTCATAGTGGAGAAATAGATATCATGGAAAATGTAGGTTACCTCCCCGATTCTCTTTTTGGAACCGTACATACAGGAGCTTACAATGGCATGCGCGGTACCCAAAAAACCGGGGGCGTGCTTAGAAATGACTTGTCGAAGGCTTTTCATGTTTATGCTATGGAATGGACACCAACAACCATATCCTTCTTCCTTGATGGACAGAAATACCATGTTTTCAGCAATGAGAATAAAGGTAGCGAGGAATGGCCCTTTGATAAGGACTTTCATGTATTACTGAATATTGCTGTTGGTGGCAACTGGGGAGGAAAAATGGGTGTCGATGACAGCCATTTCCCACAAAAAATGGAGATAGACTACGTAAGGATCTATCAATAACGATTGGAATAAAACTTCTTTCAAAATAAAGCGTGTTTTCAGTGTTCAGTTACGGAGGTGGAACGAAAGTTTCACCTTTCCGTTTTTGAAATGTTCTAATTAACGTTTTATGCCCGATAAATCAAACATCGCATCTATATATTTGATAAAAGCATTGTTACCGAATGAGAATTATTTTCTTTTCCCTGGTGCTATTATTTTCCATTGGTTCAAAAGCCCAAAAAACCGGCAGTAACGCTACCATCGACTCCCTGCCTGTTTCACAAATAGATATACCCATTCACGTGAGCCTGGGCTCTATATATAAACTGGCAGAAAGAAATGTGGACACGGTATTTACGTCCCCGAACTATCCCAACGACTGGGTGCAATCTGATTGTGCTACCCGCTATAAATATCATTTCCGCCGGTCGCCATTGAAAATGAAAATGAATGGCACTACAATGGACCTTGGATTTACGGGCTATTACCGCATCATTGGTTCTACAAGGGCTTGTGCAGGTAATACTGTTTTTTCACCATGGACTCCAGCCTGCCGATGCGGGTTTGACGAACCGGAGCGCCGGGTGAATATCGGTTTCACCAGTAAATTTGAATTACTGCCTAATCATTTATTAAAGACAAGGATCACCCGTACAGAACCACAACCTTTGGATAAATGCGCGGTTTGCTTTTGGGGCCAGGATGTTACCACCAGCGTCATGGATGGATTGAAAGCTGAACTGGACCTGTCTAAAAAAGCTATGGAAGATTCTTTCGGCTCCTATAATCTAAGGCCATACCTGCAACAAGCCTGGAATAAGATCAATGATGTATATTCCATTCCTGGTATAGGTTTCTTTAGCTTACATCCTAAAATCCTGCGCATGGAAAAAATAAACGCTCAAAATGATTTCCTGAACATTAATATAGGCATCTCTGCTACACCGGTCATCAGCTTTTTAAAACCTGCACCGGCAACATCGGCAGTACCCGATCTTTCCAATAGTAATAATCCCGGGGGATTCAATATCTACCTGGAGGCCGCCCTGCAATACGATTCATTAAGCAAGGTGTTGAATGGTTACCTGGTGAATAAAAGATTTGATGTGTCGGAAGGCTTGTTCAAAAAACATATCATTATTGAAAACACAATGGTGTCCGGCAATGAGGATGGCAATATGCTGATCCGGCTGGATTTTAGCGGATCTTTTGAGGGAACAGTTTTTTTTACAGGCAAGCCTGTATACAATGCCGATATTAAAACCATCGAGGTGCAGGAAATGGATTATGACCTGCGCACAAAAAACCTGCTATTAAAAACAGCCAAATGGTTATTCAATAACAAGATCATCTCGGAGCTGAAAAAGTACACTTCCTTTAAAATGGACAATTATTATGCTACGGCAGCCACAAATTTAAATGGCTGGCTGAATAGAGAATGGACTAAAGGAATAAAAGGTTCCGGAACTGTAAAAGACCTTACCCTAACCTCTGTAAAAGCATTGCCGGAACATTTGCTGATAAGAAGTAATTGCACGGGTCAATTGTCAGTGGCGGTTACTGAACTGGAACTTGGTCTTTAGTCCTCATCGATTTACTATCTCCTGACTTACTGCCCACCCTAAAAGAAAAATGTCGCTGGGAAATATAACTAAAGCAGATCACTATTACTGTTGTAATAATTTGCGAAGGCGTGGGGAACCAGCCAAAAGATTCAACAAACAGCTTCAGGCAAAAATAGTTTATGGTCATGCTTCCCATTACAACCAGGAAATACCTGAATAACTGTATGCGCCTTCTTAATTGTGAACCCTGGAACACTACAAACATGCTTAGGTAAAAGCCTATAGGAAAAGTGATAAAAAAGGCAATAAACAATGCAGCTATATGGGGCTTAAAGGCAATAAAACCCAGGTCCAGCACCTGCTTATGCAGTATGAAGTTATAAGATAGAAAATATATCAAAAGGCTTAAAACAGTATTTCCACCCCCACAGGCAGCATAATGGTATGTTTGTAAAGGCATGAATCGCCTAAAGGGCGGGTAAAATACATCCAACACCTTAAAAATGGACCTTCGGACCTTATGGTGGATCTTACGCATGAAAGCTGCGAAAATAAAAGCTATTTCGGGAGAATCTGCATAGAATTCGTTAAGTATGGTTAAAGTGTCGGGGTGCGCTCTGGTGCCGATTAATTAAATTGCGGCGCAAATCTCAACAGATCAGTATGAGTTTAATACAACAAATCAAGGAAGTAACCGCCAAAGCACTTTCTGAAGCCTTCTCAGTTTCAATGCCGGCAGAGGAAATTTCAGTGAACCAGACCAAGCCGGAATTTGAAGGCGATTACACCATTGTGCTTTTTGCACTGGTAAAGCAATTGAAAAAGTCACCTGACCAATTAGGAAAAGAATTGGGCGATATACTCGTAGCAAAAAATGAAAGTCTGTTTACTTCTTATAATATCATCAAGGGTTTTCTGAACCTTACCGTTAATGATAGCTATTTTACTGCGTTTCTTAACAAGCAGTATGCGGATGGCAAGGCCTTAAGACCGCAAGTGGAGGAACAAAGGATAATGGTGGAATACTCCTCTCCCAATACCAATAAGCCCCTTCACCTGGGGCATTTGCGCAATAACTTTTTAGGATGGAGTGTGGCGGAGATATTGAAAGCCAACGGGCATGATGTAATGAAGACCTGCGTAGTAAACGACCGGGGTATTCATATATGTAAAAGTATGGTTGGCTGGCAGCTATTTGGTAATGGGCAAACACCGGAATCGACAGGCATTAAAGGCGATCACCTGGTAGGTGATTTTTATGTGCGGTTCAGTAATGAATTGAAGAAAGAAACACAGGAACTTATAGAGCAGGGCCAGGCAAAAGAAGAAGCCGAACGTAATGCGCCCATCATGCAAAAGACACAACAAATGCTGGTGGACTGGGAAGCTGGTAAGCCAGATGTGATGGAGTTATGGAAAACAATGAATGGATGGGTATATGAAGGGTTTGATATTACCTACAAAACCATTGGCAGTGACTTTGACAAAACTTATTATGAAAGTAATACCTACCTGTTGGGAAGGGTCTTTGTTGAAAAAGGATTACAAAAGGGTGTGTTTTATAAAAAAGACGATGGCAGTGTGTGGATAGATCTTACGGAAGAGGGTTTAGACGAAAAGTTGGTTTTACGTAAAGATGGCACGTCTGTATACATTACACAGGACCTTGGACTTGCTGATCAGAAATATGAAGAATTCCATTATGACAAGAGCATTTATGTAATCGGCGACGAACAGAACTATCATATGAAAGTGCTCAAGCTTATTTTAAAAAAGCTTGGGATGCCCTATGCGGATGCCATTCATCATTTAAGCTATGGGATGGTGGAACTACCCAGTGGAAGAATGAAAAGCCGGGAAGGTACCGTTGTAGACGCAGATGACCTGGTGGCGGAAATGATAAAAGAAGCGGAAAAGAAAACAGCTGAGAAAAGTAAGGTTGATGAATTCTCTCATGATGAATTGCAGGAACTGTATAGCATGATAGCCTTAGGAGCCTTGAAATTCTTCCTGCTGAAAGTGGACCCCAAAAAGAAAATGGTCTTTAACCCGGAGGAATCGATAGACTTCCATGGTTTTACAGGACCTTTTATACAGTATACACATGCACGAATAAAATCAATATTAAGAAAGGAACCTGTTGATGCTACTACTTCAATCGAAGCCGGCAAGCTCCTGCCTTTGGAAAAAGAATTATTACTATTACTTGAACAATACCCGGATGTTACAAAACAGGCAGGGTTAGAATATAACCCCTCTGCTATTGCCAATTACATATATAGTGTAGCGCAGACTTATAATACTTTTTACACGGCGCATAGTGTATTAAAAGCAGAAAATGAAGAAAAGAAGCAATTGCGTTTAAGACTGTGTCAGTTAACAGCTACAGTGATCAGGGATGCCATGCATCATTTAGGTATAAAAGTTCCTGAGAGGATGTAATAACAATATGTTGGATACAAAAAGGGAACCTGACGGTTCCCTTTTATATTAATATTAAAATCCGCCTGGCATTTCTTTTTTCTGCTTGAGATTCTGAAGACTGGGATCCATTTCGATGGCCTTATCACAAAGATCCATACCTTTTTGCTTTTCACCTTTCTTCTGGTAACACATACCAATCATGTAAAGCGCCTCAGCATTTGTTTTATTTGCGGCCAAAACTTCATCATAATAGTTAATGGCGTTATCGTATTTCTTTGCGTTATAATAAGCTTCGGCGATGGTATACAAAAGATTCATATCGCTGGGCCGGAGACGCAGGAGATCCTGCAAAACGCCTATCCCCTCGTTAAAACGACCCGCATTGATATAGGCTGTAGCAAGGTTCTGCATATAGTTATTATCCTTTTTAAGGCCTTTTTCAGCCGCTTCCAGCATATACTTTAAAGAATTCTGGTCATCATTCATGGCATAGTATATCAATGCCATCTCATAAGTCCAATAGCTTTGAGAAGGATTGAGTTTAACTGCTTTTTGAAAGTAAGGAATGGCACGGGAGTAATTTTGCATATCTGCATAGGCTTTTGCCACCATGTAAGGTATATCTGCATTTTGATCATCTTCCTTTGCTGCCACTTCCAGGAATTTAATGGCATTGCCCAGGTCCTCCTTATCATAATAGGCCTTCCCTACATAATAAGCTGTCTTAGCTGCTGGATTTATTTTCTTTAATTCACCAGCATATTTTATGGCATCATCAAACTGGCGCATATTGAACGAGAGTAGCATTAACTGGCGGTAGGTACTGTCAGTTCTGTCACCCATGTCTGAAAGGAGCTTGAATTGGTCCCTGGCCTGTCCATACCGACGCAGTTCCAGGTATGCAGCAGCCAACTGGCTTACTACTTCCTTATCCGTTTTATTGTATTGAAAGGCTTTTTCAAAATGCTTTAAAGACTCCATACGGCGTCCTTTTACTTTTTCTTCAATGCCTTTTTGTAAAAAATAGGTAGAACTATCAGACTGGGCAAAGAGTGAGAATGATATGCCCATAGCAGCACCCGCAAGGATCACTTTCAGCATAGGATATTGTTTTTGTGGTTCTTCGGTTTCGAAAATAAAAAATAAGTCCCGTAATTGCCAGCGAAATACAGGTTTTAAATATTTTTTACATAAAAAACCTTATACCGTCTACCATAACCATGCATATGTCTTTTATACCATCAGGTAACCCGGCTATTTTAGGATAATTCCGGCCAGTGGAGGGAGGTTGATGGTCAACCTATACCTGTCTTCTTCCCTATCCAGGGTTTCTGTTCTGATATCAGGGTTATAAATATTTCCTGATCCACCATATTTTTCTGCATCAGAATTAAATATCTCTGCATTGTAAATATGGCGAACATCAATTACCCAATCCATCCTGACCATCGGGGTAAGGTTAAGGATCACTAACAAATCATCTCCATCTTGTTTGCCTTTTCTTCTATACACCACTACGCTTTCATCCCGGTGATTCAGGTCTACCCATTCAAAACCCTGTGTATTAAACTGGTTGACATATAAGGCTTCTTCTGAAGTAAGTAGGTGGTTAAGGTCCTTAACACAATCCTGCAATTTTTTATGAAAAGGATGAGCAAGGAGATACCAATCGAGTTCGGATTTATAATTCCACTCAGAAGTCTGGCCGAATTCGCTCCCCATGAACAGCAACCGGGCACCGGGGTGAGTCCACATATAAGTATACATGGTGCGCAGGTTGGCAAACTTTTGCCATTCATCGCCCGGCATTTTATAGATCATGGGTGATTTTCCATGAACTACTTCATCATGGCTAATGGGAAGCATGAAATTTTCATCATAATAATACATCATGCTGAACGTGAGTTTGTTCTGGTGGTCTTTGCGATAAAGTGGGTCAAGCTTGAAATAATCAAGCGTATCATGCATCCAGCCCATCATCCATTTCATGCCAAAACCAAGTCCTCCCCCAAAGGTTGGTTTTGATATCCCCGGCCAATCAGTAGCTTCTTCCGCGATGGTCTGTATATCGTGAAAATCCCTGAACAGGGTTTCATTGAGGTCCTTGATAAATGCGATAGCCTCAAGATTTCCGTTGCCGCCATATTCATTTGGCTCCCACTCACCTTCGTTACGTGAATAATCGAGCTTTAACATGGAAGAAACAGCATCTACCCTGATACCATCAATATGAAACAGATCGAACCAGAAACGGGCACTGCTGATGAGAAATGATTTTACCTCACCCCTTTTATAATTGAAGATATAGCTGTTCCAGTCGGGGTGAAACCCCTTACGCATATCTGCATATTCGTAAGTATGAGTTCCATCGAACATGAATAAACCATGGGCATCGTATGGGAAATGGGAAGGTACCCAGTCAAGGATAACGCCAATGCCTTCCTGGTGAAACCTGTCAATGAGGTACATAAAATCTTCCGGTGCACCAAATCGTGAAGTGGGCGCAAAGAACCCTGTACATTGATATCCCCAGCTTCCATCAAAAGGATGTTCCATTACGGGCATCAATTCTACATGGGTAAAGCCCATTTCTTTTACATAGGGCACCATCAGATCGGCAAGCTGGCTATATGTGTTATAGGATTCTTCATTGTACCTGTCGGGACGCATCCAGCTGGCGAGGTGTACTTCGTAAACACTCCATGGAGCCTCAAGAGAGTTGTGTTTCTTTCTTTCTTTCATCCACTGTTCATCATTCCACTTGTAGTCAAATTCCCAGGTGATGGAAGAAGTCAATGGTCTTTTTTCCCAAAAATTGGCAAATGGATCTCCTTTTTCTGTTTCCTTTCCCTCGTAACCCCGAATATTATATTTATATAGTTCGCCTTTAGGAATGCCGGGAATAAAACCTTCCCATATGCCACTTTTGTCCCACCTCGGATGTAATACATGCGAATGTTTATCCCAGTCATTAAAATTGCCAACTACAGTAACCTTTGTTGCATTGGGAGCCCACACACAGAAATAATATCCTTCCTTTCCTAATACCACCAATCGCTTGGAGCCAAATTTTTTATAGAGATTATAATGAGTTCCATTTTGATAGTTTGAAATATCATCATCATACAAAATAGAATAATTCCATACAGGCAAGGTGGTATCAACAAAATTCCTGTCTTCATATTTTTCTTGACTGGTTGGTGCAAACCTTTCAATAAATCCGGAACTATTTTCCATTTCTCCATGTTGATTAGAACCACCTGGCGCATTTATAGGATCTGACATAAGTTGATAATTACCGTTTAAGTAAAGTTAACAAGTCAATAAGGTTTTTCATATTATTATTGTTAGCTATAAACCAAGCAAACCTGCATCATGAGAAAATTCTTCATAGGAATATTCTTACTCCTACTCACCCAACTGGCTATAGCTCAACAATCGTCTGTAACCGGAACGGTTGCGGATACATTAGGAAAGAAAACATTAGCCAATGCCGTTGTCAGCTTATTACAAAAGAAAGATTCAAGCCTGTATAAGTTCATAAGGACTGATAAAGAGGGCAATTTCCAGATCCCAAAGGTAGATACAGGTAGATATGTGATACTAGTTAGCTTCCCCAGGTTTGCCGACTACGTGGATGAAGTGGTTGTAAAGGCAGGAGAAACCAATTCAATCGGCTCCATACCGCTCACACTGAAATCCCAATTACTTGACGCCGTTGTGATAAGAAGTGCAGGAGCTATTAGGATAAAGGGCGACACTACCGAATTTGTTGCAGATAGTTTTCATGTGAAAGAAGGTGCTACTGTTGAAGAATTATTAAAAAAACTTCCGGGATTCCAGGTGAATAGCAAAGGCGAAATTACTGCCCAGGGACAGCGAGTGCAGAAAGTACTGGTGGATGGAGAAGAGTTTTTTGGTGATGATCCAACCATGGCTACTAAAAACATTGGTGCAAAGGCTGTTGATAAGGTACAGGTATTTGATAATAAATCAGAGCAGCAAAATCTTACGGGCATATCCACCGGAACAGAAGGGAAAACAGTAAATATCAAACTCAAGGAAGATAAAAAAACCGGGGCATTTGGAAAGGCTGAGATTGGTTCTGACTTTGACAAACTGCTTGATGCACGGTTGTTGTATAACAAATTCATTGGTAAAAAGAAATTTTCACTTTATGGCACTAAAAGCAAAACCAATACAGGAAGCCTCAACTGGCAGGATCAAAGAAAACTCGGTTTTGAAAATGATTTTGAATACGATGAACTAAGCGGCTATTATTTCAGCTTTGGGACATCGGATGATTTTAGTGACTGGAGTTTAAAAGGTTTACCCGATGCCTATACTGCAGGAGCTTTATACATTGACAGGTGGAATAATGATAAACAAGCTGTAAACGGCTCCTATCGTTTTAACAGGCTTGGTACCAGCAATATAGCTTCTAAATACATACAAAGCATTATTCCGGGAAGATTGATCAATACAAGCACCCTTACCAGGTCAAATGGATTAAATCAACAACATGCCATCAACTTTAAGTATGAATGGAAACTGGATTCGCTGGCCTCATTGAAGCTGGTAACTGCAGGTACAAGAAAAGCCACAACTTCTTTTAATAATACCAATACTGACATCACCAACAAAACTGATAATAAAGAAACGATCAACTTGGGTAATACTTCCTATGATTCAAAACGTTTACAAAGCGATAACCAGCTTCAATACAAACAATTGTTTCATAAAAAGGACAGGCAGCTATTATCAACAATCAGGTACGGAATTACCAATGATGATCAAAAGAATTTTATTTATTCTCAGGCAGACTTTTACACTTCTGGCAACCTGGATTCGTCGAAATTGCAAGATCAGCAAAAGATCAATAGTGGAAGTTCCACTACCCTGGGCGCCAAGGTCACTTACAGTGAGCCCTTGAATGACAAATGGAGTTTGGTGGGGGAATACAGCTATAATCAGAATAATTCTACCTCACATAAAAACACTTTTGACAAAGATTTTAATGATAAATATGAAATATTAAACCAGGCCTTTAGCAATAATTTTGACCTTAGGGCAAGTTCGAATAGCGGTACGCTGATCACTAAGTATGTCTATAAAAAAATAAGGCTGGCTTTTGGATCAGGTTTATCAGCTACTAAATTAAGATTAAATAATCTTGACCATAGCAGTTTTACAAATTACAATTTTACCAATCTTACTCCCCAGGCATCTTTCAATTTCAGACCCAAGCAGCAATCTGGTATTGGGATCAATTATCGGGGTACTACTCGTCAGCCCACAATAGATCAACTGCAACCTATTCGTGATAACAACGACCAACTGAATGTATTAGTTGGAAATCCAGATCTCAAAGTTGGATTTAACCACAACCTGTCAATTTTTTATAACAGCTATAAAGTTTTAAGCGCAAGGGGTATATGGCTAAATCTGGGAATAAACTTCACTGACAATGCCATAACCCAGGATAATACAATTGATCCTTCTGGTAAACGTATATTCAAACCAGTCAACGTTAATGGAAATAACAATTGGTATATGTGGAGTGAATGGAATAAAGGAGAAGGAGAAAAGAAATTTAATCATACTGTCAGGTTAAATGGTAGTGGTGGCAGAAATATCAACTTTATAAATGGACAAAAAAATCAGACCGATTATTACCATTATGAAATAGCATATGGTATACGTTATGAATACCCTGAAAAGTATAGCCTTAATATCAATCCCTCATTGGAATATAATGCTTCTAAATCTTCATTAAATCCCAACTTTAAAAACAACTATTTTGCTTACGGAGGGGAAACAGAAGGTTATTTAATGTTACCAGGAAAACTTGAATTAAATACTGATTGCAAGGTTCAATTGTACCAGCAATTAGCTGCTTTTGGGGGAAACAGGAATATTATTATATGGAATGCCAACCTTTCAAGAAAGTTTTTTAAGGATAAATCAGGTAAGATCATATTTGCTGCCAATGATTTACTGAATAAGAATCAGGGATTTGATCGGAGCATTAATAGCAGCATGATCAGCGAAGAACGTTTCCAGCGCATCAGCAATTACTATATGCTCAAGTTCGAATGGTCCTTTAATAAAATGCCAGGTCAAAAATAAGATCATGAAAAAACTATTATTTTTCTTGACCATATTGGTTACAACCATTTCCAGTTGGTCACAAACCTTTCATCCTGCGGTAAAAATAGAGTTTGAGAAAGTAGTCTACGTGAGACAATTGTATAAGGAGCTGGAACCGGAATGGTATGAGCGCATAAAAGATCGCCTTCCGCAATTGTCAACTACCTATTTTGATTTTATTGGTGACACCTCCCGATCCATTTATAAACCTGGAAAAGAAGTTAAGGTGGATTCCAGAACATGGTACCAGGGTATTGCTGATAAAAATGTGGTTTATAATGACTACAAAGCGGGAACAACCATAACTCAGAAGCCCATTTTTGAAGAAACCTTCCTGGTGCAGGATAGTCTGCAAAAGATCAAATGGAAGCTTACCAGCGATACACGGAATATCGCGGGATATGATTGTCGCAAAGCAATTGGACTCATTGATGATTCCATAGCCATATTTGCTTTTTATACAGACGAGATCCTGATCAATGGCGGCCCTGAAAGTGCTAATGGATTACCCGGGATGATATTAGGCCTGGGAATGCCCCGCATTCATACCACCTGGTTTGCTACAAGGGTGGAAGTAAACGGGCTAAATCTTAATGGAGTTACACCAGCTACCAAAGGCAAAAAAGTAGACCGTAAAACAATGATAAGCTCAATAGATAAAGTGCTTAAGAACTGGGGCGATTACGGTAAAAATATGGTCTGGAATTTTGTTATTTGACCAGTTCCATTATCCATATCGATTTGGCTGGAAGTTTCCATTTTTCATTGAGATCTTCCTGCTTTGTATTGATTATATTCCTTGCTTTTGTAAAACCATTGATCCTTTCAGAAAAGCGTTTAGGGTCAATGGCTTTTTCTTCATTGGCCGTATTCATCACCACCATTACGGTTTGCTTATCGTCATAACGGAAGTAGGTATATACCCAGTCTTCAGGTACATATTGCATCAATTTACCAGTTTTGATTGCAGATGATTTTTTCCTGAAATTAGCAATAGTTCTTGTCCAGTTAAACACGTCGTTTTCTTTATCCGTTCTGCCTTCAGCAGTGAATTTATTACTGGGATCTTCTTTCCATCCACCTGTAAAATCGCCACGGACAAGTCCATCCGGGTTGGAAATTCCTTTTAATAAGATTTCAGTGCCATAATACAACTCAGGAATGCCCCGGGTTGTTAGCAACCAACCAATACCTACTTTCAGCTTATCCACATCTTCACCTACCTGTGAAAGAAAACGAGACATATCATGGTTATCAAGGAACACCACATTCATCATTGGATCCTTGTACACAAAATCATTGGCAAGCGTTTGATAGAGTTTGTTGACCCCTTCTGTCCAGCCAAAGTTCTGTGTAAGTGCCGGATTGATACCATACATATTGGTTTGAAAGTCTGTAACTGATAGCAAATTACTTTTGAAGCGCACATTGGTGAGATTGTTCTGGGTAAAATAAGCCTGGTTTAAAACTCCATGCACCCAGGTTTCACCAAACATTGTCATCTTAGGATATTCATCTGTCAAAGCCTTATTACATCGATTCATAAAGTCAAGGTCATTATAGATGTAGGTATCTATCCTCCACCCGTCTACCCCAAATTCTTCTACGCTCCAAATGGCATTCTGTATAAGGTAATTAGCCACATAGGGATTCCCCTGGTTGAGATCTGGCATTTGAGGTGTGAACCAACCATCAGACATCCGGGTTTCATCAGATTTCGAAGCATGGGGATCCATTAAAGGCTGATCTTTATAATTGGTGCCTGTATAAGTTGGCCATTGGTGTACCCAATCTTTCATAGGCATATCACGGATGAAAAAGTTTTGCAGTCCACAATGATTATAAACAGCATCCTGTATTAGTTTCATCCCTCTCTTATGCAATTCATCACTGAGTAACTTATATGCCTCATTACCCCCATGCCTTGTGTCTATCTTATAATAATTTGTAATGGCATAGCCATGTTCTGTCCGGTTGGGCATATCATTTTCCATGACAGGTGTCATCCATACAGTGGTCACCCCTAGGTCTTTCAGGTAATCAAGGTGTTGTATCACACCTTTGATATCTCCACCGTGACGATGGTACATAGAATCGCGATTCAATGATTGATCCCGCATGCCTGGTGCCCTATCATTGCTGTAATCCCCATTTGCAAAACGATCAGGCATAATAAGATAAACAAGGTCCTGGGATCGAACGCCCTGCGCAAAAGCGGTGCCCTTTCCATGTCGGCGCGCTTGTAAATCAAAAAGTATTGGTTCTCCTTTGCTCCTTTTTATACTGACCTTTCCAGGTTTTGATGAAGGTGATATCAGGAGATCCAGGAAAACGTAATTTTTATTTTCTACCTTATTCACCTTTACAAGTCTTACTCCCGGATAATTGAGCGAATAATTATCCGAGGCGATATTATCACCATGAAGCATTAATTGCAATTTGGGCTCTTTCATACCTATCCACCAATTGGCGGGGTACACTTCAATGTTTTGAGCGCTGAGTTGAAATGAGCTAAACAGTAGAACAACTATGGTACTAAATATTTTCAAGCGTTTCATTTGGCAATGCGATTTCTTCTTTAATTCTTTTAGAGGCAGGATCATACACATATATAACACTAATTGCTGCGCAGATCATAAAGATTCCTGCCAGTACAATTGCATAAATTGGCTGGTTGCCATACAGGTGCTTTACTATCCATCCTCCAAATAATCCATTGATGATCTGGGGAAGTGTAATAAAGAAATTAAAGATGCCCATATAGATTCCAAGCTTCCCGGCAGGAATAGAACTGGATAGTATCACGTAGGGCATGGCAAGAATACTTGCCCATGCAAGTCCTACACCGACCATAGAAAATTTAAGCATAGCCGGATCTTTTATAAAGTATATAGAAATGAGCCCAATTCCTCCTGCTATAAGTGATACAGAATGTGTAAGCTTACGGCCAATATACCTGGCTACCACCGGGAGAAATAAGGCATAGATCATCGCTATAAAGTTGTACACAGCAAAAGCAGATCCTACTTTATTGCCCGCCTCATTGTATTGTATGGACTTGGAATAATCTCCCGTTAGTCCATAAACATGTGTTGCCACTGCATCTGTGGTGAAAACCCACATGCTAAAAAGAGCAAACCAGCTAAAGAATTGAACCAAACCCAGTTGTTTCATTGTCTTTGGCATATTGCCAAAATCTGAGAAGATTTCACTTATTCCATGTTTTTTAGATACCGCTGGTTTACCATGATATCTTTCATATTCCCTAGGGGCATATTCCTTGCTAAAAAAAACAGTGATGAGTATAGCTATTATAAAAACGACCGCACCTATATAGAAAGCATATTTTATATTATTTGCTACCCCGTCCGGCCCAGCTTCCATGCTCACACCACTATTAGCCAGGATCTCAGGCAAAGCCGAACCTACAACGGCTCCCAACCCGATAAGAAAGGTTTGAATGCTAAAGCCCATTGTCCGCTGACTATCGGGAAGGTTATCTGCAACCAGGGCCCTGAATGGTTCCATGGCAACGTTAAAAGATGCGTCCATTACCATCACCATTCCAGCACCTATCCATAATGCAGGAATGATAGCCGATAGGGATGCAGAATTTGGAAGAAACACAAGGGCAAGTGAAGAAAGTATGGCTCCAGTTAAAAAATAAGGTTTTCTGCGTCCAAGCCTGTTCCAGGTACGATCACTATAATGCCCGATTAAAGGCTGAACGATCATACCAACCAAAGGAGCAACGATCCAGAACATAGGTAACTGGTCAACATCCGCACCAAATGAACGGAGTATTCTGCTAGTGTTACCATTTTGAAGTGCGAAACCAAACTGAATACCAAGAAAGCCAAAGCTCATTGTGAAGATCTGGAATATGGAAAGCTTTGGTTTTGGATATTTACCTTCCTGTAAGGCCGTAGAAGACTGAATAGCCATAAGCAATCAATAGATTTGATTGCGAAAGTTAGTAAGGAAATGTGTAATAATGTGTTTTAATTACACATTTCCTTTTTGAGATTTTAATAGTATTATTAAACTCCTATTGTATATCCATTGGGAAGCACAGCTCCTTTCTTCAAAACTACAATTCCATCTTTCACTGTATACAAAGGGGAATCCCCATCTTCTATGTGAGCGCCCCCAATGATCCGGACATCATCACCTATACGACAGTTCTTGTCTATGATAGCATTTTGGATCTGGCATCTTGAGCCAATGCCTAACTGTGGTATGCCATGTTGCAGGTCCAGGGCTATATCTTCCAAAGTTTCATAATAGTCACTACCCATAATATAAACATCTGTGAGGTTTGAGTCGTTGCCAATGCGAGATCTGATACCAATGACAGAATTCTCTATGTGGGCAGCATTAATTATACATCCATCAGCTATAATACTATGATCAAGCCTGGTGCCGCTAACCTTGGCTGGCGGTAGCATACGGGCGCGGGTATATATGGTCTTGTTATTATCAAACAAATTGAATTCAGGTATATCCTTGGTTAATCCAATATTGGCATGGAAAAAAGCAGGAATGTTTCCTATATCTTCCCAATATCCTTCATACTGATAGCTGGCTACTTTATACTTATTAATTGATTGTGGAATGATCTCCTTGCCAAAATCTGCAGCGTCTTTATTTTCATTTTGAAGCAGGTCAAATAACAAGTGACGGTTGAAGATGTATATACCCATTGAGGCGAGGTATACTTTTCCCTTTGCACGCATTTCATCACCTGTATCGCTGACCCAGTTTTCCAGGCCCGATTTAGGTTTTTCAGTAAAGGCAGTAATCATGCCTTCTTCTGTTTTCAGAATTCCAAATTCAGAAGCTTCCTTTTCAGTTACAGGAATAGTGGCAATAGTTATATCGGCCCCTTTTTCCTTATGGTTAAAAAGCATTTCCTGGAAGTCGATCTGGTATAACTGGTCACCTGAAAGGATTAAAATATATTCACTATCAAATGGTGCTATGTGCCGCAAGCCTTGCCTTACAGCGTCTGCTGTACCCTGGAACCAGGTTGGGTTATCAGGGGTTTGTTCAGCAGCAAGAATGTCTACAAAAGCAGAGCTAAATGCACTGAAGTGGTACGTATTCTTTATATGCCTGTTCAGTGAAGCGGAATTATACATTGTCAATACAAACATTCGTGTAATGCCAGAATTCAAACAATTTGAAATAGGAATGTCAACTAACCTGTATTTACCGGCTATAGGCACAGCTGGCTTTGACCGGCTTGCTGTTAATGGAAATAAACGGGTTCCGGCACCTCCTCCCAAAATAACAGATAACATTTGCTTGCTCATAGATCTTCTTTTTATATGTATAATTACGAACTACTTAAATCATAAAAATTGTTGGGGATAGTCATAGGAATAGCTTCATTCCATAGTATAAATTTAATTATAAACTGTTAGTACTTTACAAATGGAGTACCAGGTAAATTACAAAGATTGATACAACCTTAAATAATCTCCTGCAGAGGCATCCCAGGAATGATCAATGTTCATCATAAAACTTCGCATCCAGTTATAAAGGTCCTTTTTATTATAATATAGATCTATTGCTCTTCCTACTGAATAGGTTACATCATTCACATCAGCATTGTTGAAACGAATTCCAAATCCCTGCCAATCCCCAAAATCACGAACAGTATCTTTTAAACCACCAGTACTTCGAACCATTGGTACTGTACCATACCGCAAAGCGTACATTTGGTTTAATCCACAAGGTTCTACCCTGCTTGGCATTAATAAAAAATCTGCACCAGCATAAATCAAATGACTTAGGGCTTCATTGTATCCAATATATGTACCTACGAATCCACCCAATTGATTTTTCGTTTCTTCAAGCCTTGCTTCCACTACAGGATCTCCAGAACCAAGTATTAGAAAATTAACTGCACCATGATGCTGATAAATTGAATTGCGAATTGCATCAGGTAAAATATCAGCAGCTTTCTCCCCTACTAACCTGCCTATAAAGGCAATAAGTGGTTTATCTGCATCGAGGCCAAAACGTATGGCCAGTTCCCTCTTATTTTTTTTCTTTCCTTCTTTTACTTCCTGATCGTTAAAATTCCGGACAAGAAATTCATCTGTTGAGGGATCCCATACATCGGTATCTATACCATTTAATATACCAACACATTTACCCTGCTCATATTGCATCAGCATTTCCACACCATTGGCTGCATACTTCAACTCCTCCAAATAACTAGGACTGACTGTAGTAACCTTCCAGGCACATTTAACAGCGGAGGCGAAAGGATTGATTTTATTATCCCAGTCAAGAAATCCCCATTTATAGGTATCATAGCCAGGAAGCAGGTTAGACCTTTCCCAGCCAAACTGTCCCTGGTATTCACCATTATGGATTGTAAACACTGTGGGAACTGATTCAAGATTTTTAAACTGGTAAACATATTTAAAAAAGAAGGGGATGAACCCTGTATGATAGTCATGACAATGAACTATATCAGGTTTATGCTCCCATTTACTGATCCAGTCAGCTACAGATACCTGGAACGCTATAAATCTGTCAGTATCATCATCATACCCATATATTTTTTCCCGGTCAAGAAGACCGTAAATATCAACGAGATAGAGATCAAAGCCGAGTTTATTGGTCTTCTCCTTAATAATGGCATAATTGAATTGATGTGTCCCTATCTGCTGTCTACCTTCATGTACCAGGTCCCATTCATTATTTACGAGGAATTTTGTGCGATACATGGGCATTACTACTTTAGCAAGGTGCCCTGCTTTGGATTGATATTTTGGTAAAGCCCCAACTACATCCCCTAATCCGCCTGCCTTTGCAACAGGATAACATTCTGCTGATACATGAATTATTTCCATATTTCTAATACATCCTGATTGAAGGTATATAAAATCTTTTTCAAGATATTCACCCAACTCAATTTTTCTATCAGTTAAACTTATTATTTTCAAGCCTTCTAAAAACCAAAATCAGTATGGCTACATCGATGGGACCGAACAGGAATGTTTCAAAAGTGTCACAAGGACAAGGCATTCCCACTAATTATGGTGCTTTAAGCACACTCGTGACCGTTTTCTTTTTCTGGGGTTTTATCGCCGCAGGGAATAGCGTCTTTATTCCTTTCTGTAAGCACTACTTCCAGCTTGATCAATTTCAAAGCCAGTTAGTAGACTTTGCCTTTTATACAGCTTACTATATAGGTGCATTGGTTTTGTTTGCCTATGGCGCTTTTGGAGGTAATGACCTGGTGGCTAAATGGGGATTTAAAAAAAGTATTGTATATGGGTTATTATTTTCCGCATTGGGCGCAGTGGCTATGATCATTGCCGTAAATGCAAATGCATTTGCAGGTATGCTTTTTGGACTATTTGTGGTAGCACTGGGTTTCTCACTACAACAAACAGCGGCCCAACCATTTGCCATTGCCCTGGGGGATCCTTCTACAGGTACCAGCCGTGTAAACCTGGGAGGTGGTGTAAACTCCTTTGGTACAATGATAGGACCATTGGTTGTTGCATTTGCCCTGTTTGGTACAACTGCAGCATTAACTGATGAAAAGATCCAATCATTAAGTCTTAGTAAAGTGATCATACTTTATGCAGGTGTTGGCGCTTTGTTCATAGCAGCGGCTGCATTATTCTTTTTCTCCAAAAAAGTTCCTTCAGGGATTTCCACAGAAAAAACCGAGAAGGCAAATAAAGCCTTGTACTCACTGCTGATCATGACTGGTTTGCTGATCATAATGTTCGTTCCGGTATTCCACAGTTATCAGACGGATCCTGCTACCTTAAGTGATGCTGAAAAGCATGGATTGGAAACCTACAGAATGAAGTGGCTTTTTGGAGCCTTAGCGGTAGTAGTTTTTGGACTGTTGATCTCAAATTGGAGAGCTACAAAGAATCCTGAGGGTTGGGGTGCTATGAAGTATCCCCAGTTGGTGTTGGGAATGCTAGGCATATTTGTATATGTAGGCGTAGAGGTTTCTATTGTAAGTAACATGGGTGAGTTATTAAAACAACCTGACTTTGGAAGCTATTCTTCCTCCCAGGTAGCTCCATTCGTATCTATGTATTGGGGAAGCCTTATGATTGGCCGGTGGACAGGTGCTATATCTGCTTTTGACCTAAAACGTTCCACCAGGCAATTAATGATGTTGTTGGTTCCATTGATTGCTTTTGGAATAGTCATCGGAGTAATTGCCATTTCTCAATATGATGTAAAGCCTTTGCTTTACTATATAGTATGTGTATTAATTCAAATGGCAGCATTTTACGTTAGTAAGGACAAGCCTGCCCGTACATTGCTCATTTTTGCAAGTCTTGGACTTCTAGCTATGATCATTGGTTTATTAACTAAAGGCAACCTCGCTATTTATGCATTTCTTAGTGGGGGCTTGTTTTGCTCCATTATGTGGCCTTCCATATTCAACCTATCAATTTTAGGTTTGGGAAAATACCAGACCCAGGGATCAGCCTTTCTAATCATGATGATTCTTGGAGGAGGTATCATTCCACCTATCCAGGGAAAACTGGCAGATTATATTCAAACAAAAACAGATGTTATTGGTTATGGTATTCACCAGTCGTACTGGATTCCTGTAATTTGTTTTGCTTACCTTGCATTCTTTGCATTCATAGTGCGGGGCATATTAAAACGCCAGGGTATAGACTATGAAGGCACAGCCAATGAAGACCTGCAACCATTAGAAACCTCTCCGGAAGGTGCTTTAGATGTAACCGATAAAAAACTATAAAAAGGATGATTGATTTATCAAATGAGTTTGCTATAGGTATAGATATTGGTGGAACCAATACAAAATATGGAATTGTAAATCATAGAGGTGATATCGTAGAAAAAGGTGAACTGCGAACTGATGCTTTTCCTGAAATTGATGATTATATAAACGCCCTTTATGAAACCTTATCTCCTATTCTGAAAGTTCATGCAGATGAAGGGAAGATGAAAGGTATTGGAATAGGAGCTCCAAATGGAAATTTCTATACAGGGACTATCGATTATGCACCCAATTTACACTGGAAAGGGGTCATTCCTTTGACAAAATTAGTTACAGCTAAATTTGGCTTACCCTGCTCTTTAACCAATGATGCTAATGCAGCTGCCGTTGGAGAAATGAACTATGGTGCTGCACGGGGCATGCGTGATTTTATCATGATCACGCTTGGAACCGGCGTAGGTAGCGGAATTGTAGCTAATGGTCAATTAATATATGGACATGATGGTTTTGCCGGGGAATTAGGCCATACTATTATCCGCCATGGAGGCAGGAAGCATTGGTCTACCAAACTTGATGGTTCGCTGGAAGCTTATTGTTCTGCAACTGGAATAGCTATTACAGCTCGCGAATTATTAGAAAAAAATAGTAATAGCCTGCTGGCCAAATACAGACCTGAAGAAATAGATTCTAAACTTGTTTGTGATTGTGCTTTAAAGGGAGATGAGACAGCTTTGGAGGTATACCGGTTTACTGGTCAAATACTGGGTGAATCATTGGCCAACTTTATTATGTTCTCTTCTCCTGAAGCTATAGTACTGTTTGGTGGAGTTATAAAAGCAGGTGACCTTATTATGAATCCTACAAGGGAGCATATGGAGAAAAACCTTCTTCCCATATTCCAGAATAAAGTAAAACTTGTTTTTAGCGAATTGCAGGAAGCTGATGCAGCAATACTTGGAGCCAGTGCCCTTGTTTGGGAAATGAGGGAATGAAAAGTTTAAATGAATAATCTTACTATAAAAATCCCCCTGACATTGCCGCCAGGGGGATTTTTTATTTTAACCTGTAAGTCTATAATTTTATGACTGTATTTTAGCCTTCTCTCCTGCCCAGGCATTTTTACCAAATCCTGGAATAACATGTTTTTCACTATGGTAGGATGATCTGACCAAAGGTCCACTTTCAACATAATCCAATCCCATTTGGTACCCAACTTCCCTATATTCAGCAAATTCATCTGGATGTACGAATCGGTTAACTGGTAAGTGTTTTTTAGTAGGTTGTAAATATTGTCCTATGGTAACAACATCACAACCCGCATTTGCCAGGTCTTGTAAAGTTTGAAACACTTCTTCTTTTTTCTCTCCCAGTCCAAGCATAATACCGCTTTTAGTTCGCATGCCTCCTTCTTTGAGAATTCTTATTACTTCCATGCTTCTCCAGTATTTAGCCTGGATACGTACCTGCCGGCTCAATCGTTCAACCGTTTCAATGTTATGAGATACAACCTCCGGACCAGCATCAATGATCCGTTGAATATTTTCTTTTTCTCCTTTAAAGTCAGGAATTAAAGTCTCAAGAGTCGTTTCGGGATTTAATGTTTTTACTGCATGAATGGTATTGTACCATATTATGGAGCCGCCATCCTTTAATTCATCCCTGTCTACAGAAGTAATTACGGCATGCTTAATCTTCATTAAATTTATAGCTTCAGCTACTCGCTGTGGCTCATCCCAGTCTACCGATGATGGTCTGCCAGTGGCTACCGCACAAAAGCCACAGCTGCGGGTGCAGATATTGCCAAGGATCATAAATGTCGCTGTTCCTGCGCCCCAACACTCTCCCATATTAGGACAGTTACCGCTTTCGCAAATTGTATGAAGTTTATGGGTATCTACAAGATTACGAACGTTTTTATAACTTTCTCCAATAGGAAGCTTTACGCGAAGCCAATCGGGTTTAGTTCTTTTTGGAAGGTCGGATTGAGGAGCTATGGGAAGTTCGATCATTTCAAATCAATTCAGAGTTAACACAAGGGCCTGGCCCATAAAAGGGCAAATTTCCTAATAATTTGTGGAAAATAATCTTAAATATCTCTGAAGGCCTTTATAGTTACTTCCTGCGTCCGAAAACAAAGGCTATATGACCCTGGTAGAAGAAACGCTGGGCACCCGCCGCTTTACCATCAAGTGTCACAGGTGCCATAATAGATATCTTGTCAGCATAAGCATTCAGGCTCATACCTATTTCTATTGCACTAACCGACTCATTGAAGCGCCCGAAATCAAATCGCAAAGCAGTCTTTATATATGCCCCGGGCTTTAATTTCAACTCTCCCCACCCCTTAGTAAAACCTGCGCCAGAATTTTGATTGTTGTAAGTGAGAAATACCAGGCTATCCTCTGGACTGTATTTTATGGTTTCATCAGAGCCACTGGTGTTAGTAGTAATATAATAAGGTTTCAATAAACCAAGGGAAAGTCCACCCTGTGCCAAACCTATAACAGCTACCCCATTTTTATTGCCCTTTTGTCCAAAAATGTATTGTTTACCAAGTCCCAGGTTAAGCTGGTAAAAATTGTTGATCTTACCATAAATAAAAGGGTTGGAAAAAAAATTACCCCCTGTTTTTTCCTCTTTTGGGTGTTTAATTTCAGTAAGTTCTATACTATAAGTACTGGTAACACGTGGAGTTTTCCTTCGACCAACTTCAAAGAAAATTCCATAACCATTTGTGCGAAGCTGGATTCCAAATCCATTCTGCTTTACATAGTTAAGGTTCCCTTCCTCCTCCTGCTTCATTAAAGTATTTGTACGTTGGCGTTTTTCATCTTTAGTGGATTGATCATTATTTTCCCGGCTAGTTGAGTCCTGTGCCAAAACTGTAACACCACTTGTCAATAGAACTATAAATAGAAGTACTTTTTTCACTGAGATAAAATATGTTAAGTTGTACAACGTAAATTTAGGCAAAAAAGTATGACGTCAACTGTTGTTTATACAGGCGAATTAAGAACTACATGTACTCACTTGCGTTCAGGTTCTAATTTTGAAACAGATGCCCCGGTGGATAACCAGGGAAAAGGTGAACGCTTCTCACCAACAGATCTTATGGCAACCTCTTTGGGTACTTGTATGATAACAGTTATGGGTATCAAAGCAAGATCAATGGGCTTTGACCTGGATAAAGTTACAGTGGAAGTGGAAAAGGTAATGAAGCCTGACCCCAGAAGAGTTGCTGCTATTAACCTGTTATTTCATTTCCCGGAAAATTTGAAAGAAGTAGATGATAAAACTAAAATGATACTAAAGAACACAGGCATAAATTGCCCGGTGCAAAAAAGCATTCACCCAGACCTTGAAGTGAATATTAATTGGGGGTCGTGGAGTTAAGATTCGTTCATAATGGAACTATCAACATGGGAAAGAAATTGATTTCTTAAAAAGTATTTTTACCAGGTAGAAAAACAGAGGGTTTTATTTAGATTTCACAAAACCCTCTGTTAGCTTTGTTCAAATTACTCCTATGAAATTCCAGTTAATCATCTTTTGTCTTATTGCTATTTTATTAGTGTCTTGTGCCCGTTCTGTAACTCCCTCAGAGGCTGCTAGTGGCCGTTACAAAAAATGTCGCGGGGTAATGTAATCAGCTTTTAAGGATGGCATTCCCTATAGAACATTTTAAACAATGCCTTGGATCGCAGTATTGAGTTTTTAATTCAATGTATGCCTGCGATTCATAAGCTGTTTGATTGGGGAGCCCCAGGGCAGTAAATCCTTTAGTGATATTGTTTTCTTCTGCTGGTGTATGCTCCAACCAGTCTAATGCTTTTAGCTTATATTGTTCTTCCCTGTGGTGAAGCCCATATGCAAAGACCACAGGCACAATTGTGTTAATTACAATGTTATCAACCATTGTTTTCCCGATAACTTTTCTTTTATAGGTTGATGGTTCGTCAAACCTGTAATGGTAATGCCAATAATCATTTGCGGTAATCTCGAACAAACCATTTATATCTTTTACATTTTTCTTTTCAAGAATTGTAGAAAACAAATGAACTGAGTTATGTATCAACATGGCTAGCTGGGCCAGGCGCACAGTTGGGAAATTGCCAGGTCGCATCCTATGAAAATATACCGGCACCTGTATTGGTTTCAAAGCATACTTCTTTTGCAGAAACTTATATTCCCTTTGCAATAGCAGGGGATAATCTTCGGTAAAACTTTCATTTAATAAACCTGCCTGTCCCATCAAAAGTGCTTCAACCTGGTGTATCTGGCTCTTATGGCGTGCCAGTATCCTTAATGGTATGGAACGGGCCATGGCTTCGAATGCTTCCATATTCACTTTTAACCCAAAATTCCGGGCTAACATCCACCAAAAGATCTCTTCCCAATGATCTGTATTCCCTAATAAAAAATCAAATACGATGGCTGATTTTCTTGTTAGTCTTTCTGCCAGTAATCGTTCCTTCCAGGAAGCCCAGGTAATATCTTTGATAGCGCCAATCTTGTTATAACAGGCAATGAACGCTTTTGTATCCATCAGTGTGGCATAACGTTCGATCATTAAATGGGGAATCCTTGATTGCAATTCAAGAATAGGTAATGGAAACTTCAGGTCTTCCTCCTTGTCATTTTCAAAAACAACATGAAGAATCACATTATTGTAGTTGGCATCGTCCTGGTGGCCATGTTCGATCCATTGCGACGTACGTAAATGAATCTCCACAGAGCCAACCATTAAAGTTCCACCGATTCTTACCTGTGCTTCTAAAAAATCAGGACCCTGGTTGTTATTGAGGCTGCCAGGGTATACTATTTCAATGGGTTCTCCGTGGGCAGACGTAAGATCTGCCTTATTGTAATATTGGAATTGCCAGAGATATTGCAGCAATTTTTCATTCAACCGTTCAATACTTTTATAGGCAAGGGGAGCCTGGATATATTTATCCATTTAAAAGATTTAAGCATTGCTAACTTAAATAATATTTAAAAGAATAACAATATAACTTACCTGCTTATTTCATTTTTTCAAGGGCTTGGACTACCCTGCTTACAGGTAAACCCATAACGTTATAAAAATCTCCTCTAATGGTCTTTATCCCCACGACACCGATCCATTCCTGGATTGCATAGGCCCCGGCTTTATCATAAGGCTTGTACTTATCCACGTAAAACTCAATTTGCGATTGTGTTAAATAATGAAATTCGACATCTGTAAGGTCTGAAAAGGAAACTTCAGTTGATTTATTCCATATTGTAACCCCGGTGATCACCTGGTGATGACTACCACTAAGTTTACTTAAGATCTTTACAGCGTCTTGCCTGTCTTTAGGTTTCCCTATGATCTCATTATTTAATACCACAATTGTATCTGCTGCAATAATTATTTTGTCTGGCGCCTTGTATTTAACAGCCGCAGCTTTTTGAGTTGCAATATAAATGGCAACATTGCCGGGATCCAGGTTGTCGGGATAAGTTTCATCAGTGGGCTCAACTATAATTTCAAAATCAACCTCCGCCCACTCCAGTAATTGTTTTCTTCTTGGTGATTGAGATGCCAGGACAATATTAGCCATGATTAAAAATAAATACGGAAAAAGATCATTGAAAGAATACCGGTAAACATGATCAATTTAGTAAGCCTGCTTAAATAACTGAAATCGGGTAAGCTGGAGGCTTTAATAAGTTTGGAAGTGGTAAAGAATAAAGGTAAAACCACAAGTAATATACTATACAATACAGCTATCCACCATCCGAATTGCAAAATATACAATTGTAGTATAAGCAATGCTGCCGTTAGAACTACCATCCATACAAGAGTATATATTTTAGTGGTTTTTAACCCAAAAACTATAGGAAGCGTTTTGCACCCATACCTGGCATCTCCATCGATGTCCTCCATATCTTTTATTGCCTCCCTTACCAATGAAATTACAAAGGCAAAACCTCCATAAAGAAATGCGATCCGGAAAAACTTTACTGATGCCGGATCGGCAACGAAAGCATGTTGGGGATTAGTGAAAGCAAAAAATACAATGAGTACTGTCCATGCAGTCAAAAGGGAAATAACAAGGTTACCGATTAATACCTGTCGTTTAAAAGAAGTTGAATAAAACCAAAGTAGTAAAACCACGATTATATTAGCCAGCACCAGGTACCATTTATGTAATCCCACGGCGGCAAGGGTTGCTCCAATTCCTATCAGGCTAAAAATAAAATGCCAGATTATGGCCCAGCGCCTGTTAACAGACCTTACAAAAACATTTCTTTCAGGCTTGTTAACCTGGTCTATATTGAGGTCGAAATAGTCATTGATGATATATCCAGCAGCAGCAATAAAAATTGAAGCTATGATGAGCCAAACCAGCTTTACGTATTCATTCAAGCCAAATAAAGGAATGTAAACACAATAATAAAAAAGCAACTGTGTCAATATAATAAAGACAAGGTTAGGCCAGCGTATCAATTTTAAAAAAGCAGCTATCATCCAGATTATCTTGAGGAAATATTTGGGTAATACTTCCAATGGTTATTTAATTTTAAAACCTTCTCTATAACATCCCTTACGCAACCGTAACCTCCATTTATAGGTGAGATATATTTACTTACCTGCTTCACCTCCACTGCGGCATCGGCAGGGCAACAGGAAAGACCGACCTTTTGCAATACCTCAACATCAGGGAGGTCGTCCCCCATATACAGAATCTTATCCCATTGCAAACCGTTTTGTTCAATAAATAATTCCAGGAAATATAATTTGTCAGAAACTCCTAAATGGATCTCATCAATTCCCAGGTATCGAAACCTGTTAATCACTGGCGTAGATGCTGCACCAGAAATTATCACTACTTTATAACCATTTTTTATCGCCATCTGAAGGCCAAGGCCATCCTTTATATTCATTTGTCTGGCTTGTAATCCATTCTCCAACAGAAGTACACTACCATCTGTAAGTACTCCGTCAACATCAAAAACAAATGTATTAATGTTATGAAAATGAGACAGTACATTATCATCGGAAGCAGTAAGATTGCCAGGTACATTGCCTTTATCTGAAGTGTTTGGCATAATAGAAAAATGAAAGATATAAATAATACTTATAAACCTCTGAATAGAATATGGGAGTTACAGGTACTGATAGTTTTAACCAGACAACACCTGACTAAGACACCTTTTCAAAATAAATGCTTTGACTTAATAAAACATACAATTTTTTCATTTCCGGGTAAGCATCAAGCATCTTCAGGTGTTCTTCCATTGTAGCATGGTCATTCCTGACTGCAGGACCTGTTTGTGAAATTCCCGGGCTGACAAACTCCACCCTTCCAGCCGTTTCTTTTATCAATGGCATTAGAAGTTTGAATTCAATTCCTTCCTTATTACAATAGTTCTCTGCCAGCGTATATAAATGATTGACAAAATTGTTGCAAAACACGGCTGCAAGATGAATTTTCTTTCGTTGTTCATCATCAGCTATAGTCACACTATCACTGATGGTCATGGCTAACATTTTCAATTGACCAAGAGTAGTTGGATCGCTTGCATCAATGATCATAGGTATATCCGGCAATGCCTGGATCTCCTTTCTAAGGCTTTGAAGAGGGTAAAATACCCCATAATGCTCAGAAGATTTGTCAAGAATAAATTTTGAAACCGAAGCAGCAGTATGTACTATGATCTTTCCGGGAAAGTGAAGCTCCCTGACAATTTCACCAATAGCTATATCCGAAACAGCAAGTAAATAAATGTCAGCCTCCTTATTGACTACATTCCAATAGTTAGTAGATTCAGTTGCCAGTTCGTATGCCAACTCACTGGCATCTTTTGAATTTCGGCCGTAAACCTGGACTATGCAGTGTCCTGCAGCTTTTAATTTACGACCCAATACAGAAGCTGTATTCCCTGTGCCGATAATTACAATATTCATTTTCAATTCAAAACTTAATTTCCGAAGTTATTGCAAAGGAAAAACTTCTCATCAGTTTGATCAAATTACCAAATCCCTGGTTCATTATGTGCATTTGTCTTTTAATTTCGATCTTCGAAGTTTAAACCTTTTCCTTATAATGGCATTACAGAAACGTTACCTTATTAAGTATGTCAGAACAAAATTTGCTCTTCTTTCCGCAGTTTCAAGGAGAAAGGCAGCTAAGGCAGCCTTTCATCTTTTTTGTACACCCCAGCATAAAAATACCAAACCCCTTCCTGCTTCATTTGAAAAGTCTGAAAAACTTGAATTTAGACTGGAAAATGATATAATAAGGGGATACCGATGGAATCATCCCGCTTCAAAAAAAATATTGATCCTTCATGGATTTGAATCCAGTGTCGTCAATTTTGATAGGTATGTTACCCCTCTAATTAAAAAGGGATATGAAGTTTTAGCTTTTGACGCACCTGCACATGGAAAAAGTACAGGTAAAGAGGTCAATGTACTGATGTATAAAAACATGATACAGAAAATTTATGCTGACTATGGCCCTATAGATGCATTCCTGTCACATTCTTTCGGCGGACTGGCCGTTAGCTTATTTCTTGAAAACCTTCCTCATAATGAAAATATAAAGGTTGTTCTCATTGCTCCTGCCATGGAAACAAAAACAGCAGCAGATCATTTTTTTAAATTATTAAATCTGGATGAAGGTGTAAGAAAAGAATTTGATAATTATCTCACAGGTCTTGGTGGAAATGGTCCTGAATGGTATTCCATATTAAGAGCTTCTCAGCATATCAAATCGCAGGTATTGTTTTTGCAGGATAAGCATGATGAAATGACTCCAATGTCTGATGTTAAACCTTTAATGGATAAAAACTATCCGAATTTCCAATTTATCATTTCCGAGGGTTTGGGACATAGAAGAATTTACAGGGATAATAATTCAGTGAAGGCTATATTAGAGTTCTTATAAAAATTTTTTAAGCTCCCGGATTAATCATTAAAGGAAAGCTGAATGCATTCAAACTATACTTACCTGGCTTTAGGAGATTCTTATACAATTGCAGAGGGATTACCTCTTCATGAAAGTTATCCTTATCAAACAGTTTACCAATTACGCCAATTAGGCTTCAATTTTTGCGCCCCAGAAATAATTGCCAAAACCGGCTGGACGACAGACGAGTTGGAGGAAGGTATTAAAAAATGTCAGTTATTACCCCGTTATGATTATGTCACTTTATTAATTGGCGTAAATAATCAGTATAGGGGACGTGATGTGATGTTATATAAAATGGAATTGGAAGAATTATTAAAAAAGTCTATTGCTTTTTCTAATGGAAAGCCAGCTCATGTATTAATGATTTCCATTCCAGATTATAGTATTATGCCTTTTTCAAAAGAAATGAACAAAGAAAAGATCGCAAAGGAAATAGATGTGTTCAATAATATTGGAAAAGCATTGTCTGTACAATACAAAACAGGATTTATAGATATTACCAATGAATCCAGAAAAGCAGGCGAAGATGATTCTCTTATGGCTAATGATGGACTTCACCTGTCGGCCAAGGAATATAAAATCTGGGCGGGTTTAATTAGCAAAAATATAGCTCTACAATTGAAATAACCGGCACCGCTTTTAACCCTTTAAAGGCGGTTTTTCTATAATTAATGTTCTTTGCATTATACTTGCATGTTCGCAACCCCCAAACTTTGGGATTAAAATTGAACAGAAATACGCTCATATGGCGAAGAATTTGTTGATAGTTGAGTCTCCTGCAAAAGCTAAGACGATTGAAAAGATTTTGGGTAGCAACTTCGAGGTCAAGAGTTGCTATGGTCACATCCGTGACCTTGAAAAAGATGATATGGGTATAGATGTGAAAAACAACTTTCGCCCCAGGTATATAGTTCCTGAAGAGAAAAGAAAAGTGGTTAACGATCTGAAACAACTTGCGAAGAAAAGTGGCGAAGTGTGGCTGGCAACGGATGAGGACCGTGAAGGGGAAGCAATTAGCTGGCATTTATGCGAAGTATTGGGCCTTAATCCCGCAACTACAAAACGCATCGTTTTCCATGAGATAACGAAACCAGCCATTCAAAAGGCAGTTGGAAATCCAAGAACCGTGGATATGAATTTGGTGAATGCCCAACAAGCAAGAAGGGTACTGGATAGAATAGTAGGTTTTGAACTAAGCCCCGTGCTTTGGCGCAAGATCAGCATGAAAAATAATCTTAGTGCAGGCAGGGTTCAAAGTGTAGCAGTAAGATTAATAGCTGAGAGGGAGAGAGAAATAAATGCTTTTACGCCTCAAAGCAGCTTTAAGGTGGAAGCAACCTTCACTGCGCTGGATATTACAGGTAAACAAGTATCATTTAAAGCAGAAGGCACCAGGTTTTCAAAAGCAGCAGATGCCGAACAATTCCTGAAATCTTGCCTTAAGGCGAACTATAAAGTGAATGACATCCAGGTAAAACCAACCCGTCGCTCACCAGCAGCTCCATTTACCACATCTACCTTACAGCAGGAGGCCAGCCGGAAATTAGGTTATGGGGTTAGCCGTACTATGTTACTTGCCCAAAAGCTTTATGAGAGCGGCCAGATAACTTATATGCGTACTGACTCAGTTAACCTGAGTGAAACGGCCATGGAGGATATTGAGAAGACAATTACATCATCTTATGGTTCTAAATATCATAAAGCCCGCCGGTATAAGAATAAAAATGAATCTGCCCAGGAAGCACACGAAGCCATTAGGCCTACTTATATGTCAAATACTTCTGTAAGCGATGCCGAAACCAGGCGCTTATATGAATTGATATGGAAAAGGACCATGGCAAGCCAGATGGCTGATGCAGAATTGGAAAAAACAATAGCTAAGATCGGCATATCTACCAATAAAGCCGAATTAACCGCACAGGGTGAAGTATTAAAATTTGATGGTTTTATAAAAGTTTACCGGGAAGATCTTGATGACGAAGATCTTGATGGCGATGAAGCCGGCCAGGAAGGCATGTTACCACCCTTAAAAGTGGGACAGGAATTAAGCTTTAAAGAAATGAAGGCCATTGAACGCTTTACCAGGGCTTTGCCTCGTTACACGGAAGCTTCCCTGGTTAAGAAACTTGAAGAACTGGGCATTGGCCGACCTTCTACATATGCTCCTACCATTTCTACTATTCAGAAAAGAGGATATGTTGAAAAGAGAGACAAGGAAGGAATACAAAGATCATACAGTGTTTTTACTTTAAATAATGACACTATTACCAAAAAAACGGAAACAGAAAACACAGGGGCAGAAAAAGCAAAGCTGTTTCCAACAGATCTTGGTTTAGTTGTTACAGACTTTTTAAAGCAGTACTTTGATGATATCATGGATTATAGTTTTACTGCACGAATCGAAGAAGAATTTGATCATGTGGCACAAGGGAAGGTTGTGTGGAGTAAAATGATCAATGACTTTTACAATCCATTCAAAAAGGATGTAGAAAATACAATAGAAACGGCGGAACGCATCAGAGGTGAAAGAGAGTTGGGAATTGAACCTGGCACTGGTAAACCAGTAGTTGCCAGAATGGGACGTTATGGACCAATGGTGCAGATAGGCGTAAGTGAAAGCGAAGAGAAACCTCGTTTCGCAAAGTTGAAACAGGGTCAGAGCATTGAAACGATCTCACTTGAAGATGCCATGGACCTTTTCCGATTGCCTTTGACACTTGGCGAATATGAAGGTCAGGAAGTGTCAGTTAACACAGGAAGATTTGGTCCTTATATTAAATATGGAGAACAGTTTATTTCACTTCCAAAAGGCCTGGAACCTTTAGATGTGGACCTGGAAAAAGCTAAAGAACTCATAGGCGATAAGCAGGTGGCAGACGCTCCTATAGGACAATTTGAAGGCCTGCCGGTTACGAAGGGTAAAGGGCGGTTCGGTCCTTTTATAAAATGGAATAATCTTTTCATAAATGTTCCAAGGGCATACAATTTTGATTCATTATCACAAAAAGACCTTGATGAATTAATCCAAAAAAAGGTAGAGAAAGAAGCAAATCGATTTATTCAACAATGGCCCTCTGAAAAAATTTCAATTGAAAACGGTCGCTGGGGTCCTTTTATAAGGTTTGGTAAAAAAATGCTGAAACTGGGTAAGGCTACTAATGGTGAAAAATTATCAGCAGAAGAGTTGTCTACTATTTCTTTAGAAGACGTAAAGAAAATGATAGAACTCCAGGTGCCAGGTGCGTTTACTAAAAAAGCAGCTGCTAAGAAAACAGCGAGTAAAAAAGCAGCTCCTAAAAAATCGCCAGGTAAAAAAACAGCCACCAAAAAAAGTCCCAAAAAATAAACAGTATATAATTACGATATAGTGAAGAATGGAACCAACAAAAGAAATATCAGCTTTATTGAACCTGATCGATGACCCGGACGAGGAAGTTTTTGGTGCAGTATCAAATAGGATTGTTGGTTTTGGCAGAACAATAATTCCGAATCTGGAAAACCTCTGGGAACTTACTCCAGATCAACAAATCCAGGAAAGGATCGAATTGATTATCCATCGCTTGCATTATACCGATCTCGTTGAGGATTTCAGGCAGTGGAACCTTGCGGGCCATCATGACCTGTTAGTAGGTTCACTGCTCGTCGCAAAGTTTCAATTTCCAGAATTAATTACCAGCCCTGTGCTGCTTGAAGTGGAAAAGATAAGACGGAATATTTGGCTGGAATTGAACAATTACCTTACTCCCCTGGAGCAAGTTCGAATTATAACAGGCATTCTCTACAGCTATCATAGCTTAAAAGGAACTGAAATAGCTTATTCTGATATCAACGAATTCCTGCTTAACAAAATACTTGAATCAAAAAAAGGTAACCAGTTAAGTAATGGCATCCTATACTTAATCCTTTGCGACCTGTTAGATATACCTGTTAAAGCTATTGGTGTTCCACGTCAGTTTGTATTGGCTTATTTCAAACAAGGCTACAACAATGAGTTATCCAGTAATCAACTGGACAAAGTAGAGTTCTTCATAGATCCCACAAGTGGAATGGTTTTTACCCATAAGGACATTGAAAATTATTTTAAAAGGATTTCCGTGCCGCTTGTTGATTCCTATTTCAAGCCTTTAAACAACAAAATGGTTATTCAACATTTACTTGAGGAAGCCTCGAAATGCTTTGACAATGAAAAAGAATATTACAAGAAAGAAGAAATGCAAGTTATTGTCAAATTACTCGATGAATAATCTATGAATTCAATTACCTGGGAGGATTTTGAAAAAATAGACATAAGAACTGGAACCATCATCCATGCCGAGTCTTTTCCAAAAGCAAAAAAACCGGCTTACCAATTGACCATTGATTTCGGTCCATTGGGAACCAGGCAGTCTTCTGCACAAATAACCCAACTTTATACTATAGATGAACTTAAAGGCCAACAAGTAATTGCTGTATTAAACTTTCCACCTAAACAAATAGCAAATTTTACAAGCGAATGCCTTGTCCTCGGCATTTATAACGAAAATAATGAAGTGGTTCTGCTTCAGCCACATTGTAAAGTCTCTAATGGCTTAAAGATCGGCTAATGGAATTGTTTACTTCCTTTTTTAATTCACCATTGGGCTGCATTAAGCTTGAATGTTCATCCGAACATTTGCTTTCCGTTTCTTTCATAAAGGTTGATGAAAACTCACCTATTAATCTTCACCCTATCCTGCAAGAAACCACTTTGCAATTGAAAGCTTTTTTTGAAGGAAAACTCAGAACCTTTACTATTCCAATGAATCAGAATGGTACTGAATTTCAGAAAAAGGTTTGGAATCTACTTTATAACATACCATATGGGAAAACAATCAGCTATAATGAATTGGCTAAACAATATGGTGATATCAAAGCAATAAGGGCTGTAGCTGCTGCCAATGGAAGGAACAATATAGCGATCATCATACCCTGCCACCGTGTAATTGGTAGCGACAGGTCACTTACGGGTTATGCTGGTGGTTTATGGAGAAAAAAATGGTTGCTTGATCATGAAGCAAAATTTTATTCCGGTGTTCAGCAATTATTTTAAATGAAAATGCTATTATGAATTATTCATAATAGCATTCCCCGGGTTGCCTAACTGTTCTATCTAAGTTCTTCGCTGGTAAACGCCAACGGCAATAGCCTGCTGGCACTATCAATTACATAAACAGGGCCAGTCATACCACCTAAAATGAGTTGAACAGGATGATCTACCCTGCTTTCGAATTCCTGCAATGACTGCCGACAAATGCCGCAGGGAGAAATTGGATGATCGCTCTTTTGATGTTCACTCTTATAGCTGATGGCAATGGTTTCAATCGGTATCTTGGGAAAGACAGATGAAATAGATGCCAGTAAAACCCTTTCTGCACAAAGCCCGACTGGGAAAGAAGCATTTTCCTGGTTACTTCCTGCAATGATCTCCCCATTGGCCATCTTTGCAACAGCTCCTACCTGGAATTTTGAATAAGGTGCATAAGCCTGCTCCGTCACCTCTCTTGCTTCATTCAATAACCATTGTTGTTCATCGGGTAATTCTTCAATGCTCTCGTAAACCGTGTAATTAAACTCAAATTTTTTTTCCTTCATACTATTCAATTAGAGACAAAAATGCCCTTCAGTTTTCCTGAAAGGCAATTAAAGGTAGTTTATTTTACTGTCTTGAACAACCTGCTCCAGCGAGGACCTCCGTCCCAGCTAAACCAGATCAGCCAGGCCTTGCCCACAACACGGTCCTCAGGAACAAATCCCCAATACCTTGAATCCTGTGAACCCTGACGGTTATCTCCCATCATCCAGTAATAATTCATTTTAAATGTATAAGAAGTAACTTCCTTTCCATTGAGTAAAAACTTACCGTCCTTCATTTCAAAATCATTATGCTCATAAACCCGTATGGCACGTTCGTACAAACTATAATTATCATTAGTTAGCTGAAGATTAGCGCCTTTTTTAGGAATCCATATCGGCCCGTAATTGTCTCTGGTCCAGTTGTGCCTGATATCATAAGGAAAAACAGCGCCCCCTCCTGCCTGAAAGTTTACTGTAGGCACAACCTGCCTGGCTACTCCACTTTTTATAAGATCGTTCTTTGCTTTTTCTGTCAGGGTCATATAATAAACATTTGGCTGATCCCCTTGCATGAACTCACCTTTTTCTATGTCCGCATTATATTGCTCCTTCATAGTCTCCGCATCAAGGGTTTGTCCATTGGTGATCACTGTATAATTGATCATAGACATGGGTGGATTAGGTTCTTCTTTTCCGTTGGTATATACAACATTATTCTTTACTTCTATTAAATCACCTGACACGCCAACGCATCTTTTGATGTAATTGTCTGTTTTATCAGGAGGATGTACTGCTATCGGGTATTGATCCTGGTTTGATAAAATAAAGTTTCTACCTGCAGCTGGATTACCATTGAACTCCTGGCTGCGTATTACATCATAATAAGGCCTTGCAGATTGAAAATCCGGCAAGTTGATAACTGTATCTCCAGCAGGGAAATTAAACACTACCACGTCACCTCTTTGTACAGGTGAAGGCCACCAGCGTATGTAGGGAAGCTCAATTAATTCACTGTATGATTTACGGCTGGTTCCCGGGATATAGTTGTGAACAAATGGAATAGATAAAGGTGTGTTTGGTATTCTTGGACCATAGCTGAATTTACTTACAAATAGAAAATCATTGATCAACAATGTCTTTTCCATAGATCCCGAAGGAATAGTATATGCCTCAAAGATAAAAGTCCGGATAAGTGTAGCCGCTACAATAGCAAAAATAGCTGCATCCACCCATTCCCTCCATCCTGGCTTAACATATCTCTTAGCACCTTCCGGACCTATATAATGAACTTTGTCATTATAACCCAGGTAAGGAAAATAAAATGGAGCAAATAATGCTGCAAGTGCATGCTCCCAAAATCCAAACCTGCCAAACAGTTTTACAAACTCAATGTATATGCCTGGTGTAATAAACCACCCCACTACTGGAATGAATTGCCAGAATACCCAATGTTTTGGCCTCCGGGCCAGATCCTGCATGACCCAGGTATTATAAAAGGGAATATATGCCTTCCAGGAGGCTACACCTGCCTTTCGAAACATACCAGCAGCTCCGAATGAGGGTAGAAATACTAGAAGTACAGAAATTAAATAAACAATAAAAAGATGATAAGCAGGCATTCTCTTACTTTTAAGCCAAACAAATGTATTATTTAAAAAATGTTGCGGCTGACAATGTAAGCAAAGTTTTTGCTAAAGTGTGTGATTGGCAATTCAGTTTTTATTCATATGCAGGAATTTACCATTAGAGATATAGAAAATTTAACCGGAATTAAAGCTCATACTTTACGTATATGGGAGCAACGTTATGATCTATTTACACCAAAACGGAAAGAAAGCCAGCACAGGATTTATGACAATGAGGATTTAAAGTATTTGCTACGTATATCTTTTTTATACCATAGTGGTATGAAAGTTTCAAAGATTGCCACCTTTTCGCCAGACCAGATATCACACCTGGTGAACCAGGCTACAGTTGGACAAATGAATTACCAGGTATTTATCAATCAATTGATTGAAGCTGCTATAGACTTTAATGAAAAAAGATTTGTTGAGGTGTTGAACCAGGTAACCGAAAAGATCGGGTTTGAAAAATGTGTAGTTGATCTTTGTTATCCTTTTCTTGTAAAAATTGGTTTATTATGGTGTACAAATAATGTAATCCCGGCACAGGAGCATTTTACAAGTTATATCATACAGAATAAAATCATTGTAGAAACAGAAAAACTAGAAATAAGTAACACATTACCTTCTATTGTATTAATGAGTCCTAAGGAAGAATTTCATGAACTTCCTTTATTATTTATAAACTACCTTCTCAAAAAGTCAGGGTGTGCCACTATTTATCTTGGTCCAAACATTCAAATAATTGATGCGGCTGAGGTCGTAAACCGAATAGGAATACATTATGTATATATTCATACGCTAACTAACTTCACCGGTCTTGACATTAATGATTATTTGGAATCGGTATGTACAACATTTAGTGATAAAAAGATAGTTGCTTCCGGTGAGGCCATCCAAAAGGTTCAAAGATCTTTTGTAAACCTTACCTTATTAAAAACAGAAGAACAAATCTATGATTTCATCAAAAAGGCCAAATGATATCCAAAAAATCGTACCTGTTATACTTAATTATTGAATGGAATTAGTTCATATTATTTTGGAAGAACATAATTTCTTACATCCTCCTTTGTTATACTTTTTCCAGAAAGAATAACAAGCCTTTCAACTACATTACGCAATTCCCGGATATTGCCTGTCCAATTATATTCCTGAAGCAATTTCATAGCTTCATCAGACATCATTTTCCTTGAAACCCCGTAATCATCGCAGATATCGTCAAGGAATGTCTCAATAAGTAATGGAATATCATCCCTTCGTTCGTTGAGTGAAGGAACATGTATGACAATTACACTTAAACGATGGTAAAGATCCAAACGAAAATGCTTAGCCTCCACTTCTTTCAACAGGTCCTTATTTGTTGCAGCCACAACACGCACATCTACTGTAATATCTTTATCAGCACCCACCCTTGTGATCTTTCCTTCCTGTAAAGCCCTAAGCACCTTTGCCTGGGCACTCAGGCTCATATCACCTATTTCATCCAGGAATAATGTTCCTCCATTAGCTTGTTCAAATTTTCCTATTCTTTGCTTGATAGCTGAAGTAAATGAACCTTTCTCATGACCAAACAATTCGCTCTCAATCAGCTCGCTTGGTATGGCAGCACAGTTCACTTCAACCAGGGCATTGCCAGCCCTGTTGCTTTTTTCATGCAGCCAACGGGCAACTAACTCCTTTCCTACACCATTCTCACCTGTGATCAAAACCCTTGCTTCTGTTGGAGCGACCTTTTCAATAGTATCCTTGATTTTTTTGATGGGTTCAGATTCACCGATCATTTCCTGGACCTTGAAAGCTTTGCGCTTAAGGGTTTTCGTTTCATTGACCAGTGTATTGCGCTCCATGGCATTACGGATGGTAATAAGCAACCTGTTAAGATCCGGTGGCTTTTGAATAAAATCATAAGCACCCTTTTTTACGGCCTCTACTGCTGTTTCAATATTGCCATGACCAGAGATCATAATAATGGGAACATCTGCATTGATCTCAACTGCCTTCTGCAAAAAGTCAATTCCATCAATCTTTGGCATTTTAATATCACATAGCACTGCATCAAATGCCTTTTCTTTGAACTTCTTCAACCCTTCTTCACCATCAGCAGCTTCTTCAATCTTATAACCCTCAAATGAAAGTATTTCTGTAAGCGTCTTCCGGATTGCTTTTTCATCATCAATAATGAGAATCGTGGCCATAGATTTTATTAAGTTGGCAAAGTAAATGAAATCAGGACAATAATGGGGAGAGTGACAAGAGGAAAAGAAAAAGGCCGGATAGAAATCCAGCCTCGTGTAAAATCCAATATCCTATGAAAAACCGAGACAAAGATGTGGGGTAAAAATGATATTTCAAAACTTATTTTAAAATATTTATTTTTAAATAAAGCACATGAAAATGAATTAGTTACAGAGTTTATGCCTAAAACGAGCTTAAACTCTGCAACAGTTCGGTATAGAAATTTGCCTGTTGGGTTCTTATTTTTTTAAATACATCACTTCCTTTACCAGTTTCACAGTGCGGGGCACATCCGGTAAAGCAGCTGCAACCAGGTTAGGTGCATAGTGTAAAGGTGCGTCAGCGGCAGTGATCCTGCGAATGGGTGCATCCAGATAGTCAAACCCTTCTTTTTGTATACGGTAGGTAATTTCGGAAGAAATAGAAGCAAATGGCCATTGTTCTTCAACAATAACCAACCTGTTGGTTTTCTTTACGCTTTCCAATATGGTCATCCAGTCAAGGGGACGAATGGTACGAAGGTCAATAACTTCAGCGCTGATACCTTCTTTTTCCAATTCAGCAGCCGCACCCAGGGCTACCTTCATCATTTTATTGAAAGAAACAATAGTTACATCATTGCCTTGCTTTTTCACATCGGCTTTACCTAATGGAATATAATATTCTTCTTCAGGTATCTCACTTTTCTCACCATACATCACTTCGCTTTCCATAAATATTACTGGATCTTCTTCATAACGTATGGCTTGTTTTAATAAACCTTTTCCATCATAACCATTACTTACCGAAACCACTTTCAAACCCGGTATGTTGGCATATAGTGATTCAAAAGCAGTGGAGTGTTGGGCACCCAACTGGCCTGCAGAGCCATTAGGTCCTCTGAATACTATTGGGCAGGTAATTTGCCCTCCGCTCATTGCCAGCATTTTAGAGGCTGTATTAAGGATCTGATCAAGAGCTAGTACTGCAAAGTTCCAGGTCATGAATTCAACTATGGGACGAAGACCATTTTGAGCAGCACCTACTCCTACAGCTGTAAAACCCAGTTCTGCTATTGGAGTATCCAATACGCGCCTAGGACCGAATTCTGCAAGCATACCCTGGCTTACCTTATAGGCTCCATTGTATTCTGCTACTTCTTCACCCATTAAAAACACCCTGTCATCCCTGCGCATTTCTTCACTCATAGCTTCACGAAGGGCTTCACGAAAAGGAATTTGTCTCATTGTAGAATAAATTAATTAAAAGCGGGGCAAAATTAGCAGAGTGAATGGACAAAACCTAAAATGAATGAAACATAGTATTTTGAGTACCTAAGGTGAGTTTAACATCAACAACATTGGTTCTGTTTTAAGCTTGCATCTCTCCCATTATTCCCTGCATCGCTTTCCAATAGAATACATAGCAGTATCGGCTTTTATATATTTCAGGTCGGAAGGGTCTGGATAACGTTTTTTGACCTGCTGCAACATACAATCACAATAACTCCTTGCTTTCAAACTATCCATATCATTAAAAGCGCCTTTCAAACATCCTCCTGTAAACTGTTGTTCATCAACTTTTGTCCAACTCCTTGAACAGGAGCATAGAATTATTCCTGACATTAGTATGCTTATAAGCCTCATTTTAACTTATTGAGATAAAAAGTAAACATAATTATTTCTCTTTTTAAGCTGGCGAACAATTTGCAATGTAACAATATGGATTCCACACAGATCATTGGTTTAGCAGCAGGCATTCTGACCGCATGCTCCTTACTTCCACAGGTAATCAAAACATTTAAGGAAAAGAAAGCCGAAGATGTTTCACTGCTTATGTTACTGGTATTGCTGGCCGGTTTAATTCTATGGATCGTTTATGGCATAAAAAGAGAGGACCTGCCCATTATAGCCACTAATTGCTTTTCAGTTTTAGTCAATGTTACCATGGTGATCTTAAGAATTAAGTATAAACAATCTTAATTAAAGGGTATTCAATTATAAATTTCCATATGACAAACAATAACTTCATTTTCCCTTTGCATATACTTTATACAGAAATAAAACTTATGTTCTCAGATATCTAAGGATAAGCCACACCTGATCTACCTCCTATTTACAGCTATATAAAACCGAAGTTTAGCCGCTGGTGTCCCATAGTATACCCGTTCTATCCACGTTTGAGAACGAATATACAATGGGGAGAGAACGGATGAATTACTGGGATACTAGAGTTACTATATTGTTAGCAGCATCAAGGTATACACCTGGTATAGCGGAATAAGGAAAGAGAAGAGAGTACAGCATTCTAAGTTGTAATATCCAAAACAACCTCAGTTGATGGAACATAAAAAAGCCGTCTCATTGAATTGTGAGACGGCTGCTATTTTGTTTCTTTATATTTTAGCTTGCAACATTTTCTAAAACCATAGCAGAGGCCCCGCCTCCACCGTTGCAAATACCTGCTGCACCATACTTTCCTTTATTTTGTTTCAACACATTGATAAGTGTTACAATGATCCGGGCTCCGCTGCAACCTAAAGGGTGACCGATGGATACTGCGCCACCATTTACATTCACACGAGCTGGGTCAAGATTCATTTTACGGGTATTGACAATACCAACCACACTGAAAGCTTCATTGAGCTCAACATAATCAATATCCTTCATACTGAGTCCTGCTTTCTTAACTGCAGCGGGGACTGCGATGCTTGGCGTTGTGGTGAACCATACTGGCTCCTGTTCTGCATCGGCATAACCCCTGATAACAGCCAATGGTTTAATACCTAACTCTTTTGCCTTTTCACTGCTCATTAACACTACAGCGGCGGCCCCATCATTCATGGTAGATGCGTTAGCAGCAGTCACTGTTCCTTCTTTACCAAAGGCTGGTTTAAGAGTAGCTATTTTATCAAATTTCACATTCCAGGGCTCTTCATCTTTAGTTACAACAACCGGGTCGCCTTTACGAGAAGGAATTTCAACCGGAACTACTTCTTCACTGAATTTACCATTATCCCATGCAGCCTGGCTTCTTTTATAACTTTCTGTTGCAAAGGCATCCTGTTCTTCCCTGCTGATCTCATTTTCTGAAGCGCAAAGGTCTGCTGCATTTCCCATGGCAGTGTTACTATAACAGTCTGTCAGGCCGTCCTTGGCCAGACCATCTATCATGCTGGTGTTTCCATATTTATTACCCCATCTTAAATTTTCTACATAGAAAGGAACGGAACTCATATTTTCCATTCCACCTGCAACAACAATATCCGCATCGCCCAGGAGAATGCTTTGTGCGCCTTGTGCAATAGCTTTCATTCCACTTGCGCAAACTTTATTGACGGTTGTGCAAACCACATTATCAGGAAGACCGGCATAACGGGCAGCCTGGCGGGCTGGTGCTTGACCAAGGTTGGCCTGGATCACACATCCCATTAATACCTCGTTTACCTGTTCTGGCTTAATGCCTGCTTTTTCAATTGCGGCTTTAATGGCAACAGCGCCAAGCCGCGGGGCAGGCAAATCTTTTAGAACCCCACCAAAGCTTCCAATGGGCGTACGTACTGCGGAGACGATATAAACTTCTTTATTCATATAGCATGTTTAAGCGCGGCAAAGATAATGCATGTTTAAAAGAGCTGGCCGTAGTGATAATTCAATAAGTTGGGGTTTATCTTTGAGAATGGCCAGTAATTTTTTATCAGCAGAGTGGAGAAATTTGATAATGGCTAATTACATTATTGATCCTAACATTTTAAAAAAACATCTTCCCTGCAAAACAGAACTTGAAGATTATGATGGCAGCTATTATGTAAGCCTTGTAGGTTTTCTTTTTCATAACACAAGGGTCATGGGTGTTTCCTTCCCCTTTCATAATACTTTTGAAGAAGTAAACCTTCGTTTTTATGTACGGTATAAAGAAGAACATACCTGGAAAAGAGGTGTTGTTTTTTTAAAGGAAATTGTTCCCAAAAGGATGATCAGCTTTATAGCAAATTCTATTTATGGAGAGAATTATGTTACCCTTCCAATGAAGCATAATTGGAACCTTACGCCTGATTCTTTTGATGTGGGATACGAATGGAAAACGAACGAGGGATGGAACCATATAAGAGTAGTATCGCAAAAAGATGCTATTGATATAACTAAAGGTTCTGCAGAAGAATTCATTACCGAGCACTACTGGGGATATACACAAATCAATGACCAATGCACAGGTATATACGAAGTACAGCATCCAAAGTGGAGGGTCTACCCAGTCATATCTTATAGTATAAAATGCAATACAGAGTTATTGTATGGTAAGGAGTTTGCAGAAGCAATGACTCATCCACCGGCATCTGTTTTCCTGGCTGAGGGATCGCCAATCCAGGTCAGGAAAGGAAGCAAAGTCCGACATGTAAATAATTAAATCATTATCAAAATCTACTCATTGAATAATAACCAGTCCTATACATTGATCATCATAGGTGGAGGCCCAATTGGTATCGCTTGTGCACTGGAAGCTAAAAAACGGAATATTGATTATTTGATAGTTGAAAAGGGTACACTGGTCAATTCTTTATACAATTACCCGGTGAATATGACTTTTTTCTCTACATCGGAAAGACTGGAAATTGGTGGTGTGCCCTTTGTTTCTAATAATCCTAAGCCTACAAGGAACGAGGCTTTAGAATATTACAGAAGGGTAGCATCGGACAACCATATCAACATACATCTATTTGAAGAGGTTATAAATATTAATAAAATACCCACGGGTAATGAAGAGCTTTATTATGAATTGGAGACAAACAAAACCAAATATAATGCTAGCTATATCATTATTTCAACCGGTTTTTATGACATACCCTATCTTCTGAATGTGCCGGGTGAAAACCTTCCTAAAGTAAAACATTACTATAAGGACCCTCATTATTATGCGTTTCAAAAGGTCATAGTAGTAGGTGCTCAGAATTCAGCTGTGGATGCAGCTTTAGAAACCTGGCGCAAAGGTGCTGAGGTCACCATGGTGATTAGGGGGCCTGAGGTTGGTCAGAGGGTTAAATACTGGGTAAGGCCGGATATTGAGAACCGTATAAAAGAGGGATCCATAAAAGCCTATTACAATTCCAGGATTCTTGCCATTAGAGAAAAAGAAGTGGAAATTGAAACGCCGGAAGGGATAATAAAGTTGGAAAATGATTGGGTATTAGCTCTTACAGGTTACCAACCTGATCTGCCTTTTTTAAGAAAAATTGGTATTGAATTATGCAATGATGAGAGTTGTAAACCTACTTACAAGGAGGACACTCATGAAACCAATCAAAAGAATATCTACCTGGCTGGGGTAATATGTGGCGGCATGAATACACACCGCCTCTTTATTGAAAATTCACGTGAGCATGCAGTCAGGATCCTTGAGGACATAGCAAAAAAAATCTTGTAATGGTGGTAGAACACCATTGCAAGATGTAAATGAAAGAGCATTAAAGTCTTAGGAATCTTCAGGCTTATTGGTTACCAGGGAAAGCTTTGCAAAGTCAGATCCTGCAAAGATCTTTGCCAGGTTGATATCCTGCGTTTTTTGATAAGCTGCCAGGTTGGTTTGGGTAACGATACGCCAGAAATTCTTGGCTTTCAAATCATTATAATCACGTCCCTGAACGATCAATCCTCTGACAGGGTTTCTTTTCTTCAACTCAAAACGAATAATTTTCCCTTGTGGAATGGTTTCTTTAGCCAAAAACGTTTCAATTTGTTCTACAGTCATAGCGGGCTAAGGTAATGTTTTACCGTATTCAATTCTTTGGTTAAACGTTAAAAAAATGCTATGGCACTTAACCTAAATAGACACAACGACTTAAAGTAAAAATAAAATTTATCAAATAAAGATGGCCGGAGACCAGCAAGCTCCCGGAAAGCTATTCCATTTCAACAGATTTTTGGCTTTGTTCTGCTTTCATTTCCTCTTCTATATATCCTTTTTTCAGTTGATCATAAAAGGAATGCTTATCAATAATAAGGGCAGCTATATGGGAAATAAGTGCAGCTAACATCAGGTGAAATATGACACTATGCCTGTCTGTCATTTCAAGTACCAATATTGCAGAAGTAAAGGGCGTTCGGGTAACACCGGTTAAAAAACCTACCATACCACATAGAATAAGGATATTGGCATTGGCATCGAAATAATGAAAAACATGGGAAAGAAAAGCTCCAATTGATGCGCCGGCAGCAAGCGAAGGTGCAAATATACCACCCGCGGCCCCTGTATTGAAACAAATTATAGGACCCAGGATCCTTAATAGTACCGTATGCCATGAAGCATTTTTATCCGGAGTAAACAGGACCTCGTTCATCAGGTTTTTTCCGGAACCTAGCACCTGTTCATTTAAAAAATAAGCAATGGAAGCAATAAAGAGACCTGCCAGAATTACGAATGCAAGTGATTGCGCCTTATTGAAGTTAGCTTTCCATCGCATCATTCTTAAAGTTAATTTACACATTAAACTTCCGGCCATACCTGCTAGAATGGCTGTTGCCGCCACACCAATTAATATCCATAACTGGAGGTTTTTTACATCTGGATATCCAAGATATAAATAGGGTCCTAAGAAACCCTGGGCAGTAAGTCCGGATATAATCACAGCAGAAAATAGAGCGGTGCGGAAAAAACGGACATGGACTTTAGCTAATTCCTCCATTGCAAAGACCACTCCCCCCAATGGGGTATTGAAGGCGGCGGCCAGACCCGCAGCCGCACCCGTAAGCAGGAAGCTTTGCTTAGACAACCTTGGCCATGAAACTGGTATCCAATTCTGAATGATGCGAAAAACTGAGCCTGCTACCTGGATTGTAGGGCCCTCTCTACCGATTGCTCCCCCACCCAATACCATGAGAAGACTGGAACCAATCTTGGTAAATAATATAGGAAAGCTTAAAAGGTGCTTTATCTTATCATTATGTCTTGGAGAAGACAGTTCTATTGCTGCCATCACCTGGGGTATACCACTACCCTTTGCATTTGGAGCAAAGATTTGAACTACATACCAGGCAAGGAAAAAACAAAAGGGGGTTATAATGAATATCATCCATTGCTTCCAGTGCAGGATGCTGTGTAATAAGTTTTCAGAATAACCAAATAGTTTGGTATAACCAACAGCGACTAACCCGGTGATGAGCGATGCAGCCCAAAATGGAAGGGCCTGTAAAATATTTCTTTTAATGCGATCTGTTGCAAATAGATCAAAAAGGTATTTTCCTCCGCTACGCAGCCTGACCAGCCATTTCAACTTCATGGATGCAAGTTAAGAGGCACCAGGGTTTTAATAAATATTCTTCGAAATCTAATTATAAATTAATTTCTTTTTAATACTGTCCTATAGTCAAGTGAATATCTTCCATACTTAAAATACGGGAGGAAAAAATGAAAGTTACCAGGTCCAAACGACTGTATATTGTTGCCAACAGGCTGCCCGTTACCATAACTACCCATAAAGAAGAAGCAGAAATAGCTCAATCTTCTGGTGGATTGGTTACAGCTGTTAACAGTTACCTGCAGCATGCAGGAAATGAGTTTTCTGATTTTTTTTGGGTTGGAGTTCCAGGATGTAACTCAGCAACCTGGAAGGAAGTATCACATAAAATCCACCAGGCGACCTTTACCTATATACCCGTACATATTGCAGATGCTGACTATGAAAAATATTATAATGGGTTTTCCAATTCAGTTATCTGGCCCTTGTTTCACTATTTTCCAAGCTATGCAGAGTATAGCATGGATGAATACTCACATTATATAAAAGTTAACCAACAGTTTGCAGAAATACTTTACCGGAATTGCTCGGCGGGAGATACCATATGGATCCATGATTATCATTTATTGCCTCTTGCTCAAATGATGAGGGAACTGGTACCAGAAATAACCATTGGTATATTTTTACACATACCTTTCCCTTCTTTCGAAATCTTCCGGCTATTGCCACGCAAATGGCAGGAAGGTATATTAAAAGGCATGCTGGGAGCAGACCTTATAGGTTTCCATACCATTGACTACGCTTCACACTTCCTCCAAAGCATTCAAATGGTACTGGGCATAGATAATGACCGCAATGTTATCCGGAATAATGACCGGTTAATAAAAGTTGATGTATTCCCAATAAGTATTGATTATGCGCTCTTTAATAATTCATATAATGATGAAAAAGTAATTGCATTACGTAATGTTTTATTAGACCAGGAAAAGGAAAGAAAGATCATTTTTTCTGTAGATCGCCTGGATTATACCAAAGGGGTGCAAAACAGGTTGCGTGCATACGAATACTTTTTAAAAGAAAACCCGCAATATCATAATAAGGTAGTATTTATTATCGTAGTTGTTCCTTCCCGAGATACCATTCCAAAATACGTGGAAAGGAAAAAACTGATCGATGAAATGATTAGCCGAATAAACAGTCATATCGGAAATATTCACTGGCAACCAGTGATCTATCAATACAACACTTTGGAATTTCATGAAATGATGGCTTTGTATACAAGTTGTCACCTGGCATTGATCACTCCTTTGCGGGATGGAATGAACCTTGTTTCAAAAGAATTTATTGCGAGCCGTAAAGATAAAAAAGGTGTATTGATCATAAGCGAAATGGCAGGAGCCGCAAGGGAACTCTCTGAAGCTTTAATGATCAATCCAAATGATACAATGGAAATGGCCGAACAGATAAAGGCAGGACTGGAAATGGAAGAAGCCGAACAATATGAAAGGATCACATCCATGCAAAAAAGATTAGAAAATTATGATGTACAAACATGGGCAAGTGATTTTATGCTGGGATTAAACAATATCAAACAGCGCCAACAAACATTCCAGGAAATATTTCTGGACGAATACTCAAAGCGTAACCTGATGGATTGCTACAGAAGTGCTCACAAAAGATTACTGTTTTTGGATTATGATGGCACCCTTGTATCCTTTAATAGTTCACCGGAGAATGCAGTACCTGGTGCCGAATTAATTGACCTGCTTACCCGCCTGGCCACCCAGCCACAAAATGACTTGTTTATCATCAGTGGACGGAGCAGCACCTGGCTCGACAAACATTTTGGATCACTCCCATTAAACCTGATAGCAGAACATGGAGCAAGGTGCAAATGGAAAAACGACTTTTGGTTAACGGAAGTTCAAACCCATAGTGAATGGAAAGAGCGCATACTTACCATTATGGACAGGTTTGTTCGACGTTGCCCGCATACATTTATTGAAGAAAAAGAATTTTCCATTGTATGGCATTACCGAAATGCTCATTCCGAACAGGGGAAATTAAGAGCCTCAGAATTAATATGTGAACTAAATGAACATATACATAATCGCCACCTACAGGTTATGCAGGGAGACAAAATTATTGAAGTGAGGAACAGAGGAATTGATAAGGGTACCGCAATTAAAAAAGTACTTTCCAAAGATCATTATGATTTCATTTTTGCAGTTGGAGATGACAAAACTGATGAAGATATGTTCAAGATGCTTGTCAACAAGAAAAATTGCTTTACCATTAAGGTTGGCCCTAACGCTTCTTATGCCCAATATAATGTGCTGAAGCCGCAGATGGTTGTATCGTTATTGCAGGGATTTAGCCACCTGCCCGTATTGCCAGCCATATCATAATAAGCAACTTATCAGGAATTAAAAGAATTAAGAGAATGCGCTGCCGGAAGTACAATAGTAAATATTGTTTCCATGTTCTCTACTGATTGAACTTTTATATTTCCTTTGTGTAATTTTATAATACGATGAGCAAGAGAGAGCCCTAATCCAAAACCCCTTGTGGTTTTATTTTCCTCTACTCTATAGAAAGGATCAAATATGCTTGACAATTCTTCTTTAGGTATTCCTTTACCATTGTTTTGTATGGATATCACCAAATTGTCTTCCTGGGTCATGAGGTAAATGGACGCCCTATTATCATTGGAATATTTGCAAGCATTCAAAACAATGTTCCTTATAGCAGTACGCAATAATGCCTCATTGCCAAAAACAAATAATTTCTCTTCATCTTCAGGCAGATCTTTAAATTGAAGCAGGATAGTATATTTCAGGTCTAGTTTACTAATTTCGGCAGGCATATCAAGTATGATCTCATCAATACGCACAAGGCTGATCTCAAGTCCACCTGAATTGCCTGATGCTTTTGCAAATTCCAGTAACGTTTGTGTCAATTTTACCATATGCTGTACATCCTGGTAAGTTGATTCCATTACCTGGTGATAATCTTCAGGGGATCTATCTCTTTGCAATGCCACCTCCAACTGGCTTGAAATAGATGTCAATGGAGTGGAAAGTTCATGTGAAGCATTTGATATAAATCTTCGTTGCAAATCAAAACTATCCTGAAGACGGTTAAGCAAATCATTTATTGTCTGAGTCAATTGTTGCCATTCATCATTTGCTGCACCCTGGGGCAATCTTCTTGTAAGATTTTGTGCAGAAATATCAGCAATATCCTTATTAATCCGTTTAATGGGACGTAATAACCTGCCCGAAAAAATATATCCGGTTACAAGAATAATAATATTTCCCACGAGAAAGCTTAAAAGGAGAATGCGCAACAATCCTTTTAGATTTTCTTTTCCATCTGCATCCTCCGCTGCTGTTACCACTACAAATTGGGAAGGCACATGATTATAATAATAAGCTACTATTTCTTTGTTCCCTTCTACAAAATAATAACTACCACTTTTCCTGGCCCTGGCCAGAATATTTTCATTTACAGGAATCTGGTCCCCGGTTTGATCTATATAATTATAGATCAATTTATTATTAGTGTCAAAAACCTTAACTACTTTATTTTTTAAAGATAGCGTGGTAGAGGAATCAATTCTTTTTACCAATTGTTCATCAAATATTTCCTTTTGACTTAGAAGTCTTGCAGTAGTTACTGCCCTATTGGAAAGGCGGGATATTATAGTTTCTATCCTGAGTTCGTAAGAAAAATAATACACACTGGCACAAACAATGCTCAAAATAAAAAAGGCAAGCAAAGAAAATAACAAAGTGATCCGGGATCGTACAGGCATTGTCAGCCATTTTCTTTTAAAATATAACCCATCCCCACCTGTGTCTGTATTAATTTCTTTTCAAAACGTTTATCTATCTTATTTCTTACGTAATTAATATACACATCTATAACATTTGTATTTGTATCAAAGTCAATATCCCATACATTTATTGCAATATCGGCCCTTGAAACTACACGGTTTTTATTGCGTATTAAATATTCGAGCAACTGAAATTCCTTAGCTGTTAAGTTGATCAACTCTCCATTTCTTTTAACCTCTTTACTATCAAGGTTCATTTCAAGATCCGATGCATGTAAAACATTTCCTACCGGGATATGTTGGTCCATTGTTCGCTTCAACAATACGCGGATCTTCATTATTAATTCCTTGAACTCAAAAGGCTTAACAATATAATCATCCGCTCCTGCATCATATCCTTCTATTTTGTCCTGCAGAGCACTTAAAGCAGTTAGCATAATTATAGGAATATGGGGGCTACGTGAACGTATAATCTTACATAGTTGGTAACCGTTCAATCCGGGAAGGTTAATGTCTAGAATAATCAGATTGAACTCATGTTGTTCAAACAGTTTCAAGCCGATCTGTCCATCGTATGCAACTTCCACATAATAGCCATTCTCACTCAGGCCGAGCTTTAATGTGTCAGCAATTTTTTGCTCATCTTCTACTATCAGTATTTTTCTTTCATCCATGTGTTAACGGCAATTTACGAATAACAGTTACAGAATTTCAGCTTCTAATAGCATTTTAATGCATGATTAATTCAGCATTAATACGACAGGCTTAGATTTACTCAAGTTAACAGTTTATTATGTGTCAGTCATTTAAAACCATATTAGTCCCGGTAGATTTTTCAATAAATACAGAAGTGGCTATCAAAAAAGCGCTGGAAGTAGTGGATAGGCAAACAGGTACCATTCATCTTTTGCATGTAAACCACCAAATGAAATCAAATATTATAACTGTTGTAAAAAGAAATTACCAGGATGGGTATACATTGCCAGCAGAACAAATGCTCTCAGACTGGAAAAAATGTATGGAAGATTCAATTCCTACTTTAAAAGTTGACATTAGTTTAGAGCATCATTCCTCAATTCAGATGTGTATAGAAAAAAAAACTATGCAATTGAAAGCAGACCTGGTAGTTATTGGAAAGAAATCCAATCATTTTTGGTTACCATTTTTAAATACAGTACTTCCTAATGAATTGTGTGAGGTTACAGGTAGTGCTGTTTTAACTGTAAAGCCAGGTTCATTACATAATAAGATAAGGACATTAGTTGTACCGATCACCACCGAGGTGCCAAGGTATAAAATGGATGCTATCACTGCATTGTCCAGGAAAACAAGTTTAAAGGTCTATCTGGTCACTTTTTCGGATGAAAATAATATACCTGCAGATTTTTCTGCCAGTGCGCTTTTGAAGGTCTATCAATGGTTAAAGGATTCCATTCATTGCCAGGTAGAATATTCTGTTCTCCATGGAAGCAATAAGGCAAAGGCATTGATGCTCTTTGCAGAAAAAATAAATGCAGATGTATTATTGCTTGATACAACTTCTGAAACCAGGGGGGGATGGATGAACCGGCATATATCAGATATTCTGGAACCAGGATCAAAAGTCCAGGTGCTTGCATTAAACCGTACCAATTATTAAACACATAAAATTCAGCACATGAAGAAAATAATTTTATTATTTAGCCCATTTATTCTGGGAAGTATTGCATTAAAAGCTCAATCCCTGGAAACTGCGCATCATCTGTATTATCATGAAAGATATAATAGTGCAGAAAATGAATATCATTCTATACTAAATCAACAACCTGAAAAGCCGGAAGCCTGGCTTGGTTTAACCATGTCATACCTGGCTGAAGCAATGCCCATTAAGGCTTATGATACCCTATTAAAAGCTCCATCCACCATTCGGGAAGAACCCTTATACCAGGTAGCCTTAGGTTCTGCTTTGTTATTCCAGGATAAAAAAACTGAAGCTTCTCAGCTATTTAATGCAGCGCTAAAAGAAACGAAAGAAAAGGATGAAACAGTTTTGGGTTCTATAGCACAATCCTATATTGAATATAAAACCGGGGATGCCAATTATGCCATTTCACTATTAACAAAGGCTATTAAAAGAGATAAGCATAACCCCGCGTGGAAAGTTCTGCTAGGTGATGCTTATCGTAAATTAAATAATGGCACTGAGGCATATAAAGCCTATAAGGAAGCATTAGATGAAGATGAAAATTATGCAGCCGCAGATTATAAGATAGGCGAAATATTTCTCACACAAAAGAATCCAGAATTATACCTGGAATACTTTAATAAAGCGCTGGCTGCAGACCCCGAGTATGCACCTGCATTATACCAGCTTTACGTTTATAATTTTTATCATGACGTCCCTAAAGCCTTTCAACTATATAATCAGTATTTAACAAAATCCGATCCTTCAATCAGAACTCAATATGACCTTACGGACCTGCTTTACCTAAATAAAGAATATGATAAAGCTATTCAAAAAGCAAATGATTTAATTGCAAAACATGGTACTGATCTGGAGCCACGTATCTATAAATTATTAGCCTATAGTTATGTAGAAACTAAGGATTCCAGCAAAGCTTTAGATTATATGAAGCAATACTTTGAAAAGGAAGAAGATAGTAACCTTATAGCAAAGGATTTTGAATTAATGGCTGGATTATACGCTAATACAACCGATAAAAAGGACTCAGCAATAGTTTTTATACAAAAAGCAGCTGGTCTAATGAAAGATTCTACAGCACTTTTCAATTATTATAAAAAACTGGCAGGTATAGCTAAAGGAAATAAAGATTATGCTTCAGAAGCAAAATGGATGGAAAAATATTACACAGGTAATGATAAGGCTACAAATGTCGATCTCTTCAACTGGGGTTTAGCTAATTATTTAGCTCAGGATTTTCAAATGGCTGATTCAGTTTTCGGAATGTATGTCGCAAAATATCCTGAACAAAGCTTTGGTTACTACTGGCAAGCCAGAAGCAATGCATCTTTAGATAAAGACATGAAAGAAGGATTGGCAATACCAGTTTACAAAAAACTAATTGAAGTTTTGCAATCCGATACTACCAACTCAAACTACAAAAAATGGATGGTAGAAGCTTATGCATACCTGGCAGCATATGAAGCAAATACGCAAAAAGATTATAATGAGGCTGTAGATTATTTTGAAAAAGTTCTTGAAGTAGATCCTGATAATGCAGATGCTAAACGATATATAGCTATACTGGAAAAAAATAATTCAACTGAGGGAAGTAAGTAAGTTAAGTATTGTGTTTTTTATGTGTACTGGTTGGTTTTCAGCCCCGCGATTGAGCGGGGCATTTTTTATCTGACACTCATAACACTAAGAATTAGAAAGAATTATACTTATAAATAAAGTGAAAGAAAACTCAATATAATGAAACGATAAATTCTAATATAGTTCTAATCTCTATCTTAATCATTCTTAATTCTTTTTAACCATTTTTGACAAGACACTTATCTCATAAGTAGTTCTTTTTGGTGATAATTAATGGACGGGCTTTGTTTTAACAAGGCCCTTTTCTTTTACTTTAAGACATAAAAAAACGCAACATGTTTCCATATTACGTTTTATCCGGTAAGAATATTAGGCTTAGGCTTGTTTAATCAATTGGATCTCAGCCAATAACCTTATTTCATCACTTACTACTACCTGCCCCGCTTCAGTTACAGCACTCCATGTTAACCCATATTCTTTTCTGCTTATTTTCCCGTTTACAGTAAAGCCAGCTTTGGTCTGTCCATAAGGGTCAACCACAATTCCTCCATATTCCACATTTAGAGTAATAGGTTTCGTTGTACCTCTTATAGTAAGGTCACCTTTTAAATTTGCCTTATCACCATCGGCATTGAATTCCTTCCCAACAAATTTGATCTGCTTATTATTCTCGCTATCAAAAAAGTCAGCTGATTTAAGGTGAGCATCTCTTTGAGCATTATTTGTATCTATTGAATCAATTTCTGCAGTAAATTCAATACGGGATGCAGATGAAAAATCTTCTGTCTGGGTTTCAACTTCCAAATCAAAATTTCTAAAATAGCCTGTAACAGTAGTTATCATCAGGTGCTTTACTTTGAATTGAATCTCTGAGTGTGCTGGATCTATCTTCCATGAAATTGCCATAGCTATTATTTTAACGGTTATATAAAAATAAATTAAAGTTTGAACATTAATGTAAGGACATAAGTTTATTTATCATTACAAAAATCTTACCCTTGAGACAACCAGCCTGATTCATTATAAATACTAAGCTTACAACTATATCGCTATTCTTAAATAGCTCTACCTTTTAGCCTCTTAACGTTCATCCTGGTACTGTATCAATTTGATCTGTTGCACAAAGCTATTACATGGTATTTTCAATACCATTGAGATAAGCTAAGAAAAGACATTGATGTAAATCAAGCGCTTTAGTAGTAAAGTTTTAAATTGGTGGATGGTAAAGAAATCGTCTTCTGCAAGATTTAATAAGGCTTAATTAAACTATTACCTTTTTAGAGACATTTGCTTTCTTATTCTGCTCAGGGTTTCCGGTGTAATCCCAAGGTAGCTGGCCATCATATGCTGGGGTACTCTCTGAGGAATGGTAGGACAAGATGTGACAAGTTCCAGGTATTTTTCTTCTGCGGAATGACTCAATGAACTCATAAGCCTGCGCTGCGTTGCTATAAGGTTATTTTGCAATAAGATCCTGAAATACTTTTCCATTTTGGGTATTTTTTCCATTAGCTGATCTTCTGCCTGTTTGGTTAATAACAGCAATTCACAATCCTCAAGGGCGTCAATGGTATATATTGAAGGTTCGCCGGTTAAAAAACTATATTGGTCAGCTATCCACCAGCCTTCAAAGGCAAATTGAACCACATGTTCTGCACCCTTTTCATCAATGGCATAAAGCCTAAGCATCCCTTTTTCCACAAAGGCGATAGACCTGCAGGGATCACCTTCCTGTAATAGATATTGTTTCTTACGAAGCTTTTTAGGGGCAAAGAAGGTTTTACTTAATTCTTTTTCTTCTTCAGTCAAATTTACTTTTTCATCAAATTTTTGAAATAATAACTCAAACATTGGCTTAGTGTTAATAGCAAAAATAGTGGAGTTGGTTTACTCCGGTAATTTATTACCCTGGGGAATTCTACCGGCAGATTTACTGATTTTACCGGCAATTAACCATCAAGCTACCTGTTAGCGCTTGCCTACAGCTTTTACAACCATTTATTTTGTTTAAAAATTAGAAAATGAACGAAGAATTTAAATCTGAGATAGAAAGAAAATGGGGTAAAAGAAGAAGCGAGAACAGGATATTAGCGGGATTGATGCTGGTGATAATTGGAGGACTGCTGTTAATAAATGCATTAAATATAATTGTATTTCCTTCGTGGTTTTTTAGCTGGCCAATGATACTTATCGCCATTGGACTGTTCTCAGGTCTGCGTCATAACTTTAAAGGCGGCTTTTGGATCATTCTGTTGTTGTTTGGTATATTCTCCCTGGCTGATGATATAAATCCATCACTTAATCTTGACCGTTTCATTGCCCCTTTCATAATAATAGCTGTTGGGTTGATATTTATCTTAAGACCTAAGAGAAGTCATTGGCGTAAATGGAAATATGAACACAGGGATGCATGGAGAAGTTCACATGTCATTGAAGAAAACACCCCATCTGTTAGTAATGAGTCAATGGCAACAGATCGGAGAGATTTTATAGACATTACTGCAATTTTTGGAGGGGTAAAAAAAAATATTCTGAGTAAGAACTTTAAGGGTGGGGATATTGTCACCTTTATGGGTGGCTCCGAGATCAATTTATCCCAGGCAGATTTTAATGGCCGCGTGGTAATTGACACAACCAATATTTTCGGTGGGACAAAACTCATTGTTCCTTCTTCGTGGGATGTGCAAAGCGATGTAACTGCCATCTTTGGAGGTGTAGACGATAAGCGCCAGGTAGTTGGGGTTAATATGGATGCAAATAAAGTCCTGATACTCGACGGCACCTGTATGTTTGGAGGTATTGAGATAAGAAGCTTTTGATTCATTTCATCAAATTATTTACAAAATGAAATGGTACATAGTTAAATTAGTTTACCAGGTTGTAATTGGCGAGGGAAACCATACACCACAGTTTGATGAGCAACTACGGCTAATAACTGCACAGGATGAAACAGAGGCATATGAAAAGGCATATGCCACAGGTGTGAGTGAAGAAGTAAGTTTCGATAATCAAAAGAGTGAATTGGTGCACTGGAAATTCATTAACATTTCAGAGTTGTTCTATCTTAACAAGATAATTGACGGTGCCGAGATCTATTCAAGGATTAATGAAGTGGAAGATGCACTGGCTTACACCAACTTAGTAAATATGAAAGCCGACTCAATTAAAAATGGACAATCACATCAAATTCTGAATTCTTTTTAAGTGACTGCGCTCACCAAAACAATCCGTTTCCGCATCCTTTTTGGAACTTTATGGTGCATATGGGCCTTGTGCCATGCTATGATAATAACAAGTTTCGGATTTAGCTGGCAAATTTCAGTCTCCGATAGCATTCTTTTCAATATGCTCCTGGCGGCATCTTCCTTATTGGTGACCATAATGCTTCAATTCTATATTCCGGAAAAAAATAAATATGGATATATACTCGCCATTGTCTTAACCTTATCAATTTTATGGTTGTTCCTGTCCAAATATATCCTGTCCTTTTTACTCGGTAATATCCCAGGATATATTTCATTTTTGTCAGATTCTATATTTATAAGAGCAGCAATTGGTTTTTTAATCATTGGATGTATGTCTTTGATCAGCGTGCTGTGGTACACCACACAGGATCAGCAGGAAGCAGAAAATAGAAAGTCTGAAGCTCAAAAACTTTCAAAAGAAGCAGAATTATTTAAACTCAGGCAGCAGTTACAGCCTCATTTCCTCTTCAATAGCTTGAATTCCATCAATGCACTTATTGGTACAGATCCACAGCAGGCTCGTACTATGATACAACAATTATCAGATTTCCTTAGGGGAACATTGAAAAAAGACGAACAACAGTGGGCAAGTTTGGAAGAAGAATTTGATCATTTACAATTATACCTGGAAATAGAAAAGTTGAGATTTGGCAACCGGCTTTTCACTATCATTGAGAACAACACCCAAAAACTCAGTTATCTACCTGCTATGCTTTTGCAGCCAATTGTAGAAAACGCCATAAAATTTGGTTTGTACGACACTACCGATTCAGTTACCATTACAGTAAATGCCTTTCTGGAAGATGATACTCTTTGTATAATCATCAGCAATCCCTTTGATCCTCAAACCAGTAATTTTAAAGGAACAGGATTTGGTCTTCATTCCATTCAGAGACGACTTTTTCTTTTATTTGCAAGACAGGACCTCTTACAAACAAGTATTGACAATAACATGTTTAACACTACTATAAAAATTCCGCAACATGATCAGGGTAATAATTATAGATGATGAACCTTTGGCCAGGTCTATAATCAAAGAGTATTTGAGTGAATATCCACAAGTTGAACTGATTGCGGAATGCAATGATGGATTTGAAGGGGTAAAAGCGATTATGCAGTTGCAACCCGATCTGGTGTTTCTTGATATACAAATGCCAAAAATAAATGGATTTGAAATGCTTGAATTAGTAGACCCTGCACCTGCAGTTATTTTTACTACCGCTTTTGATGAATATGCCATTAAAGCATTTGAAACACATGCTATTGATTATTTATTGAAACCGTTTAGTAGAGAGAGATTTAAAAAGGCGCTTAATAAATTTCTTGATCAAACAAATATGCAGAAACAAAAGGAGGCAACAACGCAGCTTCTTAATTCAGCAAATAGCAGTCCTTCACAGACAGACCGCGTAGTAGTAAAAACTGCTGGAAAAATCAAAATTATTCCCTTCAGAGATATCCTTTACTTCGAAGCTTCTGATGATTATGTAAAGATACATACACGTGAGGGGGCTTTCCTGAAAAATAAAACAATGGGCCATTTTGAAAATACTTTACCTCCCACAGTGTTTGTGCGTATCCATCGTTCCTATATTATCAATGTTCAGGAGATTACCCGGATCGACCCATACGAAAAAGATAACCACCTGGCTATCCTGAGATCTGGTCAAAGAGTTCCTGTTAGTAAAACCGGGTATCCCAGGCTACGGGAAGTTTTGGGTTTATAATTCGAAAACAACAGGTTTATTTACAAGTTGATATATTTCATTCATCTGGCAGGCATTAATGAATTTTGTATCTACTGTATTTCTGATGCCGAATGATTCATGGATATGACCAAAAAAATGCACCTTAGGCTTGATAACTTTTACGGTCTGCAACAAGTCCACACAACCAACATGGCTTTCATTCGCCACCTGGTCTAAAATTCCATATGGCGGACCGTGAGTAATTAAAATATCAGTGTCAGCCGGGATCAGTTTCCAATGTTTTTTAATAGCTTCTCCCCTTGTCCTGTTGAATGCCCAGTTGAAAAATTTTGGAGTAATAGGCGAACCCCATATATGAATACCCCTGATATCTATTCCACTGTCATTTAAATAAATGACTCCATCTGGAAGCAATCGTTCCAATTCCTTTGTTTTTATTTTCTCAAAAAGAAAATCATGATTGCCTGCAATAAAGATCTTAAACTCGAAATCCTGTTTGGCAAACCAGGAAAGAAAATCCTCAACTTCCAGCTTTTCGCCCCGGTAACTTATATCACCCCCATGAATGAGCACATCGCCTTTAGGCAGAATAATACCTCTATGACGGGAATGAGTATCTGCGATGCCAACAAACTTCAAGAATAATATTTTTATAAAAATAAAACCGTTCTGTATTAAAGAACAGCTCTATGAAATTAGGTTATTGAAATCAATTTCACCTTAGTGCTTAAGGGTATTATGGTTTGAAAACTTTTTCCTGCAAAGTATCCAATGCATACTTTTTAATTCCGTTTCTTTTCCGGAATTTGGTTCATCACCTACTTCAACTCTTGAAAAACGTTGGTTTATTTAATCGCTTGCCCCTATTCCCATGGATGTTTAATTAATAGGCTTTCCCCTTGTCCTTGCAATACAAATTTTTTATTTCCAAATATTGATGAATCTTTATGGAGCAGTAATTATGCCACTAAACCTTACTTTCATTGCTTATGAAGATTTCCATTATCCTGTTTTCTTTTCTATTTATAAACTCATTGGTAGCTCAGTCACAACAATATGATACCACTAAAGAAAATACCCTTCCAGAAGTAATAATCCATGCATTTGAACACAACAACCGGTTAAAAAACGTTCCGGTTGCGATCAACTATATTGGAGAAAGGGCTTTGAAAAGATATAGTCCCTATTCCATAGTTATGGCAGTAAATTCTACTCCTGGAGTACACATGGAGGAAAGATCTCCTGGAAGTTACAGGTTTAATATCAGGGGAAGTTCCCTACGTTCTCCCTTCGGTGTTCGAAATGTAAAAGTGTACTATAATGATATCCCTATTACAGACCCGGGAGGACAAACCTATCTGAACCAATTAGGATATTATAACTTTAATAACCTTGAAATAATAAAAGGTCCGGGAAGTAGTATCTATGGAGCTGGAACAGGCGGAGTATTATTGATTCGCGAAACAAGTGACTCAACACAGCCAGGAATTGCCTTAGGCCTTACTTTAGGTAGCTATGGATCATCTCTCTTTCATACAAATCTTAGAACTTCTAATGGGAAATGGGAAAACGTAGTAAATCTACAGGTTCAGAAATCCACTGGCTACCGGGTACATTCAAGCCTACATAAGGAAATTATCAGCTGGAATGGCATTTACAAGCCCAACCAGAATCAACTTTTAAAAACCACTTTCTTACTTAGTAATTTATTTTACGAAACTCCAGGAGGATTAAACCTTGCCGAATATACTAAAGACCCCTCCGCAGCAAGACCTGGTACTGGTAGCTTTCCAGGAGCAATTCAAAGTCATGCCTCAATAAGGCAAAAGGAATTTATAGCAGGACTCTCCTTTTCCCAAAAATTCGCCAGCGAATGGCAAAATAAAACAACAGCCTATGGAATGTTTACAGAATTAAAAAATCCAACTTTCCGTAATTACGGAAAGAATGCAGAACCACATGCTGGGGTACGTTCCAGTTTTCAATATGAACATCCATTTAAAAACTCCACATTAAAGTGGAATACCGGAACTGAGTGGCAACAGGAACTAGCAACTATTGATGTATATAAAAACAAAGAAGGGAGTGCAGATTCTTTGCAAACGCATGACGATCTCTCTAACAGATCCTGGTTCTTTTTCTCCCAGGCATCTTTAAATTCTGCCAATTGGATTTTTTCAGCCGGAGCCAGCTTAAACAAGTCTTCACTTGAACTGCAAAGATTTCAACCCATTACAGCAGGAGTTTTAAAAAGATATCTTAATTACAGTCTAATGCCCAGACTTTCCATTTCAAGAAAATTGAAGGATATAATGATCTATACTTCGATGTCAAAAGGGTTTTCGCCTCCAACCACAGCTGAGCTAAGCCCCTCAGGTAGTGCATTAAACCTCACCTTACAGGCAGAACAAGGAACCAATTACGAGTTAGGGTTTAAGGCAAATACTACTTCTGGGTTATATATTGATATAAATGCATTTTATTTTTCCCTTGAGAATACTATTGTGCAGCGAAAAGATGCTTATGGAGGGGATTATTATGTAAATGCAGGAAAGACAGATCAGAAAGGAATTGAAACTTACTTAAGTTATCCTTTATTATCCAACCTATCATTTATCAATAATAGTTTACTGTGGGTAAGTCATACCTATCACAATTTCAAGTATAAAAGCTTTAAGCAGGTAAATACTGATTTTTCGGGTAAGTTATTACCAGGAGTTCCTCCACATAGTATTTCAGCTGGACTTGATGTGAATTTCAATAAAGGAATTTTTGGAAATATCGCAGGTTATTATAGCGATAAGATCGCATTGAATGATGCCAATAGTGAATTCGGTAAAGAATACTACCTATTGAGCTTAAACCTGGGTTACCACGGCAAACTAAATCGCTGGTATAAATATTCTATTTCGGGTGGGATAGAAAATTTACTGGACCAGGAATATAGTCTTGGAAATGATATTAATGTAGCTGGTGGCAGATACTATAATGCTGCACCCCGAAGAAGCTTTTTTATCAGTCTTCAATTGAATTGGATGCCAAATAAGCAATAAGGGTCTTTTACCTGAAAAGTTAAGCCATTGAAGATGTTACAAGACGGCGCTCCCAATCTTCATTCTTTTTATGCTTTTTCCTGGCTAACAAATTCATCACCCCTGCTGCAACTAAACCACCCACTACATATAATCCAACAGTCATGATCTTTGTTTCAAGGGATTTATTACTGGGGCGGTCATTTAAACCCATTGGTTTAGGTAATAATACTGCCCCAAGACCAGCAGCTAACCCTAAAGCGGCTCCCCTGGTCAGGGCATTTTCTTTTTGCCCTATTCCGGCGAAGCTATAAAACAAACTATTACTGATGATATCACCCGCCAATGTCCATGCATACAGGCTTCTTTCGTTAGGGGTCCTTGCACCAATCACTTTTAAACCTTTGGCAAGTGCATTCATTCCCAACAGATCCATTCTGGGTGCATTAGGGACTTTATTTTTTACAGTTTCATGGATCAAGGTCATTGCGGTTGCTCCTGCAATACCTCCCTCCAGTGCATATAAAGCTTTCATTTCATTCATTTTAGAAATACCAAATCCTTACTAAATAATAAAAAATCAATGCCAGCTATTTTAAAGGGTGTATGTATTAAAATAATGGAAAAGTGTTGAATAGATTTACCATTTCCTATTTAGGGGTATTCCTCAATGGATAAGAATAAGCTGTTTGTAACCAAGGCAGGGATTTACAATCATTTTATAACAACTGATCCTAACTTGCGCGAAAGCTCTATCTCCATTTGTTTCAAATGAACGTGTGTTAAGAACAAAGTTTGCTGCTCTCCGGAACTGGCTTTTTCAAGGTCCTGCTGATTTTCCAGCAGAAGTCTTTTCACCTTACGCAGTTTCAAATAATTGATCGCACTTTCCACTTCTTCATTTGTAGTATCCTTTTGCATATTTAAAAAGCTCATAAGGTCTTCTTCATTCTCAGGACGAAGGGAATTAATGAAATCTTTATAATCCTGTTCAAAAAGACTTTTTTGATACCCCGTTGATTGACTTAATTCTCTCTTCCAGTGTGGGCTTTCCTCATAGGGAAAATAAGCTAACGAAACAGCCAGGGTACTTATAACAGGGTCCGGATGATATAAGAAATAATTCTTATCTGGCTTTATTTGGTCTGCCAATACATCCTTATAGGTATGTATAAACTTCACAATAACTTCATTATCGATGAGATCTTCTTCTGGTATCTCCGTTAATACATGCTGTGCTATTAACTGTGAATCATCCCATTTCTTATACCCATGTTCTAAAAGTATCCTGGCGATTTCTCTTTCCTGGAGATCATCTTTAAACAGAAGGTTAAAGGTCTGATCACTATAATTATTCTCAGCGGCCTGCCTTGCATTCTCTTCTATAGACCTTGCCTCATCAAAAGGAATCTTATTCTCTGTAATGGAAATACGGTTACGAATAAACTTGTTTACCAGGTTAGTAAATCCTGTTTCATCTACATGTAACAATTCTGAGGATTGCCTTATATAATCCTGTTGCCTTGTAAAATCTTCTGTTTTGTCTATTTTGGAAAGCGTTTCCGCAATTTGATTTACCACAGCTGCTTTCTTATTAGCATCTGTTCCAGCATCTTTTAGAGAAACTTCTATTTGAAAAAGGATAAAATCTTTTTTATTGTGAAGTATAAAATTTCTGAAAGCAGTAGCTCCAACTTTTTTCACATAACTGTCCGGATCTTCTTTATCCGGAATCAACACCAATTTTACATTTAAACTTTCCTCCAGGGCCATGTCCAGCCCGCGCATGGCTGCTTTAACACCCGCTGCATCCCCATCATAAATGATTGTAAGGTTCCTTGTATATTTTTTGATCAGTCTTAACTGGTCCTGTGTAAGAGAAGTACCTCCACTTGCAACAACATTTTCAATACCTGCCTGGTGCAGGGAAGTTACATCTGTATAACCTTCTACGAGTAAACATTCATCAGCTTTATCAATAGCATGCCTGGCAAAATAAGTACCATACAATATTTTACTCTTTACGTATAATTCGTTCTCAGGGGTATTTATATACTTAGGTGCCTTTTCATTGTTTTTGATAAGCCTGGCACCAAAGCCTATAACCTTACCACTATTATTGTGAATTGGAAATACAATTCGGTCACGGTAATTATCTACCAGTTGCCCCTGTCTCTCCACTGCAAGCCCTGCTTTTTGTAAAAGCTCAGGATTATATTGCTGGTGCAATGCCTCTTTTACAAAAACATCTCTTTTCTCTGGTGCATACCCAATCCCAAACTTCCTTATAGTATCTTCATTAAACCCTCTTTCCTTTAAATATTCAAGACCGATATTTCTACCCTCATCAGTTTCGAACAACTGATGAGAATAAAATTGTTGTGCAAACTGGTTGATGATAAAAAGGCTTTCTGAAGTTTGCTGTGCGAGCTTTTTTTCAGGGGAAGTCTCCGTTTCTTCCACCTCAACATTATACCGGTTGGCAAGCCATTTTAAAGCTTCCACATAAGAAAGCTTTTCATGTTCCATTATAAAGGAAATGGTGTTACCGCTTTTACCGCACCCAAAACATTTAAATATCTCTTTTGAAGGGGATACTGTAAAGGATGGGGTCTTTTCATGATGAAAAGGACAGTTACCTAAATAATTTGAACCTCGCCTCTTCAATTTGACAAAGTTCCCAACTACATCAATTATATCGATCCGTGAAAGGATCTGTTGTATCGTATTAGGGGAAATCACAAGATAGCAAATATAGGGACCTCAAGTCTGATTAATGTAAGCATTTAAGATGATAAAAATCTTATTTTTTTAAGCCTAAAGAGGTTTAAATTTAATGTACCATCCTACACCGGGGATAGTGAAGCGAAAAAACCTATTTTTTAACAATAAACCCTTCATCCCATGGTCCAGACAGACATCTCACAGTTGTCCGCCGAAAGCGCCGAATGGCGGCAAATATTAAGAAATCATCGCCTCGAATTAAATGATTTCAAAAAGGCGCTCCAGGAAACATGTAAAAACTCCCTTACTAAAGAACAACTCCAGGAAGTAGAACACTACGACAATCAATTTCACATCCAGCTCATTAACATTCACGATCTCAAACAATCCATTAAATCTCACGAGAAGAAGATAATGACCGAAGGTGACCAGCTTTCTGAATCTACTTATGCAGAACATGAGCAATTATTGAACGATTTTTTACACGAAGAAAGCCTGCTACAGGAACTACGGAACGAGTTTCAAAGATTTGTCAGCAAGACTAGCTGTCTATAATATTTCATATTTCATTTTTAAAAACATACAGCAAAATGTATGTATAAAACCTCTATTGCCTCAACCTAAAACTTTATTTTATGCCAGAGTTTGATACCTCTCATGTCAAAAATATTGTTTTGCTGGGCCATGCCGGCTCTGGCAAAACAACCTTAGCGGAGTGCATGTTATTTGAAGCTGGATTGCTATCCCGCCGCGGTTCTGTTTATGAGAATACAACAGTGGGTGATTACCATCCGCTGGAACAGGAACGCGGCAATTCTATTTTTTCCAAACTAATGCATACAAAATGGCGTGGCTTTAAAATAAACATTCTAGATACCCCGGGCTATGATGATTTTGTGGGAGAAGTTCTGTCAGCATTGCGTGTGGCAGATACCGGGGTAATGTTATTGAATGCAACTATGGGAGTTGAAGTTGGAACCGAAATAATTTGGGAATACACGGAACGTTTCAAAACCCCAATGATCCTTGCTATTAATAAATTAGATGATGAACAATCCGACTTTGATAAAACAGTTCAGCAGGCTAAGGACAACTTTGGATCTAATGTTACGGTTGTACAATATCCAAGGCAGCAAGGTGCGGGTTTTCATGAGATCATTGATGTATTGAGAATGGTAATGTATAAATTCAATGACACTGGTGGCAAACCTGATAAACTCGATATTCCCGATTCTGAAAAAGAAAAAGCAGAAAAACTGCATAAAGAACTTGTAGAGGCTATTGCAAGTAATGATGAAACCCTGATGGAAAAATATTTTGACCAAGGTGAACTTACAGAGGATGAAATGAAAGCAGGTATGAAAAAAGCTATGATCAGGCACGACCTGTTCCCTGTTTTCTGTCTGAGTGCGGAACGCAATATGGGTAGTGGGCGGTTAATGGGATTCATTGACAATGTTTGCCCCAGCGCTAATGAAATGCCTCCGCAAATAACTAACAGTAACGAAGAATTGCCTTGCCAGGAAAATGGACCTGCATGCATATTTATTTATAAAACTATCTCTGAACCTCATGTAGGAGATCTATCATTCTTCAAGGTTTTTTCGGGTACTATCAGAACTGGCATGGAGCTGATTAATGAATCTAATGGGGTTAATGAAAAAATAAACCAGTTATTCCTTATGGAAGGCAACAAAAGATTGCCTGTTAACGAACTAGTTGCCGGCGATATTGGTGCCACTTTAAAATTACGAAATACCCATGTCAATAATACACTTCATATAAAGGGTAAAAATTATGAATTGCCACCTATTGAATTTCCTTCGCCTAACATGACGGTATGCATTGAACCAGTCAATAAAGGAGAAGAGGAAAAGCTGGCCCAGGCACTTCACCAGTTAAGAGAAGAAGACCCTACACTCATTGTAGAAGTGTCACAGGAACTAAAACAAACACTTATCCATTGCCAGGGAGATATGCATTTAGCAGTAGCAAAATGGAAAATAGAGAACCTGCATAAAGTACCAGTTAAGTTTGGAAAACAAAGGATCCCCTATCGGGAAACCATCAGGAAAATGGCTGAAGCCAATTACCGCCATAAAAAGCAATCTGGAGGTGCCGGCCAATTTGGTGAAGTATATATGAGGATAGAACCATGGTATGAGGGTATGCCTGAACCCGAAGGGCTGAATGTAAGAGGCCGTGAAGTTTTTAACCTTGACTGGGGAGGAAAATTAGTGTTCTATAATTGTATAGTCGGGGGCGCTATTGATACCCGTTTCCTGCCTTCCATTCTTAAAGGAGTTATGGAAAAAATGCACGAAGGCCCATTGACGGGTTCTTATGTTAGAGATGTTCGGGTAAGTGTATATGATGGCAAAATGCATCCTGTAGACTCTAATGATATATCATTTAAGATCGCTGGTATAATGGCTTTCAAACAAGCATTCCAACAGGCAGACCCCCAAATACTCGAGCCTATCAATGCAGTAGAGGTTTTATGTCCTGAAGACCTGACCGGCGCTGTAATGGGTGATCTTCAAAGCCGCAGAGGTGTTGTAGAGGGTATGGATTCAGAAAGTCATTTTCAAAAAATTATAGCTAAGGTTCCTGCATCAGAAATGTACGGTTTCTCTTCTTCTCTCAGGTCACTCACCCAGGGAAGGGCCAAGTTTAAAATGCATTTTGATAGCTACCAGCCAATGACATATGAATTACAGAAAAAATTAATCGAGGAATACAATAAATCAACAACTGAAGTATTAGCATAATTGCAACACCATAGATTTTAACCTAAGAATTCATTAGGTAGTCCAATATACAGGCTAAGTGTTTTTATGTAAACAAAGGAAATTTTCGGGAGGATTAGGAAATTCTGAAGTTTTCTTATTATTTTGAAAGCACAAAGCTACCAATTATTAAAATCTTCCTCCTATGCATGCCTATTTTCGTAATCATCAACTGTACCTGGCCGAAAGGTCGGAGTGGCTCGATCGTCATGTTGTAAAGACCAGCAAAAGAGCCCTAATGAAAATTGAAAGCTGGAAATTAATAGCACAGTCCGGCGACCAGGATAACCAATTAAGATTAGTTGAAAAATTAGTAAAGGATTCTTTATTAACAGCTATTCCTAATAAGACGGTCCTTCATAAAGAAGGTTATTTTCTGGCAAACTTAAATAACTGATAATACTATAGGCCGGCAAGAAATTGTCCGGCCTTTTTGTTATCCTCTTTATTACAGCCTAACAATAAATCCAATCATATTAAAACCTCTGCCTTATGGGTGCCTTTTTATCCTATGTGCAATCCACAAATCAATTCAGCATCAGTTATCCCTATTATGGTTTGTTTGGAACTGCAGATGTAAAACTTTTAAAATCTGCAGAAGAACTATTATTTGAATGCAAGCTGGTCAACGGAGCAGTCGTGTTGATCAAAAAAATGGGACAATCCAGGAAATGGATAGATGCACAATTAGAAAAAGAAACTCCGTTATCCTCAGTGCTCGGAATGTATATTGAGGATTTTATAAAAGAGGCATAAAAAGAAAAAGAGGGCTATTACACCCTCTTTCCACTATCTCTTTTAATTTTTAAGCGTTGGCTAATTTAGTTTTACGCTTAACAACGACTGTTTCTTCCAATTCAAGTTCCTCAAGCAAACCGTTCTTTTTAAAGTATACGGCGTGCCATACATGATCTAATGATACTTGCTCTGAACTTTCATATTCAGCTTCTGCAAGTTTGCTCCAGCTACCATCCCTGTTCAGGTCGGTAGTAATCTTTGAAGTTACTTTAGGATAAGCAACCCAAAGCTTAGATTCCTCTTTTAAAGCAGGCATAATGTCATCCAGGATACTATTCAATTGGTTCTCACTCACAGCAAAAACCAAAGCAAAATCTATTTTCCTGGATCGTAACAATGGAGTAAGATTCTTTGCGAAAGAAAGTTTACAAAATTGTTTTTCAATTGAAGAAGGAAGGCCCTGGATTAAAATGTTCTTTTCGTTTTTAAGTTGAAGCTTTTCTAAAATTGTTTGTGACATACCGGGATAACTGTTTTTTTTAAACGTTGTGAAGTAGTACTAAGGTTTTTCACACAAACAGGCACGCAAAAGTACGGAAAATACTGCTTTCTACCAACTAATGAGCCAATAAAAAACCCGCAAATCCACGATTGGCGGGTTTTTCTGTAAAAATTTAATCTATTTACTTACCCATGGGCTTGTAATATTTCATTGCCTCTGGCATCCATTTTTTGATATCATTGATACGCCTGCTATCTGAGGGGTGATCACTAAGGAACTCAGGTGGGCGCGCTGAATTGCTTTGTGAGGCCATCCTTTGCCAAAATGGAATCGCTTCCTGTGGATTATATCCAGCTAGAGCTGTCCAAATAAGACCATAATGGTCAGCTTCAGATTCATCAGCTCTTGAAAATTTCAAAATACCTAAAGATGAACCTACACCGAAAGCCTGCAAAAATATGTTTTGTGTGGTACTTGGCTTATTAGACAGAGCAACTGAAAGTGCAGAACCTAATCCTTGCTGAAGCATTTGCTGGCTCATTCTCTCGTTTCCATGTTGAAAAACTGCGTGTGTTATCTCGTGACCTAAAACAATAGCCAGAGCTGCCTCATTTCGCGTATACGGCAATAAACCAGTATATACTACTATCTTACCACCAGGCATACACCAGGCATTGGCTTCTTTATTATTTACAAGATTATACTCCCATTTATAACCTTCAAGTTGGTTTTGTAAACCTTTTGATGCAAAGTATTTCTCTACGGCCGTAGACAGCCTTTGCCCTACTCTTCTTACCATTTCAGCATCCCTGTCAGCAGATGCGCTAACTACCTTATTTTCTGATAAAAATTGCTGGTATTGTTGCACTGCCATGGATTGCAGTTCAGATTCAGGCAATAATTTAAGTTGACTTCTTCCTGTAATAGTGTTAGTTGAACAGGATACGAATAAAGTTGCGGCCAAAAAAAAGGCCGTTATTTTCCTTACCATCTTTATATTTTTTACTGTTAGGGATTCAATGATTATACCAAAGTGTATAGATACCCTATAAGACGGCAGGCTTACTTCTGTTTTGTTAAAGCTTTTCACGCTCCTTACGGCGACGGTCACGGTGCTTTAAAATTGGAACCTTGCTTTCACTACCGTTAATCAGTCTGCCAATGTTTTTCTGGTGCGTAAGCAAAACCAGCATGGCTACGGTTAAAGCAAAAACCCTGTACAGCTTTTCAGGTTCATTGAAGATGACGAGAATGAATATGGGGAATGCAATACTTGCAAGAATAGAACTTAAAGATACCCACCTGGTTAAATATAATACCAGAATAAAAACCCCAACACAACAAAGGGCAACATTTGGCTGGATACCGAGAACCATTCCAAAAAGGGATGCAACCCCTTTTCCGCCCCGGAATTCTGCCCAGATGGGAAATATATGACCGACCACAGCAGCAAGGCCTAAGCCAAGTTGCATATTGACCAGGTATATATCATTTTCAAATGAATTAGGTAAAAAGAAAGCAAGCTTAACAGCAACAATAGCTTTAAGCATGTCGCCAATCATTACAATTGTACCCCATTTTGGTCCTAATATCCTATAGGTATTAGTAGCTCCTGAGTTCCCACTTCCGTATTCTCTTATATCAAACCCAAAGAAAACTTTACTGATAATTACAGCGGTAGGAATGCTACCAATGAGATAAGCTAGTACAATTAATAAAACCTCATTCATAGAATAATGGTTGAAGCAAGGCAAATTTAATCAAATTCGGCTAGAGTTAATAGTATTTAAGTCTTAAATCATTACCCATTAACAAACAATAAGGATAACCAATTATTTTTTTCCTGCCTTTTATTTAAGCTCAGCCCATGTTTAGCGCACGCTTCTGTAATAATATCCTGGTCAGTTGTTAAAAGTCCGCTTAATAAAAGTTGACCTTCTAAAGGCTTAAGTATGCCTTTAAGGCCGGCCATATATTCCAAAAGCACATTCCTGTTTATGTTAGCAAGTATTATATCAAATTTCTGCTCAGGTAATTCTGTACTAAGCTCTACATTAATTTTAGAGCACCCGTTCCTGTTAATATTCTCCTTTGTATTTTCAATACTCCACTCATCAATATCTATGGCCTGAACCTGTTCACTGCCAAGCTTTTCTGCAAGGATAGATAAAATGCCGGTGCCGGTTCCAAAATCAAATACTGTTTTACCAACAAAATCTATATCCTTCATTTGCTGAATCATCATGTAGGTGGTAGCATGATGTCCAGTACCAAAGCTCATTTTAGGTGTGATGATTATCTCATGCGCAACATCCGGAAAAGGTTTATGAAATTCGGCTCTTATAGCACAAAAATCCTCTACAATAACAGGCTCAAAATTGCTCTCCCATAACTTATTCCAGTTTTGTGCTTCCAGGGTGGTAATGGCATATTTGTATGGCCTCAAAACTTCATTAACAGCATAGGATTCAAAATTATTCTCCGGGAAATATGCTATCAATGCATCCTGCGTTTGTTCAAACCCGTTAGCATACAAATCTTCCAACAGGCTGATCAGTATTTCTTGCTGCTCTTCATTGGCCTCTATATTAACCTGAATACTATTCATCTTGTAAAATTAAAAAGGCTGCCTCAACAGGCAGCCTTACTTTTCGAAAACGATTTTATTATTGATTTTCCTGTGGTCTGTTCTCTTGCTGCCTGTCCTGTCCATTACCGGTTTGCGGCCTGTCCATTCTTTGCTGACCTTCCGGCTTTGGCAATAAGATCTTACGTGACAATTTGAACTTACCTGTTTTTGGATCAGTACCTGTCAGTTTCACTTTTACTTTATCACCTTCATTCAATACGCCTTCAAGTGTTTCCAAACGCTTCCAGCTTACTTCAGATATGTGCAGCAATCCCTGCTTGCCAGGTAAGAACTCAACAAAAGCTCCATATGGCATGATTGATTTCACCACTGCTTCATACTCATCTCCTACAGTTGGAACAGCTACTATTCCCTTCACCCAATTATGAGCTTTATCTACTTTTTCCTTATCTGTACCAAAAATGCTCACTTCACCCATATTGTTCTTCTCTTCAATATTGATGGTAGTACCAGTTTCGCGTTGTATTTCCTGTATCACTTTTCCACCTGGCCCGATCACTGCACCGATATATTCGCGGTCAATGAACATTTTCACCATACGAGGGGCATGTGGCTTCACATCAGAGCGGGCTTCTGGTATACAATTGTACATGGCATCAAGAATATGCATCCGTCCACGGCGTGCCTGTTCAAGGGCATTACGCATGATCTCCATGCTTAACCCATCAACCTTGATATCCATCTGAATTCCGCATATACCATCACGTGTACCTGTTACTTTAAAATCCATATCTCCCAGGTGATCTTCATCACCAAGGATATCAGTAAGCACAGCAAATTTTCCTTCCTTAGATATCAGTCCCATTGCTACACCAGCTACGTGCTTAGGCATAGGAACACCTGCATCAAATAATGCCAGGGAACCTGCACATACAGTAGCCATTGAAGAAGAACCATTGCTTTCCAGGATATCGCTTACCACGCGCAGCGTGTAAGCATAGTCAGCTCCCGGAAGCATTTGTTTTAGTGAACGCTGAGCCAGGTTACCATGTCCTACTTCACGACGACCAGGTCCTCTTAAAAACTTTACTTCACCAGTTGAAAATGGAGGAAAGTTGTAGTGCAAAATGAACTTGGAATATTCAGATTTAGCTGCACTTTCTACAAGTAATTCATCAAGCGGTGTTCCTAATGTTACTGTTGTTAAGGACTGGGTTTCTCCTCTGGTAAATAATGCTGATCCATGTGGAGTTGGCAGCACATCAATTTCCATATCCAGTGGACGCACCTGGTCAAGGCCTCTACCATCAAGACGTATTTTATCATTCAGGATCATATCCCGAACCACATCATATTGAAGGTCGGCAAGGTAATTTTTAATAAGCTTCTTAGTTTCATCACTCAGGTCTTCGCCTTCGGCAAGATTTGCTTCTTTAGTGATCACTTCTTTCAGCTCTTCATAAAGCTTTTTATAGTTTTCCTTACGTTCTGTTTTAGGCAGGTTAGCACGTGAATCGGCATCAATTCTTGCCTTTGCAAATTCCTCTACCCTTTTACGTAATACCACATTTTCTTCTGGCTTGGCATACTCCCTCTTAGAAGTAACACCAACCATATCTCTCAATTCCTGTTGTGCCTTGATCTGAACTTTTATTGCTTCGTGGCCTGCTTCAATAGCTTTAACAATATCTTCCTCACTACACTCCTTAGCCTCACCTTCCACCATCATGATATTTTTCTCGGTGGCTGCAATGATAAAGTCCATATCAGACTTCTCCATTTCACTGCGGCTTGGATTGATCCTGAATTTTCCATCAATACGACTAACCCGTACTTCAGAAATGATCTCCTGGATAGGCACAGTCGAAACGGCTAATGCTGCAGATGCAGCCAGGCAAGCCAGTGAATCCGGCATTACTTCCGCATCAGAAGAAATCAGCGTTACTATAACCTGCACTTCACAGAAATAATCATCCGGAAAAAGAGGGCGTAAGGCACGGTCAATGAGGCGGGAGATCAATATCTCTCCATCGCTAAGCCTTCCTTCACGTTTAAAAAAGGATCCGGGAATACGGCCTGCCGAAGCAAATTTTTCCATATAGTCAACGCTTAATGGAAAGAATTCCTGACCGGGTTTAGGCTCTTCTGTAGCTACAACAGTAGCTAACAAAATGCTGTTACCCATGGTAACGGTTACAGAGCCATCTGCCTGGCGGGCAAGCCTGCCGGTTTCAATGGTCACTTCACGACCATCACCTATACTGAATGTTTTACTGAACTTTTGTGATAACATGATTAGAATTTGAGGGTGTTTGATAGTTGAAAAATAAGCCGGTATAAAAGCCAAAACCCAACTGAATGAAGTTGGGAGGTAGCTTATAATTCTATACTTAACTTATTTTCTGATTCCTAATTTCTCAATCAAAGTACGGTAACCCTGCAGGTTATGTTTTTGCAGGTAGTTTAATAAGCGGCGACGCTTACCTACTAATTGCATAAGGCCGCGGTGAGTAGAGAAATCTTTTTTGTTTTGTTGAAGATGACCTGAGATTTGTGCGATGCGTTCAGTTAGCAAAGCGATCTGACCCTCAATAGATCCTGTGTTGGTTTCCTTACCGCCAAAATTGGCAAAAATGTTAGCTTTTTTTTCTTTTGTTACTGACATCGTGAATTTTTTAGAATTGCATCCGATTAGATACCTTAGTATATTTTGGCGGCGAAGGTAAGTAAAACCTTGCTAAAAAGAGCTTAAACCTAAGAGCTAAATCATGAAAAAGCAGATTAAGTTCACCAATATATAAGTATTTTATTGCATAACTTCCATTTTTCCACCAACATTTTACAAGCAAAATAATATGCTAGCTCCTCTTGTAAAGCCTGTTAAATAGCCATATGCCAGGTTAGTTGCGACTCTTTAAAGAGCCGTTACATAGCCGTTACATAGGCGGCACATAGGCGTTGCATAGGCCTTAGATAATAGTCTTTGAAGTAGAATGGCTGACCATTAAAGCGAAGCCTTTACTATGGGAGCAAAACCATTCTAATGCGAGTTTATGAGCTTTCCTTTTTGCCGATTTCGATGGGAGTTTACTTTATTGACACTGAAGCCGATATTTTTGTGTGATGGAAACGCATGAACCTATTTCACCTGATACCAGGGCCATTTTAGGACTCCATTTGCCTACCGATCCAAGGTGGGTAAACCTGGCGGGTAAATCACTGGAAGAAATTCTAAGTGATCATGCCTATTGCGAGCAAAAGGCGGCTGTTAGTTGTATTTCCCTCATACAGCGATACAACCAGAAAGAAAAGCTGGTCATTGCCCTCGCACCGATTGTCACTGAAGAATGGGGCCATTTCCGGCTTGTATTGGCAGAATTGCAAAAAAGGAACTTAAAACTGGGTTTGCAGAGAAAGGATGCTTACGCTAATGCCCTTTTTACTTTTTGCCAGACAGGAGGTGCTGAAGAAGGCAGGCTCCTGGACCAATTACTTATGATGGCCATGATAGAAGCCAGGAGCTGCGAACGTTTTAAAAGGTTGAGTGAAGGATTGGGAGATGAATACATGCGTAGGTTTTACCGCCGCTTTATGGAAAGTGAAGCCGGGCACTATACCCTTTTTATTGAACTGGCAGAAACTTATATAGATAAGGAAAAGGTCAGGAAAAGATGGCAGGAATGGCTGGAATACGAGGCAGTGATCATTTCTAAGCTTGATGTAAGAGGTGACAGGATTCATTGACCCAGCCCTATACAATAATTCTTTGACCCTTAATAATTCTTAAAGTCCTGATTTGAAAAAAGCCAATTCTTTTTCCAGGTTTAGATAGGGATGCTGGTCTACCAAGGCCGCAGTCTTATCATAAAAGCTTTTTAGAAACTTTTTATGCTGTTCTGAAGCCACGTTGAATGGTTTATGTTGGTAAGCCAGCTGAATGGATTGAATTTCCTTGATCAGGCTTCGCGTCTTTTCGTTCATACTGGCATCAACAAATTTCTCCCAAACGTATTGGGTGGCAAAGTAATTCGGGTGTACCAGGTCCTCGGCATAAAAACGATAGTCACGCAGGTCGTCAATTACCAACTCGTAAGCAGGAAAATAAAAGAGCTTATCAAATTTATCTACTAAATGATGGACAGCCTGTATCAGTAAGGCCTTACTCCTGTTATTTTCTATTACGCCTTCCCGTAAATGCCTGACCGGGCTTATGGTAAATATGATCCTGGCCTTTGAATTGAAAAGAAAAATGCGGTGAATGACATTATCAAGGACTTTCAGCACTTCCTCAAGCATCAATAATTTTCTGTTGAACCAATCTGAGGGAGCTTTGTGGTTATTACCAGCTATGCTTCCTACACGGGCATTTAATGCTTTCTCTGTTAATGTATATACCCATGCAGACCCTAACGTGATCATTATATAATCAGCCTGCCTGAGAAAGCTGTTGGCATTCCCGGTTGCAGTGTTAATTTTTTCAACCGAATCCTTAGCTGTTATGGAAGAAAACCGGCTATGGTGCTTCCAGCTATGCCATCCTTCATTCAGGTAAAACAGATCTTTTTCATCAATGCTAACATTTTCTATATAACCGGTTATAGCTTCTGCCACACTAACAGGATTGAACAAGATACCATTTGGATTTTCCATTATTGTAAATCCAGATCTTTTCAATTTTTCGCCAATGTTCTCTGTAAAGCAGGAGCCAATGAGAAATAACTTATCCTTGTGCGTTATAGGCTCAGGTAACTTCTTGATATCAAATTCGTAGTGAAACTTCATTTCAATAGCTATTCATTATTCCTGGTTATACAAAGATCCTGGATGACATGTCAAGGCATTTTTCAAGTGCCGCTTCATTAATATTTTTCACTAACCCTTGTTCCTGCAGGTAACCGATGATCCATTCCATATTCATATTTCCAACCAGGTCATCCTGCGCCATAGGACATCCACCGATTCCTTTGAGCGCACCATCAATACGTGTACAACCTGCATTTACGGCTGCTTCCAGTTTCTCCTTCCAGTTAAATGGAGTGGAATGCAAATGAACGCCAATAGTGGTATCCGGATATTTTGGAATAAGGGTATTTAATGCAAAACTTATTTGAGCCGGTGTCGCCAATCCTACGGTATCAGCTAAGGATAGTATGGTTATTCCTCGTTGTACCATTTCATCAGCCCATAGCAATAATACTTCCTGTGTATAAGCATCTCCATATGGATTTCCAAAACCCATACTCAGGTATACCACCAGTTTTTTATTATGATTGACACAAAGATTCTGGATCTCCTCCACCCTTTTCACGCTTTCTTCCATGGTGCTATTGGTATTCCTTAGCTGGAATGTTGGCGAAAGAGAGAATGGAAAACCCAGGTAACTGATTTCATTATAGGATACAGCCTCCTCAGCTCCCCGCAAGTTGGCTACAATACTTAACAATGCCGATCCTGAATCTGCATAATGCAATTTTTTCAATACATCAGCAGTATCCGCCATTTGAGGAATAGCCTTTGGCGATACAAAGCTGCCAAAGTCAATAGTATGGAACCCTACCTGTAATAATGAATTGATATATTCCACTTTTTGTTCAGTGGGTATAAAATGTTTCCAACCCTGCATAGCATCGCGGGGACACTCTACCAATTGGATATTTTTAGCACTTGTCATTGAAAAGGTTAAATAGTGGACTATTGAAATATTTATTCCTGGTTTTAAAAACAAAAAATAAATAGTATCACTTACCCTGTGACCTCTGCTTCATGGCTTCGTAAAGGATCATACCAGTTGCCACAGAAACATTAAGAGATTCAAAATCTCCCTTCATGGGAATGCTGAATTTTTCATCACTTATTTTCATCAAAGCAGGATAAATGCCTTTTTCCTCACCACCCATAATAATGGCCAAAGGTGAAGTAAAGTCAACATCATAAACTTTTGTGGTAGCTGTCATTTCACTGGCCAGTACTTTGATTCCATTCAGGTGCAGTTCATCTACGGCCTTCATCAGGCTGTTGACACGGCATACTGTAACGTGTTCCAGGGCACCGGCGGAGGTTAGTATAGCATCTTCATTCAAAGCGCCCACTCCTTTTTCAGGGATGATAATGGCCTGCACACCAGTGCACAAAGCTGTTCTGGCTATACCTCCAATATTTCTGACATCTGTAATGCCATCCAGTATCAGGAACAATGGTGTTTCTCCCTTCTCAACAACCCATGATATTACTTCCTGCAAATTATGATACTGCACTTTCGAGATCAGGGCAATGCAGCCTTCATGATTGTCAACATTAAAACCATTAAGCTTTTCCAGGGGTACATAGCTTAGCGGCACACCATGTTGGGAGGCCAGGTGCCTGATTTGGCTGACCGGGTCACCTGTAGCTTTTGCATTTAAAAATATCTTATCGAGGGCTTTTCCAGATTGCAGGGCATTGATAACGTTATTCCTGCCAATAATCATGGAACTCTTCTTAGGCCTTTGCTGGGGTCTGAAATTTTTCACTTGCCAAAAGTAACTTAGTCTGGGATAGTTTTTCAATAACTATAGATCCCATTTGGGCCTTTTCAATATAGCTATTGGCAACATAATAAGAATATACAACAGTACCAGGCCTGCAAGGATGAATTTGGCAAGGGCACAATAAAATACCACCTGTAGTGAAAATGAGGGATTGAATCTTCCATTAATGATAAAAAGCATTACCAGGTTTTCGCATACATCGAATAGAGCCGCAGCAACTGCCATGGAAATGAACCTGTCACTCCAGTTGACAAGAGGAAGTTTATGTTTCAGGTATACACAGGATGAAATAAAGAACCAGGTATAAGCAGCAATTAAAACAAAGTCCAGGTATATATTCAGGGCAATATCATTGTAGTTCCAAAACAATAATAACTGGTTAAGCCGCGCTGTAGATTTGGCAAATTCCAGGTCAAGAATACCAATAGAACTGGAAGGGGTGATTAGTGACTGACCTTGCCAGCGCATAATAAAAATCATGACCAGCAATGATAAAAAAGAGAACAGCAAAGTTCTTTTCATAGGTTGAAAATAAAAAACCTCTGTCGAAAGAACAGAGGTTTCTATTATTGAATATAAAATTATTTGATCCCAAATGCTTTTTTCACCTTAGGCACATAGTCCAGTTTCTCCCAGGTGAACAACTCTACTTTTTTCTTTACCACCTTACCATCAGGAGTTGAGAATTCTTTTGTCACCACCTCTGGTTTACGGCCCATGTGGCCATAGGCTGCTGTTTCGCTATATATGGGATTGCGAAGCTTTAAGCGTTGCTCGATGAAATAAGGACGCATATCAAAGATATCTTCCACCAATTTACTGATTTCGCCATCAGTCATATCTACTTTAGCGGTACCATAAGTGTTTACATTAACACTGGTAGGCTGCGCAACACCAATGGCATAAGACACCTGCACCAATATTTCATCACAAACCCCGGCTGCAACCAGGTTCTTTGCTATATGACGAGTGGCGTAAGCAGCTGAACGGTCAACCTTTGAAGGGTCTTTACCGCTAAAAGCTCCACCACCGTGTGCTCCTTTACCTCCATAAGTATCTACAATAATCTTACGGCCTGTAAGACCGGTATCACCGTGGGGGCCACCTATTACAAACTTACCTGTTGGGTTTATATGGTATTTAATATCGTTATTAAAGAGCTTTGCGTATTTTTTGTATTTAGCCTTTACCCTGGGAATAAGGATATTAAGGATGTCTTTCCTTATCTGCTCCTGCATTTTAGGTTCTGTAGCAAATTCATCGTGCTGGGTAGAAACCACTATTGCATCAATACGTACAGGACGGTTGTTATCGTCATATTCCAGCGTTACCTGGCTTTTAGCATCTGGACGCAGGTATTTTATCTGTTTGTTTTCACGGCGAATGGCAGCAAGCTCCTGTAATAATTTATGAGCAAGATCAAGGGCCAGTGGCATGTAATCTTCTGTTTCATTAGTTGCATAGCCAAACATCATACCCTGGTCGCCGGCACCCTGCTCTTCTTTAGTTTTACGATCTACACCCTGGTTGATATCTGAAGATTGCTCATGGATAGCTGAAAGAATACCACATGAATTAGATTCAAACATATACTCACTACGGGTGTAACCAATACGGCGGATGACCTGGCGTGCTATATCCTGAACATCCAGGTAAGCCTTAGACTTTACTTCTCCAGCTAATACTACCTGGCCGGTAGTAACAAGCGTTTCGCAAGCCACTTTTGAATTTGGATCGAAAGCTAAAAAATTATCGATTAAAGCATCAGAGATCTGATCTGCTATTTTATCAGGATGACCTTCTGATACGCTTTCTGACGTGAATAAGTAAGGCATGAACTGGAAATATTTATAGTAGTTAATAAATTAAAATCGGGTGCAAATATAACACCCGATCTAATATTATAAGTTGGAGTAAATAATACGAAGCCGCAGTCGTTGATCAGCATTAACAAAATTGCCGCCGCCAAGTACTACCCTTCCCATGCCAATGGCTTGTTCAATTTGTGGTCTTACATAAATACCAGCCAATGGAACAAACAGCTGCGTTCTTAATGGAGCATATAATCGCAAGGTATCATTAGGCGTATGCCTTGTAACAATGCCCTGCACATACCTTGTGATATCAAAACGGTATTGGTTGTTCTTTAGATTACCACCAAAAAGGCTTAGGTCTATAGATTGGTTTACACCAAGGTTTATATCCCTGTCAAATAAAAAGGCAGTATCGAGTGTGCCACTATTAGTGTAGTCTAAAAATAAATATGGTGGGGGTGTAAACTTATCTGCACCTGCTGAAGGAAGTACTGAAGTAATGATCTCCGCCTTGTGAATTACCTTATTCCCAAGGGTTGAAAGGTCTGGTACATTTATAGATGCATAAGACCCTGATGGAGCTGATTGGATGTAAAGCTTGTCATCATCCGGAGTACCATTATTTAAATAAGCAGCCCAATTGGAAGCAGGCGTCATTTTTACATAATTAGCTTGCCCGTTTGTGCGATGATTAAAATCTGTTGATAATGTATCTCTTTTCCCGTTATTATGAACTATCTGGTAATAGACAGTGAGGCGGGTTTGCGAGGTAGCTGTCAGATCAAAGTAACTTAACATGTTACTTCCGTTGTCGGCTTTAATGGCAAATCCGGCAAATAATTTTCTGAAAATTGATCCGCTTGTAGTATCTGAATGATATCCACCACTCAGCATACTTGCTGTAGTGTCATATTGTGCAAACCTTTCACCCAAGGAGTTATCCAGCCTGATTCTTACTACATTATTTACAGTTGTAGTGTCTCCAGCACGGATAAGGCGAATAGAATCTTTAGCAGACTTTGCAGTGAATGTCGCAGACCCCAGTTCTGATCCGGTTGTTGGGAAATCAGTTGAAGGATCAGCATATTTATATAAAACTGTGTCCTTAAAATCCTGGTTTGGAGCAATCTCGTAGACATGAAGTGTTTGAAATCCATTCAGGGTGTCTCCATAACTATTATCATACTGAAGAGAGAGCACAACAGAGTCAATGATCTTTGTAGTGTCACGACCAAGAAAGGGATTGGTGCCAAGTGATACAGGTGTAATATTGAAATGAAAGCCCGCGTGCGTAGTTCCGAATTCGGGATCATTCAAATCGCCCGCTGCTACCAGGTCACTATAATTAACCTTTGTAGTATCATCATAGAGCATGTTATTCGTAACAGCATTTAAGGCAACTTCAAAGGTGTTTACATTGTCAACTGCAGGAATTAAATCACCACCAAGATCTGTAGCTTCATTAATTTTTTTGCAAGAAATAAAACCAATTAGTAAAAACAGTGCCGCAAAGAAAAAGATCCGGTTGTGCTTTTTCACAAATATTAATTAAAGCAGTTTGAAAATTACTTGTTCGCAAGATCGCCATACAACTGTAAATAGTCTGTTAAATCAGACTCTGCGTTATAAGGCAATGTTTTCTTGCCGCGAACTTTCGAAAACTCATCCAACAGCTTTTTATCGATCTTTTCTGCACCTAATGTTATTGCATCAGCATAGGTAGCTCCACCACGAAACATGGCTAAATTATTTGCATCCTTATAAGGTTCAAGATCCTTTTCTTTTAATGAAGGATGTATCATAGCTTTTTGTAGAAAATCAGTACCCAGTTTTTCCTTAAAGGTTGTTTGACCCAAGGTGAATATGATCTTACTATGAGAAAATACCGGCTCCTTTTTATATACAGTTTTAAGGTATAATGGTATCAAACCTGTCATCCATCCACTGCAATGAATAAGATCCGGAGGCCAGCCAAACTTTTTAACGGTTTCAAGGGCTCCCTTGCAAAAGAAAATGGCTCTTAAACCATTATCATCATACCATTTTTCATTATCATCAGTAAAAATGTGCTTTCTTTTAAACAAGTCCTCATTGTCTAGAAAATATACCTGCAGACGTGCATTAGGCAGGGATGCCACTTTGATCTGCAAAGGAAAATCTTCGTTATCTATTGAAACATTTATACCTGAAAGACGCACAACTTCATGCAACCGATGACGGCGCTCATTGATGGCGCCAAACCGGGGCATAATACAACGCACTTCGTAACCACTATCATTAGATTTTATCGCCAGCTTGTTTACTATTTCTGAAAATTCAGTCAATTCAAGGTATGGAGACATTTCGTTGGCAATGAATAAAATTCTTTTCTTTGCTGACATTGTTACCGTTTTAAACTCTGGGAAAAAGGTTTGCAAAGGTAACTATTTCTAATTAAACAGGACAGTTAGTATATCTGTAATCAAGATTTATGATCCTTTTCAAACAGGCAGGAGCTCTTACAGAACATCTTCAGCGTCAAAAGAATACAGGCAAAACTGTTGGATTTGTCCCAACAATGGGAGCTCTCCACGAGGGTCATTTGTCTCTTATCGATCAATGCACAGCTGGCAATGATATCACGGTTTGCAGTATTTTTATCAATCCAACTCAGTTCAACAATCCGGAAGATTTCAAGCATTACCCTGTAACTATTAGTATGGACATTGAGCACCTGGTTGCCGCAGGTTGCGACATCTTATTCCTCCCCTCCACCTCCGAAATATACCCAACTGGATATCTGAAAAAGCACTATGACCTGGGCTCCATTGAGCATAACCTGGAGGGTCATTACCGGCCAGGGCACTTCCAGGGAGTCTGTGAAGTAGTGGACAGACTTTTGGATATTATAACTCCTGATAATCTTTATTTAGGTCAAAAAGATTTTCAGCAATGCATGGTCATAAAAAAATTACTGGAGATTACCGGGAGGGCAGTAAAGGTGGATTTACATATTTGTCCAACAAAAAGAGAAAGTTCCGGACTTGCCATGAGCAGCCGTAACCTGCGATTGACTGGCCAGGAAAAAGAATTGGCTGTTTCCATTTATAAAGAGCTGGAAAATATTAAGGTTAACCTGCCGCAAACACCTTTGGAAACATTAAAGAAAAATGCCAAAGAGCATTTAACCAGGCAAGGATTTTTGGTGGATTATGTTGAAATAGCCAAAGCAGGCGACCTGGCTCCGAGTGAGAATGCTTCCGAAGCAGATGTCGCCCTGGTTGCTGCAACCATTGGGAATGTAAGGTTGATAGATAATCTTCTTTTGAATTAACAAAGACTTCACGTCCATAAATTACCTTTGCGTCCGCTATGAATATTGCAGTTTTAAAATCTAAAGTGCACCGTGCAGTAATTACCGAAGCAAATCTTCATTATGTTGGCAGCTTAACGCTGGATGAAGATATTATGGCAGCTGCCAATATGATAGAAAATGAAAAGGTTACCGTGGTAAACGTTAACAACGGGGAAAGGCTGGACACTTACCTGATCAAAGGGAAAAGTGGATCAGGAGTTTGTTGTTTGAATGGCCCGGCAGCACGTAAAGGAATGGTGGGTGATGTAGTAGTGATCATCTCCTATGCCTCAATGCCTTTTGAAGAAGCTAAAACATTTAAGCCCTGGGTAGTGTTTCCAAAGGAAGGAAACAAATTATAAAAAACTAACAAAACAAACAGGGATGATCGTTTGATATTACAATGTAATGATTAAGGACCTGTTGGTCTGTTCGGCATTCCTTTGGTATCTTCGAATTGAATGAGGAAATCCATCTTTACCATACTCCAGTATTCATTTTTCCTGGGACTCGGGATTTTATTTGTATGGCTTTCTATACGCAAGATCGATCATTTGCAATGGTTGCAAATAAAAGATGCTTTGCAAAGGGCCAGGCATTGGTTAATATTTCCTGTTTTTATATTATTGCTTCTGAGTCATTATTTCAGGGCCCTTAGATGGAAGATACTTATGGAGCCAATGGGCTATCACCCAAGTACTTTCAATACGTTTGCTGCGGTAATGATTGGTTACCTTGTGAATGCCGGTGTTCCACGGTTAGGTGAGGTTGTAAAATGTACACTACTTTCCCGCTACGAGAATGTGCGTGCAGACCGGCTTGTTGGAACCATTGTTATGGAAAGGGCTGTAGACCTCGTCTCTCTTATTATTGTCTTTGTTCTTGCTCTAATTTTCCAGGGACATGTTATTGGCGGGTACGTATCGCATTCCTTTGGAAAGTTTTTTACAGATAAAACCGGTCATGCGTCTATCCAGAAAATCGTAATAGTGCTGGCCGTCATAATAACTATTGTGGGTGTGCTCTTTTTCTTGCTCAGGCGTTTTGGTCATATAGATGCGGTTGCCAAAATAAAACATGTGATCAGGGGTATTCTTCATGGTTTGAGCAGCATTAAGTTCATTAAACACAAAGGAATATTTCTGTTTTATTCAGTTCTGATCTGGTCACTTTACCTGGCTAGTACCACTATTGGCATATATGCTTTACAGGAAACTGCCCACCTGGGCATTGGCGGTGGTTTAACTACACTGGCTGTAGGAAGCGTGGGAATGGTGTTGACTCCGGGGGGAATTGGCGCTTATCCCCTGCTGGTAGCCAAATTAATGGGTCTCTATGGTTTAAATGAAGATACCATAGGAAATGCATTGGGGTGGTTGTTATGGTCTGTACAAACAATTATAATTATTGGAGCAGGTGTAATATTTTCTGGTTTATTTTCCTATCATAATAAAAGAAAGCAAAACATTGAATCCAGGCAACAGTATACAGAACAAAATATCGACATTACCTGAGCTGCAGCGTAGAATCAGTCAATGGCGGGTATTAAATAAAAAGATCGCATTTACGAATGGCTGTTTCGACATCCTGCACGCCGGCCATATTGCTTCCCTGACAGAGGCCGCCCGGCAGGCCGATTACCTGGTAGTTGCCATTAATGCAGATATATCTATAAAGGGCCTTAAGGGTGAAAACAGACCTGTAAATGATGAAAATTCCAGGGCATTAGTAATAGCAGCCCTGGCGATGGTTGATGCAGTAATCATTTTTTCTGAGCCAACACCGAGAGAACTTATAGTGGAAATACGGCCCGATGTACTTATTAAAGGTGGTGATTATAAAGTAGAAGATATAGCCGGAGCAAAGGAAGTAATAGCATGGGGCGGAAAAGTAGTATTGAATCCTATCGTTGAAGGTTACTCAACCACTTCTATCATTAACAAACTGCAAAATAAATAGCCTTTTATAGTTAAGCACGGATGTTGCGTATATTTATGTTGATACGAAACATATTGCATGGCAAATTCCAGGCGTAAAACTATTCCACGAGATATTAGCTGGCTTTCATTCAATGCCCGGGTGCTGCAGGAGGCTGCTGATCCCAGCGTTCCCCTTAGGGAAAGAATTAGATTCCTGGGTATATTTTCCAATAACCTCGATGAGTTTTTTCGGGTAAGAGTTGCCACATTAAAACGAATGATCCAGGTAGGCACTAAAGCTAAAATGCATTTGGAAGCCAATCCTGAAAGTATTCTCGAAGAGATTCAAATGATGGTTTTGAATCAGCAAAGCGAATTTAACCGCATTTGGAATGGCATTCTTTCAGAACTCCAGGAGGAAAAGATATTTCTTGTTACAGAGAAAGATCTGAATCTGGAACAACAGGAATTCGTGCAACAGTATTATGAAGAGGAAGTAAGTCCTAACATAATACCTTTAATGATAGAAAGCATACAGGAATTAAACTTTCTGAGAGATAAATCCATATACCTGGGTGTTGTAATGTGGAAGAAAGAAAGTGCACTCAAAAGAATGTATTCAATTATTGAAATTCCCACCCGGGTAATGAGCCGTTTTGTTATCCTACCCTCCCCTGAGAATGAACACCATATAATTTTGCTTGAAGACGTCATAAGATTCAATCTGCCTGAGATATTTAGTTATTTTGGTTACGATCAATACCAGTCAGGTGTTTTTAAACTGACCCGTGATGCTGAAATAGATATAGATAATGACATATCTACTAATCTTATCCAGAAAATTGAAAAAGGCATTAAGAACCGCCGCAAAGGAAAACCAGTAAGGTTCATCTACGACAAAGAAATGGATCCAGGGTTACTGGAATACCTGATCAGGAAATTCAATCTAAGCAAGCGGGATAATATTATTCCCGGTGGACGTATTCATAATTTCAGGCATTTTATGGATTTTCCTAAACAGATATTCAATGGGGAAAGCAAGAGAAGAAAACCCTTTGATCATCCACTTTTACTTGAAAACAGGGTTACAGATGTGGTGATGAAAAGAGATGTGATGCTCCACTTCCCGTACCATTCTTTCAACCCCGTCATTGACCTTTTAAGAGAGGCAGCCATTGATCCTGATGTAGCTTCAATTAAGATCACTACTTATCGATTAGCAAAACAATCAAAAGTGATCAATGCACTTATAAACGCTGTTAGAAATGGAAAGCAGGTAATGGTTATGCTGGAAGTAAGGGCCCGATTTGATGAAGAAGCTAACCTGGCCTGGAAGGTAAGACTGGAGGATGAAGGTGTAAAAGTACTGATAGGTATCCCTAACATGAAGGTGCATGCTAAAGTCTGCGTAATAAGAAAAAGAGTACAGGACCGTATTGTTCAGTATGGATTTGTAAGTACTGGGAATTTAAATGAAGATACAGCCCGGATATATGCAGATCATTGCTTGCTTACGTCCAACAAAAATATTATGGCTGATGTGAACAGGCTGTTTAATTACCTGGAGCACTATAAAACCGGAACACATTTCTTAAAAGCTTGTAATACTATTATTCCAAGTCCCATCTTTATAAGGAAAGAAATTATAAAACTTATAAGGACTGAGATAAAGAATGTTCAGAAAAAAGGGAAAGGGATCATCACGGCAAAAATGAATTCTTTATCAGATGAAGAACTCATAAATGAACTATATGAAGCTGCCAGAGCAGGCGTTGAGATCAACCTGGTTATCAGGGGCATATTTTGTATGTTTTCTCAGGATGACAAATTTCTTATACCGGTAAAAGCAATCAGTATTGTTGATGAATACCTGGAACATGCCCGTGTGTGGATTTTTCATAATGGTGGCAAGGAAAAAGTGTACATTTCATCCGCAGACTGGATGGTTCGCAACCTTGACCACCGGGTGGAAGCTTCCTGTCCTATTTTTGATGAAAGAATAAAAAAAGAATTAAAGGATATACTAAATATTCAGTTACATGATAATGTGAAAGCCCGCTGGTTAGATAATGATCTAAGCAACGAATATGTAAGAACCCAGGGTGAGCCTATACGTTCCCAGGTAGAAACATTTAATTATTTAAACCGTAAAATAGAAAAGCCAGTTGAGGTTAGCAGCAATTGACATAGGTAGTAATGCAGCACGACTGCTGATAATTGATGTTGTTCAAGGGCAGGCAGGCAAACCTGAATTTGTAAAACTTACACTTGTCCGGGTACCCTTGCGTTTGGGTTTTGACGTTTTTGAAATGGGATCAATATCGGAAGAAAAGGAAATAATGCTGGTAAAAACTATCCAGTCTTACAAACTTCTCATCGATGTCTACAATGTGAAACATTTTATAACTGCAGCCACATCTGCTATGAGGGATGCTTCTAATGCTAAAGAGATACTTCAAAAGGTAAAAGCTGAATCTGGTGTTGAGATTAAAGTGATCACTGGCGAAGAAGAAGCTTCTTTTATTTATGAAAATCACGTGGCAGAAAACCTTAATACACAAGAATCTTACTTATATATTGATGTTGGCGGCGGCAGTACAGAATTAAGTTTTTTCAGTGATGGAAAATTAGTCTCCAAAGAGTCATTCAATATTGGAACCATTCGGCTGTTAAAGAACAAGGTGACAGAAGACCATTGGAACCAGATGAAAAAATTTATTAAAGAAAAAACTACGGGCTATCACCATATTACAGCTATTGGATCTGGAGGGAATATTAATAAGATATTTTCTTTATCAAAGAGAAAAGAAGGAAAGCCATTAAGCCTTGAGTTATTACGTAACTATTATAAAGAGTTCAGCAGCCTCAGTTTAACTCAAAGAATTTCCATGTATAAGCTGCGCGAGGATAGGGCCGATGTAATTGTACCGGCATTGCTTATCTATATTAATGTAATGAAATGGGCTGATACAGAGGAGATTTTTGTTCCTAAGATAGGTTTGGCAGATGGACTGGTACATATTCTTTATGACCGGCTGCGAAAAACTTCGGTCAATAACTAACGTTAGAATAGTTAGACAGTATTACTTAAGTTTTGCTTCAGGAACCTAACTTTGATCCATTGAACCAACTCTTAAATATCACCAATGAGTGCCAATACCCCTGAAGTAAAACGTATTACCACCAATACATTGCAAAAAATGAAAGCATCGGGAGAAAAGATCTCCATGCTCACAGCTTATGATTTTTCTTTTGCTACGCTTTTTGATGCTGCAGGCATAGATGTATTACTCGTTGGAGATTCAGCGTCCAATGTTATGGCAGGTCATGAAACTACTCTCCCCATTACGCTGGACCAAATGATCTATCATGCTTCATCAGTTATAAGGGGAGCCAGGAGAGCATTGGTAGTAGTAGACCTTCCTTTTGGATCTTATCAATCCAACAGTGAGCTTGCAGTGGCTTCTGCCATACGAATCATGAAAGAAACTGGTGCACATGCGATAAAGCTGGAAGGAGGTGAAGAAGTACTGGAATCAGTGAAAAAGATCATAGCTGCCGGGATACCCGTTATGGCCCACCTGGGATTAACACCGCAGTCTATTTATAAATTTGGCACCTATAACGTGAGGGCTAAAGAAGAAGCTGAAGCCAATAAGCTGCGAAAAGATGCTAAACTACTTGAAGAAGCAGGTTGTTTTGCTTTGGTACTTGAAAAAATACCGGCTAACCTGGCAAAAGAAGTTTCGGCTGCCCTGCACATTCCTACAATCGGTATTGGAGCAGGCAAATATTGCGATGGGCAGGTGTTGGTAATGCATGATATGCTTGGAATCAATACTGAATTTAAGCCCAGATTCTTAAGGCAATATTTAAATATACATGACCAGGCTACAAAGGCTGTCCAGAAATATATTGAAGATGTTCGATCCAACAATTTTCCCAACGATAATGAATCTTATTAAGGCTTTTTTTGGTTAATCCTATTTTTGCGTCCTGTTGAAAAAGAAAATGAACGCATTAACCAGTAAAGTAATCAAAGCCTTTTTGCTTTGTATTCCGGTCTTTGGCATGGCCCAGGAAAAGGATATCAACCTTGATCCTATAACAATTACATCCTCCATAAGCTCTGAGCGAACGTCAAAAACAGGGCGGAATATTTATGTTATAAAAGGAGAACAATTTTATAATCTACCTGTCAATTCTATAGATGAATTATTAAAGTATCTACCTGGTATTGAAGTTCAATCACGTGGGCCCATGGGTTCTCAAAGTGATATAGTATTACGTGGAGGTACATTTCAACAAGTATTGGTGATAATGGATGGGGTACGGTTAAATGATCCCAATACCGGTCATTTCAGCAGTTACTTTCCAATTATACCATCTGAAATTGAAAGAATTGAAATATTAAAAGGTGCATCTTCAGCAATATATGGTACAGAAGCTGTGGGCGGCGTAATCAATATCATCACCAAAACTTTTGCAGCCAAAAAAGAAGCTCGTGCAAGAAACTCGGTTGCCCAGGTATCCACCGGGACTTTTGGGCTATTAAATGCAAGCGCAGGCGTTTTCATTAACAATGGCAAAACTTCTATAGGATTCGGATTGTTAACAAATAATGCAACCGGGCAACAGCAACGGGGAATAAAAGGATATTTCCATAATAATACAGCTACTATTTCTTTAAGCCATTTCTTTAATGATAACTGGCAATTATCATTGAGAGGGGCGTATGATAACAGGAAGTTTGCCGCCCAAAACTTTTATACCAATTTCACTTCCGATACAGCACAAGAAAAAGTAAGTACAAACTGGAGCCAGGTGCAACTTACCCACCTTTCTCAAAAGAATACACAAAGACTAAGTGCAGGTTATAAACTGCTTGATGATAATTATTCATTCAATCCTCACTCCATAGCTAATCAAAATAAAAGCAAACTGTACCAGGTTGGTATAACCAATGAGTGGAAAATAAAACCACAAACTACTCTTGTGTATGGCGGACAATATATAAATAAACAAATAGCGTCTAATGACAGGGGAACCCATTCATTGGGACAGGTTGGATTGTTTGTGCTTGCCAACCAAAAAATTGGAAACTACATTGCATTATCTCCTGCCTTAAGAACTGAATGGGTAGAAAATACAGGATGGGAGCTGGTGCCACAGATGAACATTTCCTATAGAAAGGAATTGTTCCAATTAAGAGGAAGTGTTGGAAAAACAATGAGAGACGCCGACTTCACTGAACGATATAATAATTATAATAAACCAATTGTTAGCAGCGGTAAAATTGGTAATCCCTACCTGATGCCGGAGCGCTCATATAGCTATGAAGGTGGAGTTGATATATATCCTGGCAATTCTCTCAAATTATCGTTTACTTATTTCCAGCGGTTTCAAAACAAATTAATAGATTATGCATTAACGCCTTATAGTGATATGCCACGCAAAGAAAATCTTATTCCTTCTGGTTCTTATTACCTGGCAAAAAATATTGCAAAGGTGAAAACAAAGGGAATAGAAGCTGAAATGCAATATGCAAAAGCAATTAAAGCTTCACAACAGTTATTTATAACCTTAGGCTCAGTGTGGCTTCATAGCAGGGAAAGTGATACTATACCATCACTTTACTTATCATCGCATGCCCGTTACCTGGTAAATTGTACCGTTCAATACAGCATTAGTGATTTTTTAATAAGTGTTTCAGGGATCTATAAAGACCGGCGGCCCCAGGGTGATGCTCCTGCTGCAATAGCAAAATTTACTACGAATTATTTTCTATTAAATACCAGGGCGGAGTATTATGTAAAAAAGAAGACCCTAAGTGTATTTGCCCAGGTAGATAACCTTTTTAATAAGAATTATTCGGACCTTTTAGGAGCTTCCATGCCAGGCAGGTGGATCATGGGAGGAATCAAAATATCTTTATCAAAATAATGATCATGCAGGACGTACTCAAACAATTAGGAATAAAGGATCAAAATAGCGGCACATCAACAGGCTTACAATGGATAGAGAGCCATGGAAAAACTATTAGTTCCTACTCCCCTGTCGATGGCCACTTAATTGCCAGTATCAAAATTACAGATGATAACTCCTATGAAGAAGTGATCCGCACGGCACAAAAAGCATTTATTGAATGGAGAACCTGGCCTTCACCTAAACGAGGAGATGTAGTACGTCAAATAGGTGAGGCACTCCGAAAAAATAAGGAAAACCTGGGCAAGCTGGTATCTTACGAGATGGGCAAAAGCCTGCAGGAAGGCTATGGAGAAGTCCAGGAAATGATCGATATATGTGACTTTGCCGTTGGGCTTTCCAGGCAGCTTCATGGTTTGACAATGCATAGTGAGCGTCCCGGGCACAGGATGTATGAACAATGGCATCCGCTTGGCATTGCTGCCATCATTTCTGCATTTAATTTCCCTGTGGCTGTTTGGAGCTGGAATGCCATGTTGGGATGGGTTTGCGGAGATGTATGCCTTTGGAAGCCATCAGAGAAAACTCCCCTTTGTGCAGTGGCATGTCAAAATATTATTGCGGAAGTTTTTAATAAAAATGGCGTTCCCGAAGGAGTTAGTTGCATAGTAACCGGCGAAAGAGAAATGGGAGACAAAATTGCAAAGGATAGCAGGATACCACTTGTTTCTGCCACAGGGTCCACTCGCATGGGCAAATCGGTAGGCGCTGCCGTTGGTGCAAGGTTAGGCAGATCATTGTTGGAGTTAGGTGGGAACAATGCAATCATTATATCCCGAGATGCTGATCTTGATATGGCATTAATAGGCTGTTTGTTTGGTGCAGTAGGTACTGCCGGTCAACGCTGCACATCCACCCGCCGCCTCATCATTCATGATGAAGTATATGATAAATTCAAAGAAAAACTGGTTAATGCCTATAAACAGTTACGGATAGGCAATCCACTGGATGAAAACAACCATGTGGGGCCGTTAATTGATAAAGCTGCTGTTGAATCTTATTTGAAAGCTATAGAAAAATGTAAGGCTGAAGGTGGAACTTTTATAGTAGAAGGTGGCGTTTTGGAAGGCCCTGGATATGAAACTGGTTGCTACGTGAAGCCCTGTATAGCTGAAGCCCAGCCCCATTTTGAAATTGTACAGCATGAAACTTTTGCCCCTATATTGTACCTGATGAAATACAAAACTTTTGATGAAGCAATTGCTATTCAGAATAATGTCCCACAGGGCTTATCTTCTGCTGTAATGACCCTGAATTTAAGAGAAGCTGAACAATTCCTGTCTTCGTCTGGAAGTGATTGTGGAATAGCTAATGTAAATATTGGCACTTCCGGAGCAGAGATTGGAGGAGCATTCGGAGGTGAAAAAGAAACAGGTGGGGGCCGTGAAAGTGGTAGTGATGCATGGAGATTCTATATGAGGAGACAAACCAATACCATCAACTATAGCAAAAGCCTGCCCCTGGCACAGGGAATAAAATTTGACCTATAATAATATTTAATAATCCAATTAACTCCTGGAATACTCAAGAGAGTTATATTATTGATCTTATAATTGTCATTAGCTAACTGCTGATACTTACCTGTACAATAACCACACTGTTTTAACAAATCAGGGCAAACCAATTGTATACGTTTTGACAACTTATTATTAAGTGATTGGTTAATTTTACAAATACTCAATTTATTAAACAATATCTGATGGTTTATTCATTAAAGAGATCCGTACTGCTTGCATTTGTTTCAGTTTTCTGTTTAACCTCATTTGGCCAAAGTTCAAAAAAAACATCCTCCAATGGCTGGCATTTAAAAGGCATTGAAGAGGGTTATTATGGCATTAACCTGGATAAAGCATATGATTTCGTAAAAGGAAAGAAAAGTCAAACAGTAGTAGTTGCAGTTATTGACTCAGGTATTGATACCACACATGAAGACCTGAAACCTATACTGTGGGTAAATCCAAAAGAAATTCCTGGTAACGGGATTGACGACGATGGTAATGGATATGTGGATGACGTTCATGGCTGGAACTTCCTTGGCGGACGTGACGGTAGAAATGTTGATAAGGATTCTTATGAAGCTGCCAGGATCTATCATGCACTAAAACCTCATTTTGAGAATATAAAAGATCCATCTACTTTAAGTAAAGAAGACCAGGAAGAATACAATATATGGCTAAGGGCTAAATCGGATATCACTAAAGGAGTTGACCAAAATGAACTCTTCTTTATCAAACGCCTGTTCCCATCCTTGAAAAGAGGTGATTCTGTGATCAGGAAGGAATTGAGTAAAACTGAATACAACGGCGAAGACCTTAAAACATATAAGCCAACGAATCCTGATGCTGTGGTAATGCGCAATGTGGTTCTTAACATCAGTGAAGGCAATAATAATAATTTCGAGATACCTAATACAGAGATTCTTGATGGTATTGAAGCTGATCTTACCAAGGCTGATGCAGCCAATACAGCTCCTAAAGATTACAGGGGAGAAATTGTTAAAGACAATGAAAATGATATCAATGACCGCTTCTATGGCAATAATGATGTAATGGCTGGGATGTCCTCTGCCTTACATGGTACCCATGTATCAGGTATCATAGCTGCTTCCAGGAATAATGGCAAGGGAGTAGATGGTATTGCAGACAATGTCCGTATTATGATGGTAAGGGCAGTACCTGATGGGGATGAACATGACAAGGATATTGCCCTGGCAATCAGGTATGCTGTAGATAATGGAGCCCGTGTCATCAACATGAGTTTTGGTAAGTATTATTCACCTAATAAGAAATGGGTTGATGATGCTGTAAAATATGCTGAAAGTAAAGGTGTTTTGCTGGTAGCAGCTGCAGGAAATGAAGGCTACCTGGTAGACACTATGCCTCACTACCCTTCTCCTATTTTATTAGATCATGAGAAAGTAAATAACTGGATAATGGTTGGTGCCAGCGGTGATCCATCAAATGGCGGCCTTGTAGCGGATTTTTCCAACTTTGGTAAAAAAGAAGTTGATGTTTTCGCACCCGGTGTCAATATCTATTCAACCGTCCCTGGAGGAAATACATACAGGAACCTTTCCGGAACAAGTATGGCTTCTCCTGTTACGGCAGGGGTTGCAGCTTTCCTTCTTGAATATTATCCAACACTCACTCCCCAACAGGTAAAGCAGGTTATTGAAAAAAGCGCTGTTGATCCTAAAGTAAAGGTGACCCAACCGAATTCCAGTAAAACAGTTCCTTTTTCAGATTTAAGTAAAAGCGGTGGTGTATTAAATGCTTATGAAGCAGTAAAACTTGCAGATGCTATGACTAAACAAGCTGATATGACACCCGTTAAAACCAAGATCAAGATAAAAAAGTCCAAAAGAGCTTAATATAATTTCCGTTAATCCTTTTTATCCCGGTAGTATTGCCGGGATTTTTTATTTTCAGCCCTTAAAATATATTAACACATGTCAAAGGTTGAACTTTCCCGGGTTCCTGAGTATTATCATAAGTATATTAACCTGGTTGCTACAAGGGAACTAGACGAAGCATTTGCTCATTATCCAACAGAATTCATCAATTTTCTCCTTACAATACCTGCTGAGAAATGGGATTTTCGTTATGCTGAAGGAAAATGGTCCATTAAAGAAATGGTTCAGCATATAATTGATACTGAACGGATCTTTTGTTACCGGGCTTTATGCTTTGCAAGGAAAGATCAGACTTCTCTTCCTGGATTTGATGAGAATTATTATGCTTCGAATTCAATGGCCGGGTTGCGAACAAAAGAAGACCTGGTAGAAGAACTAAAAGCCGTTCAATACGCCACCGCTTTATTATTCAGATCCTTTACTCCAACTATGCTGAACGAAACAGGAACGGCCAATGGAAACCCTGTATATGTAAAAGGGATTGGGTTTATAATCCTTGGTCACATTCAACATCATCAAAACATTCTGAAAGAAAGGTATCTTCAAGAAAAAACCATCTCTTTATAAGAGATGGTTCACTAAAATTATATCCTGGTAGTAATAACAGCCTATCAGAAAGTCTTCTGGGCTGTTTTTCCTTTAGCAATATTCTGTTGGTTTACTATATCATTGATAACCTTTACAGCCTGGTCAACATACACATCTTTACTAACGTTGTTCAACCACTGCTTATATCTTTCTGTTTTATCCTTATCAGCTGATACATACCGTTGTTCATCCTGCTTTAAAAAGGATACCTGCATATTCTTATCCATTTTAACCAGCTTTTCTATTTCTTTTACAGCATCACGTGTGATCTTTTGCTCCTTACGGAATTGATCTATTTGCAATGGATATACCTTATCATCCTGCTGGGCCAACATATTGGTTTCTTTCCTGATCAATTGGAAAACTGAATCATTGGCAATCCTTGCAGAGCCAAGTGTTTTAATAGTTTGAAGGTCATAACCAGGTTGCCATAACTTATAAGAAGCTTTAGAGATTTCATCCCATGGCAAAGCATTGTTATTATCCCTTTCACGCATTTTCAAATACTCGTAATAATCAGGTATCACTAAGTCTGGAACTACTCCTTTTAATTGGGTAGAGCCTCCGCTAATACGGTAAAACTTCTGCAGTGTCAGTTTTAAAGATCCAAGATCTGAATTGGTAGCCAGGAAGTTAGATGTAGGATCAAGGCCGATTGGGCGCTGCACAGTTCCTTTACCATATGTGCTTGTACTTCCAATGATCACACCCCTGCCATAATCCTGTATTGCAGCAGCAAATATCTCTGAAGCTGAAGCACTAAATTCATTTACCATTACAGCAAGCGGGCCATCATATAATACGCCTCCATCCTTATCACGCATTACCTGTGGCTGTCCTTCCCTGTCTTTTACCTGCACTACTGGTCCCTGGTCAATGAACAAGCCTGCTATCTGGATCACATCATAAAGCGATCCACCTCCATTATTGCGCAGATCTATTACTATACCGTCTACCTTATCATCTTTTAGCTTTTGTACTTCTTTGGCAACATCAGCAGAGCTCCTGTGAGGATCGTTGGGATCATCAAAATTTGCATAAAACTCAGGCAGGAAAATATAACCAATTTTAGAAGTACCCTGGTTGATCACCGCACTGCGAACATAGCTTTCATCCTGTACGATTTTATCCCTGATCAGCGAAACGGGCTTTAAAGTGCCATCTTTTTTACGGAGGGTCAATTTCACCTCGGTACCCTTTTGCCCGCGAATCACCTTAACTGCATCAGTTACATCATAACCCGTCAGCTCAACAGGAGTTTCCTTACCCTGGGCCACCTTCACAATTATATCACCTGCTTCCACCTCGCCAGATTTCTGTGCAGGGCCGCCGGGAAGTACACTTGCTATTTTAATATTGCCTTCTTCATAAGTAAGCTGAGCACCTATACCGTAAAATGAACCGCTGAGCTGCTCATCAAAATATCTTTTATCAACCGGTGGGAAAAACTCTGTGTACGGATCCATCATTGAAGTAATGGTGTTCACATAAACACTGAACTTTTCGTCGTCATTAAACTTCAAACGGTACCTGTCAAAAATGCGGTCCATTGTAGTTTTAACCTTATCCCTTGCTTCCTTTTCCAGTTCTGCATCTGTTTTTACAACAAATCCTTCTTTTCCCTTATTGCTTGCCCTTGCATCCTGCAGGTCAACAAAACGCTGTAAGGCAAGGTATTTTAAACGCTTACGCCATTGTTCCTTCCGTTCAGTGACAGAAGAAGCAAAATTTACTTTTTTAGGGTCTGTAACGATAGTTTCGTTAACAGAAAAATCAAAAGGCTTAGATAATATCTCCTTATAAACAGCAGTGGCTTCCTCTGCCCTTTTATTAAAAATTTTACCGGCCTCTAAAAAGAACTGAACGGGAGCACCTTTGATCTCGTCGTCTATACGGGTGGAATATTTATCTAAAGATGTAATATCACTTTGAAGGAATATATTTTTATCTGGGTCCAGTTCTTCGAAGTACTTAGTGAATACCTTTTTGGAAAAGTCATCATTGATATCCTTGGGGCTATAATGGCCCTGGCTCAATATTTCTCCTACTATCTGCAGGATCTTTTCATACTTGGAGGGCGGGATCTTAGCATTGGTTTTTCCCATTGTATTGAACGCAAGGAATACCCCGGCGACAATCATCACAATTAATATTGGAAGTCTTTTCATATCTAACATGTATTTAAGTGCCTTAGGCATAGTACCAAATTTAGTCTAAATAAAATGCTCTGTTACTATAGTTTATCCCTTTAACAAACGTTTTTGACAAGCGGAAATATTCCGTAGCCAAATGATCAGAAAAATAATTCATTGGTTCGAATAGCTTCCCGCGGTAATATAAATAACAAATAATAAAATAAATGTGCCATTGAAAAAACAGAAATATTTTGAATAAGTAGAAGCAGAATATCAACTTCAATTCATTATTTTTGCAGCCCACACGGTGGCTGTAGCTCAGTTGGTTAGAGCATCAGATTGTGGTTCTGAGGGTCGGGGGTTCGAGACCCCTCAGTCACCCAAAGGCCTCCTGGCAACAGGAGGCCTTTTTATTTGCCATTGATATTGCCTATCAACCTTTTAAACAGTTTAATGTTAAATAAGGTTAATTAATCAACTACCCGCAGTATTGCCATCTACCTTTGCATCGCAATTAACAATACATGAGAAAGTTTTATATTTTATTACTGTTAGGATTTATTTCATTGCAATCATTTTCACAAATGCCTGGAGGGCAAATGAGAGGAAATGGCCAGGCTCCTGCAGGACGATTTTATGGTAAAGTGGTTGATGCAGCAAACAAAGGCCTGGAAGCAGTGTCTGTTACGCTGGTGACCACTAAAATGGATAGCGCAACTAAAAAACCAAAAGAAATTATTATTGGTGGTATGTTAACCAGTTCAGTTGGTGACTTCAGCATAGAAAACGTACCGGTTTTTGGAAAATACAAATTAAAGATCACCGGCATTGGATTTAAAGAATTGAATATGCCTGTTGCCTTTGAAATGCCCAATAAAAATGCCATGGGCAATGATCCGGCTGCAATGCTGGGCGCACTGGATAAAGATCTGGGAAATATCAAAATGCAGATAGATGAAAATGTTCTGGGCTCGGTAACAGTTACCGCTTCCAAGCCACTATTGCAGATGGGTATTGACCGCAAAATATTTAATGTAGAAAAGAATATTACATCTGCAGGCGGAACTGCAGTAGACGTGATGAAGAATGTTCCATCTGTTAATGTGGACATTGATGGAAATGTCACTTTAAGAAATAATACTCCCCAAATATTTGTGGACGGTCGTCCAACCAACTTAACATTAGAACAGATACCAGCTGATGCTATTGAAAGCGTAGAGATTATTACCAATCCTTCTGCAAAATTTGATGCTTCCGGAGGTACTGCCGGAATACTTAATATAGTAATGAAGAAGAACAGGCGTGTGGGCTATAGCGGTAATGTTCGTATAAATGCCGATAGCCGTGGCCGTGTAGGCGGAGGCGCTGATATTAATCTTCGTCAAAATAAGATCAACATTTTTGGTAGCGGAAATCTTTTCCAGAGAAAATCCATTAGTACAGGCTTTACTGACAGAACCAACTTTGGTAACAATGATAGCAGCACCCATTTTACCCAAAATGACAATTCAGGTGGAACAGGACAGTTCCGCTTTGGTAGGGCTGGCATTGACTATTTCATTGACAACCGTAATACTTTTACGGTAAGTGGTACCCTTATGAAAGGTAAAATGTCACCTAATCAAACAAGTGATATCAATATTGATTCACTGGCTGATAATATGGGATATGGCAGCTCTTACCAGCACCGGATCTCTAATACTGATTATACTTTCAATAATTCAAGAGCCCAGTTTAGTTATAAACATAATTTCCCTCAAACAGGCCATGAACTGACAGCTGATGCCACCTATGACAAGGGGAAAAGTACAAGCGAGAATAACACCAACACTAACTATTATGCCATGCCTGGAAATGTTTTCAATAAAACATACCAGCAGATACAATTAGGTGGGGGAAATAATGAAAGCTGGGTATTGCAAACAGATTATGCAAACCCTATTTCAGCCAATTCCAAAATTGAAGTTGGGTTAAGAGCATCTATGCGTCAAAGCAACAATTTCAACCAGTTCTATACCAGGACCATTAATGGAGAGCTAAAGCCAACTTCCCTTAATACTATTTATAATAATAAGGACAATGTTTATGCAGCTTATGCAAACTTTTCTAATCGCATTAAAAATTTTGGCTACCAGTTAGGACTAAGAGCAGAGAGGTCTGATTATACCGGAGACATTCCAACAAAGAATCAAACTTTCAGGATCAACTTTCCTATCAGTTTCTTCCCAAGCATGTTCCTTTCACAAAAGCTGACTGAAACTGATGAAATTCAGTTCAATTACAGCCGTAGGATCAACCGTCCTAATGTGTTCCAGTTATTTCCTTTTATAGATTCCAGCGACCTGCTTAACGTCAGTGTTGGTAACCCTGCCCTGCAACCGGAATTTACCAACTCCTTTGAACTGTCCTATTCAAAGACATTTAAGAACAGGGATAACTTTATTGCCTCAGCTTATTTTAAAAACACCAATGACCTGATCACCAGGTTCCAGAAAATTGATACGAGCATTAGTAAGTATGGTGTGGTTAACACTTATATCAATGCTAACCGCATGTATATTACGGGTCTTGAACTTACAGCAAGGAACAAAATGACCAATTGGTGGGATCTTACCTCTAACGTAAACCTGTTTACTGCTAAAGTCAGCATTGACAACCAGCCAAGTCCTGAACAGTTTCCAAGCTATTTTGTAAAGCTTAATAACACTTTTAAACTACCTAAGAACTTTTCTTTCCAGCTTTCTGGCGACTACCAGTCCAAGATTATTTCTTCACCAGGTGGTGGTGGTCGTGGATTTGGCGGTGGCGGTATGTTTGGAGGCAACAATACAGCTTCCCAGGGCTATATACGTCCTAATTATGGCGTAGATGCTGCAATAAAATTTGACTTCCTGAAGGACAAGAAAGCATCGCTTTCACTGAATGTAAATGATATCCTGCGTACACGTAAGTATGATGCACACTCGGAATCCACATTCTTTGTGCAGGATATAGTCAGAAGAAGAGATCCGCAGATATTCAGGCTAAACTTCAACTACCGTTTTGGTAAGTTTGATGCCAACCTATTCAAACGCAAGAATACAAAAGCAGAAAACAATGTTGATATGGGCAATATGAACATGTAATTACATCAATATAGTTTTGAAAGCTCTCCCCAAAAGGAGAGCTTTTTATTTTATACTAATTATTTTTGATGCCTATGTATCAATTTGCCCTCATTGGCTGCGGACGTATATCCAGGAGACATACAGAGAATATTCAAAGGATAGGTCATTTAAAAGCTGTTTGTGATATAGTCCCTGAAAAGGCAGACCTGCTGGCAAAGGAATTCAAATGCAAAGCCTATTATTCTATTGATGCACTTTTACTGGCAGAAAACGAAATAGATATTATATCAGTATGCACTCCCAATGGTTTTCATGCCGAACATGCTATTAAATCATTGCAGGCAGGCAAACATGTTTTGTGTGAAAAACCTTTATGCCTGACTAGTGCAGCCGCCTGGCAGATGATTGAAACAGAAAAATTTTGCCGCAAACACCTGTTTGTTGTCAAATCTAACAGGTATAACCCTCTTCTTATCCAGGTAAAGAAATTATTGGACGAAGGAAAACTCGGTAAGGTTTACAGTTTTCATTTAAGTTGCTTATGGAACCGGCCGGTAGAATATTACCTGGATTGGCATGGCAAATCATTTCCCGATGGCGGCACACTTTATACCCAATTCAGCCATTATATCGATACCATCGTGTCATTATTTGGAGGAATAACAGAGGCAAAAGGATTTAGCGGAAAACCAGCTCAAAAGCTAGGGATGGAATTTGAAGATACCGGGGTAGCAGCACTATATATGAACGAAGGAATCATGGGAAGTTTTCACTGGTCTGTAAACACGTATAAAAAAAACCATGAGATCGCCCTTACTATTGTTGCGGAAAAAGGTACCATCCGGCTGGGTGGCGAATACTTAAATGAAATACAATATCAATCCCTGGAAAATGAAAATGAGTTTAATAGCTCCGGCAGACCTTCTAATGAGTACACATCTTATAAAGGATCAATGAGCAACCATAAGGAAGTATACGACCATTTGATATACGCACTTGAAAATAAAGAGAATGATTTTGCCAATGCTTTTGATGGATTGAGGACCGTAGAAGCTATAGAAAAAATTTATAAAGCCATAACAACCATATCTTTCCAATCTTGAAACGCATATTCTTTACTGTAACAAATGACCTGACTTACGATCAGCGTATGCAAAGAATATGTACGTCCCTGGCCAATAATAGCTTTGATGTAACATTGATTGGCAGACAATTAACTAACTCTCGTCCTTTAGATAAAAGAACCTACAAACAAAAAAGGCTCCGTTGTTTTTTTAATAAGGGGTTCTTGTTTTACCTGGAATACAATACCCGGCTTTTCTTTTACCTGCTCTCAGTTAAAATGGATGCAATATGTGCCATTGACCTGGATACCATCCTACCCTGCCTGTTTATATCTGGTTTGAAAAACACTATAAGGATATATGATGCCCATGAATATTTTACTGAGTTAAAGGAAGTACACACAAGACCAATGGTGCAAAAAACCTGGCGGGCTGTTGAGAGATTTTCTGTACCTAAGTTTAAATGGGGCTACACAGTAAGCAATGGACTTGCCGAAGCTTTTCACCATAAATACCAACGGGATTACCTGGTTATCAGGAATCTCCCTGTATTGAATAAAAATAACCAGCACCTGCCCAAAGAAAAAACCATCTTATACCAGGGAGCGGTAAATCATGGCCGTGGATTTGAATTCCTTATTCCAGCCATGAAGAGCGTGCCCTACAAACTGGTAATTTGTGGTGATGGAAATTTTATGACTGAGTTGAAACAAGTGATAAGTAAACACCAGGTGCAGGACAAGATTGAATTAAAAGGAATGGTACTGCCTGGAGATCTCCCGCTTTATACTCAGAAAGCTTCCCTTGGTATTGCCATTAGTGAAAAAGAAGGCCTGAACCAATACATGGCACTTCCCAATAAGTTTTTTGATTACATGCATGGTGGATTACCACAGATTGCCATGAGATTTCCCGAATATGAAAAAATAAACCATCAATTTAAAATTGCAGTTTTGATAGATTCCCTTTCGCCTAAAGACATCAGTAATACCATTAACTCAATTATGGAGAATGATGCCTTATTAAAAGAAATGGAAGCAAATTGTATGCAGGCACGTGAAGTTTTTTGCTGGCAATTTGAAGAACAGAAACTGGTTGCTTATTACAACCAAATCTTTGCCAATGAATGACAACCTGCACATAGTTTGCCTTGATGCTCCATCGCCCCCGGATTATGGTGGAGCTATTGACATGTACTACAAAGTGAAGGCCATGGCAGAACTGGGAAAGAAGATCAGTTTGCATTACTTCAATTATAAAGAGCATCGCAATGTAGAGGGACTTGAAAAGTATTGTCTTGAAATAAATGCTTATCAAAGAAGCAAATACTTAAGCTCTCTTTCAATTTTCAACCCTTATATCACTACTTCAAGAATCAATAAAGCGTTGATCAATAAGATTAACCAGGATAACTATCCCATATTACTGGAAGGCCTTCATTGCGCTGGTATTATTCCATACCTAAGGCAACCATCACGTGTAGTGCTGAGAATGCATAATGAAGAAGCTGCTTATTATAGCGCCCTTGCCTTGAATGAACCCAATTGGCTGCGCAAGAGCTACTATTTAATTGAGTCAGGAAGGATCAATCGCTTTCAACACAAACTGGACCACCATCTTAAACTGGCCGTGTTATCAAATAATGACCTGGGCATCTTTAAGCAGCAGGGATTTAGTAATACTCATTTCATCCCTTGTTTTTTACCCTGGCAGGAAATAAAATCTCTCCCGGGCAAAGGAGAATATTGTTTGTATCATGGTAATATGGGTATCATTGAAAACGAAATAGCTGCAGAATGGTTGATCAACAATGTTTTTAACCAAATAAATATTCCATTGGTGATAGCAGGGAAAGGAATATCCGGGAAACTGCAAAAGCTGGCAAGGAAAAAAAATAACATACGGCTTATCTTTCAACCTCCTTCCAATGAACTGGACGCATTGATAAAAGATGCTCATATCAATGTTCTTCCTTCCTTTAATAATACCGGGGTAAAACTGAAGTTGTTACATGCACTATTCTATGGCCGGTTCTGCATTACTAATAACCAGGGGATAAAAGGAACAGGCATTAATACATCAGTCTATACAGCAGAAACTGCAGAAGACTTCCGGAATACAATTATTACTTTATTTGAAAAGCCTTTTGAAGAAGAGCAGATCACTGAAAGGCAGTCCATCAAAGAATTGTATAACAATCAAACCAATGCGTTAAAGCTTAGTGCAATATGGTAGCGTTGTCATAAACCCTTCCAGATTCTGTTTTCACCATCCTGGCAGGGAACTTTTGAATAACAATATAGTCATGGGTGGCCATAACAACAGCAGTGCCATAATCCTTTGCTATATGTATCAAAAGGTTCATGATCTCATCAGATGTTTCCGGATCAAGGTTTCCTGTTGGTTCATCAGCCAATATCAATTTAGGTGAATTTAATAACGCCCTGGCAATATCTACACGTTGCTGCTCTCCACCACTCATTTCGTAAGGCATTTTAAAACCCTTGGAACGAAGCCCTACCTTATCCAGAACATCAGCGATCTTCTCATTCATCAGTTTTTCATCTTTCCATCCTATCGCTTTCAAAACAAACTTGAGGTTATCATTTACATTCCTGTCGGTCAGTAATTGAAAATCCTGGAATACCACTCCCATATTTCTTCTTAAGTAAGGAACAGTTTTCCAGGTCAGCGTTTTTATATCATAACCCACAACAGTTGCCTGTCCTTCTTTTAATGGCAGCTCACCATACAGGGTTTTCAATAAACTTGACTTACCAGTACCGGTTTTACCTACCAGGTAAACGAACTCACCTTTATTTACTGTAAGATTGACATCCTGTAATATAAGATTATCGCCCTGGTAAATATTGGCATTTCGTATATCTATTATGCTCTCTGCCATTCCTCAAATTTAATTGGTGCAAAATAACATAAGAATGACCATGCACCAAGCCAATAATTTTATAAACTAAGTTTTTAGTTGTTAAACTAAATAATTAGTTATAACTTAACGCCATAATTATTCAAATGAAAACATTAACCAAAGCAGAAGAACAGGTGATGCAGGTGCTCTGGAAGCTTAAAGAAGGCTTCATACGCGATATAATGGATGCCATGCCACCTCCCAGGCCACACCAGAACACAATAGCCACACTGCTTAAAATTTTAATTGAAAAAGAATTTGTCGGCATCAGGATATTTGGAAGACAGCACCAATACCATCCATTAGTAAGCAAGGATAGCTATTCAAAAGCATCAATCAGGTCACTGGTAAAAAGCTATTTTGGTGGTTCGTTTAGCGATGCTGTTTCTTTTATGGTAAAAGAAAACAGTATCAGTGTTGAGGACCTTGAAACCCTATTACAACAACTCAAAAAAGGAAAAAAATGATAGCCCTTGCCTATTATTTATTGAAGGTTATTATTTGTTCAGGGCTATTATTTGCCTATTACCATATGGCCCTGCGCAATAAAGTTTTTCATCAATGGAACCGCTTTTATTTATTGGCTATTGTCATCTTGTCCCTTGCTCTCCCCTGCCTGCAATTTACCTGGTACCATTACCAGGATGAACCAAATAATGCCATCCGTTTATTAAAAGCAGTGCAGTCGGCAGATGTCTATATGCAGGAATTATCGGGTAGTCAAAATAAGTTATTCAGTACAGAACAGTGGTTTGGCCTGCTCTATTGCTTCATTTCTGTCATTATCCTTATTGGTGCCTTTGTTTCCTTGTCGAAAATAGTTGCCCTTATTCGCAGGCATACTATCAGCCAGGTTAACCGGATCAAATTCATCTCTACCCGTGAGCCCGGAACCCCTTTTTCATTTTTTAATTATATTCTTTGGAACGAGGATATTGATATCAACACACCAACGGGCCAGCAAATTTTCCAACATGAACTGGTGCATGTAAAAGAAGCTCATAGTTTGGATAAATTATTTCTACAGCTTATACTGATAGTGTTTTGGTGCAATCCATTTTTTTGGCTGATCAGGAAAGAATTGCAAATGATCCACGAATTCATAGCAGATCAAAAAGCTGTTAAACAACATGATACAGCTACACTGGCAGCCATGATACTGCAGGCAAGTTATCCGCACCATTTCAGCCAGCTTACCAATGCCTTTTTTCAATCATCTATAAAACGAAGACTCCTTATGCTTACCAAAATTCAGAACCCCCGTATTACTTATTTTAGCCGTATACTGGCACTACCCCTGATAGCTTGTATAGTATTAGCCTTCAGCTTCAAAACTGTATCTGTCGCACACCTTGAAAAACCTATTACAATAGTAATAGATGCAGGCCATGGAAAAATGACCAATGGGCATTTATCAGGTGCTTCCAGCAATAATATTTATGAAGATGCTATTGTATTAGCCATTGCCAAAAAGATCAAGTCCATCAATGCCAACTCCAAAATAAATATCGTTTTAACCAGGACAGATGACAACATCATAGAACTTCACAAAAGAGTGGATTTGGCAAAAGAAAACAATGCCGACCTGTTTATTTCACTACATGTAGCTGCAGCAGAAAACGATAAAACCGGTAACGGCATGGAAGTTTATGTTTCAAATAAAAACACCCCCTTCCAGCATCAAAGTGAGTTATTAGGTTCTGTGATCAAAGAAGAATTAACCTCCATATACCCGACCACACCTGAATTGATCAAGCGCGCCGTTGGTATTTGGGTAGTAGACAAAAATATATGTCCTTCAGTGTTGGTCGAATGTGGTTACATCACAGATAAAAAAGACAGGGAATTTATTACCAATGAAGCGAACCAGGAATTAGTAGCCAGAAAGATCCTTAAGGCGGTAGAAAGATATGCGGCCTCTACTGAAAAAGGCTCTTATACTACCCTATCTGACACATTGCCTAATAAGAAAGCTGTAGATATCAATTCAGTGAATGTCGATAAAAACAAAGGATTGATAACCATTGATTACAAAGATGGTACCCGCGAAACTTTAACCATAGAGCAGGCCAGGCAAAGAAAACTTATCAAAGAAAAGAATTTCGAGACTAAGGAAGATTTTCATACTGAAAAAGACACACCCATCAACATTCGTGGAAAAGATAAGCCTCTTATTTATGTTGATGGAAAAGAATTCAATGGCACCCTTGATAAGCTTGACCCTACAATGATACAGTCAGTTAATGTGCTTAAAGACAAGCCAGCCATCGCTAAATATGGAGAAAAAGGAAAAAATGGCGTAATTGAGATTATAACCAAACCTGGCGACCGCCAAAACATATTCGACACCATTCCCAAAACGAATTAATTTTTATTGTCAATACGAATCGTTTGTCTTTGATCTGGATAGAAGTTTAAATAACGGAAGATCATCACACAAGTTTATAAAAGGGGGCTTAAATAGAAGTCCCCATTTTATTTACTCATTGTGCTTTCTCCCGTTCTTCGCCAACCCATTTATTCATTTTCTGCCGGGCTTCTCTATGGGTACTCCCCATCTACTCCCCATCAACTGTATAGCTCCGGTATAGATACTGCGTGATGATCACGCAGTATCTATACCGGAGATAGGGCTTTGGTAGCAAGTTGCCTGCCCTAAGGCTACCATTACGTGCCTGTATTCCTCGGCTCCCGACTCCAGACTCAAGACTCCCGACTCTCTTCCCTTCCGGCCAAAAGCGGTCATTATCGGTCAAATCGGCCAAAAGCGGCCAAAACGGACATGGTGGTTTCGAACTGACATGGATTTTCAAAAACTTGCAGCTATAAAATCTAATATCATATGGCTAAGCAAACAGGATACATTAAGGCAACAGGAACAGTGGATGGAGACACCAACTTTTATTATGATCAGTTATGGGGCTACCTGGTAAGAATGTGTTTCTCCTTAAACATGCTGTTTAAGGAAGTTTGTAGTTTGTAGTGTGTAGTTTGTAGTTTCTTAGGCCAGAGAGGCACTATTGGGTGCAGGCGTGCTTGATTGGTATTCATCTTTGCGTATTCTAAGGTATAGATACTGCCAAAAAAAGTTTCTAATCAGCTTTTACATTGTTCTCAACAAATGGTGTTTGACGCTTTACTACAGCAAACATTCGATATAAGATCTTATTTCGAACGATATTAATAGTACTCATTTTTGATTTACCCTTTTCCAATCGTTTTAAATAATATTCTCTTAGTTCTTTGTCATGTTGAATAGCAGTTTTTGCAGAAAGATCAAGCAATGTTTTCATGCGCTTGTCAGCATGTGAATCAACTTTAGTTTTCATTTTAAGGCTGGTTCCTGACTCACAAGGGAATGGCGCAGTGCCACAATAGCATGCAAACTTTCTTGCATTTTTAAAGCGTGAAAAGTTCCTGGTTTTAATGATTGTTTCTAAAGAAAGAACTTTACCAACGCCTTTAATACTT
>NZ_FQUU01000031.1 GCF_900129295.1 Flavisolibacter ginsengisoli DSM 18119
TCGTATTTTATTTAAACTCTTAATTGTTTCAATAACCATAGATTAATTAATCTGCTTAATTATGTTCCGTAGGAACATTTTGTAGGTAGCAATAAAGTAGTTTATGAAGCAGCGTGCCGTAGGTACGCCTGGTGGGTTGATTTATTGTTTTTTGTTTCTGGTTCTTTAGGTGGAAGTGTATTCTTTTAGCTGTCAGTATTTAGGTTGAAGAATTGATTGCAAATAGTATTGACTCTAGCTTTATCCTTTGCATTTTTCTTTGCGCATACTTAGCGTCCTTCGCGTTACTGTTTTCTTAAAGTATCGCAAAGGAGAGAGAAGGCACGCAAAGTGTCGCAAAGTGTTTTCCCGTTCTATATACTAACTGAATAGGACAAACGATTTGGCCACTAAAGCTTTTGAATTTTTACTTTTGACTTTTGACTTCTTCTTTCTCCCCTACAACTGGTAAAAGAACAGTAAACACCGATCCTTCCCCTGGTTTGCTTTCTGCCCATACCTTTCCATGGTGGTTCTCTACCACCTTCTTTACAATGGAAAGGCCAATACCCGTTCCGGCATATTCGTGTTTGCCATGCAGGCGCGTGAAGAGCTGGAAGATCTTTTCTGAATATTCCTGCTCAAAGCCAATGCCGTTGTCCTTTACCTGCACCTTGTAATAGTCAACGCCATTTTCCTGCTGCCTACTACAACTCACGTCAATGGCAACGGGCTGGCCTGGATTGGTGTATTTAAGCGCATTGGAAAGCAGGTTCTGGAAAAGCTGCTGTAGCTGTCCCCTGTATCCATGTACTACTGGCAGATCCACCAGTTGCACCGTGGCGTTCTTGTCCTGTACCTCCAGGGCCAGGTCGTCGAGTATCTGTCGCAGCAATGACTCAAGGTCCACTGCCTCCTTCTGATCGGGTGGTGTTCTTAGTTGGGAATAGGTCAGCAGATCGTCTACCAACTTGCCCATGCGCACATTGGCCGACTCTATGCGGGTGAACAATTCCTTTTCACTGTCATTGAGTTTGGGTTCCAACTCTTTTTTTAACCTGGTAATAAAGAACTGCACTTTGCGGATGGGTTCTTTCAGGTCGTGGGAAGCTACGTGGGCAAATTCTTCCAGTTGTTCATTGGAGCGTTCCAGTTCTTTGATCTTATGAAGCAGCTCCAGTTGCAGGTGTTTCAGCCTGGTGAAATCGGTAAAGTGTACCACCACTTCGTTTTCCAGTTTCACAGCGTTCATCTCGTTGTACAGGTCACGTCCGTCAGCGTTATAATGGATCTCCCAGTTGTCATCCTTCCCTGTTTCAAAGGTCTTTGCCACGTTGATAAAACTGGAGGTTTCGAAATAGCTGGGGAATACCTCACTCACCTTATGATCATGCAAGGCTTCGGGCGTGGCGTGGGCATAATTGGCGTAGGCCTGGTTGGTGAGCTTATAGCGGAAGTCAACGATCCGGTTGTTTTCGAACACAGGCGTCAGCACCTGCATAGGTTCACGGGAGAGGTTGATCAATTGCTGCAGGTAGTTATTGGAATGTACCAGGGCCTCGTGGGCTTCTTCCAGCTCGCGGGTGCGCAGTGCAACGATGTCTTCGATCTTTTTACGGTCTACCACATGCGCAGTGGTTTCCGTGCAGGTGACAAATACACCGTTTATATTTCCTTCATCATTGTACACAGGGCTATAGCTGAAGGTCCAGTAAATATCTTCCATGCGCCCGTTGCGGTAAAAGGGCACCAACTGGTCCTCAAAATAAACGGGAGCTCCTGTGGTCATGATCTGGTTAATGAGGGGACAAATAAATTCCCAGATATCTGCCCATACTTCTTTGCCTCGTTTGCCAATGGCCGGGTGTTTTCCCTCAATGCCCAGGCTGGGCCGGAAGGCATCGTTATAAAAACAGGTAAGTTCCGGTCCCCAGAACAGGAACATGGGGAATGCGGAATGAAGCAGGATGCCAAGGGTGGTGCGCAGGGATGGCGGCCATTGGTCCATGGTGCCAATAGGTGTCCTGGACCAATCGTGCCGGAGGATCAGGGCACCCATTTCGCCGCTATCCTTCAGAAAAGGGTAGGTATGATCTTGTGTGTATGTTGAACTATTCACGTTTCGATGGGGCTAAAGGGATGTTGAAATTAGTACATTTTGTTAAACAGGCGCCCGGCAATTGCAAACCAGGAAGGCAATAAGGGGATCAAAGATTCTTATGAAGTTCCTAACAACTTTACGTCTTAACTTTCGTTGTAATACAAACACATACACTCAACTAATAAATGCAGTTATGAAAAAGGGCATTTTGTTTTTATTGATCGCATTCAGTTTCACCGCGAGGGCGCAGTCGCTGAAAGATCTTTTGTACAGTGGCAAGCTGAGGAACGATTCCAATACGGTAGTGCGCAAGACGGACGACCTGAAGAGCAAAGTAGATACTACCGACAGGAAAGCGGCGGCTGAGAAAGCAGCGGCCAGTCAAACCGTGGTGGCCGTAATTCCCGGTGATTCGTTGAAGAAAGCCAACCTGCCTGATAGTAGCAAGACTGTAGCTGAGGCTAAGACAGCCGAACCCGCAGAAGCAGCCCCCGCCAATGATTCTGCCGTGAATGCCCAGGCTGAAGTGGTGGCGCCACCGGCACCGGTGAAGACCAACAGCAAGATCTGGAAGGAATATACCGAGACACTGGTAGCCACGCTGAAGTCAGAAGTATTGTCCAATAAGAAAGTAAAGAAGGAAACCTATTACGTGTTGGCGGATTATGAAATTGGCGCAGATGGCAAGACGGAATTGACGAATGTGACGGTTGCTCCTGATAATGCCTTCCTGCTGGAGCAGGTAAAGCAGCGCTTAGCCGACAATCCACCAGCTTTCACCCCTGTGATGGACAGCAACAACCAGCCAAAGAAGGTAAAGCGGAAGTTTAATTTTTACCTGACCAAGGAGTAAAGAAGGATAAAGTCAAAAGTCAAAAGTAAAAATGTGTAGAAGGATGGAGATGCTTTGGGATGGTTTATAGGGATAATATTGAAAGAATAAGTTTACTGCCGGAATCAGTAAAGTAATAAAAAAGCCTGCGTTTGCAGGCTTTTTTAGGGGTGTTTTCCAACAATATTATTTCCTGTTGAAAGGTTTGTCTATGGGTTAGCTCTGCGCCCAGGCTTGAGCGTCTTCAGACTGCTTAGAGAATTGTTTTTTAGCTTTTCCCAATGCATCTGAGGCCTTGTCTTTTAATGATCCAAGTTGTTCTTCAACTTCTTCCTGGTTGTTATAAACATAGTACACTACGCCAGCTACTGCTGCGCAAACAAGGGCTCCTATTAAGATCTTTGACATAATATATATTTTGTAATACTCATGCAATCCTGGTGCCATGATATAGGGTAGGCGCATGGGAATAGGACGCCCCAAATCCCTGGCATTTTCCAGGCTATTTTCCCCGGAAAAAGCAAATAGCCCGGGATATGGGTATTCATAGTTGCCCTTATGAAAATAATACTGTATTTAACAGGCAGAATGGCACAACAATTGTAATTATAATAGTACAAGTTGTTCAATTCATTTTTATTAGTTTATTAGTTTATTGAACAATCAAGCAGTTTTAGGTACTTACGTATTTATAACTGTAAGAAAGGGCAATCGAAAGATTGCCTTTTCGTTTTTGGGGTGTATCTCCCTTTAATACCCCTGGGTACTGATCCTGTGGCTCCTCAACAAACAGGGTCAAATAATAAAAAAACATTGTACCTTAATAGTGTCCCCCTATTGATCAGCCTTCTTCGCCCCCTCTGATGCACTGAACACTGCTTTTATTCATTCATACTAAATACTTCAGCAATGAAACGATTACTCATTCTAACCGCTACGGGTTTATTTTCTATGATGGTTTGCCAGGCACAGACCACTAAGCCGGTACAGGCAGCCAACGCCACCAGTATGGGACAGCTTCATAATGGCCCTGTACATAACATTTCCATTGGCAACATGATGTATGCACAAAAAGTGATACAGCTATGGAAGGATTATGATAACAACACCATGGACAATGTTGGCGACCTGCTGGCCGATGATGTGGTAGCCACTTTCCCTGATGGCTCTATGGTAAAGGGGAAAGACAACTGGATAAAGATGATCAAAGATTATCGTAACAATTTTAGTTCAGTTACAAGTACCGTAATGGCTTGTACAACTTTAAAGTCACCCGACGATCCTGAGCACGAGGTAGTAACCGTATGGGGGGAAGAAAACGATACCAGTAAAGATGGCACTACAGTGAAAACTCATTTGAACGAGGTTTGGTTCTTCAACAAGCAGGGCAAGGTGGTCATGTTCCATCAAATGGCGGCGAAGGATGCACCGGATAAAAAGGATTAGTGGGAAATAAAATTATAAGAAAGGGTGATCGGGAGATTGCCCTTTTTTGTTATTTGTTAGGTTAGGAAACCATATTTATTTTCCGTATGCATAGTTAGTTTGTATGGAATATATAAAATACCCTAACAAAATCTTTAAATAGTTTGATTGATATTCTTCTATATAACTATAAACTATTTAATTTTGTGCGCCATTGCTCAAATATGGGATTCTCATCTACATCCAATTTGTGACTAATTGCTACAAATTCATAGTCTTCATTTAATTTGTGTTTTTTTCTGTATGGTTCTCTTCCATATAGGTGTATTTCATTTATTATGCTTTCAAGAAGTTCTAAAGATTTAACTCTTGAAAAATTAACAAGCGAAAAGCTCCAAACATAGGTTGCATGGGAAGATAAAAGCTCCCAAGCATAATGATGATGTTTTTTACATTTAAAATAAAAAACAAAACCAAACTTAGGTTTGAGTGTTAAGCGGATAACTTCTTCAGAAGCAAGATGTTTCTCGGCTAAATATTGAATTTGTTTGGCATTTCTATGAGTAAAGTTTTCCGTTACTACTTTAATAATGTCATCAATTTTTAGCCCCAGCACATTATTTTCAGTTGAATCAGTTTTTTTCAAAGCTTCATCAATTGTATAAAGACTTTTATTCTCATCTGCAAGGGTTTTTTTACTTAAGTTTCGGATTTGTTCTTGGCGTATTACTTCTAATAGTGATTCGTTTATTAGATCTATATCGGAGGAGGTTGCATATATATGTTTTATTTTTAGAACTTCAATGTTAATAGTTGCTTTTATTTCAATTGCTTTCTTACCCAGTCGCTTTGCAAAATAATTTTTAATTAAATCATACTCATGCCTCAAAATATCATTATGAACTTTTATAACTAATAATTCGTTAAGTTCTTTTGCATTATGAGTTACTTCAATATAGCCGTCTTTAATTTTTACCTCTGACCAACTCTTCGTTATTTGTAATTCAAGGCTCCTTGTAGTCGTATCATTATCAGATTGTGGCAATATGGATATATTTGTTTTGTCTAAACCTCTCGTTCTTCCAACATTAAACAAGCTTGATTGAGTTCCTATTAGTAACTGGTCAATACTGTTAGTATCAAAAGCTGACTTGTCTATATAATTCGGAGAGTATGTAGCTAACTGTCCAATGAATTTCGCCCAGTCTAAATTTATAAATTTTAAAAAAGGTAATTCTCCCTTTATTTTTTGTTTAAAAAAGGACTCCATGTCAATGCAGTCATAATCAATAACTTCAATGATGATAACTGTACTATCTTCTTGTTTATTAATTAAAGGTTTTACTTTCCAATAAATATCTCTAGATTGACTAAATCTAAAATGATTGTTTGGAAGATTGGTATTATTATAGGAAATTATTTCGTGATCATTTAAATAGATACCTGCATTGGTCATTTTAAATATCCGTGACACATCATTCATAAAAAAAATTATCAGTTAAATAATAATAATGGGAAAATTTCAAAGTTTGAATTTCTCATTATGTATTTTTAAAAACTCCCTGGAAGGAGGAAATTTTTTAGGAATGGCTATTGGTTTGTTATGATACTGTTGGAAATACTCAGACCCTATCTTATCCTTTTTTGCTAGTATAGAAGATATTTTAATAGTATAATCTTCTGCCGATATTGTAAGTAGTCCAGCATCAAAAGCTTTGTCATGAAGAGCATTGAGGCAAAGTCCATTCATAGGATTGAGCCTGTTATCTTCGAACTTACTCCAGGAGGTAATATGGCTAGCTATCAATAAAATGGGCTCTGTTAGGCCTGTAATGCAACACTTGTTATTGTAATTTGACAATACTAATTGACGAAATCGATATTGGTTTACTCGTGTGTTAACAAGTCGCTTTATGTCAAGGCCTTTTTCATATTTAGATATTTCGTGCAAATAAAGTTCTTCCACATTGATTTTCTTGGCGTTTGCCAACAGTTTTTCACTTTCTTCAAAGGCATCATCCCAGTTATTGTAAAATTGATTCCATACTTCTTTATCAAGATTGCCAGAATTGGCAGCCCCCTTGATTCCTCGCTTTTGCAGATTAGGATCAAGGCTGGCAAAGTTCACTAGCTTAAAGGCAACAGAACCGGGTGTTCGTTTTATAAGAGTGGCGAGTTCAATTACCTGCGGGTTGCGGCTATGCATTTTACCGAAGGGTAATTTCGCATAAAGATTAATGGCAAGAAGAAGTTCATCTTTTGTCCAAAAGCGTTGGCCAGGTTTCATGAGTACTAGTTTTACTTAAAAGAGGGTTCATAAGGACCCTTTTGATTGAAATACTAAGTGTATAACTATATGGCATTTATTATAATTCAATTGAGCTGTAAGTATTTGTTTGTTTTAACCCAATAAACCTATTATCAAATGTGGAAGCCCCACAACTACACCAATACCATAAAGAAGATCAAGCCAGAAAAAAGAACCAAGGGCTCCTAAATAGATAAGGCCAACAATTGGATAGGCTACTATTTTAACCCAGATCGGTGTTCCTTCTTCCTTCAAACTGTTCCAGATTGATTGAGCATCACCGGTGCTGGGAAAGGCATGCATGGCAATAGACAAACCTAGATATAGCAATACATAATCAAGTGGGCCGCCATTATTAAATTCCATTACCGGCAAGGCTGCAGGTAGGGCTATAAATGCACCTAATAATGTGTTAACAATGAAAGGGCCAATCCCAATCATTAGCGATTGCCATTTATTGGCGGGTGCTTCATGCAACACATAACCCGCTGGGTTCTTTGCCTGGAAATACACCACTTCAAATACAGGTATTTTATAGAGGCGGCAGAATAGCTGGTGGGCCAGTTCATGAACTATAACACCGGGGAAGGTAACAAGCGTAATAAGAATGCCTGGAATAAACATTACAATAGGTTTTTAGTCTCTGAATTTTTCTTTACCGGAAACAATATTGCTTACATAATCAAATGATTCCATTAACGAACTGTCTTTTTGGGCCCTTGCCATCAGGGCATCCCGTTTTGGAATGTCGTTCCGGTAATGGTAAATAAGGGCCATGGTGGCTAGTCCATAAGGTGAAGAGGGATTAAGATCAAGGCTTTGACGGGCATCTTTAAATGCTTCCCCGTCTTTATGCTGTTTCAACAGGGTTCTTGCCCTGGAAGCTATAGCATAAGCATCTTCCTTATTTAAAGCGAGGAGCTGGTTTATAAAATAGTAAGAGGAGTCAAATTGCAGTTGATCACGTTTTAAAGGAATTTTAATGATAAGCGCATAGGTATGAAAGGGGTTATCCTTTAATACCAGGTTTAACACACTGTCAGCGCCGGCAAAATTCTTTTGATCATATAAAAGGTTGGCATACCTGGTCAAAGCATAGGCATCGTGCGCATTACTGTCAAAATAATTCCTGTAATCTGTTTCAGTTAGCTGCCCTTGTTTTTTCTCCAATAGGAGGTTAAAAGAGTCAGTAGGCAAATGAGTTTCCATACGGTTCAACACGTCTGTAACATCCTTAAAAAGATCCTGGTCTTTTACTTCATTGTTCTCGATCATTTTATAAGTGGAAAAAACTGTTTTATAGTCTTCATTAAAAAAGGCTGCGATCAGCAGGCGGCATTGAGCTTCGGTATAATAAGGCTCATGATCTACTACCTGTTGCAATTCTTTTTGGGCAGTATAATAATGATGATCCGAAGCAGCTTTAATGCCTTTTTGTAAATGAACGCCAGTCCGGATCTGTTCCGGCAGGGAAACGAGTGAAAAAACCAGCAACAGCAGGATACCAGCTCCAAATGCCCTGATCCATTTAGGAATGGGAAAATTGATAAACTGGGAGCGGCAGGATTGGCATAAGGGTATTTTGCCTTCCATAACAGGCAGCGCAGCCTGGCAGTTACGGCATACATTAGCAGCAATAGGTTCCGGAGATGGTTCAATTTCATCCGCTGGATTCATAAGGCAATTGTTTTGGTGCGCCAATGTAATGAAGATTATTAAATATTAAAAGAAGCTAATGTTTTTATTTAGGATTCTAATTCTACTTTCAGCATGAAGAAAAACACTTAAGAATCTCAAATTATAGCCAAATAACAACCCTTATGTGTTTCTCTAAAAGATGAAAGAATCACTAGATTTGAAGCAAATCAATTACATGCATAGATATTTTAGCTTGATCATGTTTATAGCATTGACCCTGGCTACAATTACACTGAGAGCCCAGCAAGGCAGTGATGAAAAACAGGTTATCCAGTCCATGAATGAAGCAGCTGATAAATGGAACAATGGTGACCTGGATGGCTATATGGCTTTATATGATACTTCAGCAACCATGATGTTGCCAAAGGGTAGAACCAAAATAAATGGCATGCGGGAGCTATATGAGAAGTATTACTTCGAAAACGGAAAGCCCAAACAAATGCTTGGGTATGATACCTATGAATTCACTCCATTGGGAAAGGAGTATGCCTTGCTTACCGGCCGTTTCATATTAAAGGCCAATGAAAAGATGAAGGAAAGGACCGGCACCTTTTCCCTGGTCTTTGTACACACAGCGAATGGCTGGAAAATACTGCATGATCATTCGGGTTGATTGATCCTTTATAACAGGATGCGTTTGAGAGGACTAAGCCAATGCTAAATGAGCTCAATCAAAATTTTGGCCTGCACCCGCGAAGATGAATAGTTTTGCAAGGTGGAGCTTATTTTAAATAACCCTGTTTACCAGGGTTTAACATCCGGGGATCAGCATCTTAGTTTGGGTTCGGAAAACGTTAAGTACTTTGATGAAGCAGTATCTCCTTTTGTCGCATTTGATGAAGTGTATGAGAAAGGATTTGAAGAGCTATATGATCTGTTGCCTCCAGGTCGGACTATCCTGTACGCCATTCCTCAACCTATAGCACCACCGAAAGGCTGGCAATTGCTCCATGAAATAAAAGGCGTTCAAATGGTCTTTGAAGAGGGTAGGGAAATATTGCCTGGTACTTTTGCACCCGTTCCCCTGGAAAAGCAATATGCAGCAGCAATGGTGGAACTGGCAAAGCTTACCAAACCCGGTCCCTTTGGCCTCCGCACCATTGAGTTCGGCCACTATTACGGGATCTTTGACCAGGACAAACTGGTGGCCATGACAGGCCAGCGCCTGCATCCGCAACAATATACTGAAGTCAGCGCCGTATGCACGCATCCCGATCACCTGGGCAAGGGTTATGCTTCCGTACTGGTGCAGCACCAGGTGCAATTGATATTGCAACAGGGCCAGGTTCCTTTTTTACATGTTCGGGAAGATAACAGCAGGGCCATTGCGCTATATGAAAGGCTGGGATTCAGGATCAGCAGGAATATGAATTTTTATTTTATGAGGCGTATGTGATCTTATTTCCTTTCAATGAAATCAAAAAGCCCGGGCAACATGATGGCCCGGGCTTTTTGTATGCTAATACCGTTATTATTTTTTTACAAAGGGGATGGTCGTGTTAGTAGCTGACAACCGGATAAAATAGGTTCCCGGTGCAAGGGAAGCAATGTTTATTTCTTTTTTCAACGATCCGGCAGGCAATGCCAGCGTTTCAGAAGAGATCATTGCGCCAGCGGCATTGAAAAGCTGTACTTCTTCCTGGCTGGCTACAGGAGATTGAACGGTTAGCCAAATGGCACTAGTGGCCGGGTTAGGGTACAGGGAAAGTTTTGACTGGACGAGTGAGTTTCCCGTTGTCAACACCACGATTCCTGAATAGTCAAAACTGCCATCATTATCTACCATACGCAGGCGGTAATAGTTCTTTCCCTGCAAGGGTGTGGCGTCCAGGAATTGATATTGTCCACCTATTATTCCTGCTACAACCTTTCCAATGCTGGTAAAGTTGATGCCATTGGTAGAGCGTTGTACCTCATAGAAAGCGGTATTGATCTCTGTGGCAGCGGTCCATTGCAACTGTATGGCATTGGTTTGTGACTTACCAGTAAAGAGACTGAGTTTCACAGGGAGGGTGCTGGCTGGTGCTGAAAAGCCTGAAATAGTAAGAGTGGCGGTGCCATAACCATTATCAATTGCCCTTACTCTAAATCCAATTATACTGCCTGCCGTTACCGTAACGGAGTAAGAGCCTGATTGGTTGATGCCAACACCTGTTGTTAAACTGGTAAATACACCATTGACCAGAACACCTGCAGGATCGTATTGCGGATCGGAATCCAAATCATTGGTATGGTACGACCAGTCAAACCTGAATATTCCGGGTGCAACAGCCCTTACTGTATAATCCACGTCCATCTGCGAGGACAAAGTATATGTTGGGTCATCACTTCCTGTAATAATAATTGAGGCCGGTGCACCTGAGGTATTAACGTTTCCATTCGCACCAGGAGTTTGGGTGAGAGTGAATTTAGCAGGAGCATAATTGCCGCTGAACTGGGCATGGGCATTCAATACAATACATAGCAACGCAAAGCAAGAGAGGTAAAGATTTCTCATAAGATAGTTAGTTGATGATAGATCCTGCCTGGGTCAAGGGAGGCTTGACTTACAGGGCGGCAAAATTGGATAATAGAGTTTATCCGGGCAATAAGGGTTATTGCTAAGCCGTAAGGGTTTCTATTCAGTTTGTAATATAGTCATTACTGTATATGCCCAATCATTGCAGTAAATTTCCTAAGATAAAAATGATGATAAATCCCCGGGAGATATTCTTTCCCCCGGGAATCATGCATTTAATGTACAATCAACATGCGTTTTTCTGTTTTGCCTTCCAGCTCAATTAGCAAATAATAACTGCCTTTTGCAAGGGAGCTAAGATTTAATGATGCCTGGTTACTATTCACATTCAATATTTGTATCCTGGTGCCAGCGGCTGAAAAAACAGTGATGGTGTTCATGCGTGTGGAAGCAGTTACCGTGGCTATTCCACCAGGAGCAGGGTTGGGAAGTATGCGGATATTCCCGCCAGTACCATCATTGCTTACAGAAATGATAGAACTATAACTGGTCTTTCCATCCTCGTCCACTTCTTTCAGCCGGAAATAATGTGTGGATTGCAGGTTGCCTGTATAAGTATAAAGATACCGGGTGGGTATGGAAGAATTGCCTTTTGCCGGCAGTGTAGCCAGTTTGGTAAACAGGGTGCCATTGCTGCTTTCCTCGATGTCAAAATGGTCTGCATTTTCTTCCTGCGCTGTTTCCCATTCCAGCAATGCGGAATTGCTGTTAAGAGACCTGCCTTTAAAATATGTAAGGGAAACAGGCATTACTGTAGCAGGAGAAGCAAGTGCGATATTATTCATGCTCAGCCAGAAGATACCAGAACCGCTGGTGGGAGAAGGGTAAAAACGAACCTCGTCTATGTTGTTAAAGAGGGCTGGTGTCAGTGCATCTGACTGGCTGATTGTTTTGACATTCCAGTTCACATTATCCAGGCTCACATCAATCATACCCACAAGGGTCCCATTATTATAGGTTGCTATCCGGATAGGTGTAACGCCTCCCCAATCATATAGTTGAATGGACTGTAAGGAAAAATTAACTGACTGGCTTGAGCTTTTGAGCACCATGGCAGGAACGCCATTGCTGGTCACAGTAGCATCAGGTCCGGGCGTAATAGCGGTGTACCCCGAATTGTTGGAATAATAATAACCGTTGTTATGCCAGACGATGGTACTTCCTCCCAATTTATTGAAAGAGGCATCAGCAGCATAGATCTGAATGTCCAGGCCATTGATGTTTGAAGTGCCGCCGTCACCATCCTGGGCGATACCATCGCTCCAGTTGGCGGGATTATCTGTAGTAAAATGTAGTGTATAGGGCAGATTCACCTGTGCGCCCGATCGTTGAAAAGCCAATAAGAGAATAAATGCCAGTAAAAGATTACGTTGGTAAAATTGTTTCATAAATAAAATAGCTGTTTATGGATAGATCTAATTCGCTTCAAACTTTTCAATAGGGTGGGACGGGGATCCTATGCAATGTCTATTCAGAGGATTAGACATACATAAAAATTGGGATGCGAATATAGTCCACTGTAAAAACAGCACCTGCTATTCTTTCGTGTGTTTATTACCGTTAACCAGTTAAAAGACTTAGGTTGACATAAGAGTTTATTCTTATGATACTTATATTTACTCTCTAACGTAGTTGAAATTATGCGTGTAAGAAAACTCAATCATCTCATGGTATGATAACAACTGCATTGCAATAAAAAAGCACAAGCTATTATGACTTGTGCTTTTTTATAGTGGTTGGGCAATGCAGTTAATAATTGTGGCAATAGCATTAATCTCCCGCCTTCATCCGGGTAAATCCCGACTATAATTTCTTCCCCAATAATGCCTGGTTGTTCATCAGCAGCTTGGCTGGATATACTGTGCTGTTCAACCATAGGTTCAATGGGTACTTAGTAAAATAGGTGGGATAATCTCCTTTGTTTGCCTGCTGCGCCAGTGTAAAGGAGTTGGCAATAGATTGGGCTTTGGCCAGGTAGATATCTTTCCCTGTTGCCTTATAAGCTTCCAGGAAGGTCTCCATCATCACGCCGGCTGCCCTGCCTACAGGCATCCAGAAAACATATTGTTCCTGCACCGAAGGGGTGATCCAGTTCTCGGACCTTCCTCCAGGTTTGGGTTCCTGGAAGGCTACCTTGACGGGTTGTTCCCAGATCACAAACTGGTCTTCGGAAAAGCGCACCAGTTCCTCTGCCAGCTCCATGTCCTTTTTATTCCTGAACAAATACATGGCAAGGTCGCAGGCCTGTTCACGACTTAAGTTTTCATAGGGCGGGCGTGCCTGGATGTCTTCAAACTGTCCCTGCCAGTTAAAGGTCTTTACCGGGTTGTTCATGATCCAGTCAAAGGCTTTTTGAGTGGAGGCTTCCAGTCCGGTAACCTTATATTGATGGCGCAGGCGGTCGTAATAGTTAATGATGGAAGTAGGGATCACGATATTGGGTGCGGTAGGTTCACCGGTCTGGTGATTGACAAACTGGTACCAGCTACCATTGGGTAACTGGGTCTTCAGGTAGGTTTCGGCTATCAGCCTGGCTGCCTGGAAGTATTTTTCATCTTTTGTAAAGTCGTACAGGTCTAAAAATGCATTGCCTGCATCCACACCCATGATGCTGAAACTGTTGATCGGTTTCAGGTTTTGTTTGGTGGCTTTTTCAGAACGGGGACCATAGTAGGTGGGTACAAAGAATTCCCAGGGACTGCCTTCCTTAAAGCGGATGCTGAGCATATAATCTGCCACGATACGCGCCAGTTCCGTGGATCTTGTTGCCTCGGGCGTGCCTGCTTTCAATTTGGCATAGGTGATGGCACCGATCACCAGGGCACTGTATATTTTGGCGGGATAGCTGTAATTGATGTAATCCCATTTGGGCTCCTTATGTTCCAGCCAGTAGTTCACATAGTCTTCGTGCATCAACCTGTCAAGAGCCAGCCTGGCACTGCTATCGTAGGGCAGCACAGGGGCGTGGTACACACCATTGAATGGTGCTGCACGGTAATAGCGTCCCTTACCTGCCAGGCCTATGGAGTCGCCGCCGGCGGAAATGCCAGCAACGGAAAGATTGAAATAACCCACTGGTACCGAGGTCCAGATCTTACTGAGTGGGGCATAGGGAACCTCGCTCTCGAAGCGGTAAGTCTGACCATTGGTCTCAGAAGTAAGACTGTAACGGTAGCTGGTGGCTTTGTCAACTTTTTTATAGTCAAAGGCAGGGGCGTAGATAAACTGGTGCGCCTCCGCGTTCCAGAATGGCGTTTGGCCCGGAACCCCCGGGTGAACGGGAATGGCAGATTCTGCCCAGGCTTGTTTTCCAAAGGCGGTTCTTACTTCTACCTGTGAAGCTGAGGGTGTGTGGCAGGAAGTAAACAGTACTGCTGCTAACAGGATGTCCAAGGTTCTTTTCATATGTAGCAATGCGTAATTATCCGGAGTTTAATCAATAAGTATGACCAAAACTAATCCCTTGCCTGAAAGAAATAGTCTGAAATAATCTTCAATGCCTATACTTTTTTGACATTTCAGGTCCTGCTTCCAGCATGACCTAGGTTAATAATAAAAAACAGTGTTTATTGCAGAAGCGCCTCCATCATTAGATTGGCTGCCTGTAATTTATTATTGCGACTTGATTAATACAGAAAATATACTGCACCTGCCTTGTACAACTTTACTTTCCCACCAATGTTTGCTGGGGGAAAGCCCGGTTTGGGATGCAGTGGAGGAAAGGATCTATTGGGTGGATATTGCCCGGCATGAGATCCATTCCTGCAAAGGGAATGGGAAGGATCACAGGGTGATCAATACCGGCGAGTCTATTGGCGCTGTTGCCCTGCATAGTAAGGCCAAACTATTGGCAGCCTTGCAACACGGTTTTGCATGTATAGATCTCAATGATGGTTCAAAGGAATGGATTGGTAGCCTGGTGGAAGAAGTAATTGCAAACCGGTTCAATGATGGCAAATGTGATCCTTCCGGGAGGTTCTGGGCGGGCACCATGAACTTGCATGGGGCAAAGAATGCTGGTAGCTTATATGCCATGGAAACTGATGGTACTGTAAGGGTGAAATTAAAAGGTGTAAGCGTACCGAATGGAATGGCCTGGAGCCCTGATGGGCGCTATTTTTATTTTATAGATACAGCCACCAGGGAAGTTGCTGCATTTGATTTTGATCCTGTTAGCGGTGATATATGTAATCAAAGGACCGTGGTGCAGATACCACCAGACATGGGCAAGCCTGATGGCATGACCATCGATACGGAGGGCATGTTGTGGGTGGCCTTATGGGATGGGTGGAGCATCAGTCGCTGGGATCCATTTACCGGTGCCTTATTGTGCCGCATCATGCTGCCTGTATCAAGGATTACATCCTGCACATTTGGTGGGAAAGACCTGCGTGATATCTATGTCACATCTTCCAGCCTGGGACTCACTGATATTCAAAAAAAGGAGCAGCCCTTGGCCGGTTCGGTCTTTGTGCTGCGGGAGACGCCCTGCCAGGGATTGCCTGCAATACCTTTTGGATGCAGGGTTAAGAAATTTGTGTAACAGTATTTGGTCTTTTCAATAAGCGTGGCTTCATCTCCGTTAGCCATCTATCATGGACACAATTCCATCAGGGAACGGATCACAAACTCCCTGGCCGTTAATAAAAATATCGCCCTTACAGGGCTTTTTCCTCCCAATACAATGTTTCTTCTACCAAAATGTCGCCTCTCTGAGGCTCAGACAGGGAATGTCATCTCCCTGCTATCAAAAGGGTTATGTAGAAAGAAATGCAGTAGGTTTCCTTAGTGATGAAGCCCTGTAAGGGTGGTATTATTTTGAAAGAAGGATTACCGGGAATCGCAAGCCCAATGGCAAAATTCTCTCAGCCCTTAACACTAAATAGTGCATGTGAATACGTGTTCGCCATGATTAAATAAAATGTCGCCCCTACAGGGCTTTGCTTCTCCAAAATACAATGTTTTTCTACCATAATAACGCCTCTCTGAGGCTTCGTACCAGGATATCATCTGCTCTGTTTTCAAAAGAATCATCTAGAGAGAAAAGCAATAAGTTTTCTTAGGGAAGAAGCCATGTAGGGGTGGTATTTTGGTAGAAGAAGGAATATGGAGGAGAGCGCAAGCCCAATGGCAAAATTCTCTCAGCCCT
>NZ_FQUU01000026.1 GCF_900129295.1 Flavisolibacter ginsengisoli DSM 18119
ACCAGGGCAGTGGCAAACTTATAAGAAGATGGTAACTGGCTTTATTTATAAGCGTATTGGGTTTTTTAAGGCATATACCGAACGCATAATAAAAAAGTACCAACCTCCTTAAACAAAAAGTTGGTACTATGCTATCGGAGCAAGCTATTCCTTGTGCAGATGCTCCCCAGCAGAGCTGCACTCCGCTTGGCTTGCTAAACAAAATTATCTAACTTAATTATTAACTACTGTAAACTTATTCTGGAATAAAGTGTAAACCAAAAATGGTGTACCTGCTAAAATGACAACCAATATTGGAACAACATTAAAAAGTGTCAACCTATTTTGGAACTACACATTGCGCTTCTTGTGTTATGTAACGGCTATGTGCCGCCTATGTGCCGCCTTTGTAACGCCTCTGCAACGGCTCTTTAAAGAGGCGTTACAAAGGCGGTTTATGCTTGTAACAAACCAGCTTTAGTGTGGTACCATTAAGTAGGATATTCCCTTGGGGTTCAAAGGGATGGTAAATAGTAGCTTTCGATAGGACTTTTTGACATCCCGACCAGGGTGTATCGTGCTTACATGGTGCAAATCATTGCAAATCCATTTGATTTTCATTACCTTTTGCCAAAAAGAAAGATATGCCGCAAAGCCGCAAGCGTCATGGACATCATGAATACCGCAAACCATCTGACATACCTTCCCGGCAACGAACCAAAGGAAGAATAACCTGGGCGATCTTATTTGCCGTGTTTGGATTACTGGTAGCCTTCTTTGCTGCCGGTGATAATTACACTGTGCTTATAGTTGGAGCCATACTTGGAGCTGCCATAGGATATGTAATTGGAAAAAACATGGAAAAAGAAGCAGCGCAGTAACCCGTACTGTTTAAACTGTTTTAGTATAACCATACCAAATGTCTTTTCATGCACTAAACTGGTGCTCAGCGGCTTGCTATTGCCTGCCAAACCTAATATGCATTGGATAAATTCCGGGGATGGTTTTTTCTTTTATAAGGGTTATCGGTATGAAATGCCCTTCTCTCCCTAATTTTACCGCAATCATTTACTATGAACATCCGGATCTTAATTACTGGCGGCACATTTGATAAAGAATATAATGAACTTACAGGTCAATTATATTTCAACGACTCTCACTTACCTGAGATGCTTGATCTTGGCCGTAACCTGGCCCCGGTAGAGATCAGGACATTAATGATGGTAGATAGCCTGGAAATGACTGATGATGACCGCAACCTGGTGGCGGAGCATTGCGTGAAAAGTCCTGAAGACAAGATCATTATTACCCATGGCACGGATACCATGGCTGAAACCGCCCAATTGCTGGCTAAAAAGATCAAAAACAAAACGATTGTATTGACAGGCGCCATGATACCTTATAAGTTTGGATCATCAGACGGATTATTCAACCTGGGAAGTGCTTTGGCATTTGTTCAAACACTGCCCACAGGCGTATATGTAGCCATGAACGGCCGCTATTTTCATGCTGACAACGTTAGAAAGAATAAACTAACCGGTGTTTTTGAAGAGCTTAAATAAGCCAGGTTAAAAGTTTATCCGGGTGAGTTAAAATTTTACTCATTGTGATACTTTCTAATGAAGTTTTAACCCGCGTATGATTAGCTCCTTAGGGTATTTATTTTAATGCCCCTATTTTTGAACTGAAATTGACTATAGAGTTCGCTATAGGTTTACCATTATTCAACTAAACATTATTTTATGAAACCTCGCCATCTTCTTTTGTTTTGCCTGCCTGTATTGGTATTCACTTCCTGTGTAAGTCGTAAGACCTTAAAAGCCGAACAGGATAAATACGCCAAGCTGAATACTTTTTATATGCAGGTGCAGGATGACCTGAGAAAATGCCGTGAAGATGAAGCAGAAGCTTCACGCCGCAAAGCCTTATTGGAAACTGAGATCACAGGACTGAATAAACAGGTTGATTTTTTAAAAGAAAACAACAATACTGTTCTGAACCAGTTGAAGGATCTATCAGTGATCTCCAGCTCGCAGGCTGAAAGCATTAAAAAATCACTGGATAACATAGGTGCTAAAGATAGCTATATTCAATCCCTGCAGAGCGCCATTGCACGCAAGGATTCATTGAATATGGCATTGGTGATGAACCTAAAAGGAGCACTAAGTGATATCAATGACACAGATGTGGAGATCAAGGTTGAAAAAGGAGTAGTGTTTATCTCCATTTCAGATAAAATGCTGTTCAAAAGCGGCAGTTCGGAAGTATCTGATAAGGCTATGACAGTACTAGGCAAGGTTGCACAAGTATTGAACAGCAAGCCTGAGATAGAATTTATGGTGGAAGGCCATACGGATAATGTAGCCATCAAAAACAATTGTATTGCAGACAACTGGGACCTGAGTGTAAAAAGAGCCACTTCAGTGATCAGGATACTTCAGAATAAGTTCAATATTGATCCCAAGCGTATGACCGCAGGAGGACGTGGTGAATACATTCCATTAAAGACAAATGACACTGCGGAGGGTAAGGCCGCTAACAGGCGCACACGCATTGTAATACTTCCACAACTTGACCAGTTCTTCCAACTACTGGAAAAGCCACAGGGAACAAAACCTTAATAAATGAAAAGCCACCTGAGGGTGGCTTTTTTCATGCTGAATATTGAAACATTAGTTTTAAAATAATCGTAACTGCACGCCTTTTGAACGCTTAGGAGGCCTGGCATCGCCAAACACAGTTTTACCTCCATACTTCCAGCTTTCACTGATCTCTTTTTCAATCACCTGTTGCAGGTTATCTGTTGGAATAAAATCTTTTTCTGCACGGGCAGCCAGGGCATGTAATTTCTTTAAGGCTTCCGTTTTTTCTGTCTGCCCAATCTTTGCCTTATACACCGCTTTTTGCAAAGTGCTGATCACTTCATCGTACGTTTTGGTGGGCACAGGAAATGGATGTCCATCCTTACCACCATGCGCAAACGAAAAACGGGCTGGATCTTTAAACCTTGAAGGAGTGCCATGTATCACTTCACTTACCAATGCAAGTGATTGAACTGTCCGTGGACCCACTCCTTCCAATAATAACAGGTCTTCAAAATCTTTGGGCTGCGCCTCATGTGCCAACCAAAGTATGGATCCCAGCCGGCGCAGGTCAACATCCTTGCTTCTGACATCATGGTGCGAAGGCATTACCAGTTGTTGTATCTCCTGCATCATGAGTTCAGGTTTTTCCCGCGAAATGCTTAGAATTCCATTGCGTGAGCCACCAGCTTCCATGGCAGTAAGGTTGAGAATCTGTCCCTGGTTTGTTCCGCAAATGGCAGCATGCGGCTCTTCAACAAAGGACTGAACCAGGGCTGAATGCCAATGGTACCTACGGGCCATTGAATCACCTTCACGCATCCCTTGCTGCACTACGCTCCAATCGCCCTCGTTGCTTACAATAAAATTATGCGTGTAAAGCTGGAAGCCGTCCTGGATAGCTGTATTATCTACCTTGGCACTAAGCTTACTATGGCGAACCAGTTCGTCTGCATTCAAACCAGTTTGTTCACCAACACCTATCAATTCCTGGGGAGCCTGTTTTGAAAATTTTCCCTTACCTCCACAGATATAAATGCCCAATTCTTTTGAATGTGGATTAACCGCCCTTTTTAATGCACCCATTACAGAGGTAGTTATACCGGAGGAATGCCAGTCCATGCCCATTACGGCTCCGAAACTCTGGAACCAGAATGGATCACTCATACGGCTTAAAAACTCTTTCTTACCATACTCACCTACTATGGATTCCGTTATAGCCAAACCAAGTTTCGACATGCGCTCATAAAGCCATTTAGGAACATAGCCATAGTGTAAGGGAAGATCGGCTGAGCCACTGCGCTTCATAGCGTTAAAGGTACCAAATCAGTGCCTGGATGAAGGCTACAAACTGTTAATACCGAAATAGTAAAATGTTGTTTAAATTACAAAATCAAAATAGTGTAGAATGAAAAATTTAACTGCGTTTATTATCTGTTTACTAGCCACCTGTCATATAGCTTTTTCACAATCTTCCCCAACTACGGTCAGCTATAATAAAAGCGACCAGCCAGCTTTAATGATAGAACTGCCCTATACCGAAGATGTATCCCAGGGCTTTATTGTGACGAATTTAAAAAAGACGGGTTACGAGCCTGAAACAAAAGGAAGTCTTTTCTGGAAGAACAATAAGATCAATGGCTACTATACCTTCAAGGGGGTACGACTGCAGGGAAGCAACGAGCCGGTGGACCTGTACTTTAAGGTAGAACCCAAAAGCAGGAAACAGAAGGACAAATCCATTATTTATTTATTGGTCAACAAGGGCAGTGAGGGATTTATTAATTCAGGTTCGGACTACAATGCAGCCCAGCAATTCCTGAATGGATTTCTTGAACAATCTGCAGGATATAAACTAGACCTGGACATAAAAGCGCAGGAAAATACACTGAAAGACGCCCAAAAGAAATTGACCAAATTACAGGATGATGAAAAATCAATAAATAAGAAAATAGAACAATTGCAATCTGACCTGAAAAAGAACCAGCAGGACCAGGAAAATCAGCAAAAGACTATTGAATCAGAACAAAAGAAACTGGAAGAACTTAAAACCGGTAAGTCCTCTTAGAATACTTCTTATAAATGCGCCACTGGATTGTGGCGCATTTATAATATTTCACCTGTAATTAAACCAGAAGGATTATTTAACCTTTCAAAATTGTTTGTAATCATTACCCTATTACACTTCCCAATGCAATGCAATTAAGTCAGGCTCCAAACTGTGTGAGGTGGTGATCTAAATGTTTGTAAGCAAACATGGCCCACTCCTGCGAACTCATTTTACCAAAGAAAGGGTGAATGGTTTCAGTGATCATATAACCTTCAGTGGAAAAACGTTTGATCAGGCTAACCAGTTTTGCCTTTTCCTGTAGCATATCTCTTTGGTCTGCAATTTTAAATTCCCTTGCGGTGGGCAAATTTTTTGGCCAGGGCTTATTTATAAATAATTTCTTTTTGGCCATCTTACCGAATAAAATAGCTGGTAGCCCACGCTTTAATCTTTTCTCGCCAAAGAACACTTCGAAGGTGGCCTGGCAGTGAGCCATCATTTGAGCTGCATTCATTTTACCCCACCGGGGCTGTGTTGTAAGTTGAATTTTTTCAAGACGTGAAATGACAACATCAGCAGTTGTTGGTTCAAATAAATTATCCATAGCAGGAGAATAATATATTAAGTTACGAAACAGCAGAATATTGCCAAAACAGTATTCACAGCTGTAAAAAGAAAAGTAGCAGTTGAATTTTTAAACCGGCGAGGTTTACGTATAAAGCACCTGGCAGGTATTGCAAAAAAATGTACGTCTTTGGGTTTTCCCCAGGTATTCCTTTACAATAATATCTCCATCTCTCAGGCATAGTTTCCTGGTATGGGCCAGCCAATGCTTACGAAGGGTATATTCCTTTTTCCATTCCAGGAAATCGAAGCTATATTGACGCGCTTGTTTTATCATTTCGGTTAGTTTCCTGGGAGGAAGATCGCCCACCTTTGTTTTGGGATGCACCTTAATGCGGTACAATACTTCGTTTTTAATGATATTCCCCACGCCGGAAAATATCATCTGGTCGAGCAAGGCATCCGTTACCATGATATGCGGCAACGCTTTTAATTTTTTCCTGGCAGATGCAGGATCCCATGTATCACTTAATACATCTGCCGACCAGTCGTATATTTCATCGAGGGGTTCTTCTATTAGCCTGACAGCGCAGGTATAAAGATTCAGTTCGCCTTTGGCGAATTGCAGATGAAGGCGTGGCACCGTTTCCTTTTGATCATTAACCAGGTATTTGCCAAACATGAGAAAATGGATACGTATGGTAAAGCCTTTAAAACACAATAAAAGATGTTTGCCCCAGGTTTTTATATCCAGGAGCTTTTTATTGAGCATGCGTTCTTTTTCTATTTTAGAATTGCCCGCTACGGCCAATACCTTTTTACCAATAAACAACTGCATCTCTTCTTTTGCTATGACAAGGGAAGGCCCTTCAGGCATAATAAATTTTAGTACATAGGTATTCAAATACTAAGCCATGCAAAGATTTGCCAGGGGAGAAACCCTTGACAATTGTCCATAAGCTGAGAATACTATGCAGCTAAGGAAAAGAAGAAAAAGCACATCGCTTGCAACTTCCTTCAGTTGTCATTCCAGGCAATCATAATTTATTTATGAGTCTTAAGCATTGCTATTCTAAAGGCCAGGGTTCCTGGAAAAAGATTAATACCCTTTGATGAACGGCTGAAAAAAGAAATAGATACTATGGAAAGGGCTGACTTTAAATGAAATGTTCATACGCTGTGAATGACATAAGTAACCACCCCCCAGATGCAGGCATCACCCTGGCTGAGTACCAGTGGTGCCAACTTATCCCCTATCAGGTGCATACGTTTTTCAATGACCATTAATTTACGGATAAGCAGCTCGCCTCCTATTACAGCAATAACAACCTTACCATCGCCTGCAGCTAATGCCCTGTCAACTATTACCACGTCACCTTTCTGGATACCTGCATCTTTCACCGCATTGCAATTGACCCTTAAAAAGAAAGTGGTTTGCTTGTTCTTTACCAATGCTTCATTCAGATCTATGACACCCCATGAATTGTTGTCCGGGTTAATGTTACCCTGGCCCTGCGATTGGGTCAGAAGCGAAAAATGTTGATGAAAGGAAGATTCCTTTACGAAAGTATTTTTATCCATTGCTGTTGGTTTGACTAAATTAATTAGTAAATTTATACTAAATATTTTTGCATAGCACAGAAAGGAATCCACATATGAGAAACGCTAAAGAATTTGCAGGCTTTGCTGCTCACGCTGAATGGGTTGATTATGAACTGGTTGTTATACCCGATGAAGCTACCAATGAAAGTTTGAGGTCTGAACAACAGTTTTTCCAGGAGTCATTTATGTCCGGTAACAATTTTACAGGTCACCCTCATATATCTATAGCCCGTTTCCAGGCAAAGGAGATCTTGGAAGAAACGCTGGTAAGATGGATAAAAAACATTTGCCTGTTGCACTCCGGTTTTGAAATACGTCTTAACAATTTCAGCAGTGTTCCTCCACATACTATTTATTTACGCATTTTGGATCCGATGCCTATCATTCACATAGGTAACCAGTTGAAGATGATCAGCAGTTTTATTGAGAGTAATAACTGCCCACCTCTTACAATCAGTTCAAAACCTCATTTAGCAATAGTATCCGGACTTTCAGAAGGTATCTATGAAAAAGCAGTTAAGGAATATGCACAACGCAGTTTTAGTCAATGCTTCACCGTAGAAAAGTTGGTGTTGCTGAAAAGAGAAGGTCTCTATGATACCAGCAGGGTGGTAAGTTCTTTTCGCCTTGCCACAACTGCCACTAACCAATAGTTGTTTGCCGGTTTTGTATATATAAGAAAGCATCCCGCTTCGGCGGGATGCTTATTTTTTAAAAGTTCTTATCAGAGTGTGTGAACTGGCCGGTTGTGGCATGTTTCCCTTCACCCAGTTCTTCAATCATTTTTTTATTGAAGGCATCGAGGTCTTTAGGACTTCGGCTGGTTACTAAACCATTATCCACTATTACCTCTTTATCTTCCCAATTTACGCCTGCATTAACCAGGTCTGTTTTAATAGAAGGATAGGAAGTCATGGTTCTCCCATCAAGCATACCTGTTTCTATCAAGGTTTGAGGACCATGACAGATAGCTGCCAGTGGCTTACCCTGTTCAAGGAAGTGTTGTGCAAAAGATACCGCTTCTTTATTCAGGCGCAATGTATCAGGATTCATAACACCACCAGGCAAGACAAGCATATCATAGTCCTCGGGGTTTGTACCTGAAAGGTTTTTATCTACCGGGAGCTCAATACCCCAATGGTCGTGGTTCCAGCCTTTTACTTTATTCTTTTGCGGAGACACTATATGAACAACGGCACCAGCCTGTTCCAATGCATTCATCGGGCTGGTCAATTCCACTTCTTCAAAGCCAGTATCAGTAAGGATGGCGACTTTTTTGCCAGTAACATCTCTTGCCATATTGAATCAATTTTAATTGTGAATGATATATTCTTCAGGCCTCAAAAACCAAACCACCCGGGGTTTTGTTTAACCAATTAAAATCTTCTGTACTTTCAACCCTAACAATTTGCATATGAAGTATTTGAAAGGAATAATTTGTTTGATAGCAATAGGCTCTGCCATAGTATACATGGGATGTAACCGCGGTCCTTATGCAGCTACCAATAAATCTTATAAAAAACAGGCAAAGGAATATGCCAATATCCTGAAACAAACACCTCTTACAGATTCTTTATCCTCAGGAGACTGGGTAGGCACCACCAACTTTAATTTACGCAAGCCCAATTATGTGGTTATACATCATACAGCACAAAACAGTTGCGCACAGACCCTTCAAACTTTCACTATGCCGCGTACCCAGGTAAGCGCCCATTATGTCATATGCAGGGATGGAACAGTTCATCATATGCTTAACGATTATTTGAGAGCCTGGCATGGGGGTTTGGCAAAGTGGGGCAACAATACAGATATTAACTCCTCATCCATTGGCATTGAAATAGATAATAATGGCTTTGAACCCTTCTCAGAACCAGCCATTACCAGTTTGCTGAAAATTTTATCCGGACTTAAAAAGGCCTATAATATCCCGGCTGCCAACTTCATAGGTCATGCAGACATTGCTCCTACCCGGAAAAATGATCCAAATGTTAATTTTCCATGGAAAAGACTGGCTGATAGTGGGTATGGGATATGGTGGAGTGATACCACCGCTGTAGTTGTACCTGATGACTTTAATACGTTACAGTCCTTACGCCTGATTGGGTATGATACAAGGGACAGTTTGGCAGTTTTCCAGACTTTTAAACGGAAATATGAGCAAATAGACTCCAGCAAAGTGTTTCTGCCAGAGGATAAAAAAGTGCTATACACTCTTTTTAAAAACTTTTACTAAACCAATACCAGCGTAGTTTTTCATAGCTGACCTCGTTAGTTTACGATTCTTTTCCGGCCTTTTATTTGTAACTTACTGCTTGAAACCGTAAACGATCACCTATGAAATTAATTATACTCTCATGCATCTTTTCTTTTGTTACACTTGTAACAAATGCCCAGGTCAATTCACTACCTCAGGGGCGGTATGAAACCGTAATCAAAAACAATGGTAAGTGGGATAAAGGGGATATTCAATTGATAGATGATGGGCATTATAAGATAGGCAACAGCAATGAATCTGGTGAATATCGGTTCAGTGCCACAGCACAAAGAGTGTTCTTCACTTCTGGTCCTTTAAAGGGCATTTTCGCCAGAACGGTAAAGGCAAATAGTTCACCCGCTATTCTTATCCCATTGTCTGAAAACCAGCAATTAGGTTTAAAACTGGCTACAGCCGATATCGTCGGCTCACTTAAAAATTAGCATATAGCTATTTTGGATAGCCCGGTTAATGGGACACCCAGGGACTTTCATAGCATGGCAATTGATTTGCAAATACACCTGCAAAGGAAATCTATGAATTTAAAAAGAACATTTGGGGTGATCCTGACAGTTTTAGGTATTGGAGGTCTTATTTACTTTGCCACTATTTTTATGAATTCGAGTGGCGCTGAAAGGCAAATAAAGGCCCTTATTGTTTATGGGGTATTGGGCGCCATATTCTTTTTTACAGGGATTAGCCTTATCCGGACAACCCGGGATGATTCACGTCCACCAGTCAATTAAAAATTGTTTTTACTTCTTCAACAGAACATAAACTGTGCAAATAGTAACTTGCTGCCGTGAGTTATATATTGAATATTGACACTGCGGTTGTTTCTGCTTCCCTTTGCCTTTCGAAGGATGATGAAGTGCTGAAGTTAAAGATCAACCCTTCACAAAAGGATCATGCTTCCTGGATACATGTAGCTATAAAGGAAATGATGGAGGAAGCAGGCATATCCCTGCAGGAACTTGATGCCATTGCAGTCAGTTCCGGGCCAGGTTCTTATACAGGCCTTAGGGTAAGCATGGCAACAGCCAAAGGGTTGTGCTATGCATTGCAAAAGCCATTGATAACAGTAGGTACATTAAAAATGATGGCTGTTGCAGCAATGGACACTACAACAGATCTTTTATGCCCCATGATTGATGCCAGGAGAATGGAAGTTTTTACTGCAGTTTATGATCATTCGTTCTCTGAAATCTTGACGCCGGTCAATATTATTCTTGAAAATGACAGTTTTAAAGAACTGTTGCAAACAAACTCTATACTTTTTTTCGGCAATGGAAGTGAAAAATTCAAGTCACTGACCACGGACCCTAATGCTTATTTTAAAAACGTGGAGGCAAATGCCAAACATATGACAGGCTTAAGTTTCAGCCAATTTCAAAAACATGAATTTGCAGATCTTGCTTATTCTGAACCTTATTATGGCAAAGCATTTTACACCCCCTTTGTTAAACCTTCTTAATAATAATTATTGATTTATATTAATTTGATTTGCATAAGCGTTAGGTATTTATAAATTTGTGATAACTGAACAAGAGTGAAATGTCTATGAACAATGTAATCCTGGAAACTGCTGTTGCCAGTTCTTCAGAGCTGAAGATCGATGTACTTCAACTGAAGAAAGCAGCACTTATTTTACGTGCGGTGAATCATAAGCTTCGCCAGCAAATTCTAAAACTGATCCATCAGAATGGAAAAATGACTGTTACGGAGATTTACGTAAAGCTAAGGCTGGAGCAGTCAGTTGCTTCCCAGCACCTGGCTATTTTACGTAAAGCAGGGTATGTAAATACCGTTCGTGATGGAAAGTTTATTTTCTATTCAGTGAATTATGATCGTTTGGATCAGGTACATTCAATTGTACAGGAGTTGTTAAAGTAAGACTGCCTAACAGTAACAAATTCCTTTGAGGGCAATCAAGTATTTTTGCGCTCAAAGGAATTTTTATGTTTATAAAACAATTATACACAGGCTGTATCAGCGAAGCCGCTTACTACGTAGAAAGCAATGGAGAGGCTGCTGTTATTGATCCCCTGCGTGACATTGATACCTATCTACAGTTGGCCCTGGAAAGAAAGGCTACTATTAAATATATTTTTGAAACGCATTTCCACGCCGACTTTGTCAGCGGTCATATAGACCTGTCTAAGGCCACAGGCGCTACAATAGTATATGGCCCCGGAACAGTTACAAAACTTGATGTTCATATAGCCAAAGATGGTGAAGAGTTTAAACTTGGCGATATTGATATTGAAGTGTTGCATACACCTGGCCATACCCTGGAATCTTCCTGCTTCCTGTTAAAAAACGAAAAAGGTGACGCACATTGCATATTTACAGGTGATACCTTGTTTGTAGGTGATGTTGGACGCCCTGACCTGGCACAAAAAGGAGCTGAACTTACTATGCAGGACCTTGCCGGCATGCTGTATGAAAGCTTGCAGAAAAAGATCATGCCCCTGGAAGATAATGTTATTGTGTATCCTGCGCATGGCCCGGGAAGTGCCTGTGGCAAGAACCTGGGGCCTAACACTTACAGTACCATTGGGGAAGAAAAACAAAACAACTATGCTTTAAAAGCAAAGGATAAGAAAGAATTTATCAATGCCGTCACTGATGGATTGGTGGCGCCTCCTAACTATTTCCCAATCAATGCGCAAATCAATAAAGAGGGTTATGAAAGTTTAGATGCCGTGGTAGAACAAAGCTTAAGACCCTTATCAATTGCAGTTATAAAGAAAGCTGTGGATGAACACGAGATCATATTAGATACCCGCAATGCTGAGGCCTTCAGCCAGGGATATATCCCGGGTTCTATATTTATTGGCCTTGAAGGCCGATTTGCAGAATGGGCAGGTAGTCTACTCCCATTTGATAAACCTATTATCCTCGTTACTGAACCGGGCATGGAAAAGGAAACAATCATCCGGTTAGCCAGGGTGGGCTTCAGCAATGTAAAAGGATATGTAGATGGTGGTTTTGAGGCCTGGAGAGCAGCAGGTGAAGAAACAGATATGATCATCAATATTGAAGCGGATGAGTTGGCCATGGACATTCCATTTGATGATAAGCTTGTAGTGCTTGATGTAAGAAAGCCTGCGGAATTTGCTGAAGGACATGTAAAAGATGCACTCAACATACCCGTTAATGAGTTAACAGATCCATTGAATATTGCTTCGCTGGAAGAAGATCAAAATATTTATGTACACTGCCAGGGCGGTTACAGGAGTATGATCGCCACTTCATTATTAAAACGTGAAGGCATACATAACCTGAGAAATATTGTAGGTGGCTTCAATAAAATCAAGGAAGAGCCGAAGATCAAGACAGAGAAGGAAAAGAGTGTGTTGAATTAATGTAACTAATTAATAGGGCAGGCATATATATGAAAGCCTGCCCTATTTTATAAGACCCTTTAATATATTGGTCCATATTCTTCTTTCCAATCCCACTTCCAACGGCGGTGGCTCCATAACCAGTTCTCAGGTTGTTCTCTCATTTTTTCTTCCAGGAACCGTGCATACATTTTTGTCAATTCCCCTTTGGGCAATGATCCTGGATTTTCAACCGCAAGGTCAAAGTAGCCTTTATAATGTCCCCTTTTGATCTTCTTTACATGGCAGAACACAACAGGAAGATTGCCTATTCTTGCACCATTCTCAGGTCCACGAACAAAAGGTGTAGGGCGTCCAAAGAAGTTGACCCAGATCCCGTTTTGAGGATAGGGCGGACTTTGATCGGCAACGAGCAAAAGGGCGTAAGGTTCATTACGGTAAGGCAATAATGCGTTTCGCATATTGGTAGCAGGCAACAGTGTACCTCCCTTGCGTGTACGCAACTTTACAAATAAACGTTCAAATACAGAACTGCTCAAAGGCATGTATACGCCCAGTACCCTGAGGTTGATCTGTGATACACAGGCCAGGTATCCCAATTCCCAGTTGAAGTTGTGCCCCAGGTGAACCTGGCATTTTTTACCTTCCGCTTTTAACCGCTCAAAAACCCTTAGGTCTGGGACGAAATGTTTATGCAAGAAAGCATCACTGGCACTAAATATCTTAATAGTCTCTGCAAAGAAGTCTGTAAAGTTTCTATAAAACTGTTTAGCGATTCTCTTTCTTTCTTCTAAAGTTTTCTCTGGAAAAGCGATGGCGAGGTTCTGCATTACCACTTCCTTTCTATATCCTGCCACATAATAAATAATAGCGTAACAGAAATCCGTCAGGAGATATAATACTCTTAAAGGGAGCAGTGATAATAAATAGAAAATGCCATAAACAACGTAATACATAAAGCAGGCAAAGATAGATGCCCGGGTTAAGAAGAAAATAGAAAAGGCGTTAAAAGCCTGTCTTCCCCTTTTGCCTCGTTTCTCTATGTCTAAACTATTACAACACGATATTCTGAACCAGATCAGATTTATAAGGATAATCAGTATTAAAATGCAATCCCCTGCTTTCTTTTCTAAAGCTGGCTGCCTTGGTGATCAAATATCCCACGGTAATCATATTTCTGAGTTCCAGCAATTGTGGTGATACAGTGGTTGTTTGATACAATCCTTCTGTTTCTTCAAACAGCAGGTCTATACGCCTGATGGCTCTTTGTAAACGAACATTGTTGCGTACAATTCCTACATAATCACTCATAACCTGTTGCAGTTCTTTCAGGCTTTGAGTGATCAGGATCATTTCTTTTGGTTCTGATGTGCCGCTGGCATTCCAGTCAGGAATATCGGGCAGGTTTTCAACCTGTTCATAACTACTCACACTATCCACATAGCACCTATGGGCAAACACCATAGCTTCCAGCAGAGAATTGGAGGCTAAGCGGTTGGCCCCATGCAAACCCGTGCTGGAGCATTCGCCGCAGGCATAGAGATGACGAATGGAACTATGGCCCCATTCATCTGTCTTGATGCCTCCACAACTATAATGAGCGGCAGGAGCTACAGGTATCATATTTACAGCAACATCAATTCCTATTGACAAACACTTTTCATAAATATTGGGAAAATGCTCCTTAAACTTTTCCATATCCATATGCCGGCAATCCAGGAAGACATTTTCAGTACCGGTTATCTTCATCTCACTATCAATGGCCCTTGCCACAATATCTCTTGGCGCCAGGTCTTTTCTTTCATCATAGCGTTCCATGAAGGCTTCACCATTAATATTTCGTAAAATACCTCCATCGCCTCTCACTGCTTCTGTGATCAGGAATGCCTGTCCTCTTTTGCCAGCTTCATACAATGCTGTGGGATGAAACTGGATAAACTCCATATTTTCTATCCGCCCCTTAGCCCTGTAAACCATTGCCACACCATCGCCGGTAGCAATGGAAGGATTGGTAGTGGTGCGGTACACCTGGCCATTACCACCTGTAGCCAGCAAGGTGATTTTTGATAATATCTTTTCTATCCGGTTATTTTTTGCATTCAACACATAAACACCATAACAATTAATATCAGGTGTTGATTTTGTTACCAGGTACCCCAGGTGGTGCTGGGTGATAATATCAATGACAAAGCAATGCTTGATGAACTCGATATTTGATGCTTTTTCAACTGCATCTAATAAAGCCCTTTCCATTTCCCTGCCTGTAACATCTTTATGGTGGAGGATACGAAATTCCGAGTGCCCTCCTTCCCTTCCCAGCTTGAAATCGCCTTCCGCATCTTTATCAAACTGTGCGCCCCAGTCAATGATCTCCTGTACACGGGCAGGACCTTCCTTTACCACTATTTCAACCACTTCTTTATTACACAAACCATCGCCAGCTATCAATGTGTCTTCGATATGCTTATCAAAACTGTCCTTCTCGAGGTCATTCACTACGGCAATGCCACCTTGTGCATACTTGGTATTGGTTTCATCCGCTGTTGCTTTCGTGATTATGGTAACTTTTTTATCCGGAAAATGCTGGGCTACTTTTAATGCATAGGTCAATCCTGCTATACCAGAGCCAATCACCAAAAAGTCTGTTTGCATGGCTGCAAATTATATCAAAATAAAAAGAGTTACTGTTTGGTAACTCTTTTTATATATTGGTCGAAAACAATATCTGCTTTAATATTCAATTCTGAATCCTAAAGACTTTGGATTATCAAAAAGGTCTGCGAGGGTAGATTTAATGGTAACTGTTTTCTTATCATCTGAAAGTTTTACCATTGCTCCTTCCACTTTAGTTGCCGGCTTTGGCAGGTGCAGTATACTGGTATATGTGATGCTGCCTAACATATCCCCTGCACTCTTCATCTGGCTATACTTCTCATCTTTCTTAAGGTCTTCCAATTTAGTTTCATTCAGCTTTCTTTCTATCAGTCCCTTTTTGTAGGTGATGTCAAAGAAATTATTGATAGAAGGCATACTGCCTTTATCTTCCATACCCGGAGGAATTTCTTGTTTCTTTTCCCCCTTATTGAATATATCTACACCTTTTCCTGAAGCATTCAGCTCAATGATCTTTTGCACATCTTCCAGCTTTTTAAATGGGTAGTTCATAGCCATTTTGAACACTTTATCTTTTTGCTTCATAGTCAGGCTGATTGTTGCACCTTTATACAACTGGCGCTGGTCTTCAGTTACGCCTGCAGCAGTGTCCATTACTGAACTTAGGTTGAAGGTGCTGTCAATATCCTTATCTGATAATTTTTTGAGCTGGCTGTTGGCACTGGTATCCATTGCAGCCATCATTTCAATCATATCAAACATGCCGCTCATGTCCATAGTTGTTTTGTAAGTGCCTGAACCATCTTTAGCTATGGTAAGTTCCTCTACAGTGTCAAGGCAACCTGAAAATACAAAGGCAGAGAAAAGCAGTACAATAGCAGTTAGTTTTTTCATTGTTATATATTTTGCATTACCTGCTGGGGTTCCACCCAGGCTTCATTTTCTTTTAAAAGATTAATTAATTCTTCAACGGCTATTTCACTTGGCACATTGCGCTTCACCACTTCCTTTCCCCTATACAGGGTGATCTTTCCAGGTCCGCTTCCAACATATCCAAAGTCAGCATCTGCCATCTCGCCGGGACCGTTAACGATGCATCCCATAATGGCTATCTTCAAACCTTTGAGATGGTTGGTAACTGAGCGGATCCTGGCTGTAGTTTCCTGCAGATCGAAAAGAGTTCTTCCACAGGAAGGACAGCTAATGTATTCTGTTTTAGAAATGCGTGTACGGGTAGCCTGTAAAATACTGAAGGAAGTATTGTTAATGAATTGCTCCACTGATTGTGACTGTATATAGTTGCGGCCACTTACTGCCTCCAGGCTGGAGGCCTGTAGTTTATAACTTTCAGTGGTCATACCAAAACAAACACCGTCACCCATTCCATCTAAAAGCAATGCCCCCCCTTCCGATGCATAATGGATTAAGTGTTCATCCATTGTTTTCCAATTGCTGTCAACTGTAATGACAACAGGATTCTGAATACCCCTGTTCATCAATTCTATGAACATCCTTCTTACAGCCGGCATGGAATGAGGATTCTGGCTGCTCAGGCATAGCACCACCTTTGGATCATTGGCCATGGCATCAAGGTATTCCCAATCAGTAAGGTCAGGTATTACTGCAGCCTCATGAAAACAATCAACCATTACAAAATTCAATTCATTGCTTTTGTATTCTGCCTGGGTATAGCCAACATCATCGTAAATGGGGAAGTATTTTGATTTGTCTTCTATCATCATCCAGGTAGCTGGATAAACTATCACCTTCAATGTACCGGGTAAGGAAAAATCCAGGATATTATGCCCGGTGAAAATATAATCAGCCGCCGTATCAGAAATACCCCATTTATCAGTAACAGCATCATAGCTGTAACCTACCGCCTGGAGATCAGCAGGAGTTATCGTTGTCAATTTGCTTAGATCTGCAATGACTACGGGCACCTGGTGTCCTCCCATATTGCCCACATGAAAAGTTGCCCTTCTCTTATATTCAAATGGATTATAGGGTAGCTTATCTACTTTGGGAATGCTTAACGGGTCAATTGTATCTTGACTCCTGCTGGCATAACGTTTTACAATATCCCTGCAAACAGGGATCTCGAATTCCGGATCTTCAGTCAGGGAAACCCGGATGGTATCACCTAAACCATCTTCCAATAACGTACCAATACCTGCAGCGCTTTTTATTCTTCCATCTTCACCGTCTCCGGCTTCAGTAACCCCAAGGTGAAGGGGATAACATTCATTGAACTCATCAAACATGGTCCTGACCAATAAACGGTATGCCTGAACCATTACCTGCGGATTGCTGCTCTTCATGCTCAATACAATATTGTGGTAGCTTTCGCTCCTGGCAATACGCAGAAACTCCATAGCACTTTCCACCATGCCCATGGGAGTATCCCCATAACGGCTCATGATGCGATCACTCAATGAACCATGGTTAGTACCTATACGCATGGCAGTGCCATATTCCTTACAGATCTTCACTAAAGGCGTGAAGCGTTCCCTGATCCTGTCTATTTCTTCAGCATAATCAGCATCGGTATATTCTATAAGCTCAAATTTTTTCTTATCAACATAGTTGCCGGGGTTCACCCTTACCTTCTCTATGATCCTGGCCGCAATTTCTGCGGCATTGGGTGTGAAATGAATATCAGCCACCAGGGGAGTTGTATATCCTCTTCTGCGTAATTCATTTTTGATCAGTAATAGATTTTCGGCTTCCTTTTTAGATGGAGCTGTGATGCGTACCAGTTCTGCCCCGGCTTCAATACACCGGATGGTTTGCTCCACCGTGCCCATGGTATCCATGGTATCTGTAGTGGTCATGGTCTGGATACGGATAGGGTTGTAATTACCCAGTAATAGATCTCCCACTTTTACTTCTCTCGTTGCCAGCCGTTTATATTCAGTAAGACTTTCGCAATAAAACTGCATAAGACGATCTCCTCCAGGAGTATTTTATGAATAGCAAAAATATCGCTTCCTTATCCATAAAGAACTGACGGAAATCTTAGATAAGTCATAAAACAGCTGATTGATAGGGAACTTTTGTAAAAATTACCAATCCTGGGCCTGTCCGCCACCCTTTTGCTTATTCTGGTTCTGGAGTTTTTGCTGCAATTGTTTTTCCTTTTCCTGTAAAAGCTTCAGCTTTTGTTCTGCTTCATTCTGGCTCATACTTGAGGAAGACTTTTGCTGGCTTTGTTTCTGTTCGTCCTGCTTTTTCTTTAATTCTGACAAGGCCTTTTGCAAATTTTCACGGGCATCTTTATCATTTGGATTTAACCTGAGGGCTTTTTTATAAGCTTCAATGCTTGGCTCCAGTTCCTTCTGCTTTGTATATGCCACTCCCTGGTTGTAGGCGGTTGCAGACCGCAGTTTGGTTTCAGGCCCGGCATTATATAATTTTTCCAGGACCTGCACTGCCTCATCATATTTCTTCTGCTTTTGAAGGGCATTGGCAAGGTTGAACTGTGCTGTTGTATTCCCCTGGTCTATTGATAATGCTTTTTTGTATTGGCCTTCGGCCAGGTCAAACTGAGTTTGTGTATAATATTTATTACCCTTAATGATGTAGCTGTTGGCGCTTTGCGCATGGCTAGCAACAGAAAATGATATCAATAGGGCTAAAATCAACTGCTTCATGCCTTCGCTTTTATTGGGTCCGTAATTTTTGCTTTTTTACTCCCTGGAGTAATTGTTTTCTTCCTGTCAGGGATAAATAGTTCTATTAATAACAGTCCAAGCATAGGAACGACCAGCCAGGCATAAAAACTATGATACGTGTACAATGAAGTATCACCCAGTGCCTTTTTATCGATCTCGGTATATTGGGACATTACTGTCTTTACCGCCGCTTCTGCACTTTCCAGGTGTACAAAGGTACCATTGGTAACCGTTGCTATCTGCTGCAATATCTGCTCATTCAATTTGGAAATGACTACCTGGCCTGCCTGGTCTTTTTTGGGTCCACCCGTTGCCGTATCCAATATGGTTGTACCCTCTGGAGATCCAATACCAATTGTATTGATCATAACGCCTTTACCGGCTAATTCTTTTGCCTTATCCAGGGCATCCTCATCATGCGTTTCCCCATCAGTTATTAAAACAATGGAACGAAATCGGTCGGACTCCTCGCCAAAGGCGATCTCAGCTTTTTTTAGTGCATCTCCAATACTGGTTCCCTGTGTAGGAACAGCACCCGGGCCTGCGCTTGAAACGTATAACCTGGCTGCTGACTGGTCAAATGTAAGTGGCATCTGCAGGTAGGCATTACCGGCAAATTCAATTAGTCCTATCCTATCATCCTTCAGATTGTCGATCAGTTTGGAAATAAATTGCTTGGCCCTTGCCAACCGGTTAGGTGCAATATCAGATGCCAGCATACTATTGCTCACATCCAGGGCAATAACAAGATCGATGCCTTTACGGGCCTCTGCAGAAGAAGCATCAGGTTTCCTGGGATTAGCCACGGCAATGCATCCTAATCCAAAAGCTATCAGCACCAGGCAAAATTTCAGTACTGTCTTTATGCGGGAATGATTGGTTATCAGTTTATTGACAACAACCGGGTCACCGGTTTTCTTGATGCTGCGTTTCTTCCAGAACTGGTAAAATATATAGAGTACTATAAATAAGAAAAGAAAGCCCAGTAAATAAAAAGCTTCAGGATATTGAAATTGAAGATTCAAGGATCAGGTTTTTCGGTTTAAGGCAAAGAATGTGCTAAAATACATATTTGACCTGTCAACCCCTAGTTTTCGCAAGTCTGAACCCGGTATTGCCTATTTTACGTAGGACCTATACCTTATTTATTTCCTTTCATAAATCCCAGGTCTGTCAAAATATCCTTAAGGATCTTCATACGGACACCTGTCATATCAAATGTCTTATCAGCTGATTCCAGGTTGAGCACGAAAAAATAAGGATGACGGTTTTCTTCAATCCAGCCTACGATCCATCCTATTTGCTTTTTATGAATGCTATCCCAGGGCGCCCAGCCAGTTTTATAACTGAGCTTGTACTCTGGTTTATCCTCCATCAGCATGGCGGTTTTCACTATTTCCTGGTTACGCTGGTGAAATGGCAACTGGTTAAAGTAAAGTCGTTTTACAAGGCCCATTTCCTCGTCCGGGGTGATCTTGAGAGAATGATCAAGCCAAAAGGTGTCAATTCTTGTAGTGATCTTTTTAGAACCATAGGAAAGTGAATCCAGCCAGTGCTGCATAGTATCCTTTCCAATCCGCCGGGCAACTTCCTGGTAATAAGGTACTGCGGATAACCTGAAGGCCTGGTACATACTGAGGTCTTTGTTCCAGCCTGCCACCGGCCTGGTAATACCATCCCATTTTATGACCATACTGTCATTATTGATGACCCCTGTCTGGAGCCCAATTAATGAATTCACTATTTTAAAGGTAGAAGCAGGTAGAAAAGCACTATCACGATAACGCTCCAGGTTATATACGGTAAAGTTTCCGGTACTATTATTTAACAAGGCAAAACAACCTTCTGCACCATTTTCTTTAAAGTATTTTCCCAGTGAATTATCAATATCTACATTATTGGGGGAACAGCCAATCAGTACGCATAAAAGCACAAGGCCTGGAAGAAATCTCATTGGATAGGTTCAAAATTTCGGCAAAGGTAACCTCCTGGGCAAAACTGTGGTGTTTAAAAACTTCTATAAAAAGCCAACTGCGAATGAATAACCTGGTAGCAGATCTAAAGATAGAGGTGAAGTTCCCGTTTTGAAGAAAACACGAGATTATAAATAAATACCATTTTTCAAACGAACATGTTTATTACCCTGGCAGTCTCTTTTCATGGATGTGCACGAGGGAAATGCGAGCATAATCATCATCCAACAAGCTAAAAGGAGGAAGATCCTTTTCATTACGTACGATTTATTGATAAAAATAATGGTAATTCTTAGGAATATCCGGATAAAAACGGAGCCTAAGTCATAAACGCTATATGATGTATGTTATTGTTTTGGCCATGAATAACAGGTAATTTTAAAGGAGTCAATAATTAAACTAACATATATGAAAAGAATTCTACCAATTTTTCTCTCCATGGTTATCCTTTTAATTGCCTGTAATCCTTCTGTAAAAACGGAGCAAATAAGCGAAACCAATAACGAGGCTAAAGTAAAACCGGTTTCAACCCCGAAAGATCCCCTGGTGGTAAAAATGCAGGAACTGGGCTCCTTACAACCACTGGGCCTGGATGAACTGGCTGCTTTATTACCTCAAAGCCTGAATGGTATCAGGCGTAGCGGTTTAACCATGAACAATAATATGGGTTATGCTACAGCTCATGCTGATTACGAAAAAAACAACAAGACAGACATGAGGGTTACCCTCTATGATTGCAGTGGAACCTCTGGATTAGCATGGTTTAGAGATAGTTATGCCTCCAAATTGAAAGATGGTTCAAAACAGATAGAACTCAATGGTGGGAAAGCCATTGAGGAATTTGATAACCAAACCAAGGTAACTTCTATTACTTACCTTACCAGGGGAAGGATACTAGTAAACATTTCTTCACGGGACATGGACCCTGAAAAAGTAAAAGAAGCTGCAGGGCAAATTGGCCGGTAGCTTATTTAATTAAAAAACGCAGGGTCAGGCTTTAAAAGCTTCCCCCTGCGTTTTACCAGTTTTTTTAAATTCTATTTTATAACACCCAGTTCTTTACCAATCCTGGTAAAGGCATTGATGGCTTTGTCAAGGTGCTCCTGCTCGTGTGCTGCACTGATCTGAACTCTGATCCTTGCCTGGCCTTTGGGCACTACAGGGAAAAAGAACCCTATAACATATATACCTTCCTGCAAAAGAGCGTCAGCAAATTTTGCCGCCAGTACGGAATCATAAAGCATAATAGGTACAATAGGATGCTCACCATTCTTAATATCGAAGCCCGCCTCAGTCATCTTTTCACGGAAATACCTGGTATTGCTTTCCAACTTATCTCTTAAAGTGGTGGTTTCGCTTAGCATATCCAGTACCGCGATACTGGCCCCTGTAATTGATGGGGCAAGCGTATTGGAGAATAAATAGGGACGGCTGCGTTGGCGAAGAATATCAATGATTTCTTTTCGTCCACTGGTGAAACCACCAGAGGCACCACCTAAGGCCTTTCCCAATGTTCCTGTTATAATATCTATCCTTCCCATCACACCCCGGTACTCATGTGTTCCGCGCCCTGTTTTACCCATAAAACCAGAAGCATGGCTTTCATCTACCATTACAATAGCATCATATTTATCAGCAAGGTCGCAGATCACATCCAGCTGTGCTATTGTTCCATCCATGCTGAAAACCCCATCTGTAACAATAACTCTGCTGCGCAAATGAGCAGATTCTTTAAGTTTAGCCTCGAGGTCCTCCATATTATTGTGCTCATAGCGGTAGCGTTGAGCCTTGCATAGCCTGACTCCATCTATTATAGAAGCATGGTTCAATGTATCGGAAATGATGGCATCCTGCTCATTGAATAGAGGTTCAAATACACCGCCATTGGCATCAAAAGCGGCCACATATAGAATAGTATCTTCTGTTCCAAGGAAAGTAGCGAGCTTTTGCTCCAGTTCTTTATGAATATCCTGGGTACCACAGATAAAACGCACTGAACTCATTCCATAACCCCTGGTATCCAGATAATGATGCGCAGCTTCAAGGGTTTTTGGATGAGAAGATAAACCCAGGTAATTGTTGGCGCAAAAATTCAAAACCTGCCTGCCATTTACAGTTATCTCGGCGCCCTGCGGAGAAGCTATAATTCGTTCTGTCTTATATAATCCTGAAGTTTTGATCTCCTCAACTTCCTGGCGGATACGTTCTACAAATTTATCGTTCATAACATTTGATTTGGAGTCGCAAATATAATCAGGTAAGCATCATATTGTCCTGGTTAGAAAGGTTCAGTTAACCCGCAATAAGCAACTCTACCTGCAACTAATTGCCCGGCAGTGGAATTTATTTTTGACATTCCTGTAACATAAGGCCTGATACCTTCGTCAAACCATTCAAACCAACGCCATGAAAAAGGTATTAAAAAGCAGGTATCTATTACTTGCATTCCTTTTTATCTTCATAATTTCTGCTTTTTCCTTTATTGCTTATTCAAGGTCGCATTCTGTTTCCACGGAAATAGAAAAATGCTGTCAAAAGCCCGAATCCAACAGCAATGAAATGCTTTGGGATATCCTTTCCCGGCAAATGGTATCAGCGGTACATATGTAATAAAAAAAATTTCTTCCTTTGTTGTAACTTTTACTTCACTACAGCGTATTACTGTAGAATCAAGCTGTTCTTGTTTACTGTTTATGACTGAAAAAGAATATAATGACTGTGTGAGCCTGTATGCTGACAATGTGTTCAGGTTCATTGTAAAAAACCTGCGTCACGAGGAAGATGCCCGCGATGTAGTACAAACAGCATTTGAAAAGCTATGGCGTAACCGGGAAGAGGTAGAACACGCAAAGAGCAAATCATACCTGTTTACTGTAGCCTACAACCAAATGATCGACCACCTGAGGAAATCGAAAAGGATTCACCTGAAAGAAGAATTTAAAGAAGATACAAGGGTTCACAGCAAGGAGTTCAATAATACAAAGGCTATTCTCAATGAAGCATTGGCAAAATTAGGAGAAACCCAACGGTCACTGGTAATGCTGAAAGATTATGAAGGTTACAGCTATGAAGAGATAGGAAGGATCATGAACCTGAGTGAAAGCCAGGTGAAAGTTTACCTGCACAGGGCACGCCTTCAATTAAAAGAGTACATTGTAAAAGTTGAAAATGTCATCTAATTCAAACGATATCAATACCGGCAATTACGAGGAATTCTTTATCCTGTATATGGATAACGAATTAACGCAGGAGCAAAGGAAGATGGTTGAATCTTTCCTGGAAAGCCACCCGGAGTTGAGGGCTGAGCTTGACCTTTTGTTAAGCACCCAACTACCTGCTGAAACGGTCAACTTTGATAAGGCATCGCTTTTGTCTTCTTCCATGAAGCTTAGTACGTCCGAAGAAGAACTCCTGCTTTACATCGACAATGAACTACCTGCAAGCGAGAAAAACCGCCTCGAATTAGAACTGGCTTCCAACAAGAAATATCAACATCAACATTCTATTCTTTTACAGACCAAACTGGATGCTGCCGAACTCATTCCCTATCCAAATAAAGAAGAACTATACCACCGTTCTACCAGGGTTATAGCATTCAAATTCTATTTACGCATTGCTGCGGCCGTTTTATTAGTGGCAGGCATGGGTTCTTTATATTTTTTACAGAATGGAAATAAGCCAGGGGTTGATTTTCCTGTAGCTGTAATTTCCAAAACCTCTGGTTCGCCTGCTGTAATTAAAAACGCAGAAAAGGCAACAACTTCCCCGGAAAGTGAACCTGTAATTAAAAATCCGGTTGAAATTGCCGGAACCAGTACTAAAGCAAATCCTGTAACTGAAAAAACGCATGACAACAGCAGGCATTTTGAAAATAATCCCATTGCCTATGTTGCCGACCCTAAAACAGAAAAAAGCATTGAGCCTGTAAATGACCAGGCAGGCAAACCATTGGAAAGATCAACTGCTGCCATTCATGTGAACAACCCTTCTCAGGCTCCTGCGGCTTCATTTGATCCATCTAAGCAAATCATTAACAACTCACCTGTAACTTCTGCGTTAGCTCAACGTAATACATCTATAAAGGCTACAGCATCTGAGGTACCAACGAATGATGTAGCTGAAAACAAAGAAAACAAAGGATCATTCAAAAGCTTTTTGCGCAAAGCTACCAGGATGATTGAAAGAAAAACAGGAATAGATCCTACCAATGGCGATGATGAAGAACTATTGGTTGGAGCCCTTGCAGTAAAACTTAAATAACCATTTACAACTTAATGTTATGAACCGAATACTTCTTGCAATAATTGCATCTGCTATTACTATGTCTTCCTTTGCCCAGGTGGATAGTACAGAAGCCCAAAAGGCCGATACCATAAGGGTAGGCAGCATGATCATTATCAAAAAACAGGGTAAGGAAGAAAAGGATACTAAAGAAATAACAATATCCAACCGTTCACATAAACGTTATAATTCCAATGTTAGCACCAACTGGGGTATCGTTGACCTGGGTTTTTCCAACTGGAACGATCAAACAAATTATAGCTCCGCTGAAGCACAGGCATTTGCTCCTGGCTTTAACAAGGATGCACTGGAATTGAATACAACCAAATCCATCAACGTTAATATCTGGTTCTTTATGCAGCGCCTTAACATGGTAAGCCATGTATTGAATTTGAAATATGGACTGGGTCTTGAATTGAACAACTACAGGTTTGATGATAAAAGAGTACACCTGCAAAAGAATCCAACACAAATAACACTGGATCCTGATTATGCCAATTTAAAAAAGAACAAATTAGCCGCAGATTATATTACAGTACCCATGATGTTGAATGTAAACCTTACGCCTGGCCGCAATAAAGGTTTTGGATTCAGCGGTGGTGTTAGTGCAGGTTTTCTCTACTCATCCCGCCAGAAAACAAAAGGCAGTGATGGAAAGCATAAGATCCATGATGATTATGACCTGCGCAAATGGAAACTCTCCTATATAGGTGAATTAAACCTTGGACCAGTGAAATTGTACGGTAGCTATGCTATGAAAAGTATGTGGGAAAAAGGGCTGGATCAAACACCTTACAACGTAGGTATCCGTTTGAGCAACTGGTAAACTTACTTAACTGATAATTTAGTGGAAACCCTTTGTTTTAGACAGAGGGTTTTTTTATTTTGCAAAGTCTCGTTAAAGATATTAACAGCCCAAAATAAAAAGATTTTGAACAGCGTTAAGCCAATGAGAAACGCTAAACCTCTGGAGTTATGAAAACCGCCATTTTTCTTTCGTGCCTTATTGCAGGGGGCAGTTTGTTTGTTAAAACCCATAAAACAAAAACAAGCCTTACCCTTCCGGCATATAAAGCCACTACCTCCAAAAGATCTTTTTCCTCCATGCCTATTGCACCTGTTTCTATCACCATTGACAAATCAAGCTATGAATTGTATGTCTATGATGCCAAGGGATGGTACGCCACCTACCCTGTAGTGTTTGGCAACAGCTCGCTTGATGATAAAAAAATGGAAGGTGACCGTAATACTCCTGAGGGCACTTTCAGGATAGTAAACAAAAGGGTACACGAAAAATGGGACAGATACATGGGTCTTGATTATCCTACGCAGGAAAGCATTTATAAATTCAATGAGCGCAAAAGACGTGGAGAGATACCAAGTTCTGCCCGTCCGGGTGCTGGTATAGGCATCCATGGTGTATGGCCTCACGAGGATTTTGTAATAGACCGCTACAAGAACTGGACAAATGGCTGCATTTCCCTAAAGAATTCTGATGTTGAAGAATTATACAGGTTCATACCCGTGGGAACACCTGTCACCATTCGTAAATGATTCAATGCAACTCATTTAAAAAGCTACCTACCTCTTTTTCCCAAAGTATTGGGTCTGATTCAAGGTAAGAATCATGGTCAGCCTCTGGATATAGAACCAATTTCTTTTTTTGGCTTGCCAGGTGCTGATAAATTGATTCAATTTCATTGGCTGTAACATACCTGTCCCGCTCGCCCCATTGCAATAATATAGGGCAGGTCACACTATTGGCATATTCGGCAGTATTCAAGCTAAACCCATTGAACCCGCTTTCAATACCTATCCAAAGCGTAGTAAAAAAAGCAAAGGGCTCCGAGGCAAAGCCAGTAACCCTGGCCCTGGTTTTCAGGTGGTCATGAAGGGAACCAAAAGGCATATCTGCAATAATTGCATCAGGAGCTACCAGCTTTTGCGATACAGCCTTTATGGCCAATACAGCACCCATGGAAACGCCATACAAGATGACATAGTGATTTCCTTGTTCTTTGGCAAAGTTGAATGCTTTAATGACCTCTTCGGTTTCCTTAAATCCAAAGCTTGTAGAATTACCTTCTCTATTACCATGTGCCCTCAGATCAACCATCAGCACATTGTATCCCCATTCCCTGAAACGAAATGCTTCTGCATTTAAAATGCTTTTATTAGAGCTATACCCATGAAACATGATGATACATTTCCTGGAAGAGGGCAACTCGCTGTACCATGTATCAATTGAAAGGTCTTCATTTAGTTTTAGAAGTACATATGTAACAGGAAATGTAGGAAGCGGTTCTTTGTCATTCCTGTAAAAAGAAGGCCCGGTAAATAATTTCCAGGTTTTGACTAAAATATTATCATTGTTAATAGCAGGCGGCTGACCTTGTTTAAAATGAGTGAATTTGAAGGCATAAGAAGCAGCAGATATGTTCAATAATACCAACTGCACAAAAACCACCCATAGGATGGTCTTTAAAAATGCAGGTAGTTTACGTTTTGTAATGGAACTCATGCAGAAACAAGCAAATGTACTCGTAGATGCTAATAAATCATAAACATTAGCATATGCCCTTAAGACTATAATTTTCCTCCTGCAATAGCTTCAACAACAGTAGGGTCAAGCAAAGTAGTCGTATCACCGAGGTTGCTGGTTTCTCCTTCTGCTATTTTTCGTAAGATGCGTCGCATGATCTTGCCACTTCTTGTCTTAGGCAAGGCAGCCACAAATTGTATTTTATCTGGTTTGGCAATTGGTCCTATGATCCTTGACACAGTTTGAAGGATATCGTTTCTCCTGCTGGTTTCATCACCATGAGTGCCCTGGAAGATAACATATGCATAAATGCCCTGACCTTTTACATCGTGATGGTAACCTACCACGGCACTTTCAACAACACCGGAGTGCATATTAATGGCATTTTCCACTTCTGCAGTGCCAATGCGGTGCCCGCTAACATTTAATACATCATCTACCCTGCCAGTGATCCTGTAATTACCTTCTTCATCTCTCAAAGCACCATCACCAGTAAAATACAGGTTAGGATAAGCAGAAAAATAGGTCTGCCTGCAACGATCATGGTCACCATAGGTAGTTCTAAGAATAGACGGCCAGGGTGCCCTGATGCATAAGTTACCCGAAGCAGGATTTCCTTTCACCTCTACTCCATTTTCATCTACCAGGAGAGGCTCTACGCCGGGCAATGGCAAAGTGGCATACGTGGGTTTGGCTGGCGTAATTCCCGCCATATTAGAAATAAGGATTCCCCCGGTTTCTGTTTGCCACCACGTATCTACAATAGGGCATTTACCCTTACCTATATTTTCATCATACCAATGCCACGCTTCTTCATTGATCGGCTCTCCCACTGTACCTAAAACTTTCAAAGAAGAAAGGTCTTTCCCTTCCAGCGGCTTCAAACCAAAGCCCATTAGCGAACGTATAGCTGTTGGCGCAGTGTAAAGGATATTCACTTTGTGCCTGTCCACAATATCCCAAAAGCGACCGGCATCGGGCCAGGTTGGTATTCCCTCAAACATAACACTGGTACCACCTGCCGCCAGTGGACCATAGACAATATAACTATGACCGGTTATCCAACCGATATCTGCAGTGCAGAAATGAACCTGGCTTTTTTGATATTGAAAAACATTCACAAAGCTGTAGGCAGTAAACACCATGTAGCCTCCAATGGTATGGACAACACCTTTGGGCTTGCCGGTAGAACCAGATGTGTAAAGTATAAACAAAGGATCTTCCGCATCCATTTCCACTGCAGGGAAGGAAACGACATTGTCTTTTTCAATCTGTGATTCCGCATGCTCCATTTCATCTTCCCACCACACGTCACGTCCTTTGATCATGGAGACCGGCGTCCGGGTACGCGTATATACTATTACTCTTTTCACGGTTTTATTACCTATCAAAGCATCGTCAATAACATCCTTAAGTGGTATAATTTTTTCTCCCCGGTATGCCCCATCACACGTAACTATATATTCAGCGCTGGCATCTTCCAGCCTGTCGGCAATGCTTTGTGCAGAGAACCCTCCAAAGATCACACTATGTATGGCCCCTATCCGGGCACACCCCAGCACGGCATAAGCTAATTCCGGAACCATGCCCATATAGATACAAACCCTATCGCCTTTTTTTACGCCATTGTTCTTTAATACCTGCGCAAACTGGCAAACCCTTTTGTGAAGACGGTTATAGGTTACAACTCTTACCCTGTCTTCCGGGTTATTGGGCTCCCATATCATGGCCGGCTTATCACCCAACTCTTCCAGGTGACGATCAATGCAATTTTCTGTGATATTTAGTTTTCCTCCTTCAAACCACTTAACAGAGGGTTCAGTAAAATTCCACTGCAGGGTTTTATCCCACTTTTTGCGCCATAGAAAGTTTTCTGCTACTTGGCTCCAGAATCCTGAAGGATCTTCCGTACTTTTTTTATAAGCTACTTTGTATTCGTCTAGTGATTTAAATTGGTAAGGATATGACATTCAATAAATGGTTTGAAAGTTTAAACTTAAAGAAAATGTAAGAATATGAACTTCAATATTTGTTTCTCTTTTAATTCCAAACTCATCTACTATGTAGGGTGTATTTGTTTTTGCAAATAATAATAATAATAGTATTTATATAACAGTTAAAAATGGGAAAGCCTTGTGATTCCATTATTTTTGCGCCCTGATGAAACACCAAAGGAACAAGATGAATCTATGGCAAAAGGTCTCCAGTATACTAATGCTGGTCACTTTAGCCTGGTTAACCATCAGCATTCCTTATGTTTACCAGGGTCGCCAGTTGGGTAAAGAACAGACGGAACAAAAATCCCGCAACTCCACAGACCAGAATACTAACCCTTTATCTAATACCACGGAAGAGAAAACGCACAGTGTAACCAATACACTTTCAGAATATTTGCATGAAATGCACCAAACTGAAAATTACTTTACCTTAGTAACAGTGCATCATAAATGCCATTCTACAGCATTGTACTATGCTTTTCATCCTGAATTAATTTCTCCCCCTCCCGAAGCATAGCCTCATTTTCAACTTTTTATTTATTGGATCTATTCTTAGAGGAATTCCTATGCCTGTGCAATTATAAAGGCATTGGGTATTCTGACTATTCTTTTACTCACTATTAATTATTAAAGATGAGGCGTTCAACCTTTTCCATTAAAAATCTTGGTGCAGATATAACTGCATCTATTGTAGTCTTTCTTGTAGCATTACCGCTTTGCCTGGGTGTGGCTCTTGCTTCTAATGCTCCTTTATTCAGCGGTTTGATCTCAGGTATTATTGGCGGTATTGTCATTGGTTTTCTTAGTGGTTCACAGTTAAGTGTCAGCGGTCCCGCAGCTGGTCTTACAGCCATTGTTGCAGCTGCGATATTAAAACTGCCTTCTTTTGAAACATTTTTGCTTGCGGTTGTTATATGCGGATTATTCCAGGTGTTATTTGGTTTTATGAAAGCAGGCATTATCGGGGATTTTGTTCCTAATAGTGTGATCAAGGGAATGCTGGCAGCTATTGGTTTGATATTAATATTAAAGCAGTTGCCCCACCTGGTGGGATATGACAGCAACTTTGAAGGTGATGAATCGTTTCTGCAGCCTGATAATGAAAATACATTCAGTTCCATTGGTAATGCTTTCAAATATATTACCCCTGTAGCTGTAATTATTGGTATCCTGTCATTGGTCTTTCAATTCGGATGGGAGAAATTCACTTCCACTAAAAAAGGATTTATCAAACTAATACCTGCTCCACTGATCGTTGTGCTGATAGGTATTGGCATCCTTCAAATAGCTAATGGATCCACATATTCCTTAGACCCTTCACATATGGTAAACATACCACAGGCATCATCGGCCTCAGAATTTATTTCCTTCTTTACATTACCAGACTTTGCGGGCTTTGTTAATAAGGAAGTATGGATAGCTGGAATCACATTGGCACTTGTGGCCAGCCTGGAAACATTATTAAGTATTGAAGCCATTGACGACCTGGACCCTTACCAGCGTGTGACAAATAAGGAAAGGGAACTAAAAGCCCAGGGCATAGGTAATATGCTATCGGGTCTTGTTGGTGGATTACCCATTACCTCCGTCATTGTACGATCATCTGCCAATGTGAATGCAGGTGCTAAAAGTAAGATGTCTACAATGATGCACGGAGGATTGTTGCTACTGTGCGTAGCCCTCATTCCTTCCATTTTGAATATGATTCCGAAAGCCGCGTTAGCAGCCATATTAATATTTACCGGATATAAACTGGCAAAGCCTTCATTGTTCAAATCATATTATAAAAAAGGATGGGATCAATTCCTGCCATTTGTATTGACTATCCTGGCCATCCTGTTCACCGACCTGCTGATAGGTGTATTGATAGGCATTGGCGTAAGCATCTTTTTTATTGTAAGAAGTAACTTTAAAACATCCGTATTTATTGTTCATGATGATAACCGTTATCTGTTCCGGCTGAGAAAGGATGTTACCTTTCTGAATAAACCTTACATAAAAAATAAACTGGAGGAGGTACCCGAAAAATCATTTGTATTAATCGATGCCAGCCGTGCAGATTTTATTGATAAAGATGTTGTGGAAGTAATCGAGGACTTCACCAAACACGCCTCCTTAAAAAGCATCCGTGTACAGGTAAAAACCAGGCATGCTGACAGGCATGGCATTAAAACGAATAACCATATAGTGAAAGTAAAGGAGAATAATATTGTTGCCAATTGATGATTACAACGTAAAGCAAGATAAATTTGAAAACCATAAAATAGCTAAAATGAAATCATACGAAAAATTGTTACTGGAAAATAAAGCCTGGGCCGCAGAGAAAAAAGAAGATGATGCAGATTATTTTGAGCGACTGGCTAAATTACAAACCCCGGAGTTTTTATGGATCGGGTGTAGTGATAGCCGTGTGCCGGCAAATGAAATTACAGGTACCCAACCAGGCGAAATATTTGTACACCGAAATGTTGCCAACCTGGTCATTCACACAGATGTCAACCTACTAAGTGTGCTTGATTATGCCGTTACACATTTGAAAGTAAGGCATATCATTGTATGCGGTCACTACGGTTGTGGAGGTATTAAAGCAGCAATGACCAATCACGATTTTAAATACGTGCTTAATATGTGGCTGCGTAATATTAAGGATGTTTACCGCTTATATAGTGAAGAACTGGAAGCCATAAACGATGAAGAGTCACGCGCTGACAGGCTGGTAGAATTAAACGTGAAGGAGCAGGTCATTCACCTTGCCAAAACATCTATAGTGCAGCGTGCCTGGAAAAACGACAACAGGCCTCACCTGCATGGCTGGGTATATGGTTTAAAAGATGGTATCATCAAGCCGGTATTTGAAATGACTGCCGGAACACCTCTCGATCCCATATATGAATATGATGATCTGTAATTATTATTTCAGGAAAACTCACGGAATGTTGCCTGGTATTGTTTATTGAAACACTGTTACAAGCAAGTAGCCTATTATACATAAAAAGGCTTTCTCCTACTGGGGGAAAGCCTTTTGTTTTTTACCATCACTTATTAGGGTTCATCTTCTATTGTTATCTCATTTTAATAATTGATAGCTTCAGGCCCTACTCATTACTGGGTTCGTTGAATAAGTTACAATCATCCATTTCCATTAATGTTACTTCATGGCTGCTTGCATGCAACAGTATTGTTGCCTGAATTTCCTCCCTTCCATCTCCATTGTATCCGCGGCGAATTCCCGCATCGGAACGGGTATAGTACAGGGATACTACGGAGTTACTACGGCGATACATCTGGTTTATATAGCCGTAGTCTGGTGTTACCATTACCTGAAATCAGAACAAGCAATTAGTAAGCAAAAGTATTTAAATGGCATGCAGGAATAATTGGTAAGCAGATCTTTCCTTATATTTAAAATTAAACCTCAAACAATGGCGCAAACCCCTGCAAAGGGCATCTGGAAAATCATTACTGCATCCTCAGTTGGCACACTGATAGAATGGTATGACTTTTACATTTTCGGCAGCCTGTCCACCATTATTGCTGCAAAATTCTTCCCGGCTGGCAATCCAACCACAGCCTTGCTTGCCACACTGGCCACATTTGCCGCAGGTTTTATTGTAAGACCGTTCGGTGCACTTTTTTTTGGAAGATTAGGTGATCTCATTGGCCGCAAACATACCTTTCTGCTTACACTCATCATCATGGGTAGCTCCACATTTCTCATCGGGCTTATACCTTCCTATGTAACCATAGGTTTCTGGGCACCTTTGATAGTGCTATTACTCCGCCTGCTGCAAGGGCTGGCATTGGGAGGAGAATATGGAGGTGCCGCTACATATGTTGCCGAACATTCACCAGAGCACCGCAGGGGATTCTTTACCAGCTGGATACAGATCACGGCCACACTGGGATTGTTTGTTTCATTGGTTGTTATACTGGGCGTGAGAAGATTGGTAGGTGTTGAAGAATTTACCAATGGCAATGGCTGGCGCTATCCATTTTTATTATCCATCGTTTTGGTGCTTATTTCCATCCTCATCAGGTTGAAGATGAAGGAATCTCCTTTATTTACCCAGTTGAAAGAAGAAGGTAAAACTTCTGTTAACCCTATTAAAGAAAGCTTTGGTCATAAGGAGAATTTTAAGATGGTGCTCCTGGCTCTCTTTGGCGCAACTATGGGGCAGGGAGTGATCTGGTATACCAGCCAGTTCTATGCACAGAGCTTTATTCTTACCAAATGCAATGTTGAATATGAGCAGGCCAATTCCATAATTATGATCGCATTGTTACTGGCCACACCATTTTTTATTGTATTCGGCGCTCTATCTGATAAATGGGGGAGAAAGAACATCATGCTCTTTGGTATGCTATTAGGGGTGCTCTTATACAGGCCCATTTTCCAGCAACTATATTCCCTTGCAGACACTTCAGGAAAAGAAGTAGTTACTAATACTGTAATTGAAGGACAGGTAGGCAGTAATATGAAAGTTCCGGCAGTACTGACAAATTATACAGATGGCACTGTATTAAAAGTGGCTACTACTACCTCCTCCACCGGCGTAAAAACCACTAAAGAAGTTGTTTTGAATGGTAATACTAAATGGAAGATGATCTTGCTGGTCACTGCCATGGTATTATTTGTTACCATGGTATACGGACCTATAGCCGCCTTTTTGGTAGAAATGTTTCCTACCCGCATCCGCTACACTTCCATGTCACTGCCTTATCACATAGGTAATGGCGTTTTTGGTGGACTGGTACCATTTATTGCCACGCTTATCACCACCATTCCAGGGACCAATTATTTATCTGGTTTATGGTACCCTATTGGTGTGGCAGCCCTTTGCCTGGTAGTGGGTGGATTATACCTTTCCAATAAGATAGAAGAACATGTTACTGATGAAATAGCAATTAAAGGTGAGGGCCAGATGGAACTTCCTGTTATATAATATAAACATATGGATAAGATCAAAAGAATACTGGGGCTGTTGTGGATGATATTAGGACCCATAACAATTGCTGTCTTAATAACAAGTGCTGTTCAAAACATAAGTGCCGGTGGAACAGCGGACATACATAAACCTTTGCCCTGGTTGATCATCATTGGTATCTTCACTCCTATAGCGATCGGGCTTACAATATTTGGCTGGTATGCATGGAAAGGCGCTTATGACGGCGAAATCAAAACCTGAAAGGGAAGCTCACGTGCCGACTTGAATAACTGCGTACATTTGAAGCATGTCCATTGAAGTAAAGAACTTACTGAAACAATACGGCGAACAAAAAGCAGTCAACGGGATATCTTTTAAAGTGAACAAAGGTGAGATTGTAGGATTTCTAGGGCCTAATGGGGCTGGTAAATCCACTACGATGAAAATGATCACCGGTTACCTTCAACCAGATGCTGGAGATATAAACGTAAGTGGGATAGATGTTACAAAAGACCCGCTTGCTGCCAAGAAGAAGATCGGGTACCTGCCGGAGTCTAATGCTCTTTATTATGACATGTATGTGCGGGAATACCTTGATTTTATTGCCGACGTTCACGAAATAACTGATAAGAAAAAAAGAATAGAAGATGTCATTCAACTGACAGGACTGCTACCTGAAAGCAAAAAGCGGGTGGGTCAGTTATCAAAGGGATACAAGCAAAGAGTTGGACTGGCTGCCGCCTTATTACATGATCCTGAAGTGTTGATTCTGGATGAACCAACCAGTGGCCTTGACCCCAACCAGATACTTGAAATAAGAAATGTGATAAAGGAACAGGGGAAGAATAAAATGGTTCTTTTCTCTTCTCATATTTTACAGGAGGTAGAGGCTATCTGCGACAGGGTGATCATCATTAATAAAGGAAAACTGGTAGCCGATAATACGCTACAGCAATTGCAACAACATTCTAACCTGAACCTGGTCAAGGTCAGCTTTAAAGAACCCCTGGAACCCGAATGGATAAAAAGACTACCGGGTATTAAATCAGTTTCGCAGTCAGACAGGTTTAGTTTCACTATAGAAACCAGCGATCCCGACACTGTAAGAAGGGAATTAAAAAAGTTAGAGGCAGAAAATAATCTTGATATTGTTTCTTTGCAAAGTGAAAACCAGAGCCTGGAGGAAGTGTTCAGGACGCTGACTGGTAATGTTCCACCTGGCAGTTAATCATTTTCATACAAGCTCTCTTTTATAAAAGAACTAAAACTTAAAAACTATAAACTACAACAATGAGTTACATAGCCGAAATTTTCGCCAGACAAATACTTGATAGCCGTGGCAATCCAACTGTGGAAGTGGATGTGATAACAGATGAAGGTGCCTTTGGAAGAGCAGCAGTTCCAAGTGGTGCCAGCACAGGTGTACACGAAGCAGTAGAATTGCGTGACAACGATAAAAAGATCTATGTAGGTAAAGGAGTATTGAAGGCAGTAGAGAATGTAAATGAGATCATTGCCAAAGAGATCATTGGATATGATGTGGCGGACCAGACAGGCGTTGACCAGTTAATGATTGAGCTGGATGCTACAGAAAACAAAAGTAAGCTTGGTGCTAATGCCATGTTGGCTGTAAGTATGGCTGTGGCAAAGGCAGCCGCAGAAGAAGCTTCATTACCCTTGTTCCGTTATATTGGTGGCACTAATGCCAAAACGATTCCTGTACCCATGATGAATATCCTCAACGGGGGTGCGCATGCTGATAATAAGATTGACTTCCAGGAATTCATGGTCATGCCAGTTGGCGCTTCTTCTTTCAGTGAAGGATTGCGATGGGGAGTTGAGATCTTTCATGCCCTGAAATCTGTATTGAAGAAAAAAGGATACAGCACAAACGTAGGTGACGAAGGTGGTTTTGCTCCTAATATCGGATCGAATGAAGAAGCTATTGAAACAGTCCTGGCAGCTATTGATGCAGCCGGATATAAAGCAGGCTCACAGGTTTTCATTGCTATGGATGCTGCCAACAGTGAATTGTATAAAAATGGCAAGTACGTCTTTCATAAAAGTGATGGCAAGACCATGACCAGTGAGCAACTGGTAAAATACTGGTCTGACTGGGTGGCTCAATACCCTATTATATCTATTGAAGATGGAATGGCTGAAGATGATTGGGAAGGATGGGCAATGATGACAGAGGCTTTAGGAAAAAAGATTCAATTGGTGGGTGATGATCTTTTTGTAACCAACGTGAAGCGCCTGAAAAGAGGCATTGACGAACATATTGCCAATGGTTTATTGGTTAAAGTGAACCAGATAGGAACTATTACAGAAACCATCAACGCTGTTACCATGGCACAGCATAATGGTTACAATACAATCATGAGCCATAGAAGTGGTGAAACAGAAGATACAACAATCGCGGATTTGGCTGTTGCACTGAATTGCGGCCAGATCAAAACAGGATCTGCGAGTCGTACAGATAGGATAGCCAAGTACAACCAGCTGATCCGTATTGAGGAATTACTGGGGGCTTCGGCTTATTACCCTTCCAACAATTTAAAATTCGGAAAGTAAAATACAAGCCACCTCCGGGTGGCTTTCTTTTTTATGGAATTTGATGTTACACTTCTGAAAGGAAAGTTTGTATACCTGGAAAAGCTTGCCCCGGAGCACTCCAAAGTTTTGAAGGAGTTGGCAAAGGATGAAAGGATATGGGAATACACGAAAACCTTACTGATCAACGAAACATTTGATTTGCAGGCAGACAGTTACCTGGCCACTGCAATGGACAGAAATGCCCTTGGAGGCCAGCAGGCTTTTGTCATTCGCCAGGTAACTAACAATGAGATCATTGGTATGACCAGGTTGTATGGAATAGAACCTAAAGATAAAAGGGTCAGCATTGGGTATACCTGGTATATTCCCAGGGTTTGGGGTGATGTCCATAATAAAGAATGCAAATTATTGCTATTGCGATATGTCTTTGAAATATTGGGGTTCAACAGGGTTGAATTATATGTGGCAGGACAAAATATAAGATCACAGAAAGCAGTGGAGAAAATTGGTGGCGTAAAGGAAGGTGTTTTAAGAAACCATGGCTTTAGACCCGATGGTAGCCTGCGAGATACCGTAATATTCAGCATTTTAAAGGAGGAATGGCCAGGAGTGAAAGAAAGGCTTATTGAAATGGTGGAAGCATGAGACTTTTTAATGTCGAACAAGGAATATCGAATAATGAAGTTTTTAGGACGGTTATGCTCAATTAACTGTGTCATTTTTTTAATAGTCTGTCTCCAAAATAGTTCATCAGTTCAGTTCTAACGGTTGACCATCCAAACATTTGTCCATGCCACTTGGTATTTGCATTTATGGTAGCCAGGTATATTTGTTTTACGATGGCATCTTCACTGCTAAAGGCTCCCTTTGTTTTAGTAACCTTTCTAACCATACGGTGATAGCTCTCAATGGGATTGGTGGTATAGATGATCTTTCTGATGGCTGGTGTGTAATCGAAGAACCTC
>NZ_FQUU01000021.1 GCF_900129295.1 Flavisolibacter ginsengisoli DSM 18119
GTCATTTGTTTAAACCCTTCAGGATCGTTTTTAATTGAGATGTGTGAATGACACTCATGGCTGAACAGATCAATAGTTTTTTTGGAGAGGTCGGCTCCGATGATGTGTTGAACTTTCATAGCTTTGCTTTTAGAAGTAAACAAATCAAGGTTGCCAAGCCTAAGACCTTTAATTAGTCTTTTAGGACTTAGAATTCTAACTAGGCCTTGACAACCGTGGAGAGGAGAGTGAGGACTAATACGCAAATAAGACCCTCGGTCTATTCCTTTGCAAAGTTCACCTCACTTTCCTTCCACAAAATTCTTAATCTTTCTTCTCTCTGCTATTCTATTATGTCTATGAACTAATATTAACCTAAAGGATCCTTTGCGAACATCTTTGCACTCTTTGCGTTACTGAGTATCGCAAAGTGCGCAGAGAGAGAAGCCACGCAAAGAATACGCAAAGGGATACTGATTAACCACAAATCCATAAACCTTTAACTGTCTCATCTTCTGTTTTTTTCAACTTATTAAGGAGTCAACTTTGTAAATTTACTTTAGACTTATCCCTCTTTATACTGCTAAATAAAGATCTTATGAGATCAATTCTGAATTGCCTGCTTCCATTCCTTGTACTAACTGTTTTGCCTGGTACAGGCATAGCCCAGGAAAATCATAATGCTCAACAGGATGAAAGAAAATGGTGGAAGGAAGCCGTCGTATACCAGGTCTATCCGAGGAGTTTTAAGGATAGTGATGGCGATGGGATAGGTGATCTGAAGGGCATCATTTCAAAGCTTGATTATATCAAAAGTCTTGGAGTGAATACGGTGTGGCTGAATCCTATTTATAGTTCTCCCAATGATGATAATGGATACGATGTAAGTGATTACCGCAACATCATGAAAGACTTTGGAACAATGGCAGACTTTGATGCCCTGCTGAAAGGAATGCATGACAGGGGTATAAAACTGGTAATGGACCTTGTGGTGAATCACAGCAGTGATGAACATGAATGGTTTAAACAAAGCCGGAGTTCCAGGAGCAATCCTTACCGTAATTATTACCATTGGTGGAATGCGGAAAACGGAAAGCCTCCCTACCGGTATAGCCTGTTCGATATCAACCATGATGCATGGATGTATGATTCGCTGACCAACGCCTATTACCTGCATTATTTTTCCAGGAAGCAGCCTGACCTTAACTGGGAAAACCCTAAACTGCGCAGCGAGGTATATAATATTATGAAGTTTTGGGCAGACAAGGGTATTGATGGTTTCCGCCTGGATGCTTTCCAGTTTGCAGCCAAGGACACAACATTCCCTGCATTTCCCAAAGGATTTGAAAAGAATTTCATTCTCTATTATGCCATGCAGGGCAACCTTCATGGCTACCTGCAGGAGATGCACCAAGAGGTATTAAGCAAGTATGATGTAATGAGTGTGGCAGAGGGCGCAGGTAATTCATTCGAAGATGCGCATAACCTTGTGGATGCTGATCGCCATGAATTGAATATGGCCTATGCCTTTGAAGGCGTCGACATAGCTAAGCCGCAAGGCTATAGCCTCCTGCATTTCAAAGAAGTCTTCAGCCGGTGGGATAGTGCCTTTGCCAATGCAGGGTGGCTGTCCATTTTCCTGGCCAACCATGACCAGGCAAGACTTGTAAGCCGCTTTGGTAATGATGATCCAAAATTCAGGGAAGGTTCTGCCAAAATGCTGGCAACTTTTATAATGACCATGAGAGGGACACCTTATTATTACAATGGTGATGAACTGGGGATGACCAATGCAAACTTTTCTTCCATAAATGATTACCGGGATATGCCTGTATTAAACGAGTACAAGCACCAGGAGAATATTGGTGGTGATATGGAAAAGTTTATGAAGTTCACAAAAGCTACCAGCCGTGATAACAGCCGTACTCCGTTTCAGTGGGATAATACAAAGAATGCAGGGTTTAGTGTAGGAACGCCCTGGATAAAAGTGAATCCGAATTATACCAGCATCAATGCAGCAGCACAGGAAAAAGATCCCAATAGCTGCCTGAACTATTTTAGAAGCTTATTGAAACTGCGCGCTGCAAATATTCCTGTGCTCGTATATGGGAAATATACCTTGCTGGATAAAAACAATCCGCATGTTTATGCTTATGTAAGAGAAAACTCAGGAGAAAAATTACTGGTACTACTAAACTTTTCTGCATCCAATGCCCAGGCTGTTCTTCCGCGGATGACAGGGAGACCAGAATTATTATTGTCAAACTATAAGCAGCCCCCACAGTTTGACAAGACTTATTCAAAGATTACTTTGAAAGCTTACGAGGCTGCTGTTTTCAAATTATAATGCTTTCGGATATTAAGTTGTATGCAACCTAACTGGTAACCATTGGCAGGTTTGGTTATTGCAATGGGAATACATGAATACAGTAATGCTTTTGCAAGCATGCATATTTAATGATCAACCTGCCAGTATATGCAACAGTTAAACCGGGAGAGAAATAAGCTGGTAACATCAATTGATAAATTACTGGATGGCCCAATGATCTTCCTTGGGTTTGTCTGGCTCATCTTGCTGGTAATAGAATTGGTTTGGGGATTGAATAAGTCAATGGAGTACCTCAGCCTTACTATATGGGTAGTATTTATTATTGACTTTGCTATAAAATTTTTCCTGGCTACGTCTAAAATTCATTTTCTTAAGCGTAATTGGCTAACCGCCATTTCTCTACTGATCCCGGCCTTAAGAATTTTTCGCATTTTCAGGATAGTCAGGTTATTAAGAGGTTTGCGGGGCATTCGGCTGGTGCGGATAGTTTCTTCGCTCAACAGGGGCATGAAGAGCCTGGGTGCTACCATGAAGAGAAGGGCCTTTGGCTATGTGGTGATACTTTCTATTGTGGTCACTTTTGCTGGTGCTGCAGGTATGTATGGAATGGAACATCCTAACCCGGGTTTTGAGAACTATGGTATGGCGCTGTGGTGGACAGCCATGCGGGTCATCACTGCGGGTAGTGATTTCTGGCCTGCCACGCCGGAGGGAAGAGGCCTGGCATTCCTGCTTTCACTTTTTGGTTATGCTATTTTTGGATATGTAACTGCAACACTTGCCACCTTTTTTATTGGAAGGGATGCTGAAGAAAAAGACACACCCATAGTTGGTGTGAAAGACATCAATCAATTAAGAAATGATATTGCCGAACTAACCAGTGTGGTCAGGGAACTGCAAAAAAAGTCATAGCAGGTATTGTTGTTTACCGTTAGTATAAACATCAATGCCAACACCTGCTATTAGCGTATATTATTGGTTTTTCTATGACATTTTTCTGCACTCCTGTGCGCACATCTTACATGCTTCAGCACATTCTTTACAATGTTCTGTATGGTGCTTACTACATTCTGCTGCACATTTGTCGCAAAGGTCCGCGCATATATTACACATATCTTTTGCTTTCTCACTGCCGAGGCTCATTAATTGTGCTGCTGCATAACAGGCAGCTGCACATTCCATATCCAATTGAATGCAACCTGCCATCATTTTTACATCTTGCTCCTGTGTGCAGGATGAAGCGCAATGGTTGCAGATAGCTGCACACCGCAGGCATGCTTCAATACAGGTCTTGTAAGTATGATATCCCTTCATTTCATTCGGTTTAAGTCTACTTAAGTAACAATAATCTTACCATTAGGTTTGCTCTGCCTGCTTTTATTTTCTGTATAATTGAAATGCGTTAATCTTGTGGATTGGTGAAAGCAACTGGTACAATACAATTGATAGTTGATGAGGTCAGGCACAGCGGAAAGGGGGTCAGGTTATTTTATTTCACTAATGAAAGCAGCAAGGCCATCCATTATAAAGCAGGGCAATACCTTACATTAATTTTGAGTGAGGATCAGTCAGAAATCCGAAGATCTTATTCATTGTGCTCCACGCCAGGTGTCGACCAGCGGTTATGCATTGGCGTGAAAAGAATAGATAATGGTACATTTTCACGTTACCTGTATGATGAAGTGAAGGCTGGGAACAATTTACTGACTGTTGGGCCAGGTGGTGTATTTGTATTGCCTGGTGATATCAAAAACTTCAAGCAAATATATTTTTTTGCGGCTGGTAGTGGCATCGTGCCTGTTTATTCATTACTGAAAGCCTGCCTCTATCAACATGCAGAACTCCAGGTAATACTTATTTATAGTAATAGCGCCCCTGAAACTGCCATGTTCCTGGAAGAATTACAACAATTGCAAAATGAGTTTCCGGGTCGATTGTTGATCGAGTTCCTGTTCAGCAACTCTCAAAACCTGCTGAAGGCAAGGCTTCACCCTGACCTGCTAAGAGGTATTGTACATGGTCATTCCAAAGAAAATGAATCCGCTTCTCTTTATTATATATGTGGACCGGAAGCGTACATGCGCCTGTGCATTTTTACTCTGCGAGCAATGGGTGTACCTGCTGCCCTCATAAAAAAGGAAATATTTCATACATATAAGACTGTACCGAAAATTGATCCACCGGATAAGGCAACACATGAAGTAACAATATTTGCAGGCCCTGTAATGCATAAGATCAGGGCGGAATACCCCTTTAGTATTTTGCAGTCGGCCCGCAAGGCTGGATTGTCATTGCCTTATAGTTGCGATGCCGGCCGTTGTGGTAATTGCCTGGCTAAATGCACAAGCGGAAAGGTGTGGATGTCTTATAATGAAGTATTGACAGACAGGGAATTAGCAGAAGGATATATCCTTACCTGTACCGGGCATGCTGTTGAGGGTGATGTTACCATCGTAATTTAGGGTTGGATACCAGGTGCCAGTGGCTCTATAAGATCCCACAGGTTGCCATACAGATCTTCAAATACCAACACCTTCCCATAAGGTTCTGTAAGAGGTCCCCTATGAATCTTTATATTTTGTTTCACCAGGTTCTCAAAATCCCTTTGCAAATTGTCTGTGTGCAGGAACAGGAAGACCCTACCGCCCGTTTGATTTCCGACCCTGCTTCTTTGTTCTTCATTGGCAGCCCTGGCAAGCAACAGCCTGCAGCCTGTTGAACCATTGGGTTGTACCACCACCCATCTTTTTGTTTCAGTTAGTGGCGTGTCTTCAACAAGGATAAAGTTTAGTTTCCGCGTGAAAAATTCAATGGCTTCATCATAATCATGTACCAGCAAAGAGAGTTGGGCAATTGATTGTTGCATAATATGAAGATACCGGGATAATTAACATAATAGGGGATGGGGCATCTATATAGCAGATCAGCTTACAACCAATTGTTGTTGGAGATGCCTTGCTGCCTCATTAAAAAAATTGGGAAGCAGGTGTGCATAGGTATACATTATCTTCTCAGGATCATTTAGTTGTTCAACCATGTTTTGCCATTTTTCAAAACCATAGTTTTCTACTACCGTTTTCTTTTTTTCTTCTGTTTGCAGGTACATGCTCATGCCTTCTGCATCAGCCTCGGGATGAAACTGGGTACCCACCATATACTCATTGAAGCGAACACCCATGATGGCCTGGGCATAGGGTACATGAGGGCGATATTTTTCAATGCAAAGTATTTCAGCCCCGATCATTTTAAGTTTATTGAAATCGGGTAGGGTAACCTGCCAGTCACGGCTATCAACAACGTAGAAAGGATCATTTAAACCTGCGAAAACGGGGTCCTTCTGGCCTTCCAGGGTAACATGTACCGGAAAAACTCCGAAGGCTGTTGACTTCCTTTTACTGATATCCCCAATGCCATAGTAGCGACTTACCAACTGGAAGGAATGACAAATAAAGAATACGAACTTTTTATTAGGATTAGCAGGATTGTTGTTCCATTGCTCTACTTGTTCCAGCCAGGTGAAATACCCTGTATCCCATGCCTGGCCTTCGCTTTCCATAGGGCTGCCAGGCCCACCACTTGAGATATACATATCATAGGAAAGATCGGGGAACTCCTGGTTCAGGCGCACTTCAAACTCATCAAAAACCACATTGCTGTTACTATATACTGCCCATTGTTTAATGATTTCTCTTAAACACCTCATCCCCTGGTTTGGATGCCCTTCATATAAATCCAAAATAGCGATCCTTATTGTGCTTCCTTTTTTCATGGGCGGCAAACTTAGTCATTTGAGTCTAAAGGAAGTGCAAATCCTTTGCCACAGGGCTTATCAACAAGTCAGCTTAAAAAACAAAGGTCTTTACCCATTTGGGGGAAAAGACCTTCTAAATTGATGAGAAACAAGAAACTATTTAATATAGCTTTTATGAAGTGCGTCATACATTTTGCCTGCAACGAAATTATTGCCAGCTGCATTTAAATGCACTCCATCAGTGGTAAGTATGCCTCTATCCTTGTTTTCGGGATTGTTGGTTTTAAGGTAGTCCATAAAATCTTTCCTTAAGTCTACCAGGGTGCAATTATTCTTTGCAGCAAGGTTCCTGATGATGGACGCGTACCTGTTCAGATCACCATCCATCTCATTGCTGCAATCTGATCTTTCACCAATAGCCGCCGGAGTAGTAAGTAATACGGTAATATTTCTTTCTTTGAACTTCCTGATGAGTGCTTCATAGAACTTTTCGAACTTATCAGGATCTGTCCCTGTTTGTGCCAGCTTTTTATGCCATACATCATTTACACCTACCCATATCACAACAGCATCTGGTTTCTTAGACAGTACATCATCTTCAAGCCTTAGGTACAGGTCATATACTTTGTTGCCTCCTATGCCTGCTCCAATTAATTCATAATTCTTATCCAGGTTCTTATCTTTGAACAGCTGCCCCAACCTGGTGATATAACCCTCGGGTTGCACACCCATTTCAGTGATTGAATCACCAAAGAACACGATCTTCTTTTTTGTTTGCATAGTAAAGCTGCAGATAATAATAGTAAGAGTAATTAAAAAAGCGAACTTCATTTTCATAGTATCTAATTTTTAGAATATACAGTTTCTCCACCAACCAGGGTGGCTAATACAGTAGTTGATAATACATCTTTGGCATTCACTCGCATAAGGTCTCTATCAAGAATGATAAGATCTGCCCATTTGCCTTTTTCCAATGAACCTTTTTCTTTTTCTTCAAAATTGGATCTTGCTGCCCAGATGGTCATGCCCTTAATGGCCTGCTGGCGTGTCAATGCATTTTCCATTTGAAAGCCTCCTTTGGGAAACTGGTTTGCATCTATACGAAATACAGCTGCATAAAATGTTTTAAAAGGAGAGATGTCCTCCACAGGGAAATCTGTTCCCAATGGGATCCAACCGTTCTCATTTAACAATTGCCTGAAGGCGTAAGCTCCTTTTACGCGGTCTGCACCCAATCGGTCTGCTGCCCAATACATATCTGAAGTGGCATGAGTGGGCTGAACGGAAGGAATGATATTGTATTGACCAAATAAATGAAAATCGGAAGGGTTTATTACCTGGGCATGTTCAATACGCCAGCGACGGTCATTCTTTCCTTTAAGATATTTTGCGTAAATATTCAATATTGTCCTGTTACCTGAATCGCCAATGGCATGTGTGCACATTTGAAACCCGTTCCGGGCAATGATATTGGCCACAGAATCAAAATGTTGCTGGCTGCTCAAAAGAAATCCTGACCAACCTGGTTTATCGCTATAAGGTTTTAATAAAGCGGCGCCCCTGGAACCTAATGCTCCATCGGCATATACTTTAAAAGCTCTTACGTTCAGTCTATCAGTCTTGATCTTACCATTTTTAAACAGGAAGTTGTAGTTTTTAGTATCATCACTGAGCATGGCGAAAATGCGCATCTTCAATTCCCTGCTCTTTTGAAGACTGTCAATTAAAAGTGCCAGCCCATAATCAATACCGCAATCATCAACTGTGGTAAGGCCTACAGCAAAACAATTTTGCTGGGCAGACAATAATGCTTGTTTTACATGCGCTAAGGAAGGAGTGGGGATCCTGGATGCTACCAGGTCTACAGCATTGTCAACCAGTATACCAGTTAATGCACCATTCTCCATTTCCACCTGTCCGCCAGAAAGCGTTTGGCCCGGTTGTATACCGGCCATGTCCAAAGCTTTTTTATTAACAATAGCGGCGTGGCCATCCACCCTGCTTAAAATAACAGGTCTATCCGGAAATAAAATATCCAGCTTTTCCTTTGTTGGAAATTCTTTTATGCTCCAGTCGTTCTGGTCCCAGCCACGGCCTATCAGCCAGCCTTCAGTATGTTCCTGCGCAAAAGCCTGCACTTTATTCAATATTTCTTCCCAGCTGGTCGTACCTACAAGGTTTGCCGTTTGTAGTCCCAGCCCATAGTTAAAAAAATGGGCATGGGCATCTATGAACCCTGGATAAATAAATTTCCCCTCCGCATCTTTTCTTTGTGTTGCATTGTATTTCTTCAATAGTTGGGCGGTTGCACCTGTTTCAACGATCTTGCCTTTATCAATAGCAATGGCAGATTGTATTGAAAAGTTTTTATCTACGGTATAAATAGTGGCATTGTAAATGAGCAGGTCTACTTTTTTCTTCTGTGCGAAGGATATGTTTATGGCAAAAACAGTAAGTATGAGCAGGCTATATTTCATACGCTAAAATACGGTGGTTTAGGGCGATCTACTTTGATGTCACATTCAACAATAACTACCTCCAGTTATTCAAGGAATTTTTGGGGATGTTTTTTATTGTGAGGTGTATTATCCTGGAAAGCTTTAGCAGCTTCTAAAATAGAAGCTTCATCATATAATTTCCCGATAAGGGTAATACTTAAAGGGAGCTCTTGTTTATTAAAACCCATGGGCATGCAAACTACAGGATTGCCGGTAAGATTGGTAATGGACAACTGGTTGCCTGCAAACGTAGGCACAATCACTACATCATATGGCTGCATGAATTCCTGGAACCTGGAGCAGAGGGTGGAACGATACCTGTTGGCATTGATGTATTCCACAGCAGGTATCAGTCGTGCCGACCTAAAGGAGTTGGGCCAGAAATCCTTATCCTGCCTTTCAATAAGTTCGTCCCTGTTACTGCGGGTTAATTCATCAAAGGCAGCTGCTGATTCTGCATTTAATATAATGCTTACCAGGTTAGCGGGATAAATGGTAGAATCAGGAAAGTTGACAGCCTGCACTTTAACGCCCATATTTTTATAAGCCTCCAACACCTTCCATTCAGGTGCATCCTTTGGCAACTTCTTAAAGTAGTTTTCTGCATAGGCTACTTTTAATTTTCTTATATCTCTTGAAGGATTGTAATTAAAAGCATGATCGATGGCACTTGCATCTTTCCCATCTGTGCCTTTCATATAGTAATAGACAATGGCATCATCTTCCGCGCTTCTGCAAATAGGCCCTGCCTTGTCAAGGCTCCAGCAGAGCACCATGGCGCCACTTCTGCTAACGGTGCCAAATGTAGGCCGAAGACCTGTAGCGCCGCAACGGGTGGAAGGAGATACAATTGAACCGAGTGTTTCAGTGCCGATGGTAAATGGTAACAATCCTGCTGCCACAGATGCTGCTGAACCTGCAGAGGAACCGCTTGATCCTTGCGCGAGGTTCCAAGGGTTTTTGGTTTCTCCGCCAAACCATTTGTTATTATAGGCAAGGGCACCTAATGATAGCTTGGCACAGAGAACCGCACCGGCTTCTTTCAGTTTTGTATATACATAGGAGTCTTCATCAATCACCTGGTCTTTATAAGGTGTCGTTCCCCAGGTAGTTTTGTAACCTTTCACTGCAAAGAGGTCCTTGATGCCATAGGGTATACCATGAAGCGGGCCCCTGTATTTGCCGCTTTGTATCTCCGCATCTGCCTGCCTTGCCTGTTGCAGGGCAAGTTCCTCTGTAAGCGTGATCACACTTTGTAGCGTGTCTCCCCATTTTTTCAGTCGGCTTATAAAGAATTTAGTGAGTTCCACGGAACTTATTTTCCTGGTTTTGATCAGTGATGCCAATTGAGTGACAGAATAAAAGGCAAGGTCGTTTCTGTTAGCAGGAAGAGCGACATTGGCAGGAATATTCCAGTTGACTTTCTGTTGGTTCATGGGCACTTTAACACCAGCAGGTGCAGGTTTGAATGCGAAAGGAAATGGAAGATCGTTTTTGGGCATGTCTTTATGCATAGCTGCATAAATGCTCTTGTAATAGACAATATTCTCCAGCATTGAATCTGCTTCAGCAGCAGTGAACTCCAGGTCGTATAAAGAACTTGTCTTTTGTAATATCAGGATCGAATCAGCTTTGTTTTGTGCTAAAGAATGAAGACTGCAAAAAAGAATAATAAATGCCGCGATATTTTTCATGTTCTGTTTTAAGGGAATTAAAGTAAGGCAAAAAAAGCTATCTTTTGTGTCAAAAATGTTCCAATGAGCAGATCGATTTTCATTTTTACAACACTTATGTTTTTAGCTGCCTGTGATATGAAGGTAAAGGTTGATGATGGCAGTGAAAAAAAGATCACAGTAGATAAATATTTCAATTACGGAGATACAGGAGTGTTAGCCGCCGGTATCCATATGATACCTGTTACTACACCGGTAGGAAATTTTAAAGTATGGACCAAACGCATAGGCAATAATTCCCGAATTAAGATCCTGTTATTACACGGAGGCCCTGCCATGACACATGAATATATGGAGTGCTTTGAAAGCTTCTTTCCTAAAGAGGGTTTTGAATTTTATGAATACGATCAATTAGGATCATACTATTCCGACCAGCCTACAGACAGCAGTTTATGGACCATACCGAGGTTTGTTGAAGAAGTGGAGCAGGTGCGAAAGGCAATAGGAGCGGATCAAAAGAATTTTTATGTATTGGGCAATTCATGGGGAGGCATATTGGCTATGGAGTATGCTTTAAAATACCAGTCCAATATGAAAGGGCTTATCGTTTCGAATATGGTGGCCAGCGCCCCTGAGTATGGAAAGTATGCTGAAAAAGTATTGGCTGCACAAATGAATCCTGGAGTATTGAGGGAGATACGGGACCTGGAAAAAAGAAAGGACTTTGACAATCCCCGCTATATGGAATTATTGCTGCCCAACTTTTACCATGAACATTTATGCCGGCTTAAAGAATGGCCAGATCCTGTTCAGCGCTCATTTAAGCATGTAAACCCCGTGATCTATACTATGATGCAGGGCCCATCAGAATTTGGTATAAGCGGCAGGTTGGCTCAATGGGATATTAAGTCTCAATTACAAAATATTAGTGTGCCTACCTTGATGATCGGAGCAAAATATGATACCATGGATCCAAAGGCCATGGAAGAACAAAGTAAGCTGGTTAAGAACGGTAGCTATCTGTATTGTCCCAATGGCAGTCATTTGGCTATGTGGGATGATCAGAAGGTATATATGGATGGGGTGATCAAATGGATCAAAAAGATAGACACTGGTAATTAAACTTCGGGTATGTGTATATGCTGTGACACAGCCGCCAGGATCTCCTTCATCAGGGGACTTAATTCATTAGACGAGGCATGTTGAAAAATAAAGTGGTTGGCGGAAGTGGAAATGATCTTATTGCCTGGAAGCTCCTGTAATAATTCCTCGTCAAAATTTAAAGTGTATTCAGTAAAGAATGGCGTTGTTCTGACAGTTACAATTGCATTGCGCATTGTGTTATTAAAACTAAAGTATATATTAAATACCCTGGCCATACCCGATTTGCCGAGATTGATGGAAGAGAAAATCAGTTACTTTGAAAGAGTAGTTATACACGTCCGGTCATATCTAAGTTACAAAAAGGTATTAGCATTTAAAATTTTATTCCAATAATTATTCAATATATCATAGCCCATACAGGAATTGTGAGTTGATGTATTCTGTCACTCTCACAAGGCTTTTTGTTTGTTCATAAATCGATAACTGCCTGTCCGCACCAGTGCCATTCTCAAGCATCTTATGCACATAGGAAAGTTTCTCACGGGAGCCCAGGTGGTCTACAACATCATCTACGAAGTCCAGCAATTCATAAATAAGTACACGTGTATTGATCTCTTCTTCTTTTCCAAAATCAATCAGGTAACCATCAATACCATACCTGCTTGCTCTCCATTTATTTTCATTGATCAGCGCCCTGGAATATTGAATAAAATTCATATTCTGGGAGCGGAGCTTATAGATCTTGGCACAAATAGCCTGGAAGAGGGCAGCAATGGCTATGGTCTCATTGACTGTCATAGGTACATCACATATCCGGAATTCCACTGTGTTGAAAAAAGGGTGAACCCTCAGATCCCACCAGATCTTTTTTGCATTGTCAATACAGTTGGTCTTCATCAGCAGCTTGACATAATTATCATAAGCTTCAATGCTTTCAAAAGGTTCAGGAATTCCTGTTCGGGGAAATTTATCAAAGACCTTGGTGCGAAAGGATTTATAGCCTGTCAACCTTCCTTCCCAGAAAGGAGAGTTGGTGCTCAGGGCATAGATATGCGGAAGGAAGTAGCGGGTGGAATTGGCAATGTGATTGGCCATTTCCCTTGTTTCCATGCCCACATGTACGTGTAGGCCAAATATCAGGTTGCTTCGTGCTGCTTCCTGCAATTCGTTTACAATTTCATTATACCTGATATGGTCAGTGATCAACTGGCTTTCCCAGTGACTAAAAGGATGTGTTCCTGAGGCACCTATCTGGTAGCCAAGGTTACCTGCTATTTCAGCTATTGTTTTTCGGAGTGTGGACACATCCTGGAAAGCCTCATCTACATCCCTGCAAATGTCAGTGCCTACTTCCACCACTGCCTGGTGCATTTCAGCCTTTACCTTGTCCTTAATGATCTTTTGTCCTTCATGAACAATCTTTTGCTCATGACTTTTTAATTCTTTGGTAACCGGGTCCAGTACCATGTATTCTTCCTCTACGCCAAGGGTGAAGTTCTTATAGTTGAGTAACATTCAATTAGTTCGTTTAGATGATCAGTTTTAGCTCCTGGAAAAGTATATTATTCTTAGTCAAATAAATTATATCAAGGGCACACCAGTAGCGCTCCTTTTGATATATTCTCCCCAGGTCAGGTTGCTTTGACCTTCTTTTTGTGCAACAGCTCTTTCAATAGCATAGTTAGCTGCTGTTTCTACCACCCACTCAAAGTTTTCTTCACCTACACCCGCCCTTTCTGCATCTGGTGCCGGGTTGCCAAAATCAATGGCGTAGGGAACACCATCTTTAACTGCCAGTTCCACTGTATTGAAATCGTAACCCAGGTAATGATTGATGCGCAACACGATATCTTCCATTAGCCTCAGTCTTTCAGGAGAAGGTGAAAATTCAGCCTGGTAGCGCAGGTGGTGAGGATTACGGGGCTCGTAAGGCATGATCCTGACATGCTTCCCGCCTATACAATAGCAGCGGTAGTATTCTTCAAATACAATTTCTTCCTGCAGCAGCATCACCAACTGTTCAGTCTCGCCATGCTTTTGATAAAACTCCTCTTTGTCATGCAGCTTGTATACGCTTTTCCATCCACCACCAGCATAGGGCTTCATATAAGCAGGAAAACCTACATAAGCGAATATCTCATCCCAGGCCAGGGGATACGCCAGGTTGGAAAAAGATTCGGGTTTGGTATCTGTTGGAAGATCGTAGGAGGGAAGGATCACGGTTTTAGGAACAGGTACTCCAATTTGCGTCATGAGGGAGTTATTGAAGTATTTATCATCTGCACTCCACCAGAAAGGGTTATTGATCACGGCAGTACCTGTTAGAGCCTCATTTTTTAAAATAGCCCGGTAGAAAGGTACATCCTGTGATATCCTGTCAATGATAACCGCGTAACCTGAATTTAATCCCTGGGCAGATTTGTCTATGCGTACCGGTTCAGCTACAATATTCTCAATTCCTTTGCTGTTCACTCTCTCAATAAATGCCATTGGAAAGCTGCGTTCCTGGCCAAACAGTATACCTATCTTTTTCATAAATGGTTGTTGGTGTTAAGGATCCAAAAAATTTAAAATACAATTTAATTCACTATAGTAAAAAAGAAAGTTGGGAACTGAATAGTTTATTCCACTAGTTTTTGTAAAACGCTATTTTTGAACGGATGCTAACAGAGGAATTATCTAATATATTGATTGAGCAACGTGCTATAGGTTCACAATACCTGAAACGTTATGTAATAATAGACCTTTACCTGCCTAAAAATATTTCCAATCCTGCCGAAATGAGCCTGCTGCTTATTAATGATGGCCAGGACCTGGAAGAAATGAAGTTCGCAGCTTTATATAACAGCCTTCTTGAATCAGACCAGGTGCAGCCCTTATTTTGTGTAGGCATCCACGCAGGGAAGCACCGTAAAATGGAATATGGTACTGCTGATATTCCTGACTTTGAAGGGAGGGGGGCAACCGCAAATGCCTACCAGCAATTTATCCTGGAGGAGCTAATCCCATTTATTCATATGGAATACGCCATTGAAAGTTTCAGGCAAAAAGGTTTTTGCGGTTTTTCGCTTGGGGGACTTTCCGCTATTGACATAGTATGGCACCATCCAGATGTATTTTCTGTTGCCGGTATATTTTCAGGTTCTTTATGGTGGCGCTCTACTGCTCTTGATGATAATTATAATGATGATACTGACCGTATCATGCATTTTAAGATCAGGGAGGGAGAATATTATCCCGGGCTGCGTTTTTATTTTACAACAGGTTCGCAGGACGAAACTGCCGACAGGAATAATAACGGTATAATAGATTCAATAGATGATACACTGGCTTTGATAGATGAATTACAAAAACATGGATACAATACGGAATATGATATCCGGTATCTTAACTATGAAGATGGTAAACATGATGTAGCTACCTGGGGAAAAGCAATGCCTGCATTCCTGTTATGGGGATGGAGTAAGGTGTAAACTAAAAAAAATAAAGTCCTGTTTTTCAACAGGACTTTATTTTTTATGAAGGCTTTATTATTAGAAGTTGACCCTCAAACCAATTTGGCTTATCCATCTTGCACTTAATCCAGGGATAGAGCTTGTGCTCAGACCCCATGGATCTCCTTTTTGAGGACTAAACCTGTATTGAGGAGTTAGATCAGTTGCAGATTTATAACCCGCAAACTGGATCAATGAATACTGGTCGAAATTTAAGAAGTATGTTCTTCCCCAATTCCTGTTCAGCATATTGGTAAAATTGGAAACATTATAACTTAATTGAACTGTATAAGTTTTGCTTCCCACTTTCAAGTTGAAATCCTGTTGCAATTGCAGATCTAAAATATGAGTGAACGGAAGCCTGTCTGCATTGCGCTCAGCAAACTGTCCCCTGTTCTTACTCAGGTATTTATTACCCTGGATATAAGATTCCAGCATTTGTTTTTGCTGATCTGCAGTATAGGTAACACCACCTGTAGTATTGTTCAGGAAGGTCATTGTCTGAACTTCTGAAGCAGTCGGGATATAAATCAGGTCTCCAAAAGCGGAAGGGCCATTATCGCCGATCATACTGTTAGAGTAGATGTAGCTGAATGGCGCACCTTGCTGGCCATTATAAACCAGGCTAACCGTGGTAGCTAGTTTATTGTTAGCGTAGCTGAACTTCTTGGAAATATATGCACTGATGCGATGTCCCAGGTCAAAGTCAGATGTGGAACGAACCACAAAGTTTCTACCATTTACTGTTTCCATAGTATTCCACTGGGAATTATTTTGGGAACTGGTAGTTTCATTGTTTACCACAGAATTTCCATATACATAATTGGCATTAAATGCCCATCCCTTACGGAAGGCCTTATCAATGCTGAAAGTAAAGTTGTAGGAATAACCTTTTTCTCCAGGATTGTTATACAACAGGTAGATACCAGTGTATGGGTTCTTGCCATTAGAACGTAATGGAATAGGTGTTGGGTTCCTGCTGAAAGAATAAACGTTTCTTGAACCTGGTCCTGCAGACTTCATGGTAGGAGGCATGATGTTCACATTCTGGTAATAGATCTCCTGCAGGTTTTTAGTATAAAGTCCTTCCACAGTGAATGTCCATCCATCTCCAAACCTTTTGTCAACGCCAAGGGATGTACGGAAGATCTGCGGAAGTTTGAAATCCTTCGAGATGATATCGATCTGTCCTTTTGCATTGTCAAGACTTATACCGAAATCTGAAGAATTGTATTGTCCATATGGATCAGGACGGAAAAAGTTTCCCGGAATGGATGCAATTTGAGTTGCGGTCGGATCAATACCACCGAGGCTGACACCATTATTATTATACACACCACCAGGCCATACCAATGGCATGCGCCCTGTGAATATGCCTAAACCACCACGTACGGTTATATTTTCATCAGGCAGGCGGTAAGTAAATCCTGCTCTTGGTGAAATTGACCAGGGTACATTACTGATCTGGCCAGAGCGGGCACCTTTAAGATCATAGTATTGAGAGATCTTTCCTAATGCTGAATCGTTCAGGAAATTGTCTGTAAGAGGATCGGTTAAGAATTTTGTCTTGTCTAAACGAATGCCAAAATTCAATGTCAACTGGTCATTTACTCTTAATTCGTCATTTACAAAGAAGGCAAGGTTCAGGTATTTGAACTTGGCTGCAGATGCAGTGGAGTTCTCATCTTTGTTGTCCAGCAAAGAGAAAGTTCTTTGGTAACGCGTAGGATCATTTCCGGCCATAAAGTCACTCAGTGAGGCATAAGTATATGTACCGAAGTTATCACGTATGAAAACGTTCTTGGCATCACTATACAGGTTGTCGGTACCAATATTGAACTGGTGTCTGCCAACTGTAAACTTGAAAGCATCATAGAACGTCCAGTTCTTTTGTGCTAAGAGGTTACCTGTAGAAAAGTTTTCCGTTCCAAATACATACCTGCCTGAACCATCGTTAACGGTGACCCTTGGAAATGGCTTTCCTATAGGGTTACGATTATCTATAACATTGGTATAGGTAACCAATGCACGGTTGGAAGAACCATTTTTCAGGTTGCTTTTCAACTCACCGGTAGCGGTATGTGAAGTGGTTGGGAATACATAACCATTATTATAAAAATTAATAGCAGTGGTGCTGCTGGCTGATGTATTATAACGTTCCCCGTCATTATACCTATAGCTTAAAGAAACCTTATTGCTTGAATTGGCATTCCAGTCAAGTTTGGCTGTAACACGGTTGGCATTCACTTTTTCGGGGTTGTCCAGGTAAGATCCTGGATCATAGCCATAGGTTGAACCCAGGAAGTTGATCAGCTTATTGATCGAGTCAACATTGCCATTACCCCTGTAAGTTGTAATGTCAAATGGTTGAGGCCTGATCTCTTTTTGAGTTTCACCTAAAAGGAAGAAGAATAACTTGTTTTTGATGATCGGACCACCGATCCTGAAACCATAAAGCTGGTTTTTGAAGTTCGCCAGTTTCGTTCTTTGCTCTTTTGGAACATCGCCCGGTGTTTTACCTGCCAGGTCCTGGTTCCTATAGTAGCCCCATGCAGATCCCTGGAAAGTGTTTGTTCCGGAACGTGTAGTGGCATTGATACCACCACCGGTAAATCCACCAATGGAAGCGTCATAAGGAGAAACCACCACCTGCATCTGGTCAATGGCATCAATAGAAATAGGATTGATATTAGCCTGGCCGCCATTTGTTCCTGAAGCCGCCAAACCGAAAACATCATTATTAATGGCACCATCTATATAAAAGGCATTGAAACGGTTGTTTTGACCAGCTATGGAAATACCAGCTCCGTCAGTTGTTACTTTGGCCTGTGGAGTATATTTCAAATAATCGTTCAGGTTGCGGTTTACTGTAGGTATGCCGCTGATTTTATCTCTTCCAATGGAAGTTTCAGTTCCCCCTCTGCCGCTGCTGGCTGCTCTCCTGGCTGCAATTACAACCTCAGTAAGATTACCTGTATTGTCTGCCAAAGCAACATTGAAGTTGGATTTTTGTCCAAGGGAAAGGTAAACATCATCTCTTTTTTCATCTGAAAACCCTACAAATGAAAAAGTAATTGTATATGGGCCTCCAGGCTGCATATTACTGATATTAAATACACCGCCGGTACGGGAAATAACACGATACACTGTTCCGGTAGGATTATGAACAGCAGTAATGGTGGCACCTACCAAAGGTTCGTTATTGGAACCCTTTACAATACCTCCGATACTACTATTAGTTTCCTGTGCAAATGTAAAATGCCCCATGGCTAGGGCACATACAAGCAGAGTCAAGATTCTCTTTAGCATATTAATTATTTGTTTTCGGGTGCAAAGAAAGGGAATTAACGAACAATAGTTATTGACAAATATTAACAATTTGTTACCCCAATAAGAGCCTCCAACCCGCTAAAATGCTGCATTTCCTTAAAATGACAAAACTCTGTTTATTAGCCCTGCATAGTTGCTACTTTTGTAAAAAAATCACATGCTGAACACGATAGAAAGCGCCATTGAAGATCTGAAAGGGGGGAAACTGGTTATTGTGGTGGATGATGAGGACAGGGAAAATGAAGGGGATTTTATCACGGCTTCCAGGAATGTAACTCCGGAAGTTATCAATTTCATGAGCAAATATGGAAGAGGGTTAATATGCGTTCCCATGCTTGAAGACCGCTGTAACGAGCTGGGACTTGAGTTAATGGTCAATAACAATACGGCCCTGCATGAAACTGCTTTTACAGTATCTGTCGATCTGCTAGGTCATGGCTGTACAACGGGTATTTCAGCCCACGACAGGGCTAAAACTGTTCAAGCTCTTATAGATCCGGCTACAAAGCCTGAAGATTTGGGCAAGCCTGGTCATATTTTTCCTTTGAGGGCAAAGAAAGGTGGTGTATTGAGAAGGGCAGGGCATACGGAGGCCACGGTTGACCTGGCAAGGCTGGCAGGATTTGAGCCATCCGGTGTATTGGTGGAGATCATGAATGATGATGGTTCCATGGCGCGTTTGCCTGAATTAATGGAAATAGCTAAAAAGTTTGACTTTAAGATCATCTCCATAAAAGACCTGATAGAATATCGCATCAAGCGGGATTCATTGATAGACGAGATAGTGCGGGTAGATATGCCCACACAATATGGCCATTTTAAACTGGTAGCCTTCCAGGAAAAGAACAGCAGTAATGAACACCTGGCATTGATCAAAGGATCCTGGCAGCCTGAAGAACCTGTAATGGTGCGTATGCACTCCTCCTGTTTTACAGGTGATATCCTTGCATCCCTGCGCTGCGATTGTGGTGAACAGCTTCACCAGGCCATGCAAATGGTGGAGGCTGAAGGCAAGGGAGCTATCATATATATGAACCAGGAAGGACGGGGCATTGGCCTGCTCAACAAACTGAAAGCTTACCGGCTGCAGGAACAAGGCATGGATACCGTGGAAGCTAATTTGCACCTGGGTTTTCAAACCGATCAGCGGGATTATGGTGTTGGTGCCCAGATTCTAAGGCACCTTGGAATTACCAAGCTTAGGTTGATATCCAATAACCCTAAAAAAAGAGTAGGGTTGATTGGTTATGGCCTGGAGATCGTAGAAAACCTGCCTATTAAAGTGGAACCGAACCCGCATAACCAGAAATACCTGCAGACAAAAAAAGATAAGATGGGGCATGAGATACTGTAATAACTGAACAAGTTAGTGAACGCCCCTGGAAATTATTGTTGTTGGGTGGAATCCTTTACCAGGTTATCATTTTAGGGCGGATTATTAGCGCTTTTTAATTTGCCCCTGCTTTTTTTCTTTTTCTTATTGGCGTTAAACACATCTCCAACCGTGTCAAATTCTTTTCCATAAGAGAGGCTGGCTCCATAGCGGCGTGTTTGCAGGTTTCCTGCCGTTGAAGTTGCAGTAAGAAAGTCTGCATTCTCCCGGTAAAAGAAAGTGGCCCTTACAGAACCTGATTTATTCAGAAGCAATTCAATTGTAACATCAGGGAACAATCGAATACTTTGCTGGAAGTCCGATTGAATAGGTACATCAAATGTACCCCCAACAGTAAAGTTCAGGCGGCCTTCAAAAAGTGATTTTCCAACGGTAACGTTTACATCTCCCTGGTTAATGCGTAGTAAGCCCCTCTGGTCAGGATTGATCAGATTCCTGTTATACAGGGAACCAGTAAAGTTCAATGTCAGTTTGTTTTGCTGCAGCACTTTACCCAGTAATTCATTGATACGGCGATTGACCTCTCCAAACAATAATCCCGAAATGGTACTAGATATGGCTTCTCCAAAAGGATTGGCATTGGCACGCTGGTCTTCAAATGGAGCAAAGCTGTTGAAAACGATCAGGTAGGTAACCTGTTTATTGAGTTCATTTGGGTTCTTTTCAATCTGTTGAATACCAAATGCAACCCCGGGATCACGGTAGATCAGGCTATTACTGGGGAACTCCAGCTTAAAATTGAAATTGGGTTGGAACAATTCTCCCGATAGGTTAGCAACTACGTTTACATCATCTCTAAATCCGGCCAGGCTCTTAGTTTGGCTACTAGATAATGAAAGAATGGTATTTGCCAGGGGCGCAAAGCTTACATTTTCGGCTGTATAAACAGCGTCAAGATTTATAGTTGCTTTATATGGATCTCCGCTCCACTCTATATAATTGTTAGCGCCTTTGCGCAATACAAATGGTTTTTTGAAAAAGGACTGAAACGTAAAAAGGTAATTCCCTTCATCGATGTTATAACGACCATTAATGGTCAATGGGTCTGTAGTACCAGAGTGAATGGTAAGAATGCCGGATCCCTTGCCTTTAATAATATCACCGGTCAGTTCATCCAATATTACTTCCATATTCACCATGGGATTGGCAGTTAGGGTAATATCATATTTCAGGTTGGAAGCAGAACCACTCAGGGCAGAAGGATTCATCTCGGTACCATATTTCTTTTCCACCATAAAGGCTGCCTGGCTGCTATGCCGTGAATTGGAAGGGGGAAGGGTAATGAATGAACTGTCAGTTTCAGAGGCTTTAACTTCTATGATCATCTGCATATCCTTCTGGGGGCCTACCAATACAAAGTTGCCTGAACCCATTGCCCTTCCATAGAATAGCTGGTTGTCATTGTAAGTAGTATTCAGCAATTCCATCTGCCTGGATTGCGTCTGCACCACCAGGTCAAAATACAGGTCACTAAAGGAATGGTGTGTAATATTTCCTTTGAGCACTGCCACATTGCCAAAACGGTCCCGTAACTTGATCCCATTCAAATCAATCTCGTTCTTTTTCAACTCTATCTCGGTATCATCAACTTTATACGTGACCTGTGTGAAGTTCACCTTGAAGCTGGCATCCTTCAGGCGGGCCTTAGCCAGGTAATCACGGTCGCTCCCCTCACCAACAATATCTACATCCCCCGTAATAAATCCCTGCAGGTCTGAAAATAGTAATCCAATAAAACGCTCGAGGTATTTTAACTGGAAGTTCCTGGGGTGAAGGGATATCCTATCCCTGAACGTATTGGCTGAATCTTTAAAATCCATTGCCAGGTCAAAATCAATATGATGGTCAGGGTCAATATTATTTCCCTTACCTGTCAGCATTCCTGTTTTGTTATTGTATAAGGCGGCTGCCTGGACCTGCCCAATAGAATCATTGTCAAATCGCAGTTCATCTGTATGAATGTTTGCCATTACATTGAACTTATTCTGCGGGTCTTCTACCACAATATCTCCATGTAATAATCCTTCCAACCTGTTATGAGGAGTGATAAAGGGAGAGATATCACCCAGGTTCAGGTTGCGCAGGCTGATGTGCAGATCATTCCAGTTTCCGATGGCTGAAGGCTGTGTACCTATCTGCACCTCCTGGTTGGATTCTTTTAATAGCAACTGTCCCTGTACAATAGTGTTCCTTCTGAAATTCAATTCACCCCCCTGTTCGATGGACCAGTTCTTTCCATTCAGTACAAATGAAGAGGGTTTAAACAGAACCGACAACCCATCACTGAAGGTTTTTATCTGTGCTGAAATATCTGCCTGGTTGATGGTCTGGTTGGCCAAGGTATTGACAGTTACTTCCGACACATCATTTTGTGCTTCGATAGTGAACCTTGTTTGGGGGAACATTAAGGTTTCACTAACCACTGCATTGTTTACCTGGCCTGTCAATGTCAGCTTTTGGAAGTTACCCGTTCCTTTCAATTGCACATCCGAGAAATTGAATTGGCGGTAAGCAAAAAAAGGAATGTCAGCATCTACATCCATTGTGTTGGCTGCTGTGTTCAAAGCTCCGGTTATATGACTGTTATTAAAGCCTGTCAGGCTTGTATCGATCAATTGTATGTAATCTTCCACAACACCTGTGGTAATATCAAATGTGAACGCCTGTGGTTTGATATTTTTTGGAGCCTTTATATAAGAGGGATAGTAACGGCTTAGGAAAACCGTGAAAGCAGCAGGGAGGCTGTTCAGATCAAAGTTGCCGGAAATGACTGCATCAAACTCATTGGAATTTAATCTGAGAGTTTTCACTCCATCGTTAAAATGGGAAGAAACAACCAGGGAATCAAAACTTAGCCTTTTACTATTATTCAATAGCGTGGCATTGGTGATCCTGGCATTTCCCAGTAAATTGGATAGGGAATTACCCTGCAGTTTCAGGTCAAATGCGCCACTAAGCTGCACATCCTGTTTGGATAGGTTTAATGCTTTTAAATTGATGTTGGTAATATTTGCCTTTGCGTCAAAAAGAGGAGTCTTACCGGACAGATCAATCAGGCCATCCAGGCTTAGATCGGCATTTGGATCCTTGATCACAAAATTCCCATTGAATTTGCGGTTGCTTAATACACCCTTTGCTATGATATTGTTATAGGTATACCCTCCGAATCCAAAGCGGCGAATATTGCCATCAACCTTCATGTCGAGGGTGTTCCAGTCAAAACCTGAACCATTAACTGTTCCATTAAAATCAACTATGCCTAGCTGGGAGCTGTTTAAAAACCGGCCCAGTTCAAATCCACTGGTAGCGATCTTTCCAGAATACACAGGATCTCCTTTGTGAGGAAATTTCATGTTCAGGTCAGTCGTCAGTGTTCCAAGCGCAGTATTGAGAGTGCCATAGGTGACGAAATTATTGATGAAACCTGTGTAGGAACCTGAAAAGCGCAGGTAGCCCAATGCACGCAGGTTAGGGGAGGTGATATTCCTTAAAGCAGGAATAAAATTAACTGCATCAGCATAGGTGGTTCTCAGGTCACTGGCCTCCACATTGATCAGTGTTTCATTAATATTAGGCAAGCCTACCAGGCTAATATTGCCATTGATATAGGTTTTATCTCCTGCCCACAATTCAAGGTCACGGCCATTCAGGGCGTCTACTGATCCTTGAACTTTTCCATTGATTCGTATAACGCGGTTCCAGTCTTTTACATCCGGTGCAAAAAAAGCGATATCATCACTGGCCAGGGATGCCTTGCTAAAATTGGCTTCCATGATCACATCATGCACAAAATTCTTCATCCCTTTTTTGAAGTTCATGGAAAAATAATTTCCAAGCACGCTCTTATTGGTTCGCAGGTCCAGGTTCTCAAAAACCATGGCTCCGGGCTCAAAGCGGGTATCTGCCTTTAATCTTCTTACAATAAGGCCGCTGCGTTCCCTTGCTGAAATGTCGACCCTTCCTCTTATAGTATCATTGGCCCAGCCTACATTTTTAAAACTCCCTGTAATGGTGCTGAAATCCATATGCTCTCCATCAAAAACACCTGGAGGCGCCAGCTTGCTTTCATTGTCAGATCTGAACCTGCCATTGGTAATGTTCACATTACTCAATAATAAAGTCCATTCAGGAGGAGAAGAACTCTTTTTACTGATAGTGTCTTTGTTGGGAGGCTTAAGCCCTTTATAGGAAAAGGTGGAAAAGTAAGGATCTACCAGGTCCAGTTTCGAAATATCGAGTGTTTTTCCTGTAAGTGAGATCTGCCTGGCATCCATGTCCAAAGACTTCACTTTGATCACCATATCATTTCCTGTCCATGCATCTTTCTGAACAAAAGAGACATTATCCAATTCCACTTTTTTCAGGTCAAATTGGATGCCTGAACTTTTTTTAGTACTGGTATCGGATGAAGCAAAATATTTTCCCAGGAAGTTGTAGTTCCAAACCGAGTCTTTCCTGTTGAAGTTCACTATAGCATTGGAAAGGCCAATGTATTGCAATTCTGCCTTATCCTTAAAAAAGAACCAGTCGGTAATAAGAACCTTAACCGTTCCGGCATACATCAGGGTGTCCTTGTTCTGGTCTTGTATGAAAACTCCCTGGAGGTCCATTTTGTCAAAAAAATGGAAACGAACATGGTTAATGCTGATATGTGTCTTTAGGTCGCGGGAAAGCTTTCGGGTAACCTGCCGGGTAAGCCAGTTTTGTCCCCAATCAGTTTGCAACAGGCCAATGACAAGGACCATCACTAATAAAATAGCGAGCAGGACCCGGCTGAATATTTTGGCAAACTTTCTCAGGGAAGAATTTTTAATAAGTGTAAAAGTAGCTAATCAGTAAGTTAAGACCAATTTGAACGCTTTTGGTTGTACCAAATAAATGTGAAATGATGATGAATGGCACTAATGAATATTTATTTATGACCTGTATCAGCAAATTTTTATGGACAGTAAATGAACTTCGTCCGTGCGCGGATGAAACCGGCTGACTGCCTTTTAACTTATATATGAATAATTCAATCGGCCTATCTTCGCAGCGCAAATAATTTTTCTCACACATAAATTTAAATCATCAATGAAAGTTACAGTTGTAGGCGCTGGAGCTGTTGGAGCTACCACGGCCGATAACATTGCCCGTAGAGAACTGTGTGAAGAGCTGGTGTTACTGGATATTAAGGAAGGTCTTGCCGAAGGAAAAGCTCTTGATATGACACAAACTGCTGCCTTGCTTGGTTTTGATACCAAGATCACCGGCAGCACCAGCGACTACTCAAAAACAAAAGGTTCTGATGTAGTTGTTATCACATCTGGCCTTCCACGCAAGCCAGGCATGACCCGTGAAGAGTTGATCGGTACCAATGCCAATATTGTAAAAGGTGTAACACAAAATATCTTACAATACTCACCAGATGCTATCATCGTTGTTATCAGCAATCCAATGGATACGATGACCTACCTGACCTTACAGTCTAGTGGTGTTGCTAAAAACAAGATCATAGGTATGGGTGGCATATTGGATAGTGCACGTTTTAAGTGTTATTTAAGCATGGCCCTGAATTGTTCTCCCAATGACCTGAATGCTATTGTAATCGGCGGTCATGGAGATACAACCATGATCCCACTGATCCGCTATGCTACCTGGAATAGCGTACCTGTAACTGAGTTTTTAAGTGCAGAGCAACAACAAAAAATAGTTGCAGATACCATGGTTGGTGGTGCTACACTTACCAAGCTGATCGGTACTTCTGCCTGGTATGCTCCAGGAGCTGCAGGTGCTGCATTGGTGGAAAGCATTGTAAGGGATGAGAAAAAGTTATTCTCCTGCTGCGTATCACTGGATGGTGAATATGGGCAAAAAGATATCTGTCTGGGTGTGCCTGTTGTTTTAGGCAAGAATGGATGGGAGAAGATCGTGGATTATAAATTGAATGGCGATGAGCAGGCTGCTTTTAATAAGAGCGCCGACGCTGTACGCAATATGAATGATGTATTGAAGATGCTTTAAATACCAATTCACAACCATTGGACCGTCACCAAAGAAATTTGGTGACGGTCTTTTTTTGCCCTGGCTGACATACAATTTTGTAACTGATTTCTCACGTTATTTTTTTAATAAACGATAAGCTTTTGATGATAGACCTTATTGTCTTCTGAAATGATCCTGATGATATACATACCTGCTTTTAATTGCAAAGCAGGAAGGGGTTCGATCATATTTTCCACCCACACTTCTTTGATCATTCGTCCATTCATGTCATATACCATTACGGTGTACTTGCCGGGTTCACCTGTTACCATCTTTATGGGCTGCATGGCCCTTGCAGGATTAGGGTAGATCAACACAGGATTCCCGGGCAGGTAATACACATTATCTACCGGACTTGTGATGGATTGCCCATTCGCCAGTTGAATGACCACCTGGTAGAAATTAGCTCCCTGGATCAGCAGGCTGTCTGTAAAATTCATTGTTAATGAAGTGGGAGCAGTAATTGTATGGATAGTCTGGAAGCCTGTGGGGGTTTTTTGCTGAAATAAAATGGCAGTGACATTATACAATGAACCCACTTCGACTGACAGGTATGCATGGCTGTTGTCAACCAGGTAAGTGTAAAAGGTGCGCAGGTAGCAATCCACACCTTGTGTGGTATAATTAAGCGTATAGCTGCGCAAGCCTCTTTTATTTCCCACAACAGGAGCCACGGCATAAAAAAGTGAAGGGTGAGCCGATTTATGAAATATTAACGATGTATCGGTGGTGAATTGTATCGGTTCCAAATATTTGTTTCCTAATGTATATACTTCATATTGCGAAACCGGAAGTTTATTCCAGGATAATAAAAAGGAATCAGGGCAATTAAAACCAACCTTTAATGTCAGTGGCCTGGAGATGACAAAACTATCAGTGATGAAACTGTGGTTGGTGGAAGGCATCACGAACATTAATTGTGCCTCTGACATAGTATCAGGAGCAGTCCATTTGTAATATTGCTGGCTGGCTGGAACAGTGGCAATAGGTTGCCATGAAATGCCGTCAGTTGTGTATTCAATGGCTCCTGTTTCTGTGCTGTTGCTTTGCCACCTGATGGTAGCTACATTGCCAGCATTTATAGCTACAGACCTGGTGGGGTAGGTCCATATAAAAGAGTTAACTGAATCTGCCTGCCAGGCAATAGCAAAATCCTGGCTTGCAGTCTTGAGTGAAGTCCCGGTTACTTCTAGGTTATAAAGTCCTGGTTGTGGATCATCAATGGTAATTTGTTCCACCACGTTGAGTGTATCTCTTTTCCTGGTAGCGGGCAGCAACAATGCGTTTTTATCTGCAGCACTATTCAGCACCCATGGTTCCCATTGAATTGAGTTATCCTGGTAGGTAAGTTTCAGGTCAAGGTCATTTACAAGCGCTTTAATCGCATTGGCTTCTGCTGCAGTATCGCTCCATGCAAGTGTGAGTTTTACCTGCTTTGTATTTGCCGGAATATTGATTTGAAAAGAGCGCTTTTCTCCCTGCGCTACTTTCCCTTGCACATATGCATTTTGAGTTATGGTGCGCAGGGCATTGTATGCATTCAGGCTGCCATAGCCGGAACTGAAATCGGGACCTTTAGCGCCGATATCATCAGCACTATTTAAAAGAACGGCTTTTACCAGGGCTGCTGCAGGAAGGGAATCGTGATGTGCTAATTTATAGGCCTGTTGTATCAATGCTGCGGTACCAGATGTTAAAGCAGCTGCGCCTGAACTTCCATCTTCACCATAGGCAACGAGTTCGGGCTTTATCCTGCCATCATAGGCAGGGCCTTTTGAACTTAATGGCATTACATTGTTGAAAGAATCCGTTGATCCCACCGTGATGATGTTTTTTGCCATTTTAAAACTCCCGGTAAGATTGGCAAAGCCTTCTATGCCCCAAAAGGCACCAGTGGTGGATGCAGCATTGCCTGAGTTGCCGGCAGAAAATACATGCAATAAAGCAGGGTTTTTATTTACGCTAATGTCATAAGCCCTGGTATCTGCACCATAATAGTTTTCAATGCCAGTGCCATATGAATGATTTTGTATTGAAATATTATACAGTTTATATACTTCATCATTATCAGGTAATAAGCTGGCAAAACTGGAAGAAGTAAGGTTAGCTGCAGGTGCAGCTCCAATGGCATATAAAGAAGAATTGGCGCCACCCGCCACGATGGTAGCCATGATTGAAGCGTGCGATGTCTGGGTGGGCGCACCTACACCGCTATTAAAATAACGGCCTTTCCAATCTATATCAAGCGAATCCAATTGCTGTTCTTTTATAGAAATATTAATGTTATTTCCATTGATGGCAGGATATTGATCATGAGCCAGCAGTATTTTATTCAGCGAAAGATCAAAAGCACCTGTGGTCAGTTCTTCTTTTGGCTTTCTCAGCAAATCTGCAAATTCAACCTTGTTAACTTCAAGAAAGGTTTTTAATCGATCCGTTGGGAGACGAAGAATGATTGTTCCGGAAGAAGGATGTAAGCCAAGAATACGTCCATTGGTATTGGTTCTTTTCAACACCTCACTACTTTTAATTGTACAAATTATATCTATACTATCACCCTGATTTGCAGATAGGGCTTGCGTGAGTGAAGGTGAAAGTTTAGAGATTAAACTTTCCCTTACCTGGGCATCAGACCAGAGAGAAATAATGAGGGAAACAATAATTAATACAGGCTTTTTCATATGTGCATCACAATATTACTGCCTTGGGGGTATTAAATTGATTTATAATCGGTTAGTGTTTATACTTAGTATGATTTCTATTTTAAACTAAACTGCAACAAGGTTGCCTTAATTTATTTTAACAGTTTTTAACAATTTGTAATTTAAGCCATCGATTGCTTTTACACACACTAAACCTTGAACATATGAAAAAGATGCTCATTCCTCTTGTAGCGGTCATTGTTATTGCCTGCTCTATAGTAGCCTGTAAGAAGGAAGCCAAACAAACCTCTCAAAACGAAGAAGTTTCCCAGGATGCATTATCAAAGATCAAGGCGCTGGGTTTTGGTACATCTGATGTTAGAAAAGTAGCAGAAGGTTACCTCGTAGAAGGTGATATTGTTTTAACCAATGAAAATTTGGATAATGTACCACCAATGGGAATTTTAAGGGTGGGTGAATCAGAACAGTATAGAACTACCAATTTAGTTACAAAACTTCCCAGGACAATTACTGTTACAACTACCGGACTGACACAACCATATATTGATGGTACCATTCAAACGGTGACCAGGTATAACAACTTAAATCTCCAGATCAAGTTTCAATATATCAGTTCCGGTACTGCCGATATAACAATTGTAGGCTTTAACCAGGGACCATCAGGTGGTTACATCACTTTGGGCTCTTCCGGCTTTCCAACAAAAAGAGGAAATCCATACGGACAGGTTAAAATGAATACCAATCAGTATGCATATGGAACTAATCCAGATCCTACCTATGTAGGTTCGGTTATACAACACGAAATAGGTCATTGTATAGGTTTCCGTCACACTGATTATATGGACAGAAGCTATAGCTGCGGTGGTGCTACTTCCAATGAAGGTGCCAGTAATGTAGGAGCTGTGCATATTCCAGGAACCCCAACAGGTCCTGATGCCAATTCATGGATGCTTGCCTGCTCCAATGGAAAGGATAGAACTTTTAATGCCAATGATAAAACAGCCCTGAACTATTTATATTAATTCTAATTTTTTCTTCACAATTAAACCAATCAAAAACACACACATGAAAAAAATCGTGATGCCCTTTGCAGTAGTTTGTATTACTGCCATGACATTTGTTGCGTGTAAGAAAGACGCCAAAACATCTGCAGAAACTGATGCCGTGCCTCAATCTGTACTGGCCAAGATCCAAAGCCAGGGTTTTAGTACGGATGCCGTAAAGAAAGTGGATAATGGTTACCTGGTGGAAGGTGATATTATTTTAACGGATGAAAACCTGAACAGTAAATCCACTTCTCCAACTTTATTGATCGCACAGGAAGAACAGTACCGGACTACAAATCTTGTCACGAGATTACCACGTACAGTAACAGTTTCAGTTACGAATTTACCTACAGTTTATGTCCTGGCTACTCAGGAAGCTATAGGCCGTTACAATGCTTTGCCCAATAAGCGATTAACATTCCAGTATATATCATCTGGTACTGGAGATATAGACATTTATGGATTTAATGAAGGTCCCTCAGGAGGTTATATAACTTTAGGAAGTTCAGGATTCCCTACTGCTGCAGGAGATCCCTTTAACCAAATTAAGATGAATCAGAATCAATATGCTTATGGCAGCAATCCAGACCAACACTATGTAGCTTCAGTTATACAGCATGAAATGGGCCATTGCATTGGGTTCCGTCATACTGATTATATGAATCGTGCCTATAGCTGTGGAGGCAGAAGATCAAATGAGGGTAGTGCAGGTGTAGGTGCAATTTTGATTCCTGGAACTCCATCTACTGCTAATGCAGAATCATTTATGTTAGCCTGTTCAAATGGCGGTAACCGCACTTTTAACGCGAATGATTTGATCGCAATGGATTATTTGTATTAAAAATTCAGTAATTTACCGTTTTACAATACGCACATGGGAAAAATAAACCGTCCGTACCCCGGACGGTTTTTTATTTGGATATCCTGAAGCACTGCCTTTTTAATTTGCCGGTGAAGTCAAATGGCGTAGTCGCTTTGGTAATGTCCCTGATAGAAGATGCATTAATACTTTTTTCTTCCAGTTGAAACCTTGTAAAATTGGTACTGAAAAACAAAATGCCTCCCTGGTTTAAAATACGCATGCAATTATTGATCAGTTCCACATGGTCTCTTTGAATATCAAGGAAGTCTTCCATTCGTTTACTGTTACTGAAAGTGGGAGGGTCCATCACTACAAGGTCAAAGCTTTTTGCAGGGAGTATTTTTAAATATTGTTTCACATCTGCATGAACAATCCCGTGCTTTTCATAGCCAGGGAAATTCAATTCCATGTTTCTTTTGGTCCATTCCAGGTAGGTTTTGGAAAGATCAACAGAAACCACAGAGGATGCATTACCTGCTGCTGCGTAAACTGAAAAGGAACCTGTATAACAAAACAGGTTCAATACCTTTTTCCCTGCAGATAATTCCTGCACCATACCCCTGGTGATTCGATGGTCAAGGAAAAGCCCTGTATCCAGGTAGTCACTCAGGTTGACTATAAAATTCAGTCCTCCCTCTTTGACTACGAATTCTGTCTTCCGGGTATCTACTTTCTGGTATTGGCCTAAACGGCTTTCTTTTCTTTGCCTGAGTTTCAGAAATATATCATCTGCCGAAACCTGTACTATTGCGGATATAATGTCTTTGCATTGTTCCCACCAGTGCTCATGTTCTTCTTCTGATAGCTCGTGCCTTCTTTTATATTCAGAAACATATACATGGTCTTCGTAGATCTCGATCAGTAATGGAAATTCAGGCAGGTCGTGATCATACACCCTGTAGCAGCCGATACCCTGCCGCTTTGCCTGTTTGCTTAGGTGCCGATAAACTTTTTCCAGCCGGTTTTTAAACATTAAATATTTGCCAAAAGGTTGTTGCATTGCTAAATATTTTAGAACTTCGATGCCCTCCAATTCCCAAAAATACTCTAAGGCGATGTATGCGATAGTAGATATTGAAACAACAGGTGGTTATGCGGCGGCAAACGGCATTATTGAGATCTCTATAAAGATCTTTGATGGCGCTGTTATTACGGAGGAATTTGAAACGCTTATCAACCCGGACCAGGTCATTCCTAAATATATCCAGGCTTTTACAGGCATTACCAATGAAATGGTGCAGGATGCTCCAAGGTTTGAAGAGGTAGCGGAAAGAGTATTTACTTGCTTGCAGGGAAATATTTTTGTGGCGCATAATGTCAATTTTGATTATTCTTTCATTAAAAGCCATCTTGATTTCTATGGCTATACTTTCACAGCTAAGAAATTATGTACTGTAAGACTTGCCCGGCAGATATTTCCCGGGTTTCCATCATACAGCCTGGGAAATCTTTGTCATTCACTTGGGATTGAATTGGTGAACCGACATAGGGCCGGGGGTGATGCTTCAGCAACTGTGGTATTGTTTCAAAAATTGCTGGCTAATGACATTAAGGACCATATAAAGACAAGCCTGGGGCGCGATTCCAAAGAGCAGGTATTACCACCCAATGTGCCTAAGTCTGATTTTGATATCCTGCCAAAGACGCCCGGCGTTTATTATTTCCATGATCAGAAGGGAAAAGTAATTTATGTAGGTAAAGCCAAAAACATTCGCACAAGGGTCAACAGCCATTTTAGCAATAATTCTGATAGCAGGCAAAAGCAGAACTTTTTGCGAAACACCTATTCGATAAGTTTTCAATCTACAGCTACAGAATTGATGGCAGCCATCCTGGAATCTACAGAAATAAAAAGATTGTGGCCTGTTTTCAATACTTCTCAAAAAAGACAGGAAGAAGTGTATGGCATATTTGTTTATGAAGATCAGAATGGATATATGCGCCTTGCCATTGAAAAACGGCGTAAGAATGCAAACCCCGTGTGTACTTTCCATTTCAAGGTGGATGGTCATGGTGTGTTAAGAAAACTGATGAAAGAGTTTTCACTCTGCCCGAAATTGTGCTTTATGCAAACTTCTAATGACCAATGTGTGGGAATTGTGGAAGATCATTGTTTTGGTGCTTGCGAGAAAACTGAACCTTTTGATGCATACAATCAAAGAGTATTAAAAGCCATAGCGTCCTTGACGCAACGACCATCGTATGTGGTGCTTGATAAGGGATTATCTGACCAGGAATTATCCTGCATTATGGTGGTGCAGGGAAGCTTTTTTGGAATGGGTTATTTGCCTAAGAATATCACAGATATAAACCGGAAGGTAATAGAAGAATATATCCAGCCCTATAAAGAAAATAGTTTTATACGTAACCTTCTTAATTCCTTCTATTCCAACAACCCTGATAATGTACGATTACTAACTGACCATTCCTGATTTCATTACTCATGTGGATTTGACGCAGATCAATAAATGCAGATTACCTAAAGTTATCAACGGGTATATGGCCTGTTTTACCGGGTATTAACAATGTTTTTCCCACACGGAAAATATTTTCGCGCCTTAAACAATCATTCTATGTCAAACACCATTTTTTCACGCCTGAAGGCGACTTTAGGTATTTCACTATTTGCAGTTATTCTACTGACACAATCCTGCAAGAAGGCAGACGTTCAAAAAGATGAACCTACTGTAAGTGCGGAACGTATTGAAACACTAAGATCTTCTGTAGCTGCTTCCACAGGTGCTCCATTGAGCGCTGTGCAATACAACGCCGCAAACAAAAGCTTCATTGTAGCAAGTGATGCAATGATATCATTGGAAGATGCATTGAAACGTTTTCCTGAGACCACAGATGTTAAACCATCTTCGGCCGGTTCTGATCAACGTGTGTACACCTATACGGTTTCCCGCACCAATGCTTCAAATATTGCATTCTATGTGGATGGAACTGTTCCTTCAGCCTGGATATCAGCACTGGACCAGGCCATCGCTAACTGGAACAGTACCAACAGCCTTGTATTTATGAAGCGTGAGACCTCAGGAACTACCACAACCGCAACTGGTGGAAATGGTAAAGGCAAGAAGGGAGGTACCACTACGACTACTACCACAACCCCTACCTATAATGTGCTGGTAACAACAACCTATGATGCCAACACCAGCATGATTGCGCAGGCCTATTATCCTGAGTATACCGGCACGGCAGGTAAGCAGGTAACTATCAATACATATTATAATTCATTAAGTACAGCTCAAAAGATCTTTGCTATGACACACGAGTTGGGTCATACAATTGGATTGACACATACTGACCAGACTTATGGTAACCTCATACCGGGTACACCTGAAGTGGATGCCAATTCAGTAATGAATTCTTTTGTATTGTCATGGGTAGGATTTACACCCTATGACATCACAGCAGTGACCACAGTTTATCCTAAATAATTATCCCTTGAAAAATCAAAAGCTACCTGGCGCCAGGTAGCTTTTTTTATATCCATTCAAATGTTTCGGCTACGGGCATTTTACTGAATACTTCAGTGACCTGTACGGGTGGAGACATTAACTTACGTTCTGAAACATTCATCCATGCTCCATCTACAGTGAGTACGGCGCAAAGAGTCTCACCGTTTTTTAAAACCTGGTGCTGAATGCTCCACCTGGAATAGTCTTTACGTGATCGAATCAACTTAAGATTCATAGTAACAACATCACCCAGCTTGATCTCTTTTCTGAAAATGCATTCTTCTCTGAATAGAATAGGACCAAATTGCAGTTGTTGCATCACTTCGGCTGTAAGCCCATATTCATTCAAAAATTCCACCCTGCAGAAAGCTCCCCAATCATAATATACTGAATGGCGTAAATGAAAATTTGGGTCAAGGTCTGACCAGCGTATCTGAATCTCCCTGTTAAACTCGCTCATGAATTACATATTTTTTTTCAATGAATAAAATCCAATTGCAGCAAATAAACAAAGCATAAGATTGAAAATCCATAATATGCTGAATCCTGCCTTTGAAGCAATTTGTGAGGCGATAGTAGGTGCAAGAACCATGGCAAACGAAAATGTCATGGTATATAAGGCTGCATATTGGCCCCTGGTACGGGCACTGCTGCGATTGACCCAAAAGTTATTCATAAAAGGAAAGAGCAACATCTCTCCAAATGTGACTATGATCATACCAGTCAATGTTATGGAAATAGCATAGGAAATATTAAGAAGGACGAAAGACACACCAATCAGTATGGCACCCAAGGTCATGTATAAAACTGCATTGCGCCTGTTTTCCAATTTATAAACCAACACCATTTCTACAAGTGCTATAATTAAGCCATTCATGGCCAGGATCCATCCTATCTGTGCTTCATTTAAATGTAATTGCTCTTTATAATACACAGGGAGAATACTGAAAAGCTGGAAAAAGCAGATCCCTACAAGAAAAATGCAGAACATTCCTTTAAGGAATATCTTATCCTTATAAGCGCTATTAACAGGAGTGTTATCATGAGAATGATCTTTATGTGAATGACTATTTCTTATAGGAAGAAATACGAAGTATAAAAGAATTGAAGCGAGTATACAGGTTATACCATCGGCCCAGAATAGAAGAGAATAGTTGATAGAAGCCAGTATGCCTCCAATTGCAGGTCCAACAGCCCAACCAAGGTTGATGGCAAGCCTGTTGAGGGAGTAACACCTGGTGCGGTTAGATTCATTGCTGTAGGCTGCAATGGCGGCAGAATTAGCAGGTCTGAAAGCCTCTCCTATACTAGCCATGATAAAAATGAAAATGGCAAACTGGACCAATGTCTTCATTTGACCCAACCCGATGAAAAGAACACCATTCAAAAACAGGCTTGTTACCTGTACATAAAAATGGCCAAACCTGTCGGTCAGAATACCACCCAGGTAGCCACCCAGTATAGCTCCTGATCCAAAGGCTGCCATAACATAACCTGCCTGGGCCAGGGTAAAGCCATTATGGGTTAAATAAACCGTTAAAAAAGGAATGACCATAGTGCCACTCCTGTTAATGAAGATGACCAGGGCAAGCCACCACATTGGCTTTGATAATCCACTGTAAGCATTCCTGTATAATTGTATGGAGGCCTGGAGCATTTGCTAAATTAATTTATCATTTACATCCATTGACTTCCATTCCTTTATTTTTGTCGCTTAACAACAGAAACATGAAAAAATATTTCGTTGCTGCTTTTGCCCTGGGCACCCTGGCTGTACATGCGCAAAAGACAACCCCTAAAAAGACTACTCCAGTAAAAACGACTAAATCAACTGCGGTTTTAAAGAGCCTGAATGATTCTGTCAGCTACGCAATAGGAATGAGTGTTGCGAATTTTTATTCTCAACAAGGTATCAAGAACCTTAATACAACGCTGGTGTCAAAAGCAATCAATGATGTATTTGGAAAGAAGAATTCTTTGCTAACAGAAGAAGAAGCACAATTAGCTGTGATGCGGTTTCTAAATCCCAATGTTTTCAAGACAATTGAAGCTGGTGAAAAATTCCTTGCACAGAATAAAAGCAAGCCAGGTGTGAAAACAACAGCCTCGGGTTTGCAATATGAAGTAATAAAGGAGGGTAATGGGAAAAAACCAGTAGCTACTGATACAGTCGAAGTGAATTATGCCGGTACACTGATCGATGGAACAGAATTCGATAACTCTTATAAAAGAGGATCATCTATTTCATTCCCGTTAAATGGTGTGATCAGGGGATGGACGGAGGCATTACAATTAATGCCGGTAGGATCAAAATATAAACTGTACATACCCTATAAACTAGCTTATGGTATGAATGATATGGGCCATATTCCCGGTGGATCAGTTTTAATCTTTGAAGTGGAATTGCTCAATATAAAAGGTAAATAACCAGACGCATTTATAAAAAGTAAGGGATGATCTTTAGATCATCCCTTTTTTTTGAGCTAACCGACCTTAAACTATCGCTTCTTTATAATTAATTCTATTTATTCTCCGGACAAAAGGCACGGGCAGTTATAATAAACAATAATAGGGTAGGATGGTGTAAAAATTAGGCTATTGTAAGAAATGGAATGAGTGGAAGTATTACCATCAAAGGTTAAAACACTTTGATGGTAATAACCAGTTTTATTTATTGAACAATGAATTTATCAACTGTGCTTTCTCCGCTAACTTTATCCATTACTCTTGCCATGTATTGACCGCGGGGTAAACCGGAAACCTGCTGGTTGCCTCTCACTGCAGTGAATTGTTTTACAATCCGGCCGGCATTATCAATGATGTGTATATCGTAAGATGAAGTAGCATCAGCGAGGATGATAGATACATTGCCATTGGAGGCGGCAGGATTGGGGTATACCAATGCATTTCCTGCCTGGTTAAGATTGCTCAATGACCTTACATCACTGTATTTGGATCTGCCATCTATGTCAACCTGCTGGATCCTGTATTGTACCACACCTTTGAAATTGAACACATCATTCACTGAATAATTCAGATCACTGCTGCTGTTGCCATTTTCAGCTTTTGAGGCAACGAACATTACGTTTGTCCATTGACCATTATAGAACCGCTGAATATAGAATCCTTTATTGTTGATCTCAGTTGACGTTGTCCATTTCAAAGTATTGGCAGCATTAGCCCTGGATGCTGTGAATGATTTGAAGCTGACAGGGAGGATGCTCGAACAAACATTTTTATTAATACTTGCAATGCTGTATGGTGTACCATTAGCAGGTGTATATGTTGCTACGATCCAATAATGAGTTGAAGCCTCTGCTGGATTATTATAGCCAGTAAAATTAGTTGCGTTAAGTGCATTGAAAGGAGTGCTGGATGAAATTGAAATACTTTGTGGCCCACCTATTGTAACTGGAATATCTAAAGTTGGGTCATAAACTGGTTGCCCTGACGAAGTAAAAGTGTTATCATCCTTGCGGATTTCATATGTTACGCTAATAGCATTGGCTGTATCTGTTAAAATATCAAAAGATAAGGCGCTTGTTTGGGAAGAATTAGGACATCTTTTAAGAGGACCATTAATAGATAACCTGGGGTCACCTATATTTAAACTTCTTCCAGGGAACGAACAGGATGTTTTAGTATTAGATCCAAGAGAACTGGCTTGCGTAGACCAAACATCTGCTTTTATTTGAGGAACTGTGCAAGTGGGAAGATCTAAAGTTACTTTAGTAAATGAATAAGTAAATGTTGTATTGGCACCACTACCTGAACTGGTAACAGATGGTACATTTGCTGTAGCCATTTTAACAGGTGGAGTAGGGTCAAAAGGGTAGCTGGTAATAATCTGGGGAGGCGAAGTGGAATTATTCACACCAAGCGTGCCTATTGTATTTGATAAAAAAGTTGCTGAAGGTGCAGATCCATTGGAATAATTCCAGGGTGTAGCAGGGTAACTATTTACATCCCAAAAATGGACCCAAATGCCCTTGTTTCCATTATTCAGTTGTGCCACAATAACCATATCAAATACGGCCTGGCAACTTCCATTTGGCTTCGTAACTTTTTGAAAATTAGATGTAGTAATGTTGATAATTGTACACTGTGCATTTGATTTGTTCAGGAATGCGCAGGCAATTAATAAAAAGGAGAGTAAATACCTTTTCATAATCATTAGGGTTTAAGATTAAAAATAGCTTAATAGCGGTGCTCAATGCGATTGCGATTGGCAGTTCCAGGAAATGGAGTTGGCGATTATGAATAGGATGGGAGGATCATAAGCAGTTGCCTGCAATGGTTAGTTAAGCTTTGGATATAGTGGTATTTTCCCGAGGATTCTCAGATTAAAGGCTTTGCATTAAATTGTTGAGGACTTGGGTACGGCTTTTCGAGGGATGGAAGGGATTGTGCTTGTGAGTGTAAAAATAGAAACAATATTGAAAAAGTCAAATCTTATTAGAAATTTTTTTATTTGTCCCTATTGTACAATGAGTTTTTCACTTGTTAATGTCCCCGTTTGATGATCAATTACTCTTACAATATAATTGCCTCGTTTCAGGTCATTGATCTGTTGCGTGTTATTATTTACAGACAACCATTGTTGTACTAATTGACCATTAAGATCTATCACTTGTATGTCTCTAAGTGAATTGAGCTTTCCCAGGGAAACCGTTACCCTTCCATCCACAGAAGGATTTGGATAAAGGACCACTTCTTTATTTTCAAATAAATCAATTCTACGTGGCGCACTATAAAATGATCGCCCATTGATGTCAATTTGTTTTAACCTATATTCTGCATTATCACCTAAGAAACTTTTGTCACCATATAAATAATTGAGCACCTGGTCATTATTTCCTGATGGCGCCATCGAAGCAACAAATGCGATTGTAGTCCATGGTTTATTTTCTATTCTTCTTTCTATTTCAAAACCACGAAGGTTTTGTTCTTTTGATGTTTGCCAGGCTATCTGCACAGTAGCTGTATTCTTGTGTATTTGAAATTCTCTGAAATATCCATATTCATTTCTTTCATACGGCGACCTGTTAAAAATATTTGGATAGGTTGATTGAAGTGTATTGAAACGAACGTTGACCTGGTTGCCACAGGAATTGGTAAAATTTAATGTTGGGATGTTCCGTAAATGCGAAGGAATATTCTTATTTCCATCGAGCGAAAAGGATGCATCCACCAAAGTATTACTATACATTAATAAAACCAGGTGATCTATTGAATTATTCTCCTGGTTATTCACAGTTTGTAGGTTGGTATAAGCGGAGTTATAATTATTTACATAGGCATCTTCATTTACATTTAGGAAATAGTTACTGACCCTGCCACTGGATTGTAACCCCTGGTAACTATAATTATATAGATTTATTCCTTTTCCATTTGAAGTAGGTTGCCCTGAAATAGTCAAAACAGCATTGGGTGCAATTGATTCATCAGGTAGATTAATTACTGAGAAACCCTTTTCCAATGGGTTATTAAAATAGCTTACTATACTATAACACCCTAACGACAACGGTATAGTATTGTTATTGGTTAATTCAAAATATGCGTTACCATTCTGAGGAGTAAAAGCCTTTGTTAGTATTAATTGTGCATAAAGGAATTGGGAGCCAAATGTGATCGCTAAAAGAAATAAAATCTTTTTCATAATCTACTGTTTTATACGCACTGTTTCCAAAAATCACTATGTTATTCTTTATAGCTTCTTTCAGTAGAGAAGATGGCGATAATAGAAAATCAAAAAGAGTTCCAATTATGAAGCATACTGTTCAATATGCTTATGAGCCAATTTTAAAGCCTTATGAAATTGTTCTTTCTCAGTAAGATTAGTATTATCTAGAACAATAGCATCCTCTGCCTGGTGTAAAGGACTTACTTCCCGGTGAGAATCTATATAATCTCTCAGTTCAAGGTTATTTTTCACCTCTTCAATAGTAATGTTGGGATTTTTCTCATACAGCTCCTGGAATCGTCTTTCTACCCTTACTGCATTATCTGCTGTCATAAAGATCTTGAGCTCTGCATCAGGAAATACTACGGTTCCAATATCCCGTCCATCCATTACTATACCCCGGTTCTTTCCCATTTTTTGTTGTTGTTTAACAGCATATTCTCTTACTTCTTTAATGGCAGCTACATCACTAACTTTTTCAGCTACCACCATGTCCCTGATGACATACTCAACATTCTCTTCATTCAGGTATATCTCGGATCTTTCACTTTTAGGATTATAAATAAACTCTAGGGATATATCCTTCAAGGCATTATGCACTTCTTTTTTATCTGTCCAGTCAATATGATTGCGTAAAAAGTATAAGGTAATGGCTCTGTACATGGCACCGCTGTCAACATAGAGATAATTTAAAGCTTTAGCTAATTGCTTTGCTAAGGTGCTTTTTCCACACGAAGACCAACCATCTATAGTAATTATAATCTTTTTCATATCAACCAATGCAAAAATGCATGCAATAAATCAGACAACAAAAAAAGCTCTTATCCTAGGATATTTTCTTCCTATAATTTATAACCTAATGGTGATAAATATAAAATACACAAGAGTCATAAAAAGAAATCCCGCCAATGGCGGGATTTACTATCGTTAAATTGAATCTATTATGCTTTGGATTCTTCTGTAATTCCTTTTTTCAAAGAAAAGGTAAGTTTGCCATTTTCTTTATCAAGGTCGGCTTCAAGCACATCGCCAGGTTTGATATTCATATTCAATATCTCTTCTGCCAGAGGATCTTCCAGGTATTTCTGTATGGCCCTGTGTAAAGGTCTCGCTCCAAACTGTTGGTCATAACCTTTATCTGCTATAAAACCCTTTGCTGCTTCAGTTAACTCCAGGCTAAATCCAAGATTAGTCAATCGTTTCATTACCCCTTTCATCAGGATATCAATGATCTCAAAGATGTGGTCCTTAGTCAAAGAATTGAAAATGATCACATCATCTATCCTGTTCAGGAATTCAGGAGAGAATGTTCTTTTCAGAGCTTTCTCAATTACTGCCTTATTGGCTTCATCCTGGTTTTGAACCCTTGATGCAGTAGCAAATCCAACACCTTCACCAAAATCCTTTAACTGGCGAACACCAATATTAGAGGTCATGATAATTAATGTGTTCTTAAAGTCAACTTTTCTTCCAAGTCCATCAGTTAACTGACCGTCATCCAGAACCTGTAACAATATATTGTAGATGTCAGGATGGGCTTTTTCAATCTCATCCAATAGTATGACACTATAAGGTTTACGGCGAACACGTTCTGTTAGCTGACCACCTTCTTCATATCCAACATATCCCGGAGGTGCACCAATTAACCTTGAAACGGTGAATTTCTCCATGTACTCACTCATATCAATTCTTATCAGGGCATCTTCTGAATCAAACATATGGCGTGCTAAAGCTCTGGCCAATTCTGTTTTACCTACACCTGTAGGTCCCAGGAATATAAAGGTACCAATTGGCTTCTTAGGGTCTTTCAATCCTACACGGTTACGTTGAATGGCCTTTACCACTTTGCTGATGGCTTCATCCTGGCCAACAACCATGGCCTTCATTTCATCAGCCATCTTGCGCAGCTTTTGCGTTTCAGCTTCCACCATACGTTTAACTGGTATACCCGTCATCATACTGATCACTTCTGCGATCTCTTCTTCACCAATAGGGTAGCGCTTATGCTTGCTTTCTTCCTCCCATTGAGCTTTGGCCTTATCCAATTCTTCTCCAAGACGCTTTTCTGTATCTCTTAAAGCAGCTGCCTCTTCAAATTTCTGGCTTTTGACTACCCGGTTCTTTTCGACTTTAATATCTTCTATTTTCTTTTCCAGGTCAAGGATATTTTGTGGCACGTTAATGTTCTTTAAGTGAACACGTGCACCTACCTCGTCCATTACGTCAATAGCTTTATCTGGTAATAAACGATCTGTAATATACCTGTCACTTAGTTTAACGCAGGCATCAATAGCTTCCTGGTCATAATTAACATTGTGGTAATCTTCGTATTTAGATTTAATGTTATTAAGGATCAGGATGGTATCATCCACACTAGGCGGATCGATCATTACCTTCTGAAAACGACGGTCAAGAGCCCCATCTTTTTCGATATACATTCTATACTCATCCAGTGTAGAAGCACCAATGCATTGGAGTTCACCACGTGCAAGAGCAGGTTTGAATATATTTGAGGCATCAAGGGAACCTGAAGCTCCACCGGCACCCACAATTGTATGAATCTCATCAATGAAAAGAATTACGTCACGGTTCTTTTCCAATTCATTCATGATAGCCTTCATTCTTTCTTCAAATTGACCCCTGTATTTTGTACCAGCTACGAGTGCAGCCAGGTCAAGAGAAATGACTCTTTTGTCAAAAAGTACACGGGAGACCTTGCGCTGAACAATTCTCAAGGCTAAGCCTTCCACAATGGCAGTTTTACCCACGCCGGGTTCGCCTATCAATATGGGATTATTCTTTTTGCGCCTGGAAAGGATCTGGGAAACTCTTTCTATCTCTTTTTCACGTCCAACAATAGGATCCAGGGTTCCTGTTTCAGCCAGTTTGGTAATATCTCTACCAAAATTGTCCAATACAGGTGTTTTACTTTTAGTGGCCCCAGCCTGGCGGGATTTTGACTGAGAGTATTTCTTTTCTTCGTCAAAATCATCGTCATTTTCTTCCTGGTATTCTGCGCGGGGGTCATTTGATTTCATAACCCCAAGTTCCTGTCTGAATAGATCGTAATCCACGTCAAATTGATTTAAGATTTGAGTTGCTATATTTTCTTTGTTCTTTAAGATGGAAAGCATTAAATGTTCGGTTTCCACTGTAGGACTTTTTAATGCTTTAGCTTCCAGAACTGTTACTCTGATCACTTTTTCTGCTTGTTTTGTCAGAGGTAAGCTATTTATGTTAGCAATGTTTTTACCTGTTTTATCCTTTACAGCTAATTCTATTTCCTTGCGTAATTCGTATAGGTCAACGTTAAAACTTTTTAATATTCTAACTGCTGTATTATCACCTTCCCGAATTAATCCAAGCAATAAATGTTCCGTACCTATAAAATCATTACCTAACCTTAATGCTTCCTCCCTGCTGAACGAAATGATCTCTTTTACTTGTGAGGAAAAATTATTATCCATTTTAATAGTTGTGCTTTATACAATAATAAAAAATATTTTTGAGCAGGGTAAGACGGAAATGTTAAGTCTTTCCGGCTAATATGTATGGAAGTCAAAACTGATACCAAAGAGAAATTTCATGTCATCCGTGTTGAAACTTTAAACTTTACTGCTATAATGGCAGCAGAGTTGAACCGCCAATTACTAGAACTACTTAAAGATAATACAAAGAATGTGGTTGTCAACCTTCAAGGAATTGCCAATATGGAAGAAGAGGCTGCGGAATCTCTTGTCAGGCTTCAGCAGAAGTTTTATGAAGAAGGTGCCTCTTTTGTGATTTGTAACCTTCAAAAGAATGTAGAGTCCTTTCTGGATGAAAAGGAGCTTCTGGAAATCATGAATGTTACCCCTACCGAAAGTGAAGCATATGATATTGTGCAAATGGAGGAAATTGAAAGAGAACTATTGAATGGCGATGACTTTGATCAATAAAGTCATAGATCTTAAACTAATCCAGGTCCTTTATCCATATGCTTACAAGAGAATTGTCTTCCTATATCACTCAAATGGTAGTGCCTGGATGGGATAACACAAAGAAGGTTAATTTTCAGCCAATTAGTGGAGGAAGTATAAACCAGGCCTTTAGGATAAATTTTGATAAAGGTTCCTACTTCTGTAAGGTAAATTCTGCTACGAAATTTCCCCAATTATTTGAAAAGGAATGCCAGGGCTTACTTCAAATTAATAAGCAGGGAGGAATTAAGGTGCCGCAGATCATACATTGCTTTGAATTCCTGGAATACCAGGTGCTAATATTGGAGTGGATATCCACCGGCAATAAAGACAAGGATTTTTGGGAAAGATTTGGTAAGCAAATGGCTGCTCTTCATCATATAAGCAATGAATATTTTGGGTTCCTGGATAATAATTATATGGGTAGCGTGACACAATCAAATGAACCCTCCTTAGACTGGAATAATTTCTTTTATCGAAGTCGCTTACAACCCATCATTTCTAAATGTTTCAATGCTAATTTACTTACCCAAAAGCACGTTCTTCATTTTGAGCGTTTATTAATTAAATTACCTGAAGTATTTGGTGAAGGCCAGCTACCGGCTTTAGTTCATGGAGATCTTTGGAGCGGAAATTTCATGTGTAATAAAGATTCAGAGCCCGTATTGATTGATCCCGCCATAAGTTATGCTCATCCATCTGTAGATCTTGGAATGTCAACATTATTTGGTGGATTCAACCAGAGATTTTATGACAGTTACCAATATTATAATCCCTTACCATTAAATTATAAGGAACAGTGGGAAGTTGCCAACTTATACCCGTTACTGATACATTTATTCCTGTTTGGAAGCGGCTATTTAGGTCAAATAGAACAAACTTTATACAAGTATTGATTATTCTGATTATTTTGACCCCCTATCTTTAAATAATGTTGTCTGTTACGATTTTAGGGAATAATTCCGCTGTGCCCGCATTCAACCGTCATCCTACCAGCCAGGTTGTTTCTCATGATGGGAATAATTACCTGGTAGATTGTGGTGAGGGGACCCAGATACAAATGATAAAATATAAGATCCGCAGAGGAAAGATTTCTCACATTTTCATATCTCATTTACATGGCGATCATTATTTTGGATTAGTTGGTCTACTCAACACTTTTGGATTGCTTTCACATAAGCAGGATCTCCATGTTTATGGACCGGCCCCATTGCAACAGATCATTGAACTACAAATGGGGGTGGCAGAGACAATTCTTCCTTATAAACTTTATTTTCATACACTCACCAAAGGAGAAGAACTAGTGAATGATGAAAAGATAAGGATCAGTTGTTTCCCTACAACACACCGGATTGAGTGTTATGGGTTTTTATTTGAAGAAAAGGAAGGGAAAAGAAAATTATTAATTGAAAAGGTTAGGAAATTAAATATTCCCGTAAGCTTTTATACCAGCCTTCAAAATGGTCTGGATTATATTACCCCAAGGGGGCAAAGGATCAACAATGATGAAGTGACATCTGCACCGGAGAGAGGAAAGAAATATGCTTTTTGTGCCGACACTAAATATGATGAGAATATCATTCCGTACATAAATGGTGCGGACCTAGTTTATCATGAAACGACTTACCTGGACAATATGCGGGATAAAGCCTTAGAACGGTTTCATGCCACTACCAAACAAGCTGCAGAAATAGCCAGAAAAGCAAATGTGAGGAAATTACTTATTGGCCATTTTAGTTCTAAGTATAGCACCTTAGAGCAATTTGAACAAGAAGCAAGGGAAATCTTTGCTAATACAGAATTGGCTATAGAAGGCAACACCTATGAGGCCCACTAGGGAATATATCCTGATTTATTTGGAATTGGTAAGCCACTTATAAAATAAAGGAAATTCTGCCCGCCAGGTGGCTTCGTTATGCTTTCCCTGCGCTCTTATAACTGTTTTCATTTTCGCTTTTGAATATTTATGCATTTGCTCAAATACAGACAGCATATCAGGAACCATTGAATCACTTTCCTGCTGGCCGGCGAAAAAGTAAATCTTTCCTTTTATCTTTTTTGCCTTCTTAGGGTCAATATTCTTTAGTTGTGGAGTTATCCAGAAGGCAGGAGAAAAAACTCCCGCACCACCAAATTTCTTAGGGTACTTAATCAACGCATAAAAGGAGATCAAACCACCCATTGAACTTCCTGCAATGTAGTTATGAGATGCACACTTCCTCGTTCTGTAATGCTTATTGATATATGGCTGTAAGGTATTTACAAGGAAATCCAGGTACGCATCACCTTCTCCTTTCCCATATTTTTCCATGTCGTAAGGTGAATATTCATTGATCCGGTAGACAGGGTCATTGTCAACGCCCACTACAATCATTTCCTGTGATTTGTTTTTAAGTGTATCTAACGCCTCATCCACACCCCATTCTCCAAATCCGGAGGATGCTTCATCAAAAACATTCTGCCCATCCTGCATATACAGAACCGGGTATTTTTTTCTTGAAGAAGAGTAGGAAGCCGGCAGGTAAATCCAGATCCTGCGCGTGCGGTTTAATTGAGGGATATAAGACGCCGAATCAATTATATGTACATTCTTACTAGTAGTATGTTCTCTTGGTTTTTTAGGAAAATGATCAGACCAATGTTCAATACTTATATTCAATATTGTATCCCTGTCAACCAGGATCTTCCTGTTTTCAGAGGGAAATGCATGGTTGCCAGATTCAACTTTATCCCATGATCCTTTAGTTATCTTAAATTCATAACTCCCGTTTTGCAATTCAATAGAAATGGTGGGGTGCCCGGAGTTTGTTTTAAATCTGTATTTCTCATTGCCTGGATTCCAGCCATTAAAAGACCCGGCAAGATATATTTCCTCTGAACCTTGGTGATAGGGGGGCAAATTGCTAATAATAAATGTTACTTTATGCTGTCCCCATAACTGAAAGCACGAGAGTAACAAAACCAGGCTTACAGTGATCCTTATTTTCTTCATTCAATCATTTCAGCTTTGGAAGATAATCACGGATCTGATTGTGAATGACAGGGCTTAGGGGAACAAGTGGAAGGCGTAAATAGTTTTCAATAATTCCCATTTCTGAAAGTACTGCTTTCACACCTGCCGGATTATTTTCAGCAAACAGCAGTTCGTAGCCCTTTAATAATTTATTATTTAAAACCCTGGCTGTTGTAAAGTCATCCTGAAGTGCAGCTTCAACCAGAGCTGACATATCTTTTGCAAAGCAATTGGCAGCGACACTTATAAGGCCACGCATACCACAGGCAATCTGGGCGAGGGCAAGGTTATCATCTCCACTTACAACCAAAAACTCCTGGGGTTTATCGCGCAATATTTGCAAACATTGGTTCATATTCCCGCTGGCTTCTTTGATGCCATGAATATTATCTACTTCATTGGCCAGGCGGATTGTAGTTTCAGCAGTAATATTACTTCCCGTTCTTCCTGGCACATTGTAAAGAAGTATTGGTTTTGGAGAGGCGGCTGCTATTTCTTTATAGTGTTGAAATATTCCTTCCTGGGAAGGCTTGTTATAATAAGGGCTCGCAGAAAGTACTGCAATAGCTTTTTCAAGCGGATAGGTTTCCAGATCGTTTATTACAGACCTGGTATCATTGCCTCCTATTCCCACCACTACTGGTACACGCTCAGAAACTTTAGCATAGGTAAAATGAACGATCTCAATCTTTTCTTCCCTGGTTAATGTAGGTGTTTCACCGGTTGTACCTAGGGTAACCACATAATTCACCCCCTCTGTTATTACATAATCGATCAGTTTTTGCAAACTGTCAAAATCAACAGAGCCATCTTTTTTAAATGGTGTTACCAGTGCTACACCAGTTCCTTTTAATAGATCCCTTACTGACATATTCTTCGAAGTAATTTAATTGAATGATTAGTTAGTTTTTCCTTGTAATTGTGCAGGAGCGTTTTCGGAAACTTCTTGCCAGAAACCCATCTTCCCAAATTTTTCTATACGCTGATTGATCCGTTCTTCCGGAGGAATAGGTTTTAGTTCCTGTAACACTTTTACCAGGTACTCTTTTAAGATTTGAGCAGCTTCCATGTAATCCCAGTGAGCGCCACCTGCAGGTTCCGGGATAATACCGTCTACTAATCCAAATTCCTTCATATTATTAGCTGTAAGCTTCAATTGTTCGGCAGCTAATTCCTTTTTATCCCAGCTGCGCCAGAGAATAGAACTGCAGCTTTCCGGTGAGATAACTGTATACCAGGTATTCTCCATCATATAAACCCGGTCCCCAACACCAATACCTAAAGCTCCGCCTGAGGCTCCCTCACCAATGATAACACAGATCACAGGAACTTTTAAACGTATCATTTCGTAAATATTCCTGGCAATGGCTTCACCCTGGCCGCGTTCTTCAGCTTCAAGGCCCGGATAAGCACCAGGGGTATCGATCAGGGTAATAATTGGTTTATTAAATTTTTCAGCCAACCTCATTAAGCGCAAAGCCTTTCTGTAACCTTCAGGATTAGCCATTCCAAAATTTCTTAATTGCCTTGTCTTGGTATTGATGCCTTTTTGTTGTCCAATGACCATAACTGTTTCACCTTCCAACATAGCAAATCCACCTATCATAGCCTTGTCATCTTTCACATTTCTGTCACCAAACAATTCCACAAAGTTTGTGGTCATATTTTGTATATACTTCATTGTGTAAGGCCTGTCTGGATGCCTGCTTAACTGTACTTTTTGCCAGGCTGTAAGATTTTGAGTTACTTCTTTTCTACGTTCCAGTATTTGTTGATCCAGTTTGCTGATCATTTCTGAGTAGTCGATCTTTTTATGCTCAGATGCATGTTTCAACTTCTCTATCTCATCAATCAGGTCTTTTATAGGTTTCTCAAAATCAAGAAATTGTCTATTAGCGTTTGAAGGCATAAGTAAAAAGATTGGCGCTAAAATTAAGTAGGAATAAGGAAATTAAACAGGAAAATAAACCGGTGTGGCTGGAAGGTAAATTGCCAAACAGCAGGAGCACAGGGAAAATAACAGGATTAATTGGTTTGATCTTTAAATGCTTCTATGATTTTTTCTATATCCATAGACCCTTCAAATACTTTGAGTAATTCTCCTTTTTTATCATAAAGGGCATGGAACGGAAGATTATGAAAAGCATAAAAACCAGGTAATAATAAATATATGTCCTTACCAACTACAATATTTGCTTGCTCTTTTAATTTATAGTTTTCAACAAATTCATTCATTTGCCATAATGGATGAAATGTCACCATTAGGATTTCAACATCTTTAAGCTGTGCTTTATGGGCCAATATTTCTTCCGTTTCATGCTGGCAATGACTGCACTCCGGGCTAAAAATCATAACCAGAACAGGTTTTTTTGAAGGGACATCCTTTTTAGTATATATAGTAGTGCTGTCACCTAACAACACCTGTAAAGGCGGTAATGAAGAAAATCTTTTATAAGGTGGAGTTATGGAGTCCTGTTGTGCAAAACCAGGTATTGTCAAACACAGGAGTAACAAATTAAAAATCCAGTTTTTCATACCAGGGGTTATTAAAATTGAAGTTGCAAACATATAGCATATATCAAAGAAACTTTCCAATCCTGATATTTGTGCGGGTTGTTTCTTCAGAAATTCCATATGTTACAGCAATAGCGATCTTATCAAAAGGGGAAAGTATAATACCACCACCATAGCCGTAATGCCATTTCGAGGAGCTTTCTCCTGGTTGCCAGACCCGTCCCTCATCAAAAAAAGCTACCAGGCCCATTTTCCCACTAAACCAATAGCCTTTTACTTCAGGTAGCCACCGAAGTTCGTTTTGATCATAAAAAACTGACCTGCCATAAAAACGATATCGCCAAAAGCCCCGGAGGGTATAATAACCACCAAGCGTATTGTATTGATATGTATTAGGGTTTCCCGAAAGGGTGGAAGCCCCGGTTTTAATAGCTATTGAAAATGGTTTAAATAAAGGAAGATAAATATTTAACGCTGTACCTACTTTTAATATAGATTGATCTTGCTGACTAAGATTTTTTGTATAAGAGCCCCTAATTGTAAAGATTCCACCTTTTGTTGGAATGACCTTATTATTAGTCTTACTATAAGCATAACTTAATTGGCTTCCTGCAAAATGATTGTAATTGAATTCGGATGAATTAACAAAACCCAGGTCTTTCGATGTAAAATGGTTTTTATCATCTATAACCTTTATACCATTATAAAAAAAGTCAAGGCGTACATTATGATGAATAAGAAACGTTTGGTCAATTCCAAAGCTTGCGTAAATATTTCTTAATCGAAAATAATGGTAAGATATTTCATTGGACCGTGGAACGGATTCATTGCCGATGCCAAAATAATTGAACCTGCGAACTTCATCATATCCTGCGTTCAGGTTAAAGTTCCATCTTCCTATTAACTCTGTAAAAATGCCATTGTAATAGGGGTGAAGTGATTTTTCCACCAGGGAATAATTTAATCCAATGCTATGTTTGGCGCTAAAGCTGCCATCTCTTGCTTTATTCTTTGTAAAACTATAATCTGCCCCAATGTAAAATCTGTAATAATTATTATAAAAAAAACTAGGTTTTAATCCCCTTGAGTTGTATTTAAAAATATCATACCTGTATGCATTAACAGAGGGAAACCGGGAAAGATGGACTTTTGTTTCTGCCGATGTAACAATTTTATTTCCCGGGTTATCATAGAATTTTGTTTTGTGCCCCCATCCTTCCACATAGGAAATATCCAGCATTGAATCATTTTCGGGCCCACCTCTGACGGTGATCTTGATACCCTTTTTGGCTACTCCCATAACCTGGAAAATATCGTTTCCTCCAACTCCATACAATCGGATCTCGTGTGTCTCTTTATTTAAAAATGTTCTTGAATAGATGGGTGCTTTGGTTTGTTCGCCATCCTTATTTATACGGTAAATATTTACAGATGTTGAGTCATCATTGAGCCTGGTGACTTTGAATAATTCAGATTCTTTAGTTCCTGGTATCTCAATATTCCTGGATAGAAAAGTATAGTATTCTTTTGCATACTTAGAAAGGTGATCTCTCCTTGTTTTGATCTTCCGGGATATTTCTTCTCCCGAAATGTCAAAGATCTCCTTTGGCATTTGCCTCAAAGCATTATCAATTACGGAATCTGTCAATTCTTTTTGTAATGCTGATGAGGCATCCAGCCAGGATACCATGGAAAGGCCGTTAGTAAATCTCTTATCTATTTCATAAGCCGGATAATTGTACCATTTTATGTTTTTTATTTCACCTTCAAAAGTTTGTAATTCCTTGAATTTTCCAAGTTTGACGATAAGATTAAGTAATACGCCTTCAAATTTGGCAAAAGTTTGATCACGGTCTTTTGGAACGGGACGATAAACTTTATAGGTTCCACTATCAAATTTAGCCCACCTCCAGTTGTCTTCATGCCTGCCCCAGTCGCCAATAAGCATATCAAACAGCCTTGTTTTTACATAAGCTTCCTGGTCCATGATATGATCATTTTCTTCCAGTACTTTCTGCATCATTTTTTCTGTACTTACTATGTCTTCGGGCTCACCAAAGTTTTTCTGGCTAACCTGTGTTTCATCTGGTCGTTCTTCAAGCAGGCAAAGCATGTTAGCAAATACGTCATTGTATTCACCCAATCTTTCATGATGTGGAACAATGTAATAATGTGGATTAGTATGATATATCCCAGCGGCATTTGCAAGAGATGGAACTGTTAAAGCTGCATACGGGTGATTGGTTGCAATTTGATCATTAGCCAGTTTTTCTACAAAAGTTCCCTGCACAATCTGTGGGAGGGCGCCCAGGTAGGTTTTATTCACACTTCTTAGAACCCAATTTTTCCCATATGCATCTACCAGTCTTAAAGATTTGGTTTGACGACCGCCACCTTCTTTAACTGGCGTTAATCCTCCATACGCAGAATCCAGGTTTAGGATAGGAACAGTAATAATGGTGGTCCATTCCTTACGGTAATCCTTCCCCCACAACCATTGATGAAATGAACTTCTTTTATATTCGGCTCCGGCCACAACTTTTTTGAAATAAGGTGATATGGAATCAACCAGGGTAGTGTACTGGGTAAAGCCCTTTGTGTTGAATAATACCAGGGCAAGAAAAAAAGAATAGGTAAACAGTTTAGAGTTTTTACACTCTGGAAAGCGCAAGGTCGACATTTAAAAACAGGTCTTTAACACTTTGGGGTTAAAAAATGGTGCCAATTGATGTGTTATCGTTATAGAGTCTAATTTCCTTACTTTTGCGACCTCTAAAGTTTTAAATCATAATCTATTTATGGCATCTACAGCAGATATCAGCAGGGGTTTAATCATTAAACTTGAAGGCAGTCTTTATAAGGTGGTTGAATTTGGTGAAAATAAAACTGCCCGTGCAGCCGCGAAAGTGTGGGCTAAACTAACAGGTGTGGACAATAATCGCAGTATTGAAAAGACCTGGAATAGTGGAGATACCATTTACCCCGTGCGTGTTGAAAGGAAAGAGTATCAGTATCTGTATAAGGATGATACAGGTTATAATTTTATGGATAATGAAACCTTTGAGCAGGTAGCCGTTGCAGAGAACCTGATTGATGCGCCCCAGTTCCTGAGAGATGGTGACGCTGTTTCTGTATTATTCAATACGGAAACCGAAACGCCGATGAGTGTGGAACTTCCTGAAAAAGTTGTAGTAAGGGTCACTTACAGTGAACCAGGTTTAAGAGGGGATACTGCCACAAGGACGCTAAAGCCAGCAACTGTGGAAACCGGGGCTACTGTAATGGTTCCCTTATTTGTAAACGAAGGTGAATTGATCCGCGTTAACACCAAAAGCGGTGAATATGTTGAGCGGGTGAAGGAATAATCCATGTTGGGATAGTTGGAGAATACTGGAATTAAGTATATATCTTTTATAATTAGAAGAAAAGTCCTGGCAAACACAGGGCTTTTCCATTTAAAAATATAATAATAACTCCTTGCAAATCAAAACAACAGGATACAAGGGGTGATTTAAATTGTAATATTCCTATCAAAAGACATTATCATTCAGATATCCTATCTTAGCCGCCTGTTTTAACCAAAATCAAATTAAATTGAAACAAATGGATTTCAAGCAAATTCAGGAGTTGATCAATATGGTCAACGATTCGAATATTGGTGAAGTAACGATTGAACAGAAAGAATTCAAAATAACCATCCGGCAAAAGGAAGAGCAAATAACACAATTGGTGACTGCTTCTTCTTCTATGAATTACCCTTCTTTACCCCAGCAAAATCAACCATTGCACCTGGGTAATTCAAATCCTGCACCTACTTCGGCTCCACAGGCTCCGGCTTCAACAAGTAACCCGGCAAATACAGTAACAATAAAAAGTCCTATGATAGGAACTTTTTATCGCCGTCCTTCTCCTGATAAACCAATTTTTGTAGAAATTGGCGATGAAGTGACTCCTGGTAAAGTGGTTTGCATTATAGAAGCTATGAAGCTTTTTAACGAGATCGAAAGCGAGGTAAAGGGTAAAATAGTAAAAATATTGGTCGATGATGCGTCTCCTGTAGAATATGACCAGCCACTATTCCTGGTAGAACCCAGCTAAATTTAGAAATCTGACATTATAAGAAATAATATACCGTCAAATTCTAAATTTCCAAATCAAATACATAAAGCGTGTTTAAAAAAATACTAATTGCCAATCGGGGAGAAATTGCTCTTCGTGTGATCCGTACGTGTAGAGAGATGGGCATCAAAACAGTTGCCGTTTATTCCACTGCTGACAGGGACAGTTTACATGTAAAATTTGCAGACGAAGCTGTTTGTATTGGGAAACCCCAAAGCAGTGATTCTTATTTAAATATACCCCATATTATGGCAGCGGTAGAGATCACCAATGCCGATGCTGTTCACCCGGGTTATGGCTTCCTGGCTGAAAATGCCAAGTTTTCCCAGATATGTTCTGATCATGGAATTAAGTTTATTGGGCCAACGGCAGATATGATAAATAAAATGGGAGATAAGATCAGTGCCAAGGAAACAATGATAAAGGCCGGAGTGCCTGTTATTCCCGGTAGTGATGGGTTATTATCCAGTTTGGAAGAAGCAATGAGTCTCGCGAAAGAGATGGGGTATCCTGTTATATTAAAAGCTACTGCAGGTGGTGGTGGTAAGGGTATGCGTATTGTTTGGGAAGGTAGTGAAATGGAAAGGGCCTACAATACAGCTAAAGCTGAAGCCGGCGCTGCTTTCAAAAATGACGGCATATATATGGAGAAGTTCGTGGAAGAACCACGACATATAGAGATACAGGTGGCAGGTGACAGGTATGGTACTATCTGTCATTTAAGTGAAAGAGACTGCTCCATTCAACGTCGTCACCAAAAATTGGTAGAAGAATCTCCTTCTCCTTTTATGACACCTGAACTCCGTTTTCAAATGGGAGAAGCAGCCAAGAAAGCGGCAAGTGCCATTAATTACGAAAGTGTTGGTACCATAGAGTTCCTGGTTGATAAGCACCGTAATTTCTATTTCATGGAAATGAACACCCGTATCCAGGTAGAGCATTGCGTTACTGAAGAGGTAATAAACTATGATCTTATAAAAGAGCAGATAAAAATAGCAATGGGTGAAAGAATTTCCGGTAGGGATTACGAACCTCAATTGCATGCTATAGAATGTCGGATTAATGCAGAAGATCCATATAATGACTTTAGGCCTTCGCCCGGAAAAATTACCGTATTACATCAACCCGGGGGTCACGGAGTACGTGTAGATAGCCATGTTTATGCTGGTTATGTTATTCCGCCATATTACGATTCAATGATAGGAAAATTGATAACGGTTGCCAGGACAAGGGAAGAGGCAATTGATACTATGTACCGTGCCTTAAGTGAATATGTGATTGAAGGCATCAAAACCACTATTCCTTTTCATTTGCAATTGATGCAGGATGAAAGATTCCGATCAGGGGATTTTAATACTAAATTCCTTGAAGGATTTAAACTACAATAACATAAATAAAAAACCGGCTTATGCCGGTTTTTTATTACAATATATTTTAAGCATTAATCTTTATACTTTCCTTTCCCACCATTCTTATGCGGATTTCCTCTGCCTTTTTCCCATCCTAAATGTTTTCCGTTATCATGACGGCCTTCATACCGGTCATCATTATCATCGTTATCATATTTCTTACCTTTTTTCCGGGAATAATTGCCATTCTGACCATTGATTTCGCGGATGCGCCTTGCACGATCATTCTCCAGTTGACGAATAGCCCTGTCTTTTTCTGCCTGTGTCAGGTAAGGATTATTCCTGATAGACTGGATCTTGGAATCATATTCGCGGTTTACCTGGTCTATCTGGGCCTGGCGTGAACCGGAAGGGTAGTTGCCGGGATAAGTATTTGGATAATTCCCACCATTATTACCACCGCCCAGGATCACATCTCTTGGATTAGAAGTGTTGGGCGTATTCTTGGAGGTATTTTTTGGTTGTCCTAAAATAACACGGCGGGCTTCATCCCTGGAAGTCTGTGCATTGACAGAGATTATGGCACCAACAGCAATTAAAAGGGTAAGCAATTTTTTCATAGTTCGTTATTTATGATACAATATGACTTGAAAAAAAGTGCCAGGTCAAACCTGGTTCGACAAGAATTTGTTAAAGAAGGGAGAATTTATCCGTAGGAAGAGACTAATAAAATATAACTCCTTTAATATCAGACTATTAAATGTGCGATGAACATTTTGTTTCAGTTCATAATGTTGACTTTATTACCAGTCAATCTAAAAGCGAAGTAAGGAATTCGCAAAAATAAAATCAGTAAGCTCAGCTGGGGCATTAACCTCAGTTATATTGACTTGTTGGGCTTTCTTATGAATTACCCCATATTTTGTAAATTGGTTTTTATCACAGGCCTTTGAACTTATACCGCTAAATACCATGAAAAGGCAAACTCCTATTAATAATAATAGTGACCTTGTAACAACTTGTTTCATAAAACTTGTTTACAGTTATCAATGATATGATTCAAAGTTTCCTTCATTAGGATAAGATCCTTATCTGAAATGCCCTGGAGTGCTATCTCCCTGTTTTTTTCCACTACATGAATTATTTTAGTCATCAATTTCGTTCCCACAGGGGTGATTTCTAAAGTAAACCTGCGCCTGTCTGAACTATGGACATCTCTCTTTAATAATTCTTTTTTGATCAGCAGGTCAATGATCCTCGTGACACTGGCGGTATCTTTAAACACTTTCCCTGCTATTTCCAGTTGCGTTATGCCTGGTTTTTCATAGATCGCATTTAAAACCAGCCACTGATCAATTGTTATATCAAATCCCTGTTCAAAGAACCGTTTTTGAGCAAATTGCCTGTAGGTCTTTATAGTTTTATCCAAAGAGTAAAAGATAACCCGGTCCAGTCTTTCCATAATTCAACGTAAAGATAATAAGATTTATCAATTATTGATATGTCAACTAAATTAATTTAACAAATCAGGTATTATAATTGTTAACTTTTACTATCAGCTCCAAAATGAGATTACCAGATTTTACTTCACCTATAGGTTTTCTAAGCACCACACTTATATTATTTCTCATTATTATAGGTAGATATTTCCTGGTAGCTGGAATGTTTTATACTATTTTTTACCGTTGGTATCCTTATAAGTGGAATGCAAGAAAGATCAATCATAAAAAATACAAAAACGGGCAATTCAGGAAAGAAGTAACATGGAGTTGCATTACTGCATTAATATTTTCTTTATCTGGATCTGTAACCCTTATACTATGGCAGAAAGGATTTACTAAGGTCTATCTAAATTGGAATGATTACCCGGTATGGTGGATCCCTTTAAGTTTAGTTCTTTCTCTTATAGTTCATGAAACTTATTATTATTGGGTGCATAGATGGATGCACCTTCCAAAGGTCTTTAAGGTCGTTCATAAGGTCCATCATGAAAGTAATATTACTTCTCCCTGGACAGCCTTTTCATTTCATCCTTTGGAGGGTTTACTCCAGGCAATATTTCTACCGGCCCTGGTAATGTTTGTACCATTACACCTGTATGTATTGATCTTTCAATTAACCATTATGACACTCAGCAGTGTTATCAATCATCTTGATATAGAGATATACCCCGCCAATTTTTATAAACATCCAATTGGAAAATGGTTAATTGGAGCTTCTCACCATTCCTTGCATCATCGGCAGTTCAAGTATAACTATGGGCTTTATTTTACTTTTTGGGATAAATGGAAGAGAACTGAAAGTCCATCTTATGTACCTCTCTTTGAAGAAAAAACAAAGGTTAACCAGCATGCGGCAATTACTAAGACTAATGTTGATATTGAAAGTGCCCACTAATTAAAAATCATTCTTTTTTTACCAGTCCATTGACCAGGCTTTTCCATTGAATTTTGGAAAACCCTGTAATAGCTCCTGTTGCAATTGCTGTATTTCTTATTTTATCTATTGTAGTTTCTGTATTTGTATTAGGCTTCTCATTTCTGCCATAAACGCCTGCAATCACCTGTTTTCCTTCTTGCCGTACCATAAAGGTTGATGTTGTATCATCACTAAAAAAATGCGCTACATCTTCCTTTTCATTCAGTGGACTTGTGGCAGGCCGTACACGCATAGCAGTCCATTGCGTTTTTTCATCCTGGTCTTTTTCAATAGCCTCAATTTGTACCCAATCAAAACCTTGCCCTGACACAGAACCAGGTCCGGGAATATCAATTTTTAAATGATCACCTTTCTGTGGATCCCTTTTCACTTCCTTTCCTGATTTATCAGTAAGTTGAAATGATGCCGTTGCCTTGCCGGCATACTGTTGCCAGTTATTGATATCCATAAGTCTTTTACATACCGTTACATAAAATGCTTTAGCTTCCTTTTCAGTATCTAATTCTTCTGCACTTTCCGTGTTTGTCTGAGTACCCGAATCCTGGGAAGGTATAATGTTCTCTTGCTGGCTCATGTTATACTTTTAATTTTCCTTCTGCACCATCAGCTAACTTTTTTCCAGCCACAACAGAAGCAGCCATTTTCAAAAATGCTATCATCTTACCTGTTTCTGAGTCCCAATAATAAATATTGGTAGGAACCACTTTTAATAATGCCAGGTTTGGATCATCAGCTCCCTTTGGAAACCAGGCTTTCACTATAGTCTTCCATTTATCTTTAATCAGCTTTTTATCAGTAATTACATTTGCCTTGCCACATACATCTACATAACTTTCTTTTCCAGGATGTGCGTATACCAGGTGTACGTTTTTTTCCTGGCTCACCTCTTCTACTTTAATGGACCTGATATCTGTGTAGAACCACAACGTCCCATTATCCTCAACCTCTATTGTTGCCATTGGCCTTGTATGATCATCGTTTTGGTTATTGGTTATAAACATGCACACATTTATATCATTGATTAGCTTTTTGAACTTTTTAGCGGCTTCTTCATTCTGAAGGTTCTTTTCCATAACTAATAAATTTGATTTTGATGCTTAAAATAATATGCCATAAGTATTCATGGCTCAGTTGTCATGAAATTCTGCTGTAGCTTGTTTCTCAGATATCAGGCCGATCTTCCTGGAGTGCATGATAGCTTCTGAACTATGTTTAAAAAAACAACAGGACACCCCGGCCGCTTCAATTTTATAAAGCACATCTTTTACATTTTGTTGATTTTTTGCAGTAATGTCACGTATATAAACCGCATGTATCTGCCTGGGAAAATGATTGACTACAGCCTCATAGATATAAGGATCATGTTGCGAGCTGTCCCCAAGTAACACAAAACGTTGCCTGGGGAATGTTTCCAATATCCTGGCTATCCTGGTAAACTTGGTTTTATGATTATTCTGTCCTGTCTTTAATAACTGGCTGAATAATTTTAATTGATTTAATAGGAATACGCCTTTAGGCATCTGGTTTACAATAGTGAACTCAAGTATATAATCATAGAGGTTCCATTCGCTGCTGGATACAAAAAAGAAAGGATTTGGTGCATCCGGAACTGTATTACTGCAGGCTAAAAGCTGGTAGTGTTTTACTGCATCTTCAAAAGGTTGCCGGCTTCGGGCATTTTCTGTAAATAATACAAAAAGTCTTTTGCGCAAATTGCTGGAATGTGAAATAAGAAAAGTATCATCAATATCTGAAATAAAGCCATATTGGGTTTCATGAGGCACAAAAACAGTTCCCACAGCTTCTGCAATTGCCTCCTGGTGCTTCCAGGCTTTAATAACTACCCGGTTCCATCCACAGTGCAGTGGTGGCTTATCCTTCCAGTTGAAGCTGAAAAAGCCATCTGTTCCTGATTTACAATACAAGGTTTCGTTCCCCCACTCCAGTGTAACCTCAATACCAGCCATTGGTTTCACCACAAATAACCGAAGCAATGCAAGAGTATTATGAATGACGCTTTTCCTGTATTTTTTTCTGGGCAGGGGAGATAATTTAAAAACATGACCGTGAATCATCAATTGTTCACCCTGCCCATACCCATGGTAAACCTTAATAGTAGGTTGGTTGGTAAAGCCCATCCAATTCAATAAACGGGATATCCAACCTGAGGCGACTGGCTGGTCAGTTGTTTGCATAGTAAGTTTATCTATACAATAAGTATGCACAATCAACAGACATTGAAATTGTTATTTGTAATAAACCCTGTTTCTGGCGGAAAAGAAAAGAATGACTGGGAAACTTCCATACGTGATTACTTTAAAGACATCCCTCATATAGCTGAATTTTATCTTTTAACGGGTGGGAATGATAAAAGCTCCTTACAGCATTATATTCAAACCATAACCCCCGACAGGGTTGTAGCCGTAGGCGGTGATGGTACTGTAAAAATGGTTACTGAATTACTCAAAGAAACTTCTATTCCATTAGGTATTATACCGGCAGGTTCGGCTAATGGTATGGCAAAAGAACTCGCTATCCCCCTTGTTATTGAAGAAGCTATAAAAATAATAATGGAAGGTAAATGTGAAAAAGTGGATTGCATCAAGATCAATGAGGAGGAGATATGCATTCATGTAAGCGATATCGGGTTAAATGCAATGCTTGTAAAATATTTTGAAAAGTCTAAAAAAAGAGGAATGTGGGGTTATGGAAAAGCCATCTTTAAAGTGCTATGGGAAAAACAAAAGATGGCGGTAACCATAACAACGGATGAAGGAACTGTAAAAAGACAGGCTTATATGGTGGCACTGGCTAATGCACGTAAATATGGTACGGGTGCTAATATCAATCCTGATGGAAACGTTTCTGATGGAAAGTTCGAAATAATCATTGTCCGCAAATTGAATGTATTGGAGATTTTCAAGGCAATATTTACAGATCGCTCCTTTCGTCCTGAAAAAATTGAGGTATTCTCCACCACAAACCTTGAAATGGAAATTCACCGTAAAGCTTATTTCCAGGTTGATGGGGAGTATAAAGGCAAGGTAAAATCCATTAAAGCAAGGATACTTCCAGGTGTTATTAATGTTATGTTACCAGTTTTGGAAGAAGAAAAGGTAGCTGTGGCATAAAAATTTCTTTTAGTAAGAAAATTGAATAACTATGGATGAATTAGAATTAAGAGGCAAATGGCATGAGCTGAAAGGAAAAGCAAAGCAAGCTCATGGCGACCTTACTGATGATGATGTTAGATGGGAAGAAGGAAAGGACGAAGAATTTTTTGGCCGCATGCAGAATAAGCTTGGCAAGACTAAAGATGAAGTGATCAGCTGGATAAGGTCTTTAGGTCGTTAAAAGCATTAAGGTTTTCCCATCTGGGAAAACCTTTTTTCTTATTACTTTAAATTGGCAGGTATACATACCAGGCCTGGCAGACTATTATTGTTCCGCCTTTTAGTAAATCATTCTAAATACATTAATGCTCATGCCTTTACCTTTACAGCATGCATTATGTGTCCGCGGAGAATCTTGGCAAATCATATGGAATCAAGCCCCTTTTTGAAAATATTTCCTTCCATATATCAGAAGGCGATAAAATAGCCCTGGTAGCCAGGAACGGTTCTGGAAAATCTACATTATTAAAAATCATTTCAGGAATAGAAGTGCCGGATAATGGCAAAATCTGGGTCAACAAAAATGTTGATGTTGCATTCTTTGAGCAAGAGCCTAAATTAGTTGACAAAGCCACAGTGCTTGACAACATATTCCATGTTAGCCACCCGGTAATGACAGTAATCAAGGAATATGAGGTAGCCATTGAAACACATAATGACGACCTGATCAGCAGTTCACTTATCAAAATGGATGAACTGAATGCATGGGATTTTGAAGCCAAAGTAAAACAGATCCTCGGCAAGTTGAATATTCATAATCTTCAACAACAGGTTTCTACTTTAAGCGGTGGTCAAAGAAAAAGAATTGCACTGGCCAAAGTACTTATAGATATTGGTTTCGAACATAAACATGTGCTGCTGATCATGGATGAGCCAACTAACCATTTGGATGTAAGTATGGTTGAATGGCTTGAACATTACCTGAATAAAGAAAATGTCACGCTTCTGCTGGTAACACACGACCGCTATTTTCTCGATGCTATTTGCAATGAAGTTTGGGAGCTGTCAGATGGCACGCTCTATGAGCACGTTGGGAATTATGAAAACTACCTGGAAAAGAAGGCTATGCGGGAAGAAAGCGAAGCCGCAAGTGTTGATAAGGCAAGAAATCTTTACAGGAAAGAATTGGAATGGATGAGGAAGCAGCCCAAGGCAAGGACCACCAAATCAAAAAGCCGCATCGATGCTTTCTACGAAGTAGAGAAAAAGGCTAAACAGCAGCTACAGGAACAAGAGCTTCAACTGCAAAGCAAAATGAGCAGGCTGGGTGGCAAAACCGTGGAGATGAAAAAGGTGTACAAGAGTTATGGTGAAAAGGTGATCTTAAAAGGATTTGATTACACATTCAAGAAAGGAGAGAGGCTGGGAGTTGTTGGTAAAAATGGTGCTGGTAAGTCCACATTTATCAATATGATCCAGGGATTAGAGCCGCCAGATTCAGGTAAAATAAATGTGGGGGACACCGTTGTCTTTGGAAACTATTCCCAACAGGGATTGATAGTGAAAGAAGACATGAGGGTTATAGAATATGTTAAAGGAATAGCTGAAAATTTTCCCTTGGCCAATGGCGGATCACTAAGCGCAGCCCAGTTCCTTAACCTTTTTCTTTTTCCTCCTGAGCAGCAATATACTTATATCAGTAAATTAAGCGGTGGAGAAAGAAGACGGCTGCATCTATTAACTGTCCTGTTTAGAAATCCTAACTTTCTTATCCTGGATGAACCTACTAACGATCTTGACCTTCCAACCTTATCCGTTTTAGAGAACTATTTATTAGAATTCCAGGGATGCCTGATCATTGTTAGTCACGACAGGTATTTTATGGATCGCCTGGTTGATCACCTGTTTGTATTTGAAGGTGACGGAGAAATCAGGGATTTCCCGGGAAATTATTCACAACTAAGAGAATGGCAAAAATTGAAGGAGGAAGCCCCGGAAGTGCCCCAGGCCACTGTTGTAGTTAAGGAACCCGAGGTAGTTTTACCAAAGAAAAAGCTTAGTTATAAGGAACAAAGAGAGTTCGAACTCCTTGAAAATGAGCTTAAAACGCTTGAAAAAGAAAGGGCGACACTATATACTGAACTTTCAAACTCAAGCCTCCCTTACGATAAGTTGCAGGAAATATCTGCCAGGATCAATATAATTGGTAAAAGTATAGATGATAAAGAATTGAGGTGGCTTGAATTAAGTGATGCACAATCGTAGTTTTACGTATTTGATTTTCAAATTATTGTTTATACTTTTACTCCAGAATCCCTCCCTTTAAAAACACAGTAAAGACCAGCATCCAATATACTTGTTGAACCTCTTTTGAGTTAACACATAAAATTTTGCTGTGTATGAAAAAAATTTACTCCCTATTTCATGATGAAAAAGTTCAGGACACTTTAATCGTTGCAGTGGTATTAGCGATCATTATCACGCTATCCGTTGTATTCATTTAAGTTATTGTAGCTGGACTTTGAAAGCTTAATGCATCGCATTAAGAGAACTTGTTAGTTGCCAGACTATAAAAATTAAAAATCCCGCTGTGAGGCGGGATTTTTAATGTAGACTATTTTATTATCTTAAAAATACAAGTTCCCTGTATTTAGGTAAGTACCATTCTTTGTCATCTACCATCAGCTCAAGCTTGTCAACATGGTATCTCAGCTCATCAAAGAACTTCTCCTTGACATCTGTACAATAAGCCAGTGCTTTACCTCTGGTATCTGTAAGGTTATTAGCTTTTTTCCTGGCTTCGATCATGGCAACTGTTAGCTCGCTTACTTTATTGATATGCTCTGAGATCTTAGAAAGTATTTCAGTTCTTTGAGCGCAAGCAGCATCTCCAAGTCCTATATCTTTCAAACCTTTTACATTCTCAACCAGAATATTTTGGTAACGTACTGCAGCCGGAAGAACATGACTCGTTGATAGCTCGGCCATTAGCCTGCTTTCTATTTGTACTTTCTTGATATACTTTTCCAACTCAATCTCGTGACGTGCTTCCAGCTCAGGATGAGAATAGATATTATTATCAGAGAAAAGCTTCTTTGCTTTTTCAGTTACCATGGCATCCAGGGCAAGCGGCGTTGTTTTTACATTGGGCAATCCGCGGCGTTCTGCTTCTTTCTCCCATTCTGCGCTGTAGCCATCACCTTCAAACAATATTTTTTCACTGGCCACAATGTATTCCCTGATGGTATGCATGATGGCTATTTCTTTTTTCTCTCCTTTTTCAATCAGGCCATCTACATCCTTTTTAAATTTCTTCAGTGTGTCAGCCATTATCGTATTCAGCACAGTCATGGCATTCGCGCAGTTGGCTGATGATCCTACTGCCCTGAATTCAAATTTATTTCCTGTAAAAGCAAATGGGGAAGTGCGGTTCCTGTCCGTATTATCCATTAATAATTCCGGTATGCTGCGATGGATATCTATCTTCAGCATGCTTTCATCCGTCTCATCCATTTTTTCTGTTACCCTGGCTTTTACATCCTGTAAAACCTTGGTAAGATATTCACCTATAAATACGGAGATAATGGCAGGAGGTGCTTCATTGGCGCCAAGGCGAAAATCATTACTTGCTGAAGCAATAGAAGCCCTCAATAGATCTGAATAATCGTGTACAGCTTTAATGCTGTTAACAAAAAATGCCAGGAACATTAAATTGGTTTTGGGAGTTTTACCGGGAGCCAGCAGGTTAACACCTGTATCTGTTGCCATGCTCCAGTTATTGTGTTTTCCGCTTCCATTAATGCCTGCAAATGGCTTTTCATGCAAAAGCACTCTGAGTTTATGACGGGCAGCCACACGTGTCATAATATCCATCAATAGAGTATTATGATCTACTGCAAGATTTACTTCTTCAAATATTGGTGCACATTCAAACTGGGCGGGAGCCACTTCATTGTGACGGGTGCGAAGCGGAATACCCAATTTATAAGCTTCATTTTCATAATCCAGCATGAAGGCATAGATCCTTTCAGGAATGGAACCAAAATAATGGTCCTCCAGTTGTTGTCCTTTTGCAGGGTTATGTCCAAAAACTGTCCGGCCACAAAGTACCAGGTCTGGTCTTGCATTAAACAATCCTTCATCAACAATAAAATATTCCTGTTCCCATCCTAATGTTGGAGTTACGTGAGCTACATTCCTGTCAAAATAATTACATACATCTACAGCTGCATGGTTCAAAGCTTCTATAGCTTTTAGCAGCGGTGCTTTATAATCAAGTGACTCTCCTGTGTACGAAACAAATATGGTAGGTATACATAAAGTTTTACCATAGCCTGTATCCATGATGAAAGCAGGGGAAGAAGGATCCCATGCAGTATAGCCACGAGCCTCGAAAGTTGCACGCAAGCCTCCGCTGGGAAAAGAAGATGCATCCGGTTCCTGCTGAATAAGGGCATCACCCTCAAATTGCTCTATGGGAGTGCCATCACTCTTTAATGTAAAAAACGAATCATGCTTTTCGGCAGTGGTACCAGTTAATGGTTGAAACCAATGGGTAAAATGCGTTACTCCTTTTGTATCAGCCCAGGCCCTGATGCCATTGGCAATTTGCGCAGCCATTGAACGGTCAATTTTCTGGCCTGCCCTGATAGATCCTAATAAGCTTTTAAAAGCTTCATCACTTAAAAATTGCCTTGCCACCTGGTGGGTAAATACATTCTCCGCGAAAATGGCTGTGATCTTTGTTGAATTGCCCGGTTGCACGGTTTGCGAATTCAACAGGTTATTGAGTGCATTAAATCGAAGTGACATAGACTTTAATCTTTTGAGCAAAGAAATTAAAACCTATCCAATAATTTTAAAAATTTTAGTGAAATGTGAAGAAAAAGAGGATAACTATAAGGAAATCATTAAAAATTAACTCTAAACATTACAAAATTCAGCAGTAAATAATAAAAAATCAAACATTATTTTTATTGTTCATGTTACCTAGCGTTATCGTCCCAACCTTATCCCAATTTATCCTGGCCATAAGCGGCACTATCAAAAATGGTATAACAATACTTCGATACCTTACAATGGCCCCCAGCACATTTACGCTATAACCTATCATCATTAATACCGAAAAGGAAAAGAATAGGCAGAATAACAGAAAAGTATTCATTGGTATGCCGTTCCTCCTCCAGAATAGAAAAATCACAAACAGTAAAAGCACGGTGTTGATCTCTGCGGCGGCAGCAAGGGATAACAGGTGGTGAACATCCGAAGGAAACGGACGGATAGTACTTAATAAAAATGCCTGTGGCGCATTTACGATAAAGCTGGAAATGGTAGGTTCTAATGAATCAACCTGGATAGCAGAACCTCCTCCAAGGTTCATAAATTCTTTTTGTTTCACAGCCACAGCATCCAGGAAATCAAGCCTGGGATGAATGAACTTTCCACAAAAGAAGATCAGCAACGCTGCCAGGTAAATTACCCCGTAAACTTTAATGGGTTTCAGTTTATGTTTCAGCTTCTCACTGGCAACCCAGGCTAATACTGCTGTCAGCAGTGGGAGGATAAGGAAATTTCTAAATATCAACACAAGCAGGAATCCTAAAATGATCAGTAAAACCCGCTGTAAGGAAAAACGTTTCTCTTTAAAGCCAAAATATAAATGATAGCAGATCAGACCGAGACCTGTAAAGATCAACCCCTCTTTATGCAATCCACTGGTCCAGTAAATAAAAGAAGGTATTAAAAATGTGGCTATCAATACCGGTATCTTTCTTCTTGGGAAAATATCTTTCATAACCCTGTAAATGGCGATGGGTCCAAATAAGGTAATGAAGGAATAAAAGATCAGGTTGATATAATAATGTGCAAAACTGAAAACATTCCAGATAGCCATGATCTTGATAAGGAAGTTGGCTTTCAGGTCATTCCACCATGAATTGTGGCTTTGCAGGAAATTGGTATACCCGTTTTCGTAATTGCTTCGGAATAAACTGGCCACAAATTCTGCAGGGTCCGAGATCAATAAATGATATTCCTGAATACTTTCATAATGATAAGCCCATGTATCCACCATCTGCGCCATCTGGCCATAGTACACACCTATCCATCCATAGACTATACCCGCCATTACTTTTAATAAAAAAAGAATGATCAATTGCGAGGTCGTTAATCCGGATTTAGTGAAAAATTTGATCCTGGTGATCAGCCATGCGAAAAAAATAAGATAAGCAGCAAACAACAAATGATCCAACCCGTTTCAGTTTATTGGCGCAAAATACCAAAACTAGTCGATAACTGCCAACGATGGAAATTGCACTAACAGATATATCAATCAATTCAATACCATCATTAATCCTTTATGGCGATTAACGTGTTGGTATTTTAAACATTTTAGGCCTTAGCTTTGCGCCTTTCATTATACTATCATGGAAATCACTGCAAAAACAGCCCAGCAACTTCGCCTCACTGAAGAAGAATTCGAACTCATAAAAGAAAAGTTAGGTCGCACACCCAATTTTAATGAGCTCTGTGCATTTTCCGGGATGTGGAGTGAACATTGCAGTTATAAAAATTCCATCAAATGGCTAAAGACCTTACCAAGAGAAGGTTCGAGGATGTTGGTAAAGGCAGGTGAGGAAAATGCCGGATTGATGGATATTGGTGATGGTTACGGTGTAGTATTTAAAATTGAATCGCACAATCACCCTTCTGCCATAGAACCTTTCCAGGGAGCAGCCACAGGGGTGGGTGGTATTCACAGGGATATATTTACCATGGGTGCACGGCCTATTGCTGCTTTAAATTCCCTGCGCTTCGGTAACCTGGAAGAAGCCAAAACGCAACATCTTTTGGCGGGTGTGGTACATGGCATTGGCCATTATGGAAATTGTTTTGGTGTTCCTACTGTTGGCGGAGAGATTTATTTTGAAGATTGTTATCATACCAATCCACTAGTTAATGCCATGAGTGTGGGAATCGTTAAAGCAGGAAAAACAGTTTCCGCTACCGCTCTTGGCGAAGGTAACCCCGTGATGTATGTGGGGAGTGCTACAGGAAAGGATGGTATAGGTGGCGCTTCATTTGCTTCTGCAGACATTACTGCGGAAAGTACAGAAGAATTGCCCGCAGTGCAGGTGGGTGACCCCTTCCAGGAGAAGAAGTTACTGGAAGCATGTCTTGAGGTGATCGAAACCGGTGCTGTTGTAGGCATGCAGGATATGGGAGCGGCGGGCATCATTTGTTCCACTGCCGAAATGAGTGCTAAAGGTGAAGTGGGCATGCGCATAGATCTTGATAAAGTGCCTACCAGGCAACATCATATGAAGGCCTGGGAATTACTGTTAAGTGAAAGCCAGGAAAGGATGTTGCTGGTAGTGGAAAAAGGTAAGGAAGATGTAGTCAGGAAGGTATTTGATAAATGGGATTTGGAAAGTTCAGTAATAGGTGAAGTAACTACTGATGGACTATTAAGTTTTTATATCAATGGTGAGCTGGAAGCACAAATACCTGCACAGGAATTGGTTTTAGGAGGAGGTGCTCCCCAATACAACAGGGATTTCCGCAGGCCTGCCTACTTTGATAAAATTGAGAACTTCGATATCAATCAGATTGAAGAGCCTAAAAATTTGAAAGAGCTGGCAGCACAATTGGTACAATTGCCTTCCATTGCATCTAAAAGATGGATATATAATCAATACGACAGCATGGTGGGGACTGTTAATGCTTCCACCAATAATCCCAGTGATGCTGCCATTGTTCTTGTCCGTGAAACAGGAAAAGCACTGGCCGTGACAGTTGATTGCAATAGCCGCTATGTATATGCCGATCCTTATAAAGGTGCTATGATAGCTGTTTCGGAAGCTGCACGCAATATTGTTTGCAGTGGCGGTCAACCACTGGGTGTTACCAATTGCCTGAATTTTGGTAATCCCTTCGATCCGGAGGTCTATTACCAGTTTGTAAATGCCATTAAAGGAATGGGAGAGGCTTGCAGGAAATTTGATACCCCGGTTACTGGGGGTAATGTTAGTTTTTACAACCAGAACCCCGAAGGTCCTGTATATCCCACCCCAACAATTGGAATGGTTGGTTTGGTGGAACATCCTGGTAAAAAGATGACCCTCAATTTTAAAACCGAGGGAGATTCCATTTTTATTATCGGGCATATGAAGGATGATATAAACTGCTCAGAATACCTGCATAAATTAAAAGGAGTGGAATATTCCCCGGCTCCTTATTTTGACCTGGAGGAAGAATATGACCTGCAGCATAAGATATCAGAGCTTATAAAGGAAGGAGTTATTGAATCGGCACACGACCTGAGTGAGGGTGGCCTGTTCATTACACTGTGCGAAAGCGGGTTTACCAATGAGTTAGGCTTCACCGTTCGCACCCATAAAGATCTTCGCAAAGATGCCTTCCTGTTTGGGGAAAGCCAGAGCCGCGTGGTTGTATCTGTTTCCCCTGCGCATTTTGAGGCCTTCGAAAATACAATAAGGCACTTTCCTCACTATGAAATTGGTATAGTTTCTACCGGGAAGGTGGAGATAGACGGGGAAGAATGGGGAGATATCCACTATTGGAAGGAACTCTATGATGCTTCCATTGAAAAGCATTTATCTAAAGAAATTGAATCAGAAGCTTTAGGAATGCTCTAAAGATTTAAACACCCTTTATCCACAGGTTTGTTAAAAGCTTTTTCCCGCTTAAAAAATAGGCGTAGGTTTGCATGACCCCCCGGAATATTTTGACCATTCCGCACGGTCAATAGAGTAAGCACATTTACATTGATTTGAGATTGTAATCCGAAGGGATGCAATTTGCCTTTGGACAAAAGTCCTGGCCAGTAGGAAAACAATGTTGCTTATTTCTTATTCAACAAATATAATTTTCAAACTCCTGTTCAATAACAGGGCAAACCATTGATAATGGCTAAATATATTTTTGTTACAGGCGGAGTTACTTCTTCTTTAGGTAAGGGCATCATTGCAGCCTCACTTGCCAAACTATTACAGGCAAGAGGACTGCGGGTCACCATTCAAAAGTTTGACCCGTATATTAATGTAGATCCTGGTACATTGAACCCTTATGAGCATGGAGAATGTTTTGTAACTGAAGATGGCGCCGAAACAGACCTTGACCTTGGCCATTATGAAAGGTTTCTCAACATATTTACTTCCCAGGCAAACAATGTTACCACGGGCCGCATATACCAGACGGTTATTAATAAAGAACGTGAAGGTTCTTACCTCGGTAAAACCGTTCAGGTGATCCCGCATATCACCGACGAGATCAAAAGAAGAATGGTGCTACTGGGTCAGAAAAATGAATATGATATTGTTATTTCTGAAATTGGAGGTACAGTAGGCGATATTGAATCATTGCCCTACATAGAAGCTATCCGCCAATTGCAATGGGAGTTACCCGAAGAAGACCTGCTGGTAGTACACCTGACGCTTATTCCTTACCTGAAAGCCGCAAAAGAATTAAAGACAAAACCTACCCAGCACTCTGTGAAATTGCTGAGTGAAAGCGGCGTATTCCCCGATGTGCTTGTATGCCGAACAGAGGAACCGCTTACCATTGAATTAAAGAAAAAGATCGCTCTTTTCTGCAATGTAAAAACCGAGGCCGTAATAGAGGCGCCTGATGCCAATACCATTTATGAAGTGCCTTTGCTGATGATGAATGAGAAATTGGATCTCATTGTTTTAAAGAAGCTGAATATTTCAAATTACCACGAGCCTGAACTGGCAAGATGGAAGGAATTCCTTGATAAATTAAAATATCCCAAGGCAAGGATCACTATTGGCCTTATAGGGAAATATGTGGAGCTCCAGGATGCCTACAAGTCTATATTAGAATCTTTCGTGCATGCCGGTGCTATAAACGAATGTAAAGTGCAGGTTGTGCCCATCCATTCAGAGTTCATCACATGTGAAAATGTAGCCGAAAAACTGGCAAACCTGGATGGATTATTAGTAGCCCCAGGCTTTGGCCATAGGGGAGTAGAAGGAAAGATCACAGCTGTGAAATTTGCAAGAGAAACCGGTTTGCCCTTCTTTGGCATCTGCCTGGGAATGCAAATGGCAGTGATTGAATATGGACGTGACATTTTGGGGATCAAAAATGCCCAGTCCTCCGAAATGGACCCCCATGCTGCTGAACCGGTTATTGACATGATGGAGGAACAAAAGAAAATTACGGCCAAGGGTGGCACCATGCGCCTGGGATCATATCCATGCGAAATAAAAGAAGGTACCCTGGCTCATAAGATATATGGAACTACCTTGATCAATGAAAGGCACAGGCACCGCTATGAATTTAATAATAAATACCTCGATCAATATGAGCAAAATGGTATGATCGCAAGCGGTCGCAATCCTGAAACAGGGCTGGTAGAGATCATGGAAGTGGCCAATCACCCCTTCTTTATAGGATGCCAATACCACCCTGAACTAAAGAGTACAGTGGAAAACCCACACCCTCTTTTTGTTCACTTTGTTGGAGCTGCCAAAGCCTTTAATGAACAAAAGATCACCGCCAGGAACCCTTTATTACAGGGCGAAATGATTTGATCAGATACATACTTTTACATTACACGCACAGGTTTGAGCTTAACATAATATTTAAGTTCTCCTTGTGCCTTAATTCATCCGGCCAATTGAGAGTTCTGCCTATCTTTGCCGACTTTAATAAGGACAGGGATATGAAAGCCAGTCAGGCTTAAACATATCTGGTTCCAAATCATTTACTACAAGATGAATTTCGACCGTAATACCGTTATCGGTTTTGTTGTACTCGCTCTGTTGTTCTTTGGATATTTTTATTTCAATAATCAGCAACAGGTTGCTTATCAAAAGCAAAGGGCTAAGCAGGATTCTATAGCTAAAGCTAATCAGCCAAAGATCACTACTACACCGCAAAGAACTGACAGTCTTGGCACAGACTCAATACAACGTCCTGCCATTGCTGGCGATTTTGGTGCATATAGTACTGGTACTGAGCAAACAACAGTTGTTGAAAATGATGTTATCAAGGTAACTTTTTCCAATAAGGGCGGCCAGCCCAAAAGCGTGGAACTTAAAAATTTTAAGGCGCCCGATAGTAATAATGTTAAGCTGGCATCCAGCAGCTTTGATAAAATAGATTATACCATTATTCCGGCTCCTAATACAACTGCTTCCATCAGCAGTTTTTATTTCACAGGTGGGCAGGTTACCAAAAATGCTGATAATTCCACTGTGATCACCTATGAACTGCCTTCTGCAGGAAAAACCATCAGGCACCAGTTTATCTTAAAACCTGGTTACATGCTTGATTTCAACCTTGAGATCACAGGTGCGGACCAACTGCTTTCCAATAATACACTGAACCTCACATGGCAAAATAAGGCCATTCAATTACAGAAGGACCTCAAGTACGAAAGACAGCAATCACAGGTTAGCTATAGGGTAGATGGTGAATATGATCATAGTTCTGCCATGAGCAGTAATACAGAGGAGTTCAAAAAGCCGGTAAACTGGGTTTCTGTAAAGCAGCAATTCTTTAATACCACTTTGATCGCTAAAAACAACTTTACCTCGGGCAGTATAGACTGGACAGCCCCGGCCACCACAGATTCTAACACTGTAGTACAGGCAATTGCCAATTTAAAGGTGCACGTCCCTTCAGCTAATGCTTCTATTCCATTGTCAATTTATTATGGTCCTACGGATTATAAGATATTGAAGGCTTATGGCAATGATATGGAAGACATGGTGAACCTGGGTAGCGGCATATTTTCCTTTGTTAAATACATCAATCGTTGGGTTATTCTTCCTGTATTTGACTTCTTTACCAAATTTGCCCATAACTATGGTATCGTAATCCTTCTTCTGACACTTTTCATTCGTTTGTTAATATCACCCCTTACTTATTCCAGCTACCTCAGTGGTGCCAAAATGAAAGTGCTGCGCCCCGAGATAGAGCAACTGAAAGCAAAATATGGCAGCGACCAGCAGCAAATAAGCATGGAGCAAATGAAACTGTTCCGCGAGGCAGGCGTAAATCCATTGGGAGGATGTATTCCAGGATTGTTACAGGTACCTATATTCTTTGCCTTGTATAGTTTCTTTAATTCCAATGTGGCCCTGAGGGGTAAAAACTTCCTATGGGCAGATGACCTCTCGCAGTATGATAGTATCATACACTTTGGTTTTAATATGCCTCTATTAGGCAATCACCTTAGCCTGTTCACCATAACTGCTGTAGCTACCAGCTTTTTAATATCAATATATAGTATGAGCATGACCCCGGACCAGGGCAACCCGGTTCTGAAGTATATGCCTTACTTTTTCCCTATCGTATTATTATTTGTGTTCAATGGATTACCCTCAGGACTGACCTGGTATTATACTATTTCAAATATTATTACCCTTACGCTTCAATTTATAATTCAGAATTATATTATTGACCATGATAAAATTTTGGCTAAAATTGAAGTGAACCGCAAAAAGCCAAAGACAAAGACTAAATGGGCAGAACGGCTGGAGCAGATGCAGGAGCAGCAGAAAAAAATGCAGGATATGCAGAAAAAAAATAAGAACTAACTCTTACAACTTTAACAAATCCCGTCTTTTAACAAGACGGGATTTTTGTTTACGCAACTTATTAAGATATTTGACTCGTCTATAGAAGAACAATAAAGAATTATGAAACATTATAGCCTGGTTTTAGTTGCCCTACTGGTGATAGTCACACTGCCTTTAATGGCCCAGAAAAGGTTATCGGAAGGAACTATTTCCTATGATATAGTAATCAATACCGGCACAGATAAACCACAGGGCGCCGACTTCCTTGATGGAGCAACAAGCGCGGTATATATCAAGGGGCCTAAAACCCGCACCGAAATGGTGAGTCCTCTTGGTACTCAATCCACCATAATTGACGGAACAAAAAATACCATTGTCATTTTAAAGGAATATGGCGAGCAGAAATACCTTATCAACCTGAAACCCGAAGATTGGAAAGATGCCAATAAAAAGTATGAGGATGTAAGTTTTACTTACGATAATTCAGCTTCAAAAACCATTCTTGGTTATAAGGCCAGTAAAGCCATAGGCAAGCTGAAAGATGGTACAACATTCACCGTTTGGTACACAACAGACCTGTTGCCCGAGAACAAAGATTTTCAATACGCCAATAAAGATCTGCCAGGTCTTGCGCTAGAGTATGAAACCAACATGGGTAATTTGAAGGTCACCTATACTGTATCTAAAATTAGTTTCAGCCCTGTACCAGCCGCTAAATTCGATATTCCCAAATCCGGGTACAGAATGCTGACCTATAATGAAAGCAAGAAAGGCCTGTAATAAATAAAGATTAAATTAAAAGTATAGATAATTAAAGAGCAGGATTGAACTTGATCTTGCCAAGCATCACCTTCTTTTTCAAGGGAAGTACATACGTAGCATTGCCTTTTTGATAGGTTGCCACAGTATTCAGCATGATGAACTGCTTTTCTGGCGTTGAGCTGAATAAATTATTGCTCTTGTAATTGTACCCCGAACGAAGATTGAAATTCTTGGCGCTTGGAGTAAAAGGAGAAGTATTAGATAGCTTTTTGAATTTCTTACCGCCATCGCCTAAAGCTGCAAACGCTGCCAGTGAAGCAGTTATAAGCACAGCAGTAACCAGCTTTCTCTTTAAGATGTGTTTGCTTATTTTGGCGGTCAGGTTCATTCTGGCACAAAAGTAGTAAAAAATATTAACATTCTTTCAACCACAGGTTCCATTCTTTACATTTAGTTTAACGCACAGGGAAAGAAAATGTTGCAGAAAGTTGGTAGATTTTGTTTGAAAGAGTAATTTGTTATAGAAGAATAATACATGATCAGTGATCCATACCATGACCGTGAAAGTATTGATGAACTATTAAAGCATTATAATAACCTCCGTAATGGCGGGTCAGGCATATTCCTGGAAGAAGAGGCTTTTGAAAAGATCATCGACTATTATGATGAACAGGAAGAGATCAGTAAAGCCCTTGAAGCCGCTGAAACAGCTATTGAATATTTCCCTTTTTCTGCTCCCTTGCTCATTCGTAAGGCTGACCTGCTGTTAGCTACCCGAAAATACAGGGAGGCCCTGGAACTTTTGGAAAGGGCTGAACTTTTCGATGCCAGGGATATCAACCTCTATATTTTGAAGACCGATGCCTACCTGGCCATGGATAAACATGAACAGGCGGTGGAACTACTGGAAAAAGCAGTTGCATCCTTTGAAGGGGAGGAAAAGATAGAATTGCTTTTCGAACTCGCGGATGTATATGATGATTACGAAGAATTTGACAAGGTATTTGACTGCCTTAAAGTGATCCTCGAGGAAGATGCCACTAACGAAGAAGCGTTATACAAGATCTGTTTCTGGACAGACTTTACCGGCCGCAACGAGGAAAGCATCAAACTGCACAGGGCTATAATTGAAGAACACCCGTTCAGTGAGCTGGCCTGGTTCAACCTGGCTGCTGCTTACCAGGGGTTGAAATTGTATGAAAAATCAATAGATGCCTACCAGTATGCCCTGGCAATAGATGAAAAATTTGATTACGCTTACCGCAATATCGGTGATGCCTACCTGCGCCTGCGCAAATACAAGGAGGCCATTGAAGCTTTGGAAAAGGTGTTGGAACTATCCAAGCCCGAAGAGGTGATCTATGAGGCTATTGGCCATTGCTATGATCACCTGAAAAACTATGCACAGGCACGGTTTCATTACAGGAAAGCATCGCACCTCAATCCGGACGACAGTAAGCTCTATTACAAAATAGCCTGTACTTACTATAATGAAGGCCAGTATGGCAGCGCCATTAAACAATTGGAATCAGCACTCAAGATCCACCGCCTGCAGGCGGAATATAACCTCCTGATGGGAGAGTGTAAGCTGCAGATGAACGAGATCAAGGAAGCCGTCCAGTTTTTATCTACCGCGGTAAGAGTAAGGCCCAAAAATATTTCCGGCTGGGAAGCCCTGATCCGCTGCCTTTACACTGCCGAATTCTATACAGAGGCCAAACAACAGGCACAGGCCGCCCTTGGTCATACCAATAATAAGGCTGTATTCCTGTATTACCTGAGCGCCATTTTGTTTGCCATGAACAAGTCAAAAGAGGCTTTATTGTACCTGGAAAAGGCTTTATCCACTACCCCAAAGCATTTGAGGAAGTTCATTCAATTGAATCCATCTATATTACAAAATCCTCACGTAGTGGACCTTATAGCCCAATATAAAAAGGGCAGGAGATAATAATCAGCTACCGGTTTTGCAGACTTCCCTATTTTTGCGCCCAATATTTACAACCGCCGAATAATGAATTTTAATCTTTCCCAAATTCCAGATCGCTATCAAAAGCCAAGAACCGCCGGTATCACTATGGTAATGGACAAAGGCCTTAGTGTAGAAGAAGCCCGGAACTTTTTAAGTGTTTCCAACCCACACGTTGATATTATAAAACTCGGTTTCGGAACTTCTTTTGTTACCCCGAACCTGAGAGAAAAATTAGAAATATACCGTTCCCACGATATCCCTGTTTATTTTGGAGGTACACTTTTCGAAGCCTTCCTTATCCGCAACCAGTTTGATGACTATATAGAAGTGTGTAAGGATTTTGGTATCAGCTATATGGAAGTTAGTGATGGTTCTATCACCATTCCACATGCTGAGAAATGCGGCTACATTGAAAAACTGACCAAGCATGGCACCGTGTTAAGTGAGGTGGGTAGCAAAGATGCAGCTCATATCATTCCACCTTATAAGTGGATAGAATTGATGCGTGCAGAATTGAATGCAGGGGCCACTTATGTGATTGCAGAAGCCCGTGAAGCAGGAAATGTAGGTATCTACCGTGGCTCGGGTGAAGTGAGAGAAGGATTGGTGCAGGAAATATTAACGCAGATCCCTGGAGATAAAGTGATATGGGAAGCTCCTCAAAAAGCGCAGCAACTTTACTTTATTGAGCTCCTGGGTGCCAATGTAAACCTTGGAAATATTGCTCCCACAGAAGTGATACCCATGGAAACAATGCGTATAGGTTTAAGAGGTGACACATTCCATCTTTACCTGAATAAAGAAAATGCATAATGAGACGTTTTGGCCTCATAGGAAAAACGCTTTCGCATTCATTTTCTAAAAACTATTTTACCCAAAAGTTTGCAAGGGAACATATTGATAATTGCAGGTACGACCTCTTTGAGTTGCAAACCATAGAGGACCTACCTGCACTTTTATTGTCCAACCCTGGCCTTGAAGGCCTGAATGTTACCATTCCCTATAAACAGGAGGTGATCCCCTTTTTGGATGAAGCCTCCGATGTGGTAAAGGAGATAGGAGCCTGTAATTGTATTAAAATAGCAGGAGGTAAATTAAAAGGGTTTAATACGGATGTTGTGGGGTTTAAAAGATCCCTGGAAACCCATTTACAGCCTGGGCATGATAAAGCACTCATTTTGGGTTCAGGCGGAGCTGCCAGGGCCGTGCAATATGCTTTAAAGGAGCTGGGTATTGAATATAAGCTGGTTTCAAGGCGTAAGACAGGTGAAGGATTAGGATATGAGGATATAGGGGAGGAGATTTTGAAAAAATACAGCATTATCATTAATACAACCCCACTTGGTATGTACCCTAACGTTGATGATGCCCCGCCCATTCCTTACGAATATGTATCGTCCCGCCATTTACTCTTTGACCTTATCTACAACCCTGAAAAAACCAGGTTCCTTCAAAAAGGGGAAGAACAGGGTGCCCGCATAGCCAATGGTCATGACATGCTGATCCTCCAGGCCGAAGAAAGCTGGCGCATCTGGAACACTGAACCCTAAACATTCCCATAACACTTCCAGTAAATTTTCGCCCAGAACCTAAGTGACTGGTTATAAATTGTTTAATTACCCTTTACCATTCAATTTCCCTCATGATCCTTTTAAAAAAGGGCTTATTAGAATACCTCTTTCACATAACTCCATTGACTGAACTTTAATTTGACTGCCTGGAATGGGTCCATTTTGGCTTAATGAACTACCAATAATGAACTAGCCATTGTCGTGGCTATTTGCACTATACAACGTATCTCCTGGTGTCTTTTCCCGGTATTATACCATACATAAGCCATAGATGTCCCGAGGATATCCCGACTCTATAAGAGTCGGCTTATCGTCGGCTTATCCTCGGGATATCCTCGGGATATCTTCGGGATTTCCTGCGCTTTCCATGGACAGGGTGAGGGTAAATAAACAGTGAAGAGATAGGGTACCTGGGTTTGAGGGTTTATTTATTATTGGAGGGAATAAAATGGGTCTAACTTATAAGATTGAATATGGATTTGGTTCCCTGGATAATATTATGTTATCGGTTTTTCAAGCCACCTTATTTTAGGGTTGGGGAATTGAGCCTGCAAACCCTGCTTACTCAACAACCAGCCATTATTTGAATGCTGTCAAAGAGAAATTAGTTGTTATTGAAAGTCCACTGGATAGTCTTTGGAAGTAAGGTGGAATAGAATGGGAAGGATGATTGACGCAATGCGCAATAAAAATAGCGCAATGGAAAACTGTTGGAAGTCAGCAGGTTAAAAAAATATTATTTGCGTATAATTGCGTAAATGCTAACTGTTGAACCAACATCGCCTATAAGGGCGATGAGTTTTTAGAGTCTTTGTAACTTGTAGTATTCCTTCATTTTTAAACTACAAGATCATGGAAAAAAAACATTGAGTCCGCAGGCTCTTGCGGCCCTTGAAAAAACTTCTGAGTATTTATCTATCGGACAGTACAGTCCACTAACCATTCGTAATTACCTTTCAGAGCTTCGTTATCTTTTTGTTTATCACGGGAACGTTAGTCCAGGGGATTTTACAGAAGATATGTTACTGCAGTATTTGCTGTACCTGGCAAAGACGCTTGGATGCAGCAGGGCAAAGTGTAGAATGGCAGCCCAAAGCATTTCTTTTTACTTCCGGCATGTGCTCAGACGGCCTTACGTGATCCCTTCTCTTATCTATCCAAGACCAAGTAGTAAACTCCCTGCGGTAATGAGTGCCCAACAAATAAAGACACTCATTGATTCCATTAAAAACATTAAGCACCGCACTATTGTAATGCTTCTTTACAGTACTGGCATGCGTCTCAGTGAGATCGCTCATCTGAAGATAACTGATATAGACAGCCACAACATGCGCATAAAAGTGGTGCAGGGTAAGGGATCCAAGGATCGCTTCACTATATTATCCCAGGCAGTACTGCTGGAGCTCAGAGCCTATTACATTATTTATAAGCCGAAAGAATATTTATTTAATGGCACCAGAAAGGGTTGCCCTATGAGCATGCGTAATATCCAGCACCTGGTGCAAATATCTTTGGCAAAGGCAGGACTGGGCTCAAAACAGTTTACTGTGCACACCATCCGCCACAGCTTTGCCACACACCTGGTAGATAATGGAACAGATCTGCACACGGTAAAAGAACTGTTGGGCCACAGCGCCCTGCAGACCACCATGCGCTATTTACACTTGAGCCCTCAACGAAGGCAGCAGATAACAAACCCTTATGATGTACTACCTGGGAGGGAAGCTGGTAGTAATAAAAGGGGTAAATGACACATACAGTACCGCCTAAGGCCACACTACAGCAAGTACTGCAAAAGAAGCATGTATTGCAAGGAGAAGGGATGTTAAATGCAGATGTGCAAAAAGTGATGCAGCGAATAAGGATCTGCCGCACCCAGGCGCTTGGATATCACCTGTACCAGTGCCAGGACGATAAGTGCAGACACCTAAAATATCAATACCACAGTTGCAGAGACAGGCATTGCCCTAATTGTGGGGCCATTAAAAAGCAGCAGTGGATAGAAGCAAGAACACAGGAACTATTGCCGGTAAAATATTACCATGTGGTATTTACCCTGCCCCATGAGCTCAATAGTGTGGTAATGGGCCATCGCAGGGTCTTATATAAGCTTCTCATGGATGCAGCTGCCGGGACGCTACTTTGTTTTGCAAGGGATCCCAGGTACCTGGGAGCTACTGCTGGCATCGTCTCAGTACTCCATAATTGGGGACAGCAGCTTAGTTTTCATCCCCATGTGCACTGCATTGTAAGTGGTGGTGGTATCACAACAAACAATGAGTGGAAGCATGCAACAAAGAACCAATGGCGCTTCTTATTTCCGGTTAAAGCCATGAGCCAGGTTTACAAAGCAAAGTTCTTACAGGCGCTAAAGAAGTTGATTGACAGTGATGGGGTGAGGCTTATATGTGAGAGCGATGAAAAAGAACTATTGAACCTGTTGTATAATAAAGACTGGATTGTTTACGCGAAAGCTCCATTTGGAGGGCCACATGCAGTTATTGAATACCTTGGGCGCTACACCCACAAGGTGGCTATCAGCAACCACAGGATAGTGAGTATTAATGATCAGGAAAATACAGTGAGTTTTACCTATAAGGATTATGCTGACGGTGGCAAACAAAAACAAATGACATTGAGCAGTGCTGAATTTATCCGTCGTTTTCAGCAGCATATATTACCTAAGCGCTTTACCAAAATAAGGACATACGGGTACTTAAGTAACAGAAATCGTCACGGGCGTATTAATGAAGTGCTCACAAAAATGAAGCTTCCTTTACATAAAGGGCTGGTGAAAGTGCCGCTTGAGCTAACCCTGATAGAAAACTATGGCATAGACATAAGGCAGTGTCCTTGTTGTAAAAACAAAACGTTGCAACTGGTGCAGGTGTACAATCCCTGGAAAAAAGGAGATGATGGTTGACTGGTAATTGGAAGGGATGTAAATAAAAATAATTGGTAACGCTATAAGCCCTTTGCGTAACGATAAATCTATGCCCATGAGAGAATAAAATAGTATTGAAAACTGTAAATTAAGGAATCGGAATGCTATTTTTAAAGCATCAACTCTTCGCACTGCCAGTAAAACATAGCAAATGGAAGAAGTTGAAATTGAAACTTAATTTAACAACCAAGTAAATGATAAAGAAAGGTTGATACTTACTTCCCAATAAGCAAGCTTACGGCGAAGTCGGTCAACTCAAAAGTATACCACAATGCCCGCAACATTTTAAACATTGCGGGGTTTTATAAGGGGCATTGCGGATATCTGTTAGCAGCCACCTTAAATCCTATGTTCGGACTTTTCTCAAATAAGAATAACAATGTCTGTCCTCTTGACGAAGAAATGCGTTTGTGGATGGAGAATGCATTTTTATGGTTAGCAACACAATTTGGACAAGACACTATTCTTTCTAAAAAGGTCCTCATGCCGACACCAGAATATTTTCCAATTCGTTACGACGGCTCCCAGACATCACTAATCAAGACTGCCGAAATTATTGCAACACAAATGGATGTTAATCTTGATGATGTGAACTTGCAGACATATGATGAAAGCATAAAAGCGTTTGACGCTGGAATGGGTCATCAACTATTTACAGAAGTGGATAAGAACAGCAAAGAGAAACTTGCAGCAGGTCTGTACTTTGACAAAAACAAAAATGGGAAATACGACATCTTCATTGAACAACAAAACCTGTCGCAACCAGAGAAACTTGTTGCAACACTAGCTCATGAATTTGCGCACATAAAAATTTTAGGAGAAAAACGACTGGACTTCAACGACGAATTTCTGACCGACCTCACACCTGTTGTATTTGGAATTGGAATTTTTAATGCAAATGCTTCTTTCAGGTTCTTTCAAGGCTCTGACGGATGGGGGCATAATAGTGTCGGCTATCTAAAGCAAAAAGAGTGGGGCTATGCTTTAGCGTTGTATGCTTACTATAGAGAAGAAAAATCACCTGAATGGATAAAACATCTGGCAAAGAATATTCTGTCTGACTACAAGAAAAGCGAAGGATACATCTACGCAAAACAGGACAAGGTGTTCATCGAAGAATACAAAGGCGGCTGCTAACATGGTATTCATGCAATGGTGGCTGAAGTGCATGTTACCGGCTTTTGATTTTCAAATCAGCTAATTATCTTTAACCAAAACTGACGGAACAGGAAATGCCACCACTGCATAAATACACGTTCCGTTATATGCCACTTTGTGTAAACTTTAAACATTCTGCATCTTTTCTGATAAAATCCGGATGACAAAGACTCTAGTTAAGTTCTTAGTTTTAATAATAATTTTTGCTTCTTGCAAAGTGACAGAGACAAATTTTGTTGGCTCATACAGTATGGACAAAGTTCCTAAGACGACATTTACTTTTAATTCTGACAAAACCTTCAGCTTTACTAGAATAAATGCTAATCCTTATCTGCATCCTTTTGACCATCCGGACGAATATCATTTTACTACAAAAGGTAATTGGGGATTTGTAGACAAGAATATTGTAGAGATTGTAAGTCAAGTGGATACTGTAATTTATCCTTTAGTGACAATTGACAAAAGCAACCCGCAAAACGACAGTACTTCTAAATTTAATTTTATTGATGTTTATGGCGACAAAGTGAAAATTTTATATGTACAAAAAACTGACAGCTCTATTGTTGCCGCATTACACAGATCTATGGACTTCTTTAGTTGTAATCTTAAAAAGGAGGACACTCTCGAGTTTCACTTTTATGGTTACCTTCCTTATAAGTTTGTAGGTGGACAGCAAGAAAATTCTGACTATTTAATTACGCTAAGACCATATTTCAAGCCTAACTTTTTCTTCCGCAGACAATTCAAAGTGACTAAGAACAAAATTCGAGACATTAAAGTTGGCGTTGACTTTAAGCGAAAGAAAAGCGGTATATAACATTGGGTTTTATGCAAGTTGGGCAGGACATTGTTACATCAGCTATTTGAAAATCCAAGCTTTGGTTCGGTCAGACGAATAACAATCAACTTTTGTACATAAATTCAGCAAAATATTTTC
>NZ_FQUU01000027.1 GCF_900129295.1 Flavisolibacter ginsengisoli DSM 18119
GAAGCCGTAGCTCCCGGCGCAAAGTCCGCATCACCGTACTTCTTGTTAGATGGCAGGGCACCAAAAGTAATGACGTTTGCAGCCGGTACAATTGTGATGGTTCCGCTGGCTGCAGTAAAGTTGTAATTGGCTGCACTTAACCCGCTCACCACAGGTGTTATGGTCACACCCGAAGTACCTGCATTGGTGGTAGCAGTATAGTTGGTCGTATAGGTGGCTGTTCCACTGATTACAGAAGCTCCATCGCCATTCACAAAACCAGTTGGCGTATAGCTACCCGCATTAGTTACTGTTGCAACAGCTGTGCCGTAAGCCACTGCGGTTTGGTTATCGGCAGTGATGGTCAATGTGCCTTTATTAACTATTTGGATAACATTTGCACTTACACTAGGTCGAATATTAGAACCATCTCCATTGTAAGAAGCTTGAATTTTCCGTCCAGTCGTAACTGCTAGGCTTGATGTTGAATAAGCTGCTTGACCTGAACTATTTAAGGTAATAGGTTGAGCATTCAGCTTTATTTGAGGGCTACTTGTAACATCGAAAAAATCTACTGTACCAGAATTTATCACGTTGCCGTTTCCTTGTTGAGTAACAGTAGCAGTAAACGTTATTGACTGGCCATAAGTAGATGGATTATTTGAAGAAGAAATACTTGTTTGGGTATTTGTTGCATCTTTGAAATATGCATACGCTGTATCATGAGAAGTAACACCCACTGCTCTCAACCTCAAAGAATCCCCATTACAATCACAAACCGTCCAATTCGAAACAAACCCACCATTAGCATCTGCCAGCACTGTCCAGACCTGGTAAGATGAATCGGTGTGATCAATGGTATTACATGCCCTGCTAAGGTTCTTCACTTTAAGTCTGACACTATCGCCCGGCAAAAAACCCTGCCCGGTAAACACCGCATTCGACCTCGGTGCATAATCCGGTTTGTCGGTAGTAACGGTAGCATTACCCACATTCTCTTTGTATTGGGCATTAGCGACAGTGGAAAATAAGGTCATCAGGATAACCCCCATGGTCATCCCCAGCAAACGTAGTTTGGGTTGCATAGTTCTCTGGTTGAATAAGATTAAATGGTTTGGTGTATTTATAGAGATAGCAGATGTATTGATATCACTCTGCCTTGTTCCATTGTTTGCAGTTAAGGGAACAGGCAAAAGCCTGGCTGTAGTATGCTTACCCGCAATCAATATCTTATTGGCATGGATTGACATACCCGTCTGCTTTCGGCCCAATGAAAACCCGGAAGAGATAAAATGTTGGATAGCCCTGAAACAGGAAAGGATGACGGTAAGCGTCATCCTAAGCAATGTTAGCTTTGGTTGCATAGTAAAGTAGTTAGTTGATTGCGACACGGCGATGCAATTAGTTTGTTATGGCAGCTTCAGCGGATGGTGGACGGTAGTTCTTTGGAATGACCAGGGGGCCATTCAGTTCAGAGGATGGAGGATCAGTGAATGCTGGAAAACTATAAAAGCGATGCAAACATCTGTATTAATTCAAATGTTTATTTTCTTTTATGTCTTGCCCGCATCTTATGACGGTGAAATGGTGATAATGCCGGTTAAAAGCTCTGCCTTTCTATTGGTAATAGTATAGATTCTTCAGGGGAGGTTGGTATACAGTTAGTTCTTCAGGAGCTCAATAATGACACTCTTTTATGGGATGGTGGATACGTTTAAAGAGGTTACGGCGTTCTTATGGTGATTAGCGACACACAATGTAAGTTAGTTTTTTAACCTATACAATGAACCGGCAAATTTTTTTTTGAAAAATACGGTAAGGACCAGGTATTTCTACGTTAATGCTCACACTTTCAAGGCATTAAACTTCTGAAAAAAATGCTGCAACCGGCATGCAGATGTCTTCCGGGCAACAGCCTGGGAATAAAACTGCGGCGGGCGCAATGAACGCGGCGCAATTCTTAAGTGGCCTCTCTTTCCTAATTCACTTCTTCCTTCGATATTCCCTGTTCGATATTCGACATTCCCTCTCTCACCTTGTCAACATGTCAACTTTTCAACTTTTCAACCCTTAAACCTTCCATTCCATTTCCGTGACTCCTTTTTCTACCTCATCATTTCACATTCTCCGCCCGGAGATAGTTTATTTCTGTTTTTAACTGTATTTTACCCCCCGATTGGAGCATCGGTTTACCGCCGGCTCCTCCCTTAATCCCCCTCCCGATGAATACTGCTAACACTGCCACTACAGCACTATGCTAACCGCTATGGCCACCAACCGCCTCTACCTCTTTACGCGCATCCTGTTAGCGATGCTCATGGCCTTGTTATGCACCACCTCCCAGGCACAGAATGATAATTGTTCCGGCGCCATTCCCATCCTGCTTCCTAATGCAGGCTATGGATACGGAACGGTCAGCTCCGCCACCACCAACTTTTCCGGCCTAAGCATGCAGCCAGGGGAAAGCCTGGCACCTGCTAACAATGCGGTTGGGCAAAACCAGCAATCGGCCTGGTATACATTCACGCTGCCTACCCCCCGTTATATAACCCTATCCTTGCTCCAGCCCGTGTCGTCTATCAACCAGGGAGATGTAGGCCTGGCAGTATATAAAACAGCCAATTGCCTGCCTGTTCCGGTTGATCTGAGCACACAACTCTTTCCTTTAACAGGTTTTGGAAGCGTTTCGGCCAGTTGCGTAGGCCCTGGCACCTACCTGGTGCAGGTGGTGGGAAAAAGCAGCGCTAACGGGCCGGTTTTCCTGCAATTGCAGGCTGCCGCTACCGGGGCAGCCTATGATGCGGCTGCCGATGCGGCCGACCTGGGACTGGCCGGACCCCTTCTTTCTTCGGTGCTCTACCCGGTTGACTGCCAGTCGCTGGAAAGCCCTTTTGAAGTATGCGGCTCGCTGGCTAACGCCCCCCAATATTCGAAAAGCTCCTGGCAGGTATTTAGCACGCCCGGTGTTTTTACCTCCCTGATCTTTTCCGTTAGCCTGCCTTCGCTGCCTGCGGGGCAAAAGATAGGCCTCCGCCTGTTTGACGGCGACCTGCGCTGGGCTGCCGGTAATATCACGGTGCTTTGCGATTCGCTGGTAACGGATGCATCGGGCCAGGCAGCAAGATTATTTACCTGCGGCAGCCTGCGTGCTAATAGGGTTTATTCTGCCGAATTGTTTTTTTACAAAGATTTCAATGCACCTGTGGAAGTGAGCGTAAGCACTGATGCCCTGGTGATACAAAACAGTTTCAAAGCCGTATGCTCCGGCAACAGCTTTGTCCTTCCCTGGGGATCGGTGGCTACAGCGGATAGTACCTATTCCGATACCGTGCGCACGGTGGGTGGGTGCGATAGTTTGATACGGAATGTAACCGTGCAGTTTGATACAGCCCGCACCATCATTGATACCACCATTTACCAATGCCCTATTCAAAATTATACCCTGCCCTGGGGGCAGGTGGTGAATGCACCGGGCGTATATACCCATACCTTGTTTTATAGCTCGGGCTGCGACAGCGTGTACCAAACCGTACGCCTGCAGCTCCCCACTGTGCCCGTGCTCACCGATGCAGTGAACGCCTGTCCCGGTACTGGCTATACGCTTCCCTGGGGTCAAACGGTGACGGTGCCCGGCCGCTACAGTGATACCCTGAAAATGATAACTGGCTGTGACAGCCTGGTGCAGGTCATTGACCTTTCTTTTACCAACAATAGTGAAATAAAGTTCCGGCAGGACAGTGCCTGTGGCAGCGTTTATAATCTTCCCTGGGGAGGCATCGTCACCAGCTCCGGTATGTACTACGATACCATCCGCCGCGTGAATGGCTGCGACAGTATTGTCACCCTACTAAGCCTGAAGCTGAAGCCTACCTGGGTACAAAAAGATACCGTCAGCCTTTGTGGTGGCAGCACCTACACCCTTCCCTGGGGTGCCGTGGCTGATACCAGCGGCATTTACCGGGATACCATCCGCTATGCGGGTATACTGCCCTGTGATAGCCTGGTGCGGCAGGTGACCCTATTATTCAATCAACCCATAGTCCGGCCTGCGCAAGTTGCCTATCTCTGTGCAGGCGGCAGCTACACTCTTCCCTGGGGAACAGTGGTGAACAGCCCGGGACAGTATAAGGATACCATCAAAACAGCCAGTGGCTGCGATAGTTTGACCAGGCAGGTTGACCTGCTGTTGCAAACGCCTGTGGTTAGTGATACTTCCATCCAACTTTGCGAGGGAGCAACTTACCCGCTTCCCTGGGGTGGCCTGGCAGACAGGGATAGTGTCTATGCTCATAATACTCCCGGAACTTCCGGTTGCGATAGCCTCCGGCAAACCATCCGGGTGCGTGTATTGCGCAGCAGTGCTGATACTCTGAACCTGAATTTCTGCCAGGGGCAAGTGTATACATTACCGTGGGGACAGGTAACGGGCAGCGCCGGAACCTACCGTGATACCCTTCGCTATCCTTTAGGCTGCGATAGCCTGCTAAGAATAGTATACCTCTCGGCCAGCAATTACCAGGTAAAAGACACCCTTGTATCTCTGTGCCCCGGCGGCGCTTTTACATTGCCCTGGGGGCCGGTGGTCAATACACCCGGAATCTATACCGATACCCTGCGCTCTGTCAATGGTTGCGACAGCCTGGTAAGGCGTTATACTATTACCTTAAAAACACTGGTGATTGACCAGAAAAGCTATAGCAGTTGCACCGGGAGCTATACACTGCCCTGGGGACAGGTAGCCACCAGCCCGGGCATATACAGGGATACCCTACAGTCTGTAGCCGGCTGCGACAGCCTGGTAAGGGAGATCAACCTTTCACTGGTTTCGCCAGGTTTTCAATACACCGATACCACCATCTGCCAGGGACAGGTATACCTGTTGCCCAATGGATCTAAAACCAATGTTGCAGGGATGTATAGGGATACCATTAGGGCCGCAGGGGGTTGTGATAGCATCATACAGGTTACCAATCTTACAGTGCTTACTGTTCAAAAGGATAGCATCCCGGCATTCCTTTGCGCCGGCCATTCCTATACCCTCCCCTGGGGTGTAGTGGTAACGGTTCCGGGCAATTACAGTGATACCATACGGGGAACACGCGGTTGCGATAGCCTGGTGCGTACAGTAATGCTGCAGCTTTCAGCTGTAAAATACAGGTATGATACAGTGCGTATCTGCAATGGTGCCTCCTATATGTTGCCCTGGGGTCCATTGGTGCAGGCTGCAGGGAGCTATGCCGATACGTTACACTATGTCAATGGCTGCGACAGCAGTATTCATACAATACGAGTCAATGTATTGACCACTGCAGTTAAAAGCAGTGCTGCCAGTTTTTGCAAAGACGCTTCCTATACCCTGCCATGGGGAGCCACTGTAACCATACCTGGCATCTACAGGGATACCCTGCGGTATAGTACCGGCTGCGACAGCCTGGTGCAGGAAATAAACCTGGTACAGAACCAGCCATTGTTAGTACAGGTGGATACCAGTTTGTGCAGCGGCCAGGCCTACCTGCTACCAAATGGACAAATGGCTACTGTAAGCGGCATCTACCGCGACACAGTACGCTCCAAAACCGGCTGCGACAGCCTGGTACACCTTACGAATGTTTCTATAAGCACCATCCAAATAACGGCGATGAATATGGTTGCCTGTTCCGGTTTCCCCTACCAGCTACCCTGGGGCGCACAGGTAATGAATCCCGGTACCTATACAGACACCATTCATTCAGCAAAAGGTTGTGATAGCCTGGTGCGCATCGTAAACCTATCCGGGGATAGTTTGGTCACTTCAGTTCAGAAGTCCAATGATATCAGTTGCCTCCAACCCTCTGCGCAACTCAGGGCTTCGGGTGGGGTCAGTTATGCCTGGTCGCCGCCGGGTGGTTTAAGTGATCTGCGTTTATACAATCCCGTGGCCAGTCCTGCAGCCACCACCACTTACCAGGTGCAGATCACCAAGGCTAATGGTTGCGTAGTAACAGATACTATTACTGTATTCGTTGGAACAGGCAACCTGGATAATGCCTTCCTGGTGCCAAATGCCTTCACGCCTGATGGAGATGGAAAAAATGATTGCTTTGGCATTCGCCATTGGGGCGCCGTGAGCCATGTGCATTTTTCTATTTATAACCGCTGGGGCGTAGTGGTTTTCCAGACCAGCGACCCCCAACGCTGCTGGGATGGAACCTATAAGGGCACCCTATTACCTACAGCAAGCTTTGTTTATTTTATTGAAGCTACCACGCCTTGTGGACCTGTAGTCAGGAAGGGCACCGTGACGCTGGTGAGGTGAGAAAAGATGTAAAACTGAATATTTCATCCTTGGATAGAACCTGGTGGTTTAGATCAACTGCCTCCTGAAGAACTTAACACTAAACAAGGGCATCACCTATTATAGGCATTATTCCGATTAAATATTTCTGCTCATAATGAAATGCCTGCATGGTAATCCGTAAGGTTCTATATTATTCAAAGCAGTGTAAATACTGGTTGTTATTTCATAAAAAAAGGCTGTTCCTTTCCCGGAACAGCCTTAGACTATTATTGTTAGCACTTTTACAGTGTTCTTTTCACTTCTTCTTCTTCGTAAGCTTCTATAATATCACCAGCCTTGATGTCATTGTAGTTCTTGATGGTCAATCCGCATTCCATACCTACCAATACTTCCTTCACATCATCTTTGAAGCGTTTCAGGGAGCCCAATTCAGCACTTGCGGAGGCATTTGGATACACCACGATACCATCCCTGATCACTCTCACCTTATTGTCACGCCTTATCTTACCATCGATCACTACACAACCTGCAACGGTTGCCTTATCGAATTTGAACACCTCGCGGATCTCCACGTTGGCTACGATCTTCTCCTGGATCTTGGGTTCCAGCATTCCTTCCATGGCACTCTTGATCTCGTCAATGGCCGTATAGATAATGGAATAGGTCTTGATCTGGATACCTGCATTCTCCGCAATCCTGTTGGCCTGCATGGAAGGACGCACGTTAAATCCAATGATCACGGCATCGGAAGCTTCCGCCAGCACCACGTCACTTTCATTGATCTGGCCCACACCTTTATGGATAACGCTCACCAGGATCTCCTGGGTTGATAATTTCTGAAGGGAGTCACTCAGGGCTTCCACGGAACCATCCACGTCACCTTTGATGATCACCTTCAGCTCCTTAAAGTTTCCAAGAGCCAGGCGTCGCCCGATCTCGTCAAGGGTAATGTGCTTCTTGGCACGCATACCTTGTTCGCGAAGTATCTGGGCCCTGCGGTTAGCAATATCTTTAGCTTCTGCTTCATCAGCGTATACCTTGAAGGTTTCACCAGCCTGCGGTGCACCATTCAAACCTAGAATCAATACCGGTGTAGAAGGAGGCGCTTCATTTACCCTTTTGTTCCTTTCGTTCATCATGGCCTTCACGCGTCCGAAATGCTGACCGCTCACTACCAGGTCGCCGGCACGAAGCGTACCATTCTGTACCAGGATGGTGGCCACATAACCACGTCCCTTGTCCAGGGTAGCTTCAATGATGGTACCACTGGCTTCGCGGTTGGGGTTGGCTTTCAGGTCAAGGATCTCTGCTTCAAGTAATATTTTTTCAAGCAACAGGTCGATGTTCAGTCCCTGCTTGGCACTGATCTCCTGGCTTTGGAACTTACCACCCCAGGCTTCTACCAACAGGTTCATCTGGGCCAGTTGTTCGTATATCTTTTGCGGATTGGCTCCGTCTTTATCTATTTTGTTGATGGCGAAGATCATAGGTACACCAGCTGCCTGTGCGTGGCTGATGGCCTCACGGGTCTGTGGCATGATGGCATCATCCGCCGCAATTACAATAACTGCTATATCCGTGACCTTGGCACCACGGGCACGCATGGCGGTAAACGCTTCGTGACCCGGCGTATCCAGGAAGGTAATGTCTTTACCACCCGGCAGTTTTACCTGGTAGGCACCGATGTGCTGGGTGATACCACCTGCTTCACCGGCTACTACGCTGGCATTACGTATATAGTCAAGTAAAGAGGTCTTACCATGGTCAACGTGACCCATGATGGTGACTATAGGAGAACGGAACTGGAGGTCTTCTTCATTGTCTACATCTTCTTCTTCTTCCATTTCCAGCTGCTTCTCCATATCAATGAACTCCACGTCGAAGCCAAACTCACTGGCTACCAGTTCTATCACCTCTGCGTCGAGACGCTGGTTGATGGATACCATGATACCAAGTCCCATACATTTGGAGATCACTTCTGCAAAGGAAACATCCATCAGGTTGGCCAGTTCGCTCACACTGATGAATTCTGTTACCTGCAGTTTATTATCCTCGGCTCCATCCATGGCATCAGCCATTTCAGCCCTTCTTTCGCGACGCAGCTTGGCTTTGATGTTCTTTCCTTTACCACCACTGCCTGAAAGCTTGGCCTGCGTTTCCTGTATCTTACGTTGGATTTCTTTTTCGTCAATTTGCTTGTCTTCACCACGCTTGGCAAAGGCAGGACGCTGACCCGGGCGTGCAGGTGCCCCAAAACGGCTGCCACCAGCCTGCTGGCCAGTTCTACCCTTGTCTGTATTCCGCTGGATGGTAAAGCGTCCACCGCCTCCCTGTCCTGTAGTAGCTCCTTGCTGGCCTTGCGGTCCTCTCTGGATGCCCTGTGCGCCTCCGCCATCTTTTTTCTCAATGGGAATGCGTTTGCGTTTACGCTTTTCGTCGCTCGGCTTAGGCCGGGTATCACTATCCACGGGTAATTCTATTTTGCCTAAGATCTTAGGCCCTTCTATTTTTTCTGCTTTAATGTTTTCGATCACAGGCTCTGCTTCCTCTTCCGCTTGTGGCTGGGAAACTTCTGGCTTTGGTAGTTCGACAGGTGCCGGGGTTTCTTCCACCACTGGGGCCACTTCCGCTTCAGCGGCAGGTGCCACCGGCTCTTCGGGAGCAGGCGCTGCTTCTTTCTTGGGTTTTTTAACTCCTTTCTTTGGTCTTGTAGACGAATCAATGGCAGATAGATCAATCTTGTCCAACACCTTAGGCCCTTCAATTTCAGGAGTTTCCCTTCTTAGCACTTCAGGCTCTTCCGGTGCTTTAGGCTGCGGAGGTGCCACTTCTTCCTGCTGCACAGGTTCCGGAACTGCTTCAGGTACGGGCGCAGGGGTAGGAGCAGGAACGGGGGTCGGCTCGGGCTCAGGAAGTTTTACTTCCTCAACAACCGGCGCTGGTGCGGGCTCTTCTTTCTTAACCGCTTTAACGGGTTTTTCTTCCTTACGGAAGTGAATCTCCTCCTCGTCTTTTTTCTTCTTAGGCTCGGCAGCAGCTCCTTTGGGCAAATCGATCTGGATCGCCTTAAGCTTGGCTACTTTATCGCTCTGGAACTCTGCCTGCAAGGCACGGTACATGTCTACCGAAAGCTTTGCGGTGGGTTTCAGCTCGTCTTTGTCAAATCCTTTCCCCACCAGAAAGTCTACAAGGGTATCCTTACCGATGTTAAACTCTTTGGCGGCGGCCATCAACCTTGGTGTTGTTATTGTTTCTGCCATTAACTGTTTTTATAGTTCTCTTGTTTACAAGTTTAAGAGTTACCAAGTTCGTTCTCTAAGCTGCAAGCTACAACTCATGAAACCGTAAACCTGTGAACTGTAAACTTTTTTTATTCTTTTTCAAATTCTGCCTGCAACACTTTCCTTACATCCTCTATGGTTTCCTTTTCCAGGTCTGTTCTGCGTTCCAGCTCTTCGGCACTTAGTTCCAATACGCTTCTTGCCGTGTCGCAACCTACCCGCTTCAGTTCATCAATGACCCAGCTTTCTATCTCATCACTAAATTCTTCCAGGTCAATATCAAATTCTTCTACTTCACCTTCATTGTCACGGTACACATCCAGCTCGTAATTGGTAAGCTCGGAAGCAAGCTTGATGTTGACTCCCCGGCGCCCGATAGCGAGGGATACCTGGTCTGGCTTTAAATAAATACTGGCATGTTTACCATCCTGGTCCAGTTCCATACTGGTGATCTTGGCAGGAGTTAAGGAACGCTGGATCAATAACTGGATATTGCTGGTCCAGTTGATGACGTCAATATTTTCGTTTTTCAGCTCGCGAACGATTCCATGGATACGGCTACCTTTCATTCCCACACAGGCGCCAACAGGATCAATACGGTCGTCGTAAGATTCAACGGCCACCTTGGCTCTTTCACCCGGCTCCCGAACGATCTTCTTAATGACGATCAAACCATCGAATATCTCCGGTACTTCTATTTCCAAAAGCTTTGCCAGAAAATCGGGCGAGGTACGGGAAAGGATGATTACGGGGGTAGTATTTTTCATATCTACCTTTTTCACCACGGCACGGATGCTTTCTCCCTTCTTAAAATAATCCTGTGGTATCTGCTCACTTTTAGGAAGTATCAGTTCATTACCTTCCTCATCCAGCAATAAGATCTCCTTTTTCCATACCTGGTACACTTCTGCATTAATGATCTCACCAATGCGGTCCTGGTATTTCTTGGCCAGTACATTTTTCTTAAGGTCGGAAATGCGGCTGGCCAGGGTTTGCTTGGCTGCCAGGATAGCCCTGCGGCCAAAGTCAACCAGGTTCACCTCTTCATAAAGTTCCTCTCCCACTTCATAGTCAGGAGATATTTTCAGGGCATCACTGTATTCAATTTCTTCCAGGGTATTGTAAATATCCCCGTCTTCAACAATAGTGCGGCGACGAAAGATCTCAAGGTCACCCTTTTCAGCGTTCACGATCACGTCAAAGGTCTCGTCACTGCCATATTTCTTGCGCAGCAACGTCTTAAACACATCTTCCACTACACGCATCAGGGTGGGACGATCAATATTTTCTGCGTCCTTGAATTCCTGGAAAGCCTCCATTAAATTGATACTTGCCATATGTTCGATTTTTAGCTGGGCCCGGGTAAACAGCAGGTTTTGCCTGGTGCTACCCTTGCTAGTTTAAAACTTGATTTGAATTTTTGTAGTTTTTATCTGATCAAATAAAATTGATTCCTGTTTGGTTTCTTTTTTCTTACCCTTCCCTTCTTCCCATTCTATCAGCACGCTGTCTTCGGCCACTTCCAGCAGTTTTCCTTCTTTTTTGGTGCCATCTGCCAGGGTAATATCCACGAAACGCCCAATATTCTTTTTATACTGCCTCCGTATTTTTAAAGGCTCATCCAATCCCGGGGAGGAAACCTCCAGGGAAAAATTGCCATCTGGGTACATGCCGCTTTCTTCCAGGTCTTTATACAGCTTACGGTTATACTCTATCAGGTTGGAAAGGTTAACGCCTTCGTCAGCATCAATAAAGATCTTAATATTATTCGTAGGCTTCACCCATACGTCTACCAGGAAGTGCGTTGGATGCGCTTCCAGCAGTGTATTTATCTTCTGTTCTATTGCCTGGATTTGTGTTTCTAGTTGCATATCGGTAAAAGAAGAAGGGAACTTTCGTTCCCTTCCTTCAGTTTCTTAGCCGGTGCAAAGGTAAGACAAACGTTAAATACATTCCAAATTAAGCTTTGATTAATTGGCCTCTGTACCTTTGAAACGTATGATTTTAAGGTTTCTTTTTTATGTTTTCCTGTTCTATATGCTCTATAGACTGGTCTTTGATTTCATTATACCCGTTTACCGGACCACAAAAAAAGTAAAAAGGGGTTTTAGAGAAATGAATGAGCGCATGCGCCAGCATACGGAGGGTTTTACACCCGAAAAGCCCCAGGTGGAGAAGCAAAAATCTGGTGACACTAAGCCCGGCGATTATATTGAGTTTGAAGAATTGAAAGATTAATTATGTATTTCCCTATTTTTGCAAACCCGCGGAATCATCCCCGGGTAAATAATTGGTCCTTTTCAGGTAAAACCAGGGAAGGACAAGGATCCTTAGCTCAGATGGTTAGAGCATCTGACTCATAATCAGAGGGTCGCTGGTTCGATCCCAGCAGGATCCACTTTCAAAAAAGGAGTTACTGTAAAGTAGCTCCTTTTTTATTTTAAGCTGCACAATAAGGAAAGTGTTTTGAAGATTTCGCCTGAAATACAATTATATCCCTCATTATAATTGAGCAGTGTGCCTTTTTTGCCTAAGAAATACAAGTAAACTTAAGACCAGGAGTCCAATTGATAATCCCTTTATAAATCCATCTGTGGCGTCTGATATTGACATATAACGCTTAATGATAAAACCTGAATTCAATAATACTACGCCTGCAACGAGAAGTGCCACATTTGTTTTGTTCAATTGCTTCATATTGATTTTGGGATGGTGATACATTTTTATTTGTCCTTATCCTCCATTCATAGTCCTTACTGACCTTTGACTAAATAGAGTTATTTGAATTAGTTTTCAAAGTAAAGGTCTTTTACCAAGAAAATTTGCTACCCGGATCCGTGTTTAGGGCTGTTTTAATTTTACCTATAAGAAAATGTCCGCCTAATATTAATAAACAATAGCAATTTAGCCTGCCATTATTAAAGGGTTACCAGTAAGATACCGGTAACCCTTTAATATAAAAGATCTCAGGATTGTCTTCCTTACATTTTCTTTTTCGACTTCATTTTTGACATGGAATGGTGTGCCACTGTGCCATTCATATACACGCAATCACCATTCTTTAAAGTCATAGTCTTACCATTTTTCATTTTCACCGTTCCATCGGTCATTACCTGGGTACCATTTTTCATGGTCATGTCCTGTTCCATAGGCATTGTCTTACCATTCATCATGGACATCATCTTTCCGTCTTCCATCATTACACAATCTTTCATATGCTTATGCATACCTGTGCTCTTCATGGTTGATTTGTGATACTTTGTAGTGGTCTTGTGAGTCATTGGACGTTTTGTCATTGAATCCTGTGCATGCAGAGAAAGGCCGAGGCAACAAACCAGGGCCAGGAGAATTACCTGTTTCATATAGCTACAATTTTGGGTTAAAAAATGGTCCTGTTAAGTTACTTCATTAAATCCACCGGTTTATTTGTTCTACCATTTCTTTTTATGTAAAAATTCTTTTCCTGAATAAATATTGTTGAGCATAGAAGCATACCTCATTAGAAATAGCTGCTCTTTTTATAACCAGGAATTAAACATAGAAGCTTAATACTAATACGGGTGAATGAATAGCAGGATACAATATAATTGAACTTGTAAATGAATACTTCCTGAGAAAGATCGTTTTAACTGCTGGCAATACAATTGCATAACTGCAGACCTAAAGCTGAAATAAGCTATGCCAGCCAAAAGACAAACCATTGAACACGTAAAAACAGATCTTGAAATTGATGAAGAACTACGACTTCATGAAAAAGGATGGGTCATTCAAAGAGTAGGACAGGTTATAGTAGTCCTGGTGATGATGGGTGGTGCACTTGGCTTGTTTGGAGAAGGGTTGTTCAGCAAGGCTACGCCTCACATGGGAAATGTCAATGTTGAATATGAACGCTTCTTCCGTTACCAGACAGAAATGAGAATAGAGGTGAAATCAAGTGAGCATATCAGCACTATTTCTTTCCCACAGGCATACCTCCAGAAATTTAAGCTGATACGTTTTATGCCTGAACCCGAATCCAACAGTACAGCCGGCAGCGAAACCATTTACAGCTTTTTACCCAGGGAAAATCATATTGTAAGCATTTACCTGGAAACCCAGAACTATGGCAACATTTCAGGACTTATGAAGATAAATGGCAAGGACCCTATTCAATTACAACATTTTATATACCCATAATTATGAACCCTGTTTTCCGTGGCGCCGTTATTTATATATTCCTCCTGATCCTGTTCCGCATCATGGGTAAAAGGTCGCTGAATGAAACTACCACCTTTGATTTTGTATTGCTGCTGATCATAAGCGAGGTAACCCAACAGGCATTGGTAGGCGAAGATTTTTCCCTCACTGCTTCTGCCCTGCTGATAACAACATTGATGGGCATTGATATGATCTTAACCATTACCAAGCAAAAGTTTGCCATGTTTGGCAGGATAGTAGAAGGTGCTCCCCTGGTGATCGTAGATAATGGTAAGCCATTGAAAAAACGTATGCAAAAGACACAGGTAGATGAAGAAGATATCCTGCATGCAGCCAGGTCCAACTTTGGCATTGAAAAAATGGAAGAGATCAAATATGCGGTTTTGGAAAAGGATGGCACCATATCCATTATTCCTGTTCAAAATTCTTCATCTTAGTCTTCAGGTGTTATTAATGTGCTTGGACAATTCCCAGTAATTAAATAAAGTGCGTAACATATCCTTAATAGCCTGGAAGCTTCCCGGCTTTTGAAAATAGCCCTGGACACTCAGTTGATGTGCCAGGCGGACTGCTGATGCACTGGCATTGGTGGATATAAAAACAAAGGGTATTCCTTTCTCCCGTAAATAGTCATTGTTCTGAATCTGCTGTTTGAACTCCAGCCCATTCACCTGAGGCATATTAACATCAGAAAGTATAATAAATGGTTGTTCCTGGGTGGTCAGTAAATAATCCAGCGCTTTTTCTGCCCGGTCAAAATACCTGATCTCATTGGGAACCTGGATAGCTCTTATGGCATCACTATATATTTCCTGGTCATCAATATCGTCTTCTACAATTATAATTGGACCTTTGGTCATTACATTTAGTTGTTTCTAAGGCTACAAGGTAAACAGATTTCAATCCAATATCTTTTTCCTCAATGTATTAACACTTTCATCCCAATACATTAATTTTTAGTTGTAGCAATATGGTGTGGGTCTAACCACAAAGGTATCCGGGCAATATTCCCTCCCTGCATTTTACCCTTCATTTGATGCAATAGCTACACCATACCGATAGACCCAGCGTAAAGGTTTGTAATGCCCATGGCCTGGGTTTTGCCTGTAATGTATAGTCACCTTATAGGTAAAAGAAAACTTGCGCTTATACCACCTTGTTTGACTACTTCTAAAAAATGTTTGGAAACAGGAAAAAGCAAATGGTAATATTCACAATTTTCTTTTTATCTTCAACTACTCAAGAATTCGCTTGCTATAACTCCATTCCTGCTGAAAAGCGCATTTAACTCCTGGCAAAACCATTTCATTGAATTTCCCACTGTAGAAATACAGTGAATTATCTCTTAACGCTATTAAAACCAGTCGCATGAAAAAAAACTTTACCCGCTTGTTATGGACAGTCCTATCCCTGTTTTTCATTTCTGCTCAATCACAAGCCCAGTCAGGACAGGCGCTCAATTTTGTACCGAACCAGTATGCTACCTTGCCGGATAATATTCTTTCAGGCATAGGCACTGGAAGTTTTACCATTGAAGCCTGGGTATACTGGAGAGGCGGAGGAAATTGGCAAAGGGTTTTTGATATTGGCACAAGCCAAACTAATTACATGTATTTGTCTGTTTCAGGTGATGTGGGTAGTGGTCAGGAAATCGTGTTTGGATGGGCCATGAATGGTTATCCGGAACGTCGGGCAACTTCAGCGTTTGCAATGCCTTTAAACGTTTGGACACACATTGCAATTACAGTCGATTACGCTGACCCTCTATATCCTAAAGCATATATGTTTGTAAACGGGGTGCGTACCGGTCCTACTTTTGGAGGTCAGGGTATGTTGGACTTAGGATCTAACACACCATATACAGCAGCTGGAATGGGTACAAACCTAACAAGCAGTTGGTTGGGAAAATCAGAATTTGCAGATCCTCCATATAATGATGCCTATTTTAATGGTGCTATTGATGAATTACGTATATCAAATGTTGTCAGGTATACCGATGCCGCAACCTTTACACCAGCTAATACATTCACACCTGATGCCAATACAACTGCGCTTTATCATTTCGAGGACCCAATTGGATCCACTACTGCTGCAAATTCAGCGGCTACCGCAGTAGGTCCAATCACTTTAAATGGAGCAACTTTTGTTGGAGTTACTGTTTTACCTGTATACATCCTCAACTTCGATGCGCAGAAAGCAGGAAATTCTGTGAAGGTGCAATGGAAGGTGTATTCCACAGGAGAAGGTGGTCAATTTGTAATTGAACGCAGCCTCGATGGCAATAAGTTCCAGGCAGTAGGAACCCGCGACATACCTAATTCACAGGGTATATTCTCTTTCACAATGGAAGATCGCTCTTTCCAAAGTGGTAAGAATTACTATCGCCTCAAAGTGATGGAAAATGGCAGCCAGGCCAAGTTCTCCAACATTGTTGCGGTGGATGCCTTTACTACTTTGTATACGGCTTATCCAACCGTAACCTCATCCCAGTTATTTATTCAACTGCCGCAGGCTACCACCATCAGCATCTTTAATACTAATGGTGCTATGGTGAAAAGGGTTCAGCTGGCTAATTCACAGAACATCGATGTATCTAACCTTGCCAAAGGTTCTTACCAGGTGTTATTTGAAGGAGCTAAAGAATCCGTTCGGTTCATAAAGCTCTAAACCATCCCACACATACAAAGCCGCATTCTTTCAGAGTGCGGCTTTTTTATTTTCGCTTAGTTGATTCTTTAAGAATTGATATATAGTTCCTAATATGAAAGGAAATATTAAGAATGCAGAATATGTATACCCTTCCCGCCTCTCTCTCCTTGTCAACTAGTCAAACCTCAACACATCTACCTTTACAATTACTACCTTTCTCATTCCTTATTCCTAATTCTATATTCTGCTCTTCCCACCCTATTTTTGCCGCATTAACCTTTCATTAACCCATAGGAAAATACATTTGTTGCAATTAACCAATTATATGAGAAGAATTGTTCTGACAGTTTTGGCTTTTTGTGCTGTTCAACTGGTGTTCGCACAGGATACAACTGTGGTTCGTAAAACCGTTACGCCTGTTTCACCTAATGTGGGCGGCAATGATCATTTGCTATTACAGTTAGGCTATACCCAATGGCAGGGAAAACCAGATTCCATCAAGACCAAGGGCCTATCCCGCACTTTCAATATGTATTTTATGTTTGCATTCCCGTTCAAGACCAATCCACACCTGAGTGTGGCGCTGGGACCAGGGTTTGCAACTGACCATATGTTCTTTGATAAAATGGATATTGGCATCACCAGGAACACTGCTACAGTGCATTTTGATGATGTATCCGATACCACTCATTTTAAAAAATACAAATTATCCACTGCATTCCTGGAAGCACCGGTTGAATTGCGCTATAGTTCAAATCCGCTTGACGACAAACGCAGTGTGAAAGTAGCCTTGGGTGTGAAAGTTGGTACCATGCTGGCTGCCTGGACAAAAGGTAAGACAGAAGTGAATAGCAACGGCAATACCCTCAGGTCTTATACAGACAAGGAAAAGAGTAAGCACTTCTTTAATACCAATCGCCTGTCCGTAATGGGTCGCCTTGGATATGGAAAATTCAGCTTATTCACATCCTATGCCATCACCCCGGTGTTCAAAGAAGGTGTAGCACCAACCGTGCGCCCGTTGACCATTGGTCTTACATTAAGTGGTCTGTAAGTAATTTGCACAATAGTTGCGTTATAGTGGTCCCGCCGGATAGGCGGGACTTTTTTTAATTCTAATACCTTTGTACATGCTCGATAAGAAAAGAAAGATACACCACGAAGAAAGGGCCGTATTGGTAGGACTCATACAAAAAGACCAGCGGGAACAGGAAGTAATGGAATACCTGGAGGAGCTGGCCTTCCTGGCCGAAACTGCCGGAGCGGTGGCTGTAAAGAAATTTATCCAGAAGCTGCCCCACCCGGATAGCCGCACCTATATAGGCAAGGGTAAGCTGGAAGAAATAAAGAAATACATCAGTGACAGGGATATCAATGTGCTCATTTTCGACGACGAGCTCAATGGATCGCAGATCATGAATATTGAAAAAGAAGTGGGCGTAAAGACGATCGACCGTTCCGACCTCATACTCGACATCTTTGCCCGGAGGGCCAAGACGGCACAGGCCAAGGCCCAGGTGGAACTGGCACAATACCAGTATATCCTGCCCCGATTGCGTGGTATGTGGAAACACCTGGAAAGGCTTGGTGGTGGTATTGGTACCAGGGGACCCGGTGAAACAGAGATTGAAACAGACCGTCGTATTGTGCGGGACAAGATCTCTCTTCTGCGAAAAAGACTGGCAGAAATAGACAAGCAATCCTTTACGCAACGTAAGGACCGGGGTGAATTTATCCGTGTTTCATTGGTAGGTTATACCAATGTGGGCAAGTCCACCATTATGAACCTGCTGAGTAAAAGCGAGGTGCTGGCAGAAAACAAGCTATTTGCTACCCTGGATACGACCACACGGAAGATGGTATATGAGAATACACCCTTCTTGCTAAGTGATACCGTTGGATTCATTCGCAAATTGCCTCACCATCTCGTAGAAAGCTTTAAAAGCACCCTTGATGAAGTGCGTGAAGCCGATATCCTCCTTCATGTAGTGGATATCTCGCATCTCAATTACGAGGACCAGATAGGCGTGGTAGATAAAACACTCCAGGATATCGGTGCCTTTGACAAGCCAATTATTACAGTATTCAACAAGATGGACCTGTATATCAAGCACACCTTTGATGAATGGCTGGACGAAAGCACCAAGGAGCAGATATTGAAAGACCTGGAAGCCCGCTGGCATAATCATACCAATGGCAATGCCATCTTTATTTCGGCCCTGGAGCGGACCAATATTGACGAACTGCGCCGCACCATCCTGGAAAAGGTGAGGGAATTGTACCGGATAAGGTATCCTTACAAATCAGAATTTTTCTATTAAGAAGTAAGCACTTAATGAATCACATATAGCACACCCTTACCCATGATTGAAAACAGGTGGATCAAAATAGCGGGCAGCATTGAAGAAATAGATTTTGGCAGCAACAACCTGGCAGAGGTGGATGCAGATGGCAAAAAGATCTGCCTGGGTCGTCGTGATAATGAAATATTTGCTTTTGCCTCAAAATGCCCCCATGCAGGTGGCTACTTATCCGAAGGTTATGTTGATGCCTTGGGCAACGTTGTCTGTCCCATTCACCGCTACAAGTTTTGCATGAAGAATGGCCGCAATGTCAGTGGTGAAGGCTACTACCTGAAGCACTGGCCGGTGGAAATAAGAGAAGATGGCGTGTTTGTAGGATTGGAGAAGAATAAGTTGTTTGGGCTGTTGTAGATGCATTCTAAGAATGCGCAAATGATACAAGAACCCTAATAATTCCCAATAATGATTTTTATCCTTCTTAGAACTTTTCTATCATTTCCATGGTTTGGTGCTCTATCTCATCCTCGCTGGCAGCCAGTTCCATCCTGCTATGCCCTGCCCGCAGGATAATAAAACCACTAATAGCGCAAAAAGCCATGATGGCAGCCATGGGTACGGCTGTACCATTAAAGAACACACCCACCAGCGCCGATGCCAGTGCACCAAAGATCATTTGTATGGCGCCCATCAAAGCGGAGGCACTGCCTGCTCCCTTGCTGAAAGGAGCCATGGCCAGCGCTGCGGCGTTGGGAAAGGTAAAACCCTGGCAACTGAGGAATAACAACATCAGCGCAATGATGCCATACAAACCAAGCAAGCCTGCTGCAATACCCACAATCAACAAAAACCCGACAAGAGACTGGGAAAGCAGCACAAACCTAAGGATCTGCGCACTATTGAATTTGCGCAATACCCGGTTATTCAGCTGGCTGCAACCAATGAGACCGGCTGCAATAAAGGCAAAAATGAGTCCGTATTGTTGTTCACTAACGCCATATAGCTGCATGAAAACAAAAGGAGAACCAGCCAGGTAGGCAAACAATCCTGCAGAGGCAATGGCACCCGAAAGGGCATAGGTGGTAAATTGCCGCTCCCTCAACACTTGCCTGTAGCCTTGAAGAATAGAAGCAGGTTTCAAAGAATAAGAAGGATCAGCCGCCTTGCTTTCGGGAAGCCATTTGACCACCATCAGGGATATTACAGTAGCAACAATGGCCAGTATAATAAAAACCACCTGCCATCCCAGGTGCGCCACCACATAGCTGCCCACGGTTGGTGCCAATATAGGCGAAACGCCAAGGATCAGGATGAGCAGCGAAAACACCTTTGCATTTTCATGTACCGGGAAAACATCCCGCACAATGGCATTCGGCGCCACCATTCCAACGCAGCCACCCACAGCCTGCAGGAAACGAAAAGCGACCAGGCTTTCCACCGACCGGGATAAGGAGCAGGCAACAGAGGCTATGATATAAAGTACCAATCCAATTAGTAGTGGCTTTTTTCTTCCAAACCTGTCCAGCAGTGGCCCGCAAAGCAACTGCCCCACGCAAATGCCAATGAAAAAACTGGAGAGGGAATAGCTTACCTTATCCACCGTGGTATGCAGGCTGGCAGCAATGGTGGGGAATCCCGGTAAATACATATCGATGGAAAAAGGCCCGATGGCAGAAAGCAATCCTAAAATAAATATGAGTAAAGACCGGTTCTTAATTGGCTTCATTGGTGAAAAAAACAATAAAACTATAGGGTTCCTGGAGAAATCAATTAAAATGTTAGGAAAACTGGCAATGCTTATCACCAGGGGTTCTGCCCATTCCAGTTTGTAAGGAAGCGATAATCTGTTTGGATTATTATAAAACTATAAATGAAAGTATTAATTACTATCTTTTTTTATTTTCCAATATGTCAAAGAGCTTCTCCAATATACTAAATAATTTAGCATTTCCATAATTTTCCAGTACTTATTTTTAAAGAATTTGCCTTACTTCATTTTGTTTATTATTGATGGACAATCTCAGATAATAGGCAATGCTTTTATCAACTTCCAAATTGGCTGAGTAGTATTGGATTAGCTAACATTAAATAAGGCGGCAGGGAAGATTATAGAAATGCACATGGGTCTTAACGACAATAAAAAAAGCCCTGGTGATTACCAAGGCTTTTCAAGCACCCTGAGACTTCAAACCAGATTATCGAAAGTTTAAAGCGGATTTATAATCTGAGATACCTTATAAAGCTTTGGTAAGTAATATGATAGAAGCAATGTTCGAGGAATAGAACTTTATAAATAAAGGGTACGTTTTCAATTTTTAGGGAAGATGCCACCATATGTTCCTTCTCTTTGTTTGCTGGACATACCTCGTTTTATATGTACCTATTTTGCCATTTTTCGGGTACAAGTAAAACGCTTAATATACCTACTTTGCGTTTTTCAGGAGCTTCCTTTACCTGCACCTTCAGTAACCGTTTTGATTGGTTCTGTGGCTTGAGCTATAGTTGCCCCTTCTTTAAAGACATATAAAGCGGGTGATTGATTCCAATGGCAGTGTTCCTATTTAGGTTTATCCTCTCTTGTATCCATGAGTGAATATGACATGAAAAGGAGGCTTATTCATGTCATAAATTACCACGATTACTTGACAATGCCACGAATACGGGATATATTCGTGCCAAAAAATGCCATGAATAATGTCTCAATCGTGGCATGGAGGACATTCAATGTATATCCATGAACAAAAAAACTGGCCTCAGTTCCAGTGGGATAAGGAGAACCTGGCGGAACTACTTACGTCGGTACGCTATCGTCAGGGCCGATTAATTGGCCATATGGAGGCTTTAGGATTTGCGCTTCGCGAGGAAGCCATGCTGCAAACCCTTACCCAAGAAGTAATTAAAAGCAGCGAGATTGAGGGCGAGATGTTGGATCAAAACCAGGTGCGTTCGTCTCTAGCCCGACGTCTTGGGATTGATATAGCCGGGAGCGTACCTGCGGATCGTAATGTTGAAGGTGTCGTCGAAATGATGCTCGACGCAACCCAAAACTTTCAGCAGCCACTCACGGAAGATCGTTTATTTGGATGGCATGCCGCCCTCTTCCCAACTGGAAGAAGCGGGATGCATAAGATCACAGTAGGAGCTTGGCGCACCGGCGAACGCGGTCCGATGCAGGTTGTTTCCGGAAGTATCGGAAAAGAAAAAGTCCACTTCGAAGCGCCGGACGCGGAAAAAGTTCCGGAAGAAATGACGCGCTTTCTCGACTGGTTCAATACAAACAGTGATCATGATCCTGTTCTAAAAGCAGGCCTTGCACATCTATGGTTTGTGACCATACACCCCTTTGAAGACGGCAACGGACGCATTGCTCGTGCAATTGCCGACATGCAATTGGCCCTTGCAGATGAAAGTCCGCAAAGGTTTTACAGCATGTCCACACAGATCCTTAAAGAACGCAAGGATTACTACGACATACTGGAAGCAACACAAAAAGGCGCTTTGGACATTTCCACTTGGCTCACGTGGTTTTTACAATGCTTGGACCGTGCTTTTTTAGGCACTAATGACATTCTCTCCAATGTTCTTTTGAAAGCCCGGTTTTGGGAGAAGCATACAAGCGTCAGTCTAAATGATCGTCAAAAACTAATTATCAATCGGATGCTCAATGGCATCGAAGGAAAAATGACATCATCAAAATGGGGAAAGATGGCAAAGTGTTCAAAGGAAACGGCCATACGGGATATTCAGGATTTAATCAGCAAGGGTATCATGATAAAAGAAGAAGCCGGAGGCCGTAGTACTAGCTATGTTTTAAATGATAGTACAAAGAAGTAAAAGATGCCAAACCGGACACCAAATCCATTGACATAACTTTAAAAAGAACACGTTGCAAACCAATGATTAGAATTGAATTACTGCAAGCAAATCACGGTGACTCCATTTGGTTTACATTTATTGATACTGATGGCGTCACCCGGAACTTCAAAAAAAGCTACCACCCTTTCAATTCAGATCTAAATTCATTGAGTTAGAAACTCTTGGTATAGTTAAACAGCAAGCATAACCCTTTACTCATTTTCTACAAATGAATATGTTGCAAGCACAAAACCACAGCATTCGTTTAACCATCCTGTCTGGTTTGATTAGTGTCTATAAAATGAAGTTTTATGAGGCCCAGCTGGCTTTAACCAGCATTTGTGAGAAGTTAAGTGCTAAAGGGATCCCAATGAGTCCCAGACTTCTGGATCATATGATCTGGAACTATCAAAGAGAACAACAATAAGGAAAACTGGTTTAAAGTATATAGTCGTAACTTAGTAATGGTGCAAATATTGGTGCAAATAAAAAGGGCTACAAGCTTTGACACTTATAACCCTTTGATTCTGAAGCTCCCCCTGCTGGACTTGAACCAGCGACCCTCTGATTAACAGTCAGATGCTCTAACCAACTGAGCTAAGGAGGAATTTTACCACTGAAGCTTTCGCTAAAGCAGCATATCCCGTTTTGGGACGGCAAAAATAGGAGATTTTACATTTCTACCAAATAGAAAATGAAGCGATTATGGTTTTCAATCAATATTAATAACGTTCTTTTCCATTATCTCCCCAAATCCCCCTTTATAGCATCCAGATCCTGGTTCCTTATTTTTTCAACAACGCCAATAATTCTTTGGCGGCTGCTTCCGAAGAGGCAGGATTCTGTCCGGTGATCAGCAAACCATCTTTCACAACATAGGATGCCCAATCCTCCTTCTTGGAATACTGGCCACCTTTGTTCTTCAGTTCATCTTCCAGCAGGAAGGGAACCACCTTAGTTAGTTGCACTGCCTCTTCTTCTGAATTGGTAAACCCGGTAACTTTCTTTCCCTTCACCAAAGGTTCGCCTTTTTCATCCTTTACATTGAGCAATACGGATGGCGCATGACAAACAGCAGCTACGGGCTTTTTAGCAGACCAAAAATCCTGTATCAATTTTATGGAATCGGTGTCTTTGGTCAGATCCCACAAGGGTCCATGACCACCCGGGTAGAACACCGCATCAAAATCAGCAGCTTTCACATCCCCTAACTTTTTGGTGTTGGCCAGCAACTTTTGCAACCCGGCATCCTTGTCAAAACGCCTGGTGGCTTCCGTTTGAGCACCAGGTTCTGCACTTTTGGGGTCTATGGGAGGCTGGCCACCCTTTGGTGATGCCAGGGTGATCTCTGCTCCTGCATCCTTCAATGTGTAATAAGGCGCAGCAAATTCCTCCACCCAAAATCCTGTTTTCTTTCCCGTATCTCCCAGCTCGCTGTGCGAAGTGAGTACCATTAATACTTTCATATGCCTTCTTTTAAAATGTCAAAAATTAATTACAAATGCCATCAGGGGTACAGAACCCAGCTGTTGCTTCATCACCTGTTACCAGCGCTGGCTTTTCTTCTTCCCATACCCTTTCCAACACCTGGGTAAACACATTGGTTGGCTGGGCACCGCTTACTGCGTATTTATTATTGAATACAAAGAAGGGTACTCCGCGAGCCCCTACCTGTTGGGCTTCATACTGGTCCAGGTTCACTTGCTGCCTGTAGGCATCTGTCTGCAACACATTCCTTACCTCTTCAGCATCCAGGCCCACTTCTGCTCCAAGGGCTACCAGTGTTTCCAGGTCACCTGTATTTTTTCCCTCAGTATAGTAAGCCTTAAATAATCGTTCCTTCATTTCATTTTGCAAACCTTTAGTCTTAGCCAGGTGCAGCAAACGGTGGGCATCCATGGTATTATTAATGACCGCCTTGTCAAAATTGTATTCCAGTCCCACTTCCCTGGCCATAGCAGCCATGCTGTCATTCATCTGTTTGCCTTCTTTGGCACTGACGCCTTTGCGACTGCCCAGGTATTCATGCACCGATTGGCCGGGTACATATTCCATATCAGGATCCAGCTGGAAGCTGCGCCAAACGATCTCCACCTGCTCCCTGGCTTCGAAGCCTTCCAGCGATTTTTCAAATTTTCGTTTGCCTATATAGCAAAACGGGCAAACGATATCAGACCATATTTCTACTTTCATTATTTATTCCTTTTTTTTAAAGATCTATTGTTATAACATTAATCTACGTTCAGGCAGTTTGTGCTGTACGCACCGGGTAATCAATATATCCCTTTGCACCTGTGGTATAAAAAGTTGCCGTATCAGGAGTATTCAATGGCACATTATTCCTGAAGCGCTCTACCAGGTCGGGGTTGGATAAAAACGGTACACCAAATGCCACAAGGTCTGCATCACCTTCTTCAATCACCCTGTTGCCGGTTTCCTGTGTAAATCCTTTATTGATGATCAATGTTCCCCGGTACAGGGGACGGAAATGCTTCGCCACACCCGAAACGGCATAGGGTACTTCTTCCACCGATGTAAATGGCTCTGTTAAATGCACATAGGCCAGGCCATAATCATTCAGGCGCGTAATGATGTATTCAAAGGTTGGGATGGTTTGTTCATCTACCAGCATACCAAACAGGTTATGCGAAGAAGGATTAAAGCGGATACCCACTCTGTTCAGGTCAATCACTGCTTTCAATTCATCCAGCAATTCAAACAAAATGCGGGCGCGGTTTTCAATAGATCCTCCGAAGGCATCGGTGCGCTGGTTGGAAGCGCCTACAAAAAACTGGTGCAGCAAATAGCCGTTCGCTCCGTGCAATTCCACGCCGTCAAATCCAGCCTGCACCGCATTGGCTGCCGCTTTCTTGAAATCCTGGATGGTTTGCCTGATCTCTTCAACCGTCATTTCCTTTGGCGTCTCGGTATCTACAAAACCATTGTGGGTATAGGCCTTGCCATTAGGGTTGATGGCAGATGGCGCATGCGGCAACTGGCCATCCAGCAGGTCGGGGTGCGACATGCGACCTACATGCCATAGCTGCGCAAAGATCTTTCCGCCTTTAGCATGCACGGCTTGGGTTACCAGTTTCCATCCTTCTACCTGTGCTTCGCTGTAAATAGCCGGGACGTTAATAAAACCCACACCGATAGGACTTACAAATGTCCCTTCAGTGATCAGCAACCCGGCCGACGCCCTTTGTGCATAATATTCAGCCGTCATGGCAGTGGCCACATTGCCTTCGTTATTGGAACGGCTACGTGTCATAGGTGCCATTACCATGCGGTTTTGTAAGGTTATTGGTCCTAATTGGTATGTTGTTAATAATGCCTGTTCTTTCATATTATTAAATTAGTGTTATTATGATTGTTTATTGTAAACTATGTGTTGTTGTGATCAGGCCTATTGATTCGAAAAGTGCAGCCACAGAAGTAGCGGCTTCGCAATCTGTCGATTCTATAAGCACGGTGAAATGGTCTACATTTATTTCCTGGTACATTTGCAGCACCACGATCTTAGAATAAGGAAGGGCATCCGGCAGTGAGCCAAAAGGCTGATCATCGTTCCCTGATAATATGATCACCACCTTATTCCTGGCTACATCACTGATCTTTTGAAGGACAGCGATGGCGTCTTCAACTTCTGCGGACAGGATAATCATGTCTGCCTCCCAGGAAGCTTCACGGCTACAGTTGATGATTTCTATTGTAGCAATCGCTGGCATGGAGCACAGGGATTGAAAAAACGCTTCCAGTTTGGCGACATTTGGATCCATTAGCAGGATGTTCCGCGCCGTTCCGACCAGGCGGGTCACTACCAGGCGGGCATTTTCACTATCCGCCCCTATTACTGCTATCGTTTCTTTGTTTGCCATTGATCTCTATGAGACACAAAGCTACCCACACCTACCTCCACCCGGGTTGACAAACGATAAGAAACAGTCTTGATAAAAGTCAAGCGTTTGGAATGGATAACCGACCTGTAGCGCTACTTTTTCTGTGATAACTGGCGCCTGATGCGGCTCAATGTTTCCGGAGTAATACCCAGGTACGAAGCCACCAGGTTCAGGGGAATACGCTGTATGATACCAGGGTTCGACTGAACCAATAGGTTGTATCTCTCTTCAGCCCCCGAAAGAAATGGAACTGATCAACCTGCGCTCCTTGGCAATGATATTGTTCTGGAAAAGTATGCGGAAGTAGCGTTCCATCTTCGGAAGCTTCACCATCATCTCTTCAAATCCGCTGTGCGAGGTGAGTACCATTAATACTTTCATATATATTTCTTTAAAGCTTTAAAAAGTTAAATAAGAATACCCAGGGGTACATCAAATGATCAATAGTCAACCAAGGCAGGATTATCTTCCTTACTCCAACTAACACACGGGCAGATAAATTGGTTGACCAAATAACCCGGTCATTGTTGATCAGTTGGCATGACTGTTTCCAGTCACTAATATTAACGTAGTACTTAAAAAATCATTCCCCCGGAGATTTTGAATTGAGCAGAGGTAAGGGTCTATGACCCAGCAGGAATTTATACATTTGTTTTCAGTGAGTATCCAATAGAAAATATATATAAGAAGAATGAAACCCTGGTGTCAATTTGTGAAATCTATTTTATTTAATGGCCTACAATGCTCAGTAAGGAGTTTGACAAAAACAGTAAATCCATTGTTGTCAATAACCGGAAATTGAGATTACCGTTACAGGTGCTGGTTCAGCATTCTTTGTAACACTGCCGGGTAGCTATCACCTTCTGTCTTTCCCTCACCCTGCATCCTGTATCCCTTTGTAATGCTATCTCCAAAGCAAACTACGGATTTAACCCCCGGCTTACAGTCCTTAATAGTTTCATATACCGCGGCTGCAATGACCTTATAACCATTAGCAGTTGGGTGCACACCATCCGCAATTCCCATATTGGCTTCGTTCTGGAATAAGCTTTCTTTATCTGTATTGGCTCCCCCACAGGCAGTGAGGATGGTGTTCAGGTCCACCAGTTTGCAGTTATTTTTTGCTGCCAGCCTGCGGATCACCATGTTCGCTGAATCAACCCGCGCCTGCGGTGCTTTAAGGTCGCCTTTGAACTGGGGTTTTCGTTGTACCAGGTATGGCGCATACACTGGCGGTATCGTCATCAAAACCAGGTCTGCCTTTTTTTTCAAACAGCTGATCAACTCCTGGTAGTTCTTTTCGTACTGTTCCATGCCCAGGCTCTTATCAGTGTGCAGCATATCATTGGTGCCCACCATCAATACCACCAGTTCCGGGTTCCTGCGCAGCACATCACGGTCAATACGTGCCAGCAGGTTGACAGTATTGTTACCATTAATACCTGCATTATAAACTTTTACTGAATCGGAAAACTGTCCTCCCCGGGCCATAGAGGTACAAAATAGCGATAACATAAAGAGTATTATAGAAAGAGTTTTCATACTAATATCAGGGTTCTTATTTCTCAATATATAACTGTCATAATATCTTTTGATCCTGCTCCGCAGCATCAAAACGTGTCACTGCTTTATTAGTGATCTGCCAGTGATCTGAACTATGTGCTCTTACAAAATCTTCATCCACACTAATCCCAAGCCCATAGCCTCCTGGCACAACAGCGGAGCCGTTCTCCACCAGCAAAGGGTTTACCAGCACCTTATTAGCAACCGGGAACATATCCAGCTGGTGTTCCTGGCTTACAGGATCTTGAATGACTGAAGTAACCTGCCAGGTAGCGGCCACTCCTATAGCGGTGCATACACCCAGGTGGGGAGCAATACGCAAGCCGTTGGCTTGTGCTGCTTCTATGATCTTCCATCCCCCGGTAATACCACAGCGCACCAGGTCGGGCTGCGCAATTTTCATGGCCTTCTCCCTGATCCAGGGCTCAAATTCCCGGATGGTCCTGAGCGGTTCTCCTATAGCTATTGGAGTTTGGATAGCTTTCGCCAGCCTGCTGTGTCCATGCACATCCTCCGGATCAATAGGAGATTCAAACCAGGCGGCTTTGAGTTCATCAAGCCCGCGGCCAATAGCATAGGCAGCATCATAATCATGACGGCAGATGGCATCAAAAGCCAGTTCTGCATCCCTACCAATGGCTTCCCTAATGGCAGCACATTCCTGCAGTGTATTTTCCACCGTATCACCAATAAAGATCTTCACACCCCTGAACCCTTCTGCCAGTTTCTCTTTGGCCAGTGCCTGTCTTTCGGCAAGCGTTGACCGGCGCAGTCCCGATACATACAGTGGCAGCTTTGAATGGTATACAGTGCCCAGTAATTGTCCAATGGACTGTTTTGCGGCCTGGCCCTTTATGTCCCATACTGCCATATCAATAGCAGCAATAGCATCAATGGTGAAAGAAGCTGTATGCCCACGCACATGGTTCAGGTGATACAGGCGCTCATAGATGGCAGACGGGTCACAGGGATCCATACCGATAATGGCAGGTCCGAATAAACGGGCAATAAGGGTAGCCGGCACTTCAGGCACCAGTGGGGCCTGTCCCTCACCCCATCCTACCAGCCCGGTATTGGTAGTGATCTTTACCAGGCAGGATTCGGTCTGCCGGCTATAGGCATGCTGCCATTGCTTCTCAAAATAATAATCTGTACCCGGCAGGCGGTTGGGTGCATCACCATGTCCGCCAATACGGTAATGGTGATCATATTTAAAAACAAAAACTTCAACGGTTTGAATCTGCATATTACATTCTGTTACAAGTTCAGGGCACATGTGTAACCCTGCCTTTTATAATTATCCTAACCAAATTTGATATAAAAAAACAGGATCACTGAAGTGACAAGAGCCCACCAGATAAAGGGATTGCGCAATCCCCGCTGCTGGTATTTTTCTGCCGCAGGCAGGCTCAAACTATCTTTCTTCCAGATCAATCCTTTCAGCTCCTCTTCCGTTTTTCCAGGTGTATACAGGCTTACCACTACACAGGCGGCCATACATGTCCAGAAAACAATACCGGTACGGTTGTAAAAAGGCATGTGGGGGAAGAAATATTCAATGGCAAACGACAGGGGCACTGTTAAGAGGCCTGCCGTCAACGCCCCGGCATGCGTGGTTCGCTTCCATAAGATCCCCAACAAAAACATGGTGGCAATACCCGGGGTAAAAAGTCCATACGCACTCAAAAGATACAGGAATACCGGCCTGTCTGAATGGGTGATCAGGAGGGCAGTGCACAAAATACCCAATACGATTACTACTACTCCTGAGCGCCGGCCAAATTTCAAGGACTGCGCATCGGTGGCATCCTTGCGGAAATAGGGCAGGTACACATCCATGGTAAGGATGGTGGTGCAGGAGTTGATGGCCCCGGAAAGATGCGACATAATGGCCGCAATCAATCCCGCCATCACCAATCCTGAAAGTCCGGAAGGAAGCAGGTTTTGTACCAGCGTCGGAAATACCAGGTCAGCCTTTTCCAGGTGTGGAAATAATTTAGGCGCCACCAGTGCAGGACCAATGATCACGATGGGGATCAGCAATTTTAAATAGTCCGCAAAGATCACCCCCATACGGGCATGCCATTCATTCTTTGCCGCCAGTGTACGCTGCACAATAAACTGGTTGGTGGCGCAATAGAATACACTGATACAGATAGCACCACCCAGGTACATGGTCCATGGAAAGGCAGGATCATTGGCCGGCAATAGCATGTCCCAGTCCTTGGATGTTTCCAGCACAGCAGAAATACCACCAGCAGCTCTTATAGTAAAAAAAGACAAGGCTACCATACCCAAAATCAGTACTCCTAACTGGAGCATCTCCGTCCAGATCACGGCACGAAGTCCTCCCAGGATCGTATACAGGCCGGTAGCTGATGCCAGGGCCACCACGCTCCATACCATGGGAATATCCAGTAATGAATGCAGCGACAGCGCACCCAAATAGAGTACAGCCCCGATCTCCACGAAAATATAGGTGAACACTACCAGGATCGAATAGTTGGTCCTGGCTGCAGCACCGAATCTTTTTTGCAGGAACTCCGGCATGGTATAAAAACCATTGCGCAGGTAGTAAGGCAGGAAGATCCACAGCAAGGCATTGAACCCAAGCAATACTGCTCCCCATTCTGTAAGAATGGCCACAAAGCCGCGGCTGTAGGCCACGCCCATGGTACCCACCAACTGGTGACTGCTGATATTGGCAGCCATGATACTGCCACCTATCATCCACCAGGGCAGCTTATCTCCAGCCAGGAAATAATCCTTTTTGGTATTCCCCCGTTTGGAAGAAGCATAAAGCCCAAGGGCCAACACTCCCAGGATATAAATACCGAATACGGCAGCGTCAAGTATGGAGAGTTTTGATCCCATTTGCTTTCCTTAAGATTCAGAGTTAAGAATGAAACATTTTTCTCAAGTGCGATCAGTCCATTGGCAGTCCCGCATCCCGGGCCACCTGTAGCAACTGTTCCTGGTACCAGGGCTCAAAAAATGCCGGCTCAGGTCCTCTGACTTTAGCAGAAGAGATCACCCCTTTTTTAACCAGTATCTCTTTCCACAGGCAGCGGTTGGCCACATCTTTTTCATAGGCTGCCAGCCTGGAAAAAGGTGTAAAATAACTTACGGCTTCCCTTTGTTTCCCTTCCTCCAGCAGTTGCCAGGCTCTGTTAAATTCTGCCGGCATATAGCAGGCAGGCATGGTACCGCAACAACCTGCCTCATGTTCTTCAGGCAGAAATACTCCGCTGTTGCCGCCAAATACACCCGCAAGCTGGTTGTTGGGATGTGATAACAGCTTCCGGGCCTTTTGAATAATATTACCCGACTCCAGTTTGATGTATTTCAGGTTCTCCAGCTTTGATGCAAGTGTTATTAGAAAATCCACAGGCAGGGAAATGTCACTCAACTGGTGATCCTGTAAAATAATTGGTATCCCTACCGCCTTGTCAATGGCTGTAAAATAGGCTTCGATCTCTCCCAGTCCCGAACGCCACCTTCCAAAGAAAGGAGGCATGCACATCACCGCATCAGCGCCTGCATCTTCGGCCGCGCGGGCCAGCGTTGCAGCACAATAGGAAGAAGGATGGTTGACAGTAACTACTACGGGTATGCGCCCCGCCACTTTTTTGATCACAAAGGCGCTCAAGTCCTTTTTCTCTTCATCCAGCATCAGGTGGCCTTCAGAGGCATTGGCCCCGGTCACCAGGCCATGCGCCCCCTTCTGAACCAGGTATTCAATCAGGTGCTCCTGGCTTTCATAATCAATACGCTCATCCTCGTGAAAACAGGTGCCCAGTATCGGGAAGATGCCTCTAAATGGTTTTTGTTCAGCCATAACAGGTTATAGAATTAAATAGATTAAAGACAGCAATGAAGACACGATCAAAAACACGGTCACTACCTTTTGGAATATCCCATTGGGCAGCAGCCGGAAAGAAAACATACCCAGCACATAGCCCAACAAAGAGGGTATGATCAGCTTTATCAACAGGGTCCATGTACCTGGAGCAAAATCAGCCTGCAGCGTCATGGTGATCACACCAAAACTCATGATCAGGAACAGGTAAGAAAGCATGGTGTTCCGCATTTGCTCCTTATTGGTAAAAGCTGCATTCAGGTGCAGTGCTACCAGCGGACCGTTGATGCCCGTAGAGGGTGTAAGCAATCCACTGAAAAATCCACCCACCCATGTCATATATTGATGGGCAAAGAATACTTTGTTTTTCGTCAGCGATACTACTGAGGCCAGCAGGATAACGGCAAGGGTCACCTGCTTCAGTACCACTGCATGCACATAACTGATGATGGCCAGACCGGCTACCAAACCCAGGGATGCACTCAAGATTAGTTTTAATAAAGTGAGGCGATGTATGGACCTGAGATTCTTACCCGAAAACATGGCGATCAGCGAAGTCAGAACAGACATGCACAGGTTGAAATAAACAAGCTGGGTAAAATCCATCTGGTTTACCAACAACAGCGTGGTAGCTATGGCAAAACCAAAGCCTATCAGGCCCTGTATCCAGCCCGCGATCATAAAAGCAACAAATACCAGGAGTATCGATGGCATCAGCGGGTCATTTTCGAGGTCAGTGAAAGCCCGCCGTCCACCAGTAGAGTGGTGCCGGTTATATTCATATTACTAAAGGAACAAAGCATGCCCACATGTGCCGCCACTTCTTCCACCGTCACCAGCGTATGCATTGGGATGGAGTCCAGGTGGGTTTGCAATAATGCAGGGTCTTTTTGCTGGTTCTTTTTTGACAAACCTCCTTCTACAATACCGGGGGCTATTTCATTGACCAGTATTTTATCAGCAGCCAGTTCCAGCGCCATTGTCTTACACAACATGCGCACAGCAGCTTTTGAAATGCAATAGGAAGATATGCGGGCATTGGGCCGCTCTGCTGCCCAACTGCCTATGAAAACGATACGGCCCTCAAGTGCTGCTTTTTTCATCCGCTGCGCCGCCTGCACCGCTATATGGTAACTGCCCCAGAAGTTGACATCCATTTGCTTCTGAACTTCTTTCACATCCAGTTCGGTGAGCTTCCCCACTACCACAATGCCGGCATTGGCTACCACCACCTGCGGTGTACCCCAAGTGGCTTCCACCTTGTCAAGCCAGGCAGCTACCTCCTCTCCTGACGATACATCAGCCCTGGTATACAGCAGCTCATTACAACCTGCAGTCCTAAGCTGCTCCAGTTGTTGACCAGCCGCAGCTTCATCCGCCAGGTCACTGAGTGCTACACGCATGCCCAGTTTACCCAGGTGAATGGCAATGGCCTGCCCAATATCTCCCAGTCCTCCGCTGATCAATGCTATTTTGTTCTTCATGCCTGGAAACTTAAACCATTTTATTTTCAGTGTAGCCCAGCTTTTCAATTTCAACCCTAACCACGTCACCGGGTTTCATCCATTCCTTTCGCGGCATGCCCATGATCACACCTTCCGGCGTACCTGTCAGGATAAGATCCCCGGGTTCAAGGGTCATATATTCGGTTAAGAATGCAATGATCTCTGCAACTGTAAAAACCATATCAACCGTATTGGAATTTTGACGCTGTTCACCATTAAGGGAGCAGGTAAGTTGCAACGATTGCGGATCACCCACTTCATCTGCTGTCACCAGGTACTTACCTAAAGGCAGAAAGGCATCCAGGCTCTTACCCATCAGCCATTGAGAACTCATAAACTGCAGGTCGCGACAGGAAAGATCGTTGGCCACACAATAGCCCAGTACATTGTCCAGTGCTTCTTCACGGCGCACATGCTTGCATTTCTTGCCGATGACCACACCCAACTCCACTTCATAATCGAATTCAACACCCACAGGTCCTAAAGGCACATCATGACCATAGTCTGTGAGTGTATTGCTATACTTGGTAAATACTACCGGCACGGTTGGTACCGCCATGCCGCTTTCAATGGCATGCCTGCGGTAATTCAAACCAATACAAATGATCTTGGAAGGATGAGGCACACAGGGTCCGATAGACAGGCTATGTTCCCGTAATAGTTTGGCAGGTTCTTTAATCCCATTCGCCACCTGCTTTTTGATTTCTGCCACATCTTCCAGGGTCAGTGGATCTTCCGGCCGCCAGTCGGCATGTTTTGCTTTGAGGTAATCCGTAATATCCAACACGCCTTCGTTGGTTACTATTCCCGGGTATAGTTTATTCTCTTTTCGGTAGTATAGGATCTTCATGCTGTTCTTTCGTTTGAAATTGTTTATCGTGGACTACATGGTTTCTTTTACAATAGTACGAAGCCATTAATAGGTGGCACGTCCACCCGTCAGGTCAAATGTAAAGCCGGTAGTGAAACTATTTTGTTTAGATACAATGTATAATGCCAGGTCAGTGGCTTCATCAAGCGTACCACAGCGCTTCATGGGGATCTTGTCCGTCATGTATTTCACCTGCGCCTCGGGCATGGCATCCACCAATGGAGTTTGTATCACGGCCGGGGCCATCGCATTCACAGTGATCCCTGTCTCTGCATATTCCTTTCCCTGCACCTTGGTCATACCAATCACTGCCGCTTTGGAAGCCGAATAGGCCAGCATGCCCGCGTTGCCTTCTTTTCCCGCTATGGAAGCCAGGTGCAGGATCCTTCCATAATTTGCCTTCAGCATATAGGGCAATACTGCTTTGGAAGTATAGAAGCTGCTCATAAAGTTCAGTTCAAATACCTTGTGCAGGTCCTGGCTGCAAACTTCATGTGTTTTAGTATTTGTCTTCCCGGTAATGCCCGCACAGTTGATCAGTATATCCACACAACCCAATTCTTCCACCACCTTTTGCACCGAGGCTTCCACGGCTTCCTGGCAGGTAATGTCCATTACTTCCAGTCGGGCTACGGAAGCATTTGCACCAAAGGCTTCTTCCAGCGCTTGCCTGTTAATATCATAAGCCACCAACCTGGCACCTTCAGCTAGTAAACGCCTTGATATAGCTAATCCTATTCCTGAAGCTGCACCTGTTACCAGCGCTACCTGGCCGGAAAAATTTCCCATTGATCTGATTTATTGGTTTTGATTATTCCTCTATCCCTGTCAACAAACATAGCCGTTAAAAAAACCGGGAAAGTCTACTAATTGGTATATTCATTATACTTTTTTAACAAAACCCGGCTTACCTTGGCTTCCTGGTTGAATGCTAGCTTATGAAGCCACAATTACACAAATTACCTTTAGCGGGAAACACTTCATTTCTATACAATCAATGGGATTGTCAATACTTTAATAAGCCCTGGCATTTCCACGAAGAATATGAACTTGTATGGATCCGCAGGAGTGAAGGCACCAAGTTTATTGGCGACCATATCTCCTATTTCAGGGAAGGAGATCTTTTTTTAATAGGCTCCAACATTCCTCACCTGTTTCGCAACAACGAAGATTATTACGACCCCGGAACAGGGCTGCAGGCCAGTTCCATCTTCATACATTTTACGGAGGAAAGCCTTGGTACTGGTTTCTTTGACCTCCCCGAACTGAAGTCCGTTCGTGAATTACTGGACCGGTCAGCCTATGCCCTGCAGATCAATGGAAGCACCCGGGATCTGATCACTGGTAAGTTGATGAACATGCAGGATGAAGTATCACCACGGCGTTTGATCAGCCTCATAGAGATACTCGTACTCCTTTCTGAAAGCAGGGAAACGCAGGCTTTACTTGCCAATCCTTTTACACAGAAGCACACCACCACTGAACGTGACACCAGCCGCATCCAGAAAGTGCTTGAATATGTAATGAAGAATTTCCAGCATGACCTGTACATGCCAGATGTGGCAGCACTGCTGAACATGAGCGAAGCCTCTTTCTCACGCTACTTTAAACAAAATACTCAAAAGACCTTTTCCTGCTATCTCACCGAAGTGCGGATCAGCAATGCCTGCCGCCTGCTCATGCAGGGCGAAGAGAACATATCCCAGATTGCCTGGCTCTGTGGCTTTGAGAACATCTCCAATTTTTACCGTCATTTTAAAAAGATCACCGGCATGGTGCCAAAAGAGTACCGCCACCGCTTTTACGAAGTGGCTGAATAAATAGTCTCCCGGATAACCTAACATGTGGGCACATTTTTATTCCGGAAGGATAGTATTGGAAGCTTTATGCAATGTTTTGTCATTAACTATTTAAGGCAGCACTTATATTTTTAATAGCAAGGAAGATGATATTCCGCGACCAGGCCTCAGAGAGGCGATATTTTGGTAGCAGAAATATTGTATTAGGAGAGCGCTATTTCAACAACAAAAGATGGCGAACTAGTATTGACAAATGTGTATTCAACCCTAAGCAAAAATTATCATCCTGAGTTTTACGGGTAAAGAAATGTCGCCCCGCCGGGGCTTTGTTCTTCAATCATTTTGCCTTCTTCTACCAAAATACCGCCCTTACAGGGCTCGCCATTAATTAATCTGTTGCTATTTTTTCTTCATAATCTTTTTGAAAACAAAGAATGTGATATTTTCCAAGCCTCAGAGAGGCGATATTTTGGTAGCAGAAAAATTGAAATTTGGAGAAGCAAAGCCCTGTAGGGGCGACATTTTATTTAATCATGGCGAACACGTATTCACATGCACTATTTAGTGTTAAGGGCTGAGAGAATTTTGCCATTGGGCTTGCGCTCTCCTCCATATTCCTTCTTCTACCAAAATACCACCCCTACATGGCTTCTTCCCTAAGAAAACTTATTGCTTTTCTCTCTAGATGATTCTTTTGAAAACAGAGCAGATGATATCCTGGTACGAAGCCTCAGAGAGGCGTTATTATGGTAGAAAAACATTGTATTTTGGAGAAGCAAAGCCCTGTAGGGGCGACATTTT
>NZ_FQUU01000053.1 GCF_900129295.1 Flavisolibacter ginsengisoli DSM 18119
CCCATGTCATGGAGCCAGAGTTCCTATACAGATCCAACTTTCATCAATAAAATTAAATACACACCCAACTGGGTTTTCCAGGGCTCTGATGATACAAACCCATATCCTTCCACAACTTATAGTGTAAGGGATGCCATGGTAGCCGCAGGAGCTAATTTCAAACTTACTGTTTACCAGGGAGTGGGTCATGGTACCTGGTGGAATGCCTGGGGTGAACCAGACTTCTGGCCATTCATCAACAGGGCTTACAGCTCTAACCCATGGCAGCTAGGTGGCGTGAAACCATTTTGGCCAGGCACTGCTATTAATATTACCCTCGGCCTTCCGGCAGGTTTCTCAGCTTACGAGTGGAGAAAAGACGGGGTTTTAATAAGTGGTGCAACTTCCAATACCATTACAGTGACTGCTGGTGGAACATATGATGCAAGAGTTCAGAGAAACGGATTATGGTCCGACTGGTCACATGTGCCAGCTATTATTTCTCCGGGCAGATATGAGGCAGAAAACTACACTACAATGAGCGGTGTTCAAATTGAAGGCTGTTCTGATGTTGGCAGTGGACAAGATGTTGGTTGGATATCACAGGGAGACTGGATGGAATATACCATCAATCCCACATCTGCCGGAACTTATACTATGAGATTTAGAGTAGCAACACCAGGATCCGGAGGAAAGATAGCTGTGAAAAAAGGTGACGGGACCGTTGTAGCAACTGTAGATGTACCTAATACAGGAGGATGGCAGACCTGGCAAACCGTTAGCATTCCTATCACACTTGCAGCGGGGTCCCAAACAATTCATTTAGAATCTGCCGCAACCAATGGCTGGAATATCAATTGGATAGAATTTGCCAATGGCGGCACAGGCAACCAGGCCCCTACAGTAAATGCAGGTGCTCCACAAACTATTACACTTCCAACCAATAGTGTAACACTAAATGGCACAGCATCAGATCCAGATGGTTCGATTGCTTCCTATAGCTGGACAAAAATATCTGGTGGCGCAGCTACTATCACTTCACCTTCCAATCCCTCTACTACAGTTACCGGACTGGTTGAAGGAAGTTATGTATTCCGCCTCACTGTTACAGACAACCTGGGAGCTTCTTCCAGTGGTGATGTTGCAGTTACTGTACAAACGGCCACCTCGGCCAACCAGCCTCCAACTGCCAATGCAGGAGCAGATCAAAGCATCACCCAGCCTGCAAGCTCTGTTACCTTAACGGGAAGCGGCACAGATGCAGATGGAACTATAGCTTCTTACAGCTGGACCAAGTTATCCGGCGG
>NZ_FQUU01000032.1 GCF_900129295.1 Flavisolibacter ginsengisoli DSM 18119
GTTTTAAGTGTTTTTGAGCTGGTTCCGTTGCGGCTATTGGGATACTCACAGGCATCAGGAGCATGCTTTTCATAGCCTACATGATTGTCCATTTCTGCCTGAAGCATCTCCTGGATAGCTTCTTTAAAGACTTGTTGCAATAAATCGCTGATGCCACCAGCGCTGGATTGCCGCTTTACCTGCTCTTTGAGCAAAAGCTTTAATTGTTCGCTGACTTCCATAAAAACAACTGTGTTTTAAAGTTAACTAATATCGTCCGGCAACAGCAGCTGAGGTAATCCTAATCACCCAACTGCTGTGCCTCACTATCCCTTTACACAGTTATCTAAACACTACCAAAAGTGTCAACCTATTTTGGAACTACACATAATCTTAGTTCTATTATGCAACGTCTATGTAACGCCTATGTGCCGCCTTTGTGCCGCCTATGTAACGGCTCTTTAAAGAGACGGTACATAGATGTTACATACCTGGAGGAGCGTTCGTGTATGCATAAGAGATGGATAGAAGAGAATGAAACCGGGAAAGTCTTACAAAGCGCTTACCCTATGAGCATCCAGCCCGAAGCTTTAACGGGGAGCTTCGGGTGCATTGACTGACCGTCTTTCATTTAGCCTGGCCCCTGCTACGATAAACGTGACTTTTTTTACGCATTACCGAAAGAGTATTGTATTAGTAAGCATTTATACTTATTTTTCCGGTACCAATATCTGCTATGCTGCAACTGCTAAACCAAATCAACCTGAATTTTTCTGCCTTTAAATTCAGCATCCTGGCCTTTGTCACGGCATTCATTATAGCAATGCTGGTCATGCCACCCCTTATAAGGGTCGTTAACCGTTTCCATCTTTTTGATGTTCCGGATGACAGAAAAGAACATATTACACCTATACCCACCATGGGAGGCATAGCCAGCTTTTTGAGCCTGATCGTAGCCTGCCTGCTCTGGTACCGGTTCACCAATGACATCCTGACCATTTCTTTTTTCTTTTCCATATGCACCTTGTTTGCAGTGGGCATCATGGATGATATACGAAATATGCCTGCCCGTTATAAATTGGTAATACAGGCTGCAGTGGCCTGTTTGATAGCTTTCAGCGGCATAAGGATAGAAAGTTTCAATGGCCTTTTTGGAATAGAGCAACTGCCCGTAGCTGCCCAGTACACCATAACTATTATTACTATAACAGGAATTACCAATGCTTTTAACCTGATAGACGGCATTGACGGACTGGCAGGAGGCATTGGATTCATGAGCCTTATTATTTTAGGCATCATCCTCAATTTATGTAAAGACGGCAATAGTGCTATCATAGCATTTGCTTTAGGAGGTGGATTACTGGGCTTTTTGTATTATAACTTTAACCCGGCCCGTATATTCATGGGCGATACAGGTTCACTGGTATTAGGTTTTGTGGTGGCAGTACTATCCATTGAAATTATCCAGCTTAACTCGGGATTACACTATGGAGTTATCATTTCAAATGCGCCCGTATTTGCTCTTGCGGTGGTAGCCATCCCGGTATTCGACACTTTACGGGTGTTTACTATAAGGACATGGCAGGGCAGATCGCCTTTTTCGCCGGACAAAAATCATATTCATCACTTATTGACCAATAATGGCTGGAGCCATAGCTTTACTTCCAGGACCATTTGCTTATTGCATGGATTTCTACTGGCATCGGGATACTTTCTTAAAAATATACCCCAGTTACCAGCCATCGGGATCCTTATCGCCATCATGCTTTTGGCCACTTTTATTTTTCAGCGCTTGAAACCTGGCAGTTCCACACTTATTCCATCAGCTGAAAGGTCCATGGCCTCTTAACCATTTAAGAAATAAGGATAACTGGATGGTAAATTGGAGATATTTACCCGGAAAACTCAACTTATTTGATGGACAATACATATTTATTTCCAGGCATTCCGGTTTAAATGCGGCAATTGGCCTTCATTTATTCAGAAAAAACATGGGTAGGCCATACTTGGGTATAACCCTTGCATTTTGGTCGGTACATTTGCACTAAACATATAAAAAAAACTATTAGAGCATAATTTTGATAGTTATCTTATAATTGATGATAGACCGAATCCGCAGGCTTTCCCGCTTTGAGTCCCCAACAAAAAATGATTGGGGTATTTATTTTGCTGCCTTTATCATACTTCAGATACCCGCCATTTTGAATTTTTATCGGAATGATGGATTGAACAATGGGTATACGCTTTTTGCTGAATCATTGCTACATGGCCATTTGTTCCTTCCCGAAATGAATTATTACGGGGATATGGTGCATTATGGAAATCATTATTATTTACCTTATCCCCCGCTGCCTTCACTTATATTAATGCCTTTTGTGGCCATTTTTGGGGCCGGCCAGGTAAATACAGTTGCCATTGCCACGTTAATATCCTGCATAAATCTTTACCTGTTATACAAAATACTGGTTCACTTACTCATTCCTCAAGCCTACTTTAACTGGCTATTGCTTGCATTTATTTTTGGAACCGGCTATTGGTTTGCCCTATTTACCAGTCATCATGTGTATGCCTTTGCCCACATTATCTCCATATTGTTCCAGTTTTTATTGATCAATGAAGTTTTAGGGAAAAAAAGATGGTGGCTTGCCGGAATTTATATTGGATGTACTTTCCTCACACGCCAGTTCACTGTTTTTTATGCTGTATTTGCCCTGGCCTACCTGCTCTATTTGAATAAGAAGTCAGGTCAAAAGCTGCAGTTAATGCTGGTATTACAACTTATTTTCCCCATTGGTTGCTTTATAATTATATACATGGTATATAACTACCTGCGTTTCGGGAATGTGTTCAATACAGGCTATGATTATATACTGTTTATAGGGGTGCTTAAGGAAAGAGTGGATCATTTTGGTGTTTTCAATATCAGGTATTTTCTTTTCAACCTTTATTCTGTTTTGATCAAGGGGTTCAATATTGAATTTAAGGGAAATACATACCTCAATATTAAGGATATGGACCTTTGGGGCACCTCACTTCTGGCAGCAAGCCCCTTTCTAGTGGCTAGTTTCAAAGCCCAATGGCCAAAATATCTTAAAGTTGGGGCCTGGATAACGGTGCTTATTATATTAACAGGACAATTATTTTATCATAATAACGGTTTGGAACAGGTCAATACCAGCCGGTTTACCCTCGATTTTTTACCCCTGCTATTTGTTTTAACCGCGCTGGGCGCATCTTCCATACCAAAATGGCTTTTTAAGGGCATGGTGGTTTATGCTGTTTTATTGAACATTCTAAGTTTTGCCATACATTTTATTTACCAGGGCTAAAAGTATAAATGGTATAAAATATGAAGTAGTAAGGAAGTCAGGCACAAGAGATTCCACAATTTTGAGGAATATCCAAATGGCTTGGTTTTTGAAAAAGTATTAAATATTATTTGTGACCCTAAAAAAAAATTGTATGAACCATTTAAAAATTATACTTTTAGACCTTTAAGAGAAGTCTTATATTTCTATCTGCGACCACCCGGTCTCATAATACCTTTGAACAACCGTCTTCAATACTGCTTGAGCAAACCACGTTCAAGAATCCTTATTGAAATTTCCAGATAGCTTGTTATCCGATCCAAACCCTAGCCCGGCTTAATGCCCCTAATATTCCAATGCCTTGAATTGCCATAGTTCAGTAAGACCTGTACCCCGATAACGTGAGATTCTAATCAACCCTATTGTACTATGAGCAAAAGTATTTTAAGTGTAAATGGCAACAAAGCCATGAACTACCTGTTACAGACGATCTTTGAAAAGGAATATCGGTTTGTACCCGTAGCGGACGTTTTTCAGGCAACACACCAGTTGAGAATCAATAAACAGATTGGTGCCCTGATAGTAGATGTGGATTTTCAACCCCAACAAAGTTGGGAATTGATACAACACATCAAGAGCAGCAGGCTCTTTAAGATACCTGTGATCGTATTAGCTACTGAAAATAATGATTCAGTAAAGCAGAAATCGTACGAATTTGAATTGGACGAGATATTTTTCAAACCCTTTAATCCGGTGGACCTGATTGCAGCTATTAAAAACCTCACATCAGAAACGATGCTGAGTAATGTTTAATCCTGTAATTAATAACCCAAACCCTAAAACCAGAAACAATGCAAGCAGATCTATTAAATAAGGCTACTCAAGATGAAACCAGGAAGTATTTACGGGTAGCTACCATTACTAACGAAAAAAGCCCTCTATTTTTCCTCTATGTTGGTAAAAATGATAATTCTATCAAGTTTTTACTGAATACTACCATCTCAGGAGTGATCGCTGAGAACATGGAGAATGCGAAAAAACTTATTAAATCAGAGAACTTTAATGAACAAACAGTAGACGTCATTATACTGGATGTGCCTTATAATCCCGGGGAACTGAAAAGCTTTGAAAGCTTTATCAGGTCAATGGGTAAAGGTTATAGCTCTATTCCTGTAATTTATAATGAATGCCAGCTACCCAAAGATCAACTGGAATTTTATACCAGCATTGTTGATGATGTTATAGACCTCTCTAACTGGCAGTTTAACTTTTCCAGTAAGATATCATTCCTTAAGAAAGCAAAGGAATATAATATGGCTTTACACCAAAAGGAAGAAAGTGTAAAACCTGAATACTCCATATCTAAAAGATTACTGGATATCATCCTGTCTACATTATTACTGATAGTGGCCTTGCCTATTTTGGCACTGATAGCCCTGGCTATAAGGCTGGAATCCAAAGGACCCATCTTTTATGCAGCCAAAAGAGCAGGACGAGGCTTTAAAATATTCAAATTTTATAAGTTCAGGACAATGGTAGTGAATGCCGACAAGAAAATAGAGGCATTGGCTCACCTGAACCAATATGGTCAAACCTCCAATGGAGCCAAGTTCTTTAAAATTGCCAATGACCCCCGCATCACTAAGGTTGGTAAATTTCTTCGTAATTCCAGCCTGGATGAATTGCCCCAGCTTTTCAATGTTTTAAAAGGTGATATGTCACTTGTTGGAAACAGGCCCTTACCTCTTTATGAAGCTGCAACCCTGACAACTAATGACTTCGTTGAGCGTTTCATGGCACCCGCTGGTATCACAGGGTTATGGCAAATCAAGAAGCGTGGAAAAGCTGAAATGTCTATAGATGAAAGAATAAGCCTTGATATCTCCTATGCAAGACAGGCTAATATTCTTTATGATTTCTGGATCATGGCAAAAACCCCTGCAGCACTGTTACAAAAGAGTGATGTTTAATTTTGTATTCTAATTTCATTTAGAATTGTAGAAAGTTTTCCAGCTTAAAAAAGCAGGCTCAACAATTGCTATAATTTTATAGCTGCATAATTATGTGGCGGAAGTATTATAATACAGATAATGAACTTTATTCTTGTATAATCTTGAATCAACCCCTATGCAGGCAAAAAATAAAACGATTTTCCTTTTTGGATATGGCAGGTATGATCATCTGTATGAATCAGTAAGCTTTATCCTGGCAAAGGAATTCGCCAAGAACAACCATACTGTTTACTATATAGATTATCCCTTTACTACAAGGGATGCCATGAGGCTCAAGAATACAGAATCTTATAAAGTGAGGAAGGATGCTTTTGAAGGAAAGAATGATGGCATCCTTTCTACATCCATCCCTAATTTAAATATTCTTATAGTTCCGCCTCTTTATTCTCTTCATTTTTTACCTGAGGGAAAGATCTACAGAACGCTTTTACGTTTAAACGACAAAAAGATAGCAGAACGTATCAATAAGATCATTGCCAGGGATAATATCAGGGATTATATATTTATCAACTCGTGGGTATTTCATTATCCTAATGTTACTCAATACCTGCATATCAAGCCTTCGCTGAAGATCTACCATTGCATTGACCCGGTCATCATGCCTTACGATGCCAAACATGGTGTGATATCGGAAGATATCCTGGTAAAAGACAGTGACCTGGTGGTTTGCACCAGCCAAAAGCTTTGTGATGAAAAGAAGAAAGTTCATCCAAAGACGTTTTTTGTTTCCAATGCAGCAGATATTAAGCACAGCATACTTGCCACTGATAAGAACCTCCCGGAATATGAGGGCCTGGCCCAATTTAAAAAACCAATTATTGGCTACTTTGGCAACATAGAAAAGCGCATTGACTATGCCATGCTAAGAGATGTAGCCTTAATGAATAAGGATAAAAGCTTTGTTTTTGCGGGCCCTGTTGAGAAAGAATATGTACCGGGATATATTGATAGCATTGATAATATCCATTTTATAGGACGTATACCTTACGCTCAACTGCCCAACGTGCTGAAAACCTTTGATGTTGCTATCATACCATTTAGGAGGTACGAGGACAGCGCTACGGTTTTCCCAATGAAGTTGTTTGAATACCTTGGATCGGGAAAGCCTGTAGTGGCTACAGACTTCAACCTTGACCTGAAGAATTTTACCGGGGAATTGGTACCTTACTGTTCCACCGCAGAAGAATTCTCAGCAAGTATCAATAATGCGTTGCATAATGACACCGGGGAACTGAGGCAGGCGCGCATTGACCTGGCATGCCAGCATACCTGGGAAAGCCGGGCAGCAGCCTTTGAAGAGATCATGATGAATGCTTAGGATTTTAAAAGTGAATTACCACCTTGAACCGCTTATGATTAAAACATTTGTTTTAACTTAATTCTGAACCATGTTTACAAAATTGCTCAACAAATTTTTTGGTCTTTATATCCACACCCGGTATAAAAAAATGGATAGCAACCTGCGTTATTTCATACGGGACACTTACCATTGTGAACTGGCCCAGTGGAAATATGTGGTGAAGGACTACATCACCAAGAAAAAATACAAGACCATTTCTTATTGTGGTGAATTTGGCCCTGAATTACAATTCGTATTGCCTTTTGCTTACTGGCATTATAAAAACGGAACTTTAAAATCAACTTTATCTTCAACTTTTACTTCTGAGTTTTATTATTTCTCGCCCGATCATAAAGAAGTCTTTGACGTAAGGACCAATGAGGGCAATTTTAATTACGAGGTGCCAAGGGTATTATACAGCCACGATTATGATATGAAAAAATGGTTGCCTGTACCCTTAAAAGATGTCTATAAAAATGATATATACGTTTATGAAAAACCTACGCTTATTGTAGCAAACAGGTTTAATAAGGAATGGGATGGCCCGCCTATATCTTTTTTAAGCATTGAAATGCTTGATTACATTTTTGAAAATCTAAAGGATTCCTACACTATAATTTACAACAGGCCCGGAGCCCAGCATATCACTATGGACAACAGTGATATTTATGAGCTGAACGAATTGGGATGGATAAAGACCAATCACCCCGAAGTCATACTAATGGACGATCTGTTTAAGGAAAATAAAGGAGGCGCCAAGAACTTTAATCATCTGCAATTATTAGTGTATGCCAACTGCGAGAATTTTATATCTACGCATGGCGGCACTTCGGTTTTGGCCAGCTATTTCAAAGGGACAAATGTGATCCTCTCCAAACAAGGGCCGGAACACACTTTTAACTGTTTTAATACATTATACCCCAAGCTTTCAGGGGCAAAGATATTCCATGCGAAAACGGATAATGAACTCATACAATTTGTCAATTCGCAGTTCAACGTCCGGAAGAGACAAGCTGATTTGGTATAATAATAATGGCCGGGTTTCCGGCCATTATTGTTATACCCATGTTCATTATTTTCTTAGTATGATAAGCTTTACTGAATATCTTATCTAAGGCTTTCGTAGATCTGCAGCAGCTTTTCTGCAGATGCTTTCCAGGTAAAGCAGGATGCCCTTTTCAAACCTCTTTCTTTCAGGTCTGCCAATAAATTATTATTGGTTAATGATTTGTGCATGGCAGCGGTAAGTTCAGCCGGCTTATACGGATCTACCAGCAAGGCTGCATCACCCGCTATTTCAGGCATGGAGGAAGTGGAAGAAGTAATGACAGGTGTACCGCAGGCCATGGCTTCAAGAATAGGCAGGCCAAAGCTCTCACGTAAAGAAGGATATAAAAATAAAGTGGCCGCGTTATATACAAGGGGTATCTTATGGTGAGGCACATAACCAGGAAATATAAACATATCAATGAGTCCTGGTTGCTTAAGCTCTTCAAGAATCCTGATCACTAATTCTTTTTTATAATCAAGCAATACCAGGGGGATTTTGTTTTCATGTTTTAGACATAAGTCAACGTAGGCTTTTATAACATTGAGTGTATTCTTTTTGGGAGCCGTGTTGCCTAGAAACATGACAAATTGAGCAGGAAGGTTAAACTCAGTCCTTAGTTCCTCCACCTGTTTTTGACTATAGTTATTGTTGAACTGAGGACTTACCCCGTTATATAAAACCTGCACTTTACCTTCAGTTGAAGGCAGGCGTTCAAGTATATTTTGCTTTTCAAATTCTGAAACTGTAAGGATAAGAGAAGCTTTATTTACAATTTTTGGTACCAGCCACCTCCGGTAAAGATTTCCCAGGTTTTGATAGGCAGTGCCTTTAAAATCTACATTTTCCAGGTAAATAATATCGTGAAGGGTCAGTAGCAGGGGAATGGAACATTTCAAGGGAGCTGTATTGGCTGTGCAATGCAGGAGATCAATCTTCCTGCTTTTTAGCTTTCCAGGCAACTGAAACTGTTCCCAGTCGACATAAGTTAAAGCTGAAAATTTATCAAGGGTGAAATTGCTGGTTTCAACGATGGTATTATCGTCTACTCCTTTACGACTAAATATTACGTATTCATTCTTATAGTCAAGCTGCTGAAGATTTTTGATCAGTTCAATAGCCACTACATCCATTCCGTGTTTCTTAGGCCTGAAAATGCGCTGTGCTTCTATACCTATCCGCATACAATACAATGATTAAGTACCGGTCATTTATTATGACTGGTATTGAAAGATTATGACACCCTTACCCATTCCTTTTTATCAAAATCATACTTTTTGATAACCCGCGCAGGGTTACCTACCGCAACAGAGAACGGAGGTATATCCTTGGTAACTACTGCACCTGCGGCAATGACACTATGCTTGCCAACGGTGACACCAGCTGTTAGTACCGCATTCGCTCCTATCCAACATTCATCTTCTACAACGATAGGCGCCGTGGTAACTTTTTGTTTATCTATTGACAGGGTAACATCTTCATAGCTGTGATTTAAGCCACTCATTACGATGTTCTGGGCAAATATGACTGAATTACCTATAGTAACCGGGCCAATGATGACATTCCCCATGCCTATCCTTGTTTCATTTCCTATGATCACATCTCCTACCCCATTATTAATGGTGCAGAAGTCTTCAATTGTTGAAAAGTTGCCGAGTTCGAAACGGTTAAACGGCAAAACATCCATACGCGTCCTTCTTCTGACCACGGCATTTTTACCGATCTTATGGTAAAAGGGATTGACAAACCAACTGACCCATTTGCGGGGCCTGGCCTGGTAAGAAGGAATGATAAGCCAGTGGACGAATCCTTTTAATTTTTTATTGCCTTTGATTTTTTCTTTTATCGAGGACATTATTTAGAATCTTAAACTATTATGGTGACAAAATCACCTGTAAAATATACGGTTTATAGAAAGAAAAAGAAAATGCTCCGTAATTACAATTGAACCTGCTTTGCTTTTACCAGCAATGCAATTTTTTCCATTATCGTTTTTATGGTATCAAGGATATACTTCCAGATATTACCGAAATTTACCCCTATGCTTTTCTTAAGAATGTTATACCAGACAATGGTACCCAGGACAGTGCCAATGACATTTCCAATAGCTGCACCATATGGACCAAACTGGATAAAACATAAATAGTTCAATCCTGCATTAATACCAACAAACAAAACATTCAACAGGAAACATAGTCTTGCCTTGCCTATATATAATAAGATGTTGGCAGCCTGGTTTTGTATTGGCTTTACCAAACCTGAAAGCATGTACATCTGGAGAATAAAGGAAGAATCAGCATACTGTGAACCTGCTATAAGATTTACTACGAAGTGAGGAAATATAATGATGAAAAGAGCTGCCGGCGTAGTAAAGCATAACAAAATGCCCACCATCCGTTCATACATATATTTTACTTTATCTGAACCTTCACTCATGTCTACCTGTGAAACCTTGGGCAACAATATTTCAGCTGCAGAATAGGAAGGAATTTCCACCAGGGCGCTGATACGGGTGGCAGCATTGTAACTGGCCACCATGCTTTTGCTTGAAGTAAAACGTGCGATCATTAACTGGTCCAGGTTGGAAAATATACTGGATGTGATGCCAATACCGAATATATAACCTCCAAAACCCAGTAATTTTTTGATCCATGCAATGGTGGGGTTAAATACATATAACAGGTGTTTTTTGCCAAACAGAAATAGTACAAGAGCCCCAAGCACAATGCTTGCAGACTGGTAAATGGCAAGGTGCACCAGGGAAAATGGGATCTTCAACAACTGGTGTCCTACTACCAGGGAAAAGAATAAGACCTGCCTTGCAAAATAGCCGGCAAAAACAGATTTGAAATCCAGGTGCGATTGTGATACTGCTTCAAAATGGGAAAAGTAAACAAGGGCTATCATTCCCGGGGTAAACCAACGCAACATATCTTCTAACTCTTTACCGGTATGCAGCCAATTGCTTAAATACCCTGAGAAAAGAAAAAGAAAACAGATAAACAAAATGCTTATGGATGCATTGACTAACAATGATGAAGAAGCAATGGCCGTCTTTTCCCTGTTACTGTTTCCCACAAATTTGATGTGGGCATTTTTCAACAGGTTTGATTTTGTAGATTCAAACAATGTGGTAACTACAAGAAAGAAAGCCCACACACCCATCTGCGGTTTGCTAAGGCTCCTGATCAATATCAGGAAATTGACAAAGCCAAAGAGGGTCAAGGAAAACCGCTGTAAAAAAGTATAAAAGGCAGATCGGATCCAGTATGACGAAAGGTATTTTTTCAAGGGTATTTATATGCGTTTAAAGGGTGCGTTCAAACATACAGAAAAATGCAGGACTCTTTTTAATATCTTACCCATTACTATAGCCGGTTAGAAACCCTGAAATTTCCACAAAGTAAAAAGAATCCTGCCTATTGTCCAATTACCGCGCCTATTCTGTAAAGTGAACATAGAAAATAAAAGATAATATGTGCGCCTGTACTTTCAGAATAAACCCCGGCAAATACTAAGAGAAACTACTAATTTATATTTTCAAAATCTCGAATTTCTACTATAGTTTCCAATTGCGATTATCTTTACTTTAGTCCCCGGGAAGATACCAGCATTCAACACGTTGGTACCTTTTTAAGGACAATCCAAATCCTAAAATCCAGTCACTATGAAAAGCCAGAGAGTTTTACTCTTATTGGTGCTATGTGCTACTATTATAAGTAACGCAAATGCACAGGTACAAACACCTAAGTACATAACTACCACAGCTAACTCCGGTGGTTATTACGAATACTTACCTTCCACTTATAATTCTGATGCCAGATCCTATCCACTGATCGTCTTTGTTCATGGACTTGGGGAATTGGGGAACGGCACCTCAACAGATTTACCCAAACTGTTGAATTGCTGGTATGCCCTTCCTCGATTAATCAATGATGGTGGTTTCCCCAAATCATTTACAGTTGATGGTCAGCAACAAGGATTTATTGTAATATCTCCGCAGTTTAAAGCCTGGCCTTCCGGATCTGACGTTAACGATGTTATTAACTATGCAGTTAATAACTATAGAGTAAACCAAAACAGGATATATGTTACTGGCCTGAGCATGGGCGGCGGTGCTACATGGGATTTTGCATCAGCTTATCCCACAAGGGCTGCAGCCATCGTTCCTGTATGTGGCGCTTCATGGCCCGACCAGGGCAAAGCACAGGCAATTGCCACTGCGAAATTGCCGGTTTGGGCTACACATAATGATTTTGATGGAACCGTTCCTTCTTCCTATACAAAAGACTGGATCACGAACATTACAAATGATGGAGGAATTGGTAAAAAAACAATATGGCCAGTAAACAGTCATGATGCATGGACAAAAACCTATGATCCGACCTTTAAAGAAAATAACCTGAATGTGTATGAGTGGATGCTACAGTATTCTAAAAACACTGTTGTTCAAAGCAATATGCCACCTACAGCCAATGCAGGTGCAGATCAGAGCATAACCCTGCCTACAAATTCCATAAGCTTAAATGGAGCTGGCAACGATGCTGATGGATCTGTTGCTTCCTATACCTGGAGCCAGGTATCAGGTGGGACAGCAAGCATAAGCACCCCTTCATCAGCATCAACTACGGTTGGTGGCTTGGTCCAGGGAAATTATGTTTTCCGTTTAACAGTTACAGACAACCAGGGAGCAACGGCCAGCGATGATGTAACTATCACTGTTAACCCGGCCCCTTATTCCGGACCTAGTTATAAAATAGAAGCAGAGAACTGGAGTGCTATGAGCGGGGTAAAAACTGAACCTTGTTCTGATGCCGGTGGTACACTGGATGTAGGCTGGATAGATCAGAATGATTGGATGGAATATACTTTTTCAGTTCCTGCAGCCGGTGCTTATACTGTCAATCTGAGGATATCTACCCCTTATACCGGGTCACAATTTCAAATTAGTAACAGTAGCGGTACTGTATTAAGCACTGTTAATGTGCCTGTAACAGGTGGATTCCAAACATGGCAAACAGTACCCGTTACATTGAATCTTATCGCGGGCAATCAAACCATTCGCCTGCAATCTGTATCAACTACCGGATGGAATATTAACTGGCTGGAGATATTGGGAGGCGAAGCTCCTAACCAGGCGCCAAAAGCTAATGCAGGCGTTGATAAAGCAGTTACACTTCCGGCAAATTCAGTTACATTAATTGGTAATGGATCTGATCCTGATGGTACAATAGCGTCTTTCAGCTGGAGCAAAATGAGTGGTGGTAATGCAGTTATTGAATCTCCCTCAACTGCTTCTACTACTATCAGCGGACTGGAACCCGGAGCTTATATTTTCCGCCTTACTGTTACAGACAATAAAGGTGCTTCTTCATGGGATGAGGTGAACGTTATGGTCAGTGATATACAAACCGGATCATCATCTCCAACAGCTAATGATTTTGAATCTTACAAAGCTTATGATGGTCAATATGGATATGGGTTAAACCCAGGTTGGTATGGTTCAAACTGGAGTACCCAACAAATTATAGACCTGGGTGCCGGCAATACGGTTAAAGGTATTGGTGGTAAGGCATTCAGAATGCAGATCTATGATAACTACCTGGGTTGGTATGGTGACAGTTCACTGATTGGGGATTACGAACATCTGAAGATGCTTGGGTCAACTGAAACTACAGTAATGATCGGTGGACCAAGAGATGCCAATAAATGGGATACTGCTTTCTATGCCGGTACGGACAGTAAGGCCAAAGTTTTCAAAGGGCTATATGAACCCATATTTATTAATGGTGAAGTAAACCCGAATAACACGTTTGCGGCCTATTTATATAAAGTGGTTAAGATCTATGGAAAATATATAAAGTTCTACGAAGTATGGAATGAGCCAGATTTCACCTATGGTGATGGTGGCTGGTTAGGAGATTCCAACCCGCCCAACCCAAACAGCTGGTTTTTCCATGATCCAACCCCTGAGGACCTTGTAAATCTCAGAACACCGGTTCAATATTACATCCGCATGCTTCGCATTAGTTGGGAAGTAATTAAAAAGTACCAGCCAAATGCTTATGTATGTACCGGTGGTATAGGCAACCGTTCCTTCCTTGATGCTTTACTTCGTAACAGCGATAATCCTAATGGCGGCCAGGTAACCAGTGAGTTTCCTTTAAAAGGAGGAGCCTATTTTGACATTCTTTCATTTCATACCTATCCTGAATTTCTTTTGCGCAACTGGGCTGAAGCTGGTGAACCAGCAAGTGCTGATGGCTTTTATTATTACCGTCATTCTGATTCTGCTATTGCCAAACACCTGATGATCAAAAACAGGATGGATGCATTATTACATAGTTATGGATATGATGCCAGTAACTATCCTGCAAAGCAATTTATTTGTACCGAAACGGGGATGAGCCGCCAATCTGATGCCAGCCAATTTGGTGGTAATGAAGTGCAGCGTAATTATATGATCAAGGCGCATGTGAAAACACAAATGGATGGCCAGATCAAGCAAACCTACTGGTTCAGCAGCGCGGATGGTGCCAATGCCGCAACAGATCATTGGGATGCTTTTGGCTGTTACTATTATTTTGGTGACAAACAACCATATAATGCCACTCCCACTGACCAGGGTATAGCCATGAAGACGACCTCTGATCTTTTATTTGGTCGCACTTATGATGCTGCAAGAACAGCAGCGCTTAACCTTACTCCTTCCCTTGATGGAGGAGCCTTCAAGGGTAAAGATGGAAGTTATGTATATGTATTATGGGCTAAAACCACTACAGACCTATCGGAATCAGCATCGGGAAAAATTAGTTTCCCTGCATCTATAATTCCATCAGGGAATCTTGTAAAAAAAGACTGGAACTTCTCAAAAACGGATAGCAGTACTATAATAAGTAGCAATAATGTAATACTTACTGGTACACCTGCTTTCTTCCAGGAATCACAGGCGCCGGCTGCCAATCAACTTCCTGTTGTCAATGCAGGTGCTGATCAAAGCATTACCCTGCCTAAGGACAGCACCCTGCTTAGTGGTACAGCAAGCGATGCTGACGGATCTATTGCCAGCTACAGCTGGAGCCAGGTATCAGGACCATCTACTGGTTCCATTGCCACTCCTTCTGAAGCTTCCAGCCTGGTAAAAGGCCTTAAAGAAGGCACCTACCAGTTTGAACTGAAGGTTACAGACAATGGTGGTGCTGTTTCAAAAGATACAGTTGCCAT
>NZ_FQUU01000033.1 GCF_900129295.1 Flavisolibacter ginsengisoli DSM 18119
AAAATTTGCATGTTACTGTGGCACAGCTCCTTTTCCTTACGAGTCAGGGACAAGTCTTAAACTGAAAACTAAAGTCGATCAGCATGCTGACAAGCATATGAAAACTTTGCTTGATCTTTCTGCAAAAACCGCTATTCAACATGATAAAGAACTAAGAGATTATTATTTAAAACGATTAGAAAAGGGGAAATCAAAAATGAGTACCATTAACATCGTTCGAAATAAGATCTTATATAGAATGTTCGCTGTGATTAAACGTCAAACACCATTTGTTGAGAGCTACTTAGAAACTTTTTTGGCAGTTTGTAAACCTTAGAATACAGAGAGACACGGAGGGGCACGGGGGATTGGAGATGTCGAAATAACTACATTTATGCTTCGCAGTTAGTCTTAAATTTAAATACTAAATGTTTGATACGTTCAGTCGTTTAGATTGGGAAACTTGTAGAAAAAGACTGCTTCGTTCCTTGCAGTGACAATCCTTACGAACGTCATTGCGAGGCCCAGCAAGGGCATTGTGCAATGGGCGCCGTGGCAATCTCATACTATGGAACAAGAATTAAAAGACGCTTACTAAAAAACAGACTGCTTCGTTCCTCGGAGTGACGATACTTACGAACGTCATTGCGAGGCCCAGCAAGGGCATTGTGCAATGGGCGCCGTGGCAATCTCATACTATGGAACAAGAATTAAAAGACGCTTACTAAAAAACAGACTGCTTCGTTCCTCGGAGTGACGACACTTACGAACGTCATTGCGAGGCGCAGCAAGGGCATTGTGCAATGGGCGCCGTGGCAATCTCATACTATGGAACAAGAACCTATAGAACATGTAAAAAAAGACTGCTTCGTTCCTAGCAGTGACGATCAACAACCATTATCCCTTCAACCTCTTATCCATATCAATCGCTGTAACCTTAACCAGTTTCACCAGGTTCTGGTAACCGGGAAACAATGGATTCAACAGGCAATTGTACTCCATCATATTAACCGCGGAACGCATCCTGACGCCTAAATACTTTCCTTCCGTCATTAGCCTGTCACCTATAGCCTTATTGGCATGAAGCCCGGGCTGCAGCCAGTCAGCAGGATAGTCGCGATCCGGCAACGTAAAAATGGGTGCCTTATCATTAACGTCAATTGCAAGGATAAAAAGACGGGATGGATAATCTACAGGGTCAAAATGCACAATGCTCTCCAGGTAGGCCAATGAGCTGTTCTCAGATGTATACAACATGTAAGTGCCTTTACTGTTCCAGCGGCCACCATATTGGAAAGCACCCCGGCCACTCAGGTCTGCTGCACGCGATTGATTCTGAACGATACGGTAAACAATCATGCTGCCTTATTAACTGTAAACTCCTTCCTGTATGCGGCCAAGGATGTCATTCACCATATTGATACCAGTCAGGGTGCCCAGTATCATCACTGGCTTTAAATGATTGAGTGCCCTGTTTTCCTTATTCATCCATCGCTTCACTTTATCCTCATCGCCAAACACATCATAGGCATGTTGCATGACCTTAGCAATTTCTATGGCATGAGAAGAGGCCTGTTTGTCCAGTTTTTCTTTAGGTGTTTTTCTTTCCAACGTTTTGACAGACATGCCCAACACATCCTCTGCCATGGTTTTACGGGTAATACCCATGTGCGTAGTAAGATCATCTATCGAAGCCTTTGTGATACCCTCACGTCCTATATCAATCACATCAAAATCGGATCCCATCTTTGATGTAAAGCTGCTTCCCAACCAGTAAGAAATTGATGTCTCGAATGGATCCTTCAATTTTCCTCTTTGTTCAGATGCCTTATTGGATGTGGATAGGACAGTTGTAACATTTTGCGCCTGGGCTGCTATTACCGGATGCAAAAGAGGTTTACTTTTTTGAAGTCTCGCGGAAGGTTGAGCCTTCTTCTGTGAAGCTGCTGCCCCTGCTCTCTTCTGGGATGTATTTACCGCCTTAGCCATTATGCGACATTTTTACCAAATTTACGGCATTTTTGTCGCATGGGCAATGGTTATTTAGGGTAGATAGTTAAATAGAAAAGCAAATGAACTTGCCACTTCACGTTGGCGGGGACGCCAACATGGGCACAGCATTTTTGTCGCATGGGCAAGGGGGCATTTTTTTGGGTAGGAGTTGACAGGTTGAAAGGTTGACAGGAAAGGAACCGCAGAAGTGAGGAACCACCGGGGCAGGGAGGCACAGAGAGGCACAGAGGATTTGGAAAGTTGATAAGTTGATAAGGAATGGCAAATGAAGTTGGATAATTTTTATGCAAGATCAAATAGTACTACAAAATGAAAGGTCGCTTCAGTGCGGTTCAAAGATGCTTCGTACCTCAGCATGACAGCAAAACCAGGTTTATACTTTGCAATCATTTCTTAATTCTGAAAGTATATAAAGGAAATTAAAAGCTTCCATAATAGTAATAACTGCCATTGACCACCATTTTACTCTGTCATGCTGAGGCACGAAGCATCTGTGGGAAAAGTATAGGCGGCTATTATGCTATTAAATCCTCTATGACCTAAAATAAATTAAAGGAACCCGGCAACCTGTTTTATGTTAGTTCCAAAATTCTGTATATCATTAAAATGGCTTACAGTGCGGTTGAAAGATCCCACCTGGTTGTGGATGCGCCCTTGGCAATCTGAAACAATGGATAAATTTAAAGTAATGACGCTATCCATTGAACAAAATCCCCCTCTGGCAAGTTCCCAATGTGCGACCTGACCGAAGTCCCCCTTTGCAAAGGGGGAAAGTAGGCAATCTGCACTTCCAGGTACGTTTTAAAGGGGGATTTTGTTCAGTAGACGGGACTCTAATTTTGATTATAGTTTAGCCAGCTACACAATTAACGGCAATGGCACTTTTCACCTTTGTGACCCTTTGCGCCTTCGTGTCTTTGTGGCCAATGCCTCCTTTTACACCTGTTAACTTATCAACCTTTACTCTCCATTTCCAATACTATTTTAACCAACAACTGGTAATGCGGTTTTTACTTTCTATCTTATAGCAGCATTCCGAGGAATGCAGTTTTACACACAACAGTATTAGCCCCTTTTATGAGGGGCTTTTTTTAAGCAATAACACAAACTGATTATATTCATTCCTTATCCCATTGAACATATGCGTACCATCAATACCTTACTGATCGCTCTTATTTGCTTTATTGTTGTTAGCTGCAGCAGCAGCAAGCCTGGAGAAACAACCAACAGCCTTCCGGCTACGGCTATTAAAACCTATGGCAGATCTGCTACCAATAATAATGAACTGGAGTTGATCAGTTCGGCCGCTCATTTTGGTTTCAGCTTTACCGGCACACAATGCAAGGTCTATGCTTCCTTCCCTTACACAGGAGGCCATAACTACCTGCAGTATGAGCTGGATGGCGTATACCAGAAAAGATTGCGCATTGAAAATGGAAGCACTGAACCACTGGTAATTGAAGCTCCATCGGCAGGAAGGCATACGGTATGGATCTATAAAGCCACAGAAGCCACCACAGGCCCTGTGTTGATACAAAAGTTAGAAGCCGAAGGCATCAAGGCTATTGAGAAACCCGCAATGCCCCTTATTGAATTCATTGGCAACAGCATTACCTGCGGCGCAGCGGCAGACGCATCTGAAGTACCCTGCGGACAGGGTGAATACCATGACCAGCACAATGCCTACTATGCCTATGGTCCAAGAGTGGCAAGGGCGCTGGGTGCCGAATATATTTTGAGCAGCGTGAGTGGCATTGGTATCTACCGCACCTGGAACATGGACCATCCTTCTATGCCGCAAGTGTATGAAACCCTGGATTTCCAGGAGCAGGGCACACGCAAATGGGACTTCAATTTATTCAAACCACAGGTGATCAGCATCGCCCTGGGCACCAATGATTTTAGTGATGGTGATGGTGTGCATCCGCGGGCAGCTTTTGACAGCGCCCGGTTTGTAAATGACTACACCGGGTTTGTGCAACTGGTACATTCCAAAAATCCACAGGCACGTATAGCCTTATTAAGCAGCCCCATGGTGAAAGGCATTAAAGCAAGACTTCTGGAAAACTGCCTGGCAGCCGTGAAGCAACATGTTGATGCACGCTATCCATCGGCAAAGCCTGTTTCATTGTTCTTTTTTAAACCGATGGAAGCCAGGGGATGCAGCGGCCACCCCAGCGTGGAAGATCATGCGATACTGGCGGAAGAACTGGAGCCGTTTTTCAAAAAATTACTGAAGTAATTTAATAGAAAGGGAACCACGGCGGCAGAGCGGCAGGGAGGGGCACGGAAGAATTTGCCACAAAGACACTAAGACACGAAGAAGCACAAAGGGAATATCGAATGATGAAGTGAATGAGAGGAAACATGGTGGCACAACGTCCACTGCGAGGAACGAAGCAGTCTTTATCTATGGAAGCTTATAAAGTTTTGTTCAGTAGTGCGAGATTGCCACGGCGCACTAGACACAAGGCCCTGGCTGCGCCTCGCAATGACGTTCTGTTTATGCACATTTTTTGGAAAGCAATAATTAAGCTGACCGTCACTGCGAGGAACGAAGCAGTCTTTATTAGCGTCTTTTAATATTGTTGCATAATGAGATTGCCACGGCGCTCAGCACGCAACGCCATTGCTGCGCCTCGCAATGACGTTACATTAGAGCGTCACTGCGAGGAACGAAGCAGTCTCGTTATTAAAACGTTCTGTTTCTGGTTTCATAGAAACAGATTGCCACGGCGGAAAAACTTTACTTAAGGATTGACTGCAATCCATGAGGTGCTTCCAATAAAGAACCAGAAACAAAAAACTATAACAAGAAACTGCGCTCTTGTAGACAATACTTCTCACCATTTTCTGGTTACTCCTCATCTGATTAAGAATGGTCTGCTAAACTATTTTAATGTTAAACAATCCAGGCGGCATTTGTTTTCGTACCTGTATTGCCATTCCTTTTAAATACCCTTTCGTACCCCCTGGAGCAATATTTAATCACTCTTAATCATTTAAAACATGAAACAAATGCTGTTCAACCGCATGTCCGGAATCGTAACGCTTAGCCTGGTAGCATTGAGCTTTACCAATTGTACTAAAAATGTAAAAGAAGACAGTCAAATGATGCAGGGCATGAAAATGCGCAGTGAAAAATCGCTGAACCTTACAAAAACATACACTGCCAACCTGCAGGCATTAAACCACTCTGGTGTATCTGGTACAGCCAGCTTAATGCTGGAAGGCAATATGCTTACTGTGAAAATTGATGCGATGGGACTGGAAGCTAATAAACTACATCCACAGCATATACATGGTTTCATGGAAAACAACCGTAACTCCACCTGCCCTGACATGAGTGCTGATACCAATGGTGATGGACTTGTGGACCTTCCTGAAGGATTGCCTTCCTATGGCGCAGTATTGCTGGAGCTGACACCGTTCCCAACTGCTGATGCCAATGGTGAGATCCATTACACGAAAACATTTACTATTGATGGTAGCGTGTTGCCCTTACAAAACCGTGCGATCGTATTGCATGGCCTGACAGTGATGAACCAGTACTGGCCTACACTTCCTGTGGCCTGTGCACAGATCAAATAGAGAACTAAGATTTACAGGATTGATAAGGATTTTTTACGGAGGATAGAAGTTGTTATGGTGGCAGTTTATTGTGTAAACTACCGCTACCGACTTCTTTCCTCCTTTTTTATTTGCAATATTTTGTTTTGAATCTGTGAAGAATAATAATAGGGTGACCGTCACCGTAAGGAATGAAGCAGTCGGTTTTTAATTAACGCCTACATATTCGTTCCATAGCGTGAGATTGCCACGGCGCACCTACCACAAAACCCTCGCGGCGCCTCGCAATGACGTACAATTTTATGGACCTTTTTTTGGAAAGCAACAATTAATGTGACCGTCACCGTAAGGATCGAAGCAGTCGATTATTAATTAATGCATACATATTCTTTCCATAGCGTGAGATTGCCACGGCGCTCAGAGCACACAAGGCCCAAGCTGCGCCTCGCAATGACGAACAAGATATTTTCTGCAATCTATAACCTAAGAATAGATAGCATCAATAGTGATACTTCAACCTAAGAAACTACAAACTACAAACTACGAACTACAAACTATTCTGCTTTAGTGCAGAACCCATTAAACAGTGAAGCTGTGTCCAGGCTTTCCTGGAAAGTAACAGGTTTGGCAATATAGGAATGTGCGCCCAGGCGCTTGCATTTTTCCTTTTCCATGTGGTTGACAGAAGTGGAATAGATGATCACGGGGATATTACAGAAACGTTCATCCGCTTTGAGGTGCGAAAGCGTTTGGGTGCCATTCATGCGGGGCATATTCAGGTCGAGGACTATGAGGCAGGGAAGGTGGCCGGTAAGATAAAACTCTTCCAGCTTGGAGAGTGCATCTTCGCCATCTTCTGCAAACCAGAATGTTTCTTTACCGGGAGCTAATTCAATAGCGTCCTGCATAATTGCCCTGTCTTCAGGATCGTCATCTACCAGTAGAATTTTAAGCGCTACCGAAGCCATAACTATTAGTTAAGGGGCAAAGAAACATAAAAAGTGGCACCCTTCCCTTCTTTTGCTTCGGCACTAATTTTACCATTGTGCAACTCTACGATCTTCCGGCAGATGGCAAGGCCAAGGCCGGTACCTTCATATAATTCCCTGGTATGCAGGCGCTGGAAGAGTGTAAATATCTGCGAGACGTATTTTTCATCGAAGCCAATGCCGTTATCCTCAAAAGCGATCTCGAGGAAGCCATCCACTTCACGATTGGTTACCTTTATTTCTGGTGACTGACCGGGCTTTGAATATTTCAGTGAATTGGCAATGATATTGGTAAACAACTGGCGCATCATGACCTCGTCGGCCTGTATGGTGGGCAGTGGATCAATGGTGAGCCTGGCCTGCTTTTCTTCTATGGATATTTCAAGGTCCTGCAACATTTCGTTCATGATCACATTCAGGTCAGTTGCCCTGAATTCCATTTTCTCCCTGTGTATCTGCGAGAATAACAAGAGGTCCTGTATGAGGTTACGCATACGCTGTGATGCACTGTGCATATTCTGCAGGTATTCCATACCTTTTTCATCAATGTTGCCCTTATATTTTTGTAACAGGAAATCACTGTAAAACAATAATTTCCTTACTGGCTCCTGCAAATCGTGTGAAGCAATGAATGCAAACTGGGTGAGCTCCCTGTTGCTCCGGTTGAGTTCATCAATGTACTTCTCCATCATCAGCTGGTTATCCTTTAGCTGCTCCTGTGTTTGCTTTAACTCGAAGTTATCCATCAGGGTTTGTTCATACACTTTCTGCGCATGGATATCTACGATGTAGCCGATCCAGTACTGCAATTCTCCCAGGTCATTTTTTAGAGGCGAAAGTGAGACCTGGTGCCAGAGATATTCACCGGTTTTTTTATTCTTGATACGTGTCTGTGTTTTTACAGTAACCGCATCACTGGTAATACCATTTTTCAGTAATAAGGAGAATGAATCATAATCATCCTTATGGATCACATGCTTCCATTTACCATTATTAAGACTTTCTATTGTTTCACCCGAGAAACGGGTGAGCCATTCATTGGCATAGATCAATTCTCCCTGTGGGTTCAAGGAAAAAATAATCAGGGGCAAAGCATTGGTCAATACCTTATACTGCGCTTCGCTTTTTTGAACCTTTTCAGATAGGTCCTGTAGCTGCTCATTTTTTCTTTTTAATTCTTCATAGGGTGAGATGGGCGGTTCATTCCTGAACAATTGCCTCCATTCGTCCAGCTTGAATATATCGATCCTGAAGGGGGGTAAAATATAAAAGAATAACTCGATAGAAGTTTGGGCACCCTTGGTTAGAATATTGTACTTATTTACCAGCTTACGGGCATTTTCCAGTCCCTCCCGCGCCCTTGCATCGATCTCATTTTCGTTGATCAAACAGGCCACAATGTATTTGTCACGCTGCTCATTTTCCACGCTTAAAACCAGGCAACCTTTTTTGCCTGTTTCAATGGTAGTACGGGAAACTTCTGATACGGCAGTGGCAAAAGTGGTTTGCGCTGAAAGGGAAAGACCTGATAGCTCTGCCAGCTTCATCGAACGTTTATGCGCCAAAATGAGATCCATTTCATTTTCAAGCGTAACTCTCGCTATCTCTTGCATAGTTATACGTTTATTTTGCAGGCCACGGCTGACATATCATCCGTGTGACGTGCAAAGTCCTTCAATATAGTTGCTGATACAATAGACATGTCATACCTTGACAATAAGGGATATTTCATGACATCCCATTTTGATTTCATGCCATCGCTGCATAGTACAATATACTGTCCTCTTTCATATTCCATCTCCTGCACATTCAGGGTATTTGGCACATTCAGACCTATGATGCCATTATAGCTCATGTAATTCTTTGAAATACCGGGTCCATATATCTTGGTGGCAATATTTCCTACACCACAGATCTTCCATTTTTTAGCAGCCATATCAAACAGGGCTACGGTACCTACCAGTCCCCTGGTCTTTTTTGCCGCCAGGTTCAGGGTGCGAATGATTTCCACCGGGTCATTTTCCCTGCATTCCAGGAAGGCCTCTCCTGCTTTCATTACAGCACGGGCAGCTTCGGGGCCATGGCCCAAACCATCGCCAAGGAAAAGTTTGACATGATCATGTGTGACCATGCTAAAAAATCCATCCCCGCATTCCTTTTCACCTGGCTTGGGAATAACAACAGACCTGACCTCCACAGCCGGTGCTTTCCTGAAATGCGGGCGGGGCTCATTATATACTCTTATGAGGATAATAGTGCCCCATTCTTTCTGTGAATAGACCTGGAAAACATCAGAGAGGCGTTTCATAGCACCGAGCCCCTGGCCCAGGGTATTCTTTGTGGATACACCGTCTGTCACCATTCGGCTCACATCTGTCATGCCCGGGCCTTCATCAATACTGATCAACTCAATGCCCTGCAACCCCTCTTCTTCAAAAAGTTTTACCAACACCTGGCCACCTCCTGCATGCTTCACCAAATTACTGACCATCTCAGAAACTATGATGTCAATCTCTCCTACCTTACGTTCATTGAAATTGCCCTGCAATGCAAGGGCGTGAATATCTTTTTTCAGGATGGCAAAATAGCTGCGGTCATCTGCCTTGAAAACAAAATGCGTCCTGTTAACCATTCTTCCATTTAATTATAGAAACCGTAGTGCCTTCACCCAGGGTACTTTTAATGTCAAATTCATTCACCAATCTTTTAGCGCCAGGCAAACCAATACCCAGGCTTTTACCGGAGGAGTATCCATCTTTCATGGCAAGGGAAATATCTTTAATGCCCGGACCTTTGTCCTGGAACACCAGTCTAATTCCATTGTCCCTGCCCTGGCTGATGACCTCAATGATGGTAACACCACCACCACCATATTTAAGCATGTTGCGCACCAGTTCACTGGCAGCGGTGATCAGCTTGGTCTGATTGACCAGGCTCATGCCAATCTTTACGGCATATTCCTTCACACGGTTGCGAAATGGCACCACATCCTGTTCTTTCTCTATGGACATCACATCCTTATTCAGTACCAGCTTCATCTTCTTCTTCAATTATTTCTTCATCTTCGGCATCGATCCTTGTTTTTAATAATTCCATGCCTTTTTCCACGTTCAAAGCTGTATGAACGCCTTTCAATTCAAGACCCAGTTCTATTAAAGTGATAGCCACGGCTGGCTGCATACCTACTACTACTGTTTCTGCATCCATGATCTTCGACATACTTCCAATATTACCCAGGATACGTCCCATGAATGAATCCACAATACTTAAAGCAGAAATATCTATCAGAACGCCACGGGCACCTGTTTTATTCACCATCTGCACAAGGTCGGCTTCGAGGTTGGTGGCCAACCTGTCATAAAGGTCAATCTGTATGGTGACCAGTAAAAATTTCCCCATACGGAGGATAGGAATTCTTTCCATCTGTTATTCTGTAGTTTTTTCTTTATGATTTTTTTTCACTTCAAGCTTCAACATGCCAAATGCATATTTTAAAGCACTTGCCAGGCTTGACTTTGTCACGATATTAGAAAGGTCGATACCAAGGTGTACTACGGTTTGTGCTATTTCGGGGCGAATGCCGCTGATGATACATTCTGCACCCATCAGTCGTGTAGCGGCTACAGTTTTGATCAGGTGCTGTGCTACCAGTGAATCCACGGCAGGCACACCTGATATATCCAAAATAGCGATGGTGCTTCCTGTTTCCACGATCTCCTGCAAGAGGTTTTCCATGACCACCTGTGTGCGGGCACTGTCCAGGGTTCCGATGATAGGAAGCGCCAGGATGCCTTCCCATACCTGGATGACAGGAGTTGATATCTCGGTGATCTCGTCGGTCTGCCTCATAATCACTTCTTCTCTTCCCTTGATGTAGGTTTCAAAGGTGACCACTCCGAGGCTGTCGAGTAATTTATTGAATGATAAGGTAGTCTGATACAAGAGCTGTATATCATCACTGATCTCCTCTTTCAGCACCTGCTGTATGGCCTCTTTCAGGCTAAATACATAAATGCCTGTCTCCCGGGGAGAAAAGCCTTGCTTGGCCCTTGAAATGGAAATACCTGAAAGCACTTCCTTCACCTGTTCGTAGGCAGGGGCATTGATGTCTTCTACATGATTGGTAGCAACGGCTTTCAGCAATTCATCAAGGAACTCATTGGATTGCTCCCTGAGCTCTTCGTTGCTCATCAGGTCTTCTCTTAACATGGCGTCGGATAACTGTTTCGTCATCCACGATTCTAATAATTGCTTCTTTTTCTTTTGTAACAGTTTGGCTATATCTGTCTTCATGATGCTTAATAATTATAACTAAAAAATGAGTGTGTATACATATTTATGGATTGCCCTGGAGCAATGCCTTTGTAAAAGGGAAAAGTAAAATTGTAACGAATAGATTACAAATGTTATGTACAGATGTAAATGTTCAGGACAACTAAACTTTGTTTGGTGATTTCTTTACCTGTATCTGCAAAAGTCCAAAAGAGTACTTTAAAGCGCTTGCCAGGCTAGCCTTAGTGACGATATTGGAAAGGTCTATTCCTAAATGTACAATAGTTTGTGCTATCTCCGGGCGAATGCCGCTGATGATACATTCTGCACCCATCAGTCGTGTAGCGGCTACAGTTTTGATCAGGTGCTGTGCTACCAGCGAATCCACTGCAGGTACGCCTGATATATCCAGAATAGCAATGGTGCTGCCTGTTTCCACAATCTCCTGCAACAGGTTTTCCATAACTACTTGTGTGCGGGCACTGTCCAGTGTTCCGATGATAGGAAGTGCAAGGATACCTTCCCAAACCTGGATGACAGGGGTTGAGATCTCGGTGATCTCGCTGGTCTGTCTCAGGATCACTTCTTCCCTTCCCTTGATGAAAGTTTCGAAGGTCATGATGCCAAGGTCATCCATCATCTTATTCACCTGGATGCTGGAATCGTACAATAATTGCGGGTCATTTTTGATCTCGCCCTCGAGCGATTTTTGCAGGGCGTCTTTCAGGCTGAATACATATATGCCTGTTTCCCTTGGTGTGAATCCCTGGCGTGCCCTTGAAATGGAGATTCCCGAAATGATCTCATTGACCTCATCAAAAGCCGCTGATTGTGTATCAATAGTATGATCAGTGATATTTTTTAAAAGTGCATTGAGTAATTCATTGGATTGCTCCCTTAATTCTTCATTGCTCATCAGGTCTTCCCTTAAGGTGGCATCTGCCAGTTGACGGGTCATCCAATCTTCTAATATGTGTTTCTTGTTTTTTTGAAGCAGTTTTCCAATGTCTTTACTCATTCGGGGGTTTTAAGCGCTAAAAGTATGTTTAATAACCCATTTGGCTTATGGCGCTTCAAATTATTATAACATAGATTAACAATTAATCTTCAACCATGATCATAACTGCCAGAGCCAGGCCAGGCCGGGAGCCTTCATCAATGTAATAGATAGTAAGGTTGTTGATTTATTAATGGTGCTATACTGTTGGATGTCAGACTTACTACAGATATTTTTATTATGGCATGTTAGAAGAAACAGCCCCGCAAAGGTTCCTGTAACAATTTTAGATCAAAATGGAATGATCAAAGGCATTCTATTTTATCAACGATCATTTTTCTTTCCGTTGCATTGGAGGCCAATTTGAGTGCGTTTTCAAAATATTGTCTTGCCAGGGCAGTGTCTGTTTCTTTATACAATTCACCCAGCAAAATATGGTAATAGTGATTGCCGCTGAGTTGAAGTTGCTCTGCCTCTTTTATGGCCTGCTCTCTTCCATTGGCCTTGTAGAGGGCAAAAGTGCGGTTTAATGCAGCTACAGGAGAATAATGAAGCCGGAGCAATTGGTTGTACAATTGTAATATGGATTCCCATTTTTCAGGCGTGTCTGCTTTTTGGGTATGCCAGTAGGCAATGGCAGCTTCCAGGTGATACCTTGAAATATTGTCACCAACGGAAGCCAGGTGAAGATGATAGGCACCTCTTGCTATGAGCTCCCGGTCCCAAAGATTATCATCCTGGTCAGCATATAAAATAATAGCTCCTGTGTTATCCTTACGAGCTGCAAACCGGGATGCATGAAAACACATCAGGGCATAAAGGGCATATGCGAATGGAAGCGCTGTTTTTTTGTTTTCAATCAACAATTCAGTCAACCGCATAGCCTCCTCACAGAGTTCCTGCCGGAGAATGGCATCCTGGCTTTCGGAGTAATACCCTTCATTAAACAACAAATACAGGGTGGTCAGGACAGTATCCAGGCGCTGTATGATCTCGGTGTCGGGTGGCATTTCTATGAGCACATCTTCCTGCCGCAATTTTTCTTTGGCCCTGTACAGCCGCTTATTGATCACATCTTTGCTGGTAAGAAATGCAGTGGCTATTTCATCTATACCCAGGCCGCATAAAACACGAAGAGCCAGGGCCACCTGGGCTTCAGGCGGAATGGAAGGATGGCAGACGGCAAAGAGCATTTGCAGTTGGCTGTCCGAGATATTAGTAGCAGAAAGGTCTATTTCCATTTCTTCCAAAGCAGTTGATGTTTGTTTTAATTCGGGTGAGATCTTAGCGGCGAACAGCCTATTTCTTTTGTAGTCATTCAATGCTTTGTTCCTGGCAACGGTGTATAACCACGCTTCGGGATTGCCAGGAACGCCTTTGTAAGGCCAGGTGTGTAAGGCGGAAAGAAAGGTCTCACTGGCAATGTCTTCGGCCCATTCCATTTGTTCCATGCCAAACTGTTTGGACAGTACTGAAACTATTTTACTGAATTCAGTGCGGAATAAATGGGGTATCAGTTCGGTGGAAGACATGATGGGGATTGTACTGGGTCAAAAGATAATGGAAATAATGGTTGAAAGGTTGACAGGTTGACAAGGAGATGAGTCGGGAGTCGGGAGTCATGGCTGTTTCGAGTATGCTCATCCAAGTGTGTCAATTTATAATTTCTTAAATTGATATTGCCATGGAAGAAAAGAAGTTTGATTTTGAAGCTTTTGTTCACCAG
>NZ_FQUU01000017.1 GCF_900129295.1 Flavisolibacter ginsengisoli DSM 18119
ATTGTTTTCAATTAAGATGTGTGAATGACACTCATGGCTAAACAGATCAATAGTTTTTTTGGAGAGGTCGGCTCCGATGATGTGTTGAACTTTCATAGCTTTGCTTTTAGAAGTAAACAAATCAAGGTTGCTAGCCTAAGACCTTTAATTAGTCTTTAAGGACTTAATATTCTAACTAGGCCTTAGCAACCGTGGGGGAAGAGTGAGGACTAATACAGGGGTAAGACCGCAAGTCTATGTCTCCGTCAAGTTCACCTCACTTTTCTTCCCACAAAATTCTTAATCTTTCTTTTTTCAGCTATTCAATATGTCAATGAACTAATTTGATCTAAAGGCCCCGTGGTTCACATCTCTGAACAAGAATGAACAAATAAACTTTTCTTGCTATTCCTACCTTCGCCCACTTGATAAGAATGGTATTTTCCCTATAGATGAAACCTTGCTGGTAACGGATTTGATGGAGAGCGGATCCGTATCCTACTGAAGATGATAGTTTGATATCCCTTGCGAATAGGCTTGCTATTCTGTAAAAACCTGTGTATATGTGTAACCGTTGGCTGACTACTTTAGTTTTTTCTATAGGCTTTGTGCTGGCACTTACCAGTTGTGTGAATACCAAAAAGGCAACCTACTTCAATGATATTGCCGATACGGCCATGATAGCTGCTACCAACATACCAGAACCTGTCATTAATCCCAATGACCTGCTGTCCATTTCGGTGAGCTCACTGGATCCTCAATCGACGGCTATTTTTAATACGCCTAATCTTCCTGTGTCACCCAATGCCGGTGGTGCAAATAATACATTACAACAAGCGGTGGGTTACCTGGTGAACCGTGAGGGCATCGTGAAATTTCCTATCCTTGGAAATATCAAGGCTGCAGGGCTTACCAAGAAAGAACTGGAGAATACCATTACTTCTCAACTGACAGATAAGAAATTATTATTCGATCCCATTGTGAATGTGCGCTTCCTCAACTACCGCGTAACGGTACTGGGAGAAGTAGCCCGCCCGGGTGTGATCAATGTTCCTTCCGAGCAGATCTCCATACTGGAGGCCATTGGCCAGGCAGGCGACCTGACCATCTATGGTAAAAGAGAGAACGTGGCACTGATTCGCCAGGAAGAAAATGGCAACCGCACTGTGCACAGGCTGGACCTGAACTCTTCGAAAGTATTGAGCTCTCCCTATTTCTTTTTGAAGTCCAACGACGTGGTATACGTGGAGCCGGGTAAGGCCAGGGCCGCCACCGCCAGCCGCGGACAGCAATTGCTGCCATCCATTTTGAGCGGCGTATCCATTCTTGTAGTTATCATCACCAGCATCATCAAATAACCTATGCAGCAAAACCCCATCAAAAAAAATTATTCGGAAGACGAAGAGGAGAACCTCTTCCAGGACCTCCTGTTCAAATTCCTGCCCTGGTGGCCGCTGTTCCTGCTGCTGGTGCTGCTGGGCGGCGCGGGTGCCTGGTTCTACCTGCGCTATAAAGTGCCGGTCTATTCCACAGAAGCCTCCATATTAATCAAGGATGAGAAAAAAGGGATTGATGAATCGGATGCCCTGCAGGCGCTTGACCTGTTTGGCAGCAAAAAGATCGTGGAGAACGAAGTAAAGGTGATCCAGAGCAAGACGCTGGCACAGGAAGTGGTGAAGAACCTGCACCTATACGCACCTGTTACCATTGAGGGCCGTGTGTCTGACCGTTCTGGTTATGTGAACGCTCCATTGTTGATCAGCGTGCAGAATCCTGATTCGCTCAAGGCCACCAAAGAAAAAGTGTATTTCAAATACCTGCCTGGCCGGCAACAAGTGGAGCTGGATAGCCAGGCCTATGCCATCAATACATGGATCAATACCAGGTATGGAACGCTGCGCTTTGAGCCCAATAAATATTACAGTCCATCATCTAATGAAACAGAAGAGGGTGATAAAGAGACAAGGCCTTTATATTTCAACCTGGTGCCGGTAAAATCGGCTGCTAATGGCATGATCGCCCGGATGAAGGTGGCTGCTTCCTCCAAGCAAAGCACTGTTATTGACCTGAGCATCACAGATGAAGTGCCTAAAAGAGGAGAGGATATTTTAAATAACCTGATAGCTGTCTATAACCAGGCAGCGGTGCTGGATAAGAATACACTGGCCGCTAACACGCTTCATTTTGTTGAAGACCGACTGAAGTACGTGGTGAACGAGCTGGATTCAGTGGAAAGCCAGTTAAAGAATTTCAAGTCCCGCAACGAGATCACGGATATCTCTACACAGGGACAGATCTTTTTGCAAACCGTGAGCGCCAATGACCAGAAGCTTTCCGAGCTTTCCATGCAACTGGCAGTATTGGACCAGGTGGAAAGCTATGTGAAGGGTAAAAATGGCAAGGGCAATATCGTTCCCTCTACTTTGGGTGTGGCCGATCCTGTGTTGTCTTCCCTGCTGGATAAATTATATACTACCGAACTGGAATACGAGCGCATGCGCAAGATCGTTCCGGAGAACAACCCCAGCGTGGTGTCGCTGGTAGACGAGATGGAAAAGATCAAGCCGGGCATACTGGAGAACATTCGAAGCCAGCGCCGCAGCCTGCAGGCCAGCCGGGGCGACCTTTCCGCTACCAACAGCCGCTATTCCTCCATGCTGCGCACCATTCCTGAAAAGGAAAGGGAGCTGCTGGGCATCAGCCGCCAGCAGGGCATCAAGAACAATATTTACACCTTCCTGCTGCAGAAGCGCGAGGAAGCCGCACTTTCCTATGCTTCCACGGTGCCGGACAGCCGTATTGTGGACAGGGCCGAGTCAAGTGATGTGCCGGTGAGTCCTAAGCGACCACTCATATACCTGATTGCTGTAGTAGGAGCTCTTGGCCTGGGTATAGGAAGCATTTCTGCGAAGGATTTGCTCACCCGCACCATACAGAGCCGCCAGGAAATAGAAAGATATACCAACACACCCATACTGGGAGAAGTGGTACATGCCAAAACCAATTCACCATTGGTGGTGGGTGAAGGCAAGCGTACCGTCATCGCGGAGCAGTTCCGCCACCTGCGCACCTCCCTGGGCTACCTGGGCATCAATTCGAAAAAGAAAAAGGTGTTGATCACCTCCTCTATATCAGGTGAGGGCAAGAGCTTCATCACTGCCAACCTTGGTATTTCCCTTGCCCTCATGGGTAAGAAGGTGGTGCTGATAGAGCTGGACCTGCGCAAGCCCAAGCTGGCGGATGCCTTTGGCCTTGACCGCAAGGTGGGGATCACCAATTACCTGATAGAACAGAAGGAAGCAGTGGAGATCATCCGCAATACATCGGTCAATAACCTGTTCCTGATCCCATCAGGTCCCATTCCGCCCAATCCTTCCGAACTGTTATTGAACGGCAGGATGCAGGAGTTGCTGGCCTACCTGGAAGGACAGTTTGACTACATATTAATAGATACCGCCCCGGTAAGCCCGGTAACGGATGCTTATATTCTATCGCCTATCTGCGATGCTACTTTATACCTGGTGCGCGACGGCTACACGCCAAAGGTCTTCATGCAGAAGCTGGAAGACGGCAACCGCATCCACAGCCTGAAGAACATGGCCCTGGTGTACAATGATATCAAGAGCAAGGGTTTTGGAAAGTATGGATACGGATACGGTTATGGATATGGCTATGGTTACGGGTATGGATATGCGGAGGAGGAAACAGTGGTGAAGAAAGGATTGAAGAGCAAGGTGATGAGGATGTTCAATTTATAGAGAAGGTTGAAAAGTTGAAAGGTTGAAAAGTTTAAAGGTTGAGGAAAGAAAATACTCAATGTTCAAGTGAGAGAGAAGTTGACAAGTTGACAAGTTAACAAGTTGATAAGGTGAGAGCAAACTGATTGAAGGAGCAAACTGACCGCCCTCCCCCTTTTAAGGGGGAAATCAGTCACTCGGAAAATCAGACTGGTAGCAAGGGGGATTTTGTAAGGAGCGTAACGGAAATAAGTTCTAATAGTCATCATTTACAGGGGAGCCTGTAGGTGACGTGGGCGAAGCCGTACGAGCGGAGCTCGCAGTTTATAGTTTGAAGTTTATAGTTTCTGGTTCTTTAAGTTCAAGAGTCATTATTGAAACAACCTTTACTTAACATGTAGACTAAAAGTTTCAAGGATCAAGCGTTAAGCTAATCTCTTAAACAATCTTAAACAACCTTAAACCATCTTCAACCAACATTCAACCATTATTAAACCATACTAACTAACACATAATTACATCATGAACAACGAAGCACAATGGTTTGCCGTATACACCAAGCCGCGGTGGGAGAAGAAGGTGGCGGGGCTCTTTGAGAAAAGAGGCATCGAGCACTACTGCCCGCTGAATAAGGTGGTGCGCCAGTGGAGCGACCGGAAGAAGACGGTGCTGGAGCCCCTGTTCAAGAGCTATGTATTTATCAATATCACAGCAGAAGAATTAACCAAAGTGCGCATGACCGATGGCGTGGTAAACCTGGTGTACTGGCTGGGCAAGCCTGCCGTGATCCGCAACGAAGAAATAGATACCATCAAGCGTTTCCTCAATGACCATGAGAACGTGGTGCTTGAAAAGACCGAAGTATCGGTAAATGACAGGGTCTGCATCATGACCGGTCCTTTCCTTGACCAGCATGGCCGCGTGATAGAGATCACCAATAAACTGGTGAAGGTGCAATTGCCTTCATTAGGATTTGCCATGGTGGCGCAAGTGGCGAGGGAAAGCGTTCGGGTAATTCCCATTGAGACCGCCAGCGGAAGATATGAGTCGGTAGTCGGGAGTCGGTAGCCAGGACAGTTTGTAGTTTGTAGTTTGTGGTTTGTAGTTGTTTTAGGTGGAAGAGACAATATAGGTAGCTATTAGTCTTCAATTCAAAAGAGGGAAGAATTTAAGCTACAATTCTTTGAACTAAATCCCCCTCTGGCAAGCTCAAAATGTGCGGAAAGACCGCCCTCCCCCTTTTAAGGGGGAAAGCAGGCACTCCGCAAATCGACCACGTCCTAAGGGGGATTTGGTTGATTACCCGGACGTCAAAATCCTTAAGAGCGTTTAATAAAAAGGATAGAACCAGTATTCATATTTTGCAATCAGAACTAAATTCATAAGACAAGGTTACAAATCGGAGCATTCCTTGTCAACATGTTAACCAGTCAACTTATCAACCTTACTCAACCCCAATGAACCTCAACGACAAAATATACATTGCTGGTCACCGCGGAATGGTGGGATCGGCCATTGAACGGCAGTTACGGAAGAAAGGCTTTCAAAATATTGTTACAAGAACTTCCTCAGCACTGGACCTGCGCAACCAGGCAGCAGTGAACGAATTCTTTGCAGCAGAACAACCAGCCTATGTATTCCTGGCAGCCGCCAAGGTGGGTGGCATCTATGCCAACAACACCTACCGTGCAGAATTCCTTTACGATAACCTGGTCATGGAGACCAACATCATCCATGCAGCGTATCAAAACGAAGTGCAAAAATTATTGTTCCTTGGTTCCTCCTGCATCTATCCCAAGGCAGCGCCGCAGCCATTGAAGGAAGAATACTTACTGACAGCACCACTGGAGCCCACCAATGAGCCTTATGCCATTGCCAAGATAGCGGGCATCAAATTGTGCGAAGCCTACCGCGACCAGTATGGCTGCAATTTTATATCGGTGATGCCTACCAACCTGTATGGAATAGGTGACAATTACCATCCACAAAATTCGCATGTACTGCCGGCATTGATCCGCCGCTTCCATGAAGCAAAGGAAAGAGGCGATAATGAAGTGGTAGTATGGGGAACGGGAACGCCTAAACGCGAATTCCTGTATGCCGATGACCTGGCCGATGCCTGTCTGTTTTTAATGGAGCAGTATAATGACAAAAGCCTGGTGAATATCGGTACCGGTGAAGACCTTTCCATTGCCGAGCTGGCGCAACTGGTCAAGGAAGCCGTTGGCTTTGATGGCAGCATTGTCTTTGACGCCACCAAACCCGATGGCACCCTACGCAAACTGCTGGATGTTTCCAAACTCCATTCCATGGGCTGGAAGCATAACATCGAACTCAAAGAAGGTATTGCCATGGCGTATGCAGACTTCTTAAAAAAGGAAATACAGGTTGAAAAGGTTTAGGGTTTAAGGTTTAGATAGTTCCACTTTGAAATCTATGACCTTAAGCAATTCAAACAATAATCAGCCTGTCAGACCTAAAGAAACATAAACCATAAACCTTCAGGTCCTTAGCGCCTTTGTGGCAAAAAAATCTAAGCAAATAAATAGGTCAGCAAATCAGTCAGATTGTTAAACCTACAGAACAAGAAACTATAAACCATAAACCATAAACGGTTTGTAGTTCTCTTCGACCTAACGAACAAGAAACCATAAACAATAAACAAGAAACTTTTCTTAAACCTTAGCGCCTCTTTGTGCCTTCGCGCCTTAGTGGCAAATAAACTTATCATATGAAAGTTGCGTTAATTACCGGTATCACCGGCCAGGACGGCGCCTACCTTGCCGAACTGCTTTTGGAAAAAGGCTATTTCGTTCACGGCATCAAGCGCCGTTCTTCGTTGATCAATACAGACCGTATTGACCACCTGTACCAGGACCCTCATGAAAAGCATTTGAATTTTCGTTTGCACTATGGCGATATGACGGACAGCACCAACCTCATTCGCATCATCCAAGAAACACAGCCGGATGAGATCTACAACCTGGCTGCCATGAGCCATGTGAAGGTGAGCTTTGATACACCTGAGTACACGGCCAATGCCGATGGTATCGGAACACTGAGACTGCTGGAAGCCATCCGCATTTTAGGGCTGGAAAAGAAGACGCGTATTTACCAGGCATCCACCTCCGAGTTGTATGGCCTGGTGCAGGAAGTACCGCAAAGGGAAACCACGCCTTTCTATCCAAGATCTCCCTATGCAGTGGCCAAGCTCTATGCTTACTGGATCACGGTGAATTACCGCGAGGCCTATGGCATGTTTGCCTGCAATGGCATCCTGTTCAACCATGAGAGCCCATTGAGGGGGGAGACCTTTGTTACCCGCAAAATCACCAGGGCTGTGGCAGCCATTGCACTAGGCCAGCAGGATTGCCTGTACCTGGGTAACCTTGATGCGCAACGCGACTGGGGACATGCCAAGGATTATGTGGATGCCATGTGGCGCATATTGCAGCAGGATACCCCTGAAGATTTTGTGATTGCAACAGGAGTAACAACTGCTGTACGTGAGTTTGTAAGAATGGCTTTTGCTGAAGTTGGAATAACAATAGGTTTCAGTGGTGAGGGAGTGAAAGAAAAAGGAGTTGTGGTTGCTTGTGATAATGAAGATTTCCAGGTAGCAATTGGTAAGCAGGTAGTGGCAGTTGACCCGGCATATTTCAGGCCTACTGAAGTGGAGTTGTTGATTGGTGATGCGACAAAAGCTAAAACAAAATTGAATTGGAAGCCTCAATATGATCTATCCAAATTGGTGAAGGAGATGGTGGATGTTGATGTAAGGATAATAAAAAGGAAAGATTTAAATATAAGTAAAACAATGTTTGTTTAACAATATGAAAACTTTTAGTTGAAAATTGTAAAAGGATAATAAGAATTAATCAGAAAATAAGTTTTATGAAGTTAGCTGCACATGTTTTAGCATACAATGTGAATCGATTTTTAAAAGCTGTCATAGGCAACTTAGAGCCACATGTAGATAAAATTTATATTGCATACCCTGAACGACCGTTTGGATATAACACAGCGTCTAGACAAAATTTAGTAAATCCCACAAAGCTTGAAGACATCTTATCAATTACAGACAGTAATAAAATTGAGATTTTAAGAGGGGATTGGATTACAGAAGAGGATATGAGAAATGATTGTCTTCAAAAAGCAAGATTTGAAGGATTTGATTGGTTTTTAATCCAGGATGCTGATGAATTTTATACTGAGTCTACATGGAATCAAATTAAAAGAATATTATTATCAAATAAATCAGATAATTGTTTTAAGACAACTTGGTATAACTTCTGGAAATCCTCACAATATGTCCTAGTACAACCAGATGGAAGTATTAAAAATACGAATGCAAGCTTTGCCATCCGATGCAATTCAGATATTAAGTTTTTAAGAAAGCGCTGGTTTGGGGGCAATATACCTGTACTAGATTGTCCCTGTTATCATTATGGTTATGTTATGTCAGATAGGGAAATGGCCGAAAAAATTACAACATGGAGTCATGCCAATGATATTTTTAATAATAACTGGTATAAACACAAATGGCAGAACTGGAATGAATCAACAAGATTCTTAAATCCTATTGAGCCAACAATGTGGTCTCGCGCAATTAGATTCCCATTTGAACAGCCCAATTTTGCAGAAGAATTTGCTTTACCAATAAAAAACCTGCAGTCCCAGTCTTTTTCTGATATGTTTGGTGACGCAGTTTATAACTTAGATGTAAATCTTTATCGAGTAAGAAAATCTATAGGTAAAGTTGTTAAAAAACAAGTCATTTAATATGAATGACATTTTAATATTACGAGAATTATTCCTTTTAATAGCCAATTAATAAAATGATAAAATATATATCTGCTATCAATGATCCAGTATTAACTGATGCTTTGGAGGAAAAAATGGCAAAGTTTTACAAGAAAAATGAATCCTATTATGATGATATAGATTTTAACCGGTCAGCCTGGTTTGATAAATCCAATCTTTTATATCAAGACATATTAGAAAATAGCTTAGGTAAGTTAATTTGTGAGATTGGCTGTGGAAGAGCGGGTATATTAGATACTAAACAGATAGATCCAAACAATTATAGTGGATGTGATTTTTCATCTTCTCTTATAGAATTAAACAAAACAAAGTACCCTACCGCTAATTTCAAAACAATTACAGATCCAAAAAAATTTCCCTTTGAAGATGAAAAGTTCGACATTGTTTTTTCAGTCTTTGTATTAGAACATGTTGTCCGTCCACATCTTTTTTTAAATGAGTTAATCAGAGTCGTAAAACCAGGCGGTAAAATAATAATTCTTTGCCCAGATTACTTTGGCAGGTTAAGCATTAGCAGTCAGAAATTAGGAAAACTTCCAGGTACTGGTACCCAAAAACTTAATAACGGAAATTATATTGATGCTTTTAGGACTGTTATATATGGAAGAGTATTATTACCCATGTTTTTTTATTGGAAATTAAGAAATGCAGGAAGAAAGTCTGTTTTCTTATTAAACAACGATCCATCTTGCTTTTCATTTCCTTTTTCACCAGATGTTGATGCTGTTTATGTTACACATAAGGAGGAAATAAGTAATGAGTTAAATAATTTAGGAGCAAAGCCTTTAGAGATAAAGTCTGATCTGAAAGATTTTGCAAAATTGAAGCGCTGGATTTATTTAGTACATGAAGTTAATTAATCAATGCAATCAGGAACATTAAAGAGGATACTTTCGGGAAGTACGGCAGGTTGGTGTAATATTTTTTTGGGTCTACTTGCTCAAATCATTACAGTACCAATTTATTTGGTAAAGTGGGGGGCTGATGTATATGGACAGTGGTTAGCTTTAACTTCATTTTTCTTTTTTATTCAATTAATTGATACTGCGCATCAAACATTTATTGGATATGAAGTTCTCCGATTTGGAAGAAGCAAATTGGAGATGTTAGAAAGAACATTATTTTCTGGAATTGTAATTGGAATTATTATTGGTATATCTCAAGTTTTGCTTTTTGTTTTCTTATTTTATTTTACTGGGTTTGAAAGTTTTTGTATTGCAAAATTTTCCTTTGACAAACAATTTGTAAATGATCTGAAAATATTGATTATTGCGTACAGTATTATGTGGGCAATATTCGGCTCAGTTGGAGGTATACTTGTTCGTGGTTTAAGTGCATTTGGATATTATCCAAGAATGGCATGGTGGTCAGTTTATATTAATCTTATTAGCGTTGTTATACCTGCATTTGCAGTGTTACTAGGCTTAAGCTTTTATCAAGTAGGCATAATACTAATTCTTGTAACCTCTTTGGGTAATATTCAATTAGGATTTGATTATTATAAGCTTTATAAAAATTTGCAATTAAATCCAAATTCGTTTTCTTTTAAACTAGGATTTTCAAATTTCAAATTATCCATTTTAGTTGTATTCAAAAATTTGGCAGATGCACTTCGAATCCAAGGTGTAAGAATATTTTTAGCACCATTAGCAGGAGTTTCAAATTTAGCTGCTTTTTCTACAATGCGAACAGGAGCAAATGTAGCAATGCAAGGTTTGCATACCTTAACAAACCCACTTATGCCTGAATTAATGAGATTTCTGCAAAATAAAGATCAAGAACGAAGTGAAGCAGCTTTTGGTACTGTTTGGATTATGGTAGTTGGCATCCTTGCACCCTCGCTTGTGATTATCCAAACCTTTATTGGTAAATTATTTTTGGTTTGGACAAAAAATCAAATCTTATTTGATCCTTGGCTATTTGGTGTGCTTTCTTTATCTGTTTTAATTTATTCTATAGCACAGCCTGCCTTAGCAATTGTATCGGGAAATAATATTATTAAACCACAACTAGTTGTTTCTTCTCTTATGGGGGCATTTGTTATAATAGGAATTATTATCCTGGTACCTTTATTTGGAATTTTGGGTGCTGGCTTTGCTTTATTAATTGCAGAAATTACTGGGTTATTAGGATATAGTTATTTTGCGAAAAAATGGCTTTCTGAAAATGGTTTATATTGGCCAAAGCAATCATCGAATAGGGCAACACTTTCAGTAATTATATCTAGTATTGGAATTACTGCAATTATTTTATTTCCGGTTGTAAAATGGATAACATTATCCTGCTGTATTGCATCACTAATTTGGAATTTTTGCAGGTATTTAAATACTTTACCAGAATTCGCGACTAGAAAAATATATTCATTTATTCCTTTCTTGGAAAAAATATATTCAATAAAAATTTAGTTGGGTTTTTAAACTTTCTAATATCAATTTCTATTAAAATTTATTTTGTAAAGGGTTTCATGCGGCTTAAAAATTATCACAACTTCATCTATAACCGTCCACTTGAATATTGGATATTGACAACTACTCCAGCATGGTTTGTGGCTTGGGTTAGTGGTTATGTTTTTGTTGCAGATATAGGAGCGTTATGGGGGTCTCTTGTTATGGTTTTATGGATATGGAATATTATTGGAAATCCATTTAAGATGGTTCAAATGGTTAGGTTGAGTGCTGCCTCATTATGTGCAATTCAAAATATTTCTTGGTTGACAGCATCAGTAATTCATCGATTTCTTTTAAACACCTCAATTAAGGAATCATTAAATGAGGCAATGATGGGCGGTCTCCAATTTACATATTACGCCTCTGCCATTTTTTATATTGGACTTTTTGCAACCGTACTTGCTTATATAGGTTCTAATAAAAAAATTACATTACTTGAGAAGAAGCTTTGTACTTCTATACTCAAACTAAGATTCATGCCTATTTCTACTTTGATAGTTATTATCGTAGTGTTATTTTCGATTGAATTGTCATTCGTTATAAAAGGTATCATTGGACAAAGAACTATAATTACAGAAAACTATGAAAATGGCGAAATGCCTTTTTGGATTGTATTTTATGAATCTCTTATCCCCGCACATATTATGTTAAATGCTTTGCTTGTAGCAAAAAATTTACAATTAAGAGTTGGGTTAAAAAGAAAAATAAATTGGTGTTTATTTTCTATTTCATTTGTTTTAGTCCTCTTTCTTTATTTTAATAAAGGACGAGCTCCAATGATATTTTCTTTATTAGCACATGGATATTGGATTTGTTTTTTTACTTTATGGCGACCAAAATTTTTAAAAGTAATAATATTATTATGCATTTGTTACCCATTATTTTCGCAGGTTTTGCTTTTTAGTAATTTTATGCGAAACGGGGGAACAGAATATTTTGATTGGAAAACTAGTGCTATAGATATAGTTCCTAAAGCCTGGCAACAATTTCAATCCTCTAAGGAATTAATATTATTAGAGGAAGAAAATACCACAAATAATCTCGCAACAAGACCATTGGTTGCTACGCCTCTTGCTCTTTGTATACAATTGCCTTTTCAGTATAAATCATATATGCTTGGTGAAAATCTGTTTAATTCCGCTATTTCTGCTATACCAGGCCCAATTTTTCCTTATAAAAAAGATTACCCAACGCAGGAGGAGTTGCTTTATGATCATTTTCCAATTGGCGATAAGGATACTGCAGATTCGCTTTATTTAAGTTCATATGCAGAATTTGGATGGGGTGGAATTATCATTTACCCTTTTTTTGTTGTTATAATTTGGTTTATTGTTTTGTCATTATCCAAAACACTTAAGCTTTCTGGTTTCATTAAATTAATTAGCCTTTCAATTTTTTTCTATTTATTTATTTTGGGTATCGGCGAAGCGTCAGTAAATAGCTGGTTTGTTTCATTGCGTTCTTTCTTTTTTTGGGTAATTCTATATTACTTCTCTACTTTATTATTTTCTAAAAGAATTAGATAACAAATTACTGAACAGTATAATAGTGATGAAGATTTTTTATCTGGGCAACTTAAAAAGTGGTACTACTTCATTTCAACGATATGAAGCTTTAAAAAGGCTTAACCATGAAGTTTACGCTAAAGATCCATACGAAAAATTTCAAAATATATTTAATGGTAAATTGAGACATTTCCATTTTTATTCTGGTTATCGATTTATACAGAAAAAAATAAATGAATGGATAAAGGAAGTTATAGAATCAAACTTTAATCCTGATATAATTTGGGTCAATAGTGGAGAATTGTTTGGCAGCAAAAGTATAAAAATACTTAAGAATTTAAATAAACCAATTTTATTGTATAACAACGATGATCCCACAGGCAATATAAGTAGGTGGAGATTTGCTTCTTTGCTTAAAGCAATTCCTTATTATAGTCTTTGCGTGGTTATGCGAGAAATCAACATTTCTGAGTTTAAAAATAGAGGTGCTGTAAATGTCTTAAGAATTACTATGTCCTATGATGAGATAGAGCATCGACCATTAGATTTTAGTTGTAATATTCAATCAAATTATCTATCAGATGTTGCTTTCATTGGTACATGGATGCGTCATGAAAAAAGAGATAAATTTTTAACTGAGCTTATTAAGCTAGGAATTCCAATTAGTATATGGGGTTCCCGATGGCAAAAATCAAAATATTGGAAAATATTAAAACCTTATTATAAAGGTGGGGCATTGTCAGGAAGGAGTTATGTCACTGCAATACAAGGAGCAAAACTTTGTTTAGGGTTACTATGTAAAAGTAATAGGGATCTTCATACAACAAGGTCTCTTGAAGTTCCTTATGCTGGTGGCTTATTATGTGCTGAAAGGACATCTGAACATCAAAATATGTACAAGGAAGGCGAGGAAGCAATTTTTTGGTCAGATGCAAAGGAATGTGCGAAAGTTTGCAATGAATTATTACTAAATGAAACTTTACGTGAAAGAATTCGTTTGGCAGGAATGAAAAAAGTAAGGAGTCTTAAAGTTGGTAACGAAGACATTTGTCAAAAAATCCTAGATGAAGTAAATTATAAATGCTTAAATAAGCAGTAGTAATTCCTTTCATAAGCCTATACCCTTTGATACAATGAAAGTGTACTTATTTTATAGGAAGTCTTTTCCAGATAATTATAGCATTGAAAAGATATTTGATGGTGTATTATTTAGTCTACAGAATGAATTGAAAGTTACAAAAAGGATTGTTCCTTATTACAGTAATTCAATTTATGGTAGATTAAAAAACCTAATATGGGTTTCAAAGAACCAAGCCAGGATTAATCATGTAACAGGTGATATTCATTATGTTGCAATAGGGCTTAGAAAAAAGAATACTATTTTAACAATACATGATTTGAATTTCCTGAACCGTTCTAATCCATTTAGTTTGCTAATTTATTATTTATTATGGATCAAATGGCCAGTAAAGAAGGCTAAGGTTATAACAGTAATTTCAGAGGCAACCAAACAAGATCTTTTGAATAGAGTTGCCATTCCAGAAAGTAAGATTAAAGTTATACCTAACTATTATAACCCAAACTACACACCTGTTCCTAAGGTTTTTATCAAACAAAAGCCTAGAATACTCCAAATTGGTACCAAGAAAAATAAGAATGTTATCAGGTTGATAAGTGCCTTGGAAGGTTTATCATGCTCTTTAATTATTATAGGTAAACATGAAAGGGAAATCGAAGACCAACTAATTAAAAGGAAAATTGATTATAAATGGTTATCAAACTTAACTGACGATGAAATTAAAATTCAATATGAGAATTGCGACATAGTAAGTTTTATATCAACATTTGAAGGGTTTGGAATGCCAATACTAGAAGCTCAAGCTATTGGGAGAGTTGTAATCACAAGTAATATTTCTTCTATGCCGGAAGTTGCTGGGAACGGAGCTTTGTTTGTTGATCCTTATAATATTGATTGTATAAGGGAGGGAATTTCAAAATTAATTGAAGATGATACTTTGCGAGATGTATTAATAAATAATGGTTTAGAAAACATTAAGCGTTTTGAGTTAAAAAGAATTGCATCAATGTATCACCGCTTATATCAAGAAGTATATGATGATTTGGAAAATGAAATTTAAATTTTATAAATGCATAACCAGTAATGAAGGTTCTTCATATTACACCTACTTATAAACCCGCTTATATTTATGGGGGACCTATAGCATCAGTTAGTAAACTGTGTGAAATTGAGTCAAAAATAGGTGTTGAGATTTCTGTTGTGACAACAAATGCTAATGGATCAAATAATTTATTAAATGTTGAAACTAATACACCAATAATAGTAGATGGAATTAAAGTTCATTATTTTAAAAACCAAATAACAGGTAATATTTTTATTTCAATTGGATTATGGAAGTATGTGTTTAAACATTGTAAAAAATTTGATGTCGTACATATTCATTCTTGGTGGAATTTATTAGTTATTATATCCTGTTTAATATGTAAAATAAGAGGCGTAAAGGTTATCATCTCACCCAGAGGAATGTTAAATCATTACATTTTTAACTCAGGGAAGCAAAAAATGAAAAAGTTTATTCATTTTATTATTGGAAGAAGATTATTAAGCAATTGCACATTCCATGCAACTTCCGAGCAGGAGTATAATGATTGCAAAACATTAATAAAGAATTGGAATGGATTTAGGTTGCCAAATATTATTGAATTTCCAAAATTAGAAATACAGAAAAGTATAAATCAGCAATTTACAATAACCTTTCTTTCAAGAATACACCAGGTTAAAGGATTGGAATTCCTTTTCGAAGCTTTATCGTTAGTAGATATACCTTTTATTTTAAAGATTGCAGGCCGCGGAGATGATGATTATGTAAAACAATTAAAACAATTTGCCATTAGCCTAGGTATTGAGCATAAAATTGAATGGATCGGATGGTGTGATCAAAACAAAAAGTATCTGGAGCTAATGAATGCAGACATGTTTGTTTTGACCTCTTACACTGAAAATTTTGCCTGTGCTGTTATTGAGTCTTTGTATATGGGGACTCCAGTACTTATAACTAACTCTGTAGGTCTTTCAAACTTTGTCAAATCAAATGGATTAGGTTGGATTTCAGAATTAAATTCTGAATCAATTGCGAAATCAATAATAGAAGCCAATAAGGACAAAGGCAAAAGACACTATATCAATAGTAATGGTAGAAAAATTGTCGAAATGTTCTTTCAAGATAATGTACTAGGATCAAAATATTTGGAAGAATATCATAAAGTCGTAGCTGCTAATTAATGAAATAATGATAATCCTTGTAAGATATAAGTAAAGTTTTTTAATGGAACTAATTTGTATAATGATCTTTCAAATCAGCCATAGAACTTTAGTAATTTAGGTGCAATACAAAATGTGTTAGTAACATAATATCATTGCGAAGTTGATTTATAACGTATTGGATTAAATTGGGCATACCAATACCGGACATTAATGATTAACAATAAACCTATAATGATTTCCTTTCACGATTCAAATAGTCCAGATGCATATATGCGTCCTGTATTTCCAATCATTGATAAGTTACGTCGTTATAGTTGGAGTTTGGTTTGGTTGATTTTATGTAGGTGGACACCAAATCCAATGCATTCCTGGAGAATATGCATATTAAAAATATTTGGAGCCAAAATTGGCGGTCATAATTTTATTTATCCAAGCTGTAAAATTTGGGCTCCGTGGTTGTTAGAAACCGAGGCGGTTGTAACTATTGGGCCTGGTGTTGAGATCTACAACCCAGGAGGAATAAAATTGGCTCATCATACTATTATTTCGCAAGATGCGTACTTATGCGGAGCAACGCATGATTATAATTCTATTGATTTTACTTATTTAAAAAAACCCATCATTTTAGAAGCTTATTCCTGGATTTGCGCAAAAGCAATTGTTCTTCCTGGAGTTTTATGTAAAGAAGGAAGTGTATTGGGTGCAGGTGCTGTTGCCTCCAAGGACCTTGACCCATGGACAGTTTACACTGGTAATCCAGCATTTCCTGTTAAACAGAGGAAAAATATATTGCAGGATATAAAATCAACTGCTTCAATTAAAATTTAAATGTACAGCGAAACTGTTTATGATCTTTGTATAGTAGGAAGTGGTCCTTCTGGTATTATCCTGGGTCTTGAATTTACTTCTTTGAATCCCAATAAAAAAGTTTTATTAGTTGAATATGGACCTAAGGGTATATTGAAAAATAATGACCTTGATAATTCTATTCAAAATAAGAATAAAATTAACCACCATGATCCATATGAATGTACCAACAAAGGCCTAGGAGGAACTTCTGCAACCTGGGGTGGAAGATGTGTAATGTATGATGAGGTTGATTTTGTGAATCGCCCTATAATTGGAGATAACTGCACATGGGATCAGGATCTTTTTCAAGAAGTAAAGTCATATTTGAAATCTTCTGCGGAATATTTTGAATGTGGTGAACCTATATTTAATTCGAATGAACTCATCAAAGAGAAGCGAATAGCTGAAAATTTTAGTGAGGGAGATGTTACGGATTCAGTCCTGGAAAGATGGAGTATGCCCACAAGATTTGGACAGCGTTATAAAAAGGAGATTGCAGAAAGAAATAACCTGACAATTTTATTTGGATTTGAAGCAAGGGATTTTTTAAAATCTAAGAAAGACAATTCATTGTCTTTCTTAAAAGTTCGAAATCTATATAATAAAGGGACAATGGAAGTAAGGGCGAAAGCTTTTGTGCTTTGCGCAGGCGCCCAGGAAAGCACAAGGATTTTACTTAGAAACAAGCAGATTTTTGAAAGCATTGGAGGGCCCCCTTGTTCACTAGGCAAATATTACCAGGGCCACTTGTCAGGTAAAATTGCCTCAGTAAGGTTTAACGGAGATCCCAGAAGGACTGATTTTTCTTTTATAAAGGATTCTGATGGTATATATGTCCGAAGAAGATTTCAGTTTAACAAAGATTATCTTGTAAAAGAAAACCTTCTAAATACTGCCATTTGGTTAGATAATCCTCTGTACTTTGACCCTAAGCATAAAAGTGGTGCTATGTCCTTTATGTATTTAGCTATGTTAATGCCATTTATTGGAAAAAGATTAGCTCCTCCCGCCATAGCACATTCTATCACAAAAGGAAAGGTTCAAGATGTTTCAAAACACGTAATAAATATAATTAAGGGATTTCCCGGGTCATTGCTAAAACCTGCTTCAATCTTTTATAAAAGGTATTGCCTAAAAAGAAAACTTCCAGGCGTATTTCTTTATAGTCCTCAAAACTGTTATGCCCTTCACTTTCATGCAGAGCAAATTCCTACCGATGAAAACAGGATGGAATTAGCAGAAGATAATGAAACATTGGTAATACATTATTCTTTAACAAATGACGATATAGAATCCGTCATCAGATTGCATGAAAAGCTCGATAAACATTTAAGAAGTAATAATTGTGGCAAGTTGGAATATTGGTATCCACCAGCCGAATTAAAAGCTGCGATAAAAAATATGTCAAAGGATGGAATCCATCAATGTGGAACTACCAGGATTGCCAATTCAAGTGATAAGGGTGTAGTTGACAGGAGTTTAAAGGTATGGGGTACTGAAAACCTGTATGTATGCAGTAGTTCAGTATTTCCTACTTCCGGGCAGGCAAATCCAACATTTCTTCTGGGTGCCTTTGCCGTACGCCTTGCCCACCATTTAAGTAAATAATATGCGTAGAATAGAATTAGTGAAAGGTGTTTTTTCTTCACCTATTGGATTTGGCTGTGCCCCAATTATGGGTGCAGTTGATGCAAAAAAAGCCAAGAGGTCACTAGATTGTGCCTTTGATCATGGAATTAACCATTTAGATCTTGCACGTTCTTATGGTTATGGGGAAGCAGAGAAATTTGTAGGAAAATGGTTAAAAGGCAAAAGGAATAAAATAGTTTTAGCAAGCAAATTTGGAATAACAGCGAATTGGAAAGCTAAACTTTTCAAAACAGCAAAGCCAATAGTAAGACTTTCACTTTCAAAATTAAAAGGCTGGAAGTCATTAAATGGAGATTTAAAGCCAGGATCTTCCATTTCTGAGCGTTTTCATTCCAGAATAAATCTGAATGCTAGAGAAATGGAGAATAGTTTAAACAAATCCTTGAAGGCTTTAGATACAGAATACCTGGATTATTTTTTTATTCACGAACCTTTAGAAACTATATCGCAATATGAAGATCTGATAGCAACTGCTAAACTTCTTAAATCTAAAGGTAAAATAAAAGGGTTTGGAATAGCCTATTTATATTCTCAGGAAGATCTTCATTCTGAATATATTGATCAATTCGAGGTTTTGCAATTCAATACCTCACCTGGGATGATTGCATATGATGAAATAATTACAAAACGTGGAATGCAACCGAATGTTATTTTTTCTCCATTAAGAGGAGGAAATGCGCAACTAAAGCCAGAGCTTAAATTAAAGAAGCTTATTTCCGATTTTCCAAACAGTGTAGTACTATGTTCAATGTTTACCGAAGAACACATAAGGGCTAATGCATCGTTAATAGAAAAAATGGTTTAACTAAGTATCAATATTTTCTTATTATGGTATCAGTTATAATACTTACCAAAAATGAAGAGCAAGACCTGCCAGCTTGTTTGAAATCAGTAGATTGGTGTGATGACGTACATATTTTGGATTCTGGAAGCACAGATAAAACTATTGAAATAGCTCAAAAATCAAAAGTTACCATTTGGGTGAATGATTTTAAAAGTTTCGGGCAACAAAGAAATTATGCTATCGATAATATAATGACTAAATATGAATGGATATTTTTTTTAGACGCTGATGAAGTAGTTAGTGATAAATTTAAGAGTGCCATATTTAAGTCAATTAATGATGTAAGTAATGATATAGCAGGGTTTTACTGTTGTTGGAAAATGATTCTTGATGGAAAATGGTTGAAAAAGTGTGATAATTTTCCAAAATGGCAATTTAGAATTTTAAGAAAGGGTTGGGCAAGATTTACTGATTTTGGACACGGTCAAAAAGAAGATCAGGTCAAAGGAAGAATTGAGTACATAAAGGAGCCTTATTTACACTATGGATTCTCCAAGGGGTGGTCTCATTGGATTGATAGACATAATCGTTACTCAACTCACGAAGCGAAATCTAGATTGAATAGTAATATATCTTACAAACATATATTTAATGTTCATAGTAGTGTCAGGAACCCTGCATTAAAGATATTTTTAAGCAAAATACCTGGTTGGCCCGCTTTACGGTTTTTTCAAGCTTATTTATTCAATTTAGGTTTTATAGAAGGAATTCCTGGGTTAATTTATTGTTTGAACATGGGGTATTATGAATTTTTGATACAAATAAAAATGAGAGAAGAACGAAAAAATAGTAAAACAACTCATTCATAATTATATGAACAATTTTTATTTTGAATAAACAAGTTTTATTAATTGGTGGCAATTTTTCACCCGAACCTACAGGAATTGGTAAGTACAATGGTGAGATGATTATTTGGATGGCTCAAAATGGTTATGAGTGTACTGTAATTACAACTCAACCCTATTATCCCCAATGGAAGGTGCAAGAGCCTTATACTAATAAAGGGTACGTAAAGGAAATAATTGAAACCTCAGGAAATACTATCACCATTTTTCGGTGCCCCCAATATGTTCCTGCCAATCCAAGTGGCAAAAAAAGACTATTTCAGGAGTTCTCATTCACTTGTTCTTCTTTTATTCGTTTACTGGGAGTGCTGGGCAAGAAGAAATTTGATTATGTGCTCACGGTAGTCCCTCCCTTTCAATTAGGACTGCATGCTTTATTGTATAAAAAGCTTAGAGGAGCTAAGTTTTTATATCATGTGCAGGACCTGCAGATAGAAGCTGCAAGGGATTTGCAAATGATTAAATCAAAAACATTGATCAAAGGATTGTTTGGCCTGGAGAAGTTTGTATTAAAACAGGCAGATGTGGTAAGCAGCATATCGAAAGGAATGATCAAAAGGGTAGAAGCGAAGACTGGTAAAGAAGTTGTGTTTCTTCCCAACTGGGTGGATATGAATTTCTTTTACCCGCTATCTAATCGTGATGAATTAAAAATAAATGCCGGTTTTGCTGCTGATGATATATTGGTTTTGTATTCAGGAGCTATTGGAGAGAAGCAGGGGCTGGAAATGATACTGGAAAGTGCAGCACGTTTAAAAGATAGTAATGGTGTTAAGTTTCTTATCTGTGGTTCCGGGCCTTATAAAGACAAACTAATTGAACAGGCTAAGCAACGACAACTTCATAATGTGCAGTTTGTACCATTGCAGCCTTTCGAACAGTTCAATTCTTTCCTGAACATGGCGGATATACACCTGGTAATACAAAAGAAAGGAGCCAGTGACCTGGTGATGCCTTCCAAGCTAACTACTATCCTTGCGGTGGGCGGAGTGTCATTGGTTACGGCTGAAAAAGGAAGCAGTCTTTATGAAGTGGTGAATGAAAATAATATGGGTGTGCTAGTTGACCCGGAGGATGAAGAAGCATTTTCCAATGCATTGCTGAAGATCATTGGTGATGATCTATCTGTTATTAGAAATAATGCCCGTCGTTATGCTGAGGAGCATTTGGCTATTGATAAAGTGCTGGGAAAATATACAGAGCATTTGAATTAAGGTTTTGCATGAGTACATTTTTACGGTATTTCCTGGTTATTCTTTTCGTGGTCTTAACAGGGGTACTTTGCACGCTTCCCAATTTTCATCCAGAGCACTACCTGGGTACGGGGTATCACTGGTGGCTGGATATGATGATCCATGGGGGTTATTATTTTTTACTGAGCGTATTGCTTTATAGTTTTTATAAAAAAGAGAAAAGGCCTGCCTATTTGTTCGTCTCCATCTTATTGTTCTCGTATATACTGGAGCTGGCGCAAAAGGAAGTGCCGGGAAGATCGTTCTCGGGATTGGATTTTTTGAGTAATACGATTGGGGTGGGGTTGGCATGGGGTTTTTGTGTTTTGAAAAGGAAGAGGGCCAGGTTAGCTTCCGTTCAATAGTATGAGATTGCCACGGCGCTATCTCACAAAGCCAATGCTTCGCCTCGCAATGACGATAGGGAAAATGAGATTGTCGCAGCGATATTATACAAGCCAACACTTAGCCTCGCAATGATCCCGCACTGCGGCGGGACAGCGCCTACGTTCCTTGACAATTACGAAGGTTATACCAAACTAATATCAACAAGATCTACTAACTAACATGAACCAACGCTTACTGCGGGTGGTCAGGCTGGCTGCTTTTGGCCTGGACCTTTTTACACTGAACTTACTGGTGCTGCTTTTCCAGTTGTTGCTGCAACGCACACAGGGAGGGGAAGTGGTGGGCTATATCCGCTTCTGGATGTGGCTGAACATTGCCTGGATGCTGGTGAGCAACCTGGGCAACCTGTACCGCGAGAAAAGCCTTGCCTCCTTTGAACAATTCTGCCGCCGCACCATGCACTGCTTTTTTTACTGGCTCTGCCTGGTGATGGTGTACCTGTTCTTTGCCCGCCAGTTTGAGCTCTCGCGGCTCTATATCTTCCTGGTATTGAGCGGTCAGGGTATGCTGCTTTTGCTGAACCGCTTTATCTACCTGGGCGTGCGCCAGCATTTTCTGCGCCGCCAGTATCTCACCCGCAAGGTGATGATCATCGGTTTTAACGACACCGCCAAAAAACTGGCCACCTACCTGGAGGAAGAGGATCATTACGCGGAAGTGGTGGGCTTTTGCGAGGAGGAGGAGAACGTGCGGGAACTGACACACTACCCCATACTGGGCCCGGTGTCAGAAAGCATTGCCACCTCCCGGGCCCATGGGGTGGAGGAGATCTATTCCACCATCGCCCCCGAGCAGGACCTGGGCATTTACCAGGTGATGGACGAGGCGGACCAGCTCTGCATCCGCTTCAGGGTGATCCCCGACCTGAGCTACGTGATGAACCGCGCCTTCCACATCGACTACCTCAATGATATACCGGTGCTGAGCACACGCAAAGAACCACTGGATGATGGCGGCAACCGCATACGCAAACGCATATTTGATATCGCCTTCAGCGGCATGATACTCTTATTAGTCCTTCCCTGGCTGGTACCCCTCATTGGCCTGCTGATCAAGGTGGAATCGAAAGGTCCCATCTTCTTCAAGCAACCCCGCTCGGGCAAGAACAACCAGACTTTCCAGTGCATTAAGTTCCGCAGCATGCGCCTGAACGATGATGCCCACCATAAACAAGCCTCGCGCAATGACAGTCGCCTTACCCGCGTCGGTCGTTTTCTTCGCAAGACCAACCTGGACGAGATGCCCCAGTTCATCAACGTGTTCAGGGGCGAGATGAGCGTGGTGGGTCCACGGCCCCACATGCTGAAACATACGGATGATTACAGCAAGCTGATACAGCAGTTCATGATCCGCCATTTTGTGAAGCCGGGGGTAACGGGATGGGCGCAGGTGAATGGGTATCGCGGGGAGACCACCCGCCTGGGACAGATGGAGGGTCGGGTGAAGCATGATTTGTGGTATGCGGAGAACTGGAGTTTGTGGCTGGATGTGAGGATTGTTTTTTTGACAGTTTGGACGACCGTCAAGGGTGACAAGCAAGCATTTTAGGAGTTTGTAGTTTGTGGTTTGTAGTTTGTAGTTCTTTAGGTGGGAGAGGCTTTATAGATAGTTTATAGTTTGTGGTTTGTAGTTCTTTAGGTGAAAGAGGCTTTATAGATAGTTTCTGGTTTTTGGTTTATAGTTTATGGTTCTTTAGGAGGCAGTGGCTTTATCGAATGCAGTCTGTCCTAAGGATTGGATAGAGAGGTTTAAAAGAAAGACACTCCACTTGGGGTCTACCCTTTTCGGGTATGCGCGTTTGCCAGGGGGACCCCGGGTGATCAGGGACAGTTTATAGTTTGTGGTTTGTAGTTTGTAGTTTTTTAGGTGGGAGAGGCTTTATAGATAGTTTCTGGTTTTTGGTTTATAGTTTATGGTTGTTTAGGTGGCAGATACTTTGTCGAATGCAGTGTTTACTAAAGGACAACGTTCGGAGAAGCAACACTATCTGAACTTGCCTGTCCTGACGAATGGCGGGGTCATTGCGAGGAACGAAGCAATCTGTTTTTTAGAATGATGCTCCTGGCATTTGATTTTCTAAATGAAATCCCCCTTTAGCACTTGTCCGATTTGCGGACTGCCTGCTTTCCCCATTTTAAGGGGGAGGGCGGTCTCTCTGCACATTTTGAGCTTGCCAGAGGGGGATTTTGTTGGGTGGATAACGATATTGTGTATACGTTTTAAGTGCCTTCGGCGAGTTTCTTTGTTCGTTTTTTTTGCTTCCCGCAATGCTGCGGGACAGGTGCCCAAAAGCAGGCAAAAAAGGGCACCTTGCCGGTATAGCTCTCCCGCCATGGCGGGACAAGGAAGCCAGCGCACAACAACCATAACTACTGGTTGCTTGTCGCATTAGGATTACAATCTTTCCTCTATAGTCTTTACTTTAATATACATAGTAAGGCTCTAGAAGATCAATCACGTGTTATGCGGAGATGCTGAATCCTCCTTCGCTTAGCTACGGCGGACAAAGGGCGCTGAATTGCTGACGGTGGGCTTCGGACTAATAACGGCAGTGTAATCGAATACCTGCAATTAGGCGCTGGACGAGGCTAAAAGATCGAAGTGTTTTTGCAGTGCGTGAATTCGAAGCGGTTTAGATAGTGCAGGCGGCCTTCCGTTTAGAGTTTTTTACTTTTTAATTTTGACTTTTGACTTGCTCTCTCCGGGCTTCGGCCTACTATGGTTTCAGGTATCGAATTTCCGCAATGAGGCGCAACAGCCAGTCTGCAAGTTCGTAGTGTTTTTTCCTTTCGTGAAGTTGAAGCGTTTTATTGTGTGCTGGCAGACCATTGTATTGAAGGTTTATACTTTCGACTTTTACCTTTTGACTTGCTCTCTCTGTGTCTTTTCCGTAACTTTAAGTTATCAGTTTATGCCAACATCATTAAATATAAACGACATACTGTCTCAGGTAAAGCAACTTGACAAGGAGGATCAGCTAACACTTCTTCAACGGATGGCATATTTACTGAAGAGAAGAGAGACGAAAAAGGCAACGCCATCCGCCCGCCTGACATCACTTTCAGGTATGGGAAGTGAAATTTGGAAAAGTCAGGACAGTATTGACAAATACCTTGATGAAGAACGACAATGGTAATCCAGGATTTTGCCTCGAAAACCGTCTTTCTGGACACCGCACCTTTAATTTACTATATTGAGGGACATAGCGCTTATCAGCCTGTTCTTTCAGATCTGTTTGACTTTAACGACAAAGGTGGCTTTTTCTTTGTTACTTCTTCTATGACGCTGCTTGAAGTATTGGTGAAACCTTTACGCGAAGGGCAAAAAGCTTTGGCAGAACAATATAGAGATATTCTGACCACAGCAGCAGGAATTGAATTATTTGATATCACATCTGCCATTGCCGAACAGGCTGCCCTGTTAAGAGCCAGGTACAACATACAGACACCTGACGCTATTCAAATTGCTACATGTATTGAACTTGGGGCGGATTACTTTCTGACAAACGACAACCGACTTAAAGCTGTCAGCGAAACAACGGTTATAGCAGTTGGTGAACTTCAATAAATAATGTATTTGCCATAATAGGTTATTAGTGGGAGATGGCTGAAAAAAATTGCCAGATGAGAACAGTTGCTCAAGGCATTTGATTTTCAAACGAAATCCCCCTTAGGACGTGTTTGATTTGCGGAGTGCCTGCTTTCCCCCTTAAAAGGGGGAGGGCGGACTTGTCGCACATTTTGAGCTTGCCAGAGGGGGATTTTGTTCAATGAGTAAACGCATAATTCACCTGAAATAAATTCGTCCTACTAAACTTAAACTCTTAAATCCTTCATCCTTGAATCCTACATTTTCCTTGTCAACCAGTCAACTTTTCAACTTGTCAACCTTTGCGTTCCTTCGCGCCTTTGCGCCTTTGCGGCAAAGAATCTCTTTCATTGTACTCATTGGCTTGTTGTCAAACTTCCAATCCTCCGCCCAACTGGTGCCGTTGGGTCATTGGTACACCAACGAAGTAAATAGCCTTTCAGGAGGTGATACGGTGCGGTTTACGGCTATGAAACCGATGATGGTATCCTCGGTGCCACAGGAAAGGATAGACGCTGAAGGATGGTTGTTAAAGGGTTGGGACAGGGTGCCACCACCTAAACGCTCCTTTGGCAGTCGCCTGCTGAATGGTCACCTGCTGGAAGTGCACGAGGAAGGGGTGCACCTGTTCGTGGATCCTATAATTGACCTATCACTGGGTAAGAGCAGCGGCCGCAACGAGGCTACCTACCAGAGCTCCCGCGGCATCAGGCTGGAAGGTACCGTGGGTGATAAATTCTTTTTCAGGACCTCCTTCGTGGAAAACCAGGCGCGCTTTCCCCGCTATATAGATTCGGCAGTGCGCAACAATGGCTACGTGGTGCCGGGCAGCGGCATGGCCCGCAACTTCGGGCAGAAAGGCTTTGACTACTCACAGTCGCAGGCCGTGGTGGCCTTTGTGCCTTCCACCCATTTCAATGCCATGCTTGGCTATGGCAAAAACTTCATCGGCGATGGCTATCGCAGCCTGCTGCTGTCGGACAATGCCTTCTCCTATCCCTACCTTCGACTGAACGCGCAGTTCTGGCGCATACACTATACCGTTTTATACAACCAGTACCTGAACCTGCGCAACCGCGTGGGAGATACCTACCAGCGCAAGTTTGCCACCACCCACTTTGCCAGTATCCGCGTGGGCCGCAAGCTGGAGCTGGGATTTTTTGAGAATGTGCTCTGGCAGGGCAGTGACAGCACGGGCCGCGGCTTTGAGCTGCAGTACCTCAACCCGGTGCTCTTCCTGCGGCCGGTGGAATTCTCTGTAGGCTCGCCAGACAATTCGATGTTTGGCTTCAGTGGTAAGTACCAGGTAAGTGGCCATACCTTTCTCTACTCCCAGTTGATGCTGGATGATTTTAATTTCGGTGCCACCCGCAGCAGCGGCAAGCAGCACCTGAATAATAAGTATGGCATACAGCTGGGGCTGTGGACAAAGGACCTCTTTAAGATTGCGGGACTAAACTACCGCCTGGAATACAATACTGTGCGGCCATATAGCTATGGTCATAGAAAGATAGCGCAGAACTATACCCACTACAACCAGGCGCTGGCGCACCCGCTGGGCGCCAACTTCCATGAACTGGTGAACCAGCTTTCGTATAGCCATGGGCGTTGGTATGGATTGTTTCATAGCACCCTGGCATTGATTGGTGAGGATGTGAATGGTATTCTTTATGGCAACAACCTTTGGGGTGGTGAGGCTGGTGTGCCGCAGTTGGGCAGCTATACCCTGCAGGGAGAAAAAACGTCATTGATGTATAACCGCCTGCAGGCGGGATGGGTGGTGAACCCGGCGATGAACCTGCGGGTGGAGGTGGAGCTGGGGCAGCGGTCGAGGGTTAATGATCTGCGTTCGCAGCGGGAAGGGTTTTTTAGTGTGGGGGTGAAGACGGCGCTGGAGAATTTTTATCATGATTTTTGAACAACCAGTTGACAAGTTAACAGGTTGACAGGTTGACAAGGATCCACCTACGCTAAAGCTACGGTGGACGAGGGCGAGAAGAACCACAGCGGCAGAACGACACCGAAAGGCACCAGGAACACTAAGGGTTTCTGGTTTATGGTTTCTGGTTCTTTAGGTAGAATATACCCTATAGGTTGCAGTTAGTTTTAGCTAGAACAGAAAAGGTTTAAAAGGAAGACACTACACCTGGGGTCTACCCTCCTGGGTCTTGTGAGTTGGGCAGGGGGACCCCGGGATTGGCAGTTTCTTGTTTATGGTTTATTGTTTCTGGTTTTTTAGGTGGAAGAAACCCTATATGTTGCAGTTAGGTTTAAGAAAGTTCCTGGTTTATGGTTTTTGTTTCTGGTTTTTTTGGTGGAAGAGGCTTTATTTCGATGCAGTTTTTACTAAAAGAAACCATTCAAAGTAGTAACACAATCTGAATTTGCCTGTCCCGACGAATGGCGGGATCATTGCGAGGAACGAAGCAATCTGTATTTTAGGATAGTTTATTGTTTATAGTTTTTGGTTTCTTGTTCGTTAGGTGGGAGAAGCTGTTTAATTGCAATCCTTTCTTAGGATATAGAATATTGAGAAGAAAGACGCTACACCTTGGAACCCTGGTGTGGTTGAATTACGCTTTAATAGAAAGACTTTGGTGTAATAGAAAATGATGATGGCTGCCGTTGGCGGCTTTTTTTATTTGGCAAAGTGTAAGTGTCTTGTCCTCATTTCTGTGATCCTTGTTGCGCAAATAGCGCTAAGAGTAGCAGAGAAGATGAAGGTTGTTGATGAAATCCCCCTTTAAGACCTGTTTGATTTGCAGAGAGCCTGCTTTCCCCCTTTTGCAAAGGGGGACTTCGGTTTCTCCGCACATTTTGAGCTTGCCAGAGGGGGATATTGTTAGGTGGGTAATGTTGTTGCCTTCGGCCTTTGTTCGTTTTTTTTGTTTGCCCAAAAAAAAGAACCAAAAAAAAGGGCACCTTGCCGGTATAGCTCCGCTACCGCAAGGAAGCCAGCGCACAACAGTCAAAACTACTGGTTGCTTGATGCATTTTGAATACAGTCATTCCTTGAGCATGTTTACTTCACTACAAGTAGTTACAGTCTGAAGTTCGAATACGTGCTATGCGGAGAGTTTGGAGGCGCTGAATTGCGGACGGTGTGCTTCGGCCTATGAGCGGCAGTGTAATCGAATACCCGCAATGAGGCGCTGGACGAGGCTAAAAGATCGAAGTGTTTTTGCGGTGCGTGAATTCGAAGCGGTTTAAATAGTGCAGACGGCATTCCGTTTACAGTTTTTACTTTTAAATTTTGACTTTTGACTTGCTCTCTCCGGGCTTCGGCCTACTATGGTTTCACTAATCGAATTTCCGCAATGAGGCGCTGGACGAGGCTGAAGGGTCGAAGTGTTTTTTCATTTCGTTCGGGTAGAAGGATATTCATTAGTGGCTATTTGACTTGCTCACAGTTTTGACTGCAAAGTGTAAGCCTGGTTGTTGTCCTTGCTTGTCCCGACGAATGGCTGGATCATCCTGAGACACGAAGGATCTTTGGACTACACTTTAAGAGTCGTGTTTGTTCTGTAAGACCCTTGGAGCTAATCATTATTTGAGAGGCGCTACGTTTATTTATTAAGAAGGTCAAATTGGCTTTAAAGTTTTAACGGCCGCCTAAACATTCCCCACAGATCCTTCGTGCCTCAGGATGACAAGCTTGTGGGAGAAGGATAGCAGTCCGTATTATTTTCGACAACAGAGAAGAGAGAGATAGCAGTCATACTATACAAAGATTTACGTAAACTTTTAAAATTAGGACTGACTGCCAATTATAAACAATGATTCTTAGTCATTGGCAGGCACGAAGGATCTTTGAACTGCATTAGATCGGCGTTATTATGTAGCGCTGGTGAGCAGTCAATAGGAGCGCTTCCATTATTTTTTATAAGTCTTAAAATTTTGATCAATTTTTTGTTGACTTGCTTTTGGGTCACGGTGAAGCATATGCGTTGAAATTGTTATCCATTTTTTAAGTAAAGTTATTTTCCTTTTAACCTTAAATTTTGTCCTGCCCGCATTTGGCTATTGCTAAAAAAATTAGTAAATTGGGAATAGTTCTTTGACATATTGGATAAATAAAAAATTAAAGTTGTATTTCGAATTAAGGAATTGTTTTCCAGGACTTTGTGTGATAATAAAATCGCTACTCATCAATGAGGTGGTAACATGGACTAATTATTTCAAGGAGTCAGGTATCAACCTTTTCTGAACATCTGAAACCTTGGTTTTATCAAAATTTTTGCTTGCGGGTAAAAAAGACTAAATTTATTGCACTGATAGAATTATCCCCCCTTTAAATACTCATCCTTACGCTACGAAAATGATTGCTGATATTCATTAATTGGAAATCCTAAACAATATTGCTATGTCGGACGCTAACATTTTATTGCAGATGACCCTGGAAAGGACAAGGCTGATAGAGGAAAGGATCGTTCAATTCCTGGGACATGTACCAAGCTGGAAAGAAAGGAAAACTTTCCGCATTTTAAACAGGCTGGGTGAAAGCACCATTTATTACGAAAAGCAACTGGTGGGTACCGTGTACTTCCAGCCAGTTGACGATCCTATTATATAATCACCTTTTCGGTATCCTTTAAATAAGCGTCATCAATCACCGCCCCCAGGCCGGGAACTTCAGGTGTGTCAATGACTCCCTTATCCAGGTATTGTATGCCCCCGATCACAGGGTCTTCGGTGTACATGAGGGGTGTGTCGAAATCGCAATGATAGATATGGTCATTGGCCAGGGCCAGGTGCGCTGCTGCGGTCATGCCCAACCGTGATTCCATGAACCCTCCTACCTGCATGTGTAGTCCTGCGGCTGCACCGAGTTGTGCTATCTTCAACCCCTTATAAAATCCGGATGATTTACCCAATTTAATATTGATCATGGTGCAGGCGCCTATGGCGATCAGCCGTTCGGCATCGTGGTCGTCTCCACAGCTTTCATCGGCCATAATAGGAATAGGTGAGGCTGCGGATACGCGAGGCAGTTCCATGAAACGGTAGCGCGCAATGGGCTCTTCGCAGTGTTCTATATTATAGGGTGCCAGTGCCTGCAACACTTCAATGGCATTGTCGGCCGTGCTCCAGCCCTGGTTGGCATCAATGCGCAGGGGGTGGTCATTGCCAATGCCTTCGCGGATGGCCTTGATGCGGGCTACATCAATATCCTTTGCTTCTCCCAGCTTCACCTTGATGGCGGGAAAGCCTGCACTCTGGAAGCGCATGGCATCTTCCTTCATCTTCTGCGGATCGCCTATGCTCACAGTCATGTCTGTCTCCAGGATCCTGTCTTTCTTTCCTCCCAAAAACTGGTAGAGGGGCACCCCGGAGTGCTGGGCGGCAATATCATGTATAGCAATATCAAAGGCGCTTTTGATGCTGGTATTGCCATAGATGGTGCGGTCCATGATCTCCATGCAGCCGGCAATATCCAGGGCATTCTTTCCCTTGAGCACCTTGGCAAAGTACTGGCCCACGATGAAGCAGGTGTCGATGCTTTCTCCATTGATGGTCATGTAGGGACTGCATTCGCCATACCCGGCACAGCCGTCATGCGTGCGGATGATGACAACAACATTCTGTACGTCGTGGATGGGACCAAGGGAAATGACAAAGGGCTCTTTGAGGGGCAGGTATAATTTATAGATCTCTATTGATTCAATGGTAGTGCCGTGCTGCATAGCGTGGGTTTAGTAAAGGGTAAAAATAAGGAAACTGGGTTGAGTGGTTGAAAGGTTGAAAGGTTGAAAAGTTGAAAAGTTGAAAGGTTGAAATGTTGACAAGGAGGAAGAGAGTCGGGAGTCGGAAGTCTGGAGTCTATAGTCAGGATAGAAAGAGAACCGCAGAATATCGAACAAGGAATATTGAATGATGAAGAAGGGAGAAAGAGGTTGAAAAGTTAACAGGTTGCAAGGTAGACAAGGATCCACCTACGTTAGAGCATTCCAACAAAGTCGAGGTTTGAGATTACGTATACCTGATAGGGTATAATTTATACCAAATTATTAATTTTATACCTAAAAGGGTATAAATGAATAATATTTAGTAAATTCATACCCGAAGGGGTATAAATATGGAGCAAATGTTGACATTGAGGGATTTTCTCAAGCAAAAAAGAAAGAGTGCCAATCTAACGCAGCCTGAGCTAGCTTCTAAGGCTGGTGTAGGACTTAGATTTATTAGAGAATTAGAACAGGGTAAAACATCGGTTCGCATGGATAAAGTGAACCAGGTGCTGCGGTTATTCGGGCACGAAATGGGACCTGTACCTATGGATCGTCAAAAACTGACAGATGAGAATAGCTAATGTTTTCATGTTCGATCATTTGGCTGGCTATCTTTCTGAAACAGATGAAGGATACCATTTTATCTATGATATCAATTACCTGCAAAATCCTAACGCAGAAGCTGTGAGTCTTACGCTTCCATTATCTCATGTTCCATTTACCAGTGAAAGCATGTTTTCCTTTTTTGATGGACTGATACCTGAAGGATGGCTTTTGGAAGTTGCCGAAAAAAACTGGAAACTTGATGAAAGGGATAGAATGGGTTTATTAATGGTTTGTTGTACGGATTGCATAGGAGCAGTAAGCATTGTTGGAGTCAAAACAGAGGAAGCCTGATGCGGTGCCTGTATTGCTATAATGAATTGGAAAATGGCCTGGTAGATTTTCATCCTGACTGCAGTAGAAAAATATTTGGAACCAGGGTGCCTCCCCGGCTTCCTTATGATGAAAAGCAAATGCTTGAACTTGGAAAGCAGGTAATTAAAAGTCATGTTGCCGTAACCGGCGTACAGCCAAAGCTTTCTCTGGACATAGAAAAGACCGGCAGGCATATTGGTAAAATGGAACCTAAACGTTTTACTATTGTAGGTCTTTGGGGTGGGTATATTTTAAAACCTCCTACCTCTGCTTATCCCCAGTTGCCACAATTAGAGGATCTTACCATGCACCTGGCTGCATTGTCAGGTATTGCCACCGTCCCGCATTCCCTGATCAGGATGCAAAGTGGAATCCTGGCATACATTACAAAGAGAATTGACAGGGTTAGGAGTGAAAAGATACACATGGAGGATATGTGCCAGTTAACAGAAAGACTGACGGAAAATAAATACAAGGGATCTTATGAACAGATAGCAAAGGCTATCATCAAATATTCAATAAATCCCGGGCTGGATATGATTGATTTTTTTGAGCAGGTGGTATTCTCTTTTTTGACCGGTAATGCAGACATGCATCTTAAAAATTTTTCCCTTATCAAAAGACCAGGGATAGGATATATGTTATCACCGGCTTATGATATGATCCCATCCAGCCTGGTGACGGAAGGTGATAATGAAGAATTGGCATTAAACTTAAATGGTAAAAAAAGAAAGTTGCAGAAAAAGGATTTCGATGCCTTTGTAATTGCGGTCAAACTTTTGGAGGAGAGGTCTGTTGAAAATATATATAATAAATTCAGGACCACCATACCGCGTTGGTTTGACTTTATACCAGTAAGTTTTATAGATAAGGATTTGCAGGGTCAATATATATCATTAATAAAAGAAAGGGCTGATGTATTAGGGTTAATGTAATTGCACACCAAATTTGAAGAATGCTTTTAATGAAAGTTGATTTTAAAGGGATTCTATTCATTACATTACAAGCGATTTTACTGCCCGTGGTAATGGACCTAATGGAAACGAGTTTAACTGATTCAGATGGCAAGTAGCTGTTCACTGCAATTTCTCCTTAATATTACAGCACAATCAAAAGGTTTGAAGAAAAGGATCATTGTTATAGGACTGGCCATATTTGTATGCCAGGCTGCTTTTGCACAGGTGCGGTTTAGTATTGCTACTGATATTTCGCTGTTGCGCAATTTTAGTCCGCATCAAAAGTTCTGGGCTTTTGGGCAGGGGGTGGAGTCTGACTTTCATTTCTCTAAAAAGAACTCCGGCTATGCCTGGCTCAATTATCATACACAGGGCGCTTTTACCAACCGCTTTACTGCTACCGCCGATTCTTCCTTTACTGTGCCGCAAAAGCTGTCGTATGATGTGAAAGGCAAATGGCGTTTTCGCCAGGTGTCGCTGGGACTGAAGCATTATTTTAAGGGCGGCTATGATGTGGAGAACGATTGGAATATTTATGGCGCCATTGGCTTTGGATTGATGTTCACCAGGGTGGTGAATGAATTGCTGACACCTGTTGATACTTCATTATATACTTTGTCGCCTGCTCCTGCTATTGGTACGGATGATTTTAAAAGACTGACGCTTGATCTTGGCATGGGTGCGGAGTATCCACTGGCTGCCGGTATTTTTTTATATGGTGATGTGAGGACCACATTGCCTGCTTCTGATTATCCTTCGCCGTTATTGCATGATACGCGGCGGGTGCCGTTGCCCCTGAGCGCGAATGCGGGAATAAGGATATTATTCTCCTTTGGAGAATAGGTTTCTTGTTTTTGGTTTTTTGTTTCTGGTTTGTTTAGGTCGAACATGCATGTCGTATTGCAAGCAGGATTAAAGCCAGGGATGTGAATGAGATTACTCGTTGGCGGGGACGCCAACAAGAGCAATTGAGAATAGGTTTCTTGTTTTTGGTTTTTTGTTTCTGGTTTGTTAGATGAACATGTATGTGTTATAACAAGCAGGAGGAGTGAGTTGTTTTATTTATTAAGATAGACTTCATTTTTCGGGGATGATGGCAGAGGTGTATAATGTCTTGCATTTATCTCTGCGACCCTTTGCGAAAATCTTCGCGTTCTCTGCGAAACTAATTACACAAGGAGAAATATAGATCTGCTATTTTGATTAGCTCTACCCTGTCAACATTTCAACTTGTTAACTTATCAACCCTTCCTTCGTGTTCCTTTGAGCCTTAGTGTCTTTGTGGCCTCTCTACTCCCGACTCAACTCTCTTGCCCTGGCAATCCATTCTTTGCTTTCCATTTCTTCATCGCCGCTGGAATAGATGGCGGCCTGGCAGGCTGTGAGCAATGATTGGGCATCTCTTCTTTTTTCGGGTGTAATTGAAGCATGTTCCTGGCCAAGGAAACTAGATAGGATCTTTTGCAACTCAATAAGCTTTTCTTTTCCTGTGAGACTCGCTGTTTCGAGTTGATCTAGTTGTTGCCGGAAAATGATGGCTGGAGATGGCTGGACATTCTGTTTCTTTTGCCTGGCAGCTTTGTAGCGATACCATACGAAGGCTGAACTGGCAAGGAAGAGTAATACAATGGGTAACCATATATACGGAGAGGAAGTGCGTTTGCGTAGCTGGCTCACATAAGAGCGAATGGTCCGGGGTGTTACCTGGAGGTTCAATGTATCTGTGTGTACCTCAACAAAGCTTTCCTTTTGTGGGTTGAAAAATGAAAAGCTCACCGGCGGCAGCGCATAGTTGCCGGCAGAATCGACGGCAAAGCCAAATTCATACTGGCGCATTCCCTCTATCGGGATCTTTTCCTTTGCCAGCTTCTCTGTAATGACCGGCTCAAAGGGTTCGATGCCAGCAGGCCAATGTACTACCGGCTGGCCAAACTGGATGAAATTGCCATTACCCCTGATGGTGATCAGCAGCTTTCCCTGGGCATGCTGCTGCAACTGCGGATGATCTAACCGGGCTTCAATGGTGAAATTTCCTACACCACCAGTGAAGCCCTCTGGCCTGGTGGCAGGCAGGGGTTTCACGTTGATGGTTATGGGTTCCGTGATCAGCTCCTTGTCAACTGTTGTACGGCCACCGGTGAGGCTGTCAACAAATTCCACTTCATTATCAACATAAAGTTGATCTATGGTCAGCTTTCCAGCCTGCACAGGATAGAGCTGCACTTTGCGCAGGATGGATGTATTAAAGACGTTACCGTTTATTTTTTCCACGCCCATATGCGCCTGGTTGATGTCCAGTACATCTACTACGCTGAAGCCATAAAAAGAAGGTGACTTTTCAGCCTCAGATGTAGACTGTAAGCGTGAGTAAAGCGTGAAGCTGGCCACCACGGGCTCACCTTCGTAGCAATTGCGCTTGTCGACTGTTGTTTTAATAAACAAGTTCTGGTCCACCAGTTGCTGGCGGTCCACTGTTTTGGAAGGGGCATACAGGTTGACATCGGTATAGCTGGAAGAAGTGCTGAAGCTTGCCTTGGGTGGGGGCACAGCCGTAACTCCTCCATTAGAGCTTACCACCTGCCCGCCACCCTTATACATAACCGTTATAGCGCCTATCCTCAGTACACCCACTGTTTTGGGCTGGAGGGTATAGGTGATGTTCTCTATGGGTTGCATTTTTCCATCTATCATGGCATCGCCCCGGTACACATTGGGCCCGCTGATGACCTGGCAGCTATCAAAGGAAGGTTGCGATGCTTCCAGTAATTCCGATGGATTGGTAACGACATACTGCACCTGGAAGGCCGAGCCTACGATCACAGGCTGACCAGGCACGATCAACTGCACCCTTTGTGCAAAACAGCAAAAGGGCAGCAGCAATAAAATGATCATCGTACATTTCATGGCCTTGAATATAAAGAATGCTCGTTGAGGCTTTTCATGGAAGGGTGGAATGGACTTACAGTTTTGTAAATGGTCAGAGATCGCCCATTTGCGGGCGCACCACGATCTCTTCCACCACTGCCTGCGGCGATAACTGCGTGGCATTGTAAATGAGTTTGGCAATATCCTGGGCTTCCATGATCCGCTCATGTGGCACACCGCTGCCTTTCCAGGAATCGGTATATACTGCACCAGGTATCACGGCGGTAACCTTGATGCCATGGAATTTCATTTCCTGCCTCAGGTTTTTGGTGAAGCCCAATAGTGCATATTTGCTGATGCTGTAGGCGCCTCCGCCGGGATAAGCTGCCAGCGAAGCAATGGAGCAAATGTTGAATATATGTCCCTGCTCGGCAGCTATCATGCGCGGCAATAAGGCCCTGGTGGTATGGTAAGCGCTATAAAGGTTCACCTCCAGCATTTTTTCCAGTGCACCGTCTGGTTCATCACTCACATTGCCCTGGATGAAGGTGCCTACATTATTGACCAGCACATCTACCGCGCCTGCCTGGTTGAGCAGCCATTCAGCAAAAAGTTGGGCATTTTGTTTCTTGCCCAGGTCAAGGGCCTGCCCATTGATACTGATATTGGGATACAGCATCTCCAGTTCTTCAATGGTCTTCAGCAGGCTTTCTTCGTTTTGCGAACAGAGGTAGAGATCATATCCATGCAGTGCAAAGATCCTGGCCACTTCCTTTCCTATTCCCCTTGAGGCTCCTGTAATGACAGCATTCATTTTGTTCTGTATTTTTGAAATCTTTCTTTACAAATCTAATTCTCTATTTTCTAAACGATACATGAAGTATAAACACCTGTTCTTTGACCTTGACCATACCTTGTGGGATTTTGATGCCAATGCAAGGGCCACGCTGCAACAACTGCATATAGACCTGGACCTGCCGGGCAAAGGCATTCATGATTTTGATCTTTTTTATAAAAACTACCTGGTGCATAATGAAAAGCTCTGGGCCCGCTACCGGAATGGATACATCAAGCAGGAGGAACTGCGTCTCAAGCGCATGTGGCTGACGCTCCTGGATTTTAAAATAGCAGATGAAGCACTGGCGCAGCAGCTCAATGAATTGTTCCTGCAGTTGTTGCCCGGGCGCACCATTCTTTTTCCTCATACCAAAGAAGTATTGCAGTACCTGTTGGATAAGGGTTACCAGCTTCACCTGATCACCAATGGATTTGAGGAGACGCAACACAGCAAATTAAAGTACAGCGGGCTTTCGCCTTTCTTCCGCGAGGTGATCACCTCGGAGGGCTCTAATAGCCTGAAGCCGGAGAAGGAGATCTTTGATTATGCTCTGGGAAGGGCAGGGGCTGTAGCAGAAGAAAGCATCATGATAGGAGATAGCCTGGAGATAGATGTGGCGGGGGCGCTGAATGCGGGGATGGATGCGATACATGTGAATTTTACCGGTGCGGTGGATGAAGGGGTGAAGGCGACGTATGTGGTGACTGCGTTGAAGGAGTTGGAGGATATTTTTTAGTTGGATTCATATTGATTACTTGTGTGTTGTTGGTTGCCTTCGGCGAGTTCCTTTTGGCATTATCAAGGTATCTGTAGTTTTATTTTGGTCTTGATGAGAGCTTCGCAGGTGCCCCAAAAGCAGGCAAAAGGACACGCTTCCTCCCGCCATTGCGGGACTCCGCAAGGGAAGCGCAGGCCACCGCACAATGATCTTTTATGCGTAGAGGCGGAGGCACTGAATTGCGGACGGTAGCTTCGGACTATTGAGGTTTTAGTAATGGAATTTCCGCAATTAGGCGCTGGACGGGTGTGCAGGTTAGATCAGTTTTTTGGTTTATGTTGAAAGACGTTTAGTTCTTACAGGTTTAATTATTCCATTGGTCGCTTATGCTTTTGCTACAGACTCTGCATGTGGCGGGATTGTCACTCCATTCTTAGCAACATGCAGTCAAAGAGTGAGTGGTTGCAGGCTTATTGTATTCACTGGTTGATTTATGTATTAATCTGCTCAATGTATCAAATCTTAAAACTTTTGAAATTAGTACGGACTGCAAAGTGTAAATAATGATTTTTTGTCATCCTGAGGCACGAAGGATCTTTGGATTGCACTGTGAGCGGCGTTTTGTGTGATAGGGGTGGTGAGCATGGATAAATAGAAACGTGTACATTCTTTTTGTTTTAGGTCGTATAGACTACAATAATATAAAGGTTACCTAAGTGGCTACCACAGATCCTTCGTTCCTCAGGATGACAACTTTGTGGGTGAACGATAGCGGTTTTTATTATTTTCGACGACAGAGAAGAGAGCGAGGCAGGGAATGAAGCTAAAGTGTCTTGCCCTTATCTCTGCGAACCTTTGCGAATAGCTCTTTGTCCTCTTAGATAGTGATTACGCAAGGGTGGATAGGTAGGCTGCTTAACTTAGTAGTCTTTTTCTTTGGTTAACAGATTGGATAATTATTGAGAGTATTTTATTTTTTATTTTGCCTTCGGCGAGTTCCTTTTGGCACCCCAAAAGGAACCAAAAAGTCTAGGCAAACCCAATAGCTCCGCTGGGTATTGCCGGGCCAGCGCACAACAACCATAACTACTGGTTGCAACAATCATTTTAAATACAGTCATTCCTTTAGAGTGTTTTACTTCACTACGTGTATGTAGAGTATGCAAGCTCAATCACGTGCTATGCGCAGAAACTAAAGGCGCTGAATTGCGGACAGTAGGCTTCGGACTATTATGGTTTCAGTAATCGAATTTCCGCAATGAGGCGCTGGACCAGGCTGCAGGTTCGATCAGTTTTTGGGTTACGTTGAAGTGGAAACGGTTTGGATGGAGTTGCCAATAAGGTATTATGTTATTACTTGTTTATTTTAACTGGCGCTCAATGTCAACATTTCAACTTTTTAACCTGTCAACTCTTTCCCCTTCGTGTTGCTTAGTGCCTTTGTGGCTTTGCGGCAAGCTTCACTACTCACTATACTTATAGCCTACCCCTCTAACCGAATGGAAATGCTTTGGATTGCGGCTGTCATCTTCAAAGTATTTGCGGAAATTGAGAATGAAGTTGTCGATGGTGCGGGTGGTGGGGTATACATTATAACCCCATACCGACTGGAGTATCTTTTCACGGGGCACCACTTCATTTTTATTTTCAATCAACAGTTTTAACAGCATCGCTTCTTTTTTACTTAGCGGAAGCTTTTCGCCCGAGGCGGTGATGGCTTCCTGTCCCTTGAAGTCAATGGTATGCCCTCCAAAAGTATAGGTATCGCCAACGGTGGATTTATCTTGCAATTGTTTATTCTTCCGAATGAGCTTTTGCACCCTTAGTAATAATTCTTCCAGGTTGAAAGGCTTGGTGAGGTAATCATCTGCGCCCTTACGCAAACCCATCACACGGTCCTCGCTGGTGTCTTTGGCACTTAAAATAAGAATAGGCACTTCTGTATTGGTAAGCCGGATGTTTTGGGTCACATTAAAACCATCGATCTCCGGAATCATGACGTCCATAATGATCAGGTCGAAGTATTCATTTTGTACGGCCTTCATGGCCTGGATGCCATCGAAAGCTGAGGTAACTTCATAGCCTTCCAGTTCAAGGTTCATCTTGAGCGCTTCGTGCAGGTTCTCTTCGTCTTCAACTAATAATATGGATGTTTTCGCCATGCTTGTTTTTTTATGCCGGGAATTGAACAATAAAATTACTGCCTTGGGGTTGATTATCTTTCAACAGTATAGTGGCATCGTGATCAGCTGCAATTTTTTTACAGAGGTACAATCCCAGTCCTGTGCCCTGGGTTCTTCTTGTCTGCTCGCTGCCAATGCGGTAAAACTTTTCAAATACATTCTTCTTTTCATCATCAGCAATGCCGGGACCTTCATCCCTTACCTGCAGCCTGATGTTGCCATCCTCCCGGGCCAGTTCCACGTAAATAGGTTTATCGCGGGCAGAATATTTATTGGCATTTTCCAACAGGTTGCTTACCAGCAGCTTTAACAGCAGTGGATCACCCGCCATCTCCACTTCTTCCTCAATAGCTGTATGCACAGGCCTGTCGGGGTAGCGGTTGGAAAACTGGTGCACCATATCATGGGTCAATGCAGAAAAGTTGATATCATCTTTTGATAACTTATATGAGTTGCCATCCAACTGCGAGGAGATGAGTATGTTGTTGATCAGTGTGTCAAGGCGCAGTGTTTCCTGCAAGGTCATATGCAGGAGTTTATTCTTTTTCAGTTCATCAAGCTGGTATTTGAGCAAGGTTTCCAGGTTGAGCCGGGAAACAGCTATGGGTGTCTTTAATTCATGGGTGACTGCCATTACAAAATTCTGCTGCTGCAACTGGAGGCGAAACTGCCTGCGCACAGACCTATATATATAAACAGCACCGATCAGTATCAGCAATAAAAAGGTGCTGCCTTCTCCTATGAATTTCGAGACGGCTCTTTTGCGTTCGAGTTCTATTTTTTGCAATTCGGCCTGGAAGAAGGGCGCATTTTTGTAATGGGTGACCAGGTGTTGTTTTTGTAAAAGATAGATCTCTTCATTTTGTTTTTGAAGTGAGAGTGCCCACCAAAGCAATGCGGCTATGATATATACCAGCAGCACCCAGTAGATAACAGTGGTAATTTGCAGTTTGCGTTTGCTTTCATCGGCCATGGTCATCAGGGTTTCTTTTCCAGCCGCAGGCCTACATCCATTACCTGTTGCAGTGGATCTTCACGCATGATATGCTCTAAAGTAAAGATGTATTCACCTTTATGCTGGAAATATAGCTTTTGATTTTGCGGCGTAATAGCGATGCGGTGCTCATATATATCATCCATGGCACTACCCAGCCAACCTTTTTCTTTTGTCGCCAGCGGTAGTTCGTACTGCACTTTTTGGGCAGGACTATTAGGTGCCTTGGTGTACAGGTTCAGCCATATATTATTAAAATTATAGCGGTCATTATGCCGTATAATGATATATACCTGGTAAGGTACCGTAGTATCTGTAATGGTGAATCTGAACTGGGGCTTGAACCTGCTATCCCAGGCATGGTTGGGAATGGGCACTGTCTTTTCATAGAGGTCTATGGAGGTGCAGGATGAAATTGAAAAAAGAGCCACCAGTAGTGGCACTATTAAAAAGGAACGCATCATTTTTTGGGAGAACATGTTACAAATCTAAATGCTTTCTATAATGGGCAGTAATCATAATACATTCAACACCTGTTCTTTTGCTTTTTCAAGCTCGTCTTTCATCAACACCACGCATTTCTGGATGGTGGAGTCGTAGGCCTTGGCGCCGGTGGTATTGATCTCGCGACCGATCTCCTGCAGGATGAAGGAAAGTTTTTTGCCCTTGGATTCTTCGGGTTCATTCATAACGGCATAAAAGTAGTCGCAATGGTTGCGCAGTCGCACCTGCTCTTCACTGATGTCTATCTTCTCTATATAATAGATGATCTCCTGTTCCAGCCGGTTGCCATCATAATTCTCTTTTCCCACATTCTCTTCAAGCAGCTTGGTGATGCCTTCCTTGATCTTTACCTGGCGCAGGGGTTCCAGCTTTTCTACTTCCGATTGTTGCACAAGGATATTATCTATGCGCAGTTGCAGGTCTTTTTGTAAGGATTTGCCTTCTTCAACGCGGTGAGCATTGAGGTCATCTATGGCGGCTACGATGGCGGTAGTGAATTGTTTCCATTCTTCATCGTTCAACGTTTCACTGGTAGGGGTGATCACTTCAGGGAGTTTGATAAGTGTGGCCAGGATACCTTCCGTATCCAGTCCCAATTCTTTGGAAAGGGCAGCCAGTGGTTTGTAATACGCTTTTGCCAGGTCCGTATTAATGGTAACAGGTTTTGCATTTCCTGTTTCTTTCAGGTTGATGGAACAATCAACTGTTCCGCGGCCCAGCTTCTCGGAAAGTATCTTGCGGATATCAAATTCGAATGGTTTGAGAAAGGCCGGCATTTTCAGTTGCAGGTCAAATTGTTTTCCATTGAGGGACTTGATGTCGATTAAAAAGGTCTTGTCACCAACAGCTTGTTCCGCTCTTCCAAAACCGGTCATTGATTTTAACATGCAGTATTTTTTTATGAAGAAAGTAAAGTTATTTTAATTGAAAGTACGCATCTATCCTGTATTGTAAATACTATAAACAAAAAGCCCCGCGGAAGGCGGAGCTAATATGTAGATGGGTTAGTAAGTAAGGGAATAAAATTCCCAACACAATATTAAAAAGATTTTTCTCTAACTAAAAAATTTTAGTGTAAAAATTATTCACATTTTTTTTATGCTTTTGTGGATTGCCCCGGCTTGCAATGGCCTTTTGCAGGCGCATTTTCAATGAATGGTGAATACTATTTCTTTCAACTTAATGTAATGGTAAAATCATGCAATCCCCTGAGATGCACTGTTCATCAATGTTTCAGCCGATCACGATTTTTTAATAATGAAATTGCATACACCTGCATTTGGTGTTGCCATCAATAAAATACATGGAATAAACAACGAAGAGAATGGGCTGAAAGGAGAAAATTATTTTTTATTTTCTTCACTCTTTTTTTTGAAAAAGGGAACGGATGGTAATGAAATTTATCAAAAGGAAGCTCCGGCAGGTTATAGATGGCAAGGGTATTTTTCACCCATTCCCTATTTCTATGAAGAAGCATCTATTCATTGGGATGATGAGGTGAAGAAAAAACTATGATGATTTTCATCCAAAGTATGGAAATGAAATGGAGCTGGCAGGGTAAAGTTTGTTTACTGTTCCAGGGTCTTTCTGAAGTGTCAGTAGCCCTACCTTTGTCAAAATTTATTGCATGCGTTTTGAAAAACCTGTACCCCTAACAACAATCGCCAGTTTAATTGGCGCAGAAATAGTTGGTACATCATCAGGGATGGTAAGGGGTATCAATGAGATCCATAAAGTGGAAGAAGGAGACCTGGTTTTTGTTGATCATCCTAAATATTATGCTACATGCATCAACTCTGCAGCTACGTATATTATTATTAATACGCCCACAGAGTTTCCTCCAGGTAAATCTTTGCTGATTGTGGATGAACCATTTGAAGCTTACCAGAAAATCGTGCAACATTTCAGGCCATTTGAACCGGTGGTGAAAGCCATCAGTGATTCAGCTACCGTAGGCGCAACCTCTGTTATTATGCATGGTGCCGTGATAGGTAACCATGTGACCATAGGGGAGCATTGCGTTATTCATCCCAATGTAGTGATCATGGATCATTGCGTGCTTGGTGATCATGTCATTATCCAGGCCGGTACTGTCATTGGAAGTGATGCGTTTTATTATAATAAGAAAACTAACAGGGAGATCTATTTTAAAAAGATGCTGAGTGGTGGCAGGGTAGTGATAGAAGACTATGTAGAGATAGGTGCCAACTGCACTATTGACCGGGGTGTGAGTTCGGATACAATATTGGGTGCAGGTACCAAGCTGGATAATCTTGTGCATATAGGTCATGATACCGTAACGGGTAAGAATTGTTTATTTGCGGCCCAGGTAGGCGTGGCTGGTGCTGTGACCATGGAAGATGAGGTGATCATGTGGGGCCAGGTTGGGGTGAATAAAACTATTACTATAGGTAAGGGTGCAGAGGTGTTTGGACAAAGTGGCGTGGTATCAAGCATTGAAGGTGGAAAGAGATACTGGGGTACACCTGCGGAAGATTATACAAAAAAGCGAAAGGAAGTAGCCTGGATAAAAAGGATACCGGAGTTGTGGGAGAAGGTGATGGGAATGTCGGATAGGTAATAAGAGAGAGAACTAAGATTGGTAGGATTGGAGATGATTTTTGAGGAGGAGGGAGAGAGGGTTGAAAGGTTGAAAGGTTGAAAGTTGAAAAGTTGAAAGGTTGATAAGGGATTGAATATCGAATATCGAACAAGGAATGTCGAATGAAGAAGGGGAAGAGAAGTTGAAAGGTTGAAAAGTTGAAAGGTTGATAAGGATCCACCTACGCTAAAGCTATGGCGGACGAGGGAAAAAGAGAACCGCAGAATTTCGAACAAGGAATTTCGAATGATGAAGGAGAGAGGTAGAAAGGTTGAAAAAGGGGAAGAGAGGTTGAAAGGTTGAAAGGTTGAAAAGTTGATAAGTTGGAAGAGTACTTCAAATATCGAAGGCTTGGGTGGAATACTTTCTATAGCGATTATTTCTTAGGTCATTAAAGAAGAATACGCATGTACTACTCAATTAATAATGAATCATTGAATATATCCCAATAGTGGGATTTTTTATGAAAGCAAAATATACGATACTGCTGATAGCATTTGGGTTTTGCCTGGGATATGTGGGCGAGCAAATGCGTTTGATGCACTGGCAGGGATGGAATATTATTTCTTTAATGGCTACGATTCTAAAAGTAGTCGGCGTTCTTTGGTTTGCTTTTAAGATACTGAGCTATGATGGTTTCAGGCGCTTTATGGAAAAATAATTACCGTCATTTATAACACTGATACTATTGCTCTATTTTAATCTTGCCTGGAGCCTGTTCATAAAATTCGGGCTGTACCAATATATAGCGTACCAATGCGTATTCCTTTTTGATCATATCACGAATTCTCTCAATAGCTTCATTGATATCAGAGGTATCAAGGTTTTCATGAAAAGCAACAACGATCATTAATACGATCTCTTCGGGCGATTGGTAAGTGGATAAAATATGCAGCACTTTTTTCACATGAGGATCCTTTTCAATAAGCGCAGTGATCCTGGCCTGTGTATCAGGTGCTATACCTTCACCCATTAAAAGACTCCGCGATTCACGGGCAAGGATCAATGAAACAGCCACTAACAGGAGGCCAACGGTAACTGTAGCTATACCATCCAGGTAGGGTAGCTGGTAGCGATGCCCGAAGTAAACTGCTGCCAGTACAACCAGCAAACCAATCACCGCAGCACCATCTTCAAATAGTATGGTAAAACTGGTGGGGTCCTTACTGCGGTGAATGGCAGACCACATGGTTTCTTCTTTATGCTGTTTATTGAATTCTTTAAAAGCAATGAAAAGTGAACTGCCTTCGAATACAATTGAGATGATTAATACTACGTAACTCCAGGTAGGATCGCCCAGCGGTTCGGGATGGCGGATATGCTGGTATCCCTGGTAGATAGAGATGCCACCTCCCAGGCCAAATATGAGCAATGCCACAATAAAGGACCAGAAGTATAACTCTTTCCCATATCCGAATGGACGAAGGGCATCGGCAGGCTTTTTACTTAGCCTGATGCCATATAACAGTAACAATTCATTTATAGTATCAACTACCGAGTGCACTCCTTCGGCAATCATGGCCGAACTGTTGCTGATGGAGCCTGCAATGAACTTGGTGATAGCAATAAGTATGTTGGCTGCCAGTGCACTGTAAATAGACTTTTTAGATTTAGTCATAGTTCGATGGAGAGCATTGCAAATAATATTCCCTGTTAATGATGGGCTTTAATTACAGTTGAAAAAATACCAGGCATTTTTTGTAACCTTTTTGGTAGCTGGCTGCTCTATTCTAAAAATGGGTCATACAGCATTGGTAATGAAGAAGAATAAGTAAGATTTCAATTATTCATTTGCCCTGTATTTATAATTCGGTACCTAAGAATGACAGCGTATTAATGGTATGCGGAATCATTTAGGTTCAACGCTGCCGCCAGAAATCTGTCTTAAGTAAAGTAATTTTAAGTTACCTGCTGCGGGGAAACAGGCCATTTTAATTGTTCAATAATAAAAAATGCACATGCAAATGCTTCTCACATCCGGCCAGGATTCCGGTGAACAAGTTCTGATCCGGTCAATTATTGACGGGGAGACTGATTTGTTTGCTGAATTGATCAGGAAAAATAACGCGGGACTTTATAAAGTGGCAAGAAGTTATGGATTCAATCACCAGGATGCACAGGACCTGATGCAGGAAACCTATATCAGTGCCTACACAAAATTAGCCCAATTTGAAGGGCGCTCGTCTTTTAAGACATGGATCACCCGGATACTGATCCATAAATGCCTGTATAAAAAAACGTATGGTGCTTATAAAAGAGAGAGCAGCCAACCAGAGATCCAGGAAAATGCCCAGCCTATGCATTTAAACACAGTTTCCCCCGAGAAAGATCTTATGCGCAAAGAATTTGGAAGGGTGGTGGCTTATCACCTGGAACATTTGCCACTCATTTATAAAACCGTATTTATATTACGAGAGGTGGAAGGTTTTTCTGTGGCTGAAACCGCTGAACTTTTAGACATTTCGGCTGTTAGTGTAAAAGTGAGACTTAACAGGGCCAAAACAGTACTACAAAAAAGGCTGGAAGAAAGTTATAGTACAGCAGATATTTTTGAATTTAACCTGGTGTATTGTGACTGTATGGTCAATAAGGTTATGGAACAAATAAGGAATATTAAATAATTGCCATGGAAGAAATACAATTATCCCAAACAAGGGTGTTAGTCAATGACCGGTCGGTGCTTAAAATGAAATTGTTCACTGAGTCAACGCACAGCCTTGTAGAAACAAAGGTGAATGAATGGCTTCAGCATCATAGTGTTACGATAGCGCACATTGGACAATCGCAAAGTGAAAAAGGAGGTAAGTTCTTATTTACTATATCACTGTTCTATTACCCTTAATTGAAAAGTGCTTAATCTTCCGTTTTCTTAGTGTCATCTCTTTGGCCCCTGCGCTCTTCCCTTTCAAAGTTTTTAGGAATGGGTTCATGTTCATGCCCATTCATATCCTCTACTTCTTCAGGGTTGAAGGTATTTACGGCACCCATGCCCTCTGCTGGTGACTGTTCATTTGTAGAAGCGGGATTGTATATCTTTTCTTTCATACTAATATTTATTATTACAGGTGAAAAACCTGTGCCAACTTATAGGCCACAGGTTCGCAAATTTTAACGGTGCCTCAGCATTATCCTCATTAATTTTAGGCAATGAAATCATCACGGCCTTTCTATACATTGATCTTGTCCCTGGCATTCATTATTATTTCCATTACTGGTTTTGCCCAAAAGCCTGTGAACTGGACCCCGGATCATGTTATGCAGCCATCTGAACTGGCCCAAAAGTTAAATGACAGTTCAACCGCCTTGCCAGTAATAATCAGTGTAGGTCCGGGTGCACTAATACCTCATTCCATAGTAGTGGGACCGGTACAGGAGGAGGAAAACCTGGCCAAGCTGACCAACCAGCTAAAAGGACTGGACAGGAAAAAGGAAGTAGTGGTCTATTGTGGTTGCTGTCCTTATGAGCATTGCCCAAATGTGCGCCCTGCAGTGGCCTTATTGAAGGAACTTAAATTCACTAATTATAAATTGCTGGACCTGCCACATAATATGAAAACAGACTGGCTGGACAAAGGTTATCCGCGGGTGAAACTATAATGCTAATGTGACTGCTCCTTCATCCTGACAATAGTGATTTTGGATTGATCATCTCCTGTGATGATCATCGAGTCACTGGTAATGGCTTCCATAGAATAATTACGAATACCTCTTTTGGAAAAAATGGTATCGCCTACCAGTAAGTAATTGATGGTATCAGCGTCTTTTTTTGAACCTGCAGCCCGATGCACTGTTGTATCATTAATAAAAGAAAGGTATCTTTTAGTAGTATCCGTTCGGGCATTATACAAAGCCACTTCTTTTCCCGAAGAATCTTTTCCTTTCAATAAAATGATTTGCCACCTTCCCAGCAAGGAATCATTTTTTTTATGCAGGCAACCTGCCAGGAACAGGAGCACTAACAGGTAAACAGGCTTCATTCCATAATTATTTTAAGTCAATTAATAGGGAGGTTCTTTCAAGGAGTGGAAAGGAAATGTATATGACTGCCTAAGCATCAATCTTCGACGCACGAAACCAGCATGCACTGCAGGATAAATCTATTTCATTTTTTGTTAGCAATGGAAGGTGTGGTCAGAAAAAGTATTTGCTTCAGTGACAGCTGTTTTTTCAACAGTATTCCGCCAGCCATTTGATCTTTTGCAACATCATCTGGCAATTGCCTGAAACAAGTTTATATAAGCCTGGTGAAGGTAATTCCAGTTCCTGCGAAATGATGAGCCTGATGCCTCCTTCTTCCGGGGCCAATTCGTAAGAACAGGTTACTGGGGATTCAGCAAATTCAGGCAAGGCATATAAGGTATACTGCATGGAAATGCCCGGCACTACTTCCTGTACCGTGCCTTTGCTAACAGATTCCCGTATGCCGTTGCTTTCAATATCAAGTATAATAGGACTGCCTTTCATCCAATCGGAACGCAACTCTTCGTTAAACAGGAACTGTCGTGCATATTCAGAAGAGGTAAGCACTTTCCAGACCTTGGAAGGAAGCGCATGAATGATGAGGTCATGCTGAATTTTGTGTGTATGCATGTTGGTTGGTTAGTCGTTAAACGAATGATTTCGTCATTAAGTCTTAACAAACTGTGAAAGTGTTGACAACAGATGTTTTTCCCCATTGTCAATTTACCACAAATTATTCACCTTTTGGGTGGAGACAGGTTTGTAGTGTACAGGTTTTCCACAATGCTAAACATTATAGCAATTCACTGCTACCTTTGATACATGTCCTTACTGAAAGATAAACTGCTCCAAAACTTCAATGCTGAATACAATAAACTGAATGCGCAGCAAAAGCAGGCCGTAGACAAGATCTATGGGCCTGTGATGGTGGTAGCTGGTCCGGGAACGGGGAAGACCCAGATACTCAGTGTGCGTATAGGTAAGATTTTGCTTGAAACCGATGTGCTGCCCTCCAATATACTTTGCCTGACGTATACCGATGCGGGGGTTTTGGCAATGCGGAAGCGCTTACTTTCTTTGATAGGACCTGATGCGTACACCGTGCAGATCCACTCCTTTCATTCCTTCTGCAATATGGTGATCCAGCAGAACATGCATTTATTTCATAAAAAGGACCTGCAGCCCATCAATGAACTGGAACAGGTTCAATGCCTGGTAGAATTGATTGATTCGTTTGATAATACCAATCCTCTGAAGCGTTTTAAAACGGATGCCTATTTTGAGGCCAACTACCTGAAAGAACTGTTTGGAAGTATGAAGCGGGAAGGATGGACCCCCGAGTTCCTGTTGCAAAAGATTGATGACTATGTTGAAAACATCATTCCCGAGACTTTTTATAATAAAACAAAGTTCAAAAAGGGTATTGTAGAGTTAACGGTTGAGGGAAAAAAGGAAATAGAGAAGATGGTAATGCTAAAGGCGGCTGTGCAGGCCTTTCCTCAATACCAGCAAATATTGAAAGAAAAGCAGCGCTATGATTTTGATGATATGATCAACTGGGTGATAGCTGTATTTGAAAGCGACCCGGAAGTGCTGGCATCTTACCAGGAGCAGTACCAGTTCTTTTTGGTAGATGAATACCAGGATACCAGTGGAGCTCAAAACAAACTGGTGGAATTGCTTGTTAGCTATTGGCAGGAAGAAAGTCCTAATCTATTTGTGGTGGGTGATGATGACCAGAGCATCTACCGGTTCCAGGGGGCCAATATGGAAAACATGGTACAATTGGCGCGGAAATATGAAAAGGACCTGCTGCAGGTGGTGCTTACCCAAAACTACAGGAGTGTGCAGCCTATTCTTGATGCGGCCCATTCACTGATCCAAAACAATGTGCAGCGCCTGGTAAATGAATATAAAGACCTTGAGAAGATACTTACATCGGCCAACGAAGCACATAAGGACCTGCAGATTGCCCCTGTTATCCGGAGTGTAAACAATGAATTTGAAGAGAACATACTGATAGCAGAAGAGATCAGGGAATTAATAGCTGAAGGGGTAGAGCCGGGACGCATAGCTGTAATTTATAAGGAGCATAAGACAGGAGAAGAATTACAGAAATTCCTGCAATTGCAAAGCATACCTTATTATACACGCAAGTCGTTGAACTTACTGAAGGAACCCCTGGTAAAAAAGATATTATCGTACCCGCAATACATCATTGCAGAAAAGGAAATTCCCTTCAGCGGCGAATCTGTTCTATTTGAAATACTGCATCATAATTTTCACCACTTGCCCGCACTCAAGATTGCTACCATTTGCAATGAGGTGAATACCAATAAGCGGACAAAGAAGGAACCGGTATTTCTCAGGGATTACCTGGGCAGGCTGACCACTGCCAACCAGCAAAAGCTTTTCAGTGATGATGAAACCACGGACAGGTTTATACGCGTTCACCAGGTGCTGGAACAACTGATCTCAGCTTCTGAGAACCTTCCCTTGTTGAAATGGTTTGAATTGCTATTCAACGAAGCGGGCATTCTGTCTTATATCATGAAGCAGCCCGACAAGGCCTGGCTGATGAAATTGCTGAATGGGTTCTTCGATTTCCTGCAGGATGAATGCCGCCGCAATCCGGATATGGATTTGGAAGGGCTGTTGAAGCAAATTCACCTGCTTGAAGAAAATGGCATCTCAATACCATTGGTGCAAACTAGTGGTAATGAAAAAGGTGTGAACCTATTGACCTGTCATGGCAGTAAAGGATTGGAATATGAATATGTATTCTTTATTGGTTGTTATTCCAGTGTTTGGGAAACCAAAAGAAAATTCAGCCAGGGATATAAGCTGCCTCCCAATGTATTCAATAGTGAATCGCCTGAAGAGAAAGAAGAAGAATTGAGAAGACTATTCTTCGTGGCTGCCACCAGGGCCGAAAAATACTTATATATTTCTTTCCCTTCATTTACAAATGAGGGTAAAGCGCTGGAAGCTTCGCGTTTCATTGCTGAAATGAATTCCCTGGATCTGAAAGTGCAGCCTATAACAATAAATGAAGATACCAGGCTTGTATATTCTTCACTCCGGTATGGCCTTGTACAACAACCCGAGTTGGAAAAGGCGGAAAAGGATTTTATTGATAACCTGCTGGTCAATTTTAAAATGAATGTTACGGCACTTAATAACTACCTGGAGTGCCCGATTAAATTTTATTATAACAATCTTATACGGATACCTTCAGCCATCAGTGAAAGTGCGCAATTTGGTAGCAGCATGCACGATGCTTTGAATTTCTTCTATGTAAAGATGATGGAAGCAGGGCGGCAATATCCGGGAAAAGAAGTATTGATCAACCGTTTTCAGTGGCATATACATTTTAACCGGGAAGTGTTTACAAAGGAAAGCCTGTTGCGTTTTACAGAGTATGGGTCCAGGTGTTTATCAGCCTTCTACGACCAGTTCTTTGCTGGTGCTGGAGAGGAATTTGTACGCACAGAGGTGCCTATGGAGGCCGTTGTGGATCATGTGCCATTAAAGGGCTTTGCTGACAAATTGCAGTATTGGGGCAACGAAGTAATGATCACTGATTTTAAAACCGGGAGCCTTGAAAAAAGTAACCGGCGTTATGAATTTGTTGAACCAGGACATCCGCAAAAGCCGGAAGGTGGCAATTACTGGAGGCAGGCCGTATTTTATAAGATCCTGTTTGACCGGCAGAAGGCAAAAAACAAGGAATTAAGAGGCATCGAATTCCTGTTCATTGAGCCAAATGAAAAGAATGAATTTGACCATAAGAAAATAATTATCAGGCCAGACCATGAAGAGATAGTGCTTGACCAGGTACAGCAAAGCTGGGAACGCATACAGGCGCATGATTTTTACAAGGGCTGTGGCAAGCCGGAGTGCCACTGGTGCAATTTTGTAAAAGAACATAAGCTCTATGTTTCCCTTCATGAACTGAAAGAAGAAGAGGAGCTTACAGAATTCAGGGTTATGTAAGCCGCCCGATTAATTTACAGTTTACATGTTTGGGTCAGTATAAATATTTACTTGCAGCCTATCCAGCTTTTAAGGCTTTATTAGTAACAGCCTTTAAAGGATTTATGGGAAAGGTTTTATGTTTGCTTTTCAATGAGGCATGTTTTTCCAGTAGCTATATTGTTTTTTGTAGTTGTTGCCAGCCTGTTCGGTGGTTCCTGTGCCAATATTATTCCCCCGCAGGGAGGGCCCAGGGACTCAATTCCACCAGAATTATTGAGCGCCACACCCCGCGATTCTACATTGAATTTCCGATCTGACCGTATCACCCTTACTTTCAATGAATACGTAGACTTGCAGGATGTGCAGAACAACCTGCTTTTTGCGCCATTGTTTCAAAACAATCCAAGGGTGGATGTAAAAGGCAAAACAATCACTATTCATTTCAGGGATACGCTGGAACCCAATACTACCTATATATTTAATTTTGGTAATGCCATCAAGGATTTTAATGAGGGGAATGTGTTAAAGAACTATACCTATACTTTTTCAACAGGCCCGGTGTTGGATTCCCTGGAATTGAAAGGGAAAGTTCTGTTAGCGCAAACAGGCAAGACAGATTCCACCTTAATAGTTGTATTACATAAGAACCTCCAGGATTCGGCGGTGATGAAACAAAGGCCAATGTATGTGACAAAGGTGGATGCCAGTGGTAATTTTCGATTTCATAACCTGCCGCAAGGCACTTTTGCTGTTTATGCACTTAGTGATGCCGGAACAGGAAGGAAATATATCAATAAAACACAGTTATTTGCTTTTGCTGATTCTCCTGTTCATACCGGGGCTGCGGATACTGCACTGACATTATATGCCTATAGAGAAGTGCCGGTTGCAACACCTGTAGCTGCCAATCCTTTGGCCAGGGCAAGGGCTGAAAACCGCCTTATTTTTACTTCTGATGCTTCAGCCGGGCAGCAGGACCTGAATAAAGACCTCCTGATCAATTTTGGCACAGCTTTAAAAAGTTTCGACAGCACGAAGATTGCCCTGACAACGGATAGCAGCTTTAATCCTGTGACTTACACGGCAAGACTGGACAGTTCAGCTAAAGTACTAACCATTCATACCCCATGGAAGGAAGCTACCCGCTATAACCTGGTGCTGAATAAGGATTTTGCAGTTGATTCTGCTGGCAAAAAACTATTAAAAACGGATACGCTGACCTTTCTGACTAAATCACAGGCTGATTATGGCAATGTGAGTATACGCCTGCGTAATATTGACCTGGCAAGGAACCCCGTTTTGCTTTTTGTACAAAATGACCAGGTGATGTACTCAGCTCCTGTTAAATCAGGGACATTCAGTAAAAACAGTTTTGTACCGGGCGATTATGAACTTCGGATATTGTATGATATTAATGATAATGGAAAGTGGGATCCCGGGCAATTCTTTGGCACAAAAAGGCAACCTGAACTGGTAAAACCAATAGAACAGAAGATCACCATCAAGCCTAACTGGGATAATGAATTTGAAAGATGACCCTGTCTTTCTATTGGCCATTTTTACCCTGGATTTCTTAACAACAATTTGAACCTGTGAAGCAGGTTTTATACCGTCCTGCTGCCTCATTTTTAGTACCTTTATCACTTATGCAATTCTCTTCTTCACTCCTGGAAAATGCTGTCAATGAGTTCTCGAAGTTACCTGGCATTGGCAAGAAAACGGCATTACGGTTAGTGCTTCATTTGCTGAAAGAAGATGCGGAAGACGTGCAGCATTTTAGTGAAGTTATGAGCAGGATGCGCACGGAGATCAGGTTCTGCCAGCGCTGCCATAATGTAGCGGATGCCGATATATGTTCTATTTGTGCCAACAGTATGCGCAAGCAGGATGTGATTTGCGTGGTGGAGAATATCAGGGATGTGATAGCCCTGGAGAGCACCCAGCAATTCAGTGGCACCTATCATGTATTGGGAGGGGTAATTTCACCTCTTGATGGCGTAGGACCTAACCAGTTGAATATAGAGACCCTTGTGAACAGGGTGCATAAGGAAGAGACCCTCGAAGTGATCTTTGCACTTAGTCCTACCATACAGGGTGATACTACCATTTATTATATTCAAAAGAAACTGCCTGAAGGCACACGGGTTACCACCATTGCCAGGGGCATTGCCTTTGGTGGTGAGCTGGAATATGCTGATGAAATGACACTGGCACGCAGCCTGCAGAACCGCCTTCCCGTGGATAGTTATGTCTCCAGCCGGTAATTTTTCCTTTAACTTTTATTGATACAGGTAAAGTTTTTACCATTACGGGTTATATTTTTTACTTTTGCGCTTCACAGGCGGATTTGTTTATTGTTCGGCCTTAACAGAACTAATAAACGTAGAAACTCACTCTAAGGGATTCCTCGTTTATTAGCTACTCCATACAAACTGGTAAGAATAGAACAATGTAGGACCTGCATTTATTCTTTTGCTAAATAAATTCTTTATGAAAGATATCCGTGATTTACTGAATCATCGCATTTTGATCATTGATGGTGCTATGGGCACCATGATACAGCGTTATCACCTTAAAGAAGAAGATTACAGGGGTGAACGCTTTCAAAACTGGCCAAGTGATGTAAAAGGAAACAACGACCTTTTATGCCTGACACAGCCCCATATCATCCGTGAGATCCATGGTCATTACCTGGAGGCCGGCGCCGATATCATTGAGACCAATACTTTCAATGCAAACAAGATATCGCTTGCTGATTATGGCATGCAGGAACTTGCTTACGAGATCAATGTAGCTGCTGCCCGGATTGCCAAAGAAGCTACCCTGCTGGTAGGGTCTGGAGAAGAAAAATATGTGGCAGGTGCAATTGGTCCTTTGAATAAGACGCTTTCACTTTCCCCCGATGTGAACAATCCCGGGTACAGGGCGCTTACTTTTGATGAGGCTGTGGAAGCTTATTATGAACAGGTGAAAGGCCTTGTAGATGGCGGCGTTGACCTCTTATTGATAGAAACCATCTTTGATACCTTAAATGCAAAGGCTGCCATTTTCGCCATCAAAAAGTACTTCAGGGAGACCAATCAAAAAGAACTTCCTATTATGATCAGTGGCACTATTACTGATGCTTCAGGACGTACTTTAAGCGGACAAACATTGGAAGCTTTTTATACTTCCATACGTCATGCGCATCCATTGAGTGTGGGATTGAATTGTGCGTTGGGTGCTAAAGAGATGCGTCCTCATATTGAGGAGTTGAGCCAGATAGCTGAATGTTATACTTCTGCCTATCCGAATGCAGGCCTGCCAAATGCTATGGGTGAATATGATGAACAACCAGAGGAAACGGCTCACTTCATTGAAGACTGGGCTGAAGCCGGGTTTGTCAACATCGTTGGTGGCTGCTGTGGTACCACTCCTGATCATATCAGGCATATCGCGGAGCATGTGCGCAATATCAAACCAAGACCCTTGCCGGTGCTTGAAAAAGATCTGGTCTAATTAAGCAGCGGCCGCAAAGACACAAAGTCACAAAGAAACACAAAGAAGGAAATAAGAGATTATTAATGGATAAGGCAGAGAAAATATTCATTGAAAATGTTGGAAAAGAAATAGTTGATATTGCCTATCAATTGCATACAGCACTGGGTCCGGGTTTGTTGGAAAGTGTTTATGAAAAGTGTTTTTGTTATGAACTTACAAAAAGAGAATTAAGCTTCATCTCACAAAAGAAAGTCCCGATTGTCTATGATAATTTAATCTTTGAAGAAGGATTAAGATTGGATCTGTTAGTTGAAGATTGTGTTATTGTTGAATTGAAAGCACAGGAAAATTTTCATCCTGTTTGGGAAGCTCAATTATTAAGTTATTTGAAGCTTACCAACAACAATTGGGTTATTTAATAAATTTTAGCGTCCCACTAATTAAAGATGGCATTAAAAGAAGAATTCTCACTTTGTGAACCTTGGTGCCTTAGCGTCTTAGTGGCAAAATAAATAAAATGAGTGAACAGACTATTATCAAACCTTATCTGAAACTATCAGGGCTGGAGCCTTTGACCATCAGGCCCGAATCGAATTTTATCAATGTAGGTGAGCGAACGAATGTAACGGGATCTAAAAAGTTTGCCCGGTTGGTAAGGGAAAATAAATACGAGGAAGCCCTGTCCGTAGCACGCCAACAGGTGGAAAACGGGGCACAGGTACTTGATGTGAATATGGATGATGCCTTACTGGATGGTGTAAAGGCAATGACCACTTTTCTGAATCTTTTGCAGGCGGAGCCAGACATCGCCAAAATTCCTATCATGATCGATTCATCGAAGTTCGAGATCATTGAAGCAGGATTAAAATGTGTGCAGGGAAAATGTATTGTGAACTCCATATCCATGAAAGAGGGCGAAGCCAAATTCATTGAGCAGGCTTTCATCTGCCAGGCCTATGGAGCCGCTGTGGTAGTAATGGCATTTGACGAACAGGGCCAGGCCGATACCCTGGAAAGAAGGATCACTATCTGTGAGAAAGCCTATAAGATACTTACAGAGCAGGTGGGTTTTGAACCACAGGATATCATTTTCGATCCCAACATTTTTGCTATTGCAACGGGCATTGAAGAACATAATAACTACGCTGTTGATTTCATAGAAGCCACACGCATTATCAAACAGAAAATGCCGTTGGTGAAGGTGAGTGGGGGTGTAAGTAACGTGTCTTTTTCCTTTAGGGGCAATGACCATGTACGTGAAGCCATACATGCAGTATTCCTTTACCATGCTATCAGGGCAGGTATGGATATGGGTATTGTGAATGCGGGACAACTGGTGGTCTATGACGAGATAGAGCCACAGCTAAAGGAACTCTGTGAAGATGTGATACTGAACCGCAGGCCAGATGCCACTGAAAGACTGGTGAACTTTGCAGAAACTGTAAAGGCCAAAGGAAAAGAAGGAGAGGCCAGGGATGAAAGCTGGCGTAATAGTTCAGTGGAGGAACGCCTGAAGCACGCGTTGGTCAATGGTATTACCGACTATATTGATGCCGATACAGAGGAGGCAAGGATAAAATATCCAAAGCCTTTGGATGTTATTGAAGGGCCGCTGATGGCAGGTATGGATGTGGTAGGTGACTTGTTTGGCAGTGGTAAGATGTTCCTGCCACAGGTAGTGAAAAGTGCCAGGGTCATGAAAAAATCAGTGGCCATATTGACACCATATATTGAAGCTGAAAAGGAGGAAAGACTTAAAGCGCATTTGGCTGCTGGCACAAAGGCAGATGAAGTGGCCGGAGCTGCTAAAGTTTTAATGGCAACAGTGAAAGGAGATGTGCACGATATAGGAAAAAACATTGTAGGGGTGGTGTTAGGTTGTAATGGATATGAAGTGATAGACCTGGGTGTAATGGTGCCTGCTGATAAAATACTTGAAACGGCGCAAAAAGAGAATGTTGATATCATAGGCTTGAGTGGATTGATCACTCCTTCCCTTGATGAGATGGTGCACGTGGCACGGGAGATGAAGCGGCGAAATATGAAACAGCCATTGCTGATTGGTGGGGCTACCACTTCACGTACACATACAGCCGTAAAGATCGCACCTGAATATGATAACGGTGTAGTGTATGTGCTTGATGCTTCAAGGAGTGTAACCGTAGTAAGTAACCTGCTGAACAAAGAAGGCAAAGAGGGGTTTTTGCAACAAACAGGTACAGAATACAACGCCCTCAGGGAACAATTCCTGAATAAGCAGAAAGCCAAAGTATTGATCCCTTATGAACAGGCAGTGGCCAGTAAGGAAACATTTGACTGGGAAAGTTATCAACCTGTAAAGCCACAGGTTGATGGAGTTAAAGTATTAAGGAATTATGACCTCGCCTCAATAGCCCGGTATATTGACTGGGGTCCTTTCTTTATTGGATGGGAAATGCCGGGAAGATTTCCTGAAGTATTGAATGATGAAAAATTTGGAAAAGAAGCTACCCGCCTGTACAATGATGCCATGAAAATGGTTGATAGGATCGTGGCAGAAAATTGGTTTATTGCTAATGGGGTAATAGGTTTCTGGCCTGCCACTTCTAATAATAGGGATAGCATCACTGTGCAAACTGACAAAGGAACTGTACAACTGGAATCTCTACGCCAGCAATCCAAAAAAGCTGCAGGTCAACCTAGTTACTCATTAGCAGATTTTATTTCGCCAAAAGGGGATGATTATATGGGTGCTTTTGCAGTGTCCATTCATGGTGCCCGTGAACATATCGATCGGTTTGCATCGCAGCACGATGAGTATAATAAGATATTGGTACAGATACTGGCCGATCGTTTTGTAGAAGCATTTGCGGAATGCCTGCATGAGCAGGTGAGGAAAGAATATTGGGGATATGAAAAAAATGAATCATTGACCAGTGAGCAATTAATCAAAGAACAATATAAAGGCATCAGGCCCGCGCCAGGTTATCCTGCGTGTCCTGACCATACGGAAAAATGGAAATTGTTTGATTTGCTGAATGCCACTGAGAATGCAGGTATCACCCTTACAGAAAGCCTGGCTATGGATCCACCCGCTTCGGTTTGCGGATGGTATTTCGCTCATCCCTCAAGCCATTATTTTGGACTTGGAAAGATCGGTAGAGATCAACTTGAAGATTATGCTTCTCGCAAAGGGCTGTCTATTGAAGAAGCTGAAAGATGGCTGCGTCCTGTGTTAGAATGAGGAAAGTTTGTTGCCAAGGTTATAGATAAATTCATTGGCATACATACTAGGGTGATACCAATACCTTCCTAATCTCACAATGACCACATGGCTGTTAGGATTGATGTAAATAAACTGGTTGAGTAAACCTTCTGCATTAAAGGCATCAGTACGGTAGCGAACCTGGTAGCCTTTTGCTGTTTTGTTTACCTGGTCTGAATGAGGGGTTTGTCTTCGAAACTGATCAGCTGACAAAGAGTCCTTGAAGTAAATGCTGCTTAATTCGCTCCACCATTGATTCTTGTAACCGCCGGCTTGCTCCATACTATCCGCATTATTCACCCTGGACACCCAGGAGGGACTCAATATCTGCTTCCCCTGCCATTGTCCTTTTTGAATAAATAGTTGTCCTAGTTTGGCAAAATCCCGGGCGGTCGCATTCAATCCTGCAAAAGCTATTTCCTGCTTGTGCCTTTTGCTATCCACATTCCAATTGGCTTCAAATTCTGCTCCCAGTGGTTGCCAAAGGGTTTCCTGCAGGTAAGGTGCCACCTTTTTCCCTGTGGCCCTTTGTACAGCAATGGCCAGTAATTCGGTATTGATGCTCTGGTACCTGAATTTTTTACCTGGCTCCATATCAATTTTTACTTTCAGCACATGCCTAAAAATATTAGGTCTAAAACCCAGTTTAATCGCATCATCTTTCAGGCCATAAGAGCCTTCATTAAAATGTAAACCACTTTTCATATCCAGCAGGTGCTGCAAGGTTATCCTTTCATAACGCTGGTCTTTTTGATAAAGCTCGGGGATATACTTTGTTATTGGGTCCTGGAGCGAGTTGATCTTTCCTTCCATTAGTGCTACAGCTACAAGTGTGGATACAAATGATTTAGCTACTGAGAAAGAAGGAAGCTTTGATTGCTGTGTGAAGCCATTAAAATAGCGCTCATAAATGATGCTGTCATTCTTTATAACAAGGAAGGCGGCAGTGTGTGATTTGGGTAAGCTAGTGTCAAGGTATTTTTTTATATCACGGTAGCGGTTTTCAGTTGTGTCTTGTTTAAAATAATAGGGTGTAGTTGATGGAGCTATAGAAACATAAGGCATGCGTTGAGGATCTGTCAGCTCGAACTTGCGCACCTTATAGGCCCTGATCATATAGCAGGATGAGCAGTTCAGCAAAAGAAGGAAGCACAAAATCCTCACCATATGCAGTGTTTAGCTGTAAGATAATGCCGGGTGCTTTAAATAAGGCCCCGGGCTTCCAAATCTTTTCTTAATTGTGCAGGGCTTTCAAAACGGACTGCCTGGATACCCAGGTCTTCAGCCGCCTTTACATTTCGAAGGTTATCATCAATGAATAATGTACGTTCGGGCTTCAGGTCAAACCGGTTAAGTGTTAACTGGTAAAATTCTGGAAAAGGTTTGCGCATTTTTTCATCACCACTTACTACACGTCCATCAAACCAATGCAGGAAATCATAACGCTCCAGGGCTATTGGAAATAGTTCGCCACTCCAGTTGGTTAGTGCATATAAACGATACTTCCCCGATTGTTTCAGATCCCTGAAAATATCCACCGTTTCATGAATGGGTCCACCTAACATTTCTTCCCAGCGTCCATAGAAAGCCTCAATGTATTCCTTCCATTCGGGGTGAAGGTCTACCAATAGTTCGGTACCTTCTTTTAATGAACGCCCGCCATCCTGCTCTTCATTCCATTGAGGAGTGCATATATTTTCAAAGAAGTGTTTCTTTTTTTCTTTATCATCAAATAAGTTGTCAAATAGATAGGAGGGATTCCAATCGATGAGAACTCCACCGAGATCAAAAATGATTGCTTCTGTAGTTTGCATGGTTAGTGGTTTATAAAATACCTAAGTTTTCCAGGTCTTTTCTCAATTGTTCAGGATTGCTGAATTGTATTCCTTTGATCCCCAGTTTTTCAGCTGTGAGAATGTTTTCCTTTTTATCATCAATGAATACAGCCTGTCCAGGAGTTATTTTGTATTTATCGAGTAAATGCAGGTAGATGTCTTCACCAGGCTTGGTTTTCTTCACAGCGCCACTCACCACTTTTCCATCAAACAATTGTATAAAAGGAAAATCATCAAGCGTTTTGTTAAACAATTCAGCATTCCAGTTGGTTAATGCGTAGAGTTTATATCCTTTGGATTTTAATTCACGGAGTATTTCTACAGATCCATCAATTGTCCCCATGAACATTTCCTTCCACCGGGCATAAAAAGCCCTGATGGCATGCTCCCATTCAGGGTATTCTTTTACTTTTTCTTCTGTTGCTTCCGCTGGCGGTGTGCCTGCATCCTGGGCATTATGCCATTCAGGCGTACATATATTTTCAAGGAAGAAATCCCTATCTTCTTTTTTATGAAATATCTTATCAAACAGGTAGGAAGGACTCCAATCCACCAAGACGTTGCCCAGGTCGAAGATAATAGTATCGATGTTCGATAAGGTTTGATTCATTAGCCGGGAATCCTTGATATGTATTTTTCAATTTGTTTGATCTGGTCAACGATCTGGGGAGTTGTAGGCTTCAGCGCCTTAGCCTTGCGGAAAAAATCTTTTGCTGCCCGGAATTCTCTTTTATTCATCATGAGGCTGCACATCTGCAGGTACGCGGCTGCATGGTTCTCTTTATCAGGCAAACCCTTACGAAGCGCCTGGCGAATATAACTTTCAGCGCCTCTCATGTCATTCTTTTGCATGGCAAGCATACCCATTTGCAACATGCTTGCGCCTTCAGCTTCCTTCATGGGCATGCCCAGGTCAAGACCTTTCTTCATGTTCACTTCTGCCGAGTCGAAGTCCTGCTTCATCATGGCAATATTTCCCTTTAAGGTGTAATAAACAGAGCGAATGGGCTTATAGAGCAGGTTGGGGAATTGAATGGAATTGATCACTTTTTCAGCTTCTTCCATATTGCCGCTTTCCATATGTTCCTGTATCAATCGAAGCGGGCCAAAAAAGAAATGCCCGGCAATAAGGATTAACCCTACCAGGTATAATGGAAATACGGGCCAGAAGCCACTAATAGTAAGGTTCATGGCCAGGCCGGCCACTATCAGCACCAATCCAATATATAAGCGATATTTAATCAGTATATTATAAAATTTCATATATTATTATTGAGGGCTGCAAAGATAAGAGTAAAGCAGAAAGAGAGATGCAGCTTATTGCCTTGCATCATTTACTTCTATCCAGTATCCGTCAGGGTCTTTGAAATAGATCTGCAGAACCCCATCCACCCGATGGGTAACAGCTCCGGTAGTTCCTGCCCAATCTTCAAAGGGAACTCCGGCATCTTTTAGTCGTTTAATAAACTGCTCAACAGAAGGAACGGTAAAGCAGATATGGCTGTTCTTGTCATGATTTTCGGGTGTTTTAGCTCCCTGGATAAGGTGAAGGTGGGTTTTGTCCCCTATAGAGAGCCAGGTATGCTTGCCATCATGGAAAGGTTCAGGGATAGTGTCCAAACCAATGACCTGGGTATAAAAAGCGGTGCTTTTTTGAAGGTCATATATGTAATGAGCTATATGGTTGAGTGTAGGCTTTTGGGCTATTGAGGTAGAAATGCCCAGTATAAAAAGTAAAGCAAATAGTGACAGGATCTTTTTCATAAGTCTTGTTGATTCTGTAAATTAAGTTTTTGCAATGATTGTTTTGATTTATAATGCCTTGAACCATTATTTTTGCGCTTCTTTGGCCCGGTAGTTCAATGGATAGAATAGAAGTTTCCTAAACTTTAGATACAAGTTCGATTCTTGTCCGGGCTACAAATTTAAAAAGTCGAACATATTATGCTCGGCTTTTTTCGTTCTTGTGCCATTGTTTATAAAAAGATTGAACCTGGTTAATCTGTTCTTAAACTTTCATGCCGACAATAATCAAAAATATAAGATCATGCTTTACTTAAGGTAGTAGAGGAGCGATTGGAAGCGAGTGATAAGTTTTACATTTATCTTTTCATTAGGAGTATGATCATCATACATGGAGTTCAAAAACTGTTAAACACTTCCAGGTTAAACCCTGCTTTATATATTAGTGGAGCATCTGAGAATCAACAACTGCATAGTTGGTATGCAAGGTTACTAGCCACCGGAATTACAGGAAAGTTAATGGTGATGTATGTGCACCACTGAATTGACGCTGGGAGCATTGTCTAAAATAACGGGCACTATGGCCCTCATCAAATTGTAGGTGAATGATAGGCAAGACCTCAGACGAAATTAAAAACCCCTTCGCCGTTCCCTGTATTTTCAGTTAAATAAATACAGTAAAGAAATAATTATGATCAAAAAAGAAATGCTATGAACCAGGTAATTGTTGTGATTGGCGCCGGTTCCATTGGACAGGCAATCGCCCGCAGAGTGAGTGCAGGTAAACAAGTGCTGCTGGCAGACCTTCGCCAGGAGAATGCTGATGCCGCAGCTAAAACACTGGACGATGCCGGGTTCAAAACATCGACTGCCATTGTTGATGTATCATCACGTACTTCTGTCCAGGCGCTTGTAAAACAAGCAACAACCCTGGGAGAGGTCTTTGGCGTTATTCATGCCGCCGGTGTTTCTCCTTCACAGGCTTCACCAGAGATAATACTTAAAGTTGACCTGTATGGCACAGCGCTGGTGCTGGAAGAATTTGGAAAGGTCATCTCAACTGGTGGTTCCTGTGTAGTCATTGCCTCACAATCCGGGCATCGTTTGCCACCTCTTTCAATTGAGCAAAGCAAAGCCCTGGCGATTACACCTGTGGAAGAATTATTAAAGCTTCCATTTCTTCAACCTGGCCAGGTAACTGATAGTTTACATGCTTATCAACTTTCTAAACGTGGGAATTCATTAAGAGTAATGGCAGAGGCGGTGCGTTGGGGCAAACGTGGGGCAAGAGTGAATACAATTAGCCCGGGTATCATTATTACACCGCTTGCTAATGATGAACTAAAGGGGCCACGTGGTGAGGGTTATCGAAAAATGATAGAATCTTCTGTTGCAAAAAGGGCAGGCACCCCTGACGAAGTAGGTAATTTAGCGGCCTTGCTAATGGGGCCTGATGGCGCATTTATTACCGGAAGTGATTTTTTAATGGATGGGGGTGTAACAGCGACCTATTGGTATGGTGAACAAGCTTAGAACAAATAAAAGATCATGAAACTTGTTATTATAATTGATGCTGGTGGCCTGGCTGGCCTTTAATACGGGAGGAAAGATGCTGCATATGACAGCTCGTTAACCTGCCACTCAATTAAGGTTAATCATCAATTCCTTTTCCATCAAGGATTTTCGGGACATACTTTTCGATCCTCGAAACACGGGTCTGGGATTGTTTGGCCTGCCCAAAATAAAACAAATACGATCTTTGTCTTCCTGGCGTTAAAGCATAGAAGGCATTATGTAAATCTTTGTCTTCCTTTAGCTTGATTGCCAATTCTTCGGGAAAAGAAAAGTCTTTCGTTTCTTTTAAACTCACTTTCTTGCCAGAGCGTTGAATGGCTACGGCTTCTTTGATATAATCTTTAATGATAGCTTTCTGTTGTTTGATCTGGTTAATTCCTGTAAACCTGATCTGGCGGGCAGACTGAACATTTTCAGTTTGCTGAATTAAAATGCCTTCAGGATCTTTAAGCAAAGCTCCTTTGTGAAACAGCAAGGCACAGTAGTCTTTAAATCCGTGTATGAGTACAACATTCTTGCCTTGCAGCGTATAACATGGGTGCATCCACTTATAGTCTTCGGTAAGGTCTTTATTATCAAGGATGATTTCCCTCAAAAGGGTCATTTCCTGTTTCCAATTTAAAGACTTTTCTAAAAACTGGTCTACTTTATTGTTCATCGTGCATCATTTAAGAACTTCTAAACTAAATTATCACATCGACCCAGTGCCATTAACCAATAGTTGGTGTGCCATTTCCTGCAAACGGTTATGCGCCATATTGATTCCCTGGGCAAAGGGCATTTGAAGCAACTGATCGCGGTAAGCAACTGACTTAAATACAATTTGCATTATTAGTTTGCTTGTGCTCTCGTCCAATTTTTCAAATGTTATAAATTCCAGTTGAACTGGAAAAGGACTGTTTTCCATTTGAAATGTCCTTGTTATTTTTTCATTAGGGACAAATTCCAGTATGGTACCGTTTGCACTGAAAACCACTTTTCCATTATGAGAAGTTTCAAATTGCCAGCTGCCATGTTTCCTGTTTTCTAATTTCAGCACTTTTGTGCCCATCCACTTTTCGATTATCTCCGGATCTTCATAGGCTTTGAATAACAGATCCAGCGGCAGATCAAATTCCCGGGTAATAAAGAGTTCCTGTTTTCCTTCTATGGCTTCGATCCTGGTTTTTGTTTCCATTTACTTGTTTTTATATTTTTTCATTACAGTTTCTAATTTATTAAATCGCTCATCCCACATCTTTCGAAAGGGGTCAATGAATGCAGCTATCTCTTTCATTTTTGTAGCATCCAGGCAGTAATATATTTCTCTTCCGTTGTGTTCCTGTACCAGCAATTCGCATTCTGTCAATATTTGTAAATGTTTGGAAACTGTTGGCCTTGCCGTATCAAAGTTTGATGCTATTGCGCCTGCAGTCATTGATTGGCTTGCTACCAATAATAATATCGCCCTTCTTGTAGGGTCAGCAATTGCCTGGAAAACATCTCGTCTCATGTTCATTGAGAAGCCATTTGACTACAAATATAAGTGTAGCTATTTAACTACGCAAATTTTTTGTTCCCCCTAAAATCATTCTTATTGTGAATGATAATTGGAAAAATATAAACAAGACATCTGTTTGTAAGGGCACTCCTGTGCAAATACGTTGTAGATATTGATAGCATAGGAAGCTTGTTCTTACAGGATCATATGGGCACCAGGATGTAAGTTCAGTTCACGTCAACAGTTGTAACTTGTATGACGCAACATTTGTTGCGAAGGATGTTGAATAAAGAAAATGCAATTAACTGAAAATACCATCTGGACTATTGGTCATTCAACAAGGACAATCGAAGAATTTATAGAAATGCTTCAGTCATTTTCCATTACACAGCTTGTTGATGTTCGGCGTTTCCCTGGTTCACGCAAATATCCGCAATACAATAAAGAGCTTCTTGAGCACGAATTATCAAAGGCCTTTATCAGTTATGTACATATAGAGTCATTGGGCGGAAGAAGAAAGGCAAAACCTGATTCAATGCATACTGCCTGGCGCCATCCAGCTTTCAGAGGTTATGCAGATTACATGGAAACTTCAGCTTTTAAGAAAGGAATATTATTTCTCGAGCAACTGGCCAGGCAACAAAGGACTGCTTATATGTGCTCTGAGGCTGTTTGGTGGCGTTGTCACCGGTCGATGATCTCGGACTTTCTGAAAAACAAAGGCTGGATGGTGCAACATATTATGGCAGCTGGAAAAGCAACAGAACACCCATTTACCGCTCCCGCCAAAATAATCAATGGCGAATTGACATACTAGGTAATATTTACCCTAAAAGCTGACAGGGATAGAAATTGTAATGGCACAAAAAATTTGAAGTGTCTTCCCAATGACAAACATGTATTTTCAAAGCTTATCAGTATGATGTGTGAAGATCCCTTTTATCCTATCTTTCCTTAGTGGAAAAATTACAGCAGGCCATTGACAGAATCTCACCGCTTAAGGAGGAAACCCGTGCTGATTTCATTGCTGCATGGAAGGCCTGGGAGGTGCCAAAAGATTACCTCCTGCTACGTGAAAACACCATTAGTGATTACATCTATTATATTGAAAAAGGCGTAGCCCGGATCTACTACAACAAGAATGATAAGGAAGTTACAGAATGGATTGCATTGGAAGACCAATTCTTTTTATCTATTACTTCATTCTTTAACCGAACTCCAAGCCACCTCGTCATTCAAACCATACAACCATCCATCGTTTATGGCATTCATCATGATCAGTTCATGAAGCTGGCCAGCCAATACCATGATGTGGAACGACTGCTTCGTAAAATGGTCACTTCCTCGCTTATCCTTTCACAGGAGCGTATGAGATCCATACAGTTTGAAACAGCCCAGCAACGCTATAAAAAGCTTTTGAAACATTCGCCACAGATCATTCAGCAAGTACCTCTTTCCTATATTGCCTCCTTCCTGGGTATTACTTTAGAAACTTTAAGCCGCATCAGGGCGCAGAAATAGATCTCATGCTTTTTGACAAATGTCAAATCGCCGGGCTGCTTTTTGTTACAGCTTTAAGGTCTCAATCAGCTATATGAAATATGTATCGCTTCTTGCCACTTGTTTAATGATCTTTTCCACTGCCTTCAGCCAGTCTACAAAAGCCAAAGACCTTGTCAAAAAAATGACACAGGAAGAAAAAGTTAACCTCGTAGTGGGGATGGGGATGAATATCCCGGGTAAAATGGAAAATGGTACTGCAGTAGGACAGATAAGTGATAAAGTGGCAGGTGCTGCCGGTGAAACCTTTGCCATTCCTCGTCTTGGTCTACCTAATACTGTAGTGGCTGACGGTCCTGCAGGTCTGCGTATTGAACCTAAAAGAAAAAATGACCCCAATACCTATTATGCCACAGCATGGCCTATAGCATCCTTACTGGCCAGCACATGGGATACTGAACTGGTGCAGCAGGTAGGAGAGGCCATGGGCAACGAGGTAAAAGAATATGGCGTTGATGTGCTGCTTGGTCCTGGTATGAACATTCACAGGAATCCTCTCGGTGGTAGAAATTTTGAATACTATTCAGAAGATCCATTGGTTTCAGGAAAAATGGCTGTTGCCATGGTGAATGGAATAGAATCCAATGGGGTAGGGACATCCATTAAGCATTTTGCCGCCAATAACCAGGAAACACACCGCAACTCTGTCAATACTATAGCCAGCGAAAGAGCATTGAGAGAAATTTATTTAAGGCCTTTCGAGATAGCAGTTAAAGAAGCGCAGCCATGGACAGTTATGAGTTCTTATAACCTGATCAATGGCACATTCACCTCAGAAAGCAGGGACCTTTTAACAACAATTCTTAGAAAGGAATGGGGTTTCAAAGGATTGGTAATGACGGATTGGTTTGGTGGAAAAGATGCCGTAGCACAATTAAAGGCAGGCAATGACCTGTTAATGCCTGGTACACCTGGACAAAAGAAAGCCATTACAGAAGCACTGTCCAATGGTTCACTTGACATAAACACTTTAAATGAATCGGCAGTGAGAATAGTAGATTATATTATAAACACCCAGGCCTTTAAAAAGTATGCATTCAGCAACAAACCTGATCTGAAAGCTCATGCCTTATTAGCCAGGCAGGCAGCCGCGGATGGAATGGTATTATTAAAAAATAATTCAGCACTTCCCTTACATGGATCAGCAGGCACTATTGCTGCCTTTGGCAACACTTCCTACGATTTTATTTCTGGCGGAACCGGTAGTGGTGATGTAAATGAAGCCTATACAATTTCTTTGGTAGATGGTTTGACTAATGCCGGATTTATTATCGACAAGGAGTTATCATCCCTTTATAGTACCTATGTTACCGCAGAAAAAGCCAAACAGCCTAAGAAAACATTCTTTGAGGAGTTTGCGAATCCAACTCCGCGTATTCCCGAATTAGATATAGACCATAATTTAATGGAAAGGAAAGCAAATGAAGCATCTGTTGCGTTAATCACTATTGGTAGGAATGCTGGAGAGGGCAGTGACCGTAAAGTTGAAAACGATTTTAATTTAAAAGCTTCAGAAGTGGCCTTAATTGATGCTGTTTCCAAGGCTTTTCATGCAAAAGGAAAAAAGGTTATCGTCATCATCAATAGTGGTGGCGTGATAGAAGTAAGCAGCTGGCAGGATAAGGCAGATGCACTATTGCTTTCCTGGCAGCCTGGCCTTGAAGCTGGCAATGCAGTAGCTGATGTATTAAGTGGTAAAGTAAATCCTTCTGGGCGTTTGGCTACAACATTCCCTGTGAAATATTCAGATGTGGCTTCATCAAAAAGCTTCCCAGGAAAAGAGTTTCCTGGAAAAGAAGAAACAGGAATGTTGGGGATGAAAGTAATGCCTGCAGAAGTGACCTATAACGAAGGCATATATGTGGGCTATCGTTATTTCAACAGTTTTGGTGTAAAGCCTGCCTACGCATTTGGTTATGGCCTGAGTTATACCAGGTTTAATTACTCAGCACTCAAATTAAGCTCATCCACATTTGCTGGGAAATTAACAGCATCAGTAATCGTAACCAATAGCGGTAGTGTTGCTGGAAAAGAAGTTGTACAATTATATATTACCGCATCAAAGGGAAAGCTGGATAAACCTTCATTGGAATTAAAAGCATTTACTAAGACAAGGGTTTTGCAACCAGGTCAATCACAAACAGTAAGTTTTACTATCAATGGGACTGATCTTGCATCTTTTGATACCGGCCGGTCAGCATGGATGGCTGATGCAGGTAAATACAGTGTCAAAATAGGCGCATCATCAGAAGACATCAAACTAGCGGCTGATTTTGGAGTTGCCAAAGAAATAGTAACTCAAAGAGTAAATAAGGCCTTGCTGCCCCAGGTTAGTATCAATGAAGAAAAACCTTTGGTTTATTGATCAGGGTATACAATTTAAATGAATTTGAATAGAGCATAAATTAATGAAAGCCCTCTAAGGGCTTTCATTATAAGTATGTATTAAGCCACGTTATCTAAACGTGTTTAGTTGGCTTATTTAGTTTAGTTACAATTTCCTGCAAGTGGTTGTGCCTTCCTGGCTCAATTGTATTGAAAGCAGATATAGTTCATTGCTGCTATGTAGTAATACTTTTGTTTACCCTTTTTTTCCCGGGGCAATACCCGTTCATTACCCGTTCACCTACGGGGATAGTACGGGTTACTTCTGGGATACAACGGATTTGATGCGGAATATCATAGCTTTTACTGGTGCGCAGGTAAAACGTTGTGTAGGGTATGCGTGGAGGTAGTTTATTAACAACTAATTAAACAACTGAGTATTTATAAGCAGGCTTATTATACATGTAACAATATATTCACCAGTTCTTTTGGTTTACTGAAAAATGGTGAATGACTGGTAGGAAGACTGTATATTTTTTCACAAGGCATTTCTGTATACATCTTTCTTTGAATGAAGGGAGTTACTGCTCTATCCTCAGTGCATTCAATATAAACCCTTGGTACAGTACCATAGTTTTCCTCAGTTAGATGTAAAGGCATAATGCCTGATTCAACCGGTTCGTGGCTCAGTAATACTTTTGCCAGTTCTGTAATGTCATCTTCGCAATCATGATACAAACCTTTCTTGTAAATGGTGGGCTGTAGTGTATGCGAGTTAGTCTCCGGGTAATGTGTAACATAGGGCTTCAACCATCCTTCAGTATCCTGTATGGAATATTCTCTTTGCGTTTTGCCATGGGGAATAAGATAGGCAGCCAGGTAAACCAGCTTCTCAATTTTATTTGGACGGTATTCGGCTGCCTGGGAGATCATAATGCCATTCTTGCTATGGCCAACAAGAATTACTTTACCAGTGATATTGTCTATTATTTCACAGATCTTTTCTACTGTCGATTTCATGGTTACTTCCTGTATGGGTGTTTTGTCTCTTCCCATGCCTGGAAGATTTATGGCCAAAGCCCTGTGGCCTGCTTTCTCCAACAATGGAACAACTTTATGCCAGTTCCAGGCACTGTGCCAGGAACCATGAATCAAAATGAATGTTTTCATGCTAATCGTTTATGATGTAAAACTGTTGTAATGAGAAGAGTAGAGCAACCCGAATATTGCTATTCTAAAGAGCATGATTAGTCCTGGCAGCCTCCCAGCCAATCATGGCTGTTTTACGATGAGATCCCCAATGGTAATTGCCAAATGTGCCTGCAGACTGTATTACACGATGGCAGGGAATGATAAATGCAACAGGATTTTGACCTATGGCAGTACCAACAGCTCTTAATGCATTGGGATTGTCAATGCCACTGGCAATGGTTTTATACGTGGTAAGAGCACCCATAGGAATCTTCAGCAATGCTTCCCAAACTTTCAACTGGAATGCGGTTCCTTTCAGGTGAAGCTTGACCTGGTCCAGTTTGCTCCAATCGTGTGAAAAAATGTAAAGAGCATTTTGCTGAATAAGATCCGTGATCTGTTTATAAGTGGCATTTGGAAATCGTTGTTGCAATTCAAAAATAGCCTGCTGTTCATCATTAGTAAAAGCCATGTAACAGATGCCCTTTGGGGTTGAGGCTACCAATATATTTCCAAAAGGACTTTCAGCAAAGCTAAAGTTGATGGATAGATTTTCGCCCCCGTTTTTGTATTCCCCGGGGGTCATCCCTTCTATATTTATAAAAAGGTCATGCAACCTGCCCGTGCCGGAAAGCCCTGTTTCAAATGCTGCGTCAAACAATGTAGTGCCCTTTTCCTTTAAAATGGTTTTAGCGTGATCGATTGTGAGGAACTGCAGGAACTTTTTTGGACTAACACCTGCCCATTCTGAGAACATTCTTTGAAAATGAAAGGGGCTAACATGTATTTTTTCAGCTACATCATCCAGTGATGGTTGCTTCCTGAAGTTTTGCGTTAAGTATTCAATGGCTTCGGCAATTCTATTAAAATTGTAATGCGCTTGCTGGTTCATTACTGTTGCAATTGGTTTGACAAAGCTATTTTACGTTGTGGCGTTTGCAACCCGAATCTTGCTTGAATGTAAATTTATTCCTTATTCAGAATTCAATTTATAAAATATAGGGGATTGGGCTTTTGTTCAAAGTAAAGCTGAGTGTTTAAGTAAAACATTCCTATAGGTAAATTATTTAAACATCTTCATTTAAAATTTCTTAAATCTAAATACATCCTCTTTTCGTAAGTATCATCAATTGCTTTCAAACTATACATTGAAGCAATCAGTTTTTCACCTTTAATTAATACAAATGGAAATCATGAATCGAAAAAGCAAGGAACCTTCCTTTGGAGAGGAGCTTGCACAATCGCAGGTATCAAGGAGAAAGTTTCTCCATTTTAGTGGGTTGGCAGGCGTATCTGTTTTGGCAATTGGATCAATGACGGGCATCCAGGGGTGCAAGAAAGACGATACGACTAATAATAATGATGGTATCAATTTAGGGAGTGGTGATGTAGGCATATTGAACTATGCCTATGCGCTTGAGCAATTGGAGGCTGCCTTTTATACGCAAGTCATCCAATCGCAGTATTCAGGTATTACGGCTGCTGAAACTAGTTACCTGACCGACATCAGGGATCATGAGATTGCGCACCGTGAATTCTTCAAAACTGCGCTTGGAACCAAGGCCATCCAGGCACTGGAAGTAGATTTTAGCTCCATCAATTTTGGCACCCGTGCGAGTGTATTAGCTACTGCAAAAGCTTTTGAAGACCTTGGTGTTTCTGCCTATAATGGCGCTGGTAAATTACTTACAGATGCCAACTATTTATTAGTGGCCGGAAAAATAGTATCAGTTGAGGCCAGGCATGCTGCATTGATAAGAGAGTTATTGTCGCCAAATTCTTTTGCTGCCAATGATGTTGTAGATGCAAATGGACTGGATAAGGCCAGGACGCCTGGAGAAGTACTTTCTATTGCAGGAACCTACCTTAAATCCAAATTGAACGCTTCAAATTTACCAACCAGTTAAAAAGATATTTATGAATCTACATAATGTAATCACAGAAATAGAAAAGGTCGATCCGGAAGTGTATGACCGACTTGACGGCAGAAGAGGTGCTTTGAAACAATTCTCGGGTATTGCAGGAAAAGTAGCTTTAGCTTCACTCCCCCTCATGCTTAGTTCCCTGTTCAAAAAGACATATGGACAAAGCACTAGCTCCATTGTAAATGTGTTGAACTTTGCTTTAACACTGGAATATCTTGAATCTGAATTTTATAAAAAGGGTGTTGGCACTCCGGGGTTGATTGCCAATGCAGACATAGCTGGCTTTACGGTTATTCGTGATCATGAAGTAGCCCATGTAGCTGTACTCAGGCAAACTATAATGCAATTAGGTGGCACGCCTGTTTCATTAACGGGAGCCAATTTTGATTATACAGCAGGCAACGGATCAATGAACGGTCCCTATGCCACAGTATTCAGTAATTATGATACATTCCTCGCCGTTTCCCAGGCTTTTGAGGACACTGGTGTAAGAGCTTATAAAGGCCAGGCAGGAAACCTGATCAGCAATAATGATGTATTAACTGCCGCGCTCCAGATACATTCTGTGGAAGCAAGACATGCTTCCTATGTGCGCCATTTGCGGCAGGCAAGAGGAGTTACAGCTAATAAGCCCTGGATCACAGGCAATAATGCTGGTGGTATTCCGGGAGTGGAAGCTGTTTATGCAGGTGAAGAGAACACCTCCCAGGCTGGTGTGCAGATCACGGGAATAAACGGAACAAGCATATCTGCCAACGCGGCCTCGGAAGCGTTTGATGAACCATTGACGCAGGCACAGGTCACGTCCATAGTAGATCCTTTTATAGTATAGCATTTCTCTTTTGTTCCGTATAGATGTGGGAAGCCGGAGTTTTCGGCTTCTTACTTTTTTAAAAAAATAAAAAATTAACTCATGGGCCCTTTAGGTTTTAATGAAATCCTGATCATACTGGTTATAGTACTACTTCTGTTTGGTGCTAAAAAAATACCTGAATTGATGCGCGGTGTGGGAAGAGGCATGAAAGAATTTACTGATGCCAAAAACAATGTACGCAATGAATGGGAAGCTGGCATGAAGGAAGAAAGTAAATGATTTATATGCCCGCAATCAAGGAACATTCTAAGGGTTTGGCTCATTACTATTAGATGTATAGAGCAACTCCCCATAATTTGTAATAATTGTTCCTGTAAGCCTTGTGAAAAGAAGTTTTTGACCGTTACAGGTACATCATTGAACTTTCGAAGGAAGGATGGTATCTTTAGGCACCAGGACATATGAAAAAAGTATTGCAATCAGGACTAATTGTCGGTGTCATCTTATTTATTGTAAGTTATGGAGGATTGTTTCTTACCATCAGGTATGTCCCTGAGCTTTTTGTGATGTATAATAATCCCCTGTTTGAATCGGATGGCAGCCGCGATTACCTGTTTTATTCTCATGCCTTTATTATCAGCTTTGCCCTGGCCTGGTTCTGGGAAAGGTTTAAAGGATTATTCCATGGATCTTTTGTACTGAGAGGTTTGGAATTTGGTGTGGTTTATTCACTGGTAGCATTGCTTCCGGTCATGTGGATCACATTCAGCTCACTGGACATTACACTTGTTATGGTATTAAGCTGGTTTTTCTATGGGTTGTTCCAGGCTGTTGTGGCAGGTATCCTCTTTGCAAAGATCAATCCCTGATCTTACTGCTTAATTGAGCACTTTTATCCTGAGGTTAAATTCCACGCTTAACTCATTCCTGGTGCGGATCATGCCACCTAATTTTCGGGGAGGACTTATATTGAAATCTGAAAAGTTCACTACCCTTGATCCAACAAGGTTGATATAATTATTATCGGCAGATACTACTTTATAGTCCACATCAAAACGTTTGGAGACACCTGCTAATTCTATAAACACTGCACCCTTTGTGATAGATTGCCGGGCATTTGCATCGGGGTACCTGGTAATATTCAGGAACCTGATAACAAGTTTAGGGTACTCTTTAGCTTTTAATGTTTTGCGAAGATCTGCTGTCATGATCCCATTATGGCAATCAAAATTCTGAACATCCAATTGAATATTGCCGCTAAGCAGCACAGGGTTCACATTGCGGTTGACTAATATTGTATCAGGCTTACTATAATTGGATATGGCACAACTAAAATTATTGACATTAGTGCTCCCATCAACTTTCAGGGAACAACCGTTAATAATGACCCACCTGGTTATAACAGTTTTACCCGGTGGGGTGAACGCTGATAACAGGATCAATAAGTATGCTAACGGCTTCACCATTCTTTATTCTTGCAGGTATAATACCAGACTGCTTTAAAAGTGAATTTACTCATCGTCTTCAATCTGTCCAACTAATCTTGAATTATATACTCCGATGAATTAACAAGGTTGTCAGCTTATTGCACTTTTCAAGTGCTTATAGATTATTAACAAGCCAATCATGGCATAATGCATACCTTCAATTCCCTTAGATTTATGCAGGATAAATATTCTAACCCCGGAAACCTTGATTCATTAGAAATACAGGGAATTCTCCCTCAAATGCCGGGACAGTTTCTAATCATAGAAGCGAATGCACCTGAATTTACACTTGCGATAATAAGTGATGAACTGGCACAGCAAATAGGCATTAAAGCCAATACATTGGCAGGTAAGCAATTTCATGATCTTTTCCTTTCTATTGACAAGCCCACAATAAAGTTGCTGTATGATTCATTTGAAAAAATCATAAAAACAAAGCAACCAGGAGAATTCCATCTGAATGGCAATTTTTTAGATGACACAAAGGGATTTTCATTACAGCATCAATGGAAAATGACCTGCAAACCTGTTTTGAACAATGATAATGTAGTTCAATATATTGTTATCACCTTTTCTGAAAATACAGAGCTAACCAGGGAACACCAACTAGAAAGCCTGGATTACATTCAAAAGAGTTATTTTCTTTTTATGGAGGCCCCTGTCGCCATCTGTATAGTCAAAGGAGAAAATTATGTAGTGGAACTGGCAAATGAGAATATGCTTCAATTCCTCGGCAGGACGCCGGATATTATAGGAAAAACTATTCTTGAGGTCTTGCCGGAAGCAAAAGAACAAGGTTTGATAAATATTTTAGACCAGGTTAGAACCTTGGGTAAGCCCTATTATATTTTCTCATTTCCTGCCAGTTTGTTGATCAACGAAGTACGTGAGCTACGCTATTTTGACCTTATTTTTAAACCTTATTTCCATGATGGAACCGCTGATGCTCCCGGAAGTATTTTTTGTGTAGCACATAATGTAACTGAACAGGTAGATGCAAGAAATAAGATCAAAGAAAATGAATTCAGGTATAAAGCATTGATAGAGGAATCAACAGTTGCCACAGCTTTATATACAGGCCCGGAGATACATATTCAGTATGTCAATGATATAATGATTCAGTACTGGGGCAAGGATGCTTCAGTAATTGGCAAAACATTCAGGGAAGCTCTCCCTGAACTGGAAAACCAGCCATTCCCCGGATTATTGGAGGAAGTATTTGCTACAGGAAAAATATATCGCGGAATAAAGCAAAAAGCTGAATTGGTGGTTAATGGTAAACTGCAAACTTTTTACTTTGACTTTACTTATAAACCATTGCGTAACAAGGAAGGGGAGATCTATGGCATACATCACATGGCTATTGATGTGACTAAGGAAGTTTTATCTATGAATAAACTTCAGGAAGAAAAGGAAAGGACTAAGCTGGCTATTGATTTAGGGGAAATGGGTCTTTTTGAAATAGACCTTAGCACAAAAGAAGTTACCGCAGATGATCGGTGCAATGCATTGTTAGGACTTAAAGGGGAATTAACACTCGATCAATACCTTTCAGTTATTCATCCCGATGACGTTCCGGACAGGCGCATGGTACTTGACAAAACTGATTCCAATAATTTATTTGAGTACGAGTTCAGGGTGTTGTTACATGATAATAAGGTTAGATGGGTAAGAAGCAGGGGAATGACCTATCAGAATCAATCCCTGGAAATATCGAAGATCTTCGGAGTGGTGCAGGATATCACCAGTCAAAAAGAGTATGAAGAAGAGTTGTACAGGGAAGTGAGGCAAAGGACACTGGAATTGGAAAATAAAAACAGGGAATTACTGCGCTCTAATGAAAACCTGGAGGAGTTTGCACATGCTGCCTCCCATGATCTGAAAGAGCCTATCAGGAAGATCAGGTTTTTTACCGACCGTTTAAAAGACCAGTTAACCGAACGTATCACCGAAGAGGAAAAGCAAACATTCAGGCGCATAGATAATGCCAGTGAGCGTATGGGAGCATTGATAGATGATCTTTTATTATATTCCCATATTAGCCAGAGGCCCGTTGAAATGGAGGAGGTGGACCTTGAGCAAAAAATGAATAAGGTGCTCGAGGATCTTGAACTGGATATCCAGGAAAAAAAAGCCATTGTTTCCATAGGAGCACTACCTAAAGTGAAAGGATACAGAAGGCAGTTGCAACAACTATTTCAAAACCTGGTTGGAAATGCCCTGAAATATAATAAGCCGGGGGTAGCGCCGCTCATCACTGTTCAAGCCAGTATTGTACCTGGTGATGAGGCACCCATTAGTAAAAATGGACATGAAACCAAATACCATCTAATTGAAGTTACCGACAATGGAATTGGGTTTGACCCCGCTGAATCTGAAAGAATTTTCCAGATGTTCCAAAGACTGCATGGAAATGCAGAATACAGGGGCACCGGGGTAGGGCTATCTATAGTTAAGAAAGTGGCTGAAAACCACAATGGAAAGATAGAAGCAGAAGGCCGTCCAGGGGAAGGGGCCACATTTAAGGTGTATTTGCCGGTTTAACATAGATCAACAGGTAAACCTGTATAATTTATCGGAAGATTGCAGCAACCAGGGTCATCCTTAAGCCGGGCTTGATACTCCCATGCAATAAGTAACATTCTATATTTCAATTATTGTTTATTTTTATTTCCCTTTTCGGAACCATACATGAAACAAGACCAAAGGCTTGGTAAAAGTTATATTGTACCTATTTCAGAAAACCATTCACCAGGGTCCCCAAGTGATCTAAAGCTACTGGAACATCTACCTATAGCGGTATATTACACCGATCTTTCGGGGGCTATATTATATTTCAATAAGAAAGCTGCGGAATTGTGGGGCAGGTCTCCTTTTTATGGAGAACCCGCTAAAGATCTTTGGGATGGGTATATAATTTATGATGTAAATGGTACTGTTTTAAATCATGACAAGATACCCTTCATTACCACCTTTGATAAATCAGTACGGGAAGAAACAGAACTATGTATAAAGTCTCAAAATGGCTCTGAAAAAAATATAATTGTTTCCCAATACCAATTAACAGATGCAGCTAATTCTGAGAAGCGTTTTCTTTTTTATATCAATGATATCACTGCACAGAAACAGGTTCAAAAACAACTAGAGCATAGAAAGTTGGAGCTTCGTGATTATATTGATAATGCTGCTATCGGGCTTCATTGGGTGGACGCAAATGGGATTATTGTCTGGGCCAACAAAGCAGAAATGGACATGCTGGGATATACTGCCGCAGAATATATTGGCCACCATATTTCAGAATTTCATGCTGACCCGGATAAAATAAAAGATATTCTTTCAAGATTAAACTGTGATGAAACACTTAAAGGGTATGAGTCCACGCTCCGATGTAAGGATGGATCCATCAAAACCGTACACATTAGTTCAAATGTGTACCGTGAAAATGGAAAATTCATACACACCAGGTGCTTCACTATAGATATCACGGAGCAAAAAAAGGCTTTTGAAGGATTAAAAGCCAGTGAATATCGCTACCGGCAATTGTTGGAAAGCCTTCAAATCGCTGTATACACCACTGATGCAGAAGGAAGAATAATTTTTTATAATAAGGCTGCCACAGAATTGTGGGGACAGGTGCCAATACCAGGTGAAGATAAATGGTGTGGTCCTTACAGGATATTTAAAGAAGGGAAGGAAGTACTGGCAGAACAGTGCCCCATGGCTATTGCATTGAAAGAAGGCAGATCAGGAGGGAGGGAAGAAATAGAAATCCTAACCCGCAATGGAATAAAAAGACACCTTGCTGTTTACCCCGTGCCATTATTAGATGAGCAGAACAAGGTTATAGGTGCAATAAATATACAGGTAGATATAACTGACCGTAAACAATCTGAAGATGCTCTAAAGGAAAGTGAGCACCAGCTTCGCCAGATCACTTTATTGTTAGAGAAAAAAGTGGAGGAAAGAACCAGTGAATTATTTAAAAAGAATGAAGAATTAAAGAAGAGCGAAGAAAGGTACCATAAGATGATCGAGGAGGTGGAGGATTATGCCATAGTACTTCTTGATAAGAACGGGATCATACAAAACTGGAACAAGGGAGCTGAAAAAATAAAAGGGTATTCAGAACAGGATATAATAGGTAGCAACTTCAGTATCTTTTACAGGGATGTGGATCGCGAAGCTAAGCTTCCTGATAGGTTGCTGCAACGTGCCAGGGATTATGGAAAAGCCGTGCATGAAGGATGGCGTAGAAGAAAAGATGGTTCTCTTTTTTGGGGTAGCATTGTAATCACAGCCCTACATGATGCAGAAAATAATATAATTGGCTTCTCAAAAGTAACACGTGACCTCACTGAGCGGAAGATAGCTGAAGATAAATTGAGAGACTACGCCACGCAACTGGAGTTTCAAAATAAAGAGTTGGAACAGTTTGCGTATGCTGCCTCACACGATATGAAAGAACCTTTGAGAAAGATAAGTTTTTACAACAATTATGTGGTTGATAATGCGAATAACCAACTTGATGAAAGATCAAAGGAATATTTGAACAGATCACTGCTATCAGTTAAAAGAATGACTTTGTTAATCGATGATCTGCTTGCCTATTCAAGGGCCAATTCGCAGGATGATACATTTGAGAATACAGATCTGACAGAGATAGTAGAAGAGATCATTCTTACGCAAAAAGACCTGATCGAGCAGAATGAGGTAAGCATTCATTTGGAGGTATTGCCGGTTGCAAAAGTTATCCCCTTCCAGTTCAAGCAGTTAATAGACAACCTGATCAATAATTCAATTAAGTATAAATCTCCTCATCGCAAATGCGTTATCAATATTTTTAGCGAACAGGTAAAAGGTGATACAATAGATGCCAAAGAAGCTGAGCCAACAATACTTTATCATAAGATAACCGTGCAGGATAATGGTCTTGGCTTTGAACCTGAATATGCAGATAAGATCTTTGAAATATTTCAAAGGCTGAATAATAATTCTTCCTATAAAGGCACTGGTATAGGCCTTGCCATTTGTAAACGAATCGTGCAGAATCATCATGGCATCATAAAAGCCTATGGCAAAGAAAATGAAGGTGCCCGATTCGATATTTATTTGCCCGGTCAATTGCAATAAGCTCACTGTTAAATGAAGTAAGCTTTCCTAATTTGGGAAATCCTTCGGTACACTAATGCAATGCTCCCTATTGATGTTGTAACTTTATCAGCATAATAAGATTGTTATGGATGGCGTGGAATTAAAGTTGAATGATAAAGGCCATGGAGCATTTGTGGTTTCTGACAATGGAAAACAAATAGGGGAAATGGAAATAGAGGTCTCGCCCACAAACCTTACCGTGTTTCATACCGGGGTTATCCCTGAAGCTGAGGGGAAAGGGGTTGCAAAAAAGTTGTTATCAGAAATGGTAAGCTACTCCCGTAGCCACAAGTTAAAAGTGATTCCTCTTTGTCCTTATGTTCATGCCCAGTTCAAACGTCACCCGGATGAGTATGCCGATCTCTGGAATGAATAGGCACAAACCATGTGGTTTTATGATTTCCCATAATGAAAGATCATGGATAAAAAGTTAGACTTTATATTAAAAGGCAGGGAGAAGAGCATAGGTGAGGAAACCATTTTACAGCCCCTTCCTCATAAGGATTTCCGTTTCGCCAGTCCCTTTATAGTGTTGCATCATTTACCACCAAAGACATATCCTCCAGGTTCACCACCTGAACGGATACATCCCCATCCTCATAGAGGATTTGCACCCGTCACCTTCCAGTTTCAGGGTGAAGGATACCATAAGGATTCGCTGGGAAACGAAGGGTATTTAAACGCAGGCGAAGTGCAATGGATGTTTGCAGGCAAGGGCCTGTTACATAGTGAAGGACCTTCAAAGGAATTCCTGGCTCATGGTGGCACTTACGAATTCGTACAATTATGGGTTAATGTTCCTACACAATATAAAGGTGAGCCTGCATGGTACAGGCAGGCCGGGCCTGGTGAAATGCCGCTTATGATCAGCGAAAATGGTGTTGATCTCCACCTTGCATGCGGGAAATATGACACCGTACAGGGACCTCTTTATTCTTATACACCTGTTATAGCAGCTTTTGGCACTGTTGATAAAGATTCCACTTTTAGCATAACGGCAATTGAAGGGTACTGGACTTTGCTGTACGTTTTAGATGGAGTATTATGGATCAACGAACAGGAAGTGCAGTCCCAACACCTTGTAGTATTTAATAAAGCCGGTGATGTTATCAATATAAAAGCTTCGACAGATGCAAAGTTAGTTTACCTGTCTGGCGAGCCTATAGAAGAACCAGTAGCAGCAAAAGGTAATATAGTTATGAATACGGTTGAAGAAGTGCAACAGGCAGAGAAGGATTATGCAGAAGGAAGGTTTGGGGTGTTAGAGGATTGATTTTTGTATAAGTACAGAGATCAGGTTGTGGTATACTTTATAGCATAAGGAATTATTTACAGATTAAAGTTGTTGATATGACTAAAGAATATAAAAAGATAGTTATTGTAGGAGGTGGATTTGCGGGTATAAATCTCATCAAGCGATTGACCGAGAATGATAATTTTCATGTAACCCTGGTAGATAAAAACAATTACCATTTTTTCCCTCCCCTTTTATACCAGGTGGCAACCGGATTTATCGAGCCTTCCAATATCAGTTACCCTTTCAGGCGCATGTTCCAGGAAAAGGAAAATCTAAGATTTCATATGGGCTCCCTGCAAAAAGTGAATCCTGAGTCCAATACTATTGAAACGGATACGGGCACTCTTAATTATGATTACCTGGTATTGGCAGTAGGTACGGAAACCAATTATTTTGGAATGCAGCATGTGAAAGAATATGGTCTGCCTATGAAGTCAATTGATGATGCATTAAACCTGCGCAATCACATATTATTAAATATGGAAAATGCTGTCAGGTCAACCAGCCAGGCAGAAAGAGAAAAGCACCTTAATATAGTAATTGCCGGGGGCGGACCTACTGGTGTTGAGATCGCCGGAATGCTGGCAGAAATGGGTCATAATATCGGGCGGAAAGAATATCCGGAAATAAAAGATCTTCAGCAACATATATATGTGGTAGATGCAGGGCCTGTTCTGCTGGGGCCTATGAGCAAAAAATCACAGGAAGAAGCAGCAAAGGTTTTAAGTGATCTTGGTGTTCATATTATCCTGAATACTGCGGTAAAAGATTATGTAGACGAAAAAGTAATCCTTGCCGATGGCCAAACCATTGAAACTACTGTCTTGATCTGGGCTTCGGGGGTTACCGGCCGGCAGGTGCCAGGCCTGCCTGCTGAAGTGATAGGTAAAGGAAGGAGGATCATGGTAGATGAGTTCAACAGTATGAAGGGAAGCAATAATATTTTTGCATTAGGAGATATTTGCCTGCAAACAACTGATAAAGCTTTCCCTAACGGCCACCCCCAGCTTGCACAGGTGGCCATTCAGCAGGGAACACTATTTGCTGAAAATATTAAGAAGATCAATGAGGGTAAAACCCCAAAACCTTTTGTATATAATGACAAGGGAAGCATGGCCATCATTGCGAAATATAAGGCAGTGGCTGATCTTCCCAAGCTCTTTTTCAAAGGATTCTTCGCCTGGGTCGTATGGTTATTTATCCATATCATGCCAATTGCAGGTTTCCGTAATAAAGTATGGCTTGCTTTCAACTGGTTCTGGTCCTTTATAACCAATGATCCTACCTTAAGGCTGATATTCCGTCCGCGAAAGGAGGAAAATGAACCTGTGACCCAATGATCAGAACTTTAATTTAAAGAGTTATCTTTTGATAATATCCAGGGGTTTGCTGTGTAAATAGTGCTCATGTTCACTTGTAAAAAATTATTCAGCCATGCATAACATAGCCATCATTTCATCGAGTGTTCGCATTGGAAGGAACAGTCACCGGGTTGCCTTATTCTTTCAGAACTATTTGCAGCAAAATGCCCTGGCAACTGTCGATATGTTGGATCTGTATTTATACAACTTTCCAGTGTTTGATGAAAGATTGCGCATGATGAAAGATCCTTCACCTGAAATACTTGACTTTGCACAAAGGATCACTAAGGCAGATGGAGTGATCTTAGTGACACCTGAATATAATGGTGGTTATCCTGCCAGCCTTAAGAATGTAATAGACCTTTTATATCCGGAATGGAAAAGAAAGCCAATTGCCATAGCTACGGCTTCCAATGGACAATTTGGTGGTACACAGGTCATGACTTCTCTTGTTTTTTCTTTATGGAAGATAGGAGCCTGGGTGGTACCTGCCATGTACCCGGGGCCAAAGGTGCAGGAAGTTTATGATGAAAATGGTACACCAAATGATGCAGAAGGGGTGAACAAAAGAGCTAAAACATTTGTTGATGAATTACTCTGGTGCATTGAAGCGGGTAAATTAATGGCTAAAAAATAAGGAAAGGCATGCAGTCAATAGAAACGTTGATCCTGCTTATATTATTAATTGTTGCCTGTTCCATTTTTGCCAGGAGGCTTAATATTATTTTCCCCGTATTGTTAACGGTTACAGGATTGCTCCTTAGTCTGATACCGGGCTTTCCCAAATTGTTCCTTGATCCTTCCATCGTCCTGCTTGTTTTTCTACCACCCATTTTATATTCTGCTGCATGGAATACCAATTGGGTTGATTTTAAAAGAAATATCGAACCCATATCCACCCTTGCCATTGGGTTGGTCATTGTCACTACTCTTGCCATCGGCTTTGTAGCGCATGCAATGCTTCCGGGATTTACCCTTGGTATGGGGTTTCTTTTGGGTGCAATCATATCTCCGCCCGATGCTGTGGCTGCCACTTCAGTTTTTAAAAATATTAAGATACCTAAAAGAATAGTGGCCATATTGGAGGGCGAAAGCCTGGTGAATGATGCCAGTGCGCTGATCACTTTTCAGTTTACCCTCATTTCCATCTTCATTGGGTCCTTTTCTCTTACAGGAGCCATTGGCCAGTTTTTTATGGCTTCTGCCGGTGGTGTAGGCATAGGTTGCCTGGTAGGCTTCCTGTCATTAGTGATGCATAAACGATGGAAGATGGATACGGCTATTGAAACCGCCCTGACCTTTATCACCGCCTATGGGTCGTATGTTCTTGCAGAAGAATTCCATTTTAGTGGAGTATTGAGTGTCGTTGCTGCAGGGCTTTTTGTTGGCAACAAACAAGCAAAAGTGCACAGCGCTAAAATGCGCCTGCAATCCATTGCAGTATGGAATTTTACTGTTGTCATGTTGCAAGGGCTCATATTTATACTTATTGGTTTGCAACTTCCTTTTATTGCTTCAGGTATCAAAGACCAGTCTATTATTTACCTGGTAAAGATGGGAGGCATCATCAGTGCAGCAGCTATTTTCATTAGGTTTTCCTTTGTGTTTATAATGAATTTTCTTACTGGCAAAATAAGGGCGATGTTGAAGCTGGAACCAGTATTCCCTTCCCGTAAACATGATTTTGTAGTGGCCTATGCTGGCATACGCGGTTTTGTATCTGTGGCAGCAGCATTTTCCATTCCTCTGTACCTGCAAAATGGCAGCCCTTTCCCTCAAAGAAACCTGATCCTGTTTCTTGTTTTTTGTGTGATCATCTTTACGCTTGTGTTCCAGGGATTGACACTGCCCTGGATCATCCGAAAGCTTGATTTTACTCCTTATATCACTACTAAAAAAGAAGCTAATTTCATCCTGGCGGCGCTGTCCCAGGCCGCCCTGGAGCATATCGAAAATTTGATTACCAGGGAAAATATCGATACAGAGGCAGCCCAACATGTAAAGGATATTTATGCAAGAACCATAAAGCAATACAGCAAATTCAATACGGATGATGAGATTGAACAAAGGAAGATCTCCAGGTGGCTGATGGTGGAAGCAGTTAAAGCCAAACGCAAAAAGCTTCATGAACTCAGGCAGGATGAAGAACTCGATCACGACCTATTCCTCGAACTTCAAAATGAACTGGATCTGGATGAAGCCCGCCTGTTAAAATTGAAGGTCAATTGATAGCTGGAACAATACTTCTATACTATTTTAAAACAGTAGTTGAGGCAGTGTTATCAAGCAATCTATTAGCTTTGTATGCTTGGTTCCGCATTGCAAACACAAACCTTTGACAAGACCTATTAATGCTCTAAATATGAAAACACTTACTATTCTACTGGCTTTTATGCTTATTCATAATTGTCTTCCGGCACAGGCATCCGGTGAACCAATCATCACCATTGCAAAGGGGCAGGTGCCCTCAGTTGTAAAAGACAGGGCCAATCTAATTCATATTGTATACGGAGCCGGTGACAGCATTATGTATGTGTCTAGTAAAGATGGGAAAACATTTACATCACCTTCATTGGTATCTGTGTTGCCAGGACTTTTTTCTTTTGCCATGCGGGGACCTCAGGTAGCATTGTCTTCACGTGGCCTGGTCATAACGGCTTGCACAAAGGAAGGGAATATCTATGCTTTCAATAAGTTAGCAAAAGGCCAATGGACAAAACCTGTTATACTTAACGAGGTACCAGCATCTGCTAAAGAAGGACTAATGGCATTGGGTGCCGATGGAAACAATGTTTTTGCTACCTGGCTTAGCGTAAATGAGCCGAAAGGACAGAAACTACTGGGTATACGGTCCGCTGATGGCGGTAAAACCTGGAGTAAAAACCTGCTTGTATATGCTTCACCTGATAAGTCAGTATGTGAATGTTGTAAACCCTCAACCATAGTGAAATCAAATAAAGTATTTGTAATGTTTCGCAACTGGCTGAATGGAAACCGCGATCTGTATATTGCAACATCAACAAATGGTGGTAAAACCTTCCAGGGTGCTTCTAAATTAGGACAGGGAAGCTGGAAGCTTTCTGGTTGTCCCATGGATGGCGGTGGTCTTGCAGTTAGCCAGTCAGGGCTGGTTCATACTGTTTGGCGAAGAGAATCTATCATCTATACTGCCACTCCTGGAGGAGCAGAACAATCATTAGGTGAGGGGCGTAACTGTACTCTGGAAATTATGAACGATACACCCATCTATGCCTGGACACAAAATGGCGACATCATCCTTACATTGCCAGGAGGCTCTAAAAAAAATATAGGTAAAGGCTCCCTGCCACAATTGAAAGCTATCAATGGCAACCAATTGTTTTGCGTATGGGAAAAGGATAAGCAGATCCAGTCAGTACTGCTATCGTTGTAATTTATGTAAAAGGAAATGCCCCAGATGGTGTAATGTTGAATACCTTGTCTGAAGGTATAAGTGCGTAAGGAAATGTTATAAATGCAGGAAAGCCTGCTTTGAAAGCCAAAGAACGGTTACCGTCATTAACTTTGTCTTGTTCCTGACCACGGTCATTGTATAACATTGATCATACAGTATAACTTTACGTTTTAATGAAAAAGGTCCTTGTCATAGTGCTCCTGTTGGTTTACGGTCTTTCCTCTACAGGGATGACTCTCCAGTTGCATTATTGCTGTGGCAAGCTTAAATCGGTAGAATTAGCGCCGGTACAGGATCCGGGCTGTGGCAATAAGCATAAAATGGGTTCAAAGCCCTGCTGCGAAACAAAGAACATCAATTCAAAGAGCAAATCCGATCAGGATAATTACAGGCTTGTTTATAAGATCTTAAATCCTGCCACTTTCACTTTATGGCATCACATTGAACCAGGTTTAAGTTTAAATGCTCCTGAACTTCAATTTACGCCCCAGGTATTTAAATCACCGCCTTTACAATCCCAATCACTTTTTTTATTGAATAGGGTATTCAGGATCTGATAATGATTACTAGGCATTATTGCTAAGCGTAATTATTGTTGATCCAAAAAATACCAAAATGTTAATCTATAAACGTATTTCTTTAGTATTACTTCTATTAGTGTTCCATCTTTTAGGCTTCTCACAAGATGCCATCTCTACTAAGGCAAACATCCATGTTGATGGTGTTTGTGTGCAATGTAAACACCGCATTGAAAAAGCATTGAAATTAAAGGGCGTTCAGTCAGCGGTTTGGGATGTCTCAACGCATCAATTATCTCTTTCCTATGATCCCGCCATTGTAAGCATGGAGCAGATACAGGATAAGATTGCTGCTGCCGGGCATGACACCGAATTGAAAAAAGCAAAGGACGAGACTTATAATGCCCTTCCCGAATGTTGCCATTACCGGGAGATGACGAGTGATGCAGCCATTGCAGTTGTAGATAGTTCTGATCAAAGCGTCCTAAGGGGGATAGTGGTAGAAAATGCAAATGGGCAGGTAAATCCTTTGGCCGGAGCTACCCTTACATGGGCCGGTACCAATGGAACCACCATTAGTAATCCTCATGGCGAGTTTATGCTCAAACGCCCGGCTGAAGCTCAACACCTGGTGATCAGCTATGCAGGATTTAAAACAGATACGGTTACTGTTGGAGAGCTAAATGACATCCAGGTAAGCCTAAATAAAAAAGAAAACCTTTCCAATGTTATTGTTACGGCCCGGCAGCGTACGAGTTATATTGATGGGTACAATCCTTTTCGCACAGCTATCATTACTAAAAAAGAGTTGTTGAAAGCAGCCTGCTGCAATCTCAGCGAAAGCTTTGAAACCAATCCCTCTGTTGATGTTTCCTATAGCGATGCCGCAACAGGTTCAAAACAAATACAACTGTTGGGGCTTGCAGGGATATATACACAACTTACAGTTGAAAACTTACCAGGTCCAAGAGGAATAGCTACTCCTTTAGGTTTAAACAGTATTGCCGGCCCATGGGTGGAATCAATACAATTGATAAAAGGCACAGGCTCTGTTGTCAATGGATTTGAAAGCATAGCCGGGCAGATCAACGTTGAATTAAGAAAGCCCCAGAATAGTGAAAAACTATACCTCAATGGCTATGTAAACACTATGGGTAAAACTGATGTCAACCTCAATTGGTTCCATAAACTGAATAACAAATGGTCAACCGGTTTCCTGTTGCATGATGATTTTCTTAACAGTAAGCAGGACTTTAATAAGGATGGGTTCAAAGACCTTCCCACAGGAAACCAGTTTAATGGAGTGCACCGTTGGCAGTTTATTGGTGAAAATGGCTTGATGGCGCAGTTTGGTGTCAAAGCCCTGGTAGACGATAAAACAGGAGGTGAACTGGATTTTGAATCTTCAAAGGATAAATTGTCAACCCATAGTTACGGCCTGGGAATAAAGACCAACCGATACGAGGCCTTTGGAAAGATTGGTTATGTTTTTCCGGATAAGATGCATAAAAGCATAGGATTGCAATTATCTGCTTTTGATCACAGGCAGGATGCTTATTTCGGGTTAACACAATACGATGCAAGGCAGAAGAATATATATTCCAACCTGATATTCCAGTCCCGTATTCACTCTGATGTTCATAAGTTTAAAACAGGACTTAGTTTTTTATATGACCTGTATAAGGAGCAGTTGCAGTCAACATCCTATGACAGGAAAGAAGTTATACCGGGAGCATTTGCCGAATACACCTATGCCCCTAACGAAAAATTAGATGTGGTAGCAGGAATAAGAGCAGATCATAATAATCTGTATGGCTGGTTTGGAACACCGCGTCTCAATATCCGTTACGCACCCTTCAGTAATACCACATTTCGTTTCAGCGCTGGCAGAGGGCAGCGGACAGCAGACATCTTTGCAGAAAATATGGGCGTGTTGGTAAGTGCAAGAACGATCAATATTTTAAATCCTGTACAAGGAAAGGCTTATGGACTGCAACCTGAAGTTGCCTGGAATAAGGGTATAAGTGTGGATCAGAAATTTCACCTCTTCAATCGTGATGCTTCGTTCGGAGTTGATTTCTATCGAAATGATTTTACCAACCAGGTAGTTGTTGACCTGGAGAATGCAAGAGAAGTAAGATTTTATAATCTTACCGGTAAATCATATTCCAATAGTTTCCAGGCAGAGATGTCAATGATCCCTGTAAGTAAATTGGAATTGCGATTGGCTTACCGCTACTTTGATGTAAATACAACCTATAGCAGCGGGTTATTGCAAAAGCCATTTACGGCTAAGCACAGGGCCTTTGCTAACCTGGCCTACGATCTTGATGGCTGGAAACTGGATTATACACTGAACTTCACCGGGCAAAAACGGTTGCCTTCAATAGCATTAAATCCCCAGGCTTTTAAACTCGCGGAAAGCTCACCTTCCTATGTGACTATGAATGCACAGGTAAGCAAAAGCATTGGGAAAAAGAAGTTGTTTGACTTTTATGTTGGAGGTGAGAACCTCACAGGCTACTTTCAAAAGAACGCTATCATATCAGCCTCTGAACCCTTCGGTGAATACTTTGACGCCAGCATGGTTTGGGGCCCTTTAAGTGGGAGATTAATATACACAGGTTTCAGGTATACGATAAAATGATATCTATAACATGAGTTTTATAGGAACAGTTAGTCCTGTATGGTAGGCTTCTGTTCCTATAATTTTTTTACAAGCACACTTATCTGTTATTCTTTATAAACAGTAGTTATTGTTTTCTTATCAATGCCTGTATACTGTTTAATAAAGAAATCAACTTCCGGCAATCTCTGCTAACTCCTGGCCGTTCCATGTTATGAAGATGTAGGTATGGATCTTTTATCCTGTTTTTTATCAGAAGCGTATTTCTCATTATAGACAAAGTAACGCTTCAGGTCAAGGACAGGCTTTTCCAGTATATACCAGGATAGCTTGCATAAAAAATACAACACCCAAAAATGAACCAGGAAAAATAGATAGGGAAAATAGTTTTCAGGTACAAATGGTAGGTAATGATAAAATACATTTATTGTTCTGTAATAGAACAAATAAAAGAACAGTACATGGTATAGATAAATTCCATAGCTCACCCTGCCAATAGCTATCAATACTGAATTGTTGAGTGCCGATAGTATAATATTTCGTTTTGGCTGGTGCACCAATATATAGCAGATGATCCAGCTGCCAAAAATGGAATATAATATTCTCCATTGATGATAAAACTCCAGGCCGCACCAATCCAGTATCATGACCAACAGTCCTAATGTAGCGGCTATGTTTAGAACCAGGTAAGCCTTTTTTAAATGTCCAGGTTTCGTAACAACTATCCAGGCTAACAGGCCGCCCATACCCAATGCATCCAGGCAGGTTTGCGGCAATACATAACTGAATTCAGGATCACTGGCCATGAATTGGCTGAAGATGCCCGCGCCAATGAAAATGATAATTAAAAAAGGAAGAAGCCTTTTAGGTAAAAATAAAATGGCCAGTGGCCAAACGAGGTAAAATTGTTCTTCCACGGCAAGCGACCAAAAATGTGGTGTAAGCGTGGGCCATGTCTTTATATTGAATACATAAAAGTTAGATGTATAGGTTAGGTTGGCAAATAGTTCCCCTTGTAAAAGTGGAAGATGCAAATGGTCATGCAATACAATAACCAGCAAAAGCGTGAAATAATAGGCCGGGAAAATTCTTAATACCCTGCGGATATAAAAGCTCCTGATCACTGTGCCAAGAGAATGATTGTACTCTTCAGCCTCATCCCGGTTATCCAGTAATATGCGGGTAATAAGAAAACCACTAAGCACAAAAAAAACAGTAACACCAAAGGGGCCTGTACGGACAACATTGAAATAACTTTCTTTAGGTAACCAATGCCACACCAGTACCAGGATTACCGCAATGGCTCGTATGCTATCCAGTTGTTTAATATATTTCAATGCGGGCATCCTGTATACAATATACTTGTTAAAGGCAAATTCCCTTGTATTACCTAAGGCTGTATGGCTGATTTGAGAATGCTTCATTAAAGTCAAAAACATATATTATAATTCCTTAATTATTTTTTCTAATCTTGTGGTCGCTACTGCCTGAGATAAAATGAAGTCGCCACCCATCATAAAACCCTACCCTAATGTCCCCGGACGCCCTACATGGTCCGTTATGATCCCGGCATACAATTGTGCACACCTGCTTCCCCAAACCCTTGAAAGTATTCTGATACAGGATCCAGGACCTGAGCATATGCAAATAATGGTAGTAGATGATGCAAGTACTGATGCAGATATAGAAGCCCTGGTAAATGAGATGGGCAAAGGGAGAATATCCTATTACCGGCAGCCGCAGAATGTGGGAAGCCTGAAGAATTTTGAGACCTGTATCAATCTCTCCGAAGGCCACCTGGTGCATATACTACATGGAGATGATCGCGTAAAACAGGGTTACTATGATAAAATAGGTTCTTTGTTTCAACAATACCCTGGCATCGGTGCCGCATTTTGTCGTTACGATACCATCGACGAATCCGGAAGGCTGTTATGGACCCATACGCTGGAAATGGATCATGATGGAGTGCTGGACAACTGGCTGCTGAAGATAGCCAGTAAGCAACGGCTGCAATTCTGCACTATCACTGTGAAGCGGGAGGTGTATGAAAATATCGGCGGCTATTATGGTGTAAACTATGGCGAGGACTGGGAGATGTGGGCACGCATAGCCGCTCATTATAAAGTAGCCTATTCACCTGAGATCCTTGCAGAATACAGGATGCATACCGACTCTATTTCAAGTGCATCATTTGGCAATGCTAATAATATCCGCGACATACGCTGGGTGATCAATACCATTCAAAACTTTGTTCCGGTACAACAGAGAAAGATGGTGTATAAAGCCGCCAGTAAACATTATGCCCATTATGCACTCAGCATAGCCAACCTTATCTGGCATAAGACCAGGGATAAGAAAAGTACGCATCTTCAAATATGTGAAGCCCTTAAAATGCACACTGATGCTTCCATGTTGATCAATGCAATGAAGATCTATACCAAGATGATGATCGGAAGAGTGTGATAAAAAGTCAAAAGTCAAAAGTCAAAATTCAAAAACTTAAGTGGCGGGTGCGCATGTACTATTCAGTTAGTATACAAAACCGGCGAAGCCCTTTGCGTTTTCTTTGTGTGGGTTCTCCTTTGCGTACTTGGCGATACTCAGTCAATTCTATTTGCAATCAATTCTTCAACCTAAATACTGACTGTTATAGGAATACGCATCTACACCTAAGAAACTACAAACTACACACTACAAACTACAAAAACTTCCTTAAGCAGCATGCTTAAGGAGAAACAGCGGGATCCTGTAATCTTCCGGAAACTCGCCTTCAAACCTTATGGTCCATTCTATATCATCCATATACAACTTAAAGTATTCTATATCCTCTTCACTAAGTGGTGCAGAAACCTGGATATCCAGCTTGTTCTTCATCTTCTTTTCCTTTTCAGGCCTTTGTTCTTTAAGCCTTGCCTTTAATTCCTCTTCAAAGGAAGACAGGAGTAATTCAAACTGCTCCCGGGTAAGGGAAATACGCTTTTGTTCCGTAAGAAAGGAGAACAAGGCTGAAAACACTTCCCCTTTCTCACTTCCCTGCTTTAAAAAAGCAATGGCTATTCTTCTAACTTGAGTAAACAGCCTTGAATATCTTCTTTTAAGGGGCACAAACCGGTAGATAATAGATGACATGATATTACCCGCTGCAAATCTTTCTGAACTTCTCCTGCTGCCTTCAAAGGCAGGATCCTTCCAGAAGCGCTTAGAGTCCACTCCGGGCAGCATTCTTACAAGGAAACCCCAGTCCACATCCTTATAAAAGTTGATGTCTCACACACTGTACCTGTTGCAGTTACATGACTTATTTGCTTTGCCATAATGATATTGGATTTTATTTACTGTAAAACTACACCAGCACAAATAGTCACTTTCCCGTTTGGGCACGTTTGGGAACGAATGGGCACAAAATGGCACGAATTGGCACTTTTGGGAACGTTTGGGTCTGGAGTTGACAGGTTAACAGGTTGGAAAGTTTGTAAGGAAGGCTCCTTAAAAAGGCCTCTTACATTCTCCCGAATGCTGTGCAATCATTTGATCCTTTGCGCACTTTTGTTGCTTTACCCTTCCTTGAGCATTGAACATTGAGCATAGCTTATTGAACATTATTCAACCTTCTACCTTCTACCTTCTTTCTGCCTGGCTCCTCCCAACCAAAGCCCTACTAACAGTATAGATACTGCGTGATCACCACGCAGTATCTATACCGTAGCTATACTGTTGATAGGTAGTTGATAGGTAGTTGGTATAAATTAGACTGGAATAAATAAGTCTTTAATTATTCATCATCCTTTAGTTCCCTGCCGGGATCATCGCTTTGGCGTGGGGCATAGGAATTGGGTATATCGCTAACCGATTTGTCCGAAAAATCATTCGGTTGCTGGTCGATGTATTCTGGCTGGTTCTTTAATTGAGAATCCGTTTCTGTTGGTTTAGGGTAAGACTCCGGCCTATCCTGCCTGGGTTTGTTATCTGCCTTCATAAAAAAGTTTTTGTTTTTATAGTCTATAAAATCATTAAGCCCTTAAAAGGGCTTAATGATTTAAATTCTAGCAAGAATCATTTGCTTTGAACAAGTGGATTACATACCACCTTGTCCGCTGCGGGAACCACTGTCGCTTCCGCTGCTGCGATCAGTATTTCCGGTTCCTGTGCTTCCACCACGGCCCTGGTCACCACCTTGTAATCCAGATCCCTTGTTAGAGCCGCCCATTGATCCACTTTGTGAACCACTGGTACCTTGACTTTGATTTCCTAATCCACCAGATCCACGCTCAGTACCGGATTGTGATCCGCCAGTACCTGATTGAGATCCACTTTTAGATCCCATACCAGATTGAGAGCTGTCAGAACCTGATTGAGAACCACTTGTGTTCTGGCTTTGTCCACTCAAATTACCTGATCCGCGCTGAGATCCACCCATACCTGATTGAGAACCACTTTGTGATTGATTTCCCATGTTTGAGTTGGAATTCTGATCTTGATTTTGATTTCTGTTTTCTGCCATAACTGTTGTTTTAAAAGTCAAAAAATTGAGAACCGTTTTTATCTATAAAAATTATATGCCTGCCTTGTGTTTAACTCCTGCCTGTTATATTTCTTCAATACTTTAAAAGTTAACACTGAGCAGTATTGGTAATGTAGAACTTCGTCAACAACCAATATTGTAGTGTTTGCTACTGGTCTGACACCTGTCCATCGAAATCACTACCTGTAACTGTTCTTTTGGTTGTGACCCCGGAACCACGTGGTTGAGAACCCCTGTTTCCACTGGCATCAGTTGTTGAACGATGATCCATATCTGCCGTGCCTCCTGCAGAGGTGGTATTTTGTCTTTCATTTGCTTTAGCACCTGAACTTTCCAGGCTCTCACTGTCATGCACATGTGTTTTTTTATTGTCTTTCATATTTGTTCTTATTTAATTATTATTAATGATTAGTAGAGGTAATTTTTTCATTGCCATCAGAGCCATTTTGTTCTCTACCAAGCCCATCCCTGTTTCTTTGCTGACTTGGCGTTTCAAATTCTTTATGCCTTCCCTTTTCACCTTTCTGAATAGCATTCACTCCTTTTTTGGGAGCAGGTTCATTTTTATCTTTTCGCATAAGTCAAGGTTTTAAATGAAGAAATATCTGGTGTGATGTATAATTATAATGGAAAAAACTATGCCGTAAGAAGCAGTCTAAACAGTAAAATCGGGCAAAGCAAACACAGCTATTTTCTTGTCAAAAGCTGGGTCATCAGGTCTTTTAATGATTTTTGATAGACCTGGTTTTCTGTTTTCATTTCTCCTGATGGTACCACATTATGTCCTAATAAAGCAAACCAGGTTTGTCCTGAGCCTGGCACAAATAATCCATGACGCCCCCAATTGGAGGGTAGATTACCTCTTCCATGATCAGTGGTTATCATGAAGGTGGTTTTTCCGGCATACTCAGGCATAGACTGAACCATTCGCCACAATTCTCCTATCATGCGGTCAGCATTATTGGCCTGCTCGAGGTATTGATCATACCTGTTCTCATGACCTGCATTGTCAGTACCGCTAAAGCTGAGGAATACAACGGATGGCTTGTTATTCTGAATGTATTCTTTGCTGGCTATGTAGGTCAATTCATCATAGCGGGTAGCGGTTTTTTCTGCAATGACATCTGATTGTAGAGTGTTCAATAATTTTTGTGCTATGGAGGGCTCTTTAGATTTTACATTTTCAAACCCGCTATTGATTACAAAGCTGCTTTTTTGTTCATTGAGAATATAAGGGAATACATCCCACGAGGTAAAAGCTGCTACTTTTCCTTTATAAGCTGGTGATCCATTCAATAGTTCAAGAATATTGCTATTGGTATTTTTTGTTTTTGAATTACTATTTATGGTTAGGTCAACAGAGCCTGTTAGAAGCTCGCTATACCCGGGATAAGAAAGAGCATATGGATTGGAAACATTGACTTTGTTTTGAAATTTCCTGTTGCCGTAAAGCTGGCCATCTTTGGCAATGACATTCCAGGTAAAAGGCATCAGTTTTTTCCTTCTTTCTATTGGATCACGATCCCAGTATAATGCTTTGATAGTTGAGTTAAGTGGCGTTGTTTCTTTGTCATTCAGAAGAGCTGAATCAGCACCATTGAAAAGCTCCTGCCAGCGAAAACCGTCGAGGGTTATTATGAATAATTTATTCTGCGGATCTAATGGAGTCATGGAGCGTTGTGTATTACTTACAGATACACTTAAGGTAATTAACACCATACAGATCAATAGGGCCTTCATATACTATGTATAAAAAAAAGTGTACCAGTTTTAACAATAAAGGCCGGCTTGCATGAAGGCTGATTTTAATTTTATTAAGTGGAATTTTATGTTGCCATAGACAGATGGAGGTAAACTGACCTCAATTAGGGAAATGTTATAAATGAGGCTTTACTTGAAGCGTTTAATTATTTATGGAAAGCCCCTGATTTCATTGAACATTGTACTAAGCTTATCACATAAAAAAAAGGCCGGTTGCCCGGCCTTTTTTGTTGATCCTGCGATCAGTTTATTGTTTGATGACCTGTTTAGAAATTGTTCCCTGCATGGTACTAATATTTAGAATATAGATACCAGGTGTAAGATTGCCCAGGGAGATTCTATCCTGGCTGCGCAATTGTGTTTTTTGCAGCCTGTATTCCCGCACTACGGCACCAGAAGAATTCACTACTCTCAGTTTTATGTTTCCTTTGAAATTTTGATCGAGAGATAATGTGAATGCATCCTGAACGGGGTTAGGGAAAACAGCTACCGAGGATGTTGCCAATTCCTCAACCATCACATTGGCAGCCCTTCGGGCCGTTACAAATGTTCCACCTGCTACTTCCAGCCAGTTGATATTCCATCCGGCACCGGTTGTTGACTGCAGCCTGATGGTTTGTGTGCCAGCTACCAGATTGATATTTGTTGAAATAGTTTGCCATGATTGCCATCCACCTGTAGTGGGTACATTCACAGTGGCAAGGACAGCACCTCCGCTATTCTTTATCTGGAACTGCGCACCTGTATTGGGTGTAGCAACTCTTAAATTGATGGCATAGCTGCCGGCTGCAGG
>NZ_FQUU01000035.1 GCF_900129295.1 Flavisolibacter ginsengisoli DSM 18119
CGTTGTCTTTTGCCTATCGTTTGAGGCTCGAAGGTGGAATTACGGTCGCGGGGCGAAAAAATATCAAAGCCGCCTAACGAGCTTTGAATATTTTTTTGTGCGTGGCCATTACGCCGGTTCTTTTCTGTTTTGCGTGTTTCACTTAGGTGAGCATCCAGTTCCCCTTCCAACGAAGCTTCTAAAATGTGCTTTAAAAGCGGGGTAAATACTCCATCTGATCCGGTAAAAGGCTTTCCTGAACGAAGCTGCTCACCAGCCTGGTGAACAAAAGCTTCAAAATCAAACTTCTTTTCTTCCATGGCAATATCAATTTAAGAAATTATAAATTGACACACTTGGATGAGCATACTCAAATGCTTCAATCAGGCATGAATAACTGTCATGTTATCTTCTTTGTGAAACTTTGCGCCTTAGCGACTTTGCGGCGAATTCTTCTAGCTCCGATTCCCGACTAACTCCACCACTCTTCCCGTTCTTACCGATTCATCACAGGCGAAGGCGATGCGCAGGCTGTTAACTGCATCTTCCATGTGATCACTGAGGTCCAGGTCATCCCGGATAGCCTTTTCAAAATACAATTGCTCGCGGTTGCACAATTCCTGGTGACTGGGTTCGTCTTCCAGGTTTATCCATTCATCGGGATGGGTAAACTCGTTTTGTTTATTGATCATGGCGTGATGAAGGCGTATGGATTCTGTTTTGGTGTGCGATGCTACCGAATCCGATTGACCCGAACCTCCTGCTTCTTTGGCCACTATGGAAACAGCACCCCTGGGACCTATTACATCCTTTATAAAAAAAGCGGTTTCGCTGATCATGGGTCCCCACCCGGCTTCATACCAGCCCACAGATCCATCCTCAAACCTGATCTGCAACTGCCCGTAATTATAATTGCCGGCAGGAATATCATCTGTTAGCCTGGCGCCGATAGCCGATACCTGCAGGGGCCTGGAGCGTGTCATCTGGCACATAACATCAATGTAATGCACGCCACAGTCAACGATGGGGCTGAGGCTTTTCATTAAATTCTGGTGCACTGTCCACATGTTGCCATGACTTTGTTGATTCAGGTTCATGCGCATGACAAGAGGTTTACCCAGTTGCTGCGCTAATTGTATGAAACGTTGCCAGGAAGGATGATGACGAAGGATATAGCCAACTACCAGTTTTTTCCCTGCTTTATTTGCAGCTTTTACAACACGTTCAGCACCTGGAACACTGTCAGCTACAGGCTTTTCCATGAACACATGACAGCCCTGTTCCAATGCAAGCATGGCAAAGCTTTCATGGGTGTCGGGATAGGTTGAAATGCAAACCGCATCAGGCTTCGTTAGATTAAGTGCTTCTTCATAGCTTTCAAAAACCGGGTAGTTCCCTCCCAGTGCTTTATTGAGCAGCACCTTGCTGTTACCTCTTGCTACCAGGCCACAAATATCAAATCCTGGCAGCTCATGATAAGCCCTTGCATGCGAAGCGCCCATATTACCACAACCCACAACCAATACGTTAATTGTATTCATACATGAATGATTGAACTAAAAATAGTAAGAAGCTCCAAACAAAGTACTCACTGGCGCAGAATATGTTAGATTTAAAACCTGGTATTTTGCCCTATGCGTTTTATCTACCAATATTGAAAAGCCATCTAATTGAATAGGGTATAGTTCTAGTTGGCACTCCAATTCTCCTCATCAATCCATTTAATCCTACTATTCTTAGTTCTCCATTAAACCTTTCCCTTCGCTTTCCTTCAAACCCGTCTGCTCTTTGTCCATTCGTTATTCACAGACATTGTACTAAGACGAGGCCGGATCTTTATCCGGCCTCTTTGTTTGGCCGGAAGATCTTCCCTGCCCTACAGGTTACCTCTTTCTATATCTCGACGGCGTATTGTATGTTTTCTATTTCATTATGTAAATAGTAAATTAAATATCAAACACCTACCTACCCCTTGAGCATATCGTATCCTATTGTTCTACGGTTTTAAGAATCACCCGGGGTCCCCCTGGCTAACTCGCAAGCTCAAAAGGGTAGACCCCAGGTGTAGAGTCTTTCCTTTTAAACTTAAACTTTTTTCCGTGCTCCCAGGTGTCGTTCTGCCTCAGTGGCTTTCCTTTCATAAGTCATCCGAAATTCCCTGTTCTATTGTTCTGCGGTTCATCCTCTCTCTCCTTGTCAACCTGTCAACATTTCAACTTCTCATTTCCTTCATCATTCGATATTCCTTGTTTGACATTCAACATTCTCTTTGTGCCTCTTTGTGCCTTGGAGCCTTTGTGGCACTTCTTCTCCTCAATAATCCTCTCCAATCCTGCCAATCTTATTTCTCGTCTTCCAGCACCACCTCCACCCTCATCGCCTTCAGCCCCTTAATGCCCTGCAACTCTTCCAGTTCCAGCATCTCCAGGCCTTCTTTCAGTATCTTTTTCTTTTGCAGGAACAGTATATATTCCCTGTATTCATCTGCCTCTTTCTGGTTAGAATACACCAGTGCTATCTTTCCTGGCTGGGTCAGGCGTTCGCCTGTATCCCGTATCAATGCCTTATCCAGTCTTTTCTTGATGATCTCGTAACGCACATTATAGGAGCCCTCCACGTCAAAGCGGCGTTCGTCCCTGCGAAAGCTGATGGCGATAGGCTGGCTTTGCACCAGGATCAGCTGTGTCGTCAGCAGGGGGATCTTCAATGATGGCAACAGTCTGTGTGTTTTTACTGTCGCACTGGCCATGCATTTCAATTGCCATAATCGGATGTTCCTGAGATAGAAAAGATCAAATGTCCTGGCAGGGAATATGGACTGGCCGATATAGATATTGTATTCAATGCCATCAGTGCGGTATTTCTCAAAATAGTGAGGATAGGCTTGCTGAATGGACTCCTGTTCTTTTTCAAGGCAGTGCATCACCGTTGTGTTGATCTGCACCAGGCTTTCTTCATAATCCAGCCTGTTCTTATACAGGGGGCCACTGGTATTTTTCACCAGGGTAAAGTAATTATCAATCACTGGTGCCGCCAGCATATAATTGGTTTGTAAATGCTGGAATAAGGGTTCCAGTTCCTGGTGCAGGTATTCATTCACGCAGATCTCTTCTTCCGCTGTCAATGCATTTTCCAGGGAGGCAAGGAAGTTGTCGTTTTTAAATGCCAGCCCTTCCAGCAGGGGCAGCTGCAGCAGGCTTTGTAGTCCGTTCAAAATGGTTTGCACCAGTTCCAGTTGAGCCTTCAGGTCTTTTTGAATGGCCAGGCTGCGCTGGTTCGATGAGTTGCGGATATCAATGGCGCCATAAAGCGGGTACACATTTTCAAACACTACCTGGCAACGGAGGGGTTCAGTAGAATTCTTTCGCAAATGGTCCCAGGCCACCTCGGCAAACTTCCATTCCACTGATTGTTGCAAGGCAGTAAACTTTTCCTTGATCAGGTGATCAATGCGAACCTGGAAATTATCCCTGCATTTCAGTAGTGCCAGTGATAACAGTGGAATGGCAGGCTCCAGCTTGTCCACAGTATCGTGGGTAAGCAGACCTTTCACTGGCGATGCCAGTTCCAGCACACCTATCAGGCCATCGCTGTTTTGTATGGGGTAATTTAAAAAGCTATGGATGCCCTGTTTGTAAATATGTCCCATGAAGGGTGCAAGCTCCAGCATCTCTTCTCCCAGGTTACTGACGGCTAACGGTGCAGGGTATTCGCGCAGGAAACCCGTGTACATACGAAACTGCGGAAGGCTTTCAGGATCATCATTCAGCCACTGCTGCATTACCAGGCCATGTTGACCGGTGGCTTCATCCAGCACATACTGGTCGTTGATCTTTACAAAGGGCGCCAGTCCTACTTCCACGTCATCAAGGCCTACAAGGGTCTTCACCGATCTTTTCAAACCGCTGATGGCGGCGGCATCAGATACATTTCCATGAAGCAGGATCTTCTTGATGGTTTCCAGCGATTCGGTTAGTGTTACATCTTCTGCTACCCACACGGCAAACCCTTCGGCCTTGAATAGGTGCAGAGGCATGGTGGCCAGTTGTTTCTCAAGGTCAAGAATGCGGAAGGTATTCAGGCACACCGCACAGTCATGTATGGGTGGCAATTCTCCCTGCAACTTCAACTGTATAAAGCGACGATCATAATGGATGCGGTAGTAACGCATCATGCCCGTTTTCGGATCTGCAACGGGATACACTAACTCCGGTTTTTCATTAAGCTTGATACCATAAAAGGTCTCAAGCACCTGGTCATACACAAGGGAGCACTGGATCGCTTTCAGTTGCGCGTGGTTCACACCTTCCGGTAACAGCAATTCTGTTTCATTGGGATCAAAGAACAATTGCCTGAACTGGTCGGAGTAATAAAATACACTCAGTTTGTAAGGTGGTGCCAGGGCATAGTTGCTTTTTTCCTGGTTGTCCACTATGGGAAATAAAGAAGTGCTCAGTAATTCCATCAGGCCTTCCTGGTCCTGCAATACTGCAGGATCCTGGATGCTGGAAAGTAAATGGGGCTGGTTCTCAAACTGCTTTACCAGGTAGTTGTATAATTGTTCGCGGGCTCCGGAAACAAAGGAGCGTTTTTCTTTTAAGTAATTGATAAATGGCTGGAAAGAAATAGCACTATCCAGTGAGGGCAGGTTGCCTGTCATCCGTTTCTCAGCTGCAAGCAGCTTCGATTTCCTGGAAGATTTTAATACAGGTATTTCATCCAGCATACCAATGGTTTTCGCTGACTCAAAGGTGGAGGAGAAGCAATAATAAAGTTACAAATTCGGTCGTGTATTCAGCACCAAATCTTTACCCGTACAGGGTTTGAAGCAGGTAAGGAGAGCCATAAAAAGCCCGTTGCTGTGCAGGCAACGGGCTACAAACAAAAGCTGAACAATATTGAGTAGGGAATTAATTCGCTAATACCGTATCCAGTGAATGGATCACACCATTGGTAGTGGCCACATCACTATGATGGATCTCGATGCCATTAAGTGATACTGTTCCGTTGATGATCTCTACGGACAATTCCTTGCCATTTGCCGTTTTCAGTTTATCGCCATGCGTCATGTCTTTGACGTTGATCTTTCCTATCACCAGGTGATGGTTCAGCAGGTCAGCCAGTTGTTCTTTTTGTGCCGGCTCCAGCAGGTGTGCTATTGCACCGCTTTCCATTTTGGCAAAAGCTTCGTCTGAAGGAGCGAAAAAAGTGAAGGGTCCTTGTGTGCTCAGCCTTTGGCTAAGACCTGATGCCAGGATGCCCTTCTTTAAAGTGGTCATATGCTTATCAGTAAATATAACCTGTGTGATGTATGACATGAATAGTATTTATGTGCAGGTAGCATTACCCGTACCTGTGTAAGGTAGCCTTATTAACCCACCCGGGGTGTTAATGGCTTGCTTTCGTTGACTGGAAGCGTTGATGCCGCGAAAAGTTGAAATAGTGGGTAATGACACCTTAAGGACAAGGAGGAAGTAGTTAACATAAGATGAGGTTATGTCGGAATACCCAGGCATTTATAAAAGCTTTATTGCCCTGGTAAAAAAGAATTTTCTCAAACTTTGTCCAATAGATAAGCATTCGATTGTTATAGAGAAGTAACCATTTTCTATAACCATTAAAACAAAAACAATGGAACAATACGCATTGATCTTCAGGCACCAGGATGGTAAAAAAGTAGCCTCGCCCGAACAGATACAGGTATGGATGAAGCAAACCATGGATTGGATAGGTGGCATTGCTGCCAAGGGCAAATTTGTCAGTGGCACTGGTCTTCCCTTTGAAGAAGCTAAGGTGGTGCACCACAATAACATGGTGACCAATGGACCTTTTGGCGATATCAAGGAAACACTGGGAGGCTTTGTGATTGTAAAAGCCGATAGCGTGGAAGAAGCAGTTGAATTTGCAAAAGGTTCACCTGTTTTGCAGGGCGAAGGCAATACAGTCGAGGTGAGAAAGATCGCAAAGGATGATGGGGTGCACTGAGGGAAGTTGATAAGTTGAAAGGTTGACAGGTTAACAGGTTAAAAGGTTGACAAGGAGGGAGAAGGATGAACCGTAGAACAATAGAATATGCAATATCGAATGATGGAGTGGATTAGGTGGGATAGACTTCATTATAGCTGTCTGTTTTTAGCGCATTCAAAATTTTCAATGCACAATACTCAATGCTCAATTTTCAAGGGAGAGAACTAAGATTGGCAGGATTGAGGAGGATTATGGAGGAGAAAGAATACCACAGATTCCTGACTCATCTGACGCTCATGTTGGCGTCCCCGCCAACCTGATAAAACGTGATAAGGATTTATTCTCAGAATTGCATGGATATCGCTCGTTGGCGTCCGGCCAACAGAGGCTGGTAGAATATTGAATAATAGAACAAGATATATCGCAGATTGGCTTGATTGGAGAGGATTAATGAGGAGAAATAACTTTAAAAAGTTTCTTCCAGCTAAAAAGCAAAACCAAAAATCAGAAACAGCGGTTATGCTCAATTAACTGTGTCATTTTTTTAATAGTCTGTCTCCAAAATAGTTCATCAGTTCAGTTCTAACGGTTGACCATCCAAACATTTGTCCATGCCACTTGGTATTTGCATTTATGGTAGCCAGGTATATTTGTTTTACGATGGCATCTTCACTGCTAAAGGCTCCCTTTGTTTTAGTAACCTTTCTAACCATACGGTGATAGCTCTCAATGGGATTGGTGGTATAGATGATCTTTCTGATGGCTGGTGTGTAATCGAAGAACCTCGATAGCCTGTCCCAATTAGCTCGCCAGCTTTTAAAGACTATACTGTATTTGCCTGCCCATTTCTGTT
>NZ_FQUU01000013.1 GCF_900129295.1 Flavisolibacter ginsengisoli DSM 18119
ATAAGACCCTCGGTCTATTCCTTTGCAAAGTTCACCTCACTTTCCTTCCACAAAATTCTTAATCTTTCTTCTCTCTGCTATTCTATTATGTCAATGAACTAATATTAACCTAAAGGTCCTTTGCGTTACTATTTTCGTAGAGTATCGCAGAGGGCGCGGAAAGAAGAAACGCAAAGGATCGCAAAGTGTTTTCCCGTACTATATACTAACTGAATAGGACAAACGATTTGGCCACTAAAGTTTTTGAATTTTTTCTTTTTACTTTTGACTTCTTCCTTGCGTTACTGTTTTCTTAAAGTATCGCAAAGGACGCAGAGAGAAGGCACGCAAAGGGTCGCAAAGGGTTTACCTTTTCTATATACTAACTGAATAGGACAAACGATTTGGCCACTAAAGCTTTTGAATTTTTACTTTTGACTTTTGACTTTATTTTCACTCTACTACCTGGTACGAAACAAACGTATTCTTTCCCTGTTTCCGTGAATAAGCTACAAGGCATTTATTGTCATCAAGCGCAGTTACAACAGGGTAGCTGCAAGACCCCGAATCAGGTGTTATGAATTTTTTCTTCAGGAATTTTCCTCCTTGTGCCCTCATCTCAATACCTATTCTTTTATTGATACTGGTATCAGTTTTTAGAGTTTCATCCCATGAGATCACAATATTGCCATTGGCCATAGTTGCCGCCTGTGGATGAGAACCCATGCTACTGATACTTTCGGGTGTAGAGAAGCTTTTGCCATTGTCTGTTGACTGGTTATAGAAGCATCCCTTATTCTTTCCACCTGTATACCAGGCAAAATGAATTCCTTCCTTATTTTCCGTCATAGTCGGACCTGTGTGAGGACAGGCATTTAAAACCCAGTTGTCTTTGCTGATCCTTTTTGGTTGCGAAAAGCTTTTCCCTCCGTCAGTAGATACAATGTGAACCATATCCCTGATGCTGTCCTGGATGATTCCCCTGTATAAAACATGTACCTGGCCATGGGTATCAACAAAGAGATCGGTGCGGCAGCACTGGCAGCATGGCTGGCTTATCAGACCTCCGGAGGTAAAGCCGGATCTACCACTTGTAGATGCGAAGTAAAGGCCAGAACCTTCTTTTGTCGTTGTTTTACGATTGTCAAGCCATATGATTCCTATTTCTCCGTTTTGTAACATGGCCACATCGTAATAGCGCTGATCATAACTTTTTTCATCATCTACTAAAGGTCTTGATGTTGTCCATGTTTTACCAGCATCAAAGGACTGGCTATAATATACAAGTCCTGAATATTTGTTTTTGGGATTAGGATAGGCGGCCCCCCATAATGCCATCACTTCACCCGAAGGCTTGTAGATGATTTTTGGAAGGTTTTCTGAATGAGGTTCAATGTTGGTACTGGAAGGCACTTCTTTGCCAGGACTAAACGTTTTGCCCTGGTCTTTAGACACAGCATAACACAAGATATGGGTGGAATCATTAAGGGACCGGATCCAACTCATTATAATATTGCCATTATTGTCTTTGGCCAGGTAAGGACATTCTCCTGGCAAAGAATCTACCTGAAGAAAGTTCCCGGCATTGCCTGACATTTTATTATTTCCTGTTTGACAGGAAGAAATAGTAATAGTTGATATAATAAATATGATCAGTAATTGTTTCATTTGTTTGATTTGAACAGGTTAGCCAGGTCATATGATGCGCCAATATTGAAATTTCTTGGCTCTGCCAGTGTATAACTATAGACTGAACCCGTTTTCGTGGAGATATAAGAATAGTAATTATTGGTAGCATTCATGATATTGACCCAAATGTCAAGGTCCTTTATTTTATAACCCACACGGATATTGAATACATTGTATCCCTGGTATTTTTCTGTGTTCCTGGCATCCATGAAATAGTTTCCAATCCTCTGCCATTCACCGCCTATGCGCAAGCCATTGGCAAAAGAAGGTTTATACCAGATCTCTGCATTATGCATCCACCGAGGGGCATTGTTCATCTCATTACCATTGTACTTGTTTCCTTTCTCTACAAAATCAAGGAAGTAATGGTGGCTGTAGGCACCACTAATTTTGAATGAAAGGTCTTTTAGTGGAGTGGCACTAATCCCGAACTCTATTCCGCGATGCTGGGTTCTGCCAGCATTCTGATTTTCTGATGAACCGTCATCCAGTTTTACAGAGATTACTTCGTTTGTCCCTTCGAGTTGATAGATGCTGATGTCTGCACTTAATTTATTCTTAATAATCTCGGCCCAACCGCCAATTTCATAATTGTAAAAAACAGAAGGGTGCAGGGTTGGCACTTTTACACCTGTGTACATTTCTGTAACCTGGGGAGGAACAAAGCCCTGGCTGTAATTGGCATAGATACCTGTTTTGGAGGAAAGGCTATAAGTAAAGCCGACCTTTGGACTGAACCTTTTGAAATAATTGATGGTATCGGTCGAGCCGCTAAAAGCTGATGGCTTAAGGGAGTTATTAAAACCATAATGAAAAAGGTCAAACCGGAGTGAAGCCACAATCCTTAATCTTTCAAGCGGGCTAACCTCAAAATTGGTAAAGGCAGCATAGTTGTTGATCCTTGTTGTATAGTTGGTAAGGATACTATCTGTTGACTGGTAGCCTGTGTATTTTTTTGAGATGGTATCTTTTTTAATGCGGATGTAGGCGGCATTGTAACCTGATGGGCTCAGGTCCATACTGATGCCTCCAAGCAGAACGGCTTTTTTCCAATCAAAAGAGTGTTTATGCTGTGCAATAAAAGCATAAGAATGAAAACTGCTTACATTGATCTCACCATGTGCCAGGCTTTTGTCGCCCTTATAAACACCATTTACTTTTTTGTAATCATCTTTTATCCTGTAATTGGGGTTTTGGCCTATGGAATTTTCACGATATATAAGGTTTACTGTTGTTTTACTATGATCATTCCAGGTTTGTGTAAGTGAAGAACGAAATCTTGTAGCATTCACTTTACGATAAGTAAAGGTTTGGGGATTAATAAATTTGTGAGTGGTGAACATAGTGCTGTCCACACCACTAGGCATATCGCTGTAGTAATCTAAAAAGGTCAGGCTGTTGGATAAACTTGTTTTATTACTAAAACTATAATCAGCCCTTGCTGTAAATGTTGCCTTATGAAAATCGGAGTACTCCATAAAGCCATTTCTTTTATCAGCATAATACCCGCTAATTGCAAATCCCCATTTGCCCTGTGTAAGGCTGCTTTGGATCTCAGCACGCTTGTAGCCAATATTGTTGCCCTGCAGTGAAAGCTTTAAAACCGGGATGGCTGTTGGTGCTATAGTGATGAAGTTCACAACACCCCCTATGGCTTCGCTTCCATACAATGAAGAGGAAGGGCCTTTGATGACCTCGACGCTTTTAACGGCTGCCATATTCATCTCTAATACAGCATTGTGGTTAAACAGTCCGGTGGTTCTGACAGGAATGCCATCTTCCAGGTACAGGAAAAGACTTTTGGTGGTCATGGGCTGCCTGATGCTCATTTGGTGCTGCTCATTACCCAGGTTCACCATATTCACCCCACTTATTTTATTCAATACCTGGTCAACGGTTATAGCCCTGGTATCCTGTAGTAAGCGGGTGTCAATTTTAGAAATGGCAATGGGCGCCTGCGATCTTTTAATGGCATCTCCACGTGTGGCAGATACCACCACTTCATTCATTGTATTAGAGGCAGGAACAAGGTATACCAATTGTGCGGAGGTTAAAATTTCCATGGGCTTATAGCCTATAGAAGTGACATTAAGTTTTTGACAATCCCTGCATTTCATTTGAAACTCGCCGGAGGCATTTGTTGTGCAACCACACATACAGGCATTATCTATACAATGAATGGTTGCCCCTGGAATAGGCTCTTTAGTAATGGCATCAATGATTTTTCCAGTTGCAATAACCTGAGCCTGGCCTTGCACTCCGTAAAATATTATGGATATAAGAATGAACAGCCTGGATAGAACAGACATAGCAATATTTTAATTTAATACTTAGTGTTATGGAATAGTAAAGGAAACAGTTAGACCGATCAGGCCCGGGAGGGGGGATGGAATATGGAGCTTATTGGTGATTCATAAAAGCGTGCAACAACATAATTATGAAACAATGGTTGAACCTGGGGATACGTAGTTGGATTATATTCTAAAAAGGTATCGAGGTAGACTATATCCTGGAATTTTATAGTGCCCTGGTTATTATTTCCGGGAGCATTTTGTTTTTCTTCCTCAGCCAGTTTTTTCATTAGCTGGCATTTGCCATTGCAATGCAGCTTAGGACGTTTTTTATTAATGCAGAGGTTTTTAGAAATGTATTCCTTATTGATCTCGTAGTCTGCCATAATCACCCACTTACTGAAAGATTGCAGTAAGGTGACAAGAGAAAAGAGTATGACAGCCAGTATTTTCATTTCAGACGCAAATATCCTTTATTATTTATTTCCCATAATTTGGTATTACTCAGTTTATATCATGACTTTAGTCATATTCATTTTCTTGCGAACTGGGATTGGTGATCCATAAATGGCAATAATATGATGGAAATCAGCTAATTATTTTATTGTTCATCATGGACATAGTTGTCCTTTTTCTGAAATTTGCATATGGTTCAGGTGCAGCCTCCATTAAAAGTTGAAGACCCTACATTAGTGAAGCAGGAAAGTTTGCAGAACCTGCTGCTTCGTTTGTCCTTTTTTAATTTGCTCATCATATCTGCTATTGGATTATTGGTTCGATCGCTTCCTTTTATTGATCATTTTCCTTTAGAATATAAAAACCTGTTACATGGCCATTCTCATTTTGCATTTGGTGGTTGGGTGATGCCTGCACTTATAGCTTTACTGATGATGAATATTCCTGAGCTTTCACAGAAAGTAGCTTACAAGCATTGGAGAAATATCAGCATTTTATTGATGGGTTCAGCCTATGGAATGTTGTTTAGCTTTCCCGTGCAAGGTTATAAGGCGGTAAGCATTACTTTTTCTACTTTATCAATTGGCGCAGGTTACTACCTTGCTATTGTATTGTGGAAGGCCCTGAGGACAGTTGATAACAGGGTATCTTATTCATTCATTAAATGGGGACTATTTTATATGGCTATTTCTGCCATTGGACCATTCGCCACGGGACCGTTAATAGTCATGGGCAAGCAATCCACACCCATTTATTTTGATTCTATTTATTTTTATTTACACTTTCAGTATAATGGCTTCTTTACATTTTTTGTAATGGCACTTATATACAAAAGCCTGGAAAGGAGTGGAAAGACCAGGTATGGAAGAAAGGTATTTGGTTTACTGAATGCAGCCTGTATACCAACTTTTGCACTTTCAGTAATTTGGAACCAGCCACCTATAGTTTTTAATATTATAGGTGGAGTAGGTGCTATCTTACAAGTTATTGCAGTGATCTATTTGATCAGGGATATGCAAATCATTCCTTGGCTTAAAAACGCAGGTATTTTATTGAAAATATCTATTGGAGCTTTTTGTCTTAAGGTCCTGCTGCAGTTGTTGAGTGCTTTACCTGTATTTGCATTAATGGGTTATCATCAAAGGAACCTGGTAATAGCATACCTGCATTTAATTTTATTGGGATTTATTAGCTTATTTATCTTTTCGATGGTGTTTGATTCATTTCAAGCAAACAGACCCACGAGAATGGGTTATAGTTTGTTTCTTTTTGCCTTTGTTACTACAGAGGTATTACTGGTTGCTAGTCCTTTTATCGCGATCCGCAGTTTGCCAGCACTCTTACTGATCTTTACCTTCTTCTTTCCTTTAGGAATTAGTTATATGAATTATGGCCTTGGAAAAAGCTTACAGTTCCGTTTCCATCTCAACTAAGCTGTTGGAGTCTATGTGCAATGGAAGGTTATGCTCTTTTTTAAATACAAGTGCAAGCACAGTTACAATGAGAATAGCCAGTCCAATTAAAATGCCGATGCCGCTGATGGCAAATATTTTAAAAAAGGGCTCGCAATTTTTCATCATTACGGCAAAGGCTTTATTCTCCAGCCGGGCGGAGATTTTTACCAGCCCACTGCCAATAAGAGAAGTCCAGAAAAGGATCAATGATATATTGGTAATCAGAACCCCTTTACCTATCCATGAACTTTTTTGGTTTAAAGCGCCAGGTTTTTGTTGCTGAAGTATATAAAAGATAGAAGCGAACAACAGCATGGTATTTATGCCAATGGTAGTACCCATGGCATGTGCCACGGTAATGTGAGTGCCATGTGTGTAAAAGTTTATTGCAGGAATGGAAATAGCTATGGCGGCTCCCAGGTTAAGAAAGATCCATATATCGGCAAAAGATAAAAGCCTGAAGGGAATAGAATAATAATATTTGAGCGTGTTTGAAATAGTTTTGCGGAACTGGAAAAGAATCTGGCCAAAGATCAATAACTCCGTCATGCTGATGACATAGGCCACTGTTTTTACCCATGGTGCAGCGGGTACTATGTATGTATGGTGGCCCCAGTTAAACATTAAATTGGTAAAGCCTAGAAAGAAAAAGAAAAAAGCAATGGGTGAGCGTGAAATCTTTTTATCACCTTTTAGTTGCTCCATTATATAAAGGCTGGTGCCATAAACGAGCATATTCCAACTGCCAACCATAGAGCCAAGAGCTTTCCATTGAACGGTAATATCCCTGGTCACATTATTATTGAAATGGTCAAAGACCCAGAGATAGCTTTCTGACAAGGTGATATAGAAGAAAACAATTCCGATGGTCCAACTGAAGTAATACACTGGCGCTGTTTTAAATTGCGGGCTTATGGTACCAAAGAAATTGATGGCAAATGGAAGCCAGCTGATAGCTATAAATATTCCCATGAAGGGAGGAAACTCCAGGTATTCTCTACCACCAAAGTAACCCATGAAGAAAGCTGTAATGATTGCCAGCGAAGTCAGTAATTGTAAGGCAAAATGAATCCATGCACCTTGTAACCAGAATAGCTTCCTGTTACTCAACCTTGGCAGGTAATAATATAAGCCACCTTGTGCTGCAGTGAAGATCCAGGAGATGGCCAGGTATACGTGTAAAGGCCTGGTTTTTTGAAAGGTAAGGTAGTTGTTGAGAAACTTGGGCAGCAAGTACTGTAGGCTGCCTAAAACTCCAAATGTCAAGCCAAGCAAAAGATAGGAAACTGCCATAGCAATAAATGCCAGTGCTGCCTTGTCCGAATTATAACATTGCTTAATGTAGCTCTTGCCTAATTCGGGGCTTAAGGGAAGTTGCTGTTGTGTCAACATATTTTAAATAGGCTATGATGGCCTCAGTTTGTTCATTGTTGAATTGGAAAGCCGGCATTCTATTGCCTCCTGAAATGAGCATTGCCTTTATAAGGTATTTACCACGTTGGGGATCAGACCAGGCCGTGGTAAGGTCTGGCCCGAGGTAGCCTCCAAGCCCATATATTTGGTGACATGCCTGGCAATTGTACTGCTGGTAGATCTGCTTACCATGCGCAATCATTTTCTGTTCAGACCCACTGAGTTTGATATTATTGGCCGTACCACGCGTATAAATAAATCCTGAATAAACAACAAAGGATATAAAAAGGAAACAGGCAATTATAATTTTGGTCATCTCTTACAGTGATAAATAAATGTGAATGCACAATTATTTAAAGGTCCTTTTTATTAAAGGAGCGAATAGCAATTGTTAATGGCACTAACATCCAGATTATAAGTATGCCTAAAGTATAGATCATACCAGAACTGCTTCCAAGAAAGTCTTTATACATGGCTCCTGTATATCCCATAAGTGCACTGATATCCATATTTAACATGATAAAGATGCGTCCAAGATCAACAGGATTCAGTGAAGACAATACCAGGGTGATCTTTTCAAGTGGATAATCACTAAAGGCAAACAGAATGAGCAATACCAGTCCATCATAAATGAGGGCGAAGTAAAACCATAACAAAAGTGCTGCACCAATACCCCGGGCCTTATCTTTTGACTTTACAGAGGCCAGGAAGGCAAGCGAGGTAAATATCAAGGTTAATAAACTTCCTATAAGCAACAGGGAAACCCCCGTGTCGTTGAAATTATAAATGCAAACCGGTATACCTACACCTATTAGGAATGCTGTGACAAGTGATGAACTGATACCAGTGTATTCACTTAATATCACTTTCTTCCGACTGATAGGTTGTGTCAGCATTAATTCAATGAATTCATAGGAATTATACCAGTGAATTGTTGAGAATATCATACTGATTAATGGAACTACTATCAAAACGATATTGAGTAAACTTAACATCGCTTTTGAACTGTTCTCTTCCATTTGAAACATTGATATGGATACGATGAACAGGAATGCGGTATACCCGATCATAACCCTGTTTTTGATTATATCGTAAAGAACATATTTGGATATCTTGAGCATAATAATATTTTTTTGTTAACCTGATGCGGTTGTAAAGTTTGACCTGTTGGTTTTTACTTTAGGTGGCGATCTTTAAATAGCTTACTTCTTTTTTATGCAGACCATTTTTCATCATGTGGGCAATGATCTTGCTTAATTTTTCTTCCCCTGTCTGTTCCTGTAATTCTGCCATTGACTTAAAGAATATTTCTTTTCCATCCTGGAGGTACATAACATCTGTAGTTATTTCCTCCAGATCTGTAAGCACATGAGAAGTGATGAGTATTAGTTTATTTTTTTCCTTTTCTACAAGGATCTTTTCCTTGAGTATTTCTGATGACAACGGGTCGAGGCCGGCAGTAGGTTCGTCCAAAATGAGTACTTCGGGATCGAAAAGGAAAGCCAGTGCAGCACTCACCTTTTGCCTGGTGCCACCTGACAAGGCACGCATTGATTTGTCAAGGAGGGTATCAAGTTTGAATTTGAAATATAACTCTTCATCCAATACTTTAGCCGTATTGCGTAGGTTCTTTATCATACTGAACAACTGGCCGATCTTCATGTTGTCAGGGTATCTGCCAATTTGAGGCATATACCCGATATTGCTTCTGTAGGCCACATCTTCTGTAACGGGAACGCTGTTAAATGTGATCAAACCATTGTCTGGTCTTACCAAACCAAGAATGGATTTGATTAATGTGGTTTTTCCTGATCCGTTAGGTCCAATTAACGAGATAACCTGTCCCTTGTTAAACTCTGCGTTGATATTATCTAAAGCCTGGAGTTTTTTAAATCTTTTATTAATATTTTGAATGGCGATCATAATGCTAAGGGTTTCATTAAAGGTTTATTGTCTGTCATGTTTTCTGGTGTAAGGCTTGGAATTGCCTTTTCTGCTTTATCCAAAAGAGATACCATAAAGCTGCGTAATAAGATAACAGCGTTTGGGTTTTGTTCAATAACCATGGAATACATACTAACTGGGTGATATGGAACATCGCCGATAATGTCTTTGTTCATGTCATACCCTTCATATTTATCCCAATAGTTATTATAGAATTCATTTAGCATTAAGGTGCCGTTGGTGGCTACATCAAATGTATTGCCTTGGAAATTATTGTGGTGTACTGTATTTTCGTTGCAACTGGCCTGGATGCGTAAGGCATAACCATTTCCCCTGTAAGAATTGAGTTGTACATCTATCCGGTTGGTACTTTCCATTACAATGCCTGCTGTGTTTTGGACAAATTGATTCTGGACTATAGTTCCATCAGAGATCTCTTTCAAGAGTAAACCATAGGCACTTCCACCCCAGTTATTTTCAAATACATTCTTTTGCATCAGTACATGGTGTGAATACATCACTGCCACACCAGCTCCATTATTATTAAAAGTATTCTCCAGGTAGGCATCGTTATTGGAAAACATAAAATGTAAGCCATACCTGATGTTATTATGGCTGTTGTTCTGCTGGATGATGGAGTTGGTGACAAATTCAAAGTAAATACCATCCCTGTGTCCCTGTATATTGTTGTTCTCCACCACAATGTTATTACACTTCCACAAGTGAATTCCGTTTCCTGATGTTTGTTCAGATTTAAAAGTGCCAACTATGGTGTTTCCAGCGATCAGGGCTTCTGATGAATTAGCAAAATGAATGGCAAAGAATGTATTAGAAAAGGAGTTGTTTTCAATAATTATGTTTTGTGCATCTATAACACCAATGGCTGCAAAATCAAGGGTACTTGAATAGCCAGCATTTTGAAATTTTATTCCTTTGATGATCGCACCGTTGGTACTTACTGTGAGTATTTCATACCGGTTATCTCCATCCAGTATAGGTTCACCTTCACCTATGAGGTAAAGCGGTTTATTGATAATAATATTTCCTTCTTTATAAAGGCCTTTTTCAAGGAGAATAGTATCCTTACTTGCTGCCAGGGCAACCGCCTTACGCAAGGAAGTGACAATATGGTTCTTTCCTACAATGATGGTTCGTGCCTGGGAGGCATAAAAAGAAAGTAGGAGAAGTATGATTAGAATTCGTTTCATTTCGTTGGTTTAAATGCTGCTAAAGTGATGCAGACAATTCGGTCCAGTTTTCAATTTTCCCATTCGTTTCTTGTGCAGTTTTTTGGGCTGCTTTTTCATTTTCAAAGGCTGCAGCATTACTGTTCATAGGGCTTTTAAGCTGGGGACTAACAACAAAAACAGCAGTTCCCGCTGGTAGGAATGTATTAGGTTTTTCAAAGTTTATAAAAACAGTTTGGGCAATTTCCTCTTTTTTGATAGTGTTTGATTTTATAAAGTTGGCAAGGCAATGGGCGTCGTCAAATTTGTAAATCCTTCCTTTTTTAGTAATGATCTCACCGCCAAATTTTGCATCCATAATGGTCATTTTGCAATCATCGCAATTATCTTTTCCAATATTAAAAACTGTTGGTTGAGCATTGCAGGAAGACAATAGAACAATCAGCATACCAAGTGCAGGTATTGTTTTCTTAGCTTTCAGCGACAATGGTTTTAATTTTCTGTTTCTGTATAATTCATATCCATAGACCAGGAAAAAGAGAATAGCTATACCTATTACCACCCATCCGCCAACATCAGGATAAGAATAAGCATCAAAGTTTAGCAGGGTTTTATGTCCGATAAGAGGAGGTTGGTAAAAAAGACCTGGCACCTGTATGGCGGCCTTAGGATCAAGGTTGTGTCCATAATCATATCCCCATTTATAAAAGTCAACCATGGCGGCAATCCCACCTAAAACCGTAAGAATAAGGTAGTAGAACAATAGCTTGCGACGTCCCACGATAGCCACAAGAAGACCTAATGCTATAAAAGCTGCTACTACATAGATTAGATATCCAAATTCGGGAAACATCTCTGCTTTGATATGTTTCATGCCGATATAATGGTTCAAACCATTAATAATTTCTACCTGGCCAGTTATTTTGTTTAGCCATATATTCATAGTCAAACCTTCAGGATACTGTGGTGCTATCAGGAATATAAACCATACGGGTAGAAAGAATGTTGCTATTAAACTCAGGGATCCTAGTGCAATAATGATTCTGGAAGGAAGGCTCATCTTTGACATACTACGCTTATTTAAAACTCCTGGAAGGACCCCGCCTTGAAGCGGGGATTTCCGGAAGTAGAATTTTTTCAATGAAAGATCTATTTGGCAGGTGGTAGCAGAACTGCATCAATAACGTGGATGATACCATTTGAAGCGGGAATGGAAGCTATAATAGTAGCTGAATTATTGATCATTACTTTACCATCTTTTTTACTAATGGTTATATTACCGCCATTTACTTCATTTAATGTTTGTCCATCCTGCATGAGGTCTGTGTTCAAACTGCCAACATATACATGATATTGCAGGATATCCTGCAATTTTTCTTTGTTTTCTGGTTTCATCAGATCTTCAACGGTTCCCTTAGGTAATTTTTCAAAGGCTGCATTAGTAGGAGCAAATACAGTGAAAGGTCCTGCATTTGATAAAGCATCCACCAATTGGGCTTGCTTGACTGCAGCAACCAGTGTAGTGTGGTCTTTTGAAGATGCAGCAACTTTTACTACATCTTTTGCTGATTCATTATCCTGAACCGCAGATTGGCCTGCGGCAGGGGAAGCTTCAGTTGATTCACTTTGAACAACTGGTGTTGTATTATTATTGCAGGAGCTCAAAACAAGAACTGCTGCCAGTAAGGTGAAGTTGAAGACCTTTTTCATATAAATAGTTTTGGTAAGGGCCTGCGTTTAGGCAGGCCCATTGATAATTATGGTTTAACTGTTTTTGTTGTTGTATCAACTGCCGGGTAGTTTTTGCCAGTGCTGAACATTAAGGCAACATTGCTTCCTTTAGGAGACACTCTTAAATATCCCTGCATTTCCTGGTGTAGTGCAGAACAGAAGTCCGTGCAATAGAAAGGAAATATTCCAACCTTGTCAGCAATGTATTTTAAAGTTTGAGTTTCGCCAGGCATGATCAGAATTTCAGCATTGTTTGCATTTTTAATTGCAAAACCATGGGGAACGTCCCAATCCTGCTCAAGGTTGGTCACATGGAAATAAACCACATCTCCCTGCTGAATACCTTCAATATTGTCGGGAGTGAGGTGGGACCTGATTGCTGTCATGTATACGTGTACTTCATTTCCATTACGTGTAACCTTGGTTTGAGCTTCACCTTTAGCCGCATAAGGATTCTGATTCTCTTCTATTTTGTAGATCTTGATACTGTTGTTCCTGATTTTTTCTGCGGGTATAGCTTCGGCATAGTGTGGCTCACCAACCGTTGGAAAGTCAAGGATCATTTTCATTTTATCACCACTGATATCATACAACTGCGCACTTTGGGCTAATTCTGGTCCAGTTGGGAGATAACGATCTTTAGTGATCTTGTTGTAAGCGATCATATATTTTCCATAAGGTTTTCTTGTAGGTCCACCCATTACACTCAGGTGACCAATAGAATAATAGGTAGGCACCCTGTCGAGAACTTTTACATCCTTAATATTCCATTTTACTATTTCTGATGAAACGAACATGGAAGTATAGGCATTACCATTATTGTCAAACTCTGTATGTAAAGGGCCTAAACCTGGTTTCTGAACCTCACCATGTAATACTGCTTCATACTTAAGTATTGGAAAGCCATCGAATGTGCCGTCAAATGTTTTATTGGCAATAGCCTGCTGGATCTTGGTAAAAGAAAATACGGGGATCAAAGCCGCCAGTTTACCAGAACCTACAATATATTCACCTGTAGGATCAACGTCTGTACCGTGAGGAGATTTAGGACAAGGAATGAAATAGATCATATCAGGACAATCCTTTGGATCTAACATCAACACTTGTTTTTCAATGGTTGAAGTGGCCTGGTGTTTTACTTCATCATATATATTATGAGCATATTCGGCAGGAACCATTTTGCCTTTTCCGGCTTTGGCATATTGCTCTGCTTTTTTCCAGTTCACTGCCATAATGAAGTCTTTATCTTTTGCTGAGGCATTAACTTCCAAAAGCGTGTTTGCTTTTTCAGAGTTATAGCAGCTAAAGAAGAACCAATCATGTGACTTTCCTTTACCTGCACGGGAAAGGTCAAAGTTTACTCCAGGGGTTAAGATCTGGAAGGCTATATTCATATGGCCTGTAGAGGAATCCACCTTGACGAAACTAATAGTTCCTTTAAAATTTTGTTTATAGGTATTAATGGGAACATCAGGATTGCCCTGGATAGGAATGCTAAATCGTGTTCCGGCAACTGTATATTCTGTATTCTCCGTAATAAAGGGAGAGGAGTGGTTACCAGCGCTGTTTGGAATTTCAATGATCTCTGCAGTACGGAAGCTTTTCAGATCTACACGGGCAATACGTGGTGTATTATTTCCATTGGCAAACACCCAACGACCATCATGCTCACCATTGGTAGTAGACAAAGCAATATGGTGCAGATCATCCCAGGGTACAAATCCGTGGGAAGTATTTAGCATGGGCTTTGTTTCTTCACTGAAGCCATAACCGTTTTCTGCAAAAGTCGAAAAAACAGGTATGATGCGTAAAAGCCTTCCGGAAGGGATGCCATACACACTCATTTGACCATTAAAGCCACCGGATACAAAATCATAGAACTCGTCATATTTTCCTGGCGCAACGTAAACCTTTGAGGCCGCATCGCCACTAATGGCAGCTTCTGCGCCCTTTGGCTTACAGCTATTTAAGGAAACAGCCGCTATGGCCGTAATGGCCAGGGCTGATAAAAATCTGTTTGAATTGGGATTCATTTTTGAAAGATTAATATTTATTGATTGGTTTATTTTTCTCCATCATTGCTACGCTGGAATTCCAGAACCTTCCTGGCTTCATCCGTTGTAAGATTTTGGTTTGGCATGCGCACCAAACATTCTTCGAGTAATTTTTGTGCTGCAGGATCTTTCTCAAGCATCATGTCGACATTAGTAATCATATTCATGATCCATTCTGGTTTTCTTTGTTTAGTAACTCCTTTCCATCCAGGACCTACCAGTTTTTCGTCGGTCAACTTATGGCAGCTTTGACATTTTACATCATAAATAGCTTTTCCATCAGCTACCCATTGTGCATTAAGCGGGTTGGTAATTTGAATATCGCCGGGTAAAATTTCTTTTCCGTGCACTTCAGATTGATTACTGGTCAGTGCCTGGGTGTCCAAAGGTTCTTTTTGACTGGGGTTTTTGTCCACACAGGCAACAAAGAACATGGTTGAAACTACAATTAGCAAAGTGGCCCAAATTGTTTTTTTCTTCATGTTGCAATTTTTGTTTTTATCAAAAAAGACATCTATGTCTGAGAAGACAAAAGTATTTTGCCCTTATTCCATGCTATGTGATAGCAGTCATTGTTGCAGATGATATTTATCACGTTTTTGTTTTTGGTACGATATGATGAAAGTCATGTTTTGAGATAGAAGTATTGGAATACTTTTATTCCCTAAATCTAATTTTTTAAAATATGCAAACAATTGATAGCCTATTTGTCCCTGAGCTGGCGCCGGCTCAAAAGCATCCAACAGTTTTAAACAAATTTGACAACCTGCAAATAGGAGAGTCCTTTCTTTTGATCAATGATCATGATCCTATTCCTCTTTATTATGAGATGAAGGCAGAAAAAGGTGAGGTATTTACCTGGAAGAAAGTTGAAAATGGTCCTGAAGTTTGGAAAGTAGAGATTACCAAAACAGGTGGAAATGCAACAGGCTCATCAAAATTGTCTGAGCAGAAATCAGCAGTAACAGAAGATAATTTTGTATTGAATGTTACATTGATTGAGCCCAGGTTAAAACACCCTACTATATTCAAACATTTTGATGCCTTAAAACCCGGACAAGCATTTCAGATTTTAAATGACCATGATCCCAAGCCTTTATATTATCAAATGCTAGGGGAGCGAGGTAATGTTTTCACATGGGAGTATTTAGAGAAAGGACCATGGTGGAGAGTTCAAATCAGGAAAAATGATGGAGATGTTGAAACCCTGGGCGAAATAGCAACCAAAGATCTACGTAAAGCAGAGATATTTAAAAAATATGGCCTGGATTTTTGCTGCGGTGGTAAGAAAACAGTACGGCAGGCTTGTGCAGAAAAAGGAATTGACGCTACTAAAGTGGAGGAAGAATTACAAAATGCAGAAGTAGCCGCTATTACACGGCCATTACCTTATAATGACTGGAGTCTGAGTTTCCTGGCTGACTACATTGTGAATACACATCATAGCTATGTTAGCAAAAGCTTGCCTGAGTTAAGGACCTATGCTACAAAAGTGGCTAAGGTTCATGGAGCCCATCATCCTGAATTAATGCCTGTTCGTCAACTGGTGGAAGATATTAATGAGGAATTGACAGGGCATATGGTCAAAGAAGAAAATATTCTATTTCCATTTATTAAACAATTGGAATCAGCAAAAAGCAATGGCAAAAAGGTGGAACCTTCTGGATTTGGTACCGTTGAGAACCCTATAAATATGATGGAACATGAGCACGAAGCTGTAGGTAAAAATCTTGAAAAGATAAGAGTGCTTACAAATAATTATGCACTTCCTGACGATGCATGTGCAAGCTATAAATTGTTATTTAAAATGCTCGAGGAATTTGAATCAGATCTTTTTATCCATATCCATTTGGAAAATAACATACTCTTTCCAAAAGCCTTGAAGCTGGAAAAGCAATAGAAGTTATATGATTAACCTAACAGTTGGAATTCTTAAAACAACTGTTAGGTATCTCTTTCTTTGCTATAATTATAAGGTAAGTTGAAGTAAGAAAATTTAGAGATATGAAGGCTGGATTCTTGTATTTATTGTTCATTTTTATCATTTTTTCCTGTAACAACAGTGCAAAAAACGAAGAGCAAACAAAAGAACCTATACATGAACAACATAGCAATGAAATTTTAGGAGATTCATTGAGATTGAACCAGGGTAAGAAATGGAAGAGTGATGCCATTACAAATGAAAACATTGCTTCTTTTCAGCATATTGCAGAACAGGCAAAACAGATCAAAGATCCAGGGATAAAGGAATATAATGAAGCAGGGGCCAGGATGCAGAAGCAACTGGATAAATTGATCAGTGAATGCCGCATGAAGGGGCCAGATCATGAAGCACTTCATAAATGGCTTGCTCCTTTATTTACCAGTGTATCCTCACTTGTGAAATCGCAGGACAAAATCGAGGCCTCTCAATTGATCGATAAAATACATAGCTATGTCAATAGCTATGCAAAATATTTTGAATGACAATGACGATTAATTCAAATACAAAGATTGGCGCCATTTTAAAAGAGGCACCTGGCGCATTGGATGCTATTATAGAAATTAATGCAAAGTTTGAAAAGTTACGAAATCCCATACTTCGTAAGCTTATGGCTGGAAGAACTACTTTGGCCACTGCCAGTAAGTTTGGAAATTGTGAACTAGAAGATTTCTACAAAAAACTTGAGCCGTTTGGCTTTGAAATTGACAGGTCAATAGCACATACTTTGGAAGAGAAGAAGGTGCCTGAATTTATGAGTTCCTTAGCTTCCAGGCAATTAACAGAGTTAAATGTAAGACCTGTTCTGGCTTCAGGTGAAGATCCTCTCAATATAATTATGAGTAAGATAAAAACCATTGAGCCTGGTGGTATTTTAAAAATTATAAACAGTTTTGAGCCTACGCCCTTGATCCTTTTATTGGAAAAGAAAGGCTTTGAATCTTATGTAGAACACATAAGCTCAGACCATGTTAATACTTATTTTTATAAAAGGAGCAATTCTCAGGCCTCAATACAACCAAAAACACAAAATACAATACACGACTGGGATGATGTGGTTAAGAGATATGAGTCACGTATAAGTAGAATAGATGTTCGTGAACTGGAAATGCCACAGCCTATGATGAAAATATTAGAAGCTTTAGATCATATGGCAAATGATACAGCATTAATGGTTTATCATAAGCGTATTCCAGTATTCCTGTTGCCTGAACTAGAACAAAGGGGGTATGAATATAGGATCAAGGAAATAAGTGATAATGAGGTCCATCTAGTAATATTCAGGAATTGAAATGAGTATCCAAACAGTGAAAACGGATCTGGTAAAGAACACTACACACAAGGTTGTGATTCCTTTTTATATATATGCTGCTTTATCTTTTTTTGTAGCTACCATTTTATTATTTTGTTCAGCTAATTCATTTACGCAGCATTATTTTCAGCCCAGGACACTTGCCATAACGCATACCATGGCTTTGGGCTGGGGAACTATGATCATTTTAGGTGCCAGTCACCAATTAGTCCCCGTATTAATTGAGGCCAGGCTGCATAGTACATGGCTGGCTTTTTTGTCTTTTATACTGGCCGGCATAGGGATCCCTGCATTGCTCATTTCTTTTTTTGCATTTCATTTTGGTTGGGTTGCGGTCACAGGAGCCTTGTTAATTAATGGAGCAGTGTTGCTCTTTTTGATAAACATGGCCTTATCCATTTGGAAGTCGCCAAATAAAAATGTTCACGCACTATTTATATTAACTGCAGCTTTTTGGTTGTTGATCACTACTATAATAGGATTGCTACTTGTGTGTAATTTTTCACACCCTTTTTTGCCCTCTGCTTCCCTACATTACCTTTCCCTGCATGCGCATATAGGAATCCTGGGTTGGTTTTTATTACTGGTGATGGGTGTTGGCTCCAGGCTTATTCCCATGTTCCTGATATCCAAGTTTCATAACAATAAGTACCTGTGGAGTATGTATGGACTAACGAATGGAGCATTGCTTGCCTTTATATTATTATTTATTTTACAATCTGTTAGCATATGGTATTTGATGCCGGTAAGTTTCTTATTTATTGCTTTGATATTATTTGGCCGATTTTGTTACCTCGCATTTAAACAGCGCATCAGGAAAAATGTAGATGAGCAAATGAAAATATCCTTGCTCTCAATTACAATGATGGCTGTGCCAATAATATTTTTGGCTATTCTGATAGGCTTTGTTTTAAGATCTGGAAATCAAGGGTACAAAGAAATACTAGCCTATGGATTTTCAATATTTTTTGGGTGGATAACTGCTATTATTTTCGGTATGACATTTAAAACGCTTCCCTTCATAGTCTGGAACAAAATATATCATGATAAGGGCGGTCTTGGGAAGACACCCAATCCAAAGGATCTATTTAGTGCGAAAGTTTTCAAAACTATGTCATTAACTTATCTGGCAGGATTTATTTTGTTTTTGGTGGGTATCTTAATTATCAATTCAATTTTATTGCAATCTGCAACAGTTTTATTGGTTATAACATCTGTTCTGTATAATTGGAATGTAATGAAAATGCTTTTGCACAAACCTTTGATCACGTGAATACAGTAATTACAAATAATGAGGAAAAATGCGCTGGTGCCATGGACTCCCTGCATAATGTCATTGACCCTGAAATAGGTTTGAATATTGTGGACCTGGGTTTGATATACCAGGTAGATTTTGATGATGATACAAAGACATGTTTTGTTTCAATGACTCTAACAACGCAATTCTGTCCTATGGGTGAGAGTATCAGGGATAATGTTGTGAATGCATTGGAACAGGCATTCCCTGGTTATGCGATAAATGTAGACCTGGTTTTTGATCCACCCTGGAGCACTGAAAAAGTTTCAGAACAGGGGCTAAAATACTTAAATGGCGAATAGATGTTAAGCTATACATGTAAGACGGCTATAAAAGCGGTGATATTCCTGGCAACGAAATATGATAAAGGCTATAAGTCAGGTATTAAAGAAATTGCCGAACATATTGAAGCTAGTGAACATACCGTGGGAAAATTGTTGCAGATTCTCGTAAAGCAGCAAGTAATCAATAGCCTTAAAGGTCCTGCGGGTGGATTTTATATTACAAGTAAACAATTGAACCTACCAATAATTAATATAGTAGAAGCTATAGATGGAAAGAATATATTCAACATGTGTGGGTTGGGCTTAAGCCGATGCTCTGCGATGCATCCCTGCCCTATTCATAATGATTATAAAGAAGTAAGAGACATCATGGAAAAGATTTTCCGATCCAATAGGATTTTAGACCTCTGCGCACCAGTAAATAATGGATTAGCCTATTTAGTTGGGTGAAATTTAAAATTAACAGTAATAAAAGAAGATATAATTATCCTTTAATATTGTGTCCCTATATTTGCAAATATTTTATTCTGGTCCATCTAAGCACAGTAGATATTTTCAAGTGATTAGCTCTTCTATTTAAAACTTCTTCCATTATTTAATTATCTAATGAAAAATCCCTCACAGCATAGCTTCCATATCCCTGTAATGGGCCTGGCTTACACTATTGATTCTCCCATCAAGGTGGCACGATTTGGCATCGGTTCTGCCATATCGATTGTTGAAGACAGGTTGATCGAATTGATGAGGAGCCATTATTACTCTTTTATTAATGAAGTCTATATTCCTATTCCAACGAGTCAGGCGGATTATAGAGCAAAAAGGATAACTGACTACTTAAACCTGGTAAACAAGATTGTACTTCTGCAAATAGAACGAATTCGCAACTCCGCATTTGAAGCAGGATCAGAAATAGTCAAATATTTTGAATTATTGCCAGAGTCAAATCCTTTGAAACAAATTTATAATAGGGTAAATAGTATTTCAGATTTGTCTGAAAAGATGGAGCTGGAATCCTATTTAAGGTCGATTGTAATTCCCGGGAGCATTGATGTGAACATCATGACCAAGATTGATAAGAACAATTATTCTAAAAATGGAGACCTTTTGGAAGATGGTTCTGACGCTATAACTGCACTTAAAGGATATGCGAACAGCGATCTTTCCAATTCTTCTGTAATATTTTCAGCAGGTATGAATCCGAGGCTCTATAATTACCTTGAAAAATGCAATGAATTCCAACCTGACAAAAAGGGTGTTTTCCAAAAAAAAATCATTGTGAAGGTGAGTGATTACAGGTCTGCCCTGATCCAAAGCAAATACCTGGCTAAGAAAGGTATTTGGGTAAGTGAATTCCGTATTGAATCGGGGCTCAATTGTGGTGGGCATGCTTTTGCAACTGATGGATTCCTGATGGGACCAATTTTGGAAGAATTCAAGTCCAGGAAAGAGGAATTGGTAAAATCCGTATTTGAAATTTATAAGAGCGCTCTTGAGAAGAAAGGATTGGATGTACCTGGTTGTGCACCGGCTATTGCTATTTCAGTGCAAGGTGGTATAGGTACAGCTGAAGAAGATGCGTTTTTACATCAGTATTATAATGTTGATAGTACAGGATGGGGCACACCATTCCTGTTAGTTCCTGAGGCTACAACAGTTGATGAAGCAACTTTAAAGCTGTTATGTAATGCAAAGCAGGAGGATGTTTTGCTTAGTAATAATTCACCATTGGGAGTAAGATTTCATTACCTGAATGGAACTACTTCACATTCTGAAAAACTGGAGCGAATAAAGAATGGCAAGCCAGGAAGCCCCTGCACAGAAAAGCACCTGGAATTTAATACAGAATTTACTGAAAAACCTATTTGTACAGCCTCATTTAAATACCAGAAATTAAAAATATCCCAATTAGACAAAATGGGATTACCTGAAATAGAATATCAAAAACAACTTAAGTCTGTAGTTGATAAAGAATGTTTGTGTATAGGATTGAGTAATGCGGCAGCTATTAATTATGACAAGACTTTAATTAAAAATCTTGATGCAGTAACTATTTGTCCCGGGCCAAATATCATATATTTTACAAAAAAGGTCTCATTGCAGACCATGACTGATCATATTTATGGCAGAACAGATTTACTGGAAGGTATAGAACGTCCTCATATGTTCATCAATGAATTGAACCTGTATGTCAATTACCTGGATGATGAATTATCATCGCAAGGATCATTGGATGATAAGAAGGTTAAATTCTATACTTCCTTTATTGAAAATTTAATGACGGGGATTGCCTATTATCATAACATCAACGAATCGCAGTTGCTGAATGATTCATTCAATCATTCACTCCAGGAGGCAACAATGAGGATTCAATCCATGAGGAAAAAAATGGAGATGGCGTCTAGTAAAAATTTGTTGTATATAAGGACCAATAACAATTAGAAATAAAGAATGCAAAAAAGAGATATTGTTGCAATTGAAGATATTAAACTCATGGTTGATTCTTTTTATGGAAAGATTCAGGAGGATGCTATACTTTCTTTTATTTTCAACGATCGTATCGGGGATCGTTGGTCTGAACACCTGGAAAAAATGTATAAGTTTTGGCAAACTGTACTGCTTGATGAACATACTTACTTTGGCGCACCATTTCCACCACACGCCACATTAGATATCAATCATACGCATTATGAACGATGGGTTCAATTATTTAATGAAACAATTGATCACCTGTTTACAGGCGATAAAGCTCAGGAAGCTAAATGGAGAGGTCAGAAGATGGCTCAGGTTTTCCTTGCCAGAACAGCTAATTATAAAATGCAGGTAACAGCTGAATGATTATGCCGGCAAATAGATTGAATTATAAAAGGATAAAGGTGCCCGTTAGGCGAACTGGCATATTTTTTATGTCATAGTAATGTAAGAATGATAACTTTATATAAAACCAAAATCAAATAATATGACTCAGAAGAATTTTTTAGGATTGCTCCTTTGCGTTAGTATGGCTGTATTTGCAGCATGTAATTCGGGTGGAGAGAAGAAGGGCGAAACATCCACTACTAATGAGCCTGCCGCAACTACCGGGGGTGGTAGCATAGCTTCAGAAGGTTCTGATCCTAAAGGAATTGGGCCACATAAGAATGTTGAGCTAACACATCCTCTTGATGAAAAAATGGTAGCAGCCGGTAAAGGAATTTATGATGTAAAATGCTCTTCCTGCCATAAAACCACCGATGAGAAATTAGTGGGTCCAGGTTGGAAGGGAGTAACTGACAGAAGAACACCTGAATGGATTATGAATTTTGTTACCAACACAGAAGAAATGATCGAAAAAGATACAGCTGCTCAAAATATGCTTGAAGTCTGTTTGGTGAAGATGCCCAACCAGGGACTTACAGAGGCGGATGCCAGGTCAGTTTTAGAATTTATGCGAAACAATGATGGTAAAAAATAAATGATCTTAATAAAATAGCGAATGGCTGTCTACAGGACAGCCATTTTTTTTTGCGTATTATATTTGTCTGTAGTTAAATATGAAAGCATGATAGATAGCGCACCTAGCAATAAAATTATACTTACACCCCACAAAAGCCAGCTGTACAAGGAGCTGTTTGTTTTGAATAATATTTCCAAACCTTGAAGCATTAATAAACTTTCATTAGCAATAATTCCAAATCCAAAAAGGAAGAAGGGAAATTTTATCTGCTTGTTTTTCCTTTTAAAGAAATTATTTTCTACAAGGCTGCTAAGGATGAAAAAGCTGACAAAGCCTAAAAAGACAAGATGCAAAAAGCCTATTATTACAGGACGATTTCCGTAAATAGCATTACCAAGTGTAGGAAATATTGTTCCCACATTAAGTGCCATTTTTAAACCAAAAGAAAATGCTGCCAGCTTCCACATATTCAATGCAAGTGGTTTATCATAAAAATCATCCCATGGAAATTCAAGAATAAACTTTAAAAAATAGAAAAGACTAATTAATATAAAAATGCATCCAATGCCTGCAATTATATATAATATGGTACTGTTGTGCCAAAGCATTGAAAGAAATAATGATGGCAAAACAGAAATAGATAGGAATAAAGCAAATCTTTTTGCATTTACGCTAATTATATAATTCTTTTTAATTACATCATTTAAAACCAGTGTAAACACTGATAGAGTAAAAAAGCCATTGTATTGGAAATGTAGAAAGGTATAAATAGAGTCTCTATAGAGTAAAGAGTTGCCAGATCCTGATAATAAAATATAGGAAAGTCCCAAGGGTCCGAGGGAAGACAAGACCATTGATGCTATTGCTGAAACTCCTAATAGTTTTACAGAATTATGTATGGAAGTTTTTAAAAGATCTTTCAGAAACATCCAGGCAAAGACAAATGATGCAACTATGTAGAGCGAAGAAAATGTTACAGTGAGGGGTGCATATCCAAAAAATGGAAATAACAAACCCATTCCCAGGGAACTGACCTCTATTGAAGCTAATATCCAAATGTATTTTTTATGAACTACAGGTAATACATCAAAAACGAGAAGTGTCATTAAACTCAGGCCTACCCATCCACCAAATGCAAAATGAGAATGTGCACTTAGTACCTGGCGGTAATCAATCATAGGAATAGAAAAAACGATCTTACTTCTTAATGTAACGCCCAGTAGGGCTACAATACAAAGATTGACCAGGCATAACCCGACCCAGAAATATTTTTTACTCATCATGCAGTTCAAGAATTTATTCTGCCACAAAGGCTCCAGCGGCTCCCATCTCTGCATTTGCAAAGGAATGGTCCACAAATGTATATCTTCCTTTTTCAGGTAGAACAAATTCCATAATAGCCCCCTGAGCTGGTCCTACCAGGGCAGCCTGCATACCAACTAATTGATTCGCAGGATTACCATCCTGCCATACTTTATCCAATATAGTTCCTATTACATGGAAGCTGGAAATATTATTAGGGCCAACATTCATAAAGTACACCCTTATCCTTTCCCCTGCTTTGACATGTATAGGATGAATGACATACTGGCCAACCTTACCATTAAATGCTACCTGGGTAGGTTGTTTGCGCATAGCTATTGAAGTGTCAGGCACAAAATAATTACCATTGTTTTTTAAATAATATTCATTTTGTACAATAGCAAACTCTCTGTCTACCTTTCCTGGAAAACCTTCCTTAGGTTCAACTATGACCATCCCAACCATGCCAGAGATCATATGTAGTAAAACCATGGGAGTACCGCAATGGTACATAAAGACTCCTGGATAATTCGCAGTCCAGGTAAAATTGATGGTTTCTCCAGGGAAAATAGTTCTGTACTTATCTTCAGGATTTACCATAGCAGCATGAAAGTCAATGGAATGCGGCATAGGTTTCATATTCATATTCATGGACATATTCTGCATAGTATCCAGAGATCTGTCCGTCATTGAAAATTTTATTGTTTGACCTACACGTACTCTTAATACAGGCCCCGGTAAAGAATCTCCGAAAAGCCAACCAGTGAATGAGATTCCTTTTGCTACCTGGAAAAGTTTATGTGAAACATCAATTTTAACTTCTACAGTGTCACTATCGATAAGTTTTGGAACTTGTGGGGCATAAGCTAATGGACCTTTAGTAGTTACATTGTTTGGTTCTTTCGAAACAATAGCCTTAGGGGAACCCAGAATTTTATCACTTTTATTATTCTCTTTGTTATCGCTACAAGAAAGGATCGAACTGATTACAAGGGTATATACAAGAAGTTGTTTCATAGTTGAATTTTGTATTGAGTATGTGAATATATTGAATATAATATTGGCAAAAAAAGCATGCCACTGCATATTTCCTTACACTCCAAAATAAAGTGTATTGATCATCATCACTATCAATATTGACTTTTATCATCTTTATTCATTTGGATTAAAAATATTTTTGATTTTGTGTAAAGGATAATTATGATTTTTTCCAAGTCTTTTGGTTATGCGGTAAGGGGTTTATTGTATATAGCCTGGAAACAGGACGAGAAAAGTTATGTTCAGGCCGGAGAGATAGCAGCTAGCCTGGCAGCGCCCAAGCATTTTATGGGAAAGATCTTAAAAAACCTGGCAAAACACGGGGTGATCCACTCGGTGAAAGGTCCCACTGGGGGCTTTACAACTAATAGTCATTCTCTAAATATCTCCCTTCTTGAAATAATGGAAATAACCGAAGGCCTGTTAAGTTTTCACAATTGTGCCTTAAGGTTAAAACAATGCAATGCCAGCAACCCATGCCCGTTTCATACCCGTTTTGAGCATGTAAAGAGTAATCTTAAATCTGTTTTATCAGAAACTACAATCAGGGATCTTTTAAAAGAAAGTAAGGTCGATTTTGTGGATAGCATATCCACTAGTATTTCAGTGCTAGATTAACCCCAGTTAACTCTGAAAAGTTTCAAATCATGAAGAATTTTAGTATTGATCCAGGTAAAAGTATTGCAGATATAGTACGCGAGGATTATCGTACAGCGGAAACATTTATAAAGTTTGGAATTAATTATTGTTGTGGGGGAAAAACCACCCTCAGAGATGTATGTGAATCACAGAACCTTAAACTGGAAGAGTTGCTTGCTGAACTCGAAAAAAGACAACGTAAAATAACCGTTTTTCATGAGTTGGATTACAATAGCTGGAAGGTTGATTTCTTAATAGATTATATTATTAATGTGCATCACGCCTATTTGAATTTGACTATGACCAGGTTGCTGGACCAGGTTACCTCTTTTGTAAATAATCATAAAAAGCAATATCCCAACCTTCAGGATGTATTGAAGGTATTAAGCCAACTAATAACACATCTGACTATTCATATTAGCCATGAAGAGGAGATTATCTTCCCCTATATGAAACAGATAGATAATGCCTACAAAAGGAAGGAGTCATATGGCAACCTTCTGGTAAGAACACTCCGAAAGCCCTTGATCAACCATGAGGATGAACATTTAAAAATAGATGAATTCTTTTTGAAACTGAGAAGCCTTACCAATAACTATAATTTTCCTGCAGATGCCTGTACAAATCACCAGGTGATTTATCATAAACTCCAAGAGTTTGATGATGATATGACCCAGCATAAGTATCTTGAGGATGATATTCTTTTTCCTAAGGCTATGAAAATGGAGAAAGAACTATTGCATATTCAATCATAATTAGGTTTGGAAAATAAAGAATTCGCGATAGGTATGATGCCACAGCTTTCCCGTGGGAAGGCTACTCTTTTTGCCATCCTGGCATTTGCCATGACCCTGGTATGCAGTTATTTTTTACCTCAATACCTAATTATTTTAAATGGCTTGCTGGTTGTCATTTTCCTTTCCATTTTTGTACATACAACTTGGTCCACCATTATCGCAGCATTAATTAGCCTTATATCAGTCGCCCTTCATATTCTTTTCAGGCGTATTGTAACAATCTCACATGAAGAATGGAATAAATACGCAATCCTTGTTTTCCTGATAATCATATCAACGCTTGTTGTTTTATATGTCAAAAAATTAATTTTGAAGATGCAGTTCGACAAATCACATATGACCTCCTTGTTTGAAAATGCTACAGAAGGGTTAGTAGTAACAAATAGCGATGGAGATATTGTGCTGGTCAATCCTTCTGCCTGCCGTATGTTTGGATACGAACCTGATGGTATTATGGGTCAAAAAATAGAGTTATTGATACCAAGCCAATACCGTAAAGCTCATATCAAGTTACGAGAAGGATTTTATGAGAAACCTCAAAACAGGGTAATGGGTCATGGTCGTGATCTCCATGGACAAAGAAGTGATGGACAGACATTCCCTGTAGAAGTAAGCCTGAGCACTTATACTCAAAATGATCAGCGCTTCGTAATAGCTTTTATTGTTGACATTACTCATCGTAAAGAAATTGAACGGAGCATGGTACAGCAACAGAAGCAATTGGAAAAAGTTACGGATGAAATGCGCAAGTTAAATGCAGATCTTGAAGCTAAGGTGGAAGAACGTACCGTAATTTTGAAAGAAGCACTTCAACGCCTTGAGCAATCACAGGAAGAATTAAGTGAAGCCCTTGATAAAGAACGCCAGCTAAACGAGATCAAAAGCCGCTTCGTTTCGATGGCTTCTCATGAATTCAGAACTCCATTAAGTACAGTGCTTTCCTCAGCATCGTTATTATCCAAGTATACCACAACAGATGAGCAGGACAAACGCAACCGGCATATTGAAAAAATAAAAGGTTCTGTAAAGCATTTAAATGATCTCCTGGAAGATTTTCTATCCCTAGGTAAACTGGATGAAGGAAAGATTGGTGCCATTTTCGGAGAGCTTAATTTAAAAGACGTTGTTCATGATACAATTGAGGAGTTAAAGGGATTGATAAAACCCGGTCAAAATGTTCAATATGAGCACCATGGACAGGAGATCATTGAGAGCGACAAAAAGCTCATTAAGAATATCCTTATCAACCTGATAAGTAATGCAATAAAATTTTCCGAAAATAACAAAAATGTATACGTTGCCAGCCAGGTGAACCAAAACCAGGCAGTAATTTCTGTTAAGGATGAGGGTATTGGTATTTCTGATGAAGACCAGGAACACCTTTTTTCTTCATTTTTCAGGGGTAAGAATGCCATTAACATCCAGGGAACAGGCCTTGGATTACATATAGTTAAGCGTTATCTTGACCTATTGGGGGGAGATGTTGATTTACAAAGTGAACTGGGCAAGGGGACAATTATTACATTTACAATTCCTGTAAAATATTCATAAGCATGGAAAAAAGAGTTCTTGTTATAGATGATAACAATGATATCAGAGAAAATACTGCCGAAATACTCGAACTGGCAGGTTATAAAACCTTTACTGCCGAAAATGGTAAAAAAGGGGTAGAGGTAGCTATCAAAGAGAATCCTTCTGTAATCGTTTGCGATATTATGATGCCGGAACTTGATGGATATGGTGTGCTTCATCTATTAAGGAAGAACCCGGAAACCCAGAATATTCCTTTTATTTTCCTGACAGCAAAAACTGAAAGAAGTGATTTTAGGAAAGGCATGGAAATGGGCGCCGATGATTACATTACTAAACCATTTGAAGACATAGAGTTATTGAACGCGGTAGAAATGCGTTTGAAAAAGTCTGAGATTCTTAACCAGACATATAATGCTACGCCACAGGGACTCACCCAGTTTCTTAAGGATGTAAAGAGTACTGGTTTAATACAAAAGCTTTCTGAGCAATACGACATTGAGAACTATGAAAAGAAGCAGATGTTGTACCAGGAAGGAAAACGTCCCCGGTTTTTATATTACCTTATGAAGGGAAAGGTCAAAGGATTTAAGTCACATGAGGATGGTAAGGAATACATTACTAATTTATACAGTGAGGGGGACTTCATTGGTTATACTGCCCTTATCGAAGATTCAAATTACGATGACAGCACTTCAATCCTTGAAGATGCAGAGATCATGCAGATACCCAAGGAAGACTTTCTGCAAATGGTGTATAGCGATATCAGCATAGCTTCTAAATTCATACACATCATTACTCAAAATGTTAAGGAAAAGGAAGAACGCCTGCTGAATCTTGCCTATAGCTCATTACGTAAGCGAGTAGCTAAAGCCCTTGTTGATATTGTAGGAAAGTTTAACCTTAAAGAGCAAATGAATCCTATAGAGATATCAAGGGAAGATATAGCTCAATATGTTGGAACCGCAACAGAATCCCTGATACGGACATTAAGTGATTTTAAAGCAGAGAAGCTTATAGATATAAAAAGTGGGAAGATCATTGTTAACAATGTAGAGAAGCTCAAAAACCTATTGTATTAATACATTTATTTATTAAAAAGATAAAGGGAAGAGGCTACCTCTTCCCTTTATCTTTTATGCAAGTACTTGAGATCAATAATCAAATTCCCTTCTATGCATGTTCCACCTGATTCCTGCATATATTACAAAAGTGTTAGCAGAAGTACCTAAGGCACTTTCTTTACGGTATACGGCATTACTTTCGATGAATAAGTTCGGCTTCAATTCATAAGAAAGTAACAAAGAGGCATAAGCGGTTTTTGTCTTTACTCCTGACCCTACATTAAACCCATAGTCCTGTTTGCGATAAGGATCTACATTCGGGAGAAAAATATTACTTCCATAGCTCACATTGCCTGAATCTTTGCCCTGAGTATAGTAAATGGCTTTGGCTTCCACCATCCACTTCGCTGCAGGTTGATAGCGGGCGATCCCAATAATTTCCTGCAGGTTAGCACCCTGGGGATGCGCCAAAGGTTGATTATAGTGCGTATAGTTTGCCACTGAATCCCTGTGAGAATAAGTAAAGGGACGTATCCGGTTACTTTCTATTTGCAGGTCAAGGTTTTTAATATTGAAGGCGTCTATATATTTAGCACCTAGCTGATAAGCAAATTTATTGGCCCACCAACCTCTATGTGCCTTGATCTCTGATAGTTTAAATTCATCCAGTAAAAGCTGTCCGTAAAACTGAAAACGATGCGCTACATTGGCTTTAAAATCCAGGCCGGCTACTGAATTATCAAAACTCCCGTTTTGTTGTTCAATCGACCTGTAAAATATAACTGGGTTCAGGTAGCCAAATTCAAAATGATCCTTGCGGCCAAAAACAACACCCTCAAAAATGCCCACGTTCAACCATTTGGTGATGCCCATATCCAGGTGGTGCATAGCCGCATATTTCTTAGGAATCAGAATGTCAGCACCAAAGCGTTCAGCATTTTGTAATTCCATAAACAGGTTCTGGTAATTAAATTTCCAGATCCGGGTATTAATTTTAAAGAATAAAGCACTATTTGAAAAATCACTTAAGAAAAGCGAACGATAGCCATTGCCAATAAAATTCTTATCATATCCGAACGCTATATCAATATACCTGGCAACATTTAAGGTGATATAACCCCTGGCGTCAAAGTAGTCATACCCCGTGCCTTTAAAATCTTTATAAAACCCTTCACCGGGCACTGCCTTTCTTTCATTTACCCATTGTTGCACATAGTGAGGATCTCTTTCCTGATTATCAGTGACATAAGCTGCAAAGCCAATTTTGTCCGCAATACGGCCTCTCAGGCTCACGCCCCTGGTATTTAAGAATATATGCTCATTATTGTTTTTCTCCTTGCCTACATAGTATTGAAAAACAGGATTTACAGCCAAAAAGAAATCTTTTGTATTGACCTCGTAAAAGGTAGCAGGGGTTTTGTAAAAATTCTTCCAGAAGGTTTTTTTGCTGGCAAACTGCGTCCTGTCGCCAATAGCCCACTCCAGGTTACTTATGTTGGCAGTGTATAAATTGTATTGGTCAACTGCGGATAATGCCGCAATAGAATCTAACCTGTTGATTTCTGGTATAACCTGCCGGCGGCTATAGGGCCTGGTTTTCGAAAAGTTTAATATGGAATCTGTTTGCGCTTTTATTTCCAGTCTTTCTATAAGGATGTTTTCTTTAGCCCCCTGGGGTAAATACGTTGTTTGTGAAAAAACAGGAATGGAAATCAATAAAAAGAACAGTCTTACAAGGGTTTGTTTAAATTGCATGCAGGGAGTTTATCGTTTTTCAAATTATGCAAAAATACCTGATTAAAGATATTCATATAGTGAATGAGGGAACCATTCGCGTATCTGATCTATTGATTGCCAATGGAAGAATAGAAAAGATTGATGGGTCAATTTCACCTGCACATGGAGGAGTTATTGAAATAGATGGCAAGGGAAAGTATCTATTGCCCGGTGTAATTGATGACCAGGTCCATTTCAGGGAGCCAGGCTTAACACACAAAGCAAACATTTACACGGAAAGTAAGGCTGCTGTAGCAGGTGGAACCACCTCTTTTATGGAAATGCCCAACACTATTCCGGCAGCCTTAACACAGGAGTTATTAGAAGATAAATATGCTATTGGAGCTAAAACTTCGCTGGCAAACTTTTCTTTTTTTATGGGAACTTCAAATGATAATACTGAAGAAGTTTTAAAGACCAATAAAAAAAAGAATTCTGTTTGTGGTATCAAGATCTTTATGGGTTCATCTACTGGCAATTTATTAGTAGATAACTATCTTACAATAGACAGGATATTTAGAGAAAGCGAAGTCCTCATCGCAACTCATTGCGAGGAAGAGACCATGATCAGGGAAAATCTGCAAAGGCTAAAAGCAGAAAAGGAAATACTGGAACCCTCTGATCACCCTATTATCCGCAATGACGAAGAATGTTTTGAATCTTCTTTCAAAGCAGTTCAGTTAGCCAAAAAATATGGCACAAGGTTGCATATACTTCATATCAGTACAGAAAAGGAGTTGGTACTCTTTACCAATATGCTTCCTTTAAAGGATAAAAGAATCACAGCGGAGGTCTGTGTTCACCATCTGCATTTTACCAGTGATGATTATGCTACATATGGTAACCTGATAAAGAGTAACCCTGCTATTAAAGCTCCCAACAACCGTAAAGCTTTATGGGAAGCTTTGATGGATGATAGATTGGATGTAATAGCAACAGACCATGCGCCACATACCTGGGCCGAAAAAAATGAGCCTTACGAAAAGGCGCATGCCGGCATTCCCCTGGTTCAACATTCATTGCTACTGATGCTTGATTATTATAAGCAGGGAACAATTACACTAGAAAAGATCGTGGAGAAAATGAGCCATGCTGTGGCTGATTGCTTCCAGGTAAAAGAACGGGGTTATATCCGGGAAGGTTACTTTGCCGACCTGGTAATTGTTGATATGGATGATACTACCACTGTTAGCAAAGGCAATATAATTTCTAAATGTGGCTGGAGCCCTTTTGAGGGCAAAACTTTCTCAAGCAAGGTCACTCATACTTTTGTCAATGGAAATTTAGTTTATGGAAATGGTCAATGGGATGAATCTATTAAGGGACAACGGTTACAATTCGACCGTTCCTGAACCCTTCTACTAAACGGGGGTTAAAACAATAGCTATTTTTTCTATATTCATTGCCAATGCAGATAGATAAAGTCACTTTTAATGATATCTCCGTTTTTCATACCGAAGAAGAATTTTCCATTTTTCACCGGCTCAATTTTACCCAGACAGTAGGAGGGAAGGAGTGGCTTCGACGCTTTTTCCTGGAGCCACACCATGACCTTAAGCGCATCATTGGGGTACAAAATATTATCAAGACCTTTTTAAGCCGCATTGAAGAATGGCCAAAAGAAATAACTAATGGAACTGTGATCATGATGGATAAGTTCCTGGATTACAACCTTGATCCTGTACCTGAGCATCCTACCACGTTAAACAGCTTATTATATAAGGTCCTGCATCCCCAGGATTTTTCCATGGCCAGGTTCTCCGTGAAGCATTTCTCTGATTTTTTCAGGGGCCTGAATAAAATTTTGCAGCTTTTGTCTGAGACGGAATTGCCCGCCAATCTTAGTTTTTATATTGAAAGAATAAGAAAGATCCTTCATGAAAAGCCATTAAAGGAATTGGCAGAAACCAATGGTTCGGAAACTTTCTCCCAAACCCAGGTTCTTTACTATGCTTATTATTTGCGGAGGGATTATAAGACAGACATACTGGAACTAATAGATGTTTTCAGCCGGTTGGAAGCCTGGTATTCCATGGCAATGGCAGTTCATACCTATAATTTGAAATTCCCTGAATTTATTATTTCCGATGATCCTTATTTCCAGGCAGAGGGCCTGTATCATGTTATGCTGCAATCACCTACAGCCTATGACCTTGTTTTGCAGCCAGACCAGAACTTCCTGTTTTTAACAGGTGCTAACATGGCCGGGAAAAGTACACTTATTAAAGCTGTAGGATCATCGGTTTTCCTGGCACATATAGGAATGGGCGTACCTGCCAGGCATATGAAACTTTCTCTTTTTGATGGTCTGCTTACCAATATCAATGTAGCAGATAATATTGCTAAAGGAGAAAGCTATTTTTTCAATGAGGTACAAAGGATCAAGAATACCATTTACAAGATCAATGATGGGAAAAAATGGCTGGTCCTTATAGATGAATTGTTTAAGGGCACCAATGTGCAGGATGCCATGAAATGCTCGTTGGCTGTTATAAAAGGACTGATCAAAATACATAACTCATTGTTTATCCTTTCCACACATCTTTACGAAATAGCCGAAGAATTGAAGCCATTTTCAAATATATCCTTCAAATATTTTGAGACCAATGTTATGGACGATCAACTTGATTTTACTTACCAGCTCAGGGAAGGAATAAGCAACGATCGCATTGGTTATGTCATCCTTAAAAGAGAGAAAGTGGTCGAGATGCTGGAAAAATTATAGATTCACTGCCAGGTATATTGCCGGTAAGAAATTAATTCATGATTTAAACACCTTATGATGCGCATCTTTCTGTCATTTATTTTAATAGTGCTTTGTGTGACAGGGAAGGCACAGGTCATAGATGTACAACACTATAAATATGAGATCGAATTGTCTGATGCTTCTGATGCTATTAATGGAAAGGCATATGTAACTGTGAAATTCTTGCAGGCATTGCCAGAACTCGAACTTGACCTTGTTTCTGGTAAAGACCAAAATGGGATGTATGTATTCCAGGTAAAAGAGGGAAATAGTCTACTGAGCTCAAAGCAGGCAAATGATAAATTGATCATTTCGCTTTCAAAGCCATCTTCAAAAAATGAAGTGAGAACATTTGAAATCAGCTATATGGGTACTCCCCGGGATGGATTAATTATATCCAAAAATAAGTTTGGAGAACGAACCTTCTTTGCTGACAATTGGCCCAACAGGGCACATAATTGGATCCCTTGTAATGATGTTCCTTCTGATAAAGCAACCGTGGAATTCATCGTTACGGCTCCTTCACATTATCGTATTATTTCAAATGGAGCTCTAAAGGAAGAAAAAGTAATAGGGAATAACAAAAAAAGAACGCACTGGTTAGAAGATATTCTGATTCCAACAAAGGTCATGGTTATTGGGGCTGCCGATTTTGCTGTGACCAGGGTAGATAATTCATATCATATTCCAGTCACGGCATGGACTTATAAAGAAGATAGTGCCAGGGGAGCTTATGATTATTCACTGGGAGATGATATTCTGCATTTTTTTGAAAGCTATATTGGCCCTTATCCTTTCAATAAACTGGCAAATGTGGAATCCAAAACCATATTCGGGGGAATGGAAAATGCCAGTGCCATATTTTATGCTGAGAGCAGTGTTACAGGCAAACGCAGTTCTGAAGCATTGATGGCGCATGAAATTGCACACCAGTGGTTTGGAAATACAGCAACTGAAAAGAACTTTTCCCACTTGTGGTTAAGTGAGGGTTTTGCTACATACCTCACAGATATGTATATCGAACAGAAATATGGTATTGACAGTTTTCAGAAGCGCCTTCAGAATGAACGTGAAACGGTGATTGATTTCGTGAAGAATTTTGACCAGCCTGTTGTTGACACAGTTACAAGCCTGATGGACTTATTGAACCCTAACAGTTATCAAAAAGGGGCCTGGGTACTTCATATGCTAAGGGAGGAAGTAGGTGATAGTACTTTCAAAAAGATTATAAACACTTATTACAATACATATAAGTTAAAAAATGCCGACACAAGGGATTTCCAAAAGATCGCTGAGTCAGTTTCAGGCAAAGACTTAAAATGGTTCTTTGATCAATGGCTTTACAAACCTGGTGTCCCTGAATTAAAAATCCAGGTGAAAGCAGACAATGAAGATTTTAAATTGGAGATAACGCAGGGAAAAACACTATATAAATTTCCTATAGAAATATCTATTATTTCAAAAAGCGGCACAACCCATGAAAGGTTATTTATAGATAAGCAGGTGAATGAGGTTAAGGTAAAGGCATCAGGCCCTTTCCGGATACAGGTTGATCCAGGTGTAAAACTTCTGTATGCTGAACTAAAATAGTTCTTATTAAAAAAGCTTCCCTTAGGAAGCTCTTTTAATTATTTAGTTTTTTAAAATGGTTACACCAGCATAGTTACCGGGTTCTCCAGGTATTTTTTAAACGTTTGCAGGAAGGAAGCACCTACAGCGCCATCCACACTTCTATGGTCACAGCTTAAGGTGATCTTCATTACATTACTTACCCCAAAACCTTCACCTTTACGGACAACGATTTCTTTAATTCGTCCTACTGCCATGATAGCACTATCAGGCGGATTGATGATAGCGGTAAATTCTTCAATATCCATCATACCTAAATTGGAGATGGTAAATGTATTTCCTGTGAACTCATTGGGTTGCAGCTTTTTATTCCTTGCCTTTCCCGCCAGTTCTTTACTTTCTGTAGCTATTTGGCTGAGCGTTTTCTGATCAGCAAAACGCACTACAGGTACGATCAATCCATCTTCTATTGCCACAGCCACACCTATATGAATATGCTGATATTGACGGATAAAATCGCCCATCCAGGAGCTGTTAACAGCAGGGTGCTTTCTTAAAGCCATTGCTGCTGCTTTCACTACCATATCATTGAATGAAATCTTGACATCACTTACTTCGTTCATCTGTGCCCTGGCTACCATAGCATTGTCCATGTTGATCTCCATGGTCAGGTAAAAATGCGGAGCGCTGAACTTGCTTTCACCAAGGCGCTTGGCTATCACTTTGCGCATTTGAGAAACTGTAAGATCTGTATGTCCTTCCTGGCCGGAAACAACCGGTGCACTGGGTTGTACAGCGGGCTGCTGCACGGGAGCCTGCTGAGATGGCTTGTAATTATCAATATCTGTTTTGGTAATTCTTCCATTATCACCTGTGCCCTGCACCTGGGAAAGGTCTATTCCTTTTTCACGAGCCAGTTGCTTAGCTAACGGGGATGCCTTTATTCTTCCTTCCGGAGTCGTTGATTGGCTTGTTGCTTGTGCAGGCTGAGATGGTTGTTGTGCCGCCGGTTGAGCAGCTGCAGGAGCTGATGATGGCTGCTGAGGGGCTTGAGCTTGTGGTTGTACTCCACCTTTTGAAGCAGCAACAATGGAATTGACATCTACTTTTCCTTCATCACCTATAATACATAGCAGGTCATTAACTGCAATTTTTTCTCCTGGTTGTGCACCCTGGTATAATAGCTTGCCATTCTTGTAGCTTTCCAGCTCCATAGTGGCTTTATCTGTTTCTATATCAGCCAGTACATCTCCTTTTTTAACAGGATCTCCCACTTTTTTATGCCATGCAGCAATTACCCCTTCGGTCATTGTATCACTCAGGCGGGGCATCAATACTACTTCTTCCATCTTACTCAAATCCATTCCGGTAGCTTTATTTTCCTGTGACTGTGGAGCAGGAGCAGGTTGAGCTTGAGCCTGGGGGGAAGGGCTGGGTGCTGCCGCCTCTTTTTGCTGTCCTTTTCCTGAAAGCAATCCGGAAATGTCTTCTCCGGCATTTCCAACTATTGCTAAAAGATCATCTACCTGGATCTTAGCTCCTTTATCCCCACCAATGTGAAGTAGGGTGCCATCCTTATAACTTTCCAGTTCCATGGTGGCTTTATCCGTTTCTATTTCCGCTAGCAGGTCACCCTTTTTTACAGGGTCACCAATTTTTTTATGCCAGGCTGCAATAACTCCTTCCGTCATCGTATCGCTCAGGCGAGGCATCAATATCACTTCGGCCATGATTCTTGTTCTGTTTATTTTGAGAGCCGAAATTAAAGCAAAACAAGGAAATAGAAGGAAATGAAGATATGGCAGGTTGAGAAGCGTAATACATTAAAATGGTGATAATTATGAAACGGGTGAAAAAGTGCTATTGGAGTTTTGGTTGCGACCTTAGCTTTATTGGATAATTTCTTATTCTCTTCCACCTCATAGTTTATGAAAGCCCAATAGCACTTAATGTTAGGAGACAAAGCCCCGATTGTTCATGAACTTCGGGCTTTGACGAAGATTATTAATTACCGTCCCCGGATTCTCCAAAACTGTGATCAAACACATATCGGGCAACATCTTCTCCCATTTTTTCACCCCTGAGGCAGGAGTTTCTAAAATGGAATCCAACATAAATTCTGGAAAGAGAATTGTCTCTTGCTGCCTGTGACAGTGTAGCATAGTGCCTTGTTACGCCTGGTGTTGTCAAACTGGTTTGATTGATTGAAATTTCATTGCTTTCGAACAACAGTCTTAAAATTTCAGAAGCGGCTCCTCCAAAAGTTGCGTGTGCCGAGGGATAATCAGGTATAGGAGGTGTGTTGACGTTTAGGGCAGGATTAAGTGGATTTGGCGACTCTGTATAACTCGGCAGCCAGTTTGCATCTCCAACTGTGTTATCAATACCATCTGATGCACCCAACCGGATGGCTGTCTCTGGCCTCCAGAATAAATAATAATACTTTGCTTCAAAGCATCCGCTTATAGCATCCGTCATGGCTGTATGCAGCAAGGCAAAAAGTCGGGCTGTTTTCCATGAATCCATTTTAGTGTTGGCTATTAAATTCCGGGCAAGCCGGTTCCAGGAGATGGAGGATCTTTCGACCCAAAATCTTCCAATTTCATCCTCATCAGCCGTTCGGGTGTGTCCAACCCTTGCCCCTTTAGTTTTTACTTCATTATAATCCGCAAGGTATTCTGGTGAATTAACTGGATAAGGTGCTACTGGCCTGAATAGGGTATTACTTTGAGTAACAAAAGGAGCCATTTTTATTCCCCACATACTTAATGCCTTTATTTTAGGCATGCCAGGATTGCTGAAAGGTAGTGTGGACCGATACTCACCAGGAGCCACACCATCCGGACCTGGCAATTGCTGGTTGGCAATGGAAAAGTTATCATTTGAGCGGTTTGAAATAATGGCATTGGCAGACTGTTTTCCCAGTTCAATACCCAGGTCTTTACTTTCTCCTGCAGGTACAGTAGCAAGACTTTCCGTGTACCAATCATCTATAGGGTTTGCACCCTGAATATTCATTTCTTTTATTGTCCAGTATGCAGCACTCGCTACAGATGCATCCGGGTTAGCACGTTTAGCTCTGACATTATTCAAGGCAAAAGTTTTGAATTTAGGCTTGATTGAATTCAAAGCGTCATGCACCGCAATTTGAATCATGGAAAAATAGCGTGATTGGGCAGGTGGTGTATTAGGACCATTCAATACAATAGCTGCTTTCTCATTCCAATATAATACCATATCATTTTCTGCAAAACCCTGGAAACCTTTTTTGCTGAATGTGGTGGCTGATTGTGAAGATGTTTTATTATTTACATCTTCTTTTTTGCAGGATAAAATGAATACGGCGATTAATAATGCCATACTCCCAAACTGAAAGAGTTTATTTCTTTGCATTGCAGTAAGTTTATTAATTAAAGGATATGGTGAAATTGAAAAATCAATTTCTTGTCAGGTGGTAGAAAAACGACATTCTTTTCAGGAGGGTAATTATTATTTGGTCAAACCAAGAATACGGCCGGGTGCATGACTTTCTTCTGCAAAAAAATGGTTGGGATTAGCATTTGCAAATTCCTTGTATTCTTTTACAAGGTGTTGATAATCTGTATAGCCGCAGGCCATAGCTATTTGAAACCAGTTAAGTTTTGGATTTTTTAAATGCAGCCAGTACGATCGGTTGAATCGTGAAATCCGAACAAATGTTTTTGGGCTTATCCCAATGCGTTCATTAAGTTTCCGTTCCAGTTGCCGCGGGGAGAGGTAAGCTTTTTGGGCCAACCAATCTATAGTGTGTTCGTGCTCCTTTACCGTAAGCAGAAGCATACGGTCCACAGCTAGCAATTCTTTTTTTGAATGTTGCACTAGTTGACTAACAAATTCTTCTACAATCTGAATCATTTCAGAATAGGAATCTGTACTGCTTAACCGGTCATTTACTCTTTTTATTTCAGGCGGGAAAACGGTTTCCGCATCCAGGTCTTTATCGGTGAATTCTGTGAATGGTATGCCTGTAAGACGATGTAAAGCCCCAGGTTTAAAGTCAACAAAAATGATCAAGACCTCTGGATAGCTGACATAACGATCCACCCTTGATGTAAACTGTCCTGAAATAACGGATCGCCATTTTTTTAATTCCAGGTTATCTTTTAAATACCTGGCTGTTTCAGATCCCCTCACATAAAAGGTCAAACATTGTTCTGGCCTGGGTGGGAAGGGCTTAGCAGGTGGAATTATTCCGTTTTGAAAAACGAAATGGCGTAACCGGAATTGATAAATAAATTCTCTCAATGCTTCTGAAGGCAGAAAATCTCTTGAGATCATAATTTAAGCCGGTATTAATTAATTGTATGAATGCTTAACAATTCTGGCTTTTGGATCCTGGCAAATCCATATTGTGCATTACTGTTATCAACCAGTTGCCATGATGCTCCGTCATGATCAAGTTTAAAAGCCCATTCCTCGGTGGACGGTCGTTTCCTTCAGGAGTTCTTAATCTTTCAAGTGTCCACCAGGCATCAACTGCTGCCACATCTTGCTTTATAAAACGGATCTTGCTTTTGGTAATTGTTAGGATAGAATGCGCCCAAATAGTTTTAAAATGAGGATCGTGTTTTTCTTCAATAGCAGAACGGCCCTTGAAATAATCACCCATTACATTGGTGCAATCTGCATCTTCAGCAAAGACTTTCGAAAAGTTTTTAGCATTATGCGCATTCCAACCTTCTACAAAACCATTCAAGACATTCCGAATACCTGCTTCGGAAGTAATTGCAACAAGGTTGTTTACTGGGTTGAGTGACATATTTCTTGTTTACATTAAAATAATGAATTATTGCCATATAAAAAAGCATATGGAAACATGTAGAAGAATAGTAGCCGCTAATCATTTGGTAATGCTATTATAACACTGTAAACAGGCGTGCATGCCTTACCTTGATAATGCTGATAAATAAGAGTGGAATAGAAGGCAGATTATATTATTTCAACCTCTTTTACATTACCTGTTCTTTTCAATACACCCCAACTTTGTAATTCACCTTTTACTGCCCGCCTTAGTGACTTAAACAATACCCACCACATTAACCACCTGTAGATAAGTCTTTGGGGAAACAACCAGATCAGCCTCGATAACCTTTCTTTTTCCATTCTGAAAGCAATGACAGCAATTCCCGCGTCAAAAAGCATAAAGGCAAAGTAGTAGGGTATGATCTTTCCTGCATTCCCGGAAATTAATCCTACTACCATGAATAGGTCGGCAAATGGGATGAAGGCAGGGATGATATATTGAAATAAAAGGATATTCGGCATGGCAAGGCAACCTAACCATTTATAATTTGTATTGAATAACACATCTTTATGTTTCCAGAATGTTTGAAGCACGCCAAAACTCCATCTTAAACGCTGCTTTAAAAATTGCTTTGTTTTTTCCGGTGCTTCTGTTAAGGCTATGGCATTATTCTCGTTCTTGATAACATAGCCAGCACGTAGAATGCGTATGGTTAGATCACAATCTTCAGCTAATGTGTCAGTGGTAAAGCCCCCTGCTGCTTCAATGGCCTTTTTTCTAAAAGCTCCAATAGCACCAGGAACAACCGTTATGGCATTGAGGTAGGCAAAGGCTCTCCGGTCAAAGTTTTGGCTGCTGATATATTCTATGGCCTGCCATTTGGTTAATAAGTTCAATTCATTGCCAACTTTCACATTACCTGCAACTGCTCCAATTGTTTCCAAATCCTGGTTATCCCTGGAAAGCAGGAAATGCTTCATCAGGTGGGAAATGGCATCTGTTTTAAGTTTTGTATCAGCATCAATACAAACAACAAAATCTGCCTTTGAAATTCCTATTCCATAATTGAGTGCTGAGGCCTTTCCTCCATTGGGTTTCGTAAAAGCCTTTATTCTCCCGTGTCCCTTAAAGACATCTATAACCCTGGCATAGGTATCGTCAGTGCTGCCATCATCAACGAAAATGATTTCATAATTGGGATAGTCCGCTTTCAAGAGATTTTGAAGAGAACTAACAATATTTACTTCTTCATTGTAAGCAGGTACTATAACAGATACAAGCGGAGGATTTTCCAAAACAAAAGGTATTGCAGCCAGGTTACTCTTTTCCAGCTTTCTTTCCTTAAGTGCCAGGAATGCCATCAATACTGTCCTGGCAATGGATAATAAAATAAATGTTATGAATAAAGCAAATAACACTGTTCCTATCCAATACGTTACTTCCAGGAAAACATAATTGGCTTCCAGCAAATAATACCCACTGCCCTTTGGCACAGGCGGCATTAATTCTTCCTTTTTCTTTCCCAGCAAGTCTGCAATGGTGGTAAATGTGTAACCTCTTTCCTTAAAATAGTCAATGATCTTTGGCAAGGCTTCCAGGGTTGCTTCCCTGGTTTCTCCACCGGCGTCATGTAAAAGAATGATATTTCCACCGGTAGTTTTATCATCCATTTCCAGTTCTTTCTTCCTTTTGATTGTCCTTTGAAATATACTATCCGCATTGATACCTGGTTCCCAATCAAGGGGATCAATAGATTCACCTACGTCCAGGTAATTCTTGGTCCTTGCTATGGCAACAGGTATCAATTCATCCAGTTTTTCCGGGGTAAAGTCCGCATTGTAAGGAGCCCTGAATAATACGGTGGAGTGGCCGGTAACACATTCTATCAGCAGACGGGTAGATTCCATTTCTATAACGGCACGGCGGTGACTCACCTCTGCGATATTGGGATGAGTGAAAGTATGATCACCTAATTCATGGCCTTCCCTGTATATTCTTTTTAGAAGGGGAATGTTATTTTCTCCGTTCATGCCAACAATAAAAAACGAAGCGGGTACATGTTTTTCTGATAGCACGTCAAGTATCTTAGGCGTCCAGGTCGGGTCAGGACCGTCATCGAATGTTAATACAAGTTTTTTCTTGTTGCGTATAGTATCTTTTCCATTCCAGCCGAATTTCTTAGCCATAAAAGAACTGGGAAGATTGTCATAATTCTCTTCTGAGATAAGAAGTTCTGTAGAATCTATAGTTGTTTGTATACTTCCCTTTTTAGGCATGGCTAATACATCCAGCACTTCACCAAAGCCTGAGTAGGTAACATTGTCCTTCGATTGGATCTGGGAGAACACATCAAAATCAAAATGCTTTATAGAATCCTGTGAAAGGTTCTTATTATAAAAGTTCCAGATTCTATCATCTTCTGAACCTAATCTCCATAGCGCTACTCCTGCCAACTCACTTTCAGTGGCAAAACGCATGGCATTAAATGTAGTGGCCGCATCTGTAAAATAAGCCTGGTGAAGAATGTTTTCATCATCATAATAAGAGAAACTTAAATTATAGGTGTCGTTGTCAAAAATTATTTTAGCCTGTGCTTCCTTAGCCGCACTTAACGCATCCTGGTAAGTCAATACAGCAACATCTGCGGGATCCGTTTCTTCTTTTTCCACAGGCCAGTCATAACCATAAGCTGCAAGCCCTAAAACAACTTTATGAGACGGTATTTTTTTTAAAGCCTGGTCCATGGCGGCCTCTATCCATTTTTGTTCAGCAATTGGCCCGGGTTTGGTGCCGGAAGAATTCTCATCATAAGCCATTACAAACAAAAAATCATTGTACCTGGAAAGCGCCTCATAATTATAATCTTCATTGAATGGAATAACATCCTGCGTTACAAGTAATTTCCTGGCATGAAGCTTTTCATATAATTCTTTCTGAAAAGCAACAAAGGCTTCATCAGATGTTTCTTTCAACTCTTCCAGGTCGACATTGACACCTGCAAATTTGTTTTTCTGCAGTATATTAATAAGATCATTGATCAGCTTTTCTCTCTTGGCCTTGTTGTTTATGATCCTGTGAACAGCTTCCCCATGAAAATTTTTATCCTTATCATAGAAGTTAGATAGCATGGGCATAATGTTCACTCCTGCATTCTTCATGACTGCCAGCCCTGCCGGGTCAATGGTGGAATATACAGTATCTGCTTTTGGATTGATAAATAACCATTCAGGAATGACCAGGTTTAATTTGTGAATATTGCGTTCAAGGGATATCAGCGATTGTTTATTCCAGGTTACATAAAATGCAGATCGAATACCACAGGGCATGTTATTGTTAATGATATTCCTGTAACCAGGCGCAGTTTTCATTTTATAAGGAGCTTTATTAGTCAGGTCCTTTTGATTGATGTATTGCCGGTATCCCTTATATTTCTTTGCAAGTTGACTGTTCCTGGATAGAAAATTTTGCTGTGTAGATAGCACCTGTTTATAAGATGCAAGCTGGGGAAGCGTAGGTAACTTTTCAGTAATAAACCAAAAAATAATAGCAAGAATAGCTACTCCAATAAAAAGAAAAAATACCCTGCTGCTCCATTTGAAGCGCGTCCAGCGAGTGGACGTAACGGTTTGAAAAATCTGCCGATCCTGCATAAATTCTCCTGTCTGGAAGCAAAGTTGACAACTGAATTCGTTATAAGAAAGGCAAATTCGGTGAAGAGCGTGTTAAATAAGCTATAATGGAAACTATAAGAAAAACAGCTATTTTATATACATTACTAATAATCAAGTTCCAACCTGAGTCGTTCTCTTAACTCTTTAACCAGGGGAAACTGTTCAATGATTTTTTGATATTGTTCCTTCGAGCTTAATGGCCTGTCTGTATCTATATGTTCTATTACACCTTCCTGTAAAACAATTATAAATTGTAATTGCCTGTTTTGTAATGCTGCCTGAAGGAATTCACAAGCCTTATTTCTTTCCAGTTCAAGAAATTTCTGGTTGATATTGTTGGTAACAATAGCCTCAAAGCTGTTATTATCTTTGATGTTCAACCTGGCTGTTTCGAAGCTCTGCCATGCCGGATTCTTCGAAGCCTTCAAATTTATTATGAATTGATCCCAGGCCTCTTTGAGAGAGTTATCATCCAAAGGTTTGTCAGCAATTACATCCACGCCACTCCCATTACCTATTTTTTGACGCAATGCATTCAGCGAGGAAATCTTTTTTCCATTAACTGGTGTGGGAGCCGGGGATTTGGTTTCAACTGCAGTTACTGGTGGTGGCGGCGGCTTATAAACCTCTTTTTTCTCTTCTACCATGGGGGTAGGCAACGGAGTAGGAGTTTCAATAATAAGTTTGGCCTCTGTCTTTTTATCCTTCGCGTTCGTGGTCTTAGTTATATTCTGGGCTATACCTTGAGCAAGCGGAGTGATATTCCTGAAAGCAATTGATTTAGGTCCATCAACTACTTTTTTTTTATCAAGTGTGCCGCCATTGCTGGTAAGTTCAATAGCCTGGTGCAGGTAACAAAGTTTGATCAATGCAAGCTCCACATGCAATCTTTTATTCCTGGCAGACCGAAAGCTGATCTCGGCTTCATTCAGGATATTAAGGGCACTGACTAAGTAACCTGCTTCGGTTCTTTTAGCTGTTTCGGCATAACGTTGTCTGAAACTCTCTACCACTTCCAGTAGTCCGGCCACCCTCTCATCTTTACAGATAAGCAGGTTGCGGATAAATTCTGCAAACCCGTTCAGCACCATATCCCCTTCAAAACCTTTTTTATCAATGTCATCATATAATAACATGGCGCCAGCAAGGTCCTGGTTCAGCATACACTCCACCAGTTTAAAATAATAATCGGCATCCAGGATATTAAGATGTTCAATAGTATTCTCGTAGGTCACTTCACCATTGGTAAAGCTTACTATTTTATCAAGGATACTTAACGCATCCCTCATGCAACCTTCACTCTTTTGAGAAATTAGTTGCAAGGCTGTTTCTTCAACCTTTATATGTTCTTTGTTGGCAATCCCTTCCAGGTGGTCAACAGTATCCTGCAAGGTTATTCGTTTAAAATCAAAGATCTGGCAACGGCTTAAAATGGTTGGCAGTATCTTATGCTTTTCAGTGGTAGCTAAGATAAAAATAGCATAGGGGGGAGGTTCTTCCAGCGTTTTTAAAAAAGCATTGAAAGCAGCGGAGGAAAGCATGTGTACCTCGTCTATTATGTACACTTTGTATTTGCCAGCCTGTGGTGCAAAACGTACCTGCTCTACCAGGCTCCTGATGTCCTCAACAGAGTTGTTGCTGGCAGCATCCAACTCGTGAATGTTCATGGAGGTGCCCTCATTGAAAGAGCGGCAGGAGTGGCATTCATTGCACGCCTCTCCATCTTTACTGGGATTTTCACAGTTGATCGTCTTCGCCAGTATACGTGCGCAGGTGGTTTTACCTACACCTCTTGGCCCGCAAAACAAAAACGCATGGGCCAAATGCCCGGATTTAATAGCATTCTTTAATGTGGTGGTGATGTGGTCCTGGCCTACCACGGTATCAAACGTCTGGGGACGGTATTTCCTGGCTGAAACAATGAATTTTTCCATACAAACCTCGGTTGCTAAGGTAAAGCAATGCCTTCAGAGATAGCATAGGTGTGAAAAGATTTAAGAAATGAAGCGGGGCGTATGTGGAGAACTAATTATCCAGATCTCGAAACAGTGAATAAAAAATAAGCTTTTAAATGTCCTCTCAGTAAATTTATCAGATAATAAATCCCTAAATGAAAAGAGAGATATCTGCGCTCCTTATAGTTTGTTGCCTGGTTTTTTCATCCAACATCTTTTCCCAGCCTGCCGGCAAAGTCATTGAACAATTAACTGTAAAAAGCAATGTGCTAAATCGTCCTGTCCGGTATACTATATACCTTCCTTCAGACTATGAAACATCCCAGAGGGCCTATCCTGTAGTTTATTTATTACATGGCTATACAGATGATAATACTGGTTGGTTGCAATTTGGTGAGATCAACAGGTACGCCGACAAGGCTATAAGCGAAGGTATCATACCACCAATGATCATTGTAATGCCTAATGCCGATTCCAGCTGGTATATCAATTCCTACGACGGAAAGGAGAATTACGAGGATTTCTTCATTAAAGAATTTATGCCGGCAATTGAAAAAAGCTATAGGATCAAAGGTGAAAAAAGATACCGGGGCATTGCAGGGCTATCTATGGGAGGTTATGGCACTTTGAATTATGCTATAAAATACCCGCAGCTTTTTGCTGCAGCTGCTCCGCTAAGTGCTGCTGTTTTTGATGACAGTGCCCTTGTTAATGCAGACCAGGCAGACTACGACAGGACCTTTGCCCAATTATACGGCCGTGGATTAAAAGGTGCTTCAAGGTTAAATCAATCATGGTATAACAATTCCATCCTTAAAATGGTAGCTACCCGTAATGCCGACGACCTGAAAAAAGTTCGTTACTGGATTGATTGTGGGGATGATGACTTTCTTACTAAAGGGAATTGTCTTTTACATATTGCAATGACTGAAAAACACATTCCTCATGAGTTCAGGGTAAGAGACGGGGCTCATAACTGGACATATTGGAGGACGGGTATAACTGATGCATTGCAATTTATAGGTCAAAGTTTTCATCAGCAATAACCGCGAATAGTTATCCCGTGTGTAGAAAGTTGTAACTTAAGGCTACAGTTGACCACTGCTTATGCGAAAGGGTTTATACATAGTCTTGATCTTATTACCCCTTTGCTTTTTAAGTATACAGCATATCAAAGCGCAGGTGCTTTTGCGTTCAGATTCCGCTGCTTCTCAAATTGGTGCTTCGGCAAATAGTGAAAAATTTTCAAATGGTAATAATCCCAGGGAAGATGATTGTATTGCATTAAATATAGGTATGCCCTCCAGGGCCATGCAGCAGGCAATCCGCAATAATATGTTCAACAAAGGGTTTGGATTATCCATTTTGGTAGTTTATAATCCTTTTAAAAAAAGCAGCGTATTAAGGTTGGGAGGAGAAATTGGTTATACCTATTATGGTAGATTTAAATCCGGTGGATTAAAAACCAGTTATGGTATTGCGCATTTGGTTCCGGTTATTCGCCTGCGGCCTGATATTTCAACATCAATCATTCCTTTTGCAGATGTTTTTGCAGGTGGAGACTTTTATATTTCCAATACGAAGCAAGACCTGGGAGCCCTTGAAACCATTGCCGGCATAGAATCTTATGATTTCGGGAGCACCATAAGTGCCAGCTTTGTTAAAGGCCTCGCCACAGGCCTTATGATCCGTTTTTCCAAAACTGCCACATCTCGTCTTCTATTACGCTTTTCCTATGCACGTGGCACACCGATAAAATATGTCGACCGTAATAGCCTGAACCCTGTTTATGGATTTCTTGAAGGGCGATCCCCGGTGGAGTATTTTGCTATACAAATAGGCATCGCTGGTATTGGAAAATAAACCTGGCTACAGTTTTAAATTAATTGCTTATGCCAAAATAGGGTGCCTGTGAAACTCTTTAGTGCGATCAAAGAGGTAACGATAGGTAGCCAGTTTCCTGCTTGTAAACACATCGCCAAGTCCAAGTCCTACATTCAGCATTTTTGGATTAAAATCACCAATCCACTGCATCTCGTATTCAGTATATTTAAAATCCGGTTTCATTACATCTTTATAGGCTTCACCTATTATAAAGGCATCAATACCTTTTCCCTGGAACTCGGGAACTATGCCAAATACAAGGCCAGTGAATTTCTTGCAGGGCTTCGTTTTCTTTACCCAGAGGAATTTAAGCTTATGAAGCAGGTCGAATTTGCCATCCAGGTATTTAAACCACTGGTTAAGGTCAGGGAGGTTGACAAAAATAGCTATGGGTTCATCCTTATGATAAGCAAACCATACGATCCTTTCATCCATAACAGGTTTCATCTTTTTAAACATTAGCATCACCTGTTCTTTTTTCAACTCTTTCAATCCACCATGCCCTGCCCATGCAGCATTGTACACTTTGGCAAAATCAATGGCATATTTTTCAAGTCTTTTTTTCTCTATACAACGTACACTAAATTCAGGATCCTTATCGAAAGGTGCATGGCGTTCCAAAACCTTGGCAGACATTTGCTGCTTCGGATTCATGCCCAGGCATACCTGGTTAAAAAATAATCGAAATCCATACACTTCAAACAGCTCCTGGTAATAAGGTGGGTTGTAATTCATACAGTACAAGGGCTCCTGGAAGCCTTCAATTACCAAACCCCACCAGCGATCTCTTTCACCAAAATTGATAGGGCCATCCATAGCCTGCATTCCCTTTTGCATCAGCCAGTGTTTAGCCACATCAAACAGCATATCAGCTGCCTGCTGGTTATTGATACAATCAAAAAAACCTATACCACCCACAGGCACATCATCACCTTTGTTTTTATATTTTTTATTGGTAAAGGCCGCAATACGGCCAATATAATTATCATCTTGTTTTAATAACCAGCGGGTAACTTCTCCAAAACGGAAGGTTTTGTTCTTGCTTTGGTCAAAAACATCATTGACATCCTTATCGAGAGGTCTTATGTAGTTAGGGTTGTCGCGATTCAGTGAAACATTCACTTCCAGGAATGCTTTATTATGTGCTGGGGTACTAACTTCAATTAATTCCATTGGCGCCATGGCGCAAATGTAAAGGCAAGCTTTGTTTTTTTAATTAGTAAATAGGTAGCGGGCCATTTTTTGATCGTGACCATAAATGTCATCCCGAAAATTAATTTCGCCTTTACTATCTACCCAGGCTGTGAAATAACCTACAAATACCGGCACGGGATTTTTTATCGTTACATATAATTCTTCTGTGCTGTCCATCGCCTCATCAATTTTTTCCGGGGTCCAGGGTGGTTGGTTTCGAAGCACCCATTTGGCCATCCTGCCTGGTTCCTGGATCCTTATACAGCCATGGCTGAAAGCCCTTGAACTTTCTTCAAACAATGATTTGGTTGGCGTATCGTGGAGATAAATATTAAAGCTGTTGGGAAAAACAAATTTTACTTTCCCCAGCGCATTCCATGGTCCTGGAAGTTGTCTCACGCCGCCATTATACCATTCCATATGATTTTTCCACAGGTAATTACTGTTGCGGCGAATAGCAGGTAGCACCTCCTTTTTTAAGATACCCGGGGGTACATTCCAGTAAGGTGCAAAAACAACATATTTCATTGTTCCTGTAAAAATCACTGTTTTGTTCTGGGAGGTTCCAACCACAACGTTCATCCCAAATGAAGGCTTGCCATTTTCAAAAACCGTAAGGCGGAATTGGGGAATGTTGATCGTAATGAAATCACCCTTCGGTTGTGCCGGCACCCATCTCATGCGCTCCATATTGATCAAAATTTGCCGGATCCATTTATCAGCCGGTTGGTTTATATAACGCACAGTTTTAGTATTGGCAATGCCATCGCTTTTGATACCATGTTGTAGCTGGAATTTTGCAATAGCTTCCTGTAATGCTTCGGTATAGAGCTTACTGGTGTCCTCTGCTGCATACCTACCCAAAGCATGTAGACGCTTTTTAAGAGCTGTAATGGCAGGGTTCGAATCACCTGGCATGTATTCTTTTTTGGGAAGTGGTATCACTGGCACATCCGCTCTTTGTTTCCAATCATTATAACGCAACAAATGTTTTTTTAATAAACCATATTGTTCATTAACCGGCTCTGTATTCAATGCCTCTTTGTTCCTGTAAAATGAATCTAGTAAAGCCAAAGGATTGATGCGCCTGCGCGGAATGAACCAGTTCAGGTCGTTTTGATGCAGTCTTATATTTCCCTGGTATGCACGCCAGGCATATCTTAAAAAAGATGAACTGAATGCCATTTCAATAGCAAAACGGGTACTGTCGTTCCTTAATAATGTTGACCAATTTTTGTTACCATTATCCTGCAGGTCATTTATAAAGTGGTTAAAAACAGTGCTGTCTCCTGAATAACTTATGTAATCAGCAAGAAGGTTCTGAAAATTATATGCCTGTTCATTAAACCCTTCAGAATTGATCCATGCATATTGATAATTTCGGCCTTTATAAAAGTTGCGCAACGCATTTTCAAGTGAATCATGCCATTTGGCTTTTTCCAGGAAATGTTCAAAGGTTGTGCTATCAAAGAAAAGATCGGAGTAGGAGTTAGAAGGATTAATAGTAGTATCCCGCCTCGTCTCTTTTGCAGAAGCTGGCGCGTTTCGGCCGGAGCAATAAAGAAAGAAGGCTGTAAAGCATATAAGGCCTGCAAGAAAGAAGGGAGTGAAAACGAAAATTCTCCTGGAAAATGGAGTTTTCATAAATACATACAGGAACCGGGGAATGAAGCCCTGGTTCCTGTATGTAAAATTACAACTACTTGACAAGGCTATAGAGCCGTACTGAACATTTTATCTGCCAACTTTTGATCATGGGAATAGATATCGTCCCTGAAGTTGATCCGCCCATTGTCATCAACCCATGAGGTATAATAGGTTATGACAACTGGTACAGGTTTTTTAAGCTTCACAAATTTCTCAGTGCCACTATACATTGCTTCATTGATCTTCTCTGGAGTCCATTCAGAATTATCCTTAAGAAGGTAGTTGGCCATTTTTTCTGGGTCTGATAAACGGATGCAACCATGGCTATAGGCTCTTTTATCCTTGTCAAACAGGCTTTTGGCTGGCGTGTCATGAAAGTAAATATTGAAACTGTTGGGGAAAAGGAACTTTACTCTTCCCAAAGAGTTCTTTTCACCTGGCAACTGTCTAATCTTGGGTAGCCCATCCTCGGTACCAACCTGCTCCATATTCTGGCTAGCCAGGTAGTCAGGATTAGAGGTCATTTTTGGCAGTATCTCTTTTTCCACTATGCTCTGTGGCACATTCCAGTAAGGGCTGAAGACGATCTGGTTAAGGTCGCCGCTAAACATCATGGTATTATGTCCTTCTTTTCCAACCACTACATTCATATCAAAAGCTTTCTTTTTGCCTTCATATACATGCAGCACAAACTCCGGGATGTTTACTACTATTAATTGTCCTGAAGGTGTGGTTGGCATCCAACGCATACGACCCATATTCATAAGGATTTGTTCCACTCTTTTCAATACTGGTACATTCATGTCTTTGATCAATCCTGTTGTAACTGTGCCGGTTGGGGTATAGCCCATACGCGCCTGGTATATTCGTACTGCATTTTCAAGCGTATCATTAAACACCTGGCTGGTATCATGCCCTGCCATATCGCCTGTAATCTGCAACCGCTTTTTAATAAGTGCAACTGCGGGGCTTGAAGTTCCCTTCTTAAGCGTTTTGGTAACCCCTGTTACCTGTGGCCATCCACCTGCTTTGGCGATATTATAATATTGACCCAGTTTCACCTTTAATAGCTTATAAGGTTCATTCACATCCTCGAAATATTTATTGTCCTTATGCTTCTTATTAAGCAGGGAATCGGCTACCTGCATAATATCCTGCTTCTTATAAGGAATGAACCGTTCCATTTCCTTACGCTTCACATAACCCTTGTCAAAATTGTTCAGCATATACATTATAAAATGCTGGGTAAGTGTAAGTTCAGTATTGATGAAGGATTTATTAGAAGCACTAACAGACAGGTCTTCTTCCGCAACCAGCGCATCCATTCTCTTTTGGAGTGCCTTATCCCGCAATAGAGTATCATTTTCATATGTGGTCGCATACTCATGTAGGTTCCAAAAACCTAAAGCTTGTTCAGTTAGCCCATCTTTACTGAACCAGGCAAATTGGTAGTTACGTGTATTATAGAAACTGCGCATGCGTCGGGAAACAGAGTCACTGATCTTTTTTTCTTTAAAAAAGTTCTCCATCTGCATACTATCCAGGAAAAGACTGGAATAGGAGTTGCTCGGATTAATGCTCAGGTCTCTTTTGCTCACATTCTTCTGACCAGATGACTTGTCATCATTATTATCCTTAACTGTATCACCACCGGCATTGCTTTGGCAGGAGGCAAATAAATTTCCAAGGATAGCGGCATATACTATAAATCTCTTCATATTGTTGAGTTGTACAAACCACATGCCTTTTAAAATCACCCGGCCATAATGAGTAAGAGACCCCATCAGTGTAAAAAGTTCTGGAAAAGTGGGGAATTTTTGGGTTTGATTATAATCAATAACCAGGCTCGGCATGTTTATTTTATGGTAACATATTATGCTTGTAGGATTATTAAAACAATTCAATTACAGTTTCTTTATAAAATAAAAACCAGTCACTATGTCAAAATGTAACTTTTCAATTGATTTTACCGGAACCGCTAACGAGGTATTTAACAGAGCCAAATCGGCTGTTGAAAAGCAGGGAGGTAGTTTTTCCGGTACGGCTGACAATGGCAGCTTCTCTATTAATGTTTTTGGAAATATTAGTGGAACTTATAATGTTTCGGGTCAGCAATTGCAAATTTCTATAGAAGAAAAACCTATCATGATTCCTTGCGCTGCCATCGAAAATGCGCTCAAAAGCCAGATAGGGTAAGGGAAAGGTAAAAGTCAAAATTTAAAAGTAAAAACCTGGGATTTTATAAACTCTTATTTTCTAAATATATAGGCTACTTATCACCTCTTAGGCTAAAGGGAACAGGCCTGAAGATTGAATAGGGCAAACGACCTTATTAACAATAAACCTACTTTTCCTGATTTGGAGCTCTTGTGCTTATATAGATATGATAAATGCTTGCGGCCAAATATCCCTGTGGTTGTGATCACAAGTACCTTTATTAGAGAGGCAAGCTTTTCCTTCAAAAAAAGGTTTAAAGTTCAACTTTTAACTGGTTAAAGGCTAACATCTCCTATTTATATTCCATTAATAAACCATAGATGAGCTGAGGATATCCCGACTCTATAAGAGTCGGCTTATCGTCGGCTTATCCTCGGGATATCCTCGGGATATCTATGGCTTATCTCTACCCCTGGTTACCTTTTATAGGGGCACTGGTAATTCCATAATAAGTAGATAGTTTTTAAGCCTTAACAATAAGGGTTATATTGGGTCCTAAGGGTTTCGCAATCAAATTGCAGTTTGTACCATAAATTAATTTGAAAGGATCCCCTAAAAGCTGAGAATTTATACACGGAATTCATATTACGTAATAAAATAATTCTTCCTAATTGTCAAAATCTTGGGAAAATCACTGTAAGGGGCTATTATCTTGTATATTGTATTGGCAGATTAACGGTGTGCCCTTACCTTTGCAGCCGAAATTGAAAACCACCTCTTTTTAACCCAGTTTTCAATTTAAAATCTTCTTTTAAAAGCTATATATGGCAAAAGTTGGTAAGGTAAAACAAATCATTGGCGCAGTTGTGGATGTTCAGTTCCATGGCAGCCTTCCGGAAATTTATAATGCATTGGAAATAAAAAGGGACAATGGCGATACCCTGGTTCTCGAGGTGCAAAATCACCTGGGAGAAGACAGTGTTCGTACTATTGCCATGGACGGTACTGAAGGCCTGACCCGTGGAGTTGATGTGGTTGATACAGGTTCGGCTATAAAAATGCCTGCCAGTGACCAGATCAAAGGCCGTTTGTTCAATGTAACCGGTGATCCAATTGATGGTTTGCCTGCCGTATCTAAGGTGAATGGCCGACCTATTCATGCTAAGCCACCAGCATTTGAAAATCTTTCTACAGCTACAGAGATATTATTTACCGGTATTAAAGTTATTGACCTGATCGAGCCATACTCCAAAGGTGGTAAGATCGGTCTGTTTGGTGGAGCTGGTGTAGGTAAAACAGTATTGATCCAGGAACTGATTAACAATATCGCCAAGGCTTATGCAGGTGTTTCTGTATTTGCTGGTGTGGGTGAAAGAACCCGCGAGGGAAATGACCTGATGCGTGAAATGATCGAAGCAGGTATCATGAACTATGGCGAAGCTTTCAAGCATAGCATGGAAGAAGGTGGATGGGACCTGAGCAAGGTGAACATGGATGAACTGGCTGAATCAAAAGCTACCTTCGTTTTCGGACAGATGAATGAGCCACCCGGAGCCCGTGCCCGTGTTGCCCTTTCTGGTTTGACCATTGCTGAATACTATCGTGATGGGGATGGCACAGGTAAAGGCCGTGATATCCTTTTCTTCGTTGATAATATCTTCCGTTTCACACAGGCAGGTTCAGAGGTGTCAGCCCTTTTAGGTCGTATGCCTTCAGCGGTGGGATACCAGCCAACGCTGGCCACTGAAATGGGATTGATGCAAGAGCGTATCACATCCACTAAAAACGGATCTATTACATCTGTGCAGGCAGTATATGTTCCTGCGGATGACCTTACCGATCCAGCCCCGGCAACAACCTTTGCCCACCTTGATGCTACTACCGTATTATCACGTAAGATTGCTGACTTAGGAATTTACCCTGCTGTGGATCCACTGGATTCTACTTCACGTATCCTTATGCCATCTGTAGTAGGTGATGCCCATTACAATTGTGCTAACCGTGTAAAGCTGATCTTACAGCGTTATAAAGAACTGCAGGATATCATTGCTATCCTTGGTTTGGATGAATTGAGTGATGAAGATAAACTCACAGTATCCCGTGCCAGGAAAGTACAGCGTTTCTTATCTCAACCTTTCCACGTGGCAGAAGCCTTTACAGGTCTGAAGGGTGTATTGGTTCCGATTGAAGAAACAATACGTGGTTTCAACATGATCATGGACGGTGAAGTGGATGAATATCCTGAAGCAGCATTTAACCTTGTTGGCTCTATTGATGATGCCATTGAAAAAGGTAAGAAACTGATGGCGCAGGCGCAGGGATAAAATAAGTTTATAGTTTGTAGTTTATGGTTTATAGTTGGGCGTAAAAGCTATATGTTTTTTCTCTTTACACCTGCTAACCTTAAACAGTGATAAATGGTTGGAGACAGGCAGCCATAGAAAAAAATAAGAAACCAGATTCAGATCATGACTTTAGAAATATTGACCCCAGATAGAAAGTTATTCAGTGGTGAGGTCTTTGGTGTGCAAATGCCAGGAATCAGTGGCTCATTTGAAGTACTGGACCGGCACGCTCCATTGGTTAGTGCTTTAAAAGCAGGACGCCTGAAAGTGTTACGCGATAAGCAGAACCATACTGCCAGTTATGACATCCAGGGTGGATTTGTGGAAGTATTGAATAATAAGGTTACTGTTTTAGTAGAAGGGGCCATAATTATTGAATAAAAAATATCCCTTCTCTTATAAATTTTTTAAAAGCTCCTTCAACAGGAGCTTTTTCTTTTTTATTTCATGCCCATTCCTAGTGGCAGACCCATCAATAGTAAGTACTATGGCATATTCATTGCCAAAGTATTAGGACTATCAATACATAATTATGAAAATCGCACAAATTGCACCGCTTTATGAGGCAGTACCACCTAAGTTATATGGAGGTACGGAAAGAGTGGTGCACTTCCTGACTGAAGAACTGGTCCGTTTAGACCATGATGTTACCTTGTTTGCATCAGGCGATTCAAAAACAAGTGCAAGACTGAGTGCCATTGTTCCTGAAGCGTTAAGACTGAAAAAGTGTGAAGATTCATTGGCACCCCATATACTCCAGATAGAAGAGGTTATGGATAGAGCAAATGAATTTGATGTTATACATTTTCATACAGATTACCTGAATTTTCCTTTTACAAACAACCTGGTCGTGCCTCATGTTACTACACTTCATGGTAAATTGAGTATTCCAGAACTGCAGCCTTTATATAATAAGTATCGGCATCAACCAGTAATATCAATTTCGAATAGCCAGCGCCAGCCTTTGCCCCAGGCTAACTGGGTAGGTAATGTCCATCATGGGTTGCCTTGCAATTTATTCAGGCCGGGAAAAGGCAAGGGGGAATACCTGGCTTTTTTAGGAAGAGTTTCGCCCGAGAAAGGTTTGGAAAATGCTATAGCCATAGCTATCGCTGCGGGGATACCTTTAAAAGTTGCAGCCAAGATAGATAAAGCTGATAAGGAATATTATGAAGAAAATATCCGGGAGCTTTTTGAGCATCCTTTAGTGGAATATGTTGGTGAGGTCAATGAAAAGAAAAAGGAAAAGTTCCTGGGAAATGCAATGGCGTTATTATTCCCGATAAACTGGGAAGAGCCATTTGGGATGGTATTGATCGAAGCTATGGCTTGTGGTACACCAGTAATAGCTTTCAATAGAGGCTCAGTGCCAGAGATCATTGAAGACGGTCAAAATGGCTTTGTTGTTTCTACTAAAAAACAAGCGATCAGGGCCTTGGATCAATTGCATAAAATTGACAGAATGGTGGTGCGCCATTCATTTGAAGAAAAGTTTTCTTCAGCCAGGATGGCCAATGACTATGTAAGGATTTATGAAAAACTTGCAGAGAAAACCAGGTCCAAGGTCAAATCTATTTATCCTTTAGGCGAAAGAAAACTTTCTGCTATTTAAACCAGTAGTTATGTTTCCAAAAACGACAGTTTCAACAGAAGAAGACAAATTTCATATAGGTGGGGATATTATTTATGTTGATGACCGTACCAGGGTACTCAATCATTTTGATACATTCGGCATTTTTGATCAATGGGGTGACATTCACCCGCATGCAAGAAAGCTTCATGGGATCTATCATGAGGGTACACGTTTTTTGAACAGGCTGGAATTGCGCATCAATGGACAAAAACCCTTGTTATTAAGTTCTGCTATTAAAGAAAACAACCAGGTACTTTCAGTAGATCTTACCAACCCGGCTTTCTCCGATTGTAATATGCCAGAGAACACAGTGCATATTTCACGCAGCCAGTTTATCAGGAATGGTGTGTTTTATGAAGAGATCTTACTGGCCAATTATGGTCCAACCAGTTGTGCCCTGAATCTTAGTTTGCAATTTGGAAGCGATTTTAAAGACTTGTTTGAAATTCGGGGAATTGAAAGGAAATCAAAACAACCAAAGTGCGAGCTTCTTCCAGGGGATGAGAAGATAGTATTTGAGTACAAAGGATTGGATGACATTACCCGGCGTGCAGAAGTGAAATTTGAAGATACAGGATACCAAATCAAAAGGAATCTTTGCCTCTATACACTTGAACTGGAACCACAGGAAGTGCAACAAATCCATTATTCCATATTCTTTAATGCAGGTGATAGTGAACTGGAAACTATTAAATACACCGAAGTAAAAAATGCAATACGTGAAGAGCAACAAACTGCTCATCGCATATTTGCTGATATCGTTACTTCCAATGAACAATTCAATCATTGGGTATCGCGATCAAAAGCGGACCTGCTTTCATTGCTTTCGCAAACACGCTATGGAATGTATCCGTATGCAGGGGTGCCCTGGTATAACACAGCCTTTGGCAGGGATGGTATCATTACTGCCATGGAAACATTGTGGCTGGCACCGGAGATCAGCAAGAATGTATTGTTATTCCTGGCGCAGCTACAAGCCCGGGAAGTGATACCAGAAAAAGATGCAGAGCCGGGCAAGATATTACACGAGACTCGATCAGGCGAAATGGCCAATACGGGGGAAGTGCCATTTGGTAAATATTATGGAACGATCGACGCTACGCCACTGTTTGTGATGCTGGCAGGCATGTATTACGAAAGAACTCATGACAGGGAAACAATAGTGGAGATTTGGCCTAACATCAAAATGGCTTTATTCTGGATAGATGAATACGGCGATATCGACAAAGATGGTTTTGTAGAATACATACATAAATCTGAGAATGGTTTAACCAACCAGGGATGGAAAGATTCTCATGATTCTGTTATGTATGAAAATGGTGATCTGTGTGAACCACCAATAGCCTTATGCGAAGTGCAGGGATATGTATATGCTGCAAAAAAATATGGTTCTTTACTGGCTGGCATCTTTGATGAAAATGAATTGTCTGGAAAGCTTTCCACTGAAGCCGGGAATCTCAAAAAACAATTCAATGAAAATTTCTGGGATTCTGAATTAGGATGCTATGTACTGGCACTTGATGGAAATAAAAAGCCTTGCAGGGTAATATCTTCAAATGCTGGTCAATGTTTATTTACAGGCATTGTAGATGAAGATAAAGCCCGGATGCTCACTGATACATTAATGAATGCGAATATGTTCAGTGGGTGGGGCATAAGAACATTGGCAGATGGTGAAAAAAGATATAATCCTATGTCGTACCACAACGGATCCATCTGGCCTCATGATAATGCATTGATTGCTTACGGACTTTCCTTGTACGGATTCCAGGAAGAATCTTTACGCATCATGAATGCTTTGTTTGATGCTTCCTTGTTCATCGATCTTCAGAGATTGCCTGAACTTTATTGTGGTTTTGTAAGAAAGGCCAATGAAGGACCAACTGCCTACCCGGTAGCTTGTTCACCACAGGCATGGTCGGTGACAGTCTTGTTTATGCTATTGCAGTCTTGTTTGAAGATCAGTATCAATGCAAGCACAAAAACCATTGTTTTTGATAAGCCCGATCTTCCTGCTTACCTGGAGAAGATCCACGTTTCTAAACTTATGGTAGGCGAGCATGAATTAAGTTTTGATGCATACCGCCATGAATTTGATATTGGTTTCAATGTTATACAAAAACCTCCCGGATGGGAAGTGATCATCAAGAAATAATACAAAAGCCCATTTTCATGGGCTTTATATTTTATTAGAATAAATTAACTTATGATTTAACAACCAGGGTCCCGGCCATTTTATCGTGAAGTGTTTGTTTCTTATCATCCCACAACATCATCAGGTATCCTATACACAGGATAATAGCAGATACATATTTTCCAAAAAAACGCCCGCTTGCATTGGCAAAGCTGATACGCTGACCATTCATATCAGTAACCTTCAATCCTAAGGCTCTTTTGCCTAATGTAGCCTGGTTCTCGCTGGATTCAAGAAAAGCACTATATAGCCAATTGATAAGAATGCTAACCATATAACTTGAAATATTATCCATCATATATTGCAAAATATAGGTTGGTATAATCAGGATGAAACCATCAAGTAGTGCTGCTGCAAATCGTTCCCAAAAGCTTCCATATACAATATTATGCTGTGGGAAAAGATCTGTAGTGGGGGGTTCAGAGGTGTAGTTTTGGTAATCCATTATAAAATGTTTTAACTAAGAAAAGAATTCTTTTTTAAAACATAAAGTAAAAATAAAAGATATTTAATTCAACTGGGGATCTATAGGAAAATTGATCATCATTTCATATTCACCGCCAAGGTGTTTTAAGGAATCCTTCCAAATCTCTTCGGCATTGGAATGGAATACAAGATTCCTGACTGCCTCTACTGTAAGCCATGTTTTTTCATTCATTTCTGTTTGTAATTGACCAGAACTCCAGCCAGAATACCCTATATAAAAACGGATCTTTTCAGGATCGGCTTTACCCTTATTAATGAGATCCACAACTGCGTCAAAGTCTCCACCCCAGAAAATTCCTTTTAATACTTCCACTCCACCTGGTATTTCTTCCGGATAACGGTGAAGAAAATGTATAGTGTTCATCTGCACCGGCCCTCCATAGTAAACGGGCAACTTATGACCTTCCACTTCGGGGATCAATTCATCCAGCGTGTTTTCATACTGGCGATTTAATACAAAACCGATAGTACCATCTTCACGGTGTTCGGTTAAAAAAACAACAGTGCGCATGAAGTTGGGATCTTTCAAAAAAGGGTCGGCTATTAATAATACTCCTGTTGCTGGCTGTACCATACGCTAACAATATGTGTTAAATATAATCCATAACAAACTTATGCCAACGCGAATGAGGAGCACATCAATATTTTTGCAATAGCGATTTTTTTCGCCATCTTGCTGTTAGTGAAAAGAATATTCCCCATCATATTAGTTTTAATAACGGTTTCTTTATTAGGGATCATATTTATCCAGTTGTCCTGGTTAAATAACATGGTTGCGCTCAGAAAGGACCAGGTAGAACAAAAAGTGGAAGAAATTGCTAAACAGGTAGGTGAGGACCTTGCCCAGTATAAATCTGCCCCTCTGCCCAATAGCTCCAAACCTTTTCCGGACCTCAATAACTTTTCTCTTGATTTTCCGAAAAATTATAATGTAAGCCAGCGCCTGACCACCCAGGAATTATACGATAAGATCAGGTCAACTTTTGTGGCGCAGAAAATAGAGAACATTCCATTTGAATTTGCCCTTGTTACACTTAAGAACGATGCTATTGGACAAATAGAAAGACAGTCAAATAATTTTACTACCTGGTATGAGGATTCTGCCAATTACTATCCTAAAGTTTTTCCTGTAGTCCCTCTCAGCGCTTCTGCTGCTGAAAACCTTGCTGCAGATGAATGGATCATTATTGTTGTGCCCAACGTAACGGATATTGTTTATAAAAGTTTACGAATGCCCATTGTAATAGCTATTTTGTTTACCCTGGTTATTTGTGCAGCTTTTTACCTTACCATTCATACCATGTTGCGTCAGAAAAAAGTAAGTGAAATCAAGAACGATTTCATAAATAATATGACGCATGAATTTAAGACACCTATTGCCACCATTTCACTAGCGGTAGATGCCATCAGGAATGAAAAAGTACAGAGAGATACCCAAAAACTATCTTACTTCAGCGAGATCATAAAGGAAGAGAATCAACGCATGAACCGGCAGGTGGAAACCATACTTAAATCAGCATTGATGGACAGGCAGGAGGTACAATTAAATGTAAAGCCACTGCATATTCATACCATTATAAGGGACGTTGCGGATAACTTTATGCTGCGTCTTCAGGAGAAGCAAGGCACTTTGGAATTAAACCTGGAGGCACCAAATGATTTGATTGAAGGTGATGAAGTGCATATGTCAAACCTTATCAATAACCTGATGGATAATGCAGTTAAATATTCGAAGGATAATGTCCCGCCTAAAATATGTATTACCACCAACTCCAATCAAAAGAAGTTCATAATAAAAATTGAAGACAATGGTATAGGGATGACAAGAGAAACCGTTAAGCGGATATTTGAAAAATTCTACCGGGCACATACCGGGAATATCCACAATGTGAAAGGATTTGGCCTGGGTCTGAGTTATGTGAAAACTGTTGTGGAAGGACATGAAGGAACTATCAAGGCAGATAGTACGCCTGGCAAAGGCAGTTGTTTCACAATAGAACTTCCATTAAAACAGCCATAAGCAATATCAATATCCCTAAGGACCAATAATTGCTTTAAGATTTACAGCTTTAGTATTTTATCTCCAAAGCAAACTGCTGTCACCATAACTTAAAAACCGGTAATTGTTCTGCAATGCATGGGAATAAACTTTTTTCCAGTTATCTCCAATGAATGCTGCAATCAGAAGTAATAGGGTGGAGTGAGGTTGATGAAAGTTAGTGATCAATCCGTGGGCTACTTTAAATTGATAACCAGGGATAATTATAAGGCTTGTCCGGCAATGCAGTTCAGTAACTGCATGCTCATTCATCCACTGTAACAAATATTCGAAACTTTCTTTGGCTGGTATATTTGGCAACTGTTCATCAATAGCATATGCTTCCCATTGATCAAGCATTAGCTCTGCATTGGGAGATAATTTTAACTTCAGACTGATCCAGTAAAGGCTTTCCAGGGTTCTAAGTGAGGTGGTCCCGGTAGCAATAATCTTAGCTGCTTTTATAAGTTCTTCTATCACTTGTTTTTTTACACTGAATGGTTCAGCATGCATGCTGTGGCCAGCTATAGTAGCCGATTTCACAGGTTTAAACGTTCCGGCACCTACATGCAATGTTATATAGTCATAAGCCACATTTCTTTCTTTTAATTGCTGAAATGTATTTTGAGTAAAATGCAAAGCTGCTGTCGGGGCTGCTACTGATCCTTCCTGTTCACTAAAAACTGTTTGATATCGTTCCCAATCTAATTTTTCCGCCTTTCTTTTAATATAGGGTGGTAATGGAATGGCCCCGGTTTCATGAAGTACTTCAACAAAAGAAGCTGCAGCATTATTCCAGCTAAATTCTATGAGAAAATAATCTTCTCTTTTTTCGATATAACGGGCTGTTAATATATAACCTGAATTTTCCCCGATGGGTTTGGTAAGTAACTGACCAGGTTTCCATTTAGAGGCACCACCAATTAGGCATTTCCATATAATTTTCTCATGCTGCTGCATGGCCTGTTCAATAGATAATTCATAAGGCTCGAGACAAAATAACTCTATTGTCGCCCCTGTATCTTTCTGAAATAAAAGCCGTGCTTCTATTACCCTTGTATTGTTTAGTATTAATGTGGAGCCCGGTTCAATATAAGAAGGTAATTGATGGAATACCGAGTCTATAATTTTCCCTTTCTCATAAATCAAAAGTTTTGAGTCGTCCCTGTTTAACAAAGGCACCTCTGCAATATTAGCTGAAGGGAGCTCATAGTTATAATCGCTGATATAGACTGTTTCTGGTGAAATTTTCATGCGCTATACTTGGGTATTCACAATTGGAAAATGATGATATGCACAGGCTTATTCAGGTTTAAATTAGGTTATCCACAGTTCATCCACACTGTTTTTGCTCAAAAACAATTTTTTCGGGGTAAAACCCTTGTTCCGTCTGGCTTTTATAGGTTTTAAACATGTGGAAAAATTAACTAAACGAAAAATGCTATGGCAAAGTGGGAAAAAGTGTTATTTTGTGTTAAATGAGCTCCATTCTTCCAAACCATTGATAATGACAGGTTTTCTAGGTGAATTCGAAGCTACTCTGGACACAAAAGGTCGCTTTCTCCTACCTGCAGGCTTAAAAAAGCAACTGCCGGAAGGCGAAAATACACGTTTTGTTATCAACAGGGGATTCGAGAAATGCCTGAGCTTGTATCCTTTACAAAGCTGGGAGCCACTTTTTGCCCGTATCAGCAGTTTGGATGATTTTGACCCTGATGTGAGAAAGTTCAGAAGGTTCTTTTTAAATGGAGCTATTGAAGTTGAGCTTGATTCTGCAGGAAGGCTTTTAATGCCGCCCAACCTAAAGGAATATGCCGAATTGTCGAAAGATATAGTTCTGGCTTCTGCGGTGGATAAAATAGAAATCTGGTCTACTGAAAACTATAATAAGTTCTTTGAATCCTATTCGCCTAGTGATTTTAGTTCTCTGGCGCAGCAGGTAATGGTAAAGAAAACAGAAAAAGAACAGGGGAGTTAACAATTTATGTTACCGGTTAAAACACCCTGTTCAAAATGAATGAAGCCTACCATATACCTGTTTTGCTGGATGAGGTGATTGAAAACCTCAACATTAAGCCTAATGGAATATATGTCGATTGCACATTTGGTGGCGGCGGACATTCCAGGATGATTTTGGAAAAGTTGGGAGAGAATGGCCGTTTAGTAGCCTTTGACCAAGATGCTGATGCCAGGAAAAATGTGCCTGCGGATGATCGTGTGCTGTTTGTACCACAAAATTTCAGACATCTCCAACGATTTTTAAAGCTTAATGGGATAGAAAAGGTAGACGGTCTGCTGGCGGATCTTGGAGTAAGCAGTCACCAGTTTGATGAAGGGGAAAGAGGTTTTTCAACCCGTTACGATGCTCCGATGGATATGCGGATGGATCAGCGGCAGACAAAAACGGCTTACGACGTAGTCAGTGAGTATAGCGAGCAGCAATTACACAAGTTATTTGAACAATACGGTGAGGTGACCAATGCAAAAACGCTGGCAAGGACCATTGTTGAGGTGAGAAAAACCACATCTCTTAAAACCATAAATGGTTTTAAGGCAGGAGTGAGTGGCGTGGTAAAGGGAAATCCGAACAAATATTTCGCCCAGGTTTTCCAGGCCTTGCGCATAGAAGTGAATGATGAAATGGGTGCATTAAAGGAATTACTGGTGCAATTGCCAGTTGTTTTAAAGCCAGGGGCAAGGGTAGCAATTATCACCTTTCATTCAATTGAAGACAGGTTGGTGAAAGTGTATTTCAGGGACAACAGTTTTGACCTTTCGGAAGACAACCCTTTTACGATGAGTGAAAAGGAAGTAACCCTGAAACCGGTGAATAAAAAACCAATCGTGGCTTCGCAACAAGAGTTGAAAAGGAATCCAAGATCCAGGAGTGCCAAGCTAAGGGTGGCAGAAAGGGTTTGAAGTAAAAAGATAAATTAAAAAGAAGGAGAGATTCAATACTCGCCTCCTTTAAATAAATAAAGAGTGGTCATTTAATGGCCAATGAAATTATTAAATGATGCCAGAAATAAAGAAAGGAAAAGAAAAGAAGTACCGCTGGAAAAAATGGTTGAATTATCAATCCATTGTAAAGCAGGTTCCTTTTTTCGTTTTCCTGGCTTTATTAGCGGTTGTGTATATCTATAACGGGCATTATGCAGACAAGACCATCAGGGAGATCAACAAAACAAGCAAAGAATTGAAAGAACTCCAGTATGAATACAAATCTGTAAAAGGGGATGTTTTATTCAGGAGTAAACAAAGTGAATTGATAGAAGCGGTAAAGCCTTTAGGATTAAAAGAGCTAACCGTGGAACCAATGATATTAATTGATAGCAGTAACTAATTAAAACCAATTCCGTAACAACGGTCCCAACTGAAAGAGTGGAGATAAAACGCGACATACTATGGAGGGTGTACTTAAGCTTTCTTGGCGTAGTACTGCTGAGTTTCATAGTGTTAGGTCGTGCATTTTACATTCAGAACGTGGAGGGTGACCATTGGCGCAGCATGTCAGACAGCATGCACCAGCGCTTTGTGGAACTGGACGCAGAAAGGGGTACTATTTACAGTGAAGATGGCCAGATGTTAAGTACATCTGTTCCTTATTTTGACCTATACATGGATTTTGGTGCAGATGGACTTCGTGAAAAGAACGGTAAAAGATTTAAAGACAACCTTGATTCATTTGCAATATCGCTATCGGGTATGTTCCCCGACAAAACCTCCTCAGAATATAAGAAAGAATTAAAGCAGGCATACAATACTAAAGACCGGTATTACCTGATAAAAAAAGGTTTGTCGTTTGAAGAGTACAAAGAATTTCGTGCTTTCCCCTTAGTAAGATTGGGCAGAAATAAAAGTGGCATCATTGCTGAAGTTAAAAGCAGGCGATTGAATCCTTTTGGCTTACTGGCAAAAAGAACTATTGGCCTTTCAAGGGATAATGCCCAGAATGTTGGCCTGGAAAGAAGATTTGATAGCTTGTTGAAAGGAACTACAGGTAAAAGACTGGTTCGCTTTATTGCAGGTGGGGCAGCCGTGCCTGTGGAAGGATATGAAATAGATCCTGAAAACGGAAGGGATGTTATAACGACTTTAGATATCCAGATGCAGGATATCGTTGAATCAGCATTAATGAAAATGATGGTTCAAAGTGCTTCCCAGTATGGCACGTGCCTGGTAATGGAAACCAAAACCGGAAAGATCAAGGCTATTGCCAACCTGGGAAGAGATAAAAATGGTGATTATGGTGAAAACCTGAACTATGCACTTCAAACTACCGAACCAGGATCTACTATTAAGCTGGCTACACTATTAGCAGTTTTGGATCATGGAACTTCCAGGATCACTGACCTTGTAGAGGTTGGATCTACTGGCAGTGCCTATGTTGGTGTAAGAAATGTGAACGATGCAGAACGGGCTCCCAAGCCTGTTATGACCGTTAGGGAATGCTTTGCACACAGTTCTAATGTAGGTATGAGCAAAATAGCCTACAAGGCTTTTGCCAGTGAGCCAGACCTATACAAAAACTATCTACACAAGTTTCATTTAGATAAAAGGACTGGTATTGACCTGGTGGGTGAAGATGCACCTGTATTACCTCGTTTGAAACGTAATAAAGAAGGTCTTCATGCTATGATCACTGCCAGCTTTGGATATGCTATCGAAGTTAGTCCCCTGCACACTTTAATGTTATACAATGCCATAGCCAATAATGGAAAGATGATGAAGCCATACCTGGTGAACCGCATCCGCAACAATGGCGTTACTGTAAAAGAGTTTGAACCAACGGTACTTGATGAAGCTATTGCAAAGGAAAAAGTAGTTCAGGCAGCCCGCAACTGCATGGAGGCTGTAACTACAGAAGGTACTGCCAAAGATGTGTTCAAGGATTCTCCTTTCCCCGTTGCTGGAAAAACAGGCACGGCACACGTTGCTGGTGGAGATATCAAATATTATGATGGTGTTTACCAGGCATCATTTGTAGGCTATTTTCCTGCAGACAAACCTGAATATACATGCATTGTTCTTATTAAAACAAGTCCTCATGCCCCCATGCACTATGGAGGTCAACTGGCTGCTCCTGTATTTAAAGAGATCGCCAATAAAATATATGCTATGTATGTGCAGGGGAAAAAGGGAATGACCCTTCCTGTTACTGCTGACAGTTCAATGTTTTCTTACGCAGGTTTTACACCTGATGTAAGAAACGTGTTTGAGCAGGTCAATATGAAGCCTGTTGATTCAGCCCATAAGAACACCTGGAGCATCATATACAGCAATAATTATAAACCTGTTATTAAAGGCAATCCGGTTGTTAAAAACCAGATGCCTGACCTGTTTCATATGACCCTTAAGGACGCATTGTATGAATTGGAAAACAGGAATATGAAAGTGATAGTTAAGGGAAGAGGAAAAGTGGTAGCACAGGATATTGCTCCTGGAACCGCTATCAATAATAACCAAACAGTAACCCTGTTATTAAATTAAGTGAAGAAACTAAGCGACATATTATATAAGGTTCAAACTACTGCTCTTGCAGGAATAACCGACATGGATATTACTGATGTCCAGATCGATTCCCGCAAGGTGCAAAAAGGAACCTGTTTTATAGCTGTAAAAGGTGCTGCTGCTGATGGGCATTTATTTATTTCCCGCGCCATTGAATCCGGTGCAGTTGCTATTGTATGCGAAGTGCTACCTGCTGAGAGGAACGAAGACGTAACATATGTTCAGACAACCAGCAGTGCAGAAGCTGCAGGATTGATAGCTCATAATTTCTATGACAGCCCAACAAACAGGATAAAGCTGGTAGGAGTAACCGGAACTAACGGGAAAACCACAATTGCAACATTATTATATAGGCTTTTCAATGCTCTTGGTTATAAATGTGGCCTTGTAAGTACGGTAGAAAATATTATTGCAGGCACCATCATTCCTTCCACGCATACGACACCTGATGCCATCAGCTTGAATTCATTGTTGAAGCAAATGGCAGATGAGGGTTGCGATTTTGTTTTTATGGAAGTCAGTTCTCATGCCATTCACCAGAAAAGAATAGCAGGATTGCAATTTGCAGGCGGGATATTCAGCAATATCACACATGATCATCTTGATTATCACCAGACTTTTGATGAATATATAAGAGTTAAGAAAGCGTTTTTTGATGGACTGCCTGCACAGGCTTTTGCCATCACTAACCTTGATGATAAAAGAGGGGCTGTGATGTTGCAAAACACAGCTGCTAAAAAGCTTACTTACAGCCTTCGCACTGTAGCTGACTTTAAAGGAAAGATCCTGGAGAACAGTCTTACAGGATTAGTTATGGTCATCAATGAGCAGGAAGTGCATTTCAGGTTGATAGGGGAGTTTAATGCGTACAACCTGCTGGCTGTCTTTGGAGCCGCTATAAGTCTGGGGGAAGATAAATCGCAAGTACTGCTGGCGCTGAGTAACCTGACCGGGGCAGAAGGCCGGTTTGACTATATCATTTCAGCAAAGGATAAAATAATAGGGATTGTAGATTATGCCCACACACCCGATGCATTGGTGAATGTATTGGATACCATTAAAAAATTAAAGAAAGGATATGAGAACGTGATCACTGTAGTTGGTTGCGGGGGTGACAGGGATAAGACAAAAAGACCGGTTATGGGCCAGGTGGCATGCGACAATAGTGATAAAGTAGTTTTTACGAGCGATAATCCACGTAGTGAAGAACCTGAAGCCATATTGAAAGATATGGAAGCAACACTTAGTACCGCAGCCAGGCGCAAGTACATAGCTATAGCAGACAGGAAGCAAGCTATAAAGACTGCAATAAGCATGGCGCAACCGGAGGATATTGTGTTGATTGCCGGAAAAGGTCATGAAAAATACCAGGATATCAAAGGTGTTAAACATCACTTTGATGATAAGGAAGTATTAGTGGAAATGTTTGAATTGTTGGATAAATAAATAACGATAAATAAATAATAAATAAAATGCTGTATCACTTTTTTGAATGGTTAAGAGCTGAGAATGTACACTTCCCGGGAAGTGAGCTATTCCGCTTCATCACCTTCAGGGTGTTAATGGCAGTTATTTTATCCTTATTCATCACAACCATTTTTGGTAAGAAGTTGATTAACTACCTGGTTAAGAAACAAGTTGGTGAATCTGTAAGAGATCTTGGTTTGCAGGGAGAGCAGCAAAAAAAGGGAACACCAACAATGGGTGGCATCATAATCATCCTTGCCATATTGATTCCAACATTGTTACTGGCAGATCTGAGCAAGGTGTATGTACGCCTTATGATATTCTGTACGCTTTGGTTGGGCGCCATAGGCTTTATTGACGATTACCTGAAACTGAAAGCAAAAAAGATGGCTCAGCTTAAAGGAGTAGGCTATAAAAAAACAGATGCTGATGGATTGGCAGGCCGCTTTAAAATATTTGGACAGGTAATGCTTGGGATCGTTGTAGGGGCTACATTATATTTTAATCCTAATGTAAAGATCTGGAGAGAATACCAGGGCGTGCCAACAGCCAACGATACTACAGTAATTACCAAAAGGGTTAATGAAAAGGATAAATATTTTGTTCCGGCCAAATCATTTGTTACGACCATTCCATTTGTAAAAGGCCACGAATTCAATTATGGCAAGTTATTACCCGCAGGTTTGCGTGATTACACCTGGGTGTTATATATTCTGATTGTCATTTTCATTGTTACGGCAGTATCCAATGGAGCAAACATAACAGATGGAATTGATGGCCTGGCAACAGGGACATCTGCTATTATGAGCGCCTGTCTTGGCATTTTCGCTTATGCAAGCGGCAGTCTTGTCTTTGCAGATTACCTGAATATAATGTACATACCCAACCTGGGCGAATTGTCCATATTCATAGGCGCAATGATAGGTGCCTGTGTAGGCTTCCTTTGGTACAATGCATATCCTGCACAGGTATTTATGGGAGATACAGGAAGTCTAACCCTTGGTGGACTGATAGCTGCCATAGCCATAATTGTTCATAAAGAATTGCTGATACCAATTATATGCGGAGTGTTCCTGGTAGAGAACCTGAGTGTGATGATCCAGGTAAGTTATTTCAAATACACTAAAAAGAAATATGGTGAAGGAAGAAGGATCTTTTTAATGAGTCCGCTTCATCACCATTATCAAAAGTTGGGATATCATGAGTCCAAGATTGTTACCCGTTTTTGGATCGTCACCATATTGTGTTTTGTGTTATCAATAGTAACATTAAAACTCAGGTAAGAGATTTCTGAAAAACCACCTAGAGGACTATGAAAAACCAGGATGTCCGCCAGATCATTAAGTTGCGAACAAATGTAATGCTGATGAAAAACCATTTCTTCCGTACACTGTAGAAATCAATGATGGGAAAACGTTTGGTCATATTAGGAGGTGGGGAAAGTGGAGTAGGTGCGGCCTTGCTTGGAAAGAAGGAAGGCTATGAGGTAGTGTTAATGGATGAAAGTTCTTTGAAAGATGTTTATCGTAATGAGTTGCAAAAGGCCGGAATTGATTTCCTGGAGAAAGAAATTAACAAGGAAAGACTATTCAGTGCAGATGAAGTTGTAAAAAGCCCTGGTATCCCTGAAAAGAATGAGTGGGTAAAAGCTTTAAGGCAAAAAGGAATTGCCATAATCAGTGAGATAGAACTTGCATACCGCCATAAAGGCAATAGCAGGATAGTGGCAATTACAGGAAGCAATGGTAAATCAACAACAACTTCACTCATCTATCACATTTGCATGCATGCAGGATTGGATTGTGCGTTGGTTGGCAATATTGGATATTCATTTGCCCGTCAGGTGGCCGAAGATCCAAAGCAATGGTATGTAGCGGAGATCAGTTCATTTCAACTGGACGACATTCTAACATTCAGGCCAGACATAGCGGTGCTGCTGAATATCACTGAAGATCATTTAGACAGGTATGATTACCAGTTTGAAAAGTACATACGGAGTAAGTTCAGAATTACGATAAACCAACAACCATCAGATCATTTTATCTACAATTTAGATGATGAAGTGATCAAGAATTATATAGAAAGAAATAAGATTAACTCAATTCAATTACCAATCAGTATGAAGCAGAAAGTTGAAAAAGGCGGGTACATAAAGGACGACCAGATGCATGTGAATGTTTCTGGCGATGAGCAGCAAATGAGCATTTATGATTTTGCCTTGAAGGGTAAACACAATCAATTTAATACAATGGCAGCAAGTGTGGCGGGCGCAACCATGGATATTCGCAAGAATAAGATCCGGGAAGCTGTGCAAACTTTTGAGAATCTTGAACACCGTATGGAATCTGTTGCAACTGTAAGGGGTGTTGAGTTTATTAATGACAGTAAGGCAACCAACGTTAATTCTACCTGGTATGCCCTGGAAAGTATGACAAAACCTACTATCCTGGTACTTGGTGGTGTTGATAAAGGGAATGACTATACACTGATAACCGAACTGGTGAAAGAAAAAGTAAAGGCTATTGTTTGTATGGGCCTTGACAATAAAAAGATCCATGAGGCATTTGACGATGTGGTAAAAGTGGTTGATACAGATAATGCCAGTGATGCTGTAAGGAGTTCTTATTCCCTGGCGCAGCCTGGAGATATCGTTTTATTGAGTCCTGCCTGTGCTTCTTTCGATCTTTTTAAGAATTATGAAGACAGGGGCAGGCAGTTTAAGGATGCTGTTAGAGATCTATGATCTGCTTAAGAAAAAAGATATGGTAATTGAATGAAATGAGCTGATTAGTATATAAAGCTGCAATGAGTCAACAAGCTGATATAAAATTTTCTGATCTGGCGGGCATTAAGCCAGCAAGGCTCCTGACAAAAACCAGGGGTGATAAGACCATATGGGCATTGGTGTTCCTATTGGTCCTTATTTCTTTACTTGTTGTTTATAGTGCCACAGGTTCTTTGGCTTATAAAATGTATAAGGGCAATACAGAGGTTTATTTGTTCAAGCAAATAGCCTTTATTGCTGTTGGATTTTGTGTCATTTATTTTGCACACCGGGTAAACTATACTATTTACTCGCAGGTGGCTAAAATATTATTCCTGCTTTCTATCCCGTTATTATTATATACACTCCTGTTTGGAGTGACACTGAATGAAGGCAGCCGTTGGATCAAGTTGCCTATCATCAATATGACCATGCAAACCTCTGACCTGGCGAAATTGTCCCTGTTTATGTTCCTTGCAAGGTTGCTTAGTCGTAAGCAAAACAAAATAAAAGACTTTAAAAAGGGTTTTCTTCCTGTTATTCTTCCTGTGGCGGTAACCTGCCTGTTAATTGCACCTGCCAATTTATCAACTGCTTTATTGCTGGGCGCTAGTTGCATGTTATTATTATTCATTGGACGGGTAAGTACCAAGCATTTAATGCTCACCATCAGTTGCGCAATGATACCTGTTATCTTCCTTGTGATGGCAGCTGTAATAAAGCATAAATCTTCTGCCGGGGAAGAGGTAGCTGCAACAACTACCAAGAAGGAAAAATCATCTAAACTTTTTGCCAGGGTAGATACCTGGATCAGCAGGGTGGAAAACTTTATGTATGGCAGTAAAGAGGCTGATAATGACAATAACTATCAAACGAACCAGGCAAAAATTGCCATTGCCAAGGGCGGTGCATTTGGACGGGGACCAGGCAACAGTGAGCAAAGAAATTTCCTGCCGCAGGCATATAATGATTTCATTTACGCCATCATTATCGAGGAGTACGGATTGATAGGGGGTGCTTTTATAATATTCATTTACCTGGTTTTCTTATACCGAAGCATAAGGCTTTTTAAAAAATGCCCCTATGCTTTTGGTGCTTTCCTGGCTTTAGGATTAAGCTTCACACTGGTGATCCAGGCTATGGCTAACATGGCTGTGAACGTGAATTTGTTTCCTGTTACAGGAGTAACCTTACCTCTTGTCAGTATGGGTGGAAGCAGTTTTTTGTTTACATGCCTGTCTATAGGGATCATTTTGAGTGTGGCAAGAAATGTAGAACAATTGGAAGGTCGTAAAAAAATGGAAGCGCTGGCTAAACAAGAAGAAGAGCAAGAGGGTGAAGAGCAAGAAGAAGAAGTGGAAGAGGAGCCTGAAGAAGTATAATTTATGGCAAGAGGGAAAAATATAATTATTGCTGGTGGAGGAACAGGTGGACATATTTTCCCTGCAATTGCAATAGCCAATGCCATGAAAAAACTGGCACCTGCAACTGAAATATTATTTGTAGGCGCTAAAGGGAAAATGGAAATGGAAAAAGTACCACAGGCAGGTTACAAAATAGAGGGGTTGGATATAGCAGGGTTTAACAGAAGTTCTTTGATAAAAAATATCGGTTTACCATTTAAGCTGGTAAGAAGTTTTTTTCAGGTGCGAAAAATCTTTAAGGGATTCAGACCGGATGCTGTAGTAGGTGTGGGTGGATATTCGTCTTTTCCTGTATTACGTTTGGCGCAGGCAAGGGATATTCCAAGCTTCATACATGAGTCTAATTCCTTTGCAGGAAAGTCAAATATTCTTTTGGGTAAGAAAGCAAAAAAAGTATTTGTAGCAACCGATGGCATGCAAAAGTTCTTCCTAGCGGAAAAGATCGTAGTGACTGGAAATCCTGTCAGGCCTGCAATAGTTAATGTTTCATCTATTGATAAAAACGAGGCATTACAATTTTTTGGTTTACAGCCGGGGAAAAAGACTCTGTTGATTGTGGGGGGTAGTTTAGGGGCGAAATCGATCAATACAGCCATTTCGAAAGGATTGGAAAACTTAATAAATGCCGGCCTGCAATTGATATGGCAAACCGGGAAGACTAATGCAGCTAAATGGAAAGAACAAACAGCCGACCATCCAACCGTCTGGGTCAATGATTTTATTACACAAATGGAGATGGCCTATGCTGCTGCTGATATGGTAATATCAAGGGCAGGCGCTATGGCCATTGCAGAATTGTGTGTAGTGAAAAAGCCCGTTTTGTTCGTACCCTACCCATTCGCTGCAGAAGATCACCAAACGGTGAATGCTATGAATCTAGTAGAAAAACAAGCAGCACTTATGGTTAAAGACAACGAGGCTATTGACAAAGTGGTGCCGGCAATTATTGAATTGGCCCTTGATGAAAACAAACAATCGGAACTTAAAAATAATATCAGCAAATACGCTATAGTTGATGCTGATGAACGAATAGCCCGTGAGATCATTAGATCAATAGAGGGTTGAAAGAGCAATAGACAGGATTTTAAATTTTATAAACAAACTGCTTATCAAAGAAAAGAAAACATATGGCCATGAGAAGAGCAATGAGGCTTTCTATTTACTAAAAAGTGGTGGGCTTAAGTCTGTTTACTTTATAGGAATAGGAGGAATTGGCATGAGTGCACTTGCCCGTTATTTCCATTCCCGTGGCATCCTTGTTAGTGGTTATGACAAAACCCCTACTGCCTTGACAAATCAACTTGAGGCGGAGGGAATTGCTATTCATTTTAATGAGGACATCAACATTATTCCAAAAGATGTTGACCTGGTTGTGTATACACCAGCAGTTCCAAAGGAGCATAAGGAATTAGCGTTTTATCAACAAAACAATTACACTCTATTAAAACGTAGTGAGGTCTTAGGTGCATTAACAAACTCCTCTTTTAACATCTGTGTGGCAGGAACTCATGGTAAAACAACGGTGTCTACCATGATCGCTCACATTCTGAGATCAAGTGGATATGGGTGCAATGCTTTTTTAGGTGGCATAGCTGTGAATTACCAGACCAATTTCTGGAGCAGCGAAAATGATGTATGTGTTATAGAAGCTGATGAATATGACAGAAGCTTTCTTCAATTGAATCCCGATATTGCATTGATCACCTCCATGGATGCTGATCATTTGGATATTTACGGCGATGAAGCTTCTATGCAGGATGCCTTTGTAGCTTTTGGAGATAAAGTAAAAGAGCAGGGCTTACTGTTTAGTAAGTTTGGATTAAAGCGTACTAAGGAAATTAAAGTTGCAAGGAAGAAAACATACAGCCTGCAAAATGAATCAGCAAATGCCTTTGCCGGTAATATTAAAATACAGGATGGCGGATATGTATTTGATGCCCATCTTGAAGACAAGCTCATTCCCGCAATAGAAATGAGTATTGGTGGTATGCACAATGTTGAAAACGCCATTGCAGCCATTGCTGTTGCCAATGAATTGAAAATAGACCCTCTTAAGATCGCGGAGGCAATTGCCGGTTTTAAAGGTGTCAGAAGAAGGTTTGAATACAGCATACCTCCGGTAAAAAAACAGGAAGGTGCTTATGTAAAGCCAGTGCTGATAGATGATTACGCCCATCACCCCGCAGAATTAAAGGCGTTATTGACAAGTGTGAAAAGCTTGTTTCCTCAGCGCGTGGTAACTGTAATCTTTCAGCCACATTTATTTACAAGAACCAGGGACTTTGCAAATGGTTTTGCCGAGGCCTTATCAATTGCAGATAATGTGGTTTTATTACCTATTTATCCTGCCAGGGAATTACCCATTCCAGGTGTGTCCAGTGAGATGGTCTTAGAGAAGATCAATGCAAATGAAAAGGTATTGGTAACAAAAGAAGGCTTACTGGATTGGATGAGAGAACATGTACAACATTTAAATAAAGAATTTGGAGAGGTGATAGTAATGGCTGGTGCAGGTGATATAGATGCAATGGTAATGCCTGTTAAAAATATTATTGAGGAACTAAGTTGAAAAACAAAATTGTCATAAGAAGGATATTGGTTATGGCTGCCTGGCTGCTGGTAATAGCTGGTATTACCACATTGCTGGTTGCTGCTAATAAAAAGCAGACCGAACATGTCTGTAAAATGGTGAATGTTTCTATAAAAGGAACAGGTGAGAAATATTATATAGATAAAACTGATATTCTAAAGCAATTGGAAAAGGCATACCATTCAAGCCTGTTGAATAAGCCTTTGAAAAGTATTTCACTGGTCACATTAGAGAAATCTTTAGAAAAGGATCAATGGATAGGAGATGCTGAGTTATATTTTGACAGGGAGGATGTTTTGCATGTCATCATTGAAGAAAGAACACCTATTGCCCGTGTGTTTACTACAGGCGGTCGTACATTTTATATGGATAGTTCTGCTCACCAGATGCCGGTGATAGAAAGAACTGGCATAAGGGTGCCTGTAATCACTGGGTTTCCTAATTCAAGCAAGTTCAATTCAAAGGATAGTGTATTGCTTACAGATGTAAAGAAAGTCGCCTGGTTTATCTATAGCAATGAATTCTGGAACGCCCAGGTAGGCCAGGTAGATATTACTCCTGAAAGAAAGTTTGAATTAATACCCGTTATTGGCGATCATATAATCAGGCTTGGAAATGCGGACAATCTTGAAAACAAAATGTCCCGGGTACTATTATTCTATAAGCACGTGTTAAGCAAGGTAGGATTCAATAAGTACAGTGCAATCGATGTTCAGTTTGATGCACAGGTAGTGGCAGTGAATAAGGGGCCGGTTTCAAAAGTTGATTCCATACAGTTACAGAAAAATATTCGCGAGCTTTTGGAAAAGAGCACCATACAGAACGTATCTGAAGAAATGCTCCCTGAATCCCGCGCTATGAGTACAACAGATTCTTTGAAAACTTTTGCAAAGGTGGATGCAAGCATCGAACCTTTGCCTACCAATCCTATCCCTGCTAAAAACACTGATCCGGAAAAAGTGATTGCACCCGTTGTCGGCAAAACGTTAGCCGTGCAAAAAACTAAAGTCAGTATCCCGGAAAAACCGAAAAAAGTAGAACAGACACATCAAAGGCCAAAAGCTGTGATGAAAAGAAAAGTTTAATAGTTGTCTTGTTACGTCAGCAACTGCCATTATTTATGATAAATGCAGCCAGGAGCTTAACATTTTAACTGTTCGACCAAAACGCAAACAACTAAAAACAACATAGACATGAACAACGAGCAACCAATTATTGTGGGGCTTGACATTGGAACCACCAAAATTGCCGTCATTGCAGGACGAAAAAATGAATGGGGCAAGCTGGAGATCCTTGGCTTTGGCAAGTCCAACTCCAACGGAGTAAAACACGGACAGGTTTTAAACATCGATGAAACTATCAAGGCAATCAGGCAGGCGCTTGATGCCTGTTATGCTTCCAATCCAAACCTGGAAGTGAACGAAGTATACGTAGGTATTGCAGGCCACCACATCAAGAGTTTACAAACACGTGGCGATATTGTTCGCCATGACACAGAAAACGAGATCTCTCAAAAAGAAATTGACCAGCTGATAGCAGATCAGTACAAAACGTACATTCCGGCTGGAGACCAGATCATCGATGTTATTCCTCAGGAATACACCGTTGATAATTTTCAAAACATTGCCGACCCAATTGGTTATGGAGGGGTGAAAGTTGGTGCTAACTTCCACATCATAACTGGTGATAAAAATGCTATCCGTAATATCAACCGTTCTGTTGAGAAATCAGGGTTGATCACAAAGGACCTGGTATTACAACCCCTTGCTTCATCTGCTGCTGTTATGGCGCAGGAAGACATGGAGGCGGGTGTAGCAATCGTAGATATAGGTGGCGGTACTACAGATCTTGCCGTATTTTATGAAGGCATTCTGAAGCATACTGCTGTTATTCCATTTGCAGGTGAAAATATCACTAACGATATCAAAACTGGTTTGGGTGTATTAAAAACCCAGGCCGAGCAAATGAAGGTGCAGTTTGGCAGTGCATTGTCAAATGAAGCCAAGGCAAATGCCTACATTACCATTCCTGGTCTCAGGGGCATGCCTGCTAAAGAGATCAGTGTAAAGAACCTGGCAAACATCATCCAGGCCCGCATGAGCGAGATACTGGACTTTGTTACCTATCATTTAAAGCAAGTTGGATTAGATAATAAAATGTTGAATGGAGGTATCATACTCACAGGAGGTGGATCTCAATTAAAACATTTGATACAATTAACCGAATATGTTACAGGACTGAACTGCCGCATAGGATTGCCCACAGAGCATCTTGCGGCGGGACATATCGAAGAGCTGGCTAAGCCCACGTATGCAACCTGTCTTGGATTGATACTAAAGGGATATGATGATTATGAGCACAACCGAAAGCAATTTGAACACACTTTTAAAGCTGTTTCCGTTCCTGATAACTTGCGCACAGAAACTGAAGAAATGTCTGAAGTGGTAGAAGCCAATGGTAGTATTATTACAACCGAAAGGCGAAAAGGCATGAGTAACTTCTGGGGAAAGTTTAAAACAAGTTTAATTGAAATTTTTCGCGAAGAAGAAGATCACAACTTTTAATTCTTTGTTTCAGAGATGCATTCTTTAGTACAGTATTTATAAAAAAGCTTTTACTCATTTATAAAAGGGAAAAAATGGTAAGCTTTTTGACTGGAGAATGGCCTCGAAAGAATAAAGAAGTTTTTAAACAGAAACAAATCATCATCCATTTAAAATTCATTCATCCGTTGTTGCCAAATCAGTAACGACACAAATCAAAATCTTATGATTCATTTTGATCTCCCCAAAGAGAAATCATCCATAATAAAAGTGATAGGCATAGGTGGTGGAGGCAGCAATGCTGTGAACCACATGTATTCCCAAAATATAGAGGGTGTCAACTTTATAATATGTAACACAGATGCACAGGCAATAGCCCAAAGCAATGTGCCAAACAAAGTACAACTGGGGCCACACCTTACACAAGGCCTTGGTGCAGGTGCCAATCCTGAGATCGGCCGCCAGGCTACTGAAGAAAGTCTGGAAGAGATCAAGCGTATTCTTGAAGTGAATACAAAGATGGCTTTTGTAACTGCCGGAATGGGCGGTGGTACAGGAACTGGTGGAGCTCCTATCATTTCCAAAATATGTAAAGACCTTGGCATTCTTACCGTTGGTATTGTTACCACTCCTTTTTCTTACGAAGGCAAAAAAAGACAGCAACAGGCAGAAGAGGGAATAAAAAATCTGAAGCAGTATGTCGATACTTTGCTTGTGATCAGTAACGACAAACTACGTCACCAGTTTGGTAACCTTAAAATGCGTGAGGCGTTTTCAAGAGCTGATAATGTTTTGGCCACTGCGGCTAAATGCATCACTGACGTGATCAACAGTACAGGCCAGATCAACGTTGACTTTGCGGATGTTTGCACAGTCATGAAAAATGGTGGTGTGGCTATCCTGGGTAATGCGGCTTGTGAAGGTGAAAATCGTGCTCAACGTGCTATTGAAGATGCACTGAATTCTCCATTGCTGAATGATAACGAGATCCGTGGCGCTAAATGGATCTTAATAAATATCAATTCGGCCGAAGGTGAGCATGAATTTACAATGGACGAAGTTGAGATCATCCAGAATCATTTATTAAGCCAGGCAGGAGAAAATACAGATGTGATCCTTGGATTGGGTTATGACAATACATTGGGCAGCCAGATCGGTATTACACTGATTGCAACCGGCTTCCAGCATAAAGATCCATTTACCCGCAGGGAGGCTCCACGCCAGGAAGCTCCGAAGCAACCAGAAAGGATCGTAATGACCCTTGGAGAGCAGCCCATCCCAAAGCCTGAAGCCACCACCACTCCCACCAAAGAAGATCTCTTGGCTCCAAGGCTGATAGATGAAAATACCATTGCTGAAGAAATTCCAATGCCTCAATTGCAGGATGCAGATTTTGATTTACATTTAGGATCCTTGAGCCAGGTTGAAGAAAAAGAAGAAGAGCCTGAGGCTCCTGTTCATCTGCAACTAAAGATCAAGGATGAAAGTGCAGAGGCGGAGGTAGAAAAAAAGGAACTCGAGCGCAAGAAACAAGAGCTTGATGACCGTTTTGAAAAACTTCGCAGATCTATATTATCTACCGATAACCAGGCTGCAAAGCCTGTTCAAAATACTTCCCAGGCGTCTGCAGCGTCGGGAGGATATCTGGCCAGACCATCCAATATTTATGCGGAGTCCAAACCGGAAGTTTTCACTTCCAAACCTCTGGAAGAAAAACCGGTTACACCACCTATTGCAAAAGTAGAAGACCAGGAAACCTTCGACATGCAGCTGGTGATACGTAACGACATTCCGAAAGCGGCGGATACTACTGAGAGCCACCATACTCAAACACCGAACATTCCCCCAGTCGAGGACCCTGCTTTGCAGGACGGGACGGAGGATCAAAAAAGGAGAGCGGCAGAACGATTACAAAAGTTGCGCAACTTGTCGTTCAATATTAATGCTGCAGATCCTAATAATGAGTTTGAAGCGGTTCCTGCGTATATCCGCCGCAATATGGAATTATACAACACAGTCTCCTCTGTTGAAAATTTCTATAGCAATTACACAGTGAAAGATGATGGTAAGAACAGCGCTACCATCAGTACCATTAATAGTTTTTTAGACGGGAAAAAGCCTGATTAATTCCCTGTTTTTAAAGGTTCCATGTCATAATTATGGCCTGGTCCGTTTCATTGAAGCCACTGTCCTCAGTTGTTTGGGACACCAGAATAGGCTTGTGTTTTTAGTTGTTCCCCCATCGTTTACGATGGGGGTTTTTTGTGTCTGGGCAAAAGGAGGCAGAAAATGTTAATCACTAAAAACCAAAAGCGGCTTTTAGAGTTTGAATATAGACACAATCAAAGAGGCATAACTTACTCCTCGTCAGGCTGGCTAATAAATCCCAGGTATCCATTGCAGCAAGGGCAGTATAATTCAATGGCATGTGTTAGGATAAGTTCTTCTTGTTTTATTTCAGTTCCCTTGCCTTCCCATTTACATTTTGGGCAGCTTATTTCCTGGGATAAGAGTACAGACGGAGGATACACTTTGTGCATGCTAGATTCTTTTGCAGTAAGTTGTTGTTACAATATTAGCTACGAGTTTATTAAAAAAAATACCCATAAGTAGGTACTTTTTTGTTCAGAGTTTGCAAATTTTAATGAATACTGAATACCCATGGCAATAACCTATTGACGTTCAATGAGTATTTCTATTATTAATGATTAGTCAAAGATTTTTCAATCTATTATAAGACCCATTGATTACTTAGATAAATTGAGTTATTCCCCAAAGACCGGCAAGCAGCTGCCTTACCTGCTGTATGGTTCTTATTCTATCCTTCCAGCTATCTCCAGCCTACCTCCTCCCTATCTAGGCTATAGTAACGGTATAGATACTCCGTGCCCGCACGGAGTATCTATACCGTAGATAGGGAGAAGGTAGGGAGAAGCCATGCCGTAGCTACATCGCAGGTTGCAGATTTTTTACCATCCAGCCAGGATGGAAATGGGATAAAAATTGGTCCTGCTGATGATTGGGTCAAAGGTCTCTTCGGCTGTTGATACGGAAGCAAAGGATCCATACCAGGGTTGTCAGTACCAGGGTATAAATGATGTGCGGATTTATAGCAGCCAACGCTGCCTTATAATTGGTCTCTCCCAACCGAGCCAGGAAAGCCGGCACAGGGATTAACCTGTCAGATATTTCAAGTGGCATAAACCGGCCTAGGTCATTGGCCTTCAATTTGGCAATACCAACAATGACTGGCTCGAGAATGATAAAATAAAATATGAAGATGCCTAAAGAAACAAATGCTTTTCTTACCAGGAATGCTATCAGGAAGGCAATGGATAACTGGGAGAAGGCCTGCAGGGCAAATAATCCTATATATTTTGAACCGCTCCAGATAGTTGCAGTGGGTTCACCATTATTAAAAACACCAAGTGCCAGGGCTACCAACAAATATAAAACAGTAACCAGGGCTGTCAATAATAAAACATCAATGAATTTGCTGGCGATAAACTGTTTTCTACTCCAGCCATCAATAATATTTTGCCTATGGGTCTTATACGTATACTCATTGGTAATGAACATAATAACAACCACAGATGGGATAAAGATAAAGAGGGAAGAAGCATATGCTACAGTATGCCATACTTCAGGAAAGGTAAATGGGTTGCCAACAAGCATTTTTACCATTTGTGCTGTTGTATCCCCTTTGCTAATTACTTGTTGGTAAATATGATAAAATATATAATTAACCCCGGGGTAAGACAGGGCGATAATGCCAGTCATCCACCAAAATGCCGGGTACTTTCTTAGCTTTAGCCATTCAGTATTTAAAAGACCTTTCATAATAAGCAGTATTAACTATTTTTCTTTTAATAAGTAGGGAAACGTTTATTAGTTATTGGTAAGCTCAAAGAAGCGAGCTTCCAATCTTTTCTTTTTAAGTAACAAATGAGAAAGAACAATACCCTGGCTGAAGCAATAACTGTTTATCTCTTCCGGGTGGGCTTTTCCCTTTGGAAGCTTGAGCAATACGGTGCCTGCTTCATTATTAATGATAATATCTGAACCAAATTGTTTTAATGCTGCTGCCAGTGCATTTATGTCTGCCGCTTTAACTTCAACAAGGTCCTCGTCCATTAATACATCGTCCACATCACCGGTTGTTATCAATGTACCAGATTTCAATATGGCTACATGCGTACATACTTTCTCTACTTCATCCAAAAGGTGACTGGCCATGATAATGGTGTGGCCATTATTTTTCAATTCCACTATCAGGTTCCGGATTTCGGCTATACCTACCGGGTCGAGGCCATTTGTAGGCTCGTCAAGTACCAGCACTTTTGGACTTCCTAACAACGCAGCCGCAATTGCCAGCCTTTGTTTCATGCCAAGGCTAAACGTGCTAAAACGGCTTTTTCTCCGGTCAAACAGGTTTACTTTTTTCAGGGCTATATCTATATCCTGAAGGTTTCCTCTTTTGCTGATGCTTTGGGTGATCTTCAGGTTGTCCACAGCACTGAGGTAATGGTAAAAGTTGGGGGTTTCCAGCAATGAACCTATCCTTTTTCTCTGTTCAGGCGAACCTGCATGCCCAAACCATAGAAAGTTTCCATTATTGGCCTTAAGTACATCCAGTATAATGCTAAGGAGGGTGGTTTTGCCACTGCCATTAGGTCCCAAAATGCCAAAGACGGTACCCGGTGGAACCTCGAATGAAACATTTTTTAGTGCCTGGATAGGGCCGTAGGATTTTGAAATGTTATTCAGCGAAAGAACTGCGTCCATTATTCCATAATTTTTCTGAAGATAACCGGTTATGGTTGTTTCCGCAATTGGTTTTCCACCAATTGGATTATTCTATATACCAACCATCTTTTGCTTTCCTTTGTTAGTAAATTACAAATGACCTTATGGCAATAGTAATGATAACTGGTGGTACAGGTTTGATAGGATCAGCACTTACAAAAAGCCTGGTTGAAAAGGGACACCAGGTAATTATACTCACCAGAAATAGTTCCAACAAAAAGAAAACCGGGAACTTATCTTATTCACAATGGGATCCGGGAAAGGGTACTTACAATGCCCATGATTTTGCTTCTGCAGATGCCATTATTCACCTGGCTGGGGCAAATGTTGCGGAGAAGCGATGGACTGATGAACGGAAAAAGGAAATCATTGATAGCCGTGTTCAGGGAGGGGAATTGATCATAAAAGCTTTGCGGGAAGTGCCTAATAAAGTATGCACCATTCTGAGTGCTTCTGCTATTGGTTATTACGGACCGGACCAAATGCCAGCTTCGCCTTTTGTTGAAGAAATGCCACCCTACCATGATTTCTTAGGCCAGACAGTCAGTCAATGGGAAGCTTCACTTAATCCTGTTATTCAAATGGGTAAAAGACTGGTAATTTTTAGAACTGGCATTGTGCTGAGCCGCCAGGGTGGCGCTTACAAGGAGTTCGAAAAGCCATTACATTTTGGGATTGCTTCCATTTTAGGAAGCGGGAAGCAAGTGATCAGTTGGATACATATAGACGATATGGTGCGGCTATATATTGCAGCACTGGAAGACGAGGCGTGGAAGGGTACTTATAATGCTGTAGCACCTGTTCCGGTTTCTAATAGAGAGTTAGTGTTAGCCATGGCAAGGCAAAAGAATAAAATATTTATCCCTCTACCTGTTCCTTCCATTGTATTGAAAACGCTGTTAGGCGAAATGAGTATAGAGGTTTTAAAAAGTACTACTGTTAGTTCAGCAAAGGTGGAACAAAGGGGTTTTATATTTCTCTATCCTACCATAGACAAAGCCGTAGCGGCATTATTAAAAAAATAGGTTCAAAGATTAATAGCAGCATGGTTCCAATGATAAATATTGGTGAATCCGCCTACAATAGCTTTGTTATTTTGAAACCTGAGTTTATTTAGTTTTAAACTATCTACATCTTCTATTCTAACCTTGCGGTACATAGGATGCATGGTTCCTCCTGTAACACCTGCAGGTTTGCTTGGATCATATTGGAAGGAAGGATCTACCAGCGTTCCACGGGGATACATGATCCCAGGCACACCCTGGCCGCGGATGTCAAGGAAAATAGGGTGGTCAAGTCCCAATGTATGTCCATACTCATGTGCCGCAGTAGTAGAACCCTCATATAAATTTTCTAATAAAAAGTATCCTGAGTTAGAACCCAATCCATCGACAAATGAAATGTTGCCATGCACAAAGGATTCAATACGGAAATAATTATTGAGAGGGTTGGTATTTTGTAAGACCTCCATTTGGTCAATGTCTTTCTTTAGTTCAGCACTGATGCGGAAGTTGACTTGCAGGGAGGTATTGTTGATAATACAAATTGCCCCGGGTTCATTCCACATAGTTTCAATCTCTGAACGGATGCGTTCAGTGAGTATATCATCAGCCATGGAACCATAAGTGATGATATGAGAACGTATGACAATCGATTTCTCCTCAAGGTTCAGTTCAGCTTCACCCATATTATTATACCGATAGCTTAATTGCGGACAGGTTTACCACCTTTCAAAACGCTTTGAATTCTTTCCAATGTCTTTTTCTCCCCGCAAAGTGATAAAAATGCTTCTCTTTCCAGGTCGAGCAAGTATTGTTCGCTCACCAGCGTTTGTTCACTGAGGTCTCCTCCACACATAACATAAGCCAGTTTTTTAGCTACAGTAACATCGTGCTCAGTAGCATAGTTAGCGCGCCACATGCCGTGGATCCCGGAATAAAGGGCACCGAGTGCACTTCTGCCGAGTACTCTTATATCTTTTCGCTGGGCGGGCATGCTGTAACCGCTATCATAGAATTCGATAACAGATTTTTTGGCTTCCAGTACCCTGCGATTTTGATTGACAACCACTTCATCAAGCCCTTTTCTATAGATACCAAGATTATAAGCCTCGAAAGCTGATGTGGCTACTTTGGCAGTAGCAATAGTGAGGAATCTATTCTTTAATGTGATGGTTTCCGGTTCATCCTCGTGCATTTCATCTGAAGCCCTTAATACAAACTCTTTTGTACCCCCACCACCAGGTATCAGGCCCACACCTAATTCAACGAGCCCTGTATAGGTTTCAGCTGCAGCACAAACCTTGTCACTATGCAGACTCATTTCGCAGGCACCTCCAAGTGCCAGCCCATGAGGCGCAACAACAACAGGCACAGAAGAATAACGGCAGCGCATCATCGTATTTTGAAAGGCCCGAATGGCGAAATCCAGTTCGTCATACTCCTGCTCAATGGCAAACATGAAGATCATACCTACATTGGCGCCGGCGCTAAAGTTGGCTCCTTCATTGGCAATGACCACACCTTTATAATTTTTTTCTGCCATTTCAATGGCCTTGCTGATACCAGCCAGCACATCACCACCAATACTATTCATTTTGGTGTTCCATTGAACGCCAAGCACTCCATCACCTATATCATAAATATTTGTGCTCCCATTCTTCCAAACTGTTTTGTCCTTATAATTTTCCAGGATGATAAAATCTTTGGAGCCGGGAATAGATTTATATGATCTAGAAGCTGGATCGTAGCTAAGTGTATTTCCATTTTCTACCTTGTAAAAGGTTTTGTTCCCGGCAGCAAGCATTTCATCTACCCATGTTGCCACAGGATAACCTGCAGCTTTCATGGCCTGAACTGTCTTTTCTACGCCCAATGTATCCCAGCTTTCAAACGCACCAATTTCCCATCCAAAACCGGCTTTCATGGCATCATCAATGCGATACACTTCATCGCTGATCTCAGGTATCCTGTTAGAGATATAAGAAAATAGCCCGTAATGAAAATGGCGGTAAAACTCTCCGGCTTTGTCCTGGGATGAAACCAGCATTTTCAATCGCTGCCTGAGGTCTTCAATTGGTTTTGCAGCTTCTAAAGAGGCAAATTTTGCTTTTTGCCTTGGTTGATATTCCAGGGTTTTTAAGTCAAGGGTGAAGATCTCTTTTTCACCTGAATTGCCTTTTACTTTTTTAAAGAAACCCTGGCCTGTTTTATCGCCCAGCCAATTGTTTTCTACTACTTTATTTAACCAGGCTGGTATTTGAAATACATTTCTTTGTTCATCATTGGGACAACTGTCATATACACCTTTTGCCACTTTTACCAAGGTGTCTATCCCGACAACATCTGCCGTGCGGAAGGTGGCAGATTTTGGACGGCCAATAACAGGTCCTGTTAAGGCTTCTACTTCATCTATAGATAATCCTAATTTTTCGATTAATCCAAAAATGGCCATCATGCCATATACACCAATGCGATTGGCAATAAATGCCGGAGTATCCTTAGCCAGTACTGTGGTCTTACCCAAATACAGATCGCCATAGTTCATAAGGAAATCAACTACTGAAGGGTCAGTATCCGGAGTTGGTATGATCTCAAGGAGCCTGAGGTAACGCGGGGGATTAAAGAAGTGAGTGCCACAAAAATTCTTTTTGAAATCTTCTGATCTGCCTTCACTTAATAAATGAATGGGAATGCCAGAGGTATTGGAAGTAACCAGGGTTCCGGCTTTTCTGAAACCTTCCACCTTCTCATACAGAGCCCTTTTAATATCCAGTCGTTCCACTACCACTTCAATGATCCAGTCGCATGTACCAATTTCTTTCAAATCATCATCAAAATTTCCAGTAGCAATCCTTTTCACTGCATCCTTTGTATAAACCGGAGAAGGATTGCTTTTAATGGCTGCCTGCAGTGAATCATTTACGAGTTTATTGCGAAGTAATTTGTTTGTAGATTCTTTTGCCTCGGTGGGAACTATATCCAATAAAATTACCTGCACGCCTATTCCTGCAAAATGACAGGCTATACGTGAACCCATAACTCCACTGCCTAATACTGCAATCTTCTTGATAATTCGTTTACTCATAAAATTAGTTAGTTAAACAACTATTTAGAGTGAAGATACTGCAAAAAGAGAATAGAAAAGACGAGTTTAAGACATGGAAACAGGTGTGCCTACATTGAAATAAAAGAGGAGTAAAATGCAACAAAACCCTGTCACGCCAAAGGGTTTTATCCAGGCATTTCTATTTGCTCATTCAACACTAAAAAGGGTACTGCTTAAGACCTTTTCTTTTTTAGCTGGAAGGACCTGGAAATATTGAATCCAAACTGGATGTCCCCATTATCCCAGTGATCGGCTGTTTCTGCCAGGAAAGCACGTTCATTAATGCCTTTTGCATTGGTAAAGTGTAATTGGAAAACGTGTCCACCTGTTTCTATGTCGAAACCAACAGATAATGGATTGGTTATTCCGGGCACCTGGTTGATAACATAATAATAGTCAACGTTGAAAGATATGCGTTTGGATAATTTTATACGTCCTCCGAAACCACCTGCAAAAAGGTCATTGTGCTCACCCTGTGCTACAATATTTTTATGAAGCATAGTTGGCATAATTTGTAAAGTAAGGGCGTCATTGAATTTTCTTCCTATAAGTGCCTGCCAGTAAAAAGCAAAACGATCAGAAGAATGATATCTTTTGGTAATTGTATCTGCTGCATAGGTCATTCCGGCTACTGCTACCAATGAAACAGGAAATGCTCCAGGGCCTTTGGATTGTTGTAAGGGACGATACTTTAAAAAACCATCTAACTCCTTTTTATAAGCACTCCGTCCTATGCCAAAGGAAATATTATCTGTTAGTCCATAATCTAATCCCAACCTAACGGTAGCTGGCCCATCGAGGCCAAAAAACTCGTAGGTGCCGCCACTTACCTTGCCAAAGCGATGAAGTATCCTGAAATCCAAAACTCCCTCACGCAGCATTTCAACACTATGTGACATAATGATCCTTGAGGATTTGAAAGAGGCATATACCAATTCCTTTTGGGGTTCATCTACACCCAATTGTTTGAACAGGTCGGTAGAATCCTGGCTGTTTGCTTTATTAAATAGTACAATTGCTAAAAGGAGCAGGGCTAGTTTTGGCTTCATAATCGATTTATTTAAGAGGATCCATTTTACACTCCACCATAACCACTATATTATTAGAAAGCTTTTCTTTTACCACGGAAGGTATTTTTATCTGGTAGTCAGAAAGTAAAACGTTGAAAGTTGCGTTTGTTTGCACCTTTCCATTTTCCACTTTTACTGTGCCTTTTGTTTTAAGATCCCTTGTAACACCATGTAGGGTTAGTTTGCCTATTACTTCTGCCGGATAGGTACCGTCAACAGTATAGTTGATATCCTTGTTATTTGAAATAGAACCTTTAAAGTCGCCGCGGGGATATTTATCACTTTCGATATAATTTTCATTAAAGTGCTCCTGCATCAGTGCCTTTGGAAATTCAAATCCTTTCATCAGTACAGAGAACTGCATCATTCCGGTTTTTGTATCCAGCAGCCCTGCAAGGGTTTTATTTTTTGCTTCAATATCTTCCATAGGAGCTTTTGAAGAAAATTCTATTTTACCCGTTTTTGTATAAAATTTATCCTGTGCTTGCGCATTAACTGATAAAATGAAAGCAATAACAATTAAACATTTGAATTTCAACATTGCGTTTTATTTAGAGTATGATTATTTTGTTTCTATTAGAATACACCGGTTAAGTGAAACATCAGTGCCAAAAAGTGCATCTGAGCTTGCGCCAAAACAAATGCCTTTTATAGCCACCTGGTTACCTTCTTTTACGCTTTTGTAATTAGTGTAACTGGAGTCCATACTGCACTTTACCGAAGACATGGATCCGCTTTCTCCCAATGAAATGATAACCGGGCTTCCGTCCATGTCAATACTTTTGACTGTACCTGAAACAGCAATTACCTTATCAATATATTTTTTATAGAAACCTGATGAATCTTTTTCATAGTCTGCCACCAGGGTATTCATATTGGTGGTGTAATCCGGGTTTACATTTTTAAGGTCTTTATTGGTTCGGTTATATTCCCGAATGGCATACACCAACCCAGTTATAGCAATCAAAACTATTATGATCAAAAAAACCTTTTTATTCATTTCCTGGTGTTTAATTTTCTTTAGAACAATGGCTTATCAAATCTATTTCTAACCACCCTTATTAATTGTTATATAAAAGAAAATGTTCATTGTAATTTAATTATTAGGCGCACCAGCTTTTATCCAAGCCTGAACCTTATCTATTTCACATTGGCTTATTTTGCCGGCATTCTGCGGCATGGCCACAAATCCCGAAGAGTGGTTGATAGCTCCGAACAACCTGGTTTCCATTGCTTTTACAGAATTGTAATCTGTTAACCTTATGCCCGAAATGGGATTGTTTCCGCCATGACAATCTGGTGTCAGGCAACCATTTGATTGTATGATGCCCGCAATGGTTGTTGAATAGGTAACATGACTGGTGTCACAAGTGCCAGGGTTTGGTTCAATATCATAATAGCATCCGGCAATGATCATCATACACATTAGCAGTGAGATAGATAGTATGCTTTGTTTTCTATTAATTATTGGGTGCGCCATTCGATATCCATTTATGTAATTGATTTAATTCACAATCAGAAAGCTTCTGTCCATTTTTGGGCATTGAGGAAAAACCTGTAAGAAAGTTAACAGATCCCCAGAGCCTTCCATCATCTACCCTGGCTTTTACACCACTGTATTGGCTAAGATCATAACCACCCGAGGCATTGTAATTATTATGGCAGCCGATACATTTATTGGCAAGCAGGTTTTTTATAGTTGTGGAATAAGTGACATTAACAGAATCACATTGAAGCTCCTGGCAGGCATTATTTTGAGCCCCCTGCATAATCCATTTATAAATGATATCTTTTTGCTGCTGGCTCAATGGATTATACGGTGGGGGAGGCATCCTGTCATTTGAATTTGATTCACTGATCTTTACCCATGATTTGCTCCTGGCCGGTTGTCCGGGAACTATTTTACCGGTATTCATTATAGAATTGTAATTCGTCAGTACGATGCCTTCCTGGTGGGAAGCAGCATCATGGCAACCTGCAGAAGAACAATTGGAAACGAAAATGGGCAATACCTGTTGCTGAAAATAGGCAGTATCAGCACTGCATCCTGTTGATATAATAGGCGGATTCTCACCACCGTTTTGGGGTGGGTTAGCAGCAGGAAACTCATGCTTACAGGATTGTATAAATGCAATTATAGCCAAGATAAACCCCAGGTATACAACATGCATCTTTTTCATAGAAAGGCGTAGTTTACTGAAAAATTAAAATGAAAACGCTTCCTGAAAAAGAATATTTCGGCAGCCTTGTTATGATTGAAATCATTAAGACAAGACTAACAAATATGTTTAATTCTTAAAACGAGGCAGAAAGGAAAAAGGTTGCCTGCTTATAGTACCTACCTTACTTCTGACCCATTTTCAGCTAGTGCATTTGGGTTAACCAGTATCAGTTTCCCATCTGCCTGTTCAGCTGTAAGTATCATACCCTGGCTTTCTATACCCCGCATTTTCCTGGGTGCCAGGTTTGCTACTACAATAACCTGCTTATCGACAAGGTCCTCTGGTTTAAAATGCTGCGCTATACCTGAAACAATGGTCCTTATTTGGCTGCCCATATTCACCTGCAACTTTAATAGCTTATCAGCTTTTTCAACTTTTTCCGCATGGGTAATAGTTCCAATGCGCAGATCCAGTTTGGCAAAATCATCATACTGGATCTCTGGTTTATCTTCAGGAATACGCTCTGTAGTTGCTATGCTTGAAGGCTGACTCACCGGCTGTTTATTTTGTTCCTGTTCCATTTTTGATTGTGCTAATCCTTTTTTTAATTTTTCAACCTGGAATTGTACCTCGGCATCCTCAATTTTCCTGAATAATAATTCTGGCGCCCTTAAGGAATAACCAACACTTAAAAGCTTTGTTTTACCTGCATTTTCCCATTCAAGCATTTTGTCAACCACTTTCATCATTTGACACATTTTTTTAGCTGTATGCGGAAGAAAGGGATTGATGAAAATGGCCATATTGGCACAAAGCTGTAAGCAAACATGCAGGCAGTTATCTATCTGTTCCTGCACTTCCGGAAGAATTGCGCCTTCTGCATTTACCTGTTTAGCTTTTATCCAGGGTTCCTTCTCCTGCATGTACTTATTTCCTTTCCGGGCAAGGTCTATGACATCAAATAAAGCATCCCTGAATTTGTATTCCTCAAGCAGCTTTTCTATCCTGGGCTTTGCTGATTCTATTTCTGCTATTAATTCTTTATCCTTTTCGTCAATAATGTTGTTGTGGAATCGCGGAACTTTTCCATTGGTAAGTTTGTGCATCAACACAAACGTCCTGTTGAAAAAGTTGGCAAATACAGCAACCAGTTCTCCGTTAACAGCATCCTGGAATCCTTTCCAGGTAAATTCACTGTCCTTGTTTTCAGGAAGGATAGTAGTAAGATAATACCTTAAGGCATCTGCCATTTGTGGCCCGCCATTTTCTTTTTTAAGGAAATCATCTATATAGTCCTGCATATCCAGTTTCCAATTGCGACTGGTACTCATTTTATCACCTTCGAGGTTCATAAATTCATTGGCGGGAACATTGTCAGGAACTATATAATTATGCAAATGAAGCATTACAGGGAATATCAGGCAATGGAAAACAATATTATCCTTTCCTATAAAGTGTACCAATTTGGTGTCTTTATCCTGCCAGTAAGGCTTCCAGTCATTGCCGGTGTTAAGCGCCCATTGCTTTGTGGCACTGATATAACCAATAGGAGCATCAAACCATACATACAAAACCTTGCCTTCCGCATCTGGCAGCGGAACTTTAACCCCCCAGTCAAGATCACGGGTTACAGCCCTGGGTTGAAGGCCGGCATCTATCCAGCTCTTGCATTGACCCAATACATTGGCTTTCCAATCTTTCTGGTGTTCATTCAGTATCCAGTTGCGAAGCCAGTCTTCATGCCTGTTAAGGGGTAGGTACCAATGTTTTGTTAGTTTTTTTATAGGGGTATTACCACTTAAAGTGCTGACGGGGTTTATCAGTTCATCAGGACTTAATGCAGTGCCACATCTTTCACATTGATCACCAAAAGCGCTTTCAAAGCCACAATTGGGACAAGTGCCTTTTATATAACGGTCGGCAAGAAAGGTTTGAGCCTGTTCATCATAATATTGTTCTGTTTCTTTTACTTCCAGCTCACCCCGATCATTCAGGTAAGTAAAGAATTCCTGGGTTGTTTCATGATGTATAGCATTAGAGGTACGGTCGTAAATATCAAAGGATATACCCAGGTCATCAAAGTTTTGTTTCATGATGACATGATACTTATCAATGATCTCGCGAGGGGTAGTGCCTTCTTTCATAGCCTGTATAGGTATGGCTGTACCGTGTTCATCGCTTCCGCAAACGAACACTACATCCCGCTTTTGTGCTCTTAAATACCGTACATAAATATCTGCGGGTATATAGGCTCCTGCCAGGTGTCCTATGTGTTTTTGTCCATTAGCATATGGTAAGGCAGAAGTAATTAAATATCTTTTGGGCTGGTTCATTGTATTAACTCCTCTTTTGAATCTTTAACTATCCTGTATCACCGTATTTTCAATAGTTGCATGCACAGGAAGTTTGCAAAAATACCGCAAAGGCGCCAACTGCTTTTTATTTGGCCCAACAAGGTTTATTTTGTGCTGGCAATTAAGCATTATGATTCAAATTCCTCCCTATTTAAAAAAAGGCGATTGCATTGGAATAGTGGCGCCAGCAGGATATATGCCTTTGGAAAAAATGGAAACCTGCATTAACACTCTCCAGGATTGGGGTTTTTCTGTGCGGCTTGGAGCCACTGCCAACAGCAGGTCAGGGAATTATTTTTCCGGAACAGACCAAGAGCGCCTGGCAGATCTCCAGGAAATGATGGATGACAGGTCAGTACAGGCTATTTTATGTGCCCGCGGAGGGTATGGTATGAGTCGTATAATAGACAATATCAGCTTTAAAAAGTTCAGAAAGCACCCTAAATGGGTCATAGGGTTTAGTGATATAACGGTTCTCCATTGCCATCTTTATGAGCGTTATGGAATTGCTTCCTTACATGCTCCCATGGCGGCAGCTTTTAATGATGGCAATTTTAATAATGATTATATTAAGTCATTAAAAAATGCCCTGGAGGGTACACCAGTCAAATATGAAGTACCTGTTGCAGCCAATAATAAAATGGGGGAAGCAGAGGGTGCTTTAGTAGGAGGGAATCTATCCCTGCTGGCTCATCTTATTGGTACCAGCTCTGATATTAAAACAAAGAACAAGATCTTGTTCCTGGAAGACATAGGAGAATATCTATACAGTATTGACCGGATGCTGTTACAATTAAAGAGGAGTGGCAAATTTGATAAGCTTGCTGGCTTGATCATTGGTGGCTTCACTGATATGAAGGATACAGAAAGACCTTTTGGAAAAACCATACAGGAGATAATCTATGAACATGTGAAGGAATATGAGTTTCCTGTATGTTATGATTTTCCTGTAAGCCACAGTACTGAGAACCTTTCATTGAAGATAGGAGTGGGTTATCATTTATCTGTACAAGAGGATATTGTTAGATTAGCTGAAGTTTAATGCCCGGGAATTCCGGGCACTAAATCAATTAATATAATTATTAGCCTATTGGTTATAATAATTGCGGAGGCGGTTGGACAGGTCGTTTTGTATCTGTTTGAATAGTTCCCTGGTTATTTCTTCCTGTGTGGGAGGTGTAACCTCATTTTTATTCAGAATCGTTTTATCATTATCACTTAAGGCCCTTTCATCCCCGGTATAGCTGGCAAATTCTGTTTTCCAGTTATGTTCACCAGTGAAACGGTCGCTCCAAATAGCTTTGCCCTGTGCATCCCTAATAGTGATCATCAGGTCGCCTTCTGACACCAAGGATCTTTTAATACTTGTTATTTTTGCCTTGACCGTACCATATTGTTTAATAACGGAATCTGGCTTATAAACTGTTTCCTTTATTACAACTTCTTTAGAAACTTCCCTGGAGGTCTTATTATCATAGGGTTGTCCTATAGAAATACGACTTAGGTTTAACTCCAATGACTGGTCAGGCTTTATACCTTTATTCCTGGATTCCCATTCGGAATAGAATTTTACAAATTCATTATTCATGCTATAGGATAACGTCCTGATGATCTCATTCTGAAAGTTTTGCACCTGTGTGGAGCTTGCATACTGGTAACCGCCATAATTCTGCATAGGCAATACCAGCACCTTTGTAACTGCCTGGTTGTACAGGGTATCCTTTTTTCTTTGGAGGTTAAAGTCATTCGGCTTATACCGGACTGCAATAGCCAGTTCTTTATATGCCTCTTTGTAAGACTCTTTATTAGCGGCTGCCATCCACTTTTCAGCTCTTTCTACATGAATATCCGCAATCTTATTCCGATAAGTTTCAACATATTCCGAATAATCTTTAGTCCTTATAATTCTTGCAGGGACTGGATAAGCATGAATGGTTTGATAAAGGTCCTGTAGTCTTAAATAAGACTGGTATATTTTCTCATAGCGATTGTCATCACTACTATTAGAAAGAATTCTTATTTGGTTTTCTCCCTCATTAACGGCATAGGTATATGAACTCTGTACTATTTCTTTTGTTTCATAGTCGTTAGGATCTTTTTGCAGCTTTTTAACCCCGAGTTCAATGGCATCTGCATAATCGCCTTTCTGGTAAGCTTTGTTTGCTGATTTACAGCCTGCAAAATATGTGCAACAGGCAAGTAAAAGAAGGTAGAATTTAAACATAGTCTGGTTTTATATATTGGATTCAAAACACCCCGCAAATGTTACCCGTAAAATTGATTTTAAACCTAAATTAACAGGAAAACGGGTTGAATTTGGGGACCAATATAACAAATAGGAGCGTGGAATGCAATCAGGTTGACTGAATTAGTTTTAAAAACTGGTCTTTTTAAGTGGTGTTAACTTCCTGCCTTTTTGGAACGTTATCTATTTCTCAATTATATGGAGTTACCAGGGTTTTATTTATTCCTAAACAATTGAGTTATGGTGTTTCACTTACAGGCCCTATGCTTTTATTTATTGCCTGGTAATCCAGAATTTCCTTTTCAGAAATTATAGGTATATGGTTACACAATCCATGTTCCAAATCCAATCATGGAAAGAGGTACTATATTTTAGCAACAAATGCTTTAAACTGCTGAACAAGGGAAGACCTAGTCTTCAATACGTTTCAATTTCAGGTTGGTTACAGGTGCTACAATAAGCGGAAATTTTTCAACAGTAACATTGCTTGGATCCAATCCAAAACCTCTTTCTTCGGAAAGTGAAATTTCTTTAAGCCAGAAATGAAATTTCATAACCACTCTTTCAAGGAAAGGGAGGTCATTATCCTGGCTGAGGTATTTTTCCATCACTACAAAGGAAAAATCACCAACAATATTACTTCTCTCAAGGCTTTCATACCGGCTTGTTATATTAACCTCCCGGTTGGTTACCAGGTCTTCAACTACTTTTCTGAACATGAGGTTAATACGTGGCTCAACCCTGAAACCCAGTCGGAAATCCACTCGAATAATGTCGTTAGGAATGATGTGATCCACCTTATATTCCATGGTGTATGGGTCATCCAGGGTGTCCACATGCACAAGCCAGTAGATATCTGCCCTTTTAGGCTTTTTATTAAGTATGGAGTAAATGATCTTATGTTCTATCTCTTTTGGATTATCGGCACTTGTCAGGTATACCAGGTGAGTGGCATATTTAACGATAGAACGGTCATTGCTAAGTTCCTGGATCTTTGGAATATAATGTTCCAAGCGTACAAATTCCACGTACCTGTTTTTAATCTTCCTTGCCCGGTACCAGGCATACATAACCAGGAACATCAAACCACCTATCATTAGGGTGATATACCCACCATGTGTGAATTTTTGTAAAAGGGCAAATAGGAATAATATTTCTACAACAGAGTATACGGAAAGAAATATCCAGATATAAATGGGCTTTACCCTTCGGGCAACGAGGAAATTGGAAAACAAGATCGTAGTCATCAACATAGTGACTATGATTGCCAGGCCATAAGCCGCTTCCATTCTTTGGGAGGTTCTGAAATAAAGTACCACACCTACGCAACCCATGAACATCAGTAGGTTTAAAGACGGGATAAACAACTGCCCCCTGGCTTCGGAAGGGTAGCGTATCTTCAGTTTAGGCCAAAGATTTAGGCGCATAGCCTCGCTTATAAGGGTAAAAGATCCGGAGATCATTGCCTGGCTGGCAATAATAGCCGCAGTAGTTGCTATTATAACACCTATGATAATGAACCATTCTGGCATAAGGTCATAAAAGGCATTGATTCCCAGGCTTTCTCTAACAGAGTCTGTAATAGTAAGGCCTGTATGATGACTTAAAAGGCTGGCTCCCTGGCCAAGGTAATTTAGGATCAGGCATATTTTGACGAAACTCCAGGAGCCTCGTATGTTTCCCCTGCCACAGTGACCAAGGTCACTATATAGCGCTTCGGCTCCTGTTGTACAAAGAAATACAGCTCCTAACAGCCACAATGCATTGGGATATGACCTTAAAAAATGAAAGGCATAAGTTGGACTAAATGCCCTGAAAATGGTCCAGTCGTCCGATAAGTGAACAATGCCAAGGACAGCAAGCATACTAAACCATATGAACATAATTGGCCCAAAGAACCTTCCAATTGAGGCGGTGCCGAATTGCTGTAAAAAGAAAAATAGCCCAAGAATGACAAGGACTATGTACACTACATATTCTTCAATATTGTGGAAAGTCGGGATCTTTTTAAGTCCCTCAACCGCTGAAGTGATAGAAATGGGAGGTGTAATGATGCCATCCGCAAGCAAAGCAGAACCTCCTATCATGGCTGGAATCACCAGCCATTTTCTTTGTCTTCGCACCAAAGCATATAGGGCAAAGGTTCCGCCCTCACCCCGGTTATCGGCGCGTAAAACCAAAAGAACGTATTTAATGGTTGTTTGTAAGGTGATTGTCCAGATGATACAGGATAAGCTCCCAATAATCAATTCTTCAGTGATTGTCCTATTGGTAATTATAGCATTAAAAACATATAAGGGGGAAGTGCCTATGTCTCCATAAATAATACCTAACGCTATAACTAATCCTGCAACAGTAACCTTATTAAGTGGTGCTTTCAATGTACCTGTGTTGTAATTTTTGATGGTTTCAAGGCGAATTGCCAAAGGTATATGTTAAAATTAATAGATGCACAATCAGAAACAAGGCAATAGTTTGAAATTTGAATGTGTTCACGGGATTGTGAGGAATAGTATTAAAAGCAAACTTGTGAACATCTTAACGGTCTCTCCATGCATCCGCTTTAGTTTTTATACGTCTTATTAAAATAAAATACAACGATTAACTTTAATAGTTTAAAGATTTTGCTTTTTATGCGATTTGCACCAATTATAATTACAGTATTCCTCCTTGCTTCAGGCACTGTTCTAAATGCACAAAGGATAATATATTCCCAGCCCGGTAACGATGATACTCGTAGAATGAACTTCGAGGTTATAGGTAAGGTGTCTGGTAATTTCCTGATCTATAAGAATAGCCGCAATAAAAGCTATGTAAGCGTGTACAACAATGAAATGGAAGAAGTAAGTAAGGTCGAACAGGATTATATACCGGAAGATAAGTTGATCAATGTGGACTTCTTCGCTTACAATGATTTTAGTTATATTATCTACCAGTACCAGAAAAAGAATGTTGTCTACTGTAATGCGGTGAAGGTTGACGGTAATGGTAAAAGGGCCTCAGATATCCTCACCCTGGATACTTCGCATATAGGATTTACGGCCAGTAATAAGATCTACTCCACCATAACTAATGAGAATAAGTCAAAACTTATGGTATTCAAGATCAACTCAAAGAATAAATCGAGGTTTATCATTACAACCCTACTTTTTGATGCCGAACTGATGCTTCAAAAGCGCAACCAGTTTACTATGGATATGGAGGAAAGGGATGATAACCTGGATGAGTTCAATATTGATAATGATGGGGATCTTGTATTTGTTAAGTTCAACAGGAATAATAATGAAACAATTAACCGTACTATCTTATTCTGGAAGCCTGCAGCAGTAGATACGGTAACAGCAATAGAAGTACCGCAGGATAAGATACTTTTAGATGAATTGCATGTAAAAGTTGATAATTCCAATAAGCGATACTTTCTCACTTCCTTTTATTACACCAAGAAAAGAGGAAATATTGAAGGGTTTTATTTTTATGTGTGGGATAAACTATCCAGGCAGCCGATTCTGCAGAATGCTGTGGCCCTCGGGGAAGATATAAGAAACGACGCAAAGGGTGATGCGAATATAAAAATGGCTTTCAATGATTATTTTGTCAGAAATATTGTAATTAAAAAGGATGGTGGATTTGTTATAAATGCTGAATCCTATTACACTACCTCACGTAATAATAACTGGAACAGGTATAATTATCTATACGGATACCCTTTGTCCACCTATGATTATTACAGCATGTATTCTCCATATTACAGCAATTGGTATTGGAGAGACAGGTATTACAACAATCAAAATGTAAGAAGGCATGCGGATAATGTAACCATTCTTTCCTTTGATAAAACCGGAAAGCTGGAATGGAGCGGCGTCATTCATAAAGAGCAATATGATGATGAATCTGACGACAGGATATCCTACCTTATGGCCAATACGGGTAGCCAGATTCACTATCTTTTTAATGTTGATGAAAGAAGGGCCTTACTGTTGAATGATTACACCCTTTCTCCTGGTGGAGAGTTGAATCATAACCCTACTTTAAAGAACCTGGACAGGGGTTATGAATTTTTACCTAAGTATGGCAAACAGGTAAGTAGTTACCAGTTGATCATTCCGTGTTACTATCGCAATTACATTTGCTTTGCTAAAATCGAATTTAATTAATAGCATTGCTATGTGATTGGACTGTTTAAACAAAAATCTCCAGGTAATGTCGTTGTCCTGCTGATCTTTGGCCTATTATTGAAGCTGCCACTATTCTTATTTCCAAAGAATATTACTTTTTCTGAACAGGATGGACCATTATACCAGTGGTTTATTGGTATGCTGCCTGCAAATAATGGGCTGCTTTGCAGTTTGATTTCATTTGGCTTATTGTACCTGCAGGCTTTATTAATTACTTACCTGGCCAATGAGTATCGTATGATGGCAAGGCAGAACTTCCTGCCCGGAATGTCATACCTGATGATTACATCTTTGTTGCCGGAATGGAGTTATTTATCTGCACCTCTTTTAAGCGCTACTTTTATTATTTGGATATTCATTACGCTTTTCCGGTTATATAATTCTCCTATTGCAAAAGCACAGGTGTATAATATTGGCTTAATAACAGGGTTAAGCTCCTATATCTACTTTCCTTCTGCCTGTTTTATTATATGCATAATTTTAGGACTAATGATCCTGAAACCTTTTAGGTTTAACGAGATCATTTTGTTCCTTCTTGGCTGTATTACGCCTTATTATTTTTATGGCATATACCTTTTTCTGACTGACAGGTTGAACTTTAAGAATTTTGTGCCCGAAGTTTCTTTTGCTGTTCCCCAGCTTAAAAACTCTCTGTGGCTGGCCATTAGTACCTTTCTTATTGCGATTCCTTTTATTATGGGAGGCTATTATATCCAGACACATTTAAGAAAAATGCTTATCCAGGTAAGAAAGAACTGGAGCATCATATTACTGTATCTTTTATTATCCTTTTTCGTTCCCTTTATTAACAGCCATCATGCGCTCCAGGCATGGATGCTTATAGCTGCCCCTTTTGCCCTTTTTCATGCCTGTGCGTATTTCTACCAGACCAGGAAAATCATATCATCGTTATTATTTATTATGGCTATTGGCTATATCCTGTATATGCAATATGGTACTGCAACAGTGCATTAAAAGGAAAAATGACCTCTGCAAACTATCTTTGCAGTTCAAAACTTAATATATGAAGTTTGGTGTTGTGGTTTTCCCAGGCTCTAATTGCGACAGAGATATGTACAACGCCCTGGTACATGACCTAAACCAGGAATGTATAATGTTGTGGCATAAAGACAGTGATCTTTCTGAATTTACTACTGAGGACTGTATTGTACTTCCCGGGGGATTTTCTTATGGAGATTATTTGCGTACAGGTGCCATAGCCCGATTTAGCCCCATCATGCAAAGCATTATTGAGTTTGCTAAAAATGGAGGCAAAGTATTAGGCGTATGTAATGGCTTTCAGATCTTATGCGAATCTCATTTACTGCCGGGTGCATTATTACGTAACAATAACCAGCAATATGTCTGCAAAAACCTGTATATAAAGGACGTCCAGGATAAGGTTTATAAGATACCAATTGCACATGGCGAAGGCCGTTATTATGCCGATGATGCAACGCTGGATATCCTGGAAAAAAATAACCAGGTTCTATTCCGTTATTGTGATGAAAAAGGAAATTTAGTTCCTGAAGCTAACCCCAATGGTTCAGTCCGAAATATTGCGGGTATCTGTAATGAAACCCGAAATGTTTTTGGTATGATGCCCCATCCTGAAAGAGCTTGTTCTTCATTATTAGGAAATACTGACGGCAGGAAAATTTTCGAGATATTGTTTTCCGAGGTGATGGAAGGTGTCATTTAAGGTTTCCTTACCCCTACTTTAACAAGTTTTCAAATTTTAATATTAGAAATTTGTTGACATAAATCTGGAGCATGAAAAGATTACTATTGATTCTTAGTGTTTTCTTCACTGTGGCTGTTGCATCAGCGCAAAACATCAATCCTGTTAGTTGGACATTTACCAGTAAAAAATTGGGAGATAAGGAATACGAAATACAAATGTTGGCTACAATTCAGCAAGGATGGCATTTATACTCTCAATCTCAACCTGCAGACGCTATAGCACAACCCACTTCATTTCAATTCAATAAGAACCCTTTATTGGATATGAGTGGTAAAGTGAAGGAAGTTGGCAAAATGGAAAAATTCAAGGATAAGACCCTGGATGTTTCTGCCAATCAATACAGTAATAAAGTGTTATTTGTACAGAAAGTGAAAATAAAGGGAAAGGCAAAAACCAATGTAACGGGCAAGTTGGAATTTCAAACTTGTAACGATGAGAAATGTCTGCCTCCTAAATCTGTGAATTTCTCAATAGCCTTAAAATAATATGAACCATTAGTTCAGCAAAACGAGTTCTTTTTAAGGACTCGTTTTGCTTTAAATACAGGAAGATGAAAGCAATCGTTCAGGCCGGCTTATTTATATTTTTTATACTGGCAGGAGTTTTAACACATGCGCAAGATTCAATTCAGCCATTTAAATGGAATGTTAGCAGTAAAAAAATCAGTGCTAACCAATACCAATTGATATTCTCAACAACTGGAAATAAAGGTTGGGATTTGTACGCTCCGGATCAATTATTAAGTGAGGTGCCCACCACCGAATTGCAATTGTCCGATTCGTCTATAATGGTTACAAATGGTTATGCCGATTCCGGTTATTTTAAAAAAACGCACAGCCCCTTATTTGATACTGTTGTAAAGACCTACGAGGGGCCTGCTACCTGGAAAAAAACCATAACTTTTCCAGGGGTTATTCCTGGTCATCTTCAGGGCACTTTATTGTATACTTATGGTAGGGGTGAAGAATTCTATCCTTCTACCGCACTTTCATTTAATGTTTCATTGGAAGGAGGAGTAAACACCACGGCCCAAATAAAAGTACCTACTATAGACCTCAAAAACCCTGTTAATAATTGTGGGGACGATGATACTGCAGATAAAAGCTTGTTTTCTATTTTTCTCCTTGGGTTTATTGGAGGACTAATCGCTCTTATTACACCTTGTGTCTTCCCATTAATTCCCTTGACAGTTTCCTTCTTCACCAAAAAGTCCGGAACCCGGAAAAAGGGAATACAAAACGCATTGCTTTATGGGCTAAGTATATTTATAATCTATGCCTTATTAAGTGTACCGTTTCATCTTTTAAGCAGTGTAAACCCTGAGATATTAAATAATATATCTACCAATGTTTGGTTGAACCTTACATTTTTCGTGGTGTTCATATTTTTCGCTCTTTCTTTCTTTGGACTTTATGAGATTGGTTTGCCAAGTGGTTTAGCCAGTAAAATAGATTCCAGGGCAGGTATGAGTAATTTCTGGGGCATCTTCTTTATGGCTCTTACACTTGCTATTGTTAGTTTTTCCTGTACAGGACCTATACTAGGTTCCCTGCTTGCGGGTGTGCTGACGAGTGATAATGGAGCTACCCAATTAACTTTTGGAATGTCAGGCTTTGGGTTGGGGCTTGCACTTCCCTTTGCTCTTTTTGCCTTATTCCCTAACTGGCTTCAATCGCTCCCCAAATCAGGAGGATGGCTTAATTCAGTCAAAGTAGTATTGGGGTTCCTGGAACTGGCCCTGGCCATAAAGTTCCTTTCAAATGCTGACCTGGTTAAGCAATGGCATCTGTTGGAAAGAGAAGTGTTTATTGCCCTATGGATTTTAATAGGAATAGCTATTGTACTTTACCTGCTTGGCATTATCAGGTTTGGACATGATAGTAAACCTCGTTTTTCAAAGACAAGGGTCTTCTTTATCGCCTTATTCGGATTATTTACCCTGTACCTGGTGCCTGGGGTAACAAATACCAAATGGGCAAGACTCACGCTTATCAGTGGATTCCCGCCTCCCTACGGTTATAGTATTTACCAACACCCTGTAAATTATGAAACAGGGGTAGAGCCGCTTCATAACCAGTATGCAAAGGCATTGCAAATGGCACGTGAACAAAATAAGCCCGTATTAATTGACTTTACAGGTTGGGCATGCGTCAATTGCAGAAGGATGGAAGAAAATGTATGGACAAATGAAGAAGTAAAGGAATTAATGAAAAATGATTTTATAGTCGTTTCCCTGTATGTAGATGAGAGGCAGCAATTACCAGCATCAGAGCAATTTGTTTATAACACCAAGTCAGGTACCGAAAAACCCATTATAACTGTGGGAGATAAGTGGGCAACTTTTCAATCTGAGAATTTTAATGCCGTTTCCCAGCCTCAATATGCCATTATTTCTGCCGATGAAGTGGCTTTGACTAAAACCAAAGCATATACACCATCAGCAGGTCAGTTCCGGGATTGGCTGAAATGCGGGCTGGATGCATATAAAAAGAGTAAAAAATAGGGTATACCTATTAATTCACCTTTGATCAAAGGGTTAGAAACAATAAAGCCACTCCAGGGAGTGGCTTTATTGTGTATTGTCGTACAATTAGTATTCATCTTCATTAAAAAGGAAATCATCCTGTGAAGGGTAATCCGGCCATATATCCTCAATACTTTCATACACCTCTCCTTCATCTTCGAGCTCCTGCAGGTTTTCTATTACTTCAATAGGCGCTCCCGAACGGATTGAATAATCGATCAATTCGTCCTTTGTCGCTGGCCAGGGTGCCTCTTCCAGGTAGGATGCTAATTCTAACGTCCAAAACATCTTTGTAGGTTTTTGATTGATTTTATTGAGATGGTGAAGTATAATTTCCATGCCAGTTTACAACAAACGGCCATTATATTGAACCCCCCAAATTTTTCGCAAATGTAGGTGTAATAACTAATTTTCCAAATGTTGAATATTATATGGTTAAAAACAGGGATTGAACTTTGCCGGGCAGTATTGTTTATGGATATTTGAATAATTCTAAAGATGCTAACAGCCAGGGATATACATAAAAAATACGGAACAATAGAAGTACTGAAAGGTGTAGAAATTTCTATAAATACCGGTGAAATCGTAAGTATTGTAGGCCCTTCAGGTTCTGGTAAGTCCACTTTGTTGCATATTTTAGGCACTCTTGATAAGCCCGATAAAGGGGAAGTTATGTTGCATGATATCAATGTGACCAATCTTTCAGGCAAAAAACTGGCTGATTTCCGTAATAAGCATATTGGGTTCGTATTCCAGTTTCATCACTTGCTTCCGGAGTTTTCTGCTTTGGAAAATGTATGTATTCCCGGATGGATCTCTGGAAATAATAAAAATGAAGTAAAGAAAAGGGCAGGGGAGCTGCTTAATTTATTGGGGCTTAGCCATAGGTTGCATAACAAACCGGGTGCTTTATCAGGCGGGGAGCAGCAGCGGGTAGCCGTGGCAAGGGCGCTTATCAATAATCCTGATATTGTATTTGCAGATGAACCTACAGGAAACCTGGATACAGCAAATGCCCGTGAACTTCACCAACTCTTCTTTAAATTAAGAAAGGAATTTAACCAGACATTCCTTATTGTTACCCATAATGAAGAACTTGCACAACTAAGTGACCGTAAACTCACTATGAAAGATGGTAAGATCGTATTTGAGGTTGATCTGGAGATTGAAACCTGAGGAGCTTACAAAAAATTTCTACTGACCAATTCTCGGATTCCATTTTATCTCATCTACCCCAAGCTTAAGACCCACATAGCGGGCAAGGGTAAAAAGATAATCGCTAAGCCGGTTCAGGTATTGGATCACCTTTTCATCAATAAATAGTTCATGTTGTTGCATATTTACTGCCAGCCTTTCTGCCCGGCGGCATACACAACGTACTATATGAATAGAAGAAACTATTGGATGTCCTCCAGGAAGTATAAAGGATTTCATCTCTGGCAACCGGGATGTCATCAGGTCTATACTGTTTTCCAGTATGGTTATATCTGATTGGTGAAGGTCCGGCAATCTCATTTTAGTTTCTTTCTCTGCATCTGTTGCCAAAGAAGAACCTATTGTAAAAAGCCTGTCCTGGATCTCTCTTAATTCATAGATAAACTCCGCATCATTCAACTGGTCATTAATTAATCCTATCCAGGAGTTTAATTCATCTACTGTGCCATAAGTTTCAATCCGTATATCATTCTTAGGCACTTTCGTTCCCCCAATTAATGAAGTATTGCCTTTGTCTCCTGTCTTTGTATAGATCTTGAAAGCCATTTCATTTATTATTTAACCAGCAATTGCTCTTTCCTGACGTCACTTTCTATGATGCCGTCCTTCAATCGTACGATTCTGTGTGCAAATTCAGCTATATCAACTTCATGAGTTACAAGGATTACCGTATTTCCTCCCGCATGTATTTTACTGAATATCTCCATGATCTCGTGAGAGGTTTTCGAATCCAGGTTACCTGTAGGCTCATCGGCAAGGATGATAGAGGGATCATTCACCAATGCTCTGGCAATGGCTACTCTTTGATTTTGTCCTCCACTCATCTCATTGGGTTTGTGGTGGCTCCTATCCGCCAGGTTCACCCTTGATAGTACCTCAAGGGCTTTTTCCATTCTTTGCTTACGGGGTACGCCAGCATATACAAGTGGTAGTGCAACATTTTCAGCCGCCGTCAACCGGGGAAGCAGGTTGAATTGCTGGAATACAAAACCAATCTCTTTATTCCTGACATCTGCAAGGTCATTATCCGCCATTGAGCTAACATCATGACCATTCAATATATACGTTCCACTGGTAGGTGTATCCAGGCAACCCAGTATATTCATTAGGGTGCTTTTGCCTGAACCGGAAGGCCCCATTAATGCTACATATTCATTCTTTAAAATATCAAAGGAGATACCTTTCAATACTTCAATGACTTGTTTTCCCAGGTAGTAATTTTTCTTGATATTGTCCAGGTGTATGATGGCCTCCATTACATTAAGATTAATCTGGTTTTTTGATCACTTTAGGTACTTTGAAAAACTGGCTATCATGCAAAGGCGCATTTCTTAAGGCTTCTTCCTGGGTAAGCATGTTTTTTACTTCGTCTTCACGAAGCATGTTATTATTCCCACTCATATGCAGCAAGGGATCAATACCACTCGTATCAAGTTCTTTCAGCTTATCTACAAATCCTATCATTTTTACAAGATCTGCTTTGATCTCTTCCTTTTCTGCTTCATTAAAATCAAGCATAGAGAGACGGGATAATTTTGCAATAAGGGCGTCATCTACCTGCATTAAACAAATATAAGTACAGATTCATATCAGATCTATGCTTTTGGATAGGTGGTCCTGACAAAAGTTTCCTTTAGTTAGAATGGTTAATTGAACATGAAGAAAAATAATTTTCAAAAGGTTTGTACATTCCTTCCCCTAAGGCTAAGACAAAACTTACCTGGATCTGTTGATCAGTAAGGCAAGGAAGCTTAATTTGACTATTGAGACTTCTTATCTTCGCCATCCCAAAAGAGGATTTATGGCTGCAAAAGAGATTGTATTAAGTGGAATCAGACCTACCGGGTTTTTACACCTGGGAAATTATTTTGGTGCTATGCGCAACTATGTTCGCATGCAGGAAGATTATGAATGTTATTTTTTCGTTGCCGACTGGCATTCCCTTACCACACATCCCGATACCAAAGGGTTAAGGGAAAGTGTATTGAGAGTGATAGCTGAAAACCTGGCGGCAGGTCTTGACCCTGAAAAGGTTAGTTTGTATGTTCAAAGTTCTGTTCCCGAAATTGCGGAGTTATATCTCCTTTTGAATATGCTTGCTTACAAGGGTGAATTGGAGAAGACCGTTACCTTCAAGGATAAGGTGCGTCTGAATCCCCAAAATGTAAACTCAGGCCTTTTGACCTACCCGGTTTTAATGGCTTCAGATATCCTTATTCACCGGGCCAAATATGTACCCGTTGGCAAGGACCAGGAGCAACACCTGGAAATGGCAAGGAACTTCGCACAACGCTTTAACCATAGATATGGTGACCTGTTTCCTGAACCCCTGGCTTTTAACTTTGGAGCTGACCTGGTAAAAGTGCCGAGCCTTGATGGAGCTGGTAAAATGAGTAAGAGCGAAAACCAATATGCTACCCTTTACCTGGCAGATGATGATGACCTGATCCGGAAAAAAGTTATGAAAGCTAAAACAGATGCCGGGCCTACAGAGCCTAATGCTGAAATGCCTGAGTACATAAAAAATATATTTCAGATCATGAGCCTGGTCAGTGAAGAGCAAACAGTAACTAAGTTCCGGGAAGATTTCAATAATGCTAACATCCGGTATGGTGATATGAAAAAACAGTTAGCTGAAGATATGGTCAGGTTTATAGCACCTATCCGGGAAAAAGCTAATGAAATCAGGAATGATGAAAACTATTTGAAAAAGATTATGAAGGAAGGAACTGAAAAGGCGCGCATCAGTGCTACCAAAACAATTGAGGCAGCCCGGGAATTAGCAGGCCTGAAATACTACTAGACAAAAATTAAAGTTTACTCATAAATCTCAGTACTATATTCTATTTTGTGCCCCTTGAATAACTGAACGAATCAGTCCCCATCATTTTATGGCAAAATCTAAAAAGGCAAAACATATTGCAATAGCTGGAAATATTGGTGCAGGAAAAACTACACTTACACAACTTCTTAGTAAGCATTATAAATGGATACCTCATTTCGAGGACGTAGATCACAATCCTTACCTTAATGATTTTTATGAAGACATGCCACGCTGGAGTTTCCAGTTGCAGATATACTTTTTGAATAGCCGTATCAACCAGTTATTAGAGATACATAGAGGTAGTGAGACCGTCATCCAGGATAGGACAATCTATGAAGATGCTAATATTTTTGCTCCCAATCTTCATGAAATGGGCTTGATGACCAAAAGGGATTTTGAAAATTATTATAGCTTCTTTCAAACTCTAAAAACAATGGTTCAGCCTCCCGACCTGCTTATTTACCTGCAGGCTTCTGTTCCTACACTTGTAGGCCAGATCCAGAAGAGAGGAAGAGAATACGAAGAAAACATCCGCCTGGATTATTTAAAACGGCTTAATGAATATTATACCAAGTGGATCGATACATATAAGGAAGGGCCTCTACTGATAATAAACGTAGACGAAAACAAATTTGGCGAAAAGGAAGAAGACCTGGGAATTATAATGAGCAAAATAGACGCCCAGTTATATGGCCTGTTTTAAGCTGATACAGATCTAAGTTTATTGCAATTCTATTTCACTTAAGGGTAATTAGCGTAAGGGGCTGTTTCATCAAGCAGTTGATCTATCTTCTCTAACCAGTCATATTGTATCCTCCTGTTGCGGCTATGATCAGATTCTCCATCATATTCCGCCTGCATGTTTTCTTTCTCTTCCACTATTGCCTTGTAGATCTCATTAACGTCCTTGCGGTATGTTCTCCTGTTAAACTGGTATTCTGAAAGGGCTTTATATAATTTACGGGCAAAAATTTCTGTAATGTCAAAATGCCCCTGCTCGTGAGCTAAAATATATTCCGTTTTCAGCAAGCCCCATGACTTGTGTTTAGAAAAATTACAGCTGATAGAATAGGTAAGTTCTCCATCTTCTACCTGGTAAGCTATTCCCAACGAAGTACTTGTGGAAGCTACCGCATCAGAGTTATTTTTAGGCGCACATAAAAAATCTTCCCATTCTAAACGGCGGCTAAAAGTCCACGGAATAAACTCTTCATTTTCACCTCTTGGATTAATTGATTTCTCTATTCTCGGACTTTTTTTAGTGGCAGTAATGTCTGGTGCGGGTTTTCCCGAAAAGTTTAGAGCAAGGATTATAATATAAAGTAGGTGGTGGTAGCTCATAGTGGTCTAACGCTTATCAGATTCTAAAAATTATGATGGGCTTACTGCAATTAGGTTAAAATAAAAGTAAAAAAGAGAAATTGTATCTGGCGTTAAATGAAGATGAAAGGGGTAAAGGGTATCGACCTAACCCCAAATTTTATAGTTGAAATGATGCCGGATTTATAAGGTTTTAGAGGAAATACGGGGTATGCTCGTTGCCATTACTTACCATTTTATTGAAGTAAAAAAGATTAGGGATTATAAAATGGCACTAAAGGCATTACATATAAGGTTACGAAAAACCCTCCGGGAGGAGGGCATTTCATTTTATAAATACAGAGGATGTGATTTTAAATCTTTGGACCGGCAGCCTTTACTTCTTCTTTTACTCCGGAGGCATATTTCTCAAAATTCTTTTTAAATAATCCAGCGAGGAACAGCGCCTTTTCGTCATAGGCATTTTTATCTGGCCATGTATTCCTTGGAAATAAAAGCTCGGATGGTACACCCGGAACTTCCTTGGGTATAGCAAGGTCAAATAGTTCATCTTTCTGCATTTCAGCATTATTGAGCGCCCCTGATATTGCCGCCGTAATCATAGACCTCGTATAAGCAAGTTTCATTCGTTTGCCCACTCCGTATGGACCACCGTTCCACCCGGTATTTACCAGCCATACATTTACATCATGCTTTTCCATTTTCCTACCCAACATTTCGGCATATTTGCCGGGATGTAAAGGCAAAAATGGTGCGCCAAAACACGCGCTAAAAGTAGGTTTAGGCTCAATTACTCCTTCCTCAGTACCGGCAACTTTGGCTGTATAGCCGGAAATAAATTGATACATGGCCTGTTCCTTTGTCAATTTCGCAATCGGAGGCAATACTCCATAGGCATCGCAGGTCAAAAAGAATAGGTTTTTAGGAATATCTCCAACTGAGGGCTCCTGGGCATTGCTTATAAATTCTATTGGATACGATACCCTGGTATTTTCTGTGATTGAACCATCCTCAAAATTGATCTGGTTGGTACCCTCATAAAACTTTACATTTTCCACAATGGCACCAGGCCTGATAGCATTATAGATTTCTGGTTCATTTTTAGGCGATAGATTAATCAGTTTGGCATAGCAGCCCCCCTCAAAATTAAACACACCATCATTAGCCCATCCATGCTCGTCATCCCCAATCAGTTTCCTGTTAGGATCTGCACTCAATGTTGTTTTGCCAGTACCACTTAGACCAAAGAAAATAGCAGTGTCTCCATCCTCTCCTACATTGGCAGAACAATGCATGCTTAATACATTTTTTTCCTGTGGTAAAATATAATTCAGCACCCCGAAAATGCCTTTTTTAGTTTCACCTGTATAACCTGTGCCAGCTATTAACACGGTTTTATGTTTGAAAGAAACGATCACTGCATTGTATTGCCTGATCCCACATTCTTCCGGGTCAAGACGCAGGTCAGGAGCGGAAATAATATGCCACTCGGGTTTGAAATCATCGAGTTCTTCCTCGGTTGGCCTAAGGAACATGTTGTAAGCAAATAAATTGGTTGAAGGCCTTTCAGTGACCACTCTTATGTTCAACCTGTACCTGGGGTCTGCACAAGCATAACAATCACGCACCCATACTTCTTTTTTACCGTTCAGGTAATCCATCATCTTTTTATGGACAATAAAAAAATACTTCTCCTCGATGGGGATATTGAAATTGTTCCAGTGAATGGTGTTTTCTGTGATTTCGTCTTTTACGGTGAACTTGTCGTTGGGTGATCTTCCGGTAAACTCACCGGTGCAAATGGCAAGGGCTCCTGTGTCTGTTAACTGGCCCTCTCCTAAGCGTAAGGCATCTTGTATTAATTCTTCGGGTGTGGATTGGTAGTGAAGGCTTTCAGTATATTGCAAACCAAGCTTCACTAACTTCTCTTTCGAGATAGTAATTGTAGGTACTGACATATAATAGCAATCGTTTTAAATAAAGTACAAAGGTAAGTCTATAATAATTTCATGCCTGCAACACGTGTCTTATATACACATTGCATAGGAACTGCAAATAGATTAAAATGAAGAAACATTTGCACAACCCAAGAATCGAGCTCCTCAATTTTATCCTGTTTGTTGTTTTATACTAAGGATGGTGATAGCATAAAAATTAAAAAAAAAGGCAGGGTCAGTTAATAAGTTTCATCATTTCGGTTACTTTGCCCGTGTTTAAATTAAAACAAGCATGAAAAATCTTCCTTTAAATCCGGAGTTATTCAAAACGAACAGGAAACGCTTTATAGAAAAAATGAAGCCTGGTTCCATTGCCATATTTGTAAGCAATGATGAAGTGCCCAGCAATGGCGATGCGCTGCATCCTTTCAAACAAAATAGCGACCTGTATTGGCTTTCAGGAATTACACAGGAAGATACAATGGTGGTTTTGTTTCCATCTAACCCCGATCCTAAATATCGTGAAGTGCTGGTTCTGGTAAGGCCTGTAGAATTAAAGGAAAAATGGGATGGCAAACGTTTGAGAAAGGAGGAAGCCATTGAAATGAGTGGCATACAAACAATCGTATGGCTTGATTCTATCGATGCCCTGCTCCAGACCTGGATCCATCTTGCCGATATTATTTACCTGGATACTAATGAAAATGATCGCAAGTCCAGTTTAGTGCGTTCAAGGGATTACCGTTTTGTTGATGAGATGAAAAGCCGCTATCCCTTACATCAATATGAAAGAGCTGCAAAGCTTATGAAAGAGCTTAGGGCCATCAAGACTGAGTATGAGGTAGAAGTAACAAAAAAAGCGGTAGAAATAACTCATAATGCCTTTATCAGGGTTATGAAGTTTATTCACCCGGGTGTTATGGAATATGAAATAGAGGCGGAGATCATACATTCATTTCTTTCACAAAGAGCTTCCGGAGAAGCCTATGGTAGCATTATTGCCAGCGGCGACAGGGCCAGGACCCTGCATTATGTTTCAAATAACCAGGAATGTAAAGATGGTGAACTGGTGCTAATGGATTTTGGTGCTTCCTATGGAGGATACAATGCAGATCTCACACGCACCATTCCCGTAAATGGTAAATTTTCACCCCGCCAGAAAGAAGTATACAATGCCTGCCTTCAGTTGCACAACTATGCCAAGTCCCTCTTAAAGCCTGGCATTACTATCAATGATTATACTGACAAGGTAGGGGATGAGGCTACCAAACTATTTATTCAGATAGGACTACTGAAAGAAAGTGATGTAAAGAATGAAGATCCGGAGAATAGGGCCTATCGCAAATACCTTTACCATGGTATTTCCCATCACCTGGGCCTTGATGTACATGACCTGGGGACTCGTACTGAACCTATTAAAGCTGGAATGCTCTTTACTGCGGAACCAGGAATTTATATTGAAGAAGAAGGAATGGGAATCAGGATCGAGAACAATTTATGGATAACCGAAAATGGAAACATAGATCTGTTCGAAGGTATTCCTATTACAGTAGAGGAAATTGAAGCTATAATGGCAAAATGATCATAAGCCCCATGTGAAGTGGGGCTTTCTTATATATTTGTTGATTAATTATACGCCCTGCGGGGAATGAGCATGAAACAGATACCTAATATTTTTACACTTATCAACCTGGTCTTTGGTTGCATCGCAATAGTGCTCATACTTCAGACAGGCGAAACCATTGTGGTCCTGGATAATATGGGTGCTTCCCAGGTTACGTTGCCTGAGAAGATCTGGCAGGGATCACTCTTTCTTTTTGGAGCAGCCATTGTTGATTTTCTTGATGGCTTCCTGGCTCGTATGCTTAAGGCAAACTCCGAAAAGGGAAAGCAATTGGACTCCTTATGCGATGTCGTTAGTTTTGGTGTAGCCCCGGGGATGATACTTTACCAGTTGCTACGCATAGGGTATGCAAAGGAAGAAAACGGGCTTGATGTTTCCTTGATGGCATTGTTACCAGCCTTTATCTTTTCTGCTGCTGTAGCCTGGCGCCTGGCAAAATTCAACATCAGCACTAACCAAACTTATAGTTTCAAAGGTGTGCCCTGTCCTGCAGCTGGCTTGCTGGTCGCTTCCTTCCCCCTGATTATCTGGTACGAGACACTTGGCTTACAACAGCTATTCATCAATGTATGGTTCCTTTACTTTGTTATTTTAGCTGTTAGTTATCTCATGGTCAGTAACAGGAGCTTTATGGCCTTTAAATTCACAGATTATTCCTTCAAGAACAATTCGGTTAAATATACATTACTGGTATTATCCGTAATAAGCATCATCTGGCTGAAATGGCTGGCTGTGCCTGTTATTTTTGTATTATACCTGGTATTCTCCATGTTTTCCAAAGAGCCTCCTCCTATGGTAACTGATGTTCATAAGCAAACACTGGACGTCACTGTTTAAGTCCGGCAGGCTTGCATGGTATAAAAACAACCTCATTCAACATACAATAAAGAAGGGTAGCAAAACTTTTCCTTAGGTTTGCCGGATAAATTTTTTGAGAAATGAAGTTCACCGTCCAGGTTAAAGTAATGCCCTTAAAAGAATTACTCGATCCGCAAGGGAAAGCAGTAATGACAGGGCTCGGAAATTTAGGATTGAAAGCCATTGAAGATGTACGCATTGGAAAAAATATCAGTCTCCAGGTGGAAGCCAATTCAGCAGAAGAGGCAAAACAAATAGCTGAAGAAGCCAGTAAAAAGCTATTAGCAAACCCGGTAATGGAATATTTTGAAATTACTGCTGTTTGATGTCTGATTCAATAAATGCTGTTAGATTCAAAACTGTTATTGTAATAATAGCTATCCTTCAATGCAATAAGCAGAAACTGATAAAATGGCAAAGCTGTAATAAATTGAATCCCTAAACAGGAAGTAATGGCAACTAGCGGAATGCTTTACCTTGTACCCACGCCTATCGGCAACCTGAAAGATATTACAATAAGAGCACTGGAAGTATTGCAACAGGTAGATGTTATCCTGGCCGAAGATACAAGGACCTCTTCTAAATTGTTGAACCACTACCAGGTAAACAAGCCGCTTTCCCCCTACCACCAGCATAACGAACATAAAATTGTTCAGCACCTGGTTGACCAGCTCTTAGCTGGAAAAACTATGGCTGTTATTACAGATGCCGGCACACCTGGCATATCCGATCCGGCTTTTTTATTGGTTAGGGAGTGCATCCGCAACAATATCAAAGTAGAAACTTTGCCTGGGGCTACAGCCTTTGTTCCTGCGCTTGTTAATAGTGGACTTACAACAAACAGGTTTTCATTTGAAGGTTTTTTGCCCTTAAAAAAGGGCAGGCATACCCTGCTCACAAAGCTGGCAACAGAAGAAAGAACCATGATTTTTTATGAGTCTCCTTTAAGATTGGTAAAAACCCTGGCCGATCTCATCACTTATTTTGGTGCTGAAAGGAAATGCTCAGTTAGCAGGGAACTGACAAAAATGTTTGAAGAAAATGCCAGGGGTACTTTACAGGAAGTTCACGATCATTTTCAAACTAAAAATGTTAAGGGCGAAATTGTAATTATTGTTGAGGGTAGTGATACATAATGGCATTAAAATTTCATAGACAATGAAAAATAAACTATGAAAAGAAATCTGTTACTGCTGGTGCTAGGTCTGCTGACTCTGGGAGCAACCAGTTTTGCCCAAAGTGATAATGTACCCCAGGCTGTTAAAGAAACATTTACAAAACAATATCCGGCTGCGGAAAATGTAGAATACAAGGATAATCTTCTGAACGTTTGGGTGAATTTCACTTTGAATGGAGATACTTTAAAGGCGAACTATACTAAAAAAGGTGTTTGGGAAAACACTGAAAAATCTATAACATACGATCAATTACCAGATGCGGTAAAGGATGGATTCTTAAAGAGTAAATATGCAGATCGTGAGGTGGAAGAAACAAAGATCATTTACAGGGCAGGCGGAACAGAACGTTACCGGCTGAAGACAAGGAAAAATGATCTTCAAAAGAAATACCTGTATTTTAATGAGAAAGGACAGTTAGTTGAAGATTCTATAGCTATTTAATTCATTCTAATAATTAGTGAACCCTGCATCATGCAGGGTTTTTATTTTTATTATAACACTCATTTGTCGAAATTTACCGCTAAAGCATTTGAGCACCTGATAACCTTAGCCCCAGGCAATGAATGATTGTAACCTTATGCATAAACAATAGACAATACATACATATGAAGCAACCCTTTGTTCCGTTACTTATTATTTTACTGTTTCTTTCCTGCACCCTATTTGCCCAGCCCGACAGGTGGCAGCAAAGAGTGAAATACACTATGAATATTGATATGAATGTGCAAACCAATCAATATAAGGGAAAACAAAATATTGAATACTGGAATAATTCTCCCGATACCCTGCACAGGGTTTTCTTCCATTTATATTGGAATGCATTTCAGCCAAACAGTATGATGGATGTGCGCAGCCGCAGGCAGGGCACCATTATCATGGGAAAAGACAGGAATGGCAATGAAGTAGCCGATTGGGATCCAAGGGTGGAAGACAGGATCCTAAATCTTACTCCAGAGGAGATCGGCTACGAAAAGGTGTCTGTTATTAAAATGAATGGGCGCATTCAAAAAACAAAATTGCACGAGACCATCCTGGAAGTAATGCTGGATAAGCCAATACTACCTAAGTCTAAAGTAATATTCGATATGGATTGGGATGCCCAGGTACCCCTGCAGGTGCGCCGAAGCGGTAGGGATAATCCATCTACAATGGTTCGCTATACAATGACACAATGGTATCCTAAGTTGGTGGAATATGATTATGAAGGATGGCACCCAACACCCTATATTGCCAGGGAATTTTATGGAGTGTGGGGCGATTATGATGTTAAGATCAATATAGACGGAAGTTATTTGTTGGGCGGATCAGGAACCGTTGTAAATGCTAAAGAAGTGGGTTATGGCTATGCATCCCCGACATCAAAAGGTCCTGCCTCAAAGGCAAAGACTTTGACATGGCATTTTGTAGCTCCCAATGTGCATGATTTTGCATGGGCGGCTGATCCTGAGTATAAACACATTGTTCGCCAGGTGCCAGGTGGTCCAACCATTAATGTAATCTACAATGGTCAGCCTTCCAGGGATGTATGGGAAGATATGAGCGATGCAGCACGTTCAGGCTACAAAAACGATTTCAATAATTATGTTCAGAAATGGGATGAGCAATGGGAAACAGTAGCCAATGCGGCCGTCACCGTGCTTCCTTATATTGAAAAAACGTTTGGAGCATATCCTTACAAGCAATACTCTTTTATTCATGGCGGTGATGGGGGTATGGAATATCCTAACTGCACCATGATCTCGGGTCCTTCATTGGGCACTGCCTTCCATGAATGGATGCATAGCTGGTACCAGGGCATGTTGGGTACCAATGAATCATTATACCCATGGATGGATGAAGGTTTTACAGAGTTTGCAACCAATAAGGTAGAGGAATATTATCGCCAGCAAGTACTAAGAAAAGCCTTGCTCAATAATCCTGAAGCTTTGAAGCGGTCAGATTCTATAGCAAATGTGAAACCTCTTTTACAAGCTCCAAATTATAATGGCTATTTCAGGCTGGTGAAAAGTGGAAAAGAAGAACCAATGAGTACACATTCCGACCATTATAATACCAATTATGCCTACAGTAATGCAGCGTATTCAAAGGGTGCTGTATTCCTGGAACAATTGGGATACATTATCGGGGCTAAAGCCAGGGACCAGGTTATGCTGGAGTATTATCGTCAATGGCGTTTTAAACATCCTAATGCAAATGACTTTATTCGTGTGGCTGAAAAACTGAGTAATATTCAATTGGATTGGTACAAGGAATATTGGATCAGCTCTACCAAAACAATTGACTATGCCATAGACTCTTTATGGCAGAGCGGTAATGGAACGAATATCCGTCTGCGTGATATTGGAATGATGCCTATGCCTATAGATGTTAAGGTGACATTTAAAGATGGTACAAGTGAGTGGCATTATATTCCTATGTCATTGATGTTTGGCGAAAAGCCGGCTGAAGAAGGGCAGGAAGGGCGTAAGGTATATGAGGAGTGGAAATGGACACATCCCACTTACGAGATCAGTACTTCCAGGAAGCTTACTGATATCACTTCCGTGGAGATAGATCCGTCGTACAGAATGGCAGATGTGGAAAGGAAAAATAACCGGTTGGAATTAAAATGGTAAGTTGATTCTACGTGTTTATAAAAAAGCCTCAACCATTACTGGGTTGAGGCTTTTTTATTGCACATAACTTTTTATCCTGGAATAAAATTAATTCCCATGTTTAGGCCATAACTATTGAGTTACTTCTTTACATACAACAAATACTTTTCCCTGAAATATTCTTCTTGAAACAAACTGGATACCTCTATCATCCTTGGTTTGGCCCCGCTTTCAGATATTTCCTGGGCCAGGTCGCCACCTTTCAGGCAGATCAGGCCTGAATGAAGTAACACCTGGCCTGACGCGGATTCAAATGTATAAGCTGATGACTTCAATAATGGCCGGCTCCATTGCAACAGGTCTTTTAATGGAGCCACAGCCCTGCTCACTGCAAAGTCAAACTTCCTGTTCTTTATTTCCTGTGCCCTGGCATGTTGTGTTGTCACGTTTTGTAAACCAATAGCTTCCTTAACTGCTTCTACTATTTTTAATTTCTTACCTATACTGTCAACCAGGTGAAATTTTACTTCAGGAAAATAGATAGCCAATGGAATTCCGGGAAAACCTCCACCAGTGCCTATATCCACAATCTCCAGGCCGGCAGGAAATTCAAACGCTGCAGCAATAGCGAGCGAATGCAAGACATGTTTTTCATAAAGGCTGTCAATATCCTTTCTTGAGATCACGTTGATTTTGGCATTCCATTCTTTATATAGTCCTTCCAGTGACTTGAATTGTTCTACCTGGGCATGAGTAAAATCAGAAAAATATTTTAATAGTATGTCCATCAATCAATCATTTGGTTCTGATGAGCCCTCGGAAAGTACCCATTATTCATCAAAGAGATTTTACAGTTAATTCCAGCTCTTCCTGGGCTTTTTCCATAAGGCAGGAGCAAAAATGATATAATAAATGAACATCCAGATATCCCAGAATAAAAACAATGAGAAAAGATCGTTTTCACCCAGTCGTTTCATTGCCTTATTCCAGATGATTGCCTGTGTAACCAATCGGACAACAAGGGGTATCAGACTCCATCTCCAGTCAAATGTTATAGCTGTAGCAATAAACAGGGGATAGAAAAGGAAAAAGGAAAAAGTATATAAGCCCAATAGAAACTTATGCGAGGATTTATAAAATTTGCCCGTACTGTAATGCCTGTTCTTTTGTCGCATCCATTCTTTCCAGCTGCGTTTTGGATTGGACAGGGTAAATGCTTCAGGATCCAGTACTACCGTTGTATTGTGTTTATTGGCTACTTTATTAATAAACAGGTCATCATCCCCGCTTGCAATATGGTTAATAGATGAAAAGCCTTTATTCTTAAAGAATAGATTCTTCTTATAGGCTAAATTTCTGCCTACACCCATGTAAGGCTTACCCGCCAGGGCATATCCAAAATATTGAAGGGCAGTATGAAACGTTTCAAACCGGATGATCTTATTCAAAAGGCCTGGCATCTTGGTATAAGCGCCATAGCCTAATGCTACTTCCACCCCGTTGCTAAAGGCATCCTGCATTTTAAACATCCAATGTTCACTGGCAGGCACACAATCAGCATCCGTCAATAGCACGATCTCATGTTTTGCTTCTTTGATACCAATAGACAAAGGGAACTTTTTCCCTGCTATCATTTTAGCCTCCTGCGTGAGGTCAACTATCTGCAGCTTTTTGAATGTTTTCTGCAATTCAGCCAGTATGTATTTTGAATCGTCAAGGGAGTTGTCATTGACAACAATTACTTCGTTGGTAGTAGCATACTCCTGCACTAATACGCCCGGAAGATGTCGCGCTAGGTTTTCATCCTCGTCACGTGCGCAAATGACCACGGATACCGGGTGTTGCTGTGAATTTACTTTTGGCGCAGGTTTATAAAAAGCTACGCGTCTGAAGAAAAAAAGGTAGTAAAACAGTTGTACGAGAGTAACTGCCACTAAAGCACAAAAAATAAGGAATTCCCACCTCATAAGCATGGGCGCGAAGATAGTAAAGCGCTCCATTGCAAGCGCAGACTGATTTTCACAAATTTGGTATAAATCTCTTTGCCCTTATCTTGCAGCCCAATTTTTTAGATCTTATGCCTGCTTTAGCCTTTGATTTATTGAAAACAGATGACAGGAGTGCGGCCCGCGCAGGGAAGATCACTACCGACCATGGCCTTATTGAAACACCCATATTTATGCCGGTGGGCACAATTGGTAGTGTAAAAGCAGTTTCGCAACAGCAATTAAAATCTGAGGTGGACCCTCATATTATTTTAGGTAATACTTACCATTTGTACCTGCGCCCAGGCATGCAAACGCTGGAAGCTGCGGGAGGTTTGCACAATTTCATGAATTGGGACAGGCCAATTCTCACTGATAGCGGGGGCTTCCAGGTGTTTTCGCTTTCGGGCAACAGGAAGATCAATGAAGAAGGTGTGATGTTTCAAAGCCATATTGATGGCAGCCGACATTTATTTACGCCTGAAAAGGTTATGGATATAGAAAGAATTATCGGTGCCGACATTATGATGGCCTTTGACGAATGCCCTCCGGCCAACTCTGAATATAAGTATGCACTGGATTCCATGAACCTGACCCACCGTTGGCTGGACAGGTGCTTCACTCATTTCAATGGCACCCAGGATCGTTACGGCCATACTCAAAATTTGTTTCCAATTGTTCAAGGTGCGGTATTCCACGACCTGAGAAAAGCTTCCTGTGAATACGTCTCTTCAAAGAATGCTACAGGGAATGCCATAGGGGGACTTAGCGTAGGTGAGCCAGAGCCAGTGATGTACGAGATCTGCCAGCTTTGCTGCGAAAGCTTGCCCACCGAAAAACCCAGGTACCTGATGGGAGTAGGAACGCCCTGGAACATACTGGAGTGCATAGCCCTGGGCATAGACATGTTTGACTGCGTAATGCCTACACGGAACGGCCGCAATGCCATGTTGTTTACCACCAAAGGCGTTATCAATATTGATAATAAGAAGTGGGAACAGGATTTTTCTCCTATTGATGATGGACTGGATTCGGAATTCAGCCATTATTATAGTAAAGCCTATGTAAGACATTTATTCAAGGCTGGAGAACTACTTGGGCTGACCATTGCCTCTGTTCAAAACCTCGCCTTTTACCTCTGGCTGGTTAAAGAAGCCCGTAAGCATATTCTTGCCGGAGATTTCCTCTCCTGGAAAGAAGAAATGATCCCCATTTTAAAAACCAGGCTTTAAAAATACCCTCCGCTATTATTCCTTTCCTATACGTACTGCCTGGAATGAAAGCAGGGAGTTTAGAATAATTCATTCTCGCAAATGAATGCATTCTTTCCAATGCACCAGGTTAATTGCTTTTGTTTACGCCATTCCCTGGCTTTGGTTAATAAGGGCCATTTCTTTCAGGTACCCTTAATGCCAACTTCTTCCATCTATATCCTATACATAAACCATGGATGTCCCGAGGATATCCCGACTCTATAAGAGTCGGCTTATCGTCGGCTTATCCTCGGGATATCCTCGGGATATCTATGGGACATCCCTCCTTTTGGTTAGCCTTTGCATTATATGAAAAGGCTTTGACGATTGCAGGAATTGTGGTATACATGGATTTAGATCAGAATTTAAAAAAGAGTGGGTACATAGTGAGATAGGCGAGGGCATAACCGGCACTTGCCATTACATCAGCAGATCTTATATTGAAATGTTACCGGGGCTATCCTTATTTCGGGGCTTTTTTATAGAGATAGTAGGCCACAAAAGAAAATACAAGATTTGGGATCCATGCCGCTAACAGGGGAGGAAGGTTTCCTTTTACGGAGAAAGTGGTTGAAAACCTGTCGGAAACAATGAAAATCGCTGCGATCACTATTCCGATGGCCATATGGAGTCCACTGCCACCCCTGGTTTTGCGGCCGGCGATAGTTGCACCTATCAGGGTAAGTAATAAAACAGTGAATGGTGTAGCAGTTCTCCTGTATAATTCCACCTTAAGCGGGTTGAGGCCTTCGGAAGCCCTTGTTTCTTCAGTATGGATATAGTTGGCCAGCTCCGGGGTGGTGAGGTTGTCTTTTAAATAATTGTCCACCTTCAATTCTTTTGGCTGTAGTTTCAGGTCAATATTCATGGAGGGAATATTTCTTATGGATTCCCCCAGGCTATCCAGGTTTCGCTCTACCACTGATAAAAGCTTCCAGTTATGTTTGGCAGTATCCCATTCCAGTCTTTGAGCCCTTAAGTTGTAGAACATCTTATTGTTCCTTACCTTATTTATAAATATTCCGGCGGCTGTTTTAGAAGATGTATCATAGTTCTTAATACCAACATACGTCACAGAATCAATGCGACGGTAAATTGAACTGCTGCTAAAATTGGGATTGGGACCATTATTATCTATATAGGTAGTTTGAAAACGGCTCCGTATCTCATTAGCCCTGGGTAATACATACCGGGCTGCGAAAAACAGGCCTATTGCAAAGAACAGCCCCCCAATGAAATAGGGTCTTAACCACCGGTTGTATGTGGTGCCGCTGGCTAATATGGCTATCACCTCCGACTTTAAAGCCATTTTGCTTGTGAAAAATATTACGGCTATGAAAACAAATAGGGGGTAAAGCATTCCCCAGATAAATGGTATAAACCCAATGTAATAATTATAGAATATCTCTCTAGTGCTAAGACCTGACTTTACAAAATCATCTGTTTTTTCGCTTATATCAATTGCCACTGCCAATGTGGTCATGATAAGCATGCAGAAAAAGAATGTAAAAATGAATTTTCGAAGTATGTACCAGTCGATCTTGGTAAGCATGACAGCGAAGTAAATATATAATTGGAAGAATAGCTGAAAAGAAATGATAAGTTTTGCTGCGTAAGTAAGTTATATGAGCAATGTAATTGTTTAATTGTCAGCTTTTTTTGTTGCAACAACCTCATTCTATAACTTTAGGGCCCTAACGATTATCCTACATAAACAAGTAAAATAGAAAAAATGGGTGTTATAAAGGACAGGTTTAAGGAAAAAGCGGATGTGCTTGCAGCAGAAATTAAAGATCTTTTAAAGGAGCATGGGTCTAAGGTGATCGGTGAAGTGCAATTGGCGCAGATCTACCAGGGCATGCGTGGTATAACCGGATTGGTAACAGAAACATCATTGCTGGATGCCCAAGATGGAATCCGTTTCAGAGGCTATTCTATTCCTGAACTCCAGGAAAAACTTCCCAAAGCAGAAGGCGGCTCGGAGCCTTTGCCGGAAGGCTTATTTCACCTGATGCTGGTGGGTGAACTGCCAACTGATGCTGATGCGCAACATGTAACATCTGTGTGGCAACGCAGAAGCCATGTTCCTAATCATGTGTTTGCAACCATAGAAGCATTGCCGGTAACTGCTCATCCCATGACCCAGTTCGTGGTAGCAATCATGGCTTTACAAACCGAAAGCCAGTTTGCCAAGCGCTATGCTGCGGGAATGAATAAGAAAGAATATTGGGATGCTGTATTTGATGATTCAATGGACCTTATAGCCAGGTTGCCACGGGTAGCAGCGTATATCTATCGCAGAAAATATAAGAATGGTGATCATATACAGCCTAATGGTTTATTGGACTGGGCAGGAAATTTTGCCCATATGATGGGATACCAGGATGAAAGCTTCAAGGAATTAATGCGCTTATATATGACCATCCATGCCGACCATGAGGGTGGTAACGTTTCTGCTCATACGACGCATCTTGTGGGATCTGCCTTGAGCGATCCTTATCTAAGCTATGCCGCGGGCATGAATGGATTGGCAGGTCCTTTACATGGGTTGGCCAACCAGGAAGTGATCAAATGGATATTTGAATTGCGGGAGAATCTGAATACAGATCTGCCAAGTAAAGAGCAGATAGCTGAATATGTAAAAAAGACCCTAAGTGAAGGGAAAGTAGTTCCGGGATACGGCCATGCTGTATTAAGAAAAACCGACCCGCGTTTTACTGCCCAAATGGAATTTGGTAAAAAGCATATGCCTGACGATCCATTGGTGCAAACTGTCTGGAATATTTATGAAACCGTGCCTCCAATACTTCAATCATTAGGTAAGATCAAGAACCCATGGCCAAATGTTGATGCGCATAGTGGGGCTTTGCTGGTACATTTTGGAATGGTGGAGTATGAATTCTACACCGTATTATTTGCAGTGAGCCGTGCGCTTGGCGTATTAGCTAGCCTTTGCTGGGACAGGGCTCTAGGATTTCCACTGGAAAGACCCAAATCTGTTAGTACAAGGCTGGTAAAAAAATGGCTGAAAGGTGAAGACGAGATCTGGGGTGATTAAGATTATACCCACAAAAAAATTAAAGCTCTCAATATATATTGGGAGCTTTTTATTTTAAAAGGATATCAATATTCCTTTAGGGAAGTAAGAGTCCCTCGTGAATTAGTAGTTAGAAAAAATTATCTAATGATTTGAGACTGATAGGCTTTTCCCAGATGGTAAGTTTAGCTCCATCTAGTTCAGTGGGCATGGTAGGCCGGAAAGCACTGATCAAATGAAATTGGATATCCGGGTACTTTTTAAATAGATCCGGTAGTTTATCCCATCCCAGTCCATCAGGCAGATTGTAATCAATAAACAGGTAATCCGGAACAATCTCATTTAGCCTGGAAATACCGTCACCCAGTGTATGTGCTATATATACCTCATAGTTCTTTCGCAGGAAATAGGTCTTCATGAGCAGACATAAGTCTACCTCATCATCAATAATTAATACTTTTTTCCTCGTTATCATAGCTCTTCTAATGTCTTTATTCCTAAATTATCATACCAGTCTTAAATCGGGACAATATCGATTACATCTATAAAATTATGGGATTGATGTATATCATACACATTCTCTTTCAATTATTATTATCAGTCTCTAAATGAGGTGTTTGGTATGATTATTTAAACATTACAATCAAAAATTACTCACCTCATAAATAGTTATCATTATGACAACGAAATCAAAAATCATCCTTGGATTAGTAGGAGCAGCGGCCGCAGGTGTGGTTGTGGGTTTACTTTTGGCTCCTGATAAAGGAACTGAATTAAGATCTAAGATCTCCCGGAAAACAGGCGACTGGACCAGTCATTTATCAGACCTTTTTGCGAGTGCAAAAGATGAAGTAGGCAATATGGCAAGAAAAGGATCCAGGGCTGCAGCAGATGCGGGAAATAAATTCAACAATGTAACTGAGAACTTCAGTTAATATTGAAATATGTGCAGGTCATTTATTGGCCTGCACTTCTTTTACCTGAAATACCATGCGCATGGAAGATTTTGCAACTCAAACCGGAACTACTCCAAAAGAAGATCTGAAAACGAAAGCTACTCATTTAAAGGACCATGCAAGTGAATATGTAAAGACTTATGTGCAGTTGGCCAAAGCAAAGGCTACTATTGGTGCATCTAACGCGGCTTCAGGGATCGTAATTGCCGTTTCGGCTGTTCTATTTACTTTCTTCTTTTTAATATTTGCCTTTACAGGTGTTGCCTGGTGGTTGGGTGGCTTGTTAAACAGCCCGGCTGGAGGATTTTTCTGCGTAGCAGGCTTCTTCCTGCTTTTAATTATTTTGGTAGTGGCACTACGTAAAAAGGTTATTGTTCCAATGATCAGGAATTCAATCATCAGTAAGGTTTATGAAAAAGATTAAAACATACGAAGATCTTTTACAGGAAGAACAGCGATTGTTGTCGCAGTTGAAAGCTTCCGAGCTTTTGATACGTGATGATATAGCAGGGGTAAAGGAAGGACTTAAGCCTATAGGTAAGGTTATGAAGACGATCAGCAAGTTCACTACACGGGATAAAACCGGAGCCTTTGCTAATTTCGGCTTAGACTTTAGCGTAGACCTGTTGGTACGAAGAATATTGCTGGCTAAAGCAGGCTGGCTTACCAAGATAGTAATACCATATGTTGTTAAGAACTATTCTTCACATTTCATTTCTGAACAACAAAAGGCCAAGTTGATGCAAAAGATAAGTAACATTCTTTCCAAACTGCGTCCTAAACCCGATACGGCACATACTGCAGAATCTGCTCGCTAGTGTTTTGGAATGAGAGTGCGCTGCAATAATCTGTTCCAGTGAATTTGTTAAAACAGCAGTTTAATGTACAATAAGTACCTGGCTGGCAAAACAGGTACAATTTTTAGGTACTTATAATTCATTACAAATTAAATACTGTATGGAAAGGAGCAATAACAATCAGTCAACCAGTGAAAGACTACAGGATACTAATAAAGGTTTTCCTGACATGACACCCAGAAGGATTGGTGGAGATGATAGTCTTGCTGAAACATCTCCGAACGATAGCCGTGCAGATGAAAAAGTATTAAGTAATAGAAACAGTAACTACAATTCAGATCGAAAGAATAATAACGATAGTGAGGTTGGTGAATGATGATAAAAAATGACCGGAAATGATACTAAGATGAATCAATGATAATAGACTGGTCTTTACAAAACCTGGAATGTGTCAATAAGTTTAGGTGGATGGATAATAAATTTCCAGGTATAACATTTCAAATTTTTTGTCATCAGAGGGTTAGGTTTGAAAGTGGCCTCCGTTAAATCGGTGGCCACTTCTTTTTATATAATGGTCTAAGCTTAATATAAAGGCACAGTATGCATGCGCCTTTAATAAAATAGCAATTACATTAATCTACTCTTCTAAATCCGCCTGCAATTAAGGATAATACAAACAAGACCAGGAAAATATAGAATAGAATCTTTGCAATTGAAGCTGCACCAGCAGCGATTCCGCCAAAACCAAAAATAGCTGCGATAATGGCGATTACTAAAAAGATAATTGTCCAGCGTAGCATAAGTTATAGTTTTTGTATGGTTAATAAATCTTCAATGGTAGTAATTAAAGAATTGTACCATAAAGTTTTTCTGCTGACCATACTTAGGTAGAATTGGGTAAAATAATTTGAGGAATATGTTCCACTAACAATTGATTTTCAGTCTCAATAGGGTAAATTAAAGAGGTAAAATATTATGGTACATTTTTTAATATAAAAAAGAGTAGAAGATAATCAATCATGCAAAGCAATATGAATTTCAGAAATACATCAACTATACAACCAGTTAATGCTGGAAAACCTACTATGCCTTTAGGAAGACAACCCATAGTGGAAAGAAAGATTTCTGATCCTTCATCATCACCTAAATGTGAACGGTACCCGATACCTACATTTTTTGATTACAGATCGCGCCCCAGGGAAGCAGATCTATTATAAACGGAGTTCACCCTTAACCATATAAGCGCAATCCTTTGGATTGCGTTTTTTTATGCAGAGCCTGCTTTAAAATAAAATAAATAAGAGTCAGTATGGGGAATTAACGCCCCACTTTTAAGTAAAATATTGATAATATCATTAATTAATTACTCCTTCAATCACATGCCCTTACTGCTTAAACGTTTGATTATCAATGCTATTTAACTCTTTTTTTACAATGGGAATTTTGGTGTTAGACTTGTCTTATAGAGTATAAGCCAAAATAAGCACCATGATCAATCAGCACTTAGGCCAGAAGCAGAAATTAAAGATTTTACCCCAACAGATACAGTTATTAAACTTTTTCCACCTGAATACGCTGGAATTAGAACAAAGAATTCAACAAGAAATAGAGGACAATCCATTATTGGAAGATCAGAAGAATGAGTTTGAACCTGTTGTAGATAAATTCAATAAAGATTCAGTTCAGGACTACCAGGATTGGGAGGAATATGGATATGATGACATACCCGATTATAAAGTTGAGTATGGCTGCACCTTACACAACGACAAACTGCCCGAGCGACCTATTACCAATAGCTTTGATTACCGCATTTCAGTAAAAGAACAATATAAACTTACCACCGATGATCCCAAAGAAATAGAACTGGCAGAGTTCATAATAGATTCACTCAATGAATGCGGGCTGATGGAACAAAAGCTTGAGGATTTGGCAGAAGATATTTCGTTTAAGTATAACCGGTGGGTGGAGGCTGAAGAGATAGAGACGATTTTGCTAAAGGTGCAGCAATTGGAACCAGTGGGCATAGGAGCACGTTGTATTAAAGAATGCTTATTGATCCAACTCTACAGGCTAAACACGAAAAGGCCTGATGTGCGGACAGCGGTTAAGTTATTGGAGGAACATTTCAATGACCTTCACAACCGGAACATGGATAAGATAAAAGCACACCTGCAGATAGATGAAGAAGAGCTTAAGATCGTATTAAAACTGATAGCTACCTTAAAGATGAAGCCGGTCTGTGAATTGCAGGAAGGAATTAATCAAAACATAGTTCCTGATTTTATTATTACACGTACAGGCGATACAATAGAAGTGCAATTGTTCCGTCAGAGATCTGAGAGTTTGAATATCAACTCTTCCTGGAAGGAAATGGCTGAGAATAACGCCAAGGTTACTACTGATAAATCGGCTGTACAGTATATTAAAAATAAATTGCAATCAGCGCAATGGTTTATACACGCAGTGCAGCAAAGAGAAGGAACAATGATGAAGATCATGAAAGCTATTGTAGAATTGCAATATGATTATTTCATGACAGGGGATATCAACCAGTTAAAACCAATGATCTTGAAGAATATTGCAGAAATGGTAGGTGTTGATATTTCGACGGTGTCCCGGATAACATGTAATAAATACGCTGAATCACCATTTGGTTTATTATTGCTTAAAGATTTGTTCACTGAAGGCATTGCCAATCAGAAAGGGCAGGTTATCAGCAACAAAGTGATTCAATCGGCTATTGAAGAAGTGATAGATGGAGAAGATAAGCACAATCCATATACTGATCAGCAGTTAGTGAAGATCCTTTCTCAAAAAGGTTTTTCTGTTGCCAGGAGAACAGTGGCCAAATACAGGGAACAATTGCAGATACCAGTGTCTCATGTTCGTGGTTTATGGGCATAATTTCGTTACTTTAATTTCGAACCAAATAAATAAAGATCTCAAATGCAGACCATTTTAATTATTGATGACGATAGAGACATGTGTCTTTTGTTGAAACGATTTCTTACACGTCATGGATATGAAGTACTAGAAGCTTACAACGGTAAAAAGTCCCTGGAATTATTAGAAACAGTTGAGCCCTCACTTGTTATGTGCGATTTCCGCCTGGAAGATATGGAAGGGAATGTTTTGCTGGGAAAAATAAAAGAACGGTATCCGCATTTGCCTGTAATTATAATTACAGGATACAGTGATATTAAAATTGCTGTAGAAGTAATGAAAATGGGTGCATATGATTATATAACAAAGCCATTATTTCCTGATGAGATCCTGGTTACTATAAAAAAGGCCCTGGAATCAGCTTCACTAGAAGAAGAAAGAACGCAGGCGGCGCCTGTTTCTTCCGGCAATGACGAGAAAGTGGAAAGGCCCGTAGTTGCAAAGGAGAAGACGCCCAATATTACAGTATCGGGAGATTATATATTTGGAGATACACCCGTTTTCAGACAGATATTACAACAAATTGACCTGGTAGCACCTACAAATTATACCGTAATTATTCATGGAGAAAGCGGAAGTGGAAAAGAAGCGGTGGCCCAGGAAATACATAAGCGTAGCAAACGCAAATCAAAACCCTTTGTAGCCATCGATTGCGGTGCACTGTCCAAAGAGCTGGCAGGTAGTGAATTGTTTGGCCATGAGAAAGGATCTTTTACCGGTGCCTTGAATCAGAAAGTAGGAAGTTTTGAATTGGCTAATACGGGAACCATCTTTTTGGATGAAGTAGCAAATCTTTCTTATGATATCCAGGTTTCCTTATTGAGGGTTGTCCAGGAGAGAAAGATGCGCAGGGTTGGTGGTGTAAAAGATATTGAACTGGATGTACGTATCATCATAGCCAGTAATGAACGACTTTGGGATGCCGTTCGTAAGGGAAAATTCAGGGAAGACCTTTACCACCGCTTTAACGAATTCAGCATTGATATTCCACCACTGCGTCAGCGTCCGGATGATGTTATGCTTTTTGCCAACCATTTTCTGCACCAGACAAACCAGGAATTGGGTAAGAACATCAAAAGATTCAGCAATGAGGTGGAGAATATATTCAGAACCTATGTATGGTATGGCAACCTGCGCGAATTGAGGAATGTGATCAAAAGGGCTACCTTACTCAGTGATGGAGAAGAGATAGAAGCAAGTTCACTGCCTTTCGAAATATCTCATTTTAATAAACTGCAATTTGATAAGCAGCCAGAGCCTGCTGCTACCAATTCAATTCCAACAACCATAAATGAAATAGCTGATACACCGAGAAACGTTTCTGAAACCACTTTGAAGGGTGCAAGTATTGATGCTGAATATGAAATGATTTTAAAAGCTTTAAAGAAGGTAAACTTTAATAAGAGCAAGGCTGCCAAATTATTAAATATTGATAGGAAAACGCTTTATAATAAAATGAAGCAATACCAGGAGTTTAATAACCAATAACTCCGGGTCCTGTTGATTTTTCCAGGTTTGAATGTATCATTTATTGCATAATTATTATAAAGTGTATAATAATGTCTGCTTAGTAAAACCTGGGAAGAATAATTTATAATGAAGCAGATAAGCCGGGGATGTGATGTCTATACATGTCAAAGAAAATCTATTGGCACGTATAGTATCTTGTCCCCGGAACTTATATAACCTATCACTACTGAAATAAGATTTTACTAAATAGGAAAATATAGGTGATTTAATGATTGTTATATTATGTAATTGGGAAAAAAGTAAAACATGTCTTTATTTAAAACTCCTGTGAAGATTCTTATTATTGATGATGATGAAGATGACTTTTTCATTACCTCCGAATACCTGAAGCAGATACAGGAGTATCAATTACAAATTGATTGGTGCTATAAGTTTAATGAAGCCCTGCAGCTTTTAAAAGAACGTAAATACAATATTTTCTTTGTAGACTATCGGTTAGGGGCCCGCACGGGTCTCGATTTTCTAAAGGAAGCGGTTCGGCTTGATGTTGAAGAGCCTATAATATTATTAACCGGAAAAGGTAATAAGGATGTAGATATTGAGGCTATGCAGATGGGAGCTACAGATTACCTGATCAAAACGGAACTTACTACCGACAAACTGGAAAGGTGCATACGATATTCACTTGAACGCATGGCTTATCTTAAAGCTTTGCGTGCTAATGAAAAGAAGTATCGTAGCATATTTGAATTGTCCAAGGATGCAGTATTCATAGCAGATAAAAACCTTCGATTTGTGGATATGAACAGGGCGACAAATGTTTTACTTGGTTATGAAAAGAAGGAGCTCCAGGAAAGGACAGTTTATGATTTAATATCAGATAGTACAGACAAGAGCTTACTGGAAAAGATCATGTACGAAGAAGGCGAGGTAAGCGACCTGGAGGTGGAGGTACAAAACAATGCAGGTGATAAGAAAACATGCATCTTAACAGCAACGGCAACCATAGATGAATCGGGGGCTTATTACCAGGGTTTATTGCATGATATTACAAACTTAAAACGTGCGGAGAAAGCTAATCTGTTAATTGAAAAGCTGGGAGCTACAGGAAGGTTGGTAAGAACGCTGGCTCATGAGGTCAGAAACCCTCTTAATAATATAAATATGTCTGTGGAACAATTGCTGCAGACAAATGAAGGTGGCGATGAGTCTCAGTTATTTCTGGATATTGTTCAAAGAAACAGTAAACGTATTGGTGATATCATAACTGAGTTATTGGATACATCCAGGCCCACTGATCTTGTATTTGAAACCTGTTCGCTCCAGGCTATTATGGATGATAGTATAGCTGAGGCTCTTGACAGGATCACGCTTCAACATGTGAACATGCAGATAAAGTACGCCAATGAACCCTGTGATATAATGGCAAATAAAGAAAAGTTGAAGATTGCGTTTCTCAATATCATTATAAATGCTGTGGAAGCTGTGCCCAGTATTACAGGAGAACTCACTATTGGTATAGACAGGATGAAAGATTTTCATGTAGTTACCATTAAGGACAATGGTTGCGGTATACCTGAAGAAAATATATCAAGGCTGTTTGAGCCGTATTTTACTTCTAAAAGAAATGGAATGGGATTGGGGCTGGCGGCCACATTGAATATTTTGCAATCGCATAAAGCCAATGTGGACGTTACATCGACAGTAGGACAGGGTACAACCTTCACTATATCCTTTCCCGCTGTTTAAGTATTTGCAATTCAAACTTCATTAGTTAAATGCCATTATAAAGCTTTCTTGCGTTTTAATGCTAACAACAAGAGAGCAGATGGAAGTATTGGATTACATTCTGACTGTCTTGCTCATGGTATAATAGCAAATGCCTCCAAAAGGTGGAACTATGACTACCAGGATTATCCATAAGATTCTATTCTCAGATCCTGAGTTGACCCGGTAGTTTTTAAAGACATCCAGGATAGCCCAAATCCAATGTATGAGGCCGCAAAGAAAAGTTAGTCCAAGTACGTAATCTCCTGCTTTAAATCCATTTGCTCTTAAAGTAATGCCAATGAATAGCAGCAAAAAACTGAATAATCCCAGGACCAGGTTAGGCTTCTTTAAATTTTTCATACACCCACTATTTTCAATACTTCCAGGGAAGGCAAAAAATTTGTGCCATTTGAATTACCATCAATTGGCTGAGTATAAATTCTATAGCTGAATCCGGCTTTGAGGTATCTCTTTGGCTTCCTGCTTAATGATAAAAACAGCCGTTTGTTTAGGTCGTATTCCTTCACCAGCATTCAATGCATACACTTTAGTAAACTCTGCTCCAAAATATAATATCATGGAAGAGTAATAAACCCAGGTCAGAATAATTATAATTGATGCTGCAGTTCCATATGTTATGCCCAGGTTAGACCGACCAAGGTAGAACCCTATTATGACCTTCCCCAGTAGAAATAATAAAGCAGTTAATGCCGACCCGATAAGGGCATCTGTCCAGGATATTATGGCATCAGGTAATATCTTGAAAATGACAGTAAAAAGTCCTGTGATCACTACCAATATGATAGCTGTATTTATGAAATTGAATAGGGAAACGGTATAGTCGGGGAAAAGCTTTATCAACCTGTCACTTAACACAGATAACAACGCATTGATTATTAATGACACTAATAAAAGGAAACTAAGTACCAAAACAAGTGAGAAGGAGATAAGCCGGTTAATTATATATTTTAACCAACTTTTTTTGGGATTAGCTTTTACTGACCAGATGAAATTAATAGATCCCTGCATTTCGGTAAATACTCCTGTTGCACCTAATATCAGTACAATACCACCTATAATGGCACCAGTCACAGTAGCATGCGTGTGTTGAATATTCTTTATAATATCCTGGATCTGAACGGCGGCATCGTTACCTACAATGCCATTGATTTCGTGATATATTTCTCCTTGTACCGCCTCCTTTCCAAAGAAAATTCCTGCCAGGGAAATAATAATGATCAATAAGGGACCCAATGCAAATATGGTATAATAACTTAAGGAGGCACTGAGCTTAAATCCATGATCATCTGAAAATGATAATGCAGCCTGCCCTATCAACTGAAACATTTTTCCTAGCCTTTTCATCGTTGCTCTTCCCTTATTTATTGAAAGATAAACCAGAATAAATGAATAAAAAATCAGGCTGAGCAGTGATGTGGATTATTGTACACAGAATACAGGTGGCAGAATATGTATTCTACAATAAAACCTTCATAAACAAGAAAAAATTAACTGGCAAAATATTTTCTAAGTATGTAGTGAGCCTCGTAATTATAACATTGAAATTTTTAACGATGAGAAGTATACTTTACATTATTGCGGTGATTTTAATCATAGGTTGGTTATTAGGTGTTTTTGCATGGCATGCAGGAGGATTAATACATATTCTTATTGTTATTGCAGTTATTGCCCTTTTACTGGCAATCATCAGGCGGGCTTAAATTAGAGGATTTAATCTTTCTCATATACACGGTCCATTCTATCAGCAAGGCTACAGTCTCCACTGTAGCCATTTTTTTGCTCATGTTGAACACTGACTTAGGGACAAAAAAAAGAGCCGGCAGGCTCTAACTAAATACGATTCCAATATTAGTTAAGAATTGGATGAATATGCTAACTCACTTATTTTTTGGGAACAATCCCGACAGATACGTGCACATTCTCTAAATCGTTCTTCTTCTTGTTCTTCGCATAATTCAGCACATTCTTCACAAATACCTACACAAAGCAATGCAAGGTTGCTTATGTTAGGGGAATAGCTTTTGATAGCATGGAAGGTTCCCATGCAAATCATTGCACATTCATCAATGATTTTCGAGAATTTCCTGGAAAAAGTATTTTTTACCTCAGCAAGGTTAACCAACAGGTTTTCGCAATTGATCCAGGCTTCAAAACATGCCTGCGTTTGATGGCTTGTAACGGTGATCATTATTAATTCTTTACTGTTTTCTTAATGGTTTCAACATTCTTCATGAAATTTGAGATCCTTGAGTCATTGTAAGTGCCATATGAATCAACAAGAGTCCCTTTGGTACCATCTATAGTTTCTATTATGTAGAGAATTGCATTATCATCCGGATCAGATTCTCCCTCGAAACGGTAGAAATTGACGACCTGGATTTCTTCAGGCAAATAACTATTCAGGTGCTGTATTGACCTCAGTCCTTCTTCAGTAATGGTAAAATCTTCTGTGTAACCATCATTGACCATATGGGTTAAACAGTTAGCCAGGCTCTTCATATAAGGCATACTGTTATTCTCATTCATGATCATGGTAATGATATTTCCATTATAGAACCAAATGTTTGCCAAGTTCTTTTTAAGCTGAACAACTAATATTTAAGTGTCCATGAGTAGTAAATTCCCCATATCAAGAGAGCGGTTGGGATTACAAATCGCCATTTTCGCTTTAATATCTTAACGCCCAGGCTTTCGCCTGGGTATTAAGATTTCACCTCGGCATTTATTACTTCGAAGCTTTATGCATATCTCTTAACCTCTTTACCTCGTCATGGCCAACCTTGAGGGAAGCTTTTTGACGAACTACGAGATCTCTAATTGAGGGTTCAAAATCCACATCGGAGTTTAAAGCTGTATCATATGCTTTTTGTGCTGCATCTTCACCGAACTCACAATTGTTCAATACCGTTTCCCGGTCATGACCTGTAACGGTAGCTTTTAAATCCATCCATACCCGGTAAATCTTTCCTGAATTGGTTGTTCCATCTACAGGTTCACCTCCCAGTCTGCTTACTTCTTGTTTTAATTCCTGGCCATATTGACGGCTTTCAGTAATATACCGCTGGAATAAAGTACGTAAATCAGCATCTCCATCTTTCAATTCATCAATTGCTTTTTCATATCCTACAACACGATCCTGGTTAATTCTAACAAGGTCGTTTAGTATTCCTATTACTTTTTCATTTTCCATAATTCTGATTTTATTGAAAGAAAATATGAAAAAACCATACCTGATAAAATACTAAATAAGCTATGCCGTATGCTATGAATCTATGGATAAAGTGTCCATCCCCTGATATATTCAAACACGGGTATAAAATTTATGTTATTGCTTCAAACCATTAAATCATAATTATATGGCTAAGTATTCAAAAGGAGCTGGTAAAAAAGTTGAAAAGACCATGCATGAAATGCATCAGGGAAAATTAAAAAGCGGGCGAAGTGGAAAGAAAGTGACTTCTCGTAAGCAGGCAATTGCAATTGGGTTGTCTGAAGCCAGGGAGAAGGGTGAGAAAGTACCGAAAAAATCTTCCTCCTCCAGGAGTAAAGGCTCTTCCAAAAGCTCATCAAGAAAGACAGCTTCAAAGAAAGCAGCACCTAAAAAAGCATCATCTAAATCTTCATCGAGAAGTTCCGCTGGTGCATCTAAAAAAGCAAGTTCAAAATCAGGTTCCAGGACTGCTTCAAAAAAGACAGCCTCAAAGAAAAGTTCATCTGGAGCAAGTTCTAAAAGGTCTGGAAGTTCATCTTCTAAAAGAGGTACATCGAAGAAGTCGTCTTCGAGTGGCAGAACTTCTTCAAGAAGTTCCGGAGGAGCAAAGAAGTCAGCCAGATCAAAAGCGGGAAGTAAAAGTGCTGGCAATCGTAAATAAATCCTTAAGAATATCAGGGCAGGTAGATCTTTTGATAAAAACCTGCCTATTTACTTTTATTTTTCACCAATTCTTCAAGAATCTTCATAAGTATTCTTTCATCAGATGCATAACCAGCAAGGTCATCTGGCTTTTCTATATTATCTAATTCCTCAAGATATTTATCAAGGTTCTTCTCTTCATAAAGTTTTATAATGCCAGGATGAACATAATATTTCTTGCATACTGTTCTGGTATTTCCAAGTTTTTTGCTAACGGTATCAAGGGCAGCTACAATGTTTTTTTTGCGATCAGCATCTGTAGCAGCCTGGCCAATTGATTTAAATGCCCTAAGAATATGTAATGTTCCTGCCCATGTCCGAAAATCCTTAGCGCTGAAATCTCCACCAGAATTTTCTTTAATGTATCGGTTTACCATACCCGAATCAATGGGATGTCGATTGCCTTGTGTATCATAGTATTGAAATAATTCCTTTCCGGGAATATCCCTGCATTTTTGTACCATTCTTGCCAATTTCCTGTTTCTTAGGTTTAAAGTATGCTCAATGCCTTTTTTCCCTTTAAAGCAAAAGTGTATGGTATCACCTGTAATTTTTACGTGTTTGTCCTTAAGCGTGGTCAATCCATAAGAACCATATAATTTCTCATAATCATCATTCCCAATCCTGATATAGGTTCTTTCCATCAGGCTCAAAATTGTTGCTATTATTTTTTCTTCAGTGAGTTCTTTTACTTTAAGATGTTCTTCCATTTTCAACCTCATAGTAAGAAGCACCTTTCCAAATTCATAGAGCCTGTGAAACTTCGTTTCGTTACGTAACAGGGACCATAGCTGGTGATAACGGTATTGTTTACGTCCACGTGCATCAAATCCTGTTGCCTGTATATGTCCGTTTTCTTTATAACAAATCCATACACTGGTCCATGCAGGAGGGATTGCAAGTTTTTTTATCCTTTCAAGGACTTTCTTATCTTCAACAGGTTTGTTATTATAGATATAAGTAAAGCCAGAACCTTTTTTATTTCTAATGATGCCATTGTCCTTGTCAGATACATAAAGTAGCTCAGCAACCTCAGCCGCTTTGCTATAATCCTTGTCTATCTTAAGGAATTCTTTGTGAGATAATTCTATAACCTGTTCCATAGTTAAGATTTCTTTTTCATTAACTCTATCCGTGCCTGGTGAGAGTTTCGTTTATACTGATGTAAATCACTTGCTTCATCTACAGAATGTGAACTATGCAGGTCATTTTCCGTTTTTGCCAGGTCTGAAAGCCTGATATAGAATTTTTTTAGGAGTTCTAATTCATCCTGCGTGAGGTCTTCCACCACAATCAACCTGTTACTTGCTCTCTCGTCACTGGCTATAAGTTCATTTAATTTCAACTGGATGGCCAGCGAATCTTTATTCTGTGATTGTTGTATGATGAAAACCATCAGAAAGGTGATTATCGTGGTACCTGTGTTGATCACCAGTTGCCAGGTATCGGAATAATGAAATATGGGACCTGTGAATGCCCAAATTAATATTATTGCTACAGCAACTAAGAACGCCGAGGAAGAACCTGTAACTTTTGTTACAGCTGCTGCAATTTTTTCAAACCTGGCTTTAAATCCTTTTTTCCCCTTCTTTATTTGTTCTGACCTTATTTCATCTTCTATATTATGTTCTAAATTATTAGGATTTGCCATATTGATCGTTTATATATAATTAATGAAAAAGCCAGGCCAAATGGCCTGGCTTTTTTTATTGAAGCTGTATATTGGTTATAAACCTGGGCAGCTATTAGTCTTCTGTTTCCCCTTCTGCACCTATGTTTATACCACTTATGGCAAGTTCTGTAAGCAGCTGGTCTGCTTCCTTTTCCTCGTCCAGGGTTTCCTGCAACAGATCGGCTATTTCGTTTTCACCCATGGTTTTAGCTAATTGCACCAGGCTACCATAAGCGGCAATTTCATAATGTTCTACTTTCTGTGCTGCTATAATAAGCCCTGCATCGCGAACCATAGACCCTTTTGGTAATTCCTCCATAAGGCCTTCAGCTTCTTTAACCAAACCCTCCATTGCCTCGCATTTCTTTGCGCGGGCAGCCATATCAAGTATTTCAAAAACTTCTTCCAGTCTTCCTATCTGCTGTTGTGTCACCGCAAGGTGTTCATCAAAAGCATTGGCCAGTTCTTCAGAAGTACATGCCTTTTTCATTTTAGGTAACGCTTTTGTCAGATGCTTTTCCGCCCAATAAATATCCTTTAATTCATCAACAAATAGTTCTTTCAACATTGTCTCTTCAGATTTTGAAGAAGACTTACTAGCTGTCTTCCCTGCAACAGGCGATTTTGTATTTCTTGGCATAATTGAAATGATTTATGATTAATAAATGTTAGGTAGCATATTAAAATATAGTGCCAACGACAATTCCTGTAATGCGCTACCATGGTAGTGATCTGTAGAGTTTTTTACACATGGATTGATTGTTTCATAGTCATCTATACAGGTTTTTTATGGTATCTAATTTGGAGTTATACTAATGAGCCTTTCTATCAACATCAAAAAATTATTTATGGCTACCAATCAACAGTTAAACTTTCTGCAGGAAAAAATCCAGGAAATAGGAAGCGCTATCTTCTTTAATTTGAGTGATTCAGTTCTCAAATTGCCTACCTCCCTGGTAAGTACCCTTAAAGTAGATGATTATGGTTTTGTCTGGTTCTTCGTTCAGAAACCAAAACAATGTTTAAGTCAATTTGAACCTGAATTCCCCGTACGCCTTGATTTTTTCAAAAAAGGTAATAATAATTTTTTGCAGGTTATGGGAAAAGGGTGGGTTGTAACCGATCCTGAAGAAGTGAATTTAATTGAAGTTCCTGAGGAAGTGAAGCATTTAGCTATGAATGATATGGTGCTGGTGAAGGTTAAGATTATGAAAGCTGAATACTATGAACCTAAAACAGCAGGGCGTTTATCATGGTGGCAAAATGCTGTTCATACTGTAAGTGCGTGGTTTAATAATAGCCATTACAGGCCTGATACCTATTTCCCTGCATCTTAATTTAAAATATAAGATATGAGATCAATCTGGTCAGGAGCTATATCATTTGGGTTAGTGAACATTCCTGTAAAATTGGGTAGTGCCATAGAAGCAGGAAATGAGTTGGATTTTGATATGCTCTCTAAAAAGGATCTGGCGCCTATTCGTTATGCCCGGATAGATACCAAAACAGATAAAGAAGTGCCGTGGAAGGATATAGTAAAGGGCTATCAATATGCAAAAGGGAAATATGTAGTGGTTACAGATGAAGACTTTGCCAGTGCCAGCCCGGAAAAATCAAAGACAATAGATATTGTTCAGTTTGTGAAAGAGGAGGAAATAGATCCTATTTATTACGAGAAGCCGTATTACCTGACTCCTGATAAAGGCGCTTCTAAGTCATATAATTTATTAATTAAAGCCCTGGAAGAAACCAAAACCGTTGGGTTAGCTGAATTTATGTTACGTAATCGACAACATATTTGTGCTTTAAAAGTTCGGGATGGGGTTTTATTGTTGAACCAGATGAGATATCATGAGGAAATCAGGGAAGTTCCCGAGGTGGAAGCAACTAAATCCAATAAGATTACTTCCAAGGAATTGGATCTGGCAGTTAAACTTATTGATCAGCTTACCGAAAAATTCAAACCCGAAGCCTTTAAAGACACTTATGTTAATGAATTGAAGAAGGTGATAAAGGCAAAAGCGGCTGGAAAGGCAATACATATAGCGGAACCAAAGAAAGCTTCTGCAACTGTCAAAGATCTGATGGAAGTATTAAAACAAAGCCTGGAAACAAAAAAGAAAACAGCTTAATAGTGCTCAATATATATCCAGAGCCCATTAACATGGGCTCTTTTTTGTGCCCATACCTAAGTTAATTATAGTATCAATATTTTCAATAGTTGAAGGTGAAGAGAATGAGTATTCCGGAATATTACTTCTCAATCTATTCATTGTTTTAGTGGCATAAGTTTTTTGCCTGGTATATCAATATGAGCTTATCCCTTTATAATAAAAAGCGTCATTTTGATAAGACCTCTGAGCCCAAAGGAAAAGAAAAGTCTTCTAAGGGGTCTTTGCGTTTTGTAGTACAAAAACATGATGCTTCGCATGTGCATTATGATTTCAGACTGGAAATGGAAGGCGTTTTAAAAAGTTGGGCAGTACCCAAAGGGCCTTCTTTAAATCCAGCGGATAAACGTCTTGCTATGGCAGTAGAGGATCATCCTTTTGATTACAGAAACTTTGAGGGCATTATACCAGAAGGCAACTATGGAGGTGGGACTGTGATCGTCTGGGATGAAGGTACATACGAACCAATTAACAGCGAAGGTTTAAGCCGCAAGGAAAAGGAAAAGATGTTGTTGCATCAATTACATTCCGGCAATTTAAAGTTTGTATTACATGGTGAAAAACTAAATGGTGAATATGCTTTGTTTTTAATGAAGTCAAGAGGGGAAAGATCTTGGATCCTGGTTAAAAAGAAAGATGAATATGCTAACGAAAAGGATATTACGGAGCAAAATACTTCCGTTTTATCTGGAAAGACTATAGCAGAGATTGCTGAAGAAAATGGGACAGTACCAAATCACCCTGAAGCATTGGTTAAAAAAGCAACAAGAAAGAAGGTTAGTTTATTGGAAGAGAAGAAAGCAACTCCGACAAAGAAACCTGCTACAAATAGTCGTCCAACAAAAGTAGCTCGTACCTCACCTATACATGGTAAAAAAAAAGTCCTTAAAGTTCTTCAGGTACTAGGTGACAATAAAGATAAGGCTGTAAAAGCACCTATGCCTGTTGATGTTGTTCCAATGCTTGCTACATTGATTACAGAACCATTTAATGATGATAAGTGGATTTTTGAGATCAAATGGGATGGATATAGAGCAGTTGCTTATTGTAATGGATCTTCAGTTGAATTGGCATCACGTAGGTTGCAGTCATTTACTGATAAATATGCACCTGTTTCAGATGCTTTAAGTAAGCTTCAGGTTAAAGCAGTCTTTGATGGAGAAATTGTTGCTGTTAATGAAAAGGGTGCTCCTGAATTCCAATTATTGCAAAACTGGCAAAATACTCCTGCCCAATTGCAGTATTTTATTTTCGACATTATTTGGCTCGACGGGTATGATGTTACTCAACTGCCCCTTGTTGAGCGCAAAAGAATTTTAAAGGAGTTATTACCTGAAAATGACCCAATAATAAAATACAGTGATCACGTAGAAACAAAAGGAGAAGATTTTTTCAAAATAGCTTTAAAGCAAGGGCTTGAAGGTATTATGGCTAAGAAAGCTAACAGCACTTACAAAATTGCCACGCGAAGCGATGATTGGGTAAAGATAAAAGTTAATCAAAGACAAGAGGTTGTAATTGCAGGATTTACCCAGCCCAGGAATACAAGGAAGTTCTTTGGATCTTTATTGTTAGGAGTATATGACGGTAAAGAACTTGTATATGTTGGTCATACAGGCAGTGGTTTTAATGGAAAAAGTCTTGAAGCAGTTCATAAAAAATTGCAGCCATTAATTGTTGACCAGTCGCCCTTTGACAAAAAGCCAAAAACAAATATGCCCCCTACATGGGTAAAGCCCAAATTGGTCTGTGAGATTAAGTTTTCTGAGTGGACTAAAGATCGCATGGCTCGTCATCCTATTTTTATGGGATTGCGTGATGACAAAAAGGCAAAAGATGTAATATTCGAAAAACCTAAAAATATGGCGCAACTATCAAGTTCAAAGAAATCTGCTCCTAAAAAGGATGCTTCAAAGACGAATACCAAAAAAGCAGGTGCAAAGGCTACATCAAAGAAGGCTCAAAAAAAAAGCCCGGTAAGTTTTCGTCCCAATAATATACAGGTAGATATAGATGCAGGTACCGACCAATTAATAACGATAAATGGTCACGAATTAAAACTTACGAACCTCGACAAACAATATTGGAAAAAGGAGAAGTTTTCAAAAGGAGATATGGTCAATTACTACCTCAGGATGGAACCTTTTATAATGCCCTATATGGTAGATAGACCCCAGTCTTTAAATCGCCACCCGAATGGTATTTACGGACCTAATTTTTTCCAAAAGGATGTAAAGGGAAAAGTGCCGGATTGGATGCAAACACATGATGATTTCAGTGAATCAACAAACGCAACTGTTGAATACCTGGTTTGCTCGAATGAGGCAACATTAATCTATATGGCTAACCTGGGTTGTATAGAAATGCATCCATGGCATTCAAGATCGCAAAGTTGGGAAAATCCCGATTGGTGTCTTATAGACCTTGACCCTGATAAGACTAATAGTTTTGACCAGGTCATAAATGTAGCACAGGTTGTTCGTAAAATATTAGATGCTATCGGTGCTAAAAGTAATGTAAAGACCTCGGGTTCTTCAGGTATTCATATTTATATTCCTTTAGGCGCAAAGTATAATTATGATCAGTCAAAGCAGTTGGCAGAATTGGTAGTTAATATGGTGCACCAGGAAATGCCAGATATAACCAGCATAGAGCGCAGCCCTGCCAAAAGAAAGGGATTGATTTATTTGGATTATCTGCAAAACAGGCAGACTCAGACCGCAGCAGCTCCTTATTCTTTAAGGCCTAAGCCTGGAGTGCCGGTATCAACGCCACTCGACTGGAGTGAAGTAAAAAAAGGGTTAACACCTACAACATATAATGCAAGGAATATTTGGGACAGGTTAAAAATTGAAGGTGATCTGTTTAAACCTGTGTTGGGAAAAGGTATAGACCTTGACAAGGTATTAAGTAAATTAGCTTCCTTGATGAAATGAAATGAATAAAGCTCTTACCCTCTATAATAAGAATAGCCTGGAATTTATAAATGAAGAATTCAAAATTGAGATCCTTACAAATGATTGTTTGTTTACTGAAGGACCTGTCTGGAACAAGGAAGGTTATTACCTCTTTAGTGATACAACCGCAAATGTTATTTATAAAATACTCCCACAAGGTGATAAGGAGGTTTTCTTGCAAGATGCCGGGACCGGTAATCCAGAAGATCCCGATTTGAAACCAGGGCAAGCGGGTTCCAACGGGCTTGCATATGATAACAGCGGAAAATTGCTTATTTGTCAGCATGGTGGCCATGCAATTGCCAGGTATGATGGACATCAAATAAGTCCATTTATCACTTCATTTGAAAATAAGCCTTTTAATAGTCCTAATGATTTGGTTTTTCATAATGATCAACGTTTATATTTCAGTGATCCACCTTATGGCTTAAAAGATGGGAAATTAAACCCTTCAAAGTTTCAATCTTTTGCTGGTGTATATTGTTGGAATAATGGAAATATACAATTGGTGTGTGACAAATACCAATACCCTAATGGCGTATGCCTGACTCATGATCAAAAACATTTATTTATATGCTCCAATAAACCATTTGAAAAGTTTATATCCATATATGATACATCTAATAATCTTTTTGAAAAGATATTAGCAGAAGAAAATAGTGATGGGATAGAATGCGACCGGAATGGTAATATTTATTTATGCAATAAAGATGGATTAATTATTCTTGATAAAGATGGCCAGCGATCTGCAATTGTAGAACTGCCTGCTATCCCATCCAACCTATGTTGGGGTGGTGGATATATGAAAGATTTACTCATTACTGCCAGGGAATATGTATTGTTGATTAAAGGCTTTTTGAAATAATTTAAATTATTAAGCTTCAAAAAAAACTACATTATGTTCCCTTAAAAATTGCTTAATGATATCAACATGAACACAATTGCCTACATGAAGTAATGGTTGATTTGTAATCTTTATTTTTCTTCCTTCAGAATACATCTCCTGGTTATTCATATCAAAACCAAGATGCAAATGGTTCGTCATACTTTGCATACCATAGATTAGTCCATCTGAATTGAAAAGGGGGCCTCCACTTTGCCCCTTTAAACCCGGGGTACTCATTTCCACTCCAAATATATTTCCATTCCTGTCTCCAAAATGTCGGGTTACCATTCCTTCTATTGGAAACCGAACCATTCTGATATTTTCATTATTCCAGCCTATTGTTTCAGTCTGCTCATTAAAAATAAAATTGGTGAATTCTGGAAAGGGAAATCCAAGACGACATAAGAATACGCCAGGTTGTAGTTCGTTACTTTCTTTGGCAAAAGTAGCATGGCTGGTATAATACGTTTTTGTGAAATCTTTCATTTTCAAAATAGCCAGATCATACAAAGGATGTTCAAAAACATCTATGGTCTTCAAGTCTACACAGTCAACCATTTGATATAAAAGTTGGCAAGCATTATTAGGCTTATCATATCCATATTTTGCTTTCAATTCTTTTATCTTTTTATTATAAGAGCCGGATTTTTGCAATATGGCTTTTTCTTTTTGAAAGTTTTCATATTGCCGGGTAATCTCTGCCGATTGTTTTATGAGAGAAGTAACATGTTTACATGTGATGGCTACACCATCAGCATTAACAAAAAAAAGAGTCGCTGCACCAGGCCTCACAATTTGTTCTCCGTAAACATTTGAGATGAAGTGAATAGGCCTTGTAAACTGTCCTACTTTTTCTATAGCAGTTTTGAACATCAGGGATATTTTGAGTATTGAAAGATAGGTTGTAAAAACAGATAAGAATGCTTGTGATATAAAAGAAAAAGGCTCCGACTATAAAGCCAGAACCTTTTATCTCTCTTCCTTCGCCGGAATTACCCGGATCAGGTTCAATGGGTATGTTCTCAGATTAATTAGATTAACCACCCCATGAGAGAAAAGAACTTAATAAGTAAATCACTAAAAGTATGCCTGAATGCCTTTTAAAGAGTATTTATTTGCATTAATTCCTGATCATCCATTTACAATTTCACCACCATTAGGATGTAAAACCTGTCCGGTCATATAAGATGCCTCTTCACTAGCCAGAAAAAGGTAACAGGGAGCAACTTCAGCAGGTTCCCCAGCTCGGCCTAATGGAACATCGCTTCCAAACTCGGCAACTTTTTTCCCTTTAAAACTCCCGGATATAAGTGGTGTCCAAATTGGTCCAGGCGCCACACTATTCACACGTATTCCTTTTTTGGCCAGGTTTTGAGCCAGGCTTCGGGTGAATGTTAATATTGCCCCTTTGGTTGCTGAATAATCTATGAGTTCACTGCTACCCCTATAAGCTGTAACTGATGTAGTATTGATGATGCTCGAGCCTTTTTTTAAATAGGGCAATGCAGCGCGGGTAATGCGAAACATGGAAAATATATTGGTTTCAAATGTTTCATACAATTGTTCGTCAGCTATATCAATTAAGGATTTCTGCTCTGTCTGGGTTGCTGCATTATTGATAAGAATATCTAGCTTTCCAAATTCTTTTATCGTTGCGGTAATAATCTTTTCACAGAAACGGGGTTTTCTTATATCTCCAGCCAGTAATAAACATCTTTGTTTGAATTCTTCCTCTATTAACCTTTGAACTTCAATAGCATCCTTTTCCTCTTCGGGCAAATAGGAAATACTGACGTCAGCACCTTGTTGAGCAAATAAAAGTGCAACAGCTCTGCCAATGCCACTATCACCGCCTGTTACAATAGCTACTTTGCCGCCCAGCTTTTGATTAGGTTGTGGTTTTAATGATTTGGGTTGAGGATTCATTTTTGCTTGTAATCCTGGCATACCTTGGCTTTGCCTGGGTCTTTGCTTGCGTGGTTCTTTTCCTTTCTGCATGATCCGCTTTTGAAAAAATATATAAATTATTATACCATCAATCTTTAAGAATATCAATTGAAACCCTATTTTTGCAACCCTCAAAGGGGAATTAGCTCAGCTGGCTAGAGCGCTTGCATGGCATGCAAGAGGTCGTCGGTTCGACTCCGATATTCTCCACGCTTTAAAGCCGCCTTCGGGTGGCTTTCTATTTATGTTTTACTTCTATATTATCTATAGTT
>NZ_FQUU01000038.1 GCF_900129295.1 Flavisolibacter ginsengisoli DSM 18119
CTTTAGTTCTTAATATTTAAATTTATCAAAAAGCAAGGCAGCAGTTCGGGCGGACGAATATAAAATTCCCCACCATCGGCAATACCTGGCCGTTAGTGGCAACCTTGTAGGCAAAATACATAATCAACCAAATTCGTGACAACTGACAATTCAAACCGATATAGAGTTTCAACAAAGTTTACATTGACCAAAGTGTTTGTTTTTATTGGTCTGTTTTCCATTGTTTTTAGCACAATAAGAGAAATAGGCAATGACACATTCTCGCAGAAATCTATCACTGGACTGTCTTTAGGGACAATAGTATTGACAGGACTTCTCGTCTTTGTTTATACGAGAAAAAGAATAGACTATGATGACATAAAGCAAATCTTATATGTAGTTGATACAAAAAGACAGACAGAGATTGAAATACCAGTAGAAAAGATTGACAAAATTCTATACTCCGCTATTGGAGGACGTGGCAATAAGTCATACGTCATTGTTTACAGGGACTTTCATAACCAAAGACAAAAAGTGCGGCTATTTCCTATTCCTTTTGACAATTCAATTGACACAATAATTACTGATACAAAACTTCAAAACCCAAACCTTGTGACAAGAAATTGGAGTATCGGCTGGAATGAACTTTTTGATTAAACATAACTAATATCATCGGCGGCCACTAACATCGGTGGCGGTTGCACAACTAGTTTCCAAAAGATGAAGTAAGCCGATTTTGTAATCTGTTTTTATATTTCAATAGGTGATAAAAAGGTTGGAAGATTTTTTATTGTGTTGCTGTATAAAGTAGCAGGCGGCAAAGAACCAAAAACAAAGGCATTCTGCAGTCATTTTCAGACTTATTACCGCTGTCTTTCTTTTTTGCTCAGTGTAGTTCAGCCATTTTTTGAGGTTATAGGCAACAGCTGCACCCAGCATAAACTTATTGGCATTCTTAAGACCCCTGGTCCAGATCCTTCTGATGCCCATAAAGTTGATGAGGGTACCAAGTACAGGTTCAACGGTTGCCTGCCTAAGCTTTTTCATTCTTTTTGCATAAGGTGTTTGCAGCCTTTGATGCATTTGATCATATAAGTATTTATCTACGGTGTCTTCTATCTTTTTATAGTCAGCACGGCCACCGATGCAGGTAGTTCGTAAGGGACAATGCCCGCAGTCTTTTGCAGAAGAGCGGTACTGTTTTTTATAATAGCCTTTCTTATCCTGGTAAGTTTTTTTATAGGGTAGATGGACGCCTTTAGCGTCACAGGTGTAGCGATCATCTTCTTCATTATAAATAAATCCTTCCCGGTTTGCTTTGTACTGGCCAAAGTTGGGGATATAGGCAGTAATGTTATGATCAACACAAGCCTTCAGTGCTTTACTTGAACTGTAGCCTGTATCACAGGCTATCTCTTCTACGTGGAGATCATGTTGTTTTAAATTGTTGATGGTATTAGCAAGAACCTGATCCAAACATTCGCTGTCTCTTCTGTCGGCAAGATGGGCTTCTATGTTGGTTATAACATGAGAGCTCATGTCTACTGCTGTTTGCATGGAGTAATTTAGCTGTCGCGGCTTGCCAGGCTTTACCTATACTCTCGCATCCCTATCAGTAGTACTAAAGTGGGTATGGTTGGAAACAAACTTCGGGCGACGCTCTTCGGAGTCATCCCCGTCTGCTGTCTTAGTTAAGGACTTGCCCTTGGGCATGTCTTTATATTCTTCTTCCTTCCAACTGTGATGCTGCTGTGTGCTGTTGCTTCTGCTCTTTGTGATGGTATCACTGTCGCGATCATCCTTCATGACATTTTGATGCTGCTCAATGACCCTTCCATACTCGTCATGCTGCAGTTCCTCAAGATAATGCTCCCCATCTTCAATGATGTCCTTTTCTACTAAAGAATCCATCGAGGCATTGGCTTTTATATAAGCTGAGTCAATGGCCTGTCTTCTGCCAGAGAGCATTTGCTTTTGCACACATAGGCTAAGTACTTTAGAAAATAATTCTTTAAAGACTTCTTCGCCATACAGGGCTCTTGTTCTGCTAATTGTAGAATGCCAGGGAAGTTCTTCATCAAGATCATAGCCCAGAAAGAATAAAATGTCCAGTCGCATCTTAGAATGGGCAATGATCTTGCGATCACTGTTTAAGTTCTCTAAATAACCAACCAGTATGAGCTTAAAGAAAACCACAGGATCAATGGATGCCTGTCCTTCACGGCCATAGTATTTTTTAGTGCTCTTATACAACCACTGAAGGTCCAGGCCTTCCTTTAGTCGGCGATAAAAGTTATCCTCTGGAACGTGGTTGCTTAACTGAAATGTAGTAAAGAGTTTCTCTGCGTATTGCTTTCGTCCCTGCATATCTTAATTTACTATTCCAGCATAGCAGAAAACAACTATTTTTATTCACATAATGTGAGTTGTGCAACAAGCACATCGGTTTGCCGAAATATGGGCTGACGAATAGATATTCAACTTTTTATTTCTATTTTACGAAAAAAGAAATGCTAAACTGAAGTTTTTCAAATACCCATACATCGGCAAGCCATATCTCGTTAGCGGTAATCTGGTTCATTTTATGGGTAGACAAATTCTTTTCATAGCAATTTTACTCTGTGGACAATTCGCCTTTGGACAAAGTTCGGTCTACGGTAAGTACAAAGGTTCAGGAATGCTTCTAGATACGCTTATCATAGCTTTTCACCTCGATTTAAAGCAAGATGGTAACTATACTATGAAGTCATCAAGGAAAGATACCTTAGTGACTGAAACTGGTAAATGGCAACGGATAGGTGATAAAATCAAGTTGAAACCGAAATATTCAAAAGCAAAAAAGAAGTACAGGCCGGAAAAAACATTTGTCCTCAACATCGAGGGTGACAGTTTGGTGTGGAAACCGAATTTCAATATGCGGAAATTTGAAAAAGAAATGACTAAGAATGTTGGAGAGAAGGTTACTCTTGTTGATAAGTCGGAACCGCTTGTCCTTTACAAAGAAAATTAGTCGCATAGTTAATCGACTACCGCTAACAGGCGCTTTCAAAAAGTCGGGCAGAAGTGCTATTTTGCGACAATAAATAATCAATCAGCATTAGTGCAAACGTGGAGCGACATATTTCCAAATACCCGCCCTTCTTAAAGCGCTATTCGTTATGGGCAACCCGTTGACGGGTTTTGCAGTCAGCGTGCGGCAGAGGGGAAAAATAAGTACTTTGATTATGTAAGCATTACGTATTGCAGGACAAATTGCAAAGCTGCTAACTGATCTTAAACCAGTTTCGGTGCACAGAGAATTTCACTGGTTTTAAACATGTTTAATTATAGGTCAACATGCCAAAGTGATTATTATTTTCAAACCGGTTTCGGTGTAAATGTACTTCACTCATTTTAATCAGTTTTACTGCAGAGCAATTGCAAAGTCGGTAATTATTCGCAACCAGTTTTCGGTGCAACAGTACGTTACTAATTTTAGACATCCTTAAGCATACATCAAAATGCAAAAGCGATCATTGTTTTCAAAAAGGTTTCGTACATAAAAAATCTTACTGGTTTGAGACAGGCTTAATTCCAGGTCAAAATGCAAAAGCGATTATTATCTTCAGGCAAGTTTCCCGGAAAAAGCCGGGTGTGCCCATAACAGTGTGTTTATAAAATTGTGGCGGGACGTTGGAGCATTCAACTATAAATCACTATTTTGCTTCTGTGGTTAATTGAAACTGACGTTTTCCAAATGCCACAACTTCATAAACACTTTAACGTTGAACGCAATTGAGTGGCCACTCCTAAATCGAAAAAGACTAACTAAATATTGAACAGACAAGACCGAATTAAAAAGCTATTGAAACCTTCGAACCTCTTAATTCTTGGCTCGGCGACAATAATTTACCTGGCGATTTGCATTTCTCAAATTATAGTACTGTTGAATAAATCATATGTTCTGACCAAATCGGACTTGTTTCATATTGACAGTGTAAGAATGCTAAGTCGAGCCTATATTATTGGAGGAGGAAAGTCATCATCAAAATCCATTCAGTTTGGCGACGAGACATACAAGACATTTTGGATAACTAGTTCGAGATATCTTGCCGTGAACGATTTTTCAAGGCTTTACGACACATTACAATATAGCGACTTGGTAATGAAAATCTATACTGATAAAGAAGGATATAACAACTATTTTGACAAAAAGAACAAAGACAAAATCGAAGTGTATGGAATTGAAGTTGGCAACACATCATACATTCCTCTTGACGATATCAATGAAGAGGAAAGTGGTCGCAGAACTTCAATTTTAATTTTCTTTACTATTGCTTACTTCATCTTTGTGTTGGTGCATTTTGTGCGAATTTGGCGAACGACCAAAGGCGTACAACAAAAGTTTGCCAATATACCGGCTGACCAATAGTTAATCATCATTTGTTCTTTATTCAACTTTATCTAACTTTCCAAGCGAACGAATAAGAATGCCGGTACATCGGCAAGCCCTGTTCGTTGTAGGCAATAAATTTTGATACCCTAATATGCAAAAAATTTTCACGACATTTTTATTGGTTTTTAGTTTGGCTTCATACGGACAAGAAGGA
>NZ_FQUU01000036.1 GCF_900129295.1 Flavisolibacter ginsengisoli DSM 18119
TTTTGCCTATCATTTGAGGCTCGAAGGTGGAATTACGGTCGCGGGGCGAAAAAATATCAAAGCCGCCTAACGAGCTTTGAATATTTTTTTGTGCGTGGCCATTACGCCGGTTCTTTTCTGTTTTGCGTGTTTCACTTAGGTGAGCGTCCAGTTTCCCTTCCAACGAAGCTTCTAAAATGTGCTTTAAAAGCGGGGTAAATACTCCATCTGATCCGGTAAAAGGCTTTCCTGAACGAAGCTGCTCACCAGCCTGGTGAACAAAAGCTTCAAAATCAAACTTCTTTTCTTCCATGGCAATATCAATTTAAGAAATTATAAATTGACACACTTGGATGAGCATACTCGCGGTCCAGGATTTTGAGAAAACTGACACTTATCCTCCTCAATAATCCTATATAATCCTTCCAATCTTAGTTCTTTTCTCACTTGAAAATTGAGCATTGTGCGTTGCTCATTGAGCATTTCTACATGCCTTAATAAGGTTACTATATTTAAGCCACTCAGACCTAAGCCACTTCATCATTCCTTGTTCTGTTGTTCGATATTCTCTTCGCCGTGCTCTTCCGTGCCGTTCTGAAGCCGTGGTTCAATCCCGCATCCTACCTTTACGCACTTAAAAGATACATTATGGAATACAGAAGAATGGGAAAAACAGGATTGCAGCTCAGTGTTTTATCATATGGCAGTTGGGTGACCTTCCACAAGCAGATTGACGATTCCATTGCCGATGAACTCATGGGCATCGCGTATGATTCAGGCGTCAACTTCTTTGACAACGCCGAAGTGTATGCGCTTGGCGAAAGCGAGAAGCTGATGGGGCGTGTATTAAAGAAAAAGAATTGGGACCGTACCTCCTATGTCCTGAGCAGCAAAGCTTTCTTTGGCTGGAGGGGTAAGGATAACAAACCTAACCAGGCAGGTCTTAGCCGCAAACACCTGGTGGAAGCCTGCCATGAAGCTTTGCAACGTTTACAGGCAGAATATCTCGATATTTATTTCTGTCACCGCCCGGATAAAAATGTACCGATTGAAGAAGTGGTATGGACCATGGACCTCCTGATTCAGCAGGGTAAGATACTTTACTGGGGCACCAGCGAATGGAGTGGGGTGGAGATCATGGAAGCCCACAGGGCGGCTGCACAATATGGTTTGATTCCACCTTCCGTGGAGCAGCCTCAATACAACCTGCTTGAAAGGAACAAGCTGGAAAATGAATTCCTTGGCATCTTTAACTCCGTAGGTATGGGCACTACCATCTGGAGTCCCCTGGCCTCAGGTTTACTTACCGGTAAATACAACAATGGTATTCCTGAAGGCAGCCGCCTCGCACTGGAAGGATTCGACTGGCTGAAAGACCAGTTGATGATAGACGAGAAGCTGGCCAGTGTGCGCCAACTGGAAGCCGTAGCAAAAGACCTGGGCACACCTATGTCCACCATGTCCATTGCCTGGTGCATCAAAAACCCCAATGTGACCACAGCCATCCTGGGAGCAACCAAAAAGGAGCAGCTTCTGGAAAACCTGAAGGCTTTGGAAGTATTGCCTAAGCTGACACCTGAAGTAATGCAAAGAATAGATGATATTATGAAGACGAAGCCTGCACTTCCGGCTTATTAATGATAAGGCCCCTGCAAAGGGGCTTTTGTTTGTAACTGATATTTTGATAGCTTCAAAGAAATTGATAGCATGGCATCTACAACAGGAAAAGAAAGGATATCGCTGAAAGGAAAGACAGTACTGATCACCGGTGGCAGCCGTGGTATTGGTAAGGCTATTGCGCTGAGGCTTGCCCGTGAAGGCGCCAACATAGCCATTGCCGCCAAGACCACAGAGCCACATCCAAAGCTGGAAGGCACCATTTACACGGCCGCAAAAGAAATAGAAGCCCTTGGCGTAAAGGTATTGCCACTGGCCTGTGACATCCGTTTTGAAGATCAAATAGAAAGGGCGGTAGAAGAGGTAGTGAATCAATTTGACGGTATAGATATCCTGGTGAACAATGCCAGCGCCATCAGCCTTACCCCAACGGAAGCCACAGAACCCAAGCGCTTCGACCTGATGCAGGGGATACAGGTGCGGGGCACTTTCTTTATGAGCCGGGCCTGCATCCCCCATTTAAAGAAATCTACCAACGCACATATACTGAATTTGTCGCCGCCACTCAACCTCAATCCTAAATGGCTGGGACAGCACCTTGCCTATACGTTGAGCAAGTATGGCATGAGTATGATCGTTGTAGGGCTGGCAGAGGAATTAAAAGACCAACACATTGCTGCCAATGCCCTCTGGCCACAGACCACCATTGCCACTGCTGCCGTGCAGAATCTTTTAGGTGGTGATATGGTGATGCAAATGAGTCGCAAGCCGGAGATCGTAGCGGATGCTGCCTATTATATTCTTTCCAGTCCATCAGCGGAATGTACAGGCAATTATTTTATCGATGAACAGGTATTGCAGGAGCAAGGAATAACAGACCTGAGGAAATACTCAGTTGTTCCGGGAGGAAAACTGATGAAGGATATCTTCCTGGACTAGAAACTACTGTTTCTTGTTTATTGTTTCTTGTTCGTTAGGACGAAAAGCAACCAATATTTTGCAATCACTCTAATGGTCGGTTGTTATTTGATTCAGATTGGGAAAACATTACAGTGGTTGGTTTTTCATTGTGGATGGTGATCAATTCACAATACATGCCATCATCCTTTTACTATACGCATGTAACTTCCAACCATAAAACCGGCATAATCGTTTGTCAATAGTATTGCTTACTTCAATAGCTGTCTTACTCAGGGTTCTTTCCAATCCTGTAGCCAATGTATTTCAGAAAACCCTTACCGCGAAGGGACACCATCCGCTGTCAGTAAATTTCTTTACCTACCTGGGGCTGGCCATTCTTTGTATTCCATTGGCTTTCCGTGTTCACTGGTCAGAATTGCCTGCGCAGTTCTGGATCTTTGCTGTACTGGGTGCTATTGTGGGTTCAATGGGTAATGGTTTCCTGGTGATGGCGCTGCAAAAAGGTGACCTGTCGGTGCTGGGTCCCATCAATGCTTATAAATCTGTTGTGGGCATCATCGTTGGCATCTTTCTTCTTGCCGAGATGCCGAATGCCTGGGGTATTGCAGGAACAGTGCTGATCATTGCCGGCAGTTATTTTGTTTTGGACACTACAGAGGAAAGATTTTCCTGGGCGCTGCTGGGAAAGAAGGAAATACAATTCCGTTTATGGGCTATGCTGCTTACTGCCATAGAAGCTGTCCTGATCAAAAAGGTGATCATTGCATCTGATGTATTCACCTCTTTTCTCAGTTGGTGCTTGCTGGGTGCTGCATTGTCTTTCATATTATGGACAATAACCAGGAAACAAATCACAGGGGCACGGCCTCCTGCTATTACCAGGGATTTCACCCCTTTTATTTTACTCATCCTTTGTATTGGCACTATGCAGTTGACTACGCTCTATGTCTTTGACCATATGCCGGTTGGATATGCCCTTGCATTGTTCCAGCTATCCACTCTTATCAGTGTGTTTCTCGGTCACCGCATTTTTAAAGAAAAACATATTGGTAAGAAGCTTCTTGGCGCGGCAATAATGATGATCGGTTCTGTAATTATAATACTGCTGAAGGAATGAACCAAAAGTCAAAATACCTGCCCCTTTGTGCTAAAATTCTTTGTGGTAAAATTCTTCTCCCATCAGAGTACCTCCTCATCAATTTTCAAATCTGAAGAATCCCGGTTCTCTTGTATCTTCATAGAGAGTAGGTGAACTGCAGTCAATACCATCGAAACCAAAATTCCAGTTTATGGCTAATAATAGTGTTTCCTTACACAGGGTACTTAAAGCTAATCCTGAAAAAGTCTTTCGTGCATTTACTGAACCCGTTGCAATGGCCGCCTGGTTGCCTCCCTATGGCTTCCTTTGTACAGTACATGAAATGGACCCAACGGTTGGCGGAATATATAGAATGTCCTTTCAAAATTTCTCTACAGGCAATGCCCATTCTTTCGGAGGTAAATACCTTGAGATAAGGCCCAATGAATTTTTAAAATACACAGATCAATTCGACGATCCCAACCTGCCGGGTGAAATGGTGACCTCTGTATGGCTACAGAAAGTGTCAGTAGGCACTGAAATAAAAATTGTGCAGGAGGGCATTCCTGCTGCCATTCCGGTAGAAATGTGTTACCTGGGCTGGCAGGAGTCCCTGGAAAAGCTGGCTAACCTGGTAGAACCTAATATTCCTGATGCTTAAAGGCAATAGATAGCTCATTATTAATCAGGAAATCAGCTAAAACAGTACCATAATTAAATGCCAGGACATTCAGACATGTATAATTTTTAATGAGTAACAAAAGGTGCTATGGTTAATTTTAAGGAACGTGTATTATGCTATCCCGAGTATAGTAAACAGTTTAGCTGTGGCGAATCTTTGATTACCATTTTTAACTGTCCGCCGGAAGCCCGCTTAATGAAGACCAAATTTGCAGGCTTATGGAGTCATGAGAACTATATCTTTTATGTGTTGGAGGGAAAGAAAGTGTGGCATACAGCACATGGTTCCTACGAAATAAGCGAAGGCAGTTGTGTACTGGTAAGAAAGGGAGCCTGTATCCTGGAGCAATTCTTTGATATTGGCTTTTGCCTGGTGTTGTTTTTTATACCGGACCAATTCATCTGTGACACGCTTAAAAGCCGGTCGGTGCCAATTGCCAAAACTGGCCGGCAATATGAACCGGTTATTTCCATCAGGTCCACGGAAACACTCAAGTCTTTCTTCATTTCCATGTATGCCTATTTTTCCGGCACAACAGCACCTGATAGATCATTGCTGGAATTAAAATTCAGGGAACTGATCTTAAACATTGCCGAAAACCGCGATAATGTTGAAGCACTTTCTTATTTCTGCTCGCTGATGAACGAACCACAGTCTGTGGCACTGGAAAGGATAATGCAGGACAACTATTGTTTTAACCTTAAGCTGGAGCAATACGCTGCTCTGTGCAACAGGAGTTTATCGGCCTTTAAACGCGACTTTCAAAAACAGTTTAACAGCACACCAGGCAAGTGGCTGCTGGAAAAAAGATTACAGCAATCACTGGCCTTGTTAAGCAACAATGGCAAATCCGTATCTGAAGCAGCCTTTGAAACTGGCTTTGAAAACATCTCTCATTTCAGCCGCTGCTTTAAACAGCGTTTCGGTTTTTCACCCCAGGTTGCTAAAAACACTGCGGCTTCCTGAACCTGTGAGCAAAATATCCGGACTTTATAGCAAAGCCATATTTTTTATGAGCTAATACTTTTGTGAAGTACAAAACCTACACATTTATTATTAATATTTAAATACACTCAACATGAATCCTAATAAAGCATTATGGGAAAAAGGGGACTTCACTAAAATAGCAGATACTATGCGTGAAAGTTCATCCGCCCTTGTAGCCAAAATCGGTATTACACCAGGAATGGATGTTCTGGACGTAGCTTGCGGCGATGGCGACACTGCCATACCAGCGGCAAAACTGGGGGCAAATGTTACAGGTGTTGACATTGCCCACAACCTGGTTGAAGCTGGTAATGCAAGAGCAAAAAAAGAAGGTGTTGCTGATCGTTGTAAAATTTCAGAAGGTGATGTAATGGAACTGAACGGGCTGAAGGATGCCAGCTTCGATTTGGTGATGAGTATTTTCGGGGCCATGTTTGCACCTCGTCCCTTAGATGTAGTTAAAGAACTGGTGAGGGTGACACGTAAGGGTGGTCGCATTGTAATGGGTAATTGGATACCTGGCGATCCAACACTGGTAGCACAAATATTAAAGATCAGCTCAGCCTATACGCCACCTCCACCTGAAGGCTTTGTAAGCCCAATGCTATGGGGAGTAGAAGCAGAGGTAGTAAAGCGCTTTGCCAGTGTGGGGATTCCAAAAGAAAATATAAGCTTCGCAAGAGAGACTTTTACATTCACTGCAGATTATTCACCCTCAGAATTTCTCAGCAATTTCAGAAAGTATTATGGTCCTACTATGAACGCCTTTGAAGCCGCAGAAAAAAATGGAAAGGCCGAAGCATTGCAACAGGAACTGGAGACATTATTCATAAAAGAGAACAAAAGCGGCAACGGTACCTTGTCTATCCCCGCCAATTTTTTAAGGGTAACCGTGAAGCGCTAGTATATGTTTATGGAAGTATAGGTGTTGATAGGTTGATAAGTTTAATGCATGTTCACTCACCTTGTTAACTTGTCAACCCCTTAACTTCTTCTTTTTAATCCATTGTATGAAAACCCTGTGCCGCTCTGTGCCTCCCTGTATTCTAAGGTTTACAAACTGCCAAAAAAGTTTCTAAGTAGCTCTCAACAAATGGTGTTTGACGTTTAATCACAGCGAACATTCTATATAAGATCTTATTTCGAACGATGTTAATGGTACTCATTTTTGATTTCCCCTTTTCTAATCGTTTTAAATAATAATCTCTTAGTTCTTTATCATGTTGAATAGCGGTTTTTGCAGAAAGATCAAGCAAAGTTTTCATATGCTTGTCAGCATGCTGATCGACTTTAGTTTTCAGTTTAAGACTTGTCCCTGACTCGTAAGGAAAAGGAGCTGTGCCACAGTAACATGCA
>NZ_FQUU01000047.1 GCF_900129295.1 Flavisolibacter ginsengisoli DSM 18119
AACATTAAAAAGTGTCAACCTATTTTGGAACTACACACGTGCTACTTTAATTATGTAACGCCTATGTACCGCCTTTGTGCCGCCTTTGTAACGGCTTTGAAACGGGTCTTTAAAGAGGCGGTATAAAGGCGCTGCATACCTTTAAAAAAGCTTGTTCATAACAGAAGTTATATAGTATTCCCCCTTTTTCATAGGGCAGTTGGTTATACAACTCCTCAAAAAATCACCGCTTTATTGGGTTTCATTTTTCACTCTCCCTGTTTTTAGGTTTACTTTAATCCCTTAGTATGCCATTTTACATTTAGCTTCATGCCAACACAGGTGTACAAGGTTTTCCATTAATTTTGAGATACATGAAAAGATTGCTCCTTTCTTCTTTTTTCTTTTTTGCAATTCATTCCGTATTCGCTCAACAGCAATACTTTATATACCTGGAATCTGAAAATGGGATTCCATTTTATGTTAGAATGGGAGATAAGATCTATAGCTCATCCTCACCTGGTTACCTGATATTCCCCAATCTTTCAGATAGTAGTTATACAATGTTTATCGGAGTGCCTTCTTTAGGAGGCAAAGAAGCAAGATTTCAATTACAGGTGCAGGGTAACGATCATGGATATTCTATAAAAACCGGGGGCAATGAACTTGAATTGACTGACATCGAAACGCTGGCTGCAATAAGTCCCGTTCATATGCCAGGTTCGGCCAATGTAACCTATGAGCCAAGAAAAGATGCCTTCAGCTCTATGCTTGCCAAAGCCTCCAGTGATTCCAGTTTATTAATGGTTCCTGTCTTTTCAAAGTCTGAATCGGTAGCAGAGGTAAAAAAAGATGTTATTAAGAAAAAGGATAAGGAAGCTTCCAGGGTAGAAGAAAAGCCTGCAAATGAACCTGTCACTGTTCAAACTTTACAGCCATCAACAGTCGCTGACATATCAGGAAGTAGTACATCTGCTTCAGTAGCAACAATTGATACAACGGTCAAACATGATGATAGTGTAGCAATAGCATCTACCAGCATGAAGCAAACTGAAACAGTGCCTGTGACTACAGAAAATACAGATGCTGTAAACAAAACAGAATCAAAGATTCAAGGAGGGTTGGCTCAAAGTGAGGCAATATCGGAACCAGCGGGCAGTAATGGGCAGGGGCAAACAGGAGAATCATTTGAAAGATCTGTTATCAAAAAATATTCTGAAAGTTCCACCTCTGAAGGTTTTGGCTTGGTCTATTTTGATAAAAATGGAGACCAGGTAGATACCATCCGCCTGTTGATACCTAATCCAAAGATTATCTTCAGTCAGCCTGATACCAGTAAAAAGCAGGAGGTGGTATTTATGGATGTAAAAAAAGAAGCAGAACCTGTTAATGAGGGTATAAAAGAAAAGTCGCCCGTTAAAGTTCCAGTAGCTGAAGACGATAAACGCAATTCCCCAGATACATTACTGGCTAATCAGACAAAAGAAGAGCAGGTTAAGAAAGAGCCCGCAAAAGAAGAAAGGGCGGTAGGAGGCATTATACCTGCCAAACCAAAATGTCGGTCCCAGGCTTCCGAAAGCGATTTCTTTAAGTTGCGTAAGAATATGGCCAGTGAAGAATCGGATGAAATGATGGTTGAACAGGCTATGAAGTCTTTTAAGAGTAAATGTTATACAACAGAACAGGTGAAATACCTCAGTTCCTTATTCCTTACATCAGCCGGCAAATATCTTTTCTTTGATGCAGCTTATATGCATGTTTCAGATCGTGAAAATTTCCCTTCCCTGCAATCGGAGATCAAAGACGATTATTATTCCAGAAGGTTTAAGGCTTTAATCGGCGAATAGTATGCCCCGGTATTTTTTAGAATTGGCTTATAAGGGAACCGCCTTTAGTGGTTTCCAGGTACAGGAGAATGCCGTTACTATCCAATCAGAGGTAGAAAAGGCTTTCCAGGTGCTTCATAGGGAGGAAGTGAAGTTTACAGGCTCCTCCAGAACTGATACTGGTGTGCATGCCCTCCAAAACTTTTTCCATTTTGATTTTGATGGAGCCATTAACCCACAGTTTGTCTACAAGATGAATGCTATACTGTCGGGGGATATAGCAATCAGGAATCTTTTCCTTATGCCTGACGGGGCTCACTGCCGGTTTGATGCCCTAAGCCGTGAATATGTTTACCGTATTCACCGGTTCAAAGATCCTTTTGCGCAGGGCACTTCCTATTTCTTTCCTTATAAGCTCGATTTTGGGCTCATGGAGCAGGCAGCGGCCATGGTAAAGGATCAAACTAATTTCTTTGCATTCTGCAAGACCAATACACAGGTAAAAAATTTTAATTGCCGTATCAATGTGAGTCAATGGATAAGAGAAGGAGAGGAGGTGGTTTATAATATAGAAGGCAATCGATTCTTAAGAGGTATGGTGCGGTTGCTTACGGCGTCCATGTTGAAAGTGGGCAGGCAGCAATTATCCTTACAGGATTTTGAAAGTTTTTTTCATAATGAAGTTAAATGCGGTTATTCGGTGCCTGCCAAAGGTTTGTTTTTAAAGAGGGTGGCATTTTCCGAAAATTATTTTCCTGCGCCGGGCTTGCATTTAAAAGCTATTTAGCAATTATTTTTTCAAATGATTTGGAATGAATAACCAATGCCCCGTATCTTTGCATCCGCTCTTTAAAAATCGGTCATGAATAACGCCAGAATGTAAAATGCTTTTACATTTTTTTAGCAATAGGATTGTAAATTAATTTGTTGGTAATCAAATACTTACTTATCTTTGCATCCGCTTTTTGATCGAACGGTTCACGGTAAAATCACACAAATTTCCTTCACAGTTTTTTGTGAAATATAAGTCTGAAAAATTTGGCTTGAATAGTAAAGTAACCGTATCTTTGCAGTCCGAAAAAAAACAAGGTTTTAGTAGTTCTTTAGATAACATTTCAGGTGAGGCGATAGGGCCTTATAAGATTCGATTTCTTATCATCTGGCAGAAGTTTTCCTTTATTATTCTTTCGGGGGTAGTTGTGGGAAGCAAGTTCTTTGAAAGTTTGGAAGCAACAGCAAGCGCAGGTCTCTTTTAGTGAGGGATCTGCAACTCAAAAGGTAAGTCAAGCGAATAAAATT
>NZ_FQUU01000040.1 GCF_900129295.1 Flavisolibacter ginsengisoli DSM 18119
CCCATGTCATGGAGCCAGAGTTCCTATACAGATCCAACTTTCATCAATAAAATTAAATACACACCCAACTGGGTTTTCCAGGGCTCTGATGATACGAACCCATATCCTTCCACTACTTATAGTGTAAGGGATGCCATGGTAGCCGCAGGAGCTAATTTCAAACTTACTGTTTACCAGGGTGTAGGTCATGGCACCTGGTGGAATGCCTGGGCTGAGCCAGACTTCTGGCCATTCATCAACAGGGCCTATAGTTCAAACCCATGGCAGGTAGGAGGATCAAAATCCTACTGGCCAGGAACTGCTATTAACGCTGTCATTGGCCTTCCGGCAGGTTTCTCAGCTTACGAGTGGAGAAAAGACGGAGTGCTGATAAGTGGTGCTAGTTCCAATACCATTACAGCAACTGCCGGTGGTGTTTACACTGCCAGGGTTCAAAGAAATGGATTGTGGTCTGATTGGTCACATGTACCTGTTTCTATTTTGCCTGGTCACTATGAAGCAGAAGATTACAGTGCCATGTTTGGTGTACAGACAGAGAACACATCTGATGTTGGTGGAGGAAAAGATGTAGGATGGATCGAATTGGGTGACTATATGGATTACAATATTAATGCAGGTACTTCCGGTACTGTTACTCTAAATTTAAGGGTGGCATCACCAGTCAACGGTGCGCAGCTTAAGGTAAAGAAAGCAGATGGTACAGTGCTTACTACTGTAAATATTCCAAATACCGGCGGATGGCAGGTATTTCAAACAATTTCAACTCCTATAAATATTACTGCCGGCCAGCAAACCTTAAGAATAGAATCTTCTTCTTCTGCAGGATGGAATATTAACTGGTTTGAATTCAGCCTGGGATCTTCCGGAAATGTTGCACCAATTGTGAATGCAGGTTCCAGCCAAACCATTACCCTCCCGGCTAATAGCGTAACATTAACCGGTACAGCTTCAGATCCTGACGGATCTATAGCTTCCTATAACTGGACACAGGTAACCGGTGGGGCTGCCACCATCACTTCTCCGTCTACAGCTTCCACCACTGTAACAGGCCTGGTGCAGGGTAGTTATAACTTCCGCCTTACTGTTACTGATAACCTGGGAGCATCTTCAAGCAGTGATGTTACCGTTACTGTTAATGGGAACAACCAGTCTCCTACTGTAAATGCAGGATTGGATCAAACTATCACGCTTCCTTCCAATAGTGTTACTCTTTCAGGAACAGCTTCAGATGCTGATGGAACGGTGGCATCTTATTCCTGGACCAAAACTTCAGGCGGTGCAGCTACTATTACATCTCCATCATCTCCTTCTACAACAGTAACAGGGTTGGCACAAGGCAATTATACATTCCGCCTTTCAGTTACTGATAACCAGGGAGCAATATCAACTGATGATGTGAATGTAATTGTAAATGCACAACCGGCACCCGGAAGTGGCACCCGTATCGAAGCGGAGAACTGGACAGCCATGAGCGGAGTGCTTACAGAAGCCTGTTCTGATGCAGGTGGAACGCTGGATGTGGGTTGGATAGACAATGGTGATTGGATGGATTATACTATCAATGTGCCCGCGGCTGGTAATTACACGCTTAACCTTCGTATAGCCAGTCCAAATACCGGCGCCCAGTTCCTAATAAAAAATAGCTCAGGTACTGTACTGTCTACACTCAATGTTCCCACCACCGGAGGCTGGCAGGTATGGCAAACCATATCCACCACTATCAACCTCGTGGCAGGAACCCAAACAATAAGGTTGCAGGCTAACTCCGTAGCTGGATGGAACATCAACTGGATGGAATTAGTTGGAGCAACTGCAACCAACCAGGCTCCCACTGCCAATTCAGGAGCTGATCAAACCATCACTCAGCCTGCAAGTTCTGTTACCTTAAACGGAAGCGGAACTGACCCGGATGGCAGCATTACAACTTACGCCTGGACAAAAGTATCAGGTTCCGGAGGCACCATTACATCGCCTTCTTCTGCCTCAACTACGGTAACTGGTCTTACAGCTGGTCCTTATACCTTCAGGCTCACAGTTACTGATAACAGCGGTGCTACAGCCTCAGATGATATAAATATCACTGTAAACAGTGCTACTAACCAGCTTCCTACTGCCAATGCAGGAGCTGACCAAATAATTACTCTTCCTGCAAATAGCGTGAATTTAACCGGAAGTGGCACAGATCCTGATGGCAGCATCAGCACTTATGCATGGACTAAAGTATCAGGTACGGGAGGCACCATTACTTCCACTTCTTCACCTTCCACCACTGTTACTGGACTTACGCAAGGCAACTATACTTTCCGCCTTATTGTAACAGATAATAGTGGAGCTACAGCATCTGATGATGTAAATGTCACAGTCAATGCAGCACCAGTAAACCAGCCACCAATAGTGAACGCAGGAACAGACCAAACCATTACCCTCCCTGTAAGCTCTGCCAACTTAAGTGGAACAGCTTCAGATCCGGATGGCTCGATAGCTACTTACAACTGGACTAAAGTATCAGGTGGTTCAGCTACCATTACTTCTCCTTCTTCTGCCTCCACTACCATCACTGGTCTTACAGCAGGTCCTTATACCTTCCGTCTGACTGTTACTGATAATAGCGGAGCTGCAGCATCTGATGATGTAAATATTACTGTCAACAGTGCCCCTAACCAACTGCCAGTTGCCAATGCAGGGGCTGACCAAACCATCACGCTACCAACAAACTCTGTGACTTTAAACGGAAGTGGCACTGATGCGGATGGCATTATTGCTTCTTATGCCTGGAGCAAAGTATCAGGAGTTGGGGGAACCATTACTTCACCAGGATCACCTTCCACAACTGTGACCGGGCTTACTGCAGGAAGCTATTCCTTCCGCCTTACGGTTACAGACAACAGTGGTGCAACAGCCTTTGATGATATAAACGTAGTGGTAAACCAACAGCCGACTCCTCCCTATTCATTAAGAATTGAAGCTGAAAGTTATTCGTCCTCCACTGGAGTGGTAACGACCTCGGCAACCACAGACGCTGGCGGCGGTCAACAGGTAGGTGCCCTGGATAACAATGATGCATTAAATTATACAGTAGATGTCACTTATTCTGGTACCTATACCATCAACTTCAGGGTAGGTGCAACCAAGGGAGGTAGCAGGCTGCAACTGGTAAACCAATCAGGTACATTGCTTGCCACCATTAATGTTCCCAATACTGGCAGTGCCTGGCAAACAGTAAGCGTCACTGCCAACCTTACAGCTGGAAGCCAAACTCTAAAAGTACTTGTCAATAAATCCTCCGGTAACCCTGTGTTCAACTGGTGGGAACTCAAACTTTCCAGCCTTAGTACAGCACGTGCAGCCTCAAATACCAGGGGTGAAGTAATGGAAACAACTGTCCCAGGTAAATTACAGGTATATCCCAGCCCTGTACGTGACCAATTGGTGGTTGACCTAAACAATACCTATTCTGGTAATATTAATATACAGCTGTTGAACTTGGCCGGGGCTGTTCAAAATCAGTATACCTTTTCAAAAGCTGCAGGGAACAGCAGGCACGTAATTTCAGTTTCAATGCTTCCAAAAGGAGAATATATCCTTATGATGCAAATAAATGGAACCATGGAATCCAGGAAATTTATTAAACTTTAAACTTTTATACAAAGGCGGTAACCGCCGTCTTTGTATTTTTGAATATTCATTTATCAACTCAAGATCTACAGCTTAAGTTTTAAATCCTATACCCTTTTTGCCTTGACTTGAAAAGGCATCATTTTTGAGAAATCTACTATGTAGCAAATTCGGCTGTTACTATCAACTGATAGTAACATTTTGACGTATTAATCTACTATTAGCCCTAAATCCTATTGAATTCCACCTTCCAATCCTCAATTGAACACCAATTTCCTTTGATAATCTTAATTATTAAGGAATAACAAGCAAAATTAATCTATATATAATTCCAAGACCCTAATCACATGCCCCTAATTATGACAAAATTTACCCGATGCATTGCCCTCTTGATGGCATTTTATGTAGCTATTGCTCTACAAACTGTAAGTGCCCAAAGTGTTTTAGATCCGAATGACCCAGTGATCACTTATGATTCTACCAAGCCCCCCGTTCAGCCACCTGATGGCCAGATTGGAAAGTGGGTGCGCACGGTCAGAATGAGCTGGAATACGGATATGTACAAGGCCTATATCTATAAAGGCCTGGCGTTCCGTCTTCACTTCCCTAAAACTTACAACCCTACTGCTAATGATGGAAAAAAGTATCCAATTATGCTTTTCTTCCATGGGCATGGTGAGTA
>NZ_FQUU01000041.1 GCF_900129295.1 Flavisolibacter ginsengisoli DSM 18119
GGAATAAAGTGTAAACCAAAAATGGTGTACCTGCTAAAATGACAACCATTATTGGAATAACATTAAAAAGTGACAACCTATTTTGGAACTACACATATTACAGGGATTTTTGACGCCGGGAACGCTATTTATGCAACGTGTATGTACCGCGTATGTAACGCCTTTGTGCCGCCTATGTAACGGGTCTTTAAGAAGGCGGGATATAGCTGTTACTAACCTGGTAGATAACTGAAATATTGACAGCGGGATCATGAAGTTTTAGGGCAGTTCATTCAAAACTTTTTCTATTTATAAATTAAAGTCATTCCCTCCTGGCGAATATTTCATTTGGTTATGTTTAGTAAGTTCCTCCTTATTCTGCTCTTTTAATGAACAGGAATGAACAAATATTTAAAACTTCCTTTATGTAATTTTATTGCCATATTTAGAAGTCTCTATCTCTTTTTTAAGGCTTCACCTTTCCCAATCTCCCCTGGAATTACCAAAACTAAACGAAGCTTTATGACCCCTCAATGGCATGTACTATATACCCGTCACCGCTGGGAAACGAAGGTGGCCGACAGGTTGGCTGATAAAAAACTGGAACATTCCTGCCCGATGAACCGGGTGGAAAAGCAGGGAAGGAAGAAGATGGTATCGGAAGTGCTGTTTCCTTCCTGGGTATTTGTGAAGGCAACTGCCAGTGAGCTAACGGCGCTGCGGCAGGTGAAAGGAGTTGTCAACCTGGTATATTGGCTGGGTAAGCCGGTAGTGGTTCCGGAAAATGAAATAGCAGGTATCAGCCAGTTTGTGAACGACCACACGAATATCAGCCTGGATAGGACTGTTGTGGGATTTGCAAGTGACGCGGCCATGATCCGCACCATCAATTCAGTAGACCAATACGAGTTGGAAACGCTATCGGTTCCTTCGCTCGGTATAGCATTATCTGCATTGGTGAAGTTGCCTCAATTGGAGTTCATACGCAGTGAGCATGAATTCAATAACGGCTTACGTTATGCGATATCCTGAGTTATTTAAGATTTAATATTTAAGATTTAATATTTCGCTTCGCCAGCGAGGTCTCTTTGCATTGATTAGTATTTTATGAAGATAAAGATCATAGCAAAGGACTCGCGGCCATTGAATGGAAAGCAGCGAGTCCATGGTTATGCGTTTATAATTAATGGTAAATCCTTGCATAGTAGAGAGACTCCCTGGCGATGAAAATGGACCATAATTGAAAAGTTCATTGTAATGCTTAACCTTTCTATTCCTCGTTCCTCCTGTGGATTCTGATCTTCTGAACCCTTCTTTTTATTGACTTCGCCAGCGAGTCACTTTGCATTGGTTCGCATTCATCGAAGATAGGATACTAGCAAAGGACTCGCGGCCATTGAATAACCAAAACAGGTAGTTTATGTTACGACACGATGGTACAGCACCAGGTTTAAAGAAAAGCGTATTCACAGTTTTTACCTTATTCCTTCTTATTACTGCTTATGGGCAGGGACAATCAGGAACAAAGGGTAATAAGCCACCCTCGCCCCCGGGTAAGGGCGGGCGTTCTGATAATCATACACCGCACCCTCATGGCATGATCCTGAACGGTGACCGCGTGGCTACCCTGGTGACGCCAACAGGTTGGGGCAGCACCGGCAAGTTTGGCTTTATTACAACCGGCGGCACACCCAACCAGTTGTATGGCAGCAAGCCCGATATGGTTATACGGATCGGCGGGGGCATTGGTGATTACCGCAAGATCGTTTCACTTGGTGGCTATACTGAACATCAATGATGCTTCCAAGCTGAAAAATTATTCCTATAGTTTTATTGCCAGCCGTTCGCTGGGTAAATGGGGCAGCCTGAGTGCAGGGGCGCTGCACCTGTTTCGCGATCGTACCATATCTGACGGCGCTTCCTCCTGGTACCTGGCATGGAGCCGGGACTTCAACAGGTTCGGTTATACATTGGGGGCGGGTACGGGAAATTTTGCTACGCGGTCGCCTTACGATGTAGAGGCGGGTATGGGCCGGCGGGCCACTGCTGTTTTTGGAAGCCTCACGTACAAGCCTGTACGTAACTGGATGGTGGCTGCAGAATGGACGGGGAGCAACCTGGCTGCCACTACATCGTATGTGTTGCCCAAAAAATGGCCGGTGATCTATTTTGGTGTTACCGACCTTACCAGGTATTCTGGTGATAGTCCTACGTTTGTTTTTGGGGTGGGGAAAGTGGTGAAGATGTAGGGAGTTACCAGGTAAGATTTAGGTTTTCTCTTCGTAGCAAAATCCCTATTCAGGAAGTGATGGCAATGTGTAACTGTCTTGTCTCCTCTCTGTCAGCTCTTGTTGGCGTCCCCGCCAACGAGTTTCCTGCTCCCTGGTATATTAATAAGATAGACTTCACTTGTTCCAGGGAATGATGACAAAGTGTAAGTGTGTTGTCCTCATTTCTGCGATCCTCTGCGAAAAGCTTTGTTTTGTCTGCGATACTGTAACGCAAGTAGATGTAAGAGTAGGTTGCCATTATAATGTAGTCGTTTTCTTTGGGTTAACATATGGGATAAGATTTATGTGTTTTTATTTTTTTAGAATAGGTGCCTTTGGCGTGTTTGCTTTGTTCGTTTTTTTTGCTTGCCCAAAAAAAAGAACCAAAAAAAAGGGCAGGCAAACCCCAACGCTCCGCGGGTTTTGCCAGGCCAGCGCACAACAACCATAACTACTGGTTGCAATAATCATTTTATATACAATCATTCTTTCTGAGTACATACTTCACTATGTGTAGTTAAAGACTCAAAGTTCGGGCACGTGCTATGCGAAAAGTCTAAAGGCGCTGAATTGCGGAGGGGTGGCTTCGGCTATTGAGATTTCAGTAATCGAATTTCCGCAATTAGGCGCTGGATCAGGCTTAAGGTTTGAAGAGCTTTTTGGTTTCGTTGAATTTGAAGATTCTTAGTTCATACAGCCTTTACTGTCAGCTCTTGTTGGCGTCCCCGCCAACGAGTTTCATGCACACGGGTAGATTTTTAAGAAAGACTTCATATGCTTTAACCACAGAACCCGCATGCGACGGGTGATCCTACAAAACGGGAAGTGAATAATAGCAGTCTGTTTTATGTACTATGGCTATGAATTCAAAGTAAGGTTTTGCAGTTAGTTTGAGTGCAAAATGTAAACTTGGTTGTTTTGTCATCCCGCCGTAGGCGGGATCTTTGGACCTCACTTTGAGCGGCGCAATTTCTATATAGCGATGGTGAGCATGGATAAATAGGAGCGTGTACATTTTTTTATTTTAGGTCATGCAGATTTCAATTATATAAAGGTCACCTATGTGGCTACCACAGATCCTTCGTTCCTCAGGATGACAAGCTTGTGGGTGAACGATGGCAGTCTATATTATTTTCGACGACAGACAAGAGAGTGATAACAGTTATACTATACAAAGAAACTTTTGAAATTAGGACTGACTGCAAACTGTAAACAATGATTCTTTGTCACCCGCCTTAGGCGGGTCTTTGGACTGCATTAAGGCGACGTATTTGTTCTGTAAGCCTTTTCGAGCAACCATTATTTAATGTCGCTGCGTTTATTTTTTAATAAGGTCAAAGTGATTATAAAATTTCAACGGTCGCTTAGGCTTTCACCACAGATCCTTCGTTCCTCAGGATGACCCGCCATTCGTCGGGACAGGCATGGTCAGATAGTGACTTATTTCAATCATTACTATAATCGACGAGTATATACAACTTTTCAACTTTTCAACCTGTCAACTTTTAAACCTTTCTCTCCGTGCCTCTCCGTGCCGCCCTGTCGCCGTGGTTCCCCTTCTACTCCCGACTCCAGACTCAATTCGCGGCTATTGCCCGCCGTGCCCCTCCCTGTCTCCCTGTATTCTAAGGTTTACAAACTGCCAAAAAAGTTTCTAAGTAGCTCTCAACAAATGGTGTTTGACGTTTAATCACAGCGAACATTCTATA
>NZ_FQUU01000008.1 GCF_900129295.1 Flavisolibacter ginsengisoli DSM 18119
TCCTCCCGCCCATCTCCATTTACATCTCCCTTTGCCATATGAGGCCCTTCCCTTGAAAGCATCTCGGGTAAATTACGCTCAGCATAAAAATCAATATAATCATCCTCCCTGTGCGGCTCCATCACAGTGGACACCGTATCTAAAAGCGTAACTGCTTTTTGACCCCAGCCCCCCTCCACGTACAAAGGCGCTGTGCCAGCCTTTGGCTGCTCCAGTTTGTATACCTTGTTTACTGCCGGGTGCACATATTTACTATAGCTCCTGTCTGGCCATACAATAACCATAGAATCCACCACACTGTCCCTGCCCAGGCCAATGATCTGTTTATAATCAACCGATGACTGGAAACCTCTCGATGGAACTACCTCCCGGTAATATACCTGACCACCCTTATATACCTTTACCTTACTGCCAATAGCATAACGATTAGCTCCACTGCCACGCAACTCCACCCCTATATAAGCATTGCCATTTATCTCCCTTGAATTATTGCGGTACACAAAAGCAGGCCCATTCTCATTGTTGATCACCAAATCCAAATCCCCATCACCATCCAAATCCGCATAAGCAGCACCATTTGAAAAACTCTCCTGTGTTAATCCCCATTCCTTGCCAGCATCGGAAAATTGAAGATTGCCCTTATTTAGAAATGCCTTATTAGGCAAAGGATTCACTGGAATATGTCTTAGTACTGAATCAACATTCTCTTTCTTCCCGGAGATCACCATGTTTTGAACTACATCATTAGCAAAGAAATCCATGAAGTCAAGATTGGTTACATCTTTATTAACTCCATTACATACAAAGATGTCATTAAGCCCGTCATTGTTTGCATCAAAGAATAAAGCTCCCCAACTCCAGTCTGTTGCTGCAACACCACTGTAATAAGAGGTTTCCAGGAATTTTCCATTCCTGTTGTTAACCATTAAACAGTTTTGCATGAACTGATGATAGAGCCCCACATTCAACCGTGCCCGGTACAGGTCAATATTATCAAACGCCCCCAGGGTCTTTAACCTGTAATCATCAGCAGGTAACATATCTGTAGTGAAAATATCCGGGTAACCATCATTATTGATATCGCTGATATCGGCACCCATTGAAGAAAAACTGTTGTGTTCCATGCAGTTTTCAAGTTCATCTTTAAATGTGCCGTTTTTTTGATTGATATACAGGTAATCCCTTTCGTAAGAATCATTAGCAACATATACATCAGGGTATCCGTCCATATTAATATCTGCTACAGAAACCCCGAGGCCAAAACTCATTAATGTACCATGAATACCAGCTTGCTGGCTCACTTCAACATACTTACCTCCATCATTCCTGTAAAGATGATCTCCACCACCTTTTAAAAAATTTGCTACAGGCCATTGCGCATCAGGTGTATTGCGCCGGTTATCATAGCCCAGGCTATTAATAGGCATAGGACTGTTGTTGATCAAGAAGCAGTCAAGGTCGCCATCCAGGTCATAATCAAAAAAGGAAGCCTGTGTGCAATAACCTGAGATATCCAGCCCATACTCCTTTGCCCTTTCGGTAAATGTGTTATTGTGGTTATTGATATAAAGCTTATTCCTGCGGTTGCCATCTTTCATATGACCGGAGTTGCATATGTACATATCCAGCCAGCCATCAGCATTGATGTCAACCATTACCGCACCTGTGCTCCACATCGAATCCTGCCTGAGGCCTGCCTTGTCAGAAATATCCTCAAACTTGAAATTGCCCTTGTTCAGGTACAGCTTGTTATTTCCCATATTGGAAGTAAACAGCACATCAGGCAAACCATCATTGTTGACGTCTCCCAAGGCCACACCTCCTCCATTATAAAAATTGCGGAAATAAAAACCATTGTCCAACTGGCCATCTATCACCTTATTATTGAAATCAATGCCAGTATTATCCTGTAATTGAAACAATGTCTTTTCGCCAGGTTTATGGCAGGAGCATAGTAAACATAAAACGGCAGGAAGAAAGAATAAGTTTTTCATTTTTTCATAAAGCATCTGTCCGGCAAAGTTCCCAAGCAGTTACATCAAATAGGTTATAAAGTCTAAGTCAGTGAAAGCAATTTATTCAATTAATCTAATAGAAAACAAAAACTTCGCGAAACGTTTTCATAAAAGAAAAAAGGCCATTTTTCAATGGCCTTTTAAAAAGTATTACAAGTTATGATTAATAACCAGGATTCTGAACGAGGTTTGGATTGGCTGCCAACTGACCATTAGGTATAGGGAATAACAAATACCTTGGATCACTTGCAGGCTTTTCCTGCCATGGCTCCAGGAATTTACCAAAGCGGATCAGGTCTTGTCTTCTCCAGCTTTCCAGGTACAATTCGCGACCTCTTTCATCCAGTAAATTATCAAGAGTTAAAGAAGCCAAAGGCGTAGCACCTCTGTCAGCACGAATATTATTTACAATAGTAAGTGCTCCTGCAGCATTATTAGTGCGTAACATAGCTTCAGCCTTCATTAACAATACATCTGCATAACGGAAATATGGATAATCATTATCAACAAAACCATTATCGGCATGTACGTAATCGATTGGATATTTATAAGGGCGGATACCTGTAACCTCAAGGTTAGTGCCCTTTTCAATAATGTGAACTTCCGGGGTAAAGCTCAAAGGAGCACCAGTTCTGTCCTTTAATGCTGCTCCTGTTTTCATATCATACTGCTGGCCTACGAGGAAGCCTACATTGACATGATTACCAGGATTAGAATAGGCAGGATCATTCGCAGGATAGGCAACGCCTCTTCTTTTATCTGAAGCCTCGAATTTATTATAGAAATCAGATAAAGTGGAAAAGCCGTTCCAACCTGAGGGCTGCTGGTTGTAGTGCATTACACTATGATAACGAGACCTGACAGTGGAAGCACCCGGATCAACTCCTCCTACATTTTCCTGCACCCAGATATTCTCTTTTCCAATTGTGGTATTGGCAGGTGCAAAGTTGTCAAAATAATTAGGAGCAAACGAATACTTTCCACTATTTATAACCTGGTCAGCAAGAGTTATTACCTTTTGCATATCTGCAGGATCAAAAGTAGGTGCCGCACGATTAGCATATACTCCTTTATTCAGGTAGCATTTCATTAATAATACCCTGGCTGCATCCTTATTAGCCTTGCTTGCCGGACCGTCAGGAAGATCATTTAATACTGATTCAACAGTATCTGTGATCCAGGTAAGTGCTTCCACTCCTTTCTTAACTCTTGGCGCTACGTTGGGTCCTTCACCCCTGTCTCTCCAGGGAACCTGGTCCCAACCATCAAGGATCATGAACTGGGAAAAACCACGCACCATTTTAGCTTCTGCAGCCTGTTGGGCAGTTGGATTAAAACGCAACATATCTGTGGCTGCATAAACTGCACCATTCAATGCATTGAACACTTCCCTTACACGGATGTGGTCTGCATCAAACTTATGGGAGTGCAATACGCGCCAAGCGCCATTATCATCCCAGTCACCACCACGGGTTGGCCCTATCAGTTCATCAGTGGTCATTTCTTCCAGGGCATATACTCCGGCCTGGTCCTGGAAAGTTGTTCTTAAAGAATTATAAACACCTCTCAAAAGGGCATCAGCAGCTCCGCCGGAACTGGATCCCACCTGGCTGGCCGTTAGCTGGCCAGGGAACTTTTCTTCCAGCTTGGTACAATTGACCAGCGCAAGAGAGAAAAAGCTTATTAGAAATATACTTTTACGTATCATAAGTCTTTTTTTAGAGTTTAACAGAGTTTACAGTGAAAAGTTTACACCAAAGGTTACTGTACGTGCAGATGGATAAGGAATATATTCAATACCCACAGAAGGTACACCGTTTACATTCTTATCAACGTTCACCTCAGGGTCAAATCCACTGAACTTTGTTATTACAAATAAATTCTGGCCTGTTACATACACATTGATACCCTTGAATATTCTACCAACATTACCTAAGGCATAACTCAAAGTAGCATTGGTCAATTTCAGGTAATTTCCACTTTCAAGAAATCTTGAAGATGCTGTTACCGGGTTGGCAAAAGATTCTTTAACCGGGTTTTGGTAAACTGATAATGCAATGTTTTTACCATTATTGATGCTACCTACATTGATAACGTTATTTAATGTTTCATTGTATATCTGGTGGCCAAAAGCACCGTTCGCATTGGCAGACAAAGTCAGCTTTTGAAAACGTACAGTTGTACTTAAACCTAACAATGTCTTTGGATTAGGATTTCCAACAAAATACAATACATCTCCGCCTTCTGTATAGCTTGCAAGACCAGTTGCTTTATCAATGCCAAGGTATTGCCTGGTAAAGAATGCATTGATTGGAAGGTTATTCCTGATCACTTCAATAGTGGTTCCACTGCTTCCCTGTCCACTTAATCCACCTGTATTGATTGAAGAGGATAAGCCTGTCACTTTATTAGTCATGAAGGTGGCATTTGCACCAAAGTCCCATGAAAAATCTTTCTGCTGAACTATTGAAGCATTAACTGCTGCTTCTAATCCTTTGTTGATGATGTTACCATCAAGGTTTACCCATTTAACTGTTCCACCAGGAGCTGCTGGCTGTGCTGGTTCGCTTGGGAATAAAAGTTTTGAAGTGTTCTTGTTGAAATAATCAACAACTACGCTTACCCTGTCATTCAGCAATCCAAGGTCAAAACCAATGTTCCATTGCTTATCAGTCTGCCATCCTAATTGGTCGTTGAAGGCATTATTAGGGTTCAAACCACCGCCATTATTAAATGACCAGCGGGCCACAGCTGATCCGGCAGGAAACTCCTGGTTACCAGTCTTACCCCAACCAGCTCTGAATTTCAAAGTATTCAGCACATCATTATGAGGGAAGAAATCCTCTTTGCTAACTATCCACGCAGCACCAAAGGAAGGGAAATTACCATAACGGCTGCTTGCACCAAACTTGGATGATCCATCTCTACGAATAGTAGCAGTTAATAAATATTTATCCTGTAAATTAAATACTGTCCTGGCAAAGTAAGATTGCAGTTCAGAATTAGGATCTACAAATGAACTGATAGTACGGTTGGTTGGATTAGAATACTGTATATAATTAGTATAATCCAGGCCATAATTACCAAATCCTCCAGGATCGGTAGCCTGTCCATAACCTCCCATATCATAACCCTTATTGCCATATTTGGTATACTCATAACCAATTACAGCATTTAAATGAAGAGATGATGTAAGAGCCCTGTTGAAATTAAGTGTATGTGTTAACTGTTGTGTGGTTAATTCAGCTCCGGCAATACGTGCACGGCCAATATCCAGAACATCATTGAAATTGATAAAGTTCTGTAAAGAGGTGCGACGTGTACCAGTACCATAATTGATACTATACAGGAAACGATATTCCAACCAATTGGTAAACTTAAAGTAAGGAGAAATGCTAGCCAGTATAGTTGTTACCCTGGAGTTATCATCAAATGCTCTTTGCAAAGCCAGTGGATTGATCAGGTCACCACCTCTTACAACATTTAATGAATCCTGTCCACGGGAATTCTTTACGATCAATGCCTCAGTAGGATTCCACTGAAGTGCATTACCGATTAAGCTTCCACGGGATCCTGCATTATTAGATATAGGTGCAATAGCTTCCTGGTATTGGCTTGGAATAATATTGATATCCAAACCCAGGTTCCTGCTTTCCAGGAATTTTAGCTGTGCATTAAAATTGGCAGTGTACTTTTTAATACCTGTTTTCCTTACTATACCTTCCTGGTTCAAAGCTCCAAGAGAAAGACGGAATCTTGCATTTTCAGTACCACCACTGATACCTACATTATAATTCTGAACCACACCTCTGCGTGTGATTTCATCAAAGGCATTTACATTACCGCCTTTGTCATTAGCATTGGTCAATCCATAATAGGTTAATGCCTGGCGGAACTGGCTGGCATCTAAAACTTCGATTTTCTTCATGACATTGGAAAATCCAATAGAAGTTCCAAAATCAATTCTTGGCTGACCAGATTGGCCTCTTTTAGTTGTAATGATTACAACACCATAAGCCGCCCTTGATCCATAGATAGCAGTTGCAGATGCATCTTTCAATACATCAATAGATGCGATATCTGATGGGTTAAGGAAATTCAGTGGGTTTGTACCGGGGTTACTTCCACCAACACCCAGGTCACCAAGACCAGGCCTGGCAGATCTGCCATCAAGGGCAACACCATCAACAACAAACAGTGGGTTGCCACTACCTGTAAGCGCCGAGTTACCACGGATTTTAATAGTTGAAGCTCCTCCGGGTGTACCACTATTATTAGTTATTTGCACTCCGGATACTTTACCCTGTATCAGTTGATCAGGTGAAGTATACACACCTTTATTAAAGTTCTTTTCAGTTACTGTAGATACAGCACCTGTAAGATCTTTTTTCCGGGCAGTACCATAACCAATTACAACAACCTCTGAAAGGTTGTCATTGGAAGGACTAAGCGAGGCATCTATAGACGAACGTCCATCTACTTTCAATTCTGAGGCACCATAGCCTACAGATGTAAATACGAGGGTTGCATTGTCCGCTGCAATGATGCGGTAAACCCCAGTTGCATCCGTCTGTGTAGACGTGTTAGTACCCTTAACAGAAACAGTTACCCCGGGAATACCTTTTCCGGCTTGATCCGTTACGGTTCCCGAAACTGTTCGATTCTGGGCAAATGCGGGGGTTAAAAACAATAGAAAGGCAACTACATAGGTAGTCAATTTGACGATTTTCAATTTTCGCATAGCAGTGTCGATTAGAAGATTGAGCCATTAAATTAACTTTTTTTTAGAAACAAAAACATTTTTTATAAAAAATTTATTCACATCCTTAAAATGTACAACTAAATTAAATTCAATGTACTAGAGCTTTAAACAAATTGTGTGTTCTGTACATGAAGCCCCCATGGCGGGTTCCGTCAAATAACCAACAATTTCTTACCCTGTTATATATAGTTATATAGTTACTTTAAAAAAAATTATCAGAGCAGATCCCATAAAACCGGATTATTTCATTTTTTTATACTTAGCACTTAACCTAAAAGGAAACCTTCTGGAATTATGCAACGCCTATGTACCGCCTTTGTGCCGCCTTTGAGCCGACTTTGAATCGGGTCTTTAAAGAGCCGTTATATACACTTTGAATACCTGGACCATGAGGCTTTATCCGGCATAGCTTAATAGAGTCTAGCCACATGTGAATGCAGCAAGTATCTAATACTGGTACATTATATTAAATAAAAAAGGGTCCATGAGGACCCTTGTGTTGTATTGAGATTTAATTCTTTAGCTATTTACCTTACTTACTTCAATATAGAATAAACGCATTTAAAGTTTTTTGATACGGATGTTTCGGAACCATACATCATTGCCATGGTCCTGCAATCCTATCCTTCCCTTTTGGTAAGTGCCAAATCCTTCCATCCCTTTGAATTTGCTGATGGCAATCATTTGCTTCCAGGTATCATTCCACATGGTCGTAGAAAGAGTATGTTCCCCATTCATATAAAAATCCAGTTTCCCTTTATTGGCTACTATCTCCACAGCATTCCACTCACCTGCAGGCTTGACCGCATCTTTGGATGCAAGAAGATCATACAGGTCGCCTGCCCTGTGGGTGTATAGTTTTGCATCATCATGTCCTAACTGTGTCGGTGAGCCATTATCCAATACCTGCATTTCAGGACCAGTATTCCAGGGATATTGAAATTTTGAAGGGTCTTCATGAATATAGAAGATCACACCACTATTGCCTTTAGGAGATATTTTCCAATCAAGGCGGAGGTCAAAGTTTTCAAATTCTTCGTTTGATATGATATCACCCCCTTCAGCCGTCTGCCATTCTTTTTTACTGGCGGCATCCAGGTGCAAAACACCGTCTTCAGCTTTCCATGCCTTGCCAATTGTATTCTTCCCATAGGTATGCCATCCATTGGTTGTTTTGCCGTCGAACAGGGAGACAAACCCGGTTTCGTCTTTGGAGGTACCGTTTGTTGATGCATTCATAGTTGATTGTTTTGAACTTGTGCAGGCAGAAAAAGCAAATGCCATAAAATAGACCGGTAATTTATTCATGTATTATTTTTTAAGTGAAAGGATATATGTAACCATTGCTTTGGCGTCATCTTTACTTACCTGTGGATGAGCTACCATTGGGATGGTTCCCCAATTGCCTGCACCTCCTTTAATGATCTTATCAGAAAGGGAATCGATCACTGCATCATTGGCCGGATATTTTGCTGCTACATCTATATAGGCGGGCCCTGTAGCTTTGGTTTCTACCTGGTGACAGGTGAGACAATCACTTTTAGCTACAAGGTTCAAACCTTTTTCAACTTCCGGGTTTTCGGCCTTTGTTGATGTTTGTTCTGCAGGCTTGCTATCTTTTTTGCTTTCATTGTTATTTCCGCAACTGCTTATAATGGCAATAAGGGAAAACAGTAAGATCGTTTTTTTCATTCTATTTATTATTCTGTTTAATGATCAGGTTAATTTAATCCAAGTACCTGCCGGTTAAAAGATTCACCTTCCCCGGTTTTGGCAAAGTCGTCAAAAGCTTTTTCAGTTACATTAATAATATGGTCCTTGATAAATACAGCTCCTTCCCTGGCCCCCTGCTCAGGATGCTTGATACAACATTCCCATTCCAGCACTGCCCATCCATCATAATTATATTGAGTAAGCTTACTGAATATAGATTTGAAATCCACCTGCCCATCACCGGGAGACCTGTAGCGTCCTGCCCTGTTCACCCAATCCTGGTATCCACCAAAGGTTCCCTGCCTGCCTGTGGCATGAAACTCAGAATCTTTTACATGAAAAGCACGAATACGTTGGTGGTAGTTATCTATATATTGCAAATAATCCAATTGCTGCAACACAAAATGAGATGGATCGTACAACAAGCAGGCTCTTGGGTGTTGGTTCACCTGTTCCAGGAACATCTCATAAGTTATACCATCAAACAGGTCTTCAGAAGGGTGAATCTCGTAACAAATATCTACACCACATTCATCAAACACATTTAATATAGGAGTCCACCGTTTAGCTAATTCCTTGAAACCTTCCTGCACCAACCCGGCTGGCCGCTGTGGCCAGGGATGAAAATAGGGCCATAGCAAAGAACCACTGAATGAAGGACAGGAAGTAATGCCCAAATGCTGGCAGGCTTTAGCTGCATACTTCATTTGTTGCACTGCCCATTCAGTCCTTGCTTTAGGATTGCCTCTAAATGCTTCAGGTGCAAATCCATCAAATAATATATCATATGCCGGGTGCACTGCTACCAGTTGACCCTGTATATGTGTGGCTAACTCTGTTATTTCAAGTCCACAGTCAGCTACAAGCCCTTTGAGATCATCACAGTAAGTTTTACTCTCGGCTGCTTTTTGAAGATCGATACACCTTGGATCATTCGTTGGTATCTGCACCCCTACAAATCCTAAACCTTTTGCCCACTGGCAGATAGAGCGCAGGTCATTGAATGGAGGCTGATCGCCTAGAAACTGGGCTAAAAAAATTCCGGGTCCTTTTATTGTTTTCATACTCCTTAAAAGGTGCAAGCATATGCACCAGGATTTTGTTTATGCCAAATATATCTGGATATGATGTATTAATTGCCTGGAAAAGTTTGTTGGTGCATATTACCAGTTACTCAAACCGTAAAATCATACCATTTTTTATCAGACTGCGATGATGCCACAACGTTATCTATAAAAGCCATCATCCGAACGCCTTCTTCTACACGGGGATAATCGGCATTTTCTTTAGATGGTTCTTTACCTTCCTGTTTTGCCAGCAAGGAAAGTGCAAAATTCCTATAGATATTTCCAAAGGCCTCAAGGTACCCTTCAGGATGACCGCCAGGTGTGCGGCAATTTTGAGTAGCAAAGGAAGATAAATGATTTGTGTATCCCGCCCCTGCCCTCAATACCTGTGTGGGAGCATCCAGCCATTTCACCAATAATGTATTAGGCTCCTGCTGGGCCCATTCGATGCCACCCTTTTCTCCATAGATCCTTAACCTTAGTGCATTTTCTTCCCCTGCAGCCACCTGCGTGGCCACCAGTACACCACTGGCACCATTATCAAATTTCAGCAACACTCCCCCGTCATCATCCAGGCCTCTTCCTTCTACTACTATGTTCAGATCAGCACAAAGCTTTGAAATTTTTGCACCTGATACATACTCAGCCAGGTGGGCAGCATGTGTACCTATATCTCCCATACATCCCGCTTTCCCAGATTTTTTCGAGTCTGTTCTCCACGCTGCCTGCGCATTGCCTTCCCGTTCACTTAATTTACTCAGCCATCCCTGTGCATACTCCACGTAAACCTTACGTATCTTTCCTAATGCTCCATCCCTGATCATTTGCCTGGCTTGCTTTACCATGGGATAACCAGAATATGTATGTGTCAGGCAAAGTTGCAAACCCGTCTCCTGAACTTTTTGCTGCAATTGTTTGGCTTCTTCCAAAGTAAAGGTCATGGGCTTTTCAATAACCACATTGAAACCATGATCCAGCGCCATCATGGCTGGTGCGAAGTGAGCGAAATTCGGGGTGACGATGGTAACGAAATCTATTCTTTTATCTGCCGGCATTTCGCTTTCCTTGCGGATCATTTCTTCATAATTGAGGTAGATCCTGTTCTCATCCAAAAACAGTGACTTGCCCGAATCAACAGCTATATCAGGATTAATACTCAATGCCCCGCAAACTAATTCTACAAGTCCATCCATATTTAAAGCAATGCGATGCACTGCTCCAATAAAAGCATCTTTTCCGCCGCCGATCATGCCCATTCTTAATTTTCTCATATTGACTATGGTTTAAAATTAAATAGTAAAATATGTCAATGACAGGTTGCCCATAGAATGGCACAACACTATAATTTCAATGATTGCTAAAAGTATGAATGAATTGCTTACTTCTCTACATAGATTTACTTAGCACACCACTATTTTTTATGTGTGTGTATTTTTTGTGGTAAAGAATTATTTCGCCATTTTTAAAAAATAGTACATTTAAGCACGCGACTAACGATGAAGGGAAGTTACACGTACACTTGTTATCAATTATTTTCTCAAAAGATCAGCTTCCAGGATTCTCGTCTAACATACAAATTCAACAAAACAATTTGCGCATGAAAATGTCAACCCGGATCCAGCTTTCCCTTATGATGTTTCTAAACTTCTTTGTTTGGGGTGCCTGGTTTGTTACTATGGGAACTTACCTGAAAACTCAACTGAATGCTTCTGACGTTAATGTAGGTGTGGCTTATGGCACGCAGGCATTGGGTGCCATTGCAGCACCATTTATCATTGGCCTTATCGCTGACAAGTTCTTTGCCGCACAAAAAATATTAGGTGTGCTGCATCTTGTTGGTGCCGCTTTGATGTACTATATATCCACCCTTGATAATTTCAGTGCTTTTTATCCTATTCTCCTTGTTTATATGATATTGTTCATGCCAACACTTGCGTTGGTGAACTCAGTTTCATTCAAGCAAATGAGGAGTCCGGAAAAAGAATTTTCCAACATTCGTGTATGGGGAACAATCGGATGGATCGTTGCAGGTTTGATCATTGGCTGGCTGGCCTGGGAGCAAAAAAGCACTCTTGTTAATACATTCAGGTTATCCGCCATTTTATCAGTAGTGCTGGGGTTATTCAGTTTCTCACTGCCCAATACACCTCCACCTAAAGCCGGTACCAAAACAACATTTGGCGAGATCATTGGACTTGAATCATTAGGGCTGTTAAAGGACAGGAATTTCCTGATTTTTTTCCTTGCTTCCTTACTGATCTGTATACCACTTGCTTTCTACTACCAGGAAACCAATATATACTTAAATGAGATCAATGTAAAGGGAGCTGCAGGTAAAATGACCTTTGGACAGATGTCTGAAATGCTGTTCCTTTTCGCCATGCCCTGGTTTTTTTCCCGCCTTGGTGTAAAAAAAATGCTGCTGGTAGGTATGGCTGCATGGGCTGTGCGGTACTTCTTATTTGGATATGGCGACACAGGCAGTGGCATGTGGATGCTTTACCTTGGAATTATACTTCATGGTGTTTGCTATGATTTCTTTTTTGTAACCGGGCAGATCTATACTGATGAGAGAGCTGGAGAAAGAATACGTTCTTCTGCCCAGGGAATGATTACCCTGGCTACCTATGGTGTAGGTATGTTGATAGGCTTTTGGATAGCAGGCCTGGTGGCAGAAAAATATTCACTCCCAGGTGGCGGTCATGACTGGAAGAGCATCTGGATGGTACCTGCAGTTATTGCTTTTGCCATATTAATATTATTCGCCTTATTTTTTAAACCTGTCAAAAAGAAAGTCATTACAGAATCAGAAGCAGAAAAAGGTTTGGCAGCTACCCCACTTACCTGAGACGTTGACCATAAAAGATAAAATGCAAAGAAGAGACCTTGTAAAAAAGATTGTTGTGGGTTCAACAGCCATCGCCCTGGCACCTGTGGCTAGCCTTGCTACATGCGGTGCCTCACCCAAACAGGCATTGAAAGGAAATATCAACCATTCCGTTTGCCGGTGGACTTATGATTTTCTTTCACTGGATGAATTATGCCAGGCAGTAAAAAAGCTGGGCTTTGCGGCTATTGACCTGGTGGGCCCGAAAGACTGGCCACTGCTTAAGCAGTATGGAATATACTCCTCCATGTGTAACGGAGCAGAGATCAGCTTAACGGAAGGTTGGAATAATAAACAATACCACCCCACGTTAGTAAAGAACTATACAGAACACATTAACCTAGTGGCCAAAGCAGGCTATAAAAACCTGATCTGCTTCAGTGGGAGCCGAAAAGGCATGGATGATGAAACAGGTTTAAAAAATTGTGTTGAAGGTCTTCAGCAGGTAATTTCCCTGGCCGAAAAAAAAGGAGTGATTGTTCAGATGGAACTCCTGAACAGTAAGGTGGATCACAAAGATTATATGTGCGACAGATCCAACTGGGGCATCGAACTTTGTAAAAGATTAAGCTCTCCCAACTTTAAACTACTTTATGATATCTATCATATGCAGATTGATGAAGGAGATGTGATCAGGACCATACAGAATCACCATGAATACTTTGGTCATTACCACACCGGGGGTGTACCAGGCAGGCATGAGATTAACGATACACAGGAGTTATATTATCCTGCTATCATGAAAGCCATCCTCCAGACAGGATTTAAAGATTATGTGGCACAGGAGTTCATTCCAACGGGAAAAGATAACAATGAAAAGATACAATCATTAAAGCAGGCCATACTGACATGTGATGTATAATAAACAGAAGTACCTAACTTGTAACCATTATTTCTCGATATACTCTATTCTTAAAAACGAAAACCCTAAAAAGATTTTATGCCTGACAATACGTATGATGCCATCGTGGTAGGTTCCGGGATCAGTGGCGGCTGGGCCGCAAAAGAACTAACCGAAAAAGGTTTGAAGGTTTTATTGCTGGAACGTGGAGAAAATATAGAGCATATAAAAGACTACGTTAGTACCAATAAAGCTCCCTGGGAATTTCCTCATCGTGGCGGACGGACACAGGAAATGATAAAAGACTATCCTGTATTGAAAAGAGATTACCCGCTGAATGAAATGAACCTTAACTGGTGGGTAAAAGACAAGGAATGTCCTTATACAGAGGTAAAGCGTTTTGACTGGTACAGAGGTTATCATGTTGGCGGACGATCGCTGATGTGGGGACGGCAGTGTTACCGGTGGAGTGATTTTGATTTTGAGGCAAATGCCAAGGACGGCATTGCAATTGATTGGCCTATCCGGTATAAGGATATCGCTCCCTGGTACGATTATGCAGAAACATTTGCAGGAATCAGTGGTTCTAAAGAAGGTTTACCGCAGTTACCCGATGGTAAATTCATGCCTGCTATGGAAATGAATTGCGTGGAGAAAGATGTAGCGGCCCGCATTAAACAAAACTTTGGTGGCAAACGTAATATGATCATTGGGCGCACTGCCAATATTACGGTTCCTCATGAGAACAGGACCAATTGTCAATACAGAAATAAATGCTGGCTGGGTTGTCCTTTTGGAGGCTATTTCAGTACTCAATCAGCTACCCTGCCTGCTGCCATGAAAACAGGCAACCTTACGCTTCGCCCTTTTTCTATAGCCAAAGAGATCATTTATGATAAGGACACTAAAAAAGCAAAAGGTGTACGAATCCTGGATGCAATGGACAATAAGACCTATGATTATTTTTCCAAGATTGTCTTTGTCAATGCATCTGCCCTTAACTCAGCCTGGTTATTGATGAATTCAGCCACGGATATCTGGCCTGGTGGACTGGGTAGCAGTAGTGGTGAATTAGGCCACAATTTAATGGACCACCATTTTAGGGTTGGTGCTTCAGGTAGCGTAGATGGATATGAGGACAAATACTATTATGGAAAAAGACCAAATGGTATTTACGTGGTGCGTTACAGGAACCTGGATGGCGAAAAGCGTGATTATATCCGTGGATTTGGATACCAGGGTGGCGCCGGACGTTCAGGTTGGGCAAGAGAGATAGCCGAATTAAATATTGGCGGAGAATATAAAGATGCACTCTCCGAACCAGGCCAATGGACCATGGGCATGACAGCCTTTGGGGAGATGCTTCCTTATCATGAAAACATGATCACATTGGATAAGGACAAAAAAGATAAATGGGGCATGCCTGTTCTTGCCATAGACTGTGAGATCAAGGATAATGAGAAGAAAATGCGTGTGGACATGGCTAATGATGCCAAGGAAATGCTGGAAGCCGCTGGGATAAAGAATGTTTCAACCTATGACAATGATTATTACCCGGGCATGGGCATTCATGAAATGGGTACGGCAAGAATGGGAAAAGACCCCAAGACCTCAGTGTTGAATGAATGGAACCAGGTATGGGATGCGCAGAATGTATTTGTTACGGATGGCGCGTGTATGACATCAGCCTCCTGCGTGAATCCATCTCTTACTTATATGGCATTAACAGCCAGGGCCTGTGATCATGCCGTAAAGGAATTGAAAAAGATGAATATCTAAATACAATCGGTACTATATAGCTCAGACAAACCATAATATAAACCTATTGAACCATAAATTTTTTTAGTCTATGCCTGATAAAAACGAGGAATTACCACAACAGAATTCAAGAAGGGATTTTATAAAGAATACGGCTTTAGCAACCGCAGGATTTTTTATTGTGCCAAGATTCGTGTTGGGTGGTAAAGGTTTTATTGCACCAAGCGACCGGCTGATAGTAGCAGGTATTGGTGTTGGCGGAAAAGGGGAAAGCGACATTATGAATTTTTACAAATCAGGAAAGGCAGAAATTGCTTTTCTCTGTGATGTTGATGATCGCAGGGCCGCCAATTCAATTAAAAGCTTTCCAAAAGCTAAATATTATAAGGACTGGCGCGAAATGCTGGACAAAGAATCAAAGAATTTTGACGCCGTTTCAGTATCTACCCCAGACCACAACCATGCTGCTCCTGCGCTTGCAGCCATGCAACTGGGTAAACATGTGTATGTACAAAAGCCTTTAACGCATGATATATATGAAGCAAGGGTTTTGACCCAGGCAGCCAAACGTTATAACGTAGTGACACAAATGGGTAACCAGGGTGCTTCTGGTGATGGTGTTCGCCAGCTAATGGAATGGTATGATGCAGGACTTATCGGTGATGTACATACTGTTTATTGCTGGACTGACCGCCCCGTATGGCCGCAAGGAATTCCCTGGCCCACACAAAAAGCCGAAGTACCAAAAGAACTGAACTGGGACCTGTGGCTGGGTACTGCTCCTTATAAAGATTATGTAGACAAACTGGTGCCTTTTAACTGGCGCGGATGGTGGGATTATGGAACAGGTGCATTGGGAGATATGGGATGTCACATCATCGAGCCGGCATTCCGTGTATTGAACCTTAGTTATGCCACAGATGTACAGGCTTCTGTTGGAAGTGTATATGTTGATGAATTTAAACGAGGATATTTCCCCGAAAGTTGCCCTCCTTCCAGCCATGTTATTCTTAACTATCCCAAAACCAATAAAACCAAACATGATGTAACACTGCACTGGATGGATGGCGGTATTCAACCCGAGCGTCCCGAAGAACTGGGCGCTAATGAAACATTCGGTGATGGTGGCAATGGTACATTCTTCATTGGCACAAAGGGTAAGATGATGTGTGGCACTTATGGAGCCAACCCCAAGCTTCTTCCTATATCCCGTACAGATCACGTGAAAGTGAAACAGAAATATCCAAGAGTGAAGGGCGGTGCCGAAGGCCATTATGCACAATGGGTGGAAGCCTGTATAGCAGGAAAAGGAAAGAATGAAGTAAGCTCTCCTTTTGAATCCGCCGGACCATTAACTGAATCTTTATTAATGGCCAACCTGGCCATCAGGGCCTTTGACATCAGGGTACCTAAAGCAGATAAGAAAGGTTTTGATTTCCCAGGCCGTTATATCAAATTGTTATGGGATAATGATAATATGAAAGTGACCAATTTCGATGCTGTGAACCAGTTTGTAAAACGTGAATACAGGCAGGGCTACAGCCTGAAAGTATAACCTTATCATTTATATCAATAATAAACGAATTCAAACTCTAAAATCTTTCAATATGGAACGCAGGGAAGCCGTAAAATATATCAGCATTCTTTTAGGCGGCACTTTAGTAGGTGCAGATAGTTTTCTTACAGGTTGCAAGAGTTCAACAGGAAAGCCTGGTGAATGGTCACAGGATGATGTGGCCTACCTTGATGAAATAGCAGAAACCATTTTACCCCAAACCAACACACCGGGTGCAAAAGCCGCTAAGGTGGGCCAGTTTATGACGGTGATGGTAAATGATTGCTATGAAGAAGGTGATCAAAAAACCTTTAGAGATGGCATGGATAAGCTCAATGAAGCCAGTAAGAAAAAATACAGCAACAGCTTCATGAAGATCAGTCCTGAGCAGAGAAAAGAACTGTTGATCGCCCTTGATAAGGAAGCAAAGGATTACCAGGTAAAAGTGTCTGACTTTAATGGTAAGGAGGATAAGAAAGAAAGAGAAGAGCTGGCAAAGGGAAATATGAAATACCAGAAGCAAAAAATGTCTCCTCATTATTTTTCATTGATGAAGCAGTTGACATTACTTGGTTATTTTACTTCGGAGCCCGGCGCTACCAAAGCTTTGAGATATAACCCTGTTCCAGGCAAATTTGAAGGATGCATCCCTTACAAAAAAGGTGATAAAGCCTGGGCCTGATCTCTAAATATAAAACCTACACTATGCCATACCAACGCAGGGAATTTCTTAAAAGCGCCACATTGATTGGATCGGGCATTGTCCTTGGGTCCTATTCAGGCCTTTTAGGCTGTAAGTCTGCTAATAGCAGTAAAACCATTAGTGAGAACTTCGGGCTTCAGCTATATACCCTGAGAGATGTTTTGCCTTCGGATCCTAAAGGCATCCTCACAAAGGTGGCCTCCTATGGTTATAAACAAATAGAAAGCTATGAAGGTGACAAAGGGATGTTCTGGGGCATGTCCAATACAGAATTTAAAAGATTAATGGACGACCTGGGTATGAAGATCATATCAAGCCATTGTGATATCAATAAAAACTTTGATCGCAAGGCAGCTGAAGCAGCTGCCATTGGAATGAAGTATCTCATTTGCCCTTACCTGGGTCCACAGAAAAGCATTGATGATTTTAAGAGAGCTGCAGAGAACTTCAATCAAAAAGGAGAAGTTTGTAAAAAAAATGGGTTGCGTTTTGCCTACCACAACCATGATTATGGTTTTATTCCGCAGGAAGGACAATTGCCCCAGGACGTTTTAATGCAGCATACCAATAAAGACCTCGTAGATTTTGAAATGGATATTTACTGGGTAGTAACTGCAGGCCAGGATCCTATAACCTGGTTTAACAAATACCCAGGCCGATTTAAATTAAGCCACATTAAAGACAGGGAAAAGAATGCCTCTGCTAAAGACGCCTCTGTCATACTGGGGCAAGGAGAAATAGACTTCCATAAAATCCTTAAAGAAGGACAAAAAAAAGGATTGGATTATTTTATAGTAGAACAGGAGCGCTATGAAGGTACCACCCCGCTGGAAGCCGCAAAAGCAGATGCCCAATACTTAAAGGAGTTCAGGCTTTAAGCTACTTCTTAGTAGAATCTACATAGGTGGAGTCAATCTTGGTCTTATCCCTTGTATCAGGTGAAATACTATTAATGGTATCTGGTACATTTCCATTTACATTTTCCACGGGTGTATTGGGTGAAGCTTCATTGGTGGTGGTTGGTGAAGATGAATCGCTTCCATTTGAGCAAGAGGCTAAAAATGCGATCATTCCAACAATTAAATAATTCTTCATGATAATGTATTTGGTTAATGAAACATTCCATTTATTTCAAAATTTAAGCCAGTACATATCAGGGAATGATAGGCCAATGTTTAAAAACGCATTATAATGATGTGGAAAATACGGTACAGAATATTTTATTCTAAATGTTGATAAATAAATTGCCGGGCTTAAAACAGGCTAAAATGCGGCAATAAACCCGATGTGAATAAATGCAACTATACCTTTTATGAAAGGACACCTGTTTTCCGTTATCAATTACCATCCTATCTTGTACATACAAACCTTATCCTAGTAAAAACATTATCCAAGTCTTTGAACAACTAATTAGCCACCAATATCTGAAAACCTTAGAGGCTTCTGATTTATCAGAAGCTTTTTCTTTTTAGTAAGGTCCCGCGAAGTCATAAGAATGCCTCTTTTGCTTTTACATTAATTACAGCATATTTAGCACGAGCCATTTTCTCTGTACCTAATTCCGGGGGTTGCACTACCCATGCCTCGGAATACTTATCCCCTGGAGTCTCCGGTAGATCTCAGTTGCATATTCATCAGTCATGCCGCTTAAATAATCAAGGGCATTCATAACCTTCTCATATTTACTGCTGGTGTCTTTAAACTCTGTAAATTGATAGGGGAATAATTTCAAAACCTTCTCCTCCTTATGTGAAGGTTTTTCTTTTAACAATGCGGGTATAAATAATTGTAAAAGCCCGGACATTACGTTATAACCTGCTATCTCTACCTGGATCACTGTGTCATGCCCATATATCTTATGAAGCGATATATCCTGGATGGTTTTTAAAGCGCCTGTTCGGCCTTCAATATTATCAATCAATGTATCATTAAATGTTCCGCTTAGTATAGCTTCTTTATTATCATAAAATACATCCACCGCAGCATTGGCAAGCAGGTTGATAACACGTGCCCGTACAAAAGCAATGGCCTCATTGGTGTCTTTAATATCCTTAAAATACCGAAGTGTCTTATCAGCTTCTCCCCCCTTTGGTTTTATGGCATTTATTAATTCTATAAATGCATCCCTTACCGTTTCTACAGGCAAAATGCCAAGACGATGTGCATCTTCCATATCAATTATACTATAACAGATATCATCTGCAGCTTCTACCAGGTAAACAAATGGATGCCGCTTATAAACTATGGGATCATTGGTTTCCGGTATCATCCCTAATTCAGTTGCGATCTTTTCAACTGTTTCCTTTTCGGTCTGGAAGAAACCATATTTCTTGCGGTGCTTATATTTTTTGAGTACTGCCGTAGATTCACAAGGATATTTTAAAATGGAAGCAATCGTTGTATAAGTCAACCCAAACCCACCCTGGAACCTTCCCTTAAAGCTATGCGTCAATACCCGCACCGCATTTGCGTTGCCTTCAAAAGAAGTAAGATCCTTCCACTCCTTTTCATTGAAAAACCCGATCAGTTCCTGTCCTTCTATTTGTGTATGGGCATTCTCAATGAAATAGGACGAAATAGCTTTTTCACCTGAATGTCCAAAAGCGGGATTTCCAATATCATGGGCAAGGCAGGCAGCAGCTATAACATTGGCCAATTCATAGCGATAAAACTCGTAGGCATCATCATTGCCAGACTTATAATCCATGCTGATGCGTTCCCCTATCATTTTACCTAAAGATCTGCCAACACTAGCCACTTCAAGGCTGTGAGTAAGCCGATTGTGGACGAATGCTGTTCCCGGGAGCGGAAACACCTGCGTTTTATTTTGTAGTCTTCGAAAGGCAGAGGAGAAAATAAGGCGGTCAAAATCTCGTTGAAATCCCGACCTGGCACCCGTTGGTATTTTATCAGACCCTACCCTCTTCTCAGTATATATATTTTGGAATTCCATTTACGGCATTATAAAGCCGTAAATGTACAGGGAAAATGATTGTGGCCATATTGTTCAAGGTTTTCAACTATTCAATCCGGTACACTATTCCCGGCATAAAGCGCCCAAATTCATAGTGGAAAGTAAATACTACGTGAGGAGTCTTTTTTCCTGAAGCTTTTAAAAATGCATAGCGGTGATAATTATTAACTACCTGCCTGCCACTTAAATAACCAAGAGCTGCACCTACCAGAACATCAGTTGCCCAATGCCTGTTTTCTGTGATCCGGCTGATTCCAATAAGAGAGGCTGTACTATATGCTAAAACAGGCACCCAGGGCTTATTCCTGTATTCTATTGCGAAAACGGTAGCTGCCGCAAATGCTACGGTGGTATGCCCTGAAGGAAATGAACTGCTTACTGTTTGTCCATTATATTTCCTTCCTAAAATGGAGATCGGTCCATGAAACCTCGGAGTGCCCATAGTGTCGACGCCAAAATAACTAGGTCGTTGCCTTCCTGACAGGTATTTTGCAATAGACTCTATCATTCCACCTGTTATATATGCCTGTGTGGCCAGCAATGTTGTATTCAGTATTTTTTCTTTTTTAAAGAATAATCCATATGCGGCAAATGATGCAAGCGTATACGTTTCATAAGGGCCTCCGAAATTGGTAATGAACCGGCTTACTTTTCTGACTTCTTCACTGTTATTACGAATACGAAAAGCCTGCTTTTGTATGGGTACATCTGCAAAGGCAAGTGCTCCTGTTAATAAAGCAAAAGCGCCTACTTTTTTCCATGTATTTACCGAGGTGTGAAAAGGAGCTGTCAATTGCTGCTTAAAGTCACTACCTAAAAGAATAAAATAGCCAGGTATGTTAATCCTTATGTTGGTATTGTATTCCATTTTTGGCATCCCCACCCCTTCTTTGGCTGTATCGGTTACCATGCTCAAACTATCCAATTGCTTCCAGGTTCCCAAAATGTTCTGCCCATTCGCAAATTGAAAAGACAGAAACAATGTGATGACCAGGACATATATTTTCATTTTATACAAAGACATGTAACTGAGCGGATTTGGAATGTTCATTTTCTTCAACTACTGATATATATTATTTCGTCATTTTAGAATAGACTGAGGACATATCTGGCCCCCTCAAAAATGAGTAATTTCTTCCATGGCGCAATTGTTGAAAGTACTTAATTGTTTCTCATCAATAAGTGAAACAAATAACTTAAAACAGTTAATATGAAAAATGCATTAAAATCAATGAACATTAAAATGTTCTTCGCATTGATGATTTGCACTTTAGTGCAAGTAGTATTGTTTGCCCAGGACAGTGGAGGTTCTACAACCAGCAGTTCATCCAAAAAGGTTGACATTAATGTACAAAATAGTGGTGGTGACTGGTATACTTCTCCATGGGTATGGATTATAGGAGCTGCTGTATTTATCCTTTTACTTGTGGCATTGGTAGGTGGCGAAAGAAGTCGTTCCTCTGATACCAGCACTGACAGGGTAACTGTAACCAAAACAGTTGAAAGAGATACAGATGTATAATGACATGATTATTAAAAACTAAAGCCATCCTGATTACCGGGATGGCTTTTTAACGCTTAAGCGTCAATCAGATATTTTAATGGCGCAACCCGGTTAGGCGAAACTAACCGAAGGTTCCCATGAATAATCTGTAGATATCATGAATACCTCCTTTTCTTTGATGAGGAATGAAGATACAACCTAACATCAAATAAAAAAACCAAAATAACGTTCTTAAAAAAAGCTTTATAAAATTCTTAAGAAACTGAACCTGAACCTTTTCTGTATTAAATATTTTAGAGAAAAGCACAAACAGAAACAATCGAATATCTTGTAGGCGCATTTAGCATAAACCCTTGAAAACTTCAAAATAATTGTTCATGAACGAGCAGCTTTTCTTACATAATGTAAACACAAAAGCAAAGCAACTGAATATTAATCCGCTACTGCTTTTATCCGGCATTGAAGGTCTTTATACTTTTAAAGATGTTCAACTCAATGCTATTAATTATGAATTCCTGGATAGCCTGATACTTTCCATCTTTGCGCTACGCATTGGCGACCAGTTTCATACCCTGGCCCAGGAAAACCTGTTAAGTTCCAATAGTGGCGTCCGTGATGCCGCCGCTTATGAATTGCAGGAAATGAAAACAGAGCAAATCGCCCGTTCATCCAATACTTATCTTCAATCTTTTGCTTCCATACTTGCAGGTAAAAGTATTATTCGCAATTACCATGAAAAAGCATTAGAAGTGGCGGCTTTTGAAATCAAAAAAACACAACTGGCATATCATGCCAATAGCATCAGTACAATTGTACTGGCACTCTGTGAAACCGAGCTCAAGGATAGCCTGAACCTGACCAATTTCTTTAATTCCTGACAGTAATAGAACTTAATAAAATTGAAAATTCACTTACCCCTTAATCCTAATTAATACCTGCTAACTGTAGGCTAACTTTCTTTAATGAACTGGAAATTATGGCCTCTTTTTCTATAATGCTTTCCGGTAATAAGATTACTGAAACAGCAGGGTCATTAAACCAGGATGCATTCTTTAATTTTTCAACATGGATCAGCCCCAGGAGATATTGCCTATTCTCGGTACTGTGAAATTCAGAGACCTGCTCAAAGTCCCATTTATTCACTTCTGACCAATCATTAAAACTTACAAACACCTTTAAATAATAGCTTGTTGTAATAGCATATTTTTCCTTTCGGTTCAATTTCTTATACTCATATTTATAATCATAGCTCAACGCAGAAATATCGCTTATTACAGCTGAGGAAGTTGGATACCTTCCGGCACCTTTACCGTACAAAAATTGCTTGTCTGCCAGTTTACTTTCAATGATTACTCCATTATACTCGTTCTTTACTCCATGTAATTGACTTTCTGCTTTTACAAATTGCGGAAGTACAAAAGCTGCCACTTTACCATTGGACAATTTATAGGCCTGTGCTGTTAATTTTACCTGGTATGCTTTTTCCTCGGCATAGCGTGTGTCAGTGGAATGCAAACGGGTGATCCCAAGATGTAATAATTCTTCGGGCCTTGTGATGATGCCATAAGCGTGTGCTAAAAGAATGGTCAATTTATTAGTAGCATCTTTCCCTTCCACATCAAGTGCCGGGTTGCTTTCGGCAAATCCTAATTGCTGGGCCTTTTGAAGCGCCTCGACATAAGTAAGTCCTTCATCTATGATCTTCGTGAGAATATAATTGGTAGAACCATTTACAATACCACAAATGCTTTGCAATAGATCATTATCATAGTATTCTTCAAGGTTTCTTATAATGGGAATACTGCCGCATACGGCTGCTTCATACAAAAAGGAAACTTCATTTTCTTCCTGTAACTGCAATAATTCAGGCAAGTGTTCAGCAATCATTTTTTTATTAGCGCTTACAACAGATTTCTTATTCTTCAGAGCTGTTCTTACGATAGTGAAGGCTTCTTTTGCGTCATCAATCAATTCCACAACAATGTCTATTCCCGGATCATTTAATATCTCATCATAGTCCGTTGTAAACAAAGCAGCAGGTGCATTCCTTTCTTTTTCTGCATGCTTGATACACACCTTTTTGATGAGCGCATTTAGAGAGGGGGTTTGGTGCAAAACTTTATAGATGCCTTCACCAACTACTCCAAATCCAAATAATCCTATCTGTAATACTTTATCGTGCTTCATGCTTTTCATTTAATTGTGTAAATACTTTAGATTTTATATTAGTAATACCAAGGAACGGAATGATCAAATCAGTGATCTTTTCAAATTCCAGCAAAAAACCATCATGCCCATAATGAGAATCAATAATCGCCAGCTCTGCTGAAGGAATATAGCTTGCAAGGAATTCCTGCTCAACAGGAGGAAATAAAATATCTGATTGTATACTGATCACCAAAGTCTTTGCCCTTACCTGTTGCAGTGCTGTCTCGATGGATTTCCTTCCCCTTCCTACATCGTGGGAATCCATGGATTTACTTAGAAAATAGTAGCTAAAGGCATTGAACCTTCTTGCGAGTTTATCGCCCTGGTGTTGCTGGTAGGTTTCAGCTTTATAAATCTCTTTACCTGGGGTTGATGCAGAAAGATTATGCACTCCTTGCTGCGATGTACCATAAGTATAATAATTCCTGTAAGATAATAAGGCTACAGCTCTTGCAACCTTCATCCCATTTATGCCGGCTAACTCATTCTTCTCTTTCCATGTGGGATCGCCTTCTATGCAAAACCGTTGTGTTGCATTGAAGGCTATCCCCCAGGGTGAATGCCTGGCATTGGTAGCAATGGGAATGATATGTTCAAATAAACCTGGTTCTTCAATGGCCCACTCCAGCAATTGCTGCCCCCCCATTGAGCCACCAAGGCCAACCTTAATCCTGTGTATACCCAATTCTGTTTTCAAATGTCCATAAGCCCTTATCATATCCCTTGTGGTAAAAGTGGGAAAATCATGATAATAGGGTTCATTTCCAGGAACATTAATATCGAGCGGAGAAATGCTGCCATAACAGCTTCCTGGCATGTTCACACAAACTATAAAATACTGTTGCGGATCAAATAAACATTGATCCCCTACCAAACCATACCACCACTCAGAGGGGTCACTGTTAGCAGTAAGCGCATGAAAGATCCATACAACATTATCTCCCTTATCATTTAAAGTACCAAGTGCTGTATACCCCAGATGGAATCCTGGTAATATTTCCCCGGACTCCAGGATAAATGCATCCTTATAGTAAAATGTTTTTGTCATATTAAAAAAGCAAGATGCATGAACTGCATCCTGCTTTATGCTTTTTTATCAGGCAAGCTCTTTTGAAAATACTTTTTGAAATGCTTGTTCCAGGTCGGCCTTGATATCTTCAATATGTTCCAGGCCAACGCTAATTCTTACCTGGTTTGGCGCTACTCCAGCCGTTTTCTGTTCTTCTTCACTAAGCTGCTCATGGGTAGTGGAAGCAGGGTGAATGGCAAGTGTTTTAGCATCGCCTAAATTGGCCAGATGGCTGACCAACTTCAGGTTATCAATGAGCTGGCTAGCTTTTTCCTTTTCACCTTTCACACCAAAGTTTAAAATACCACCGAATCCATTGGGAAGGTATTTCCTGGCCAGTTCATGATAAGCACTGCTTTTTAATCCAGGGTATTGAACAAATTCTACCAGGGGATGTTGTTCCAACCATTCTGCCAGGGCCTGTGCATTTTGCACATGCCTTTCAAGGCGTAGCGAAAGGGTTTCAAGACCCTGCAATAAAAGGAAGGAATTGAATGGGCTCTGGCTGGTTCCAAAATCACGTAAGCCTTCTACCCTTGCCCTTATGGCAAATGCAATATTCGGTAAGCCTAATGGATTTCCTTCACCAAATACATCCCAGAATTTTAAACCATGATAGCCCTCAGATGGCTCCGTGAATTGAGGGAATTTACCATTACCCCAATTATAATTACCACCGTCCACAATTACTCCGCCAATAGAGGTGCCATGCCCTCCAATCCATTTAGTAGCACTTTCCACTACTATATTGGCGCCCCACTCAAAGGGCTTGAATAAATAGCCTGCTGCACCAAAAGTATTATCAACTATAAGAGGCAGGTCATACTCTTTTGCAAGGTCAGCAAACTTTTGAAAGTCAGGAATATTTAACCTTGGGTTGCCAATAGTTTCCAGGTAGATAGCCTTTGTATTTTTATCTATCAGGGGTACAAAGCTTTCCACATCATCACCATTAGCAAACCGTGCTTCTATTCCAAGGCGCTTAAATGAAACCTTGAATTGGTTGTAGGTGCCTCCATACAAATAGGTTGTTGTAATGAAGTTGTCCCCTGATTGCAAAATATTTGTGAGTGCCAGGAACTGCGCTGCCTGTCCGGAACTGGTAGCTACCGCAGCTACACCGCCTTCCAAAGCAGCTATACGTTTTTCAAATACATCTGTCGTTGGGTTCATTATACGGGTGTATATATTACCAAACTCCTTTAGTCCAAAAAGGTTGGCAGCATGTTGTGCATTTTTAAACCCATATGAAGTAGTCTGGTAGATAGGTACTGCCCTTGAAAGTGTTGTAGGATCTATGTCCTGTCCGGCATGTAATTGAAGTGTTTCGAAGCGTAAGTTGCTCATAACTTTAATTTTTTAAGTGAGATGGATGAAGAAAATATAAGTAGCGTCGGGGAACGGCCCAATGGACCATAGATTATAGTATGCCTTGCGGCATACAACACATACAACAAGCTATGGAAAGCTTGCTTTTGTTTATGCTTGTATGTATTAATGTGTTCATGTAGACACTACAAATTTATACTAAATGATTTTTGATATTTAAATGGCTATTTGCTTTTTTTCTGTTAAAGAACTAACCCCTTCAGTATTGGAAAGTTGATTCAATGCCTGCTCAAGGTCAGCTATAAGGTCCTCTGCATCCTCAAGACCAACAGATAATCGCACAAGGCTATCAGCAACTCCTGCTGCCCTGCGTTTTGCTGCAGGTATTGATTTATGTGTCATGTTTGCCGGATGACACAAAAGGCTTTTTACTCCGCCCAGGCTTTCGGCAAGCTTGAACAGCTTTGTTGAGATTACCAATTTCACCGCTGCTTCTTCTGTATCGTTCTTTAAACTGAAAGAAACAATTCCTCCAAACCCCTTTGCCTGTTGTTTGGCAATTTCATGGTTGACATGTGATGGCAATCCAGGATAAAATACTTTATCGACAGCCAAATGTGCTTCCAGGTATTCAGCAACTAATTGAGCATTAGCGCAGTGTTGCTTTATACGAAGTGGCAGGGTTTCAATGCCACGAATAACCAGCCAGCTATCAAATGGAGAAAGAATTGCACCGCTTGCATTTTGAATGAACCGTATCTTTTCTCCCAACTCTTTTTCTTTAGTAACTACCAGCCCTGCAATCAGGTCGCTATGCCCCCCCAGGTATTTGGTGGCTGAATGAACTACAATATCTGCTCCCAGCGAAAGAGGTTTTTGCAGGGCGGGTGAAGCAAAAGTGTTATCCACACAAAGCCAACACCCTGAAGACTTCGCAATCCTGGCGATAGCTGCTATATCAGCAATCTTTAGTGTTGGATTGGTAGGCGTTTCAATCCAGATGAGCTTTGTCTTTGGTGTAATGGCATCAAAAACATTTTCTGCCTTTGTTGCATCAACATAGTTTACAGTAATTCCGAACTTTTGATAAACCTGGGTAAACAATCTGAAAGCACCTCCATAAATATCATCTACAGCTAATATCTCATCGCCAGATTGTAACAGTTTAATCACGGCATCTATCGCTGCAAGGCCGCTGCCAAATGCCGCTCCCACTTGTCCATCTTCCAGGTGTGCGATGAGGTCTTCCAATGCTGTGCGGGTAGGATTTCCGCTCCGTGCATAATCATAACCCTTATTCACACCAGGCGCTTCCTGTATAAAGGTGGAGGTCTGGTATATAGGCACTGAAATAGCGCCTGTTAATGGATCTACCGGAATGCTGTGAATGATGTCAGTTATATTGCTCATCTCTTTGGTTTTGTCCCTGCCAGGGAGATTAATAAATTTGTTTAAAGGGCTTACCAGGAAAGAGAGGGCAAGTGCTTATCGAAAAAGCTTATCCGGTGCCTAATGGGCACAAAAAAAGCTCTCCCGATAGATCAGAAGAGCTTATAATATTTTACAGTAGTAAATTTTAAAGCTATTATCTGACTTATCTGTCACGCAATCTTCCTGCGTGATGGAGTTGGCACCTTATTCTCATTTTTATCCAAACAGGTTGTATAAAAAAAAGAACAGGTTGTCAAGGCTTCAAAGGGCCATATCCCTCAGCCTTTCTTGATAAGTAAATTAAAAAAGAACTGCCGCAAAGATAATAGTGATTATTTCTAACAAGCAAATTTTTTTTAAATGTCTGCCTATAAAAGGCATCTCCTTTTCTTTCTTTCACTGGTATTTTTCTATATGCTAATGGTTTAGAGGCTATAACAATTCCTTGATTTTTCCCCAAAATGCTAAATGTTTTAGGAAGTACCGTTAATTTGTAAAAAAATACGAGGATGTCAGCCAATCATATAAAGTGCCCTAATTGCGGAAATGAATTTGATGTGCAAGAAGTGCTTTCTGCCGATGCAGAACAAAAGATAAGGCAGGAGTATGAAAAACAGCTTCAGCAATCCCGGAACCAGGTAAGCCTTGAAAAGAAAAAGCTTGAGGAAGATCAGAAGTTGTTTGAAGAAAAGCGAAGGAAAGAAAATGAATTGTTCCAACAAAGGTTGCAGGCGGAAAAACAAAAACTGGAAACTGAGATCAATCAGCAATTACGAAAAAGCATAGCCGCAGATTTCGAAAACCAGTTACGCCTGCTGCAGCAAAGTGCAAAAGATAATGAGGAAAAACTAAGGTCTGCCAGGTTGAAGGAAATGGAATACCTGCAAAAGGAAGAAGCACTCAAAATGAAAGAACAAGAAATAGAACTGGAAGCCAAACGTGCCATGCAAAAAGAGAGAGAAAGGCTTTCAGACGAGATCCGCAAGATGGAAGCGCAGAAAAATGAAGCCCGCGAACACGAATACCAGCTAAAGCTAAAAGAACTTGAAAAGCAACTGGATGATCAACGAAAGCTGGCAGATGAAATGAAAAGAAAGGCAGAACAAGGTTCCATGCAATTGCAGGGGGAAGTGCAGGAACTATTGCTGGAAGAGATATTGAAAGATCATTTTCCTTTTGATGGCATTGGTGAAGTGGGCAAAGGTGTAGAAGGAGCAGATTGTATCCAGGTTGTACGTAATCATCTTGGTCACGATTGCGGCAAGATCATTTTTGAAAGCAAACGCACCAAGTCATTCAATAATGGTTGGATAGAAAAGCTGAAAGCAGATATGCGCAATAAGCAGGCAGATGTGGCTATATTGGTAACACAGGCTTATCCAAAAGAAATGACCTGCTTCGGAGAAAAGGATGGTGTATGGATCTGTTCCTTCAGTGAAGTATTGGCGCTTACCAATGCACTCAGGCATACCATTATCCGCATTGCAGAAACAAAGAAAGCAGAAGAAAATAAGGGCGAGAAAATGCAGATGCTCTATGGTTACCTGACAGGCATAGAATTTCGCCAACAAATAGAAACAATTGTAGAAGGATTTCTTTCCATGAAAAACTCCATATCAAAAGAAAGGATACAAATGGAAAAGATATGGAAAGAAAGAGAAAAACAATTAGAAAGAGTATTGCTTAGCACATCCGGAATGTATGGTTCTATTAAAGGAATTGCAGGCGCTTCTATCGGCAACATTCCACTACTTGAGGATGGACTTGATGAAGAAGAAGAATCAGATCAGAAATTACTGGTAAAATAATACTATTTAGTACCGATACTTTTCCAGCATCAGGGTCAATATGGGAGACCTTTTGATGATTCAAAAACCTGTGCTTACCCAGGCAAGGCAAAGATCTTCAAATAAGTTATAATGAAGCGAAAGATCATAGCTTTCTTTTTCAATAAAACAGGCATTTATTGAACCTTTGACTTTAAGATCTGAAGGCAACAGCCTTATCTGGTCACTGAAATCCACATTCCCATAAGACCACCATTTAAATACTGCTTCTTTACAGGACCACATTAGGGTTAATGGAACAATGCTCTCCATACCCTTATGTTTCAAAAATTCCAGTTCCTCCCTGTGAAGGAATTTGTGTTTAATGCGCTCTACCTTCTGGGTTGGTATTTCAATGTCAACCCCTACCCTGCATTTTTCACTGACAATGACTGCCGCATAATCACCACAGTGTGATATGGAAAAGTGATAGATTTCATTTTCCAGGAAAGGTTTCCTGGTATCAGCAATGCGGATCAATTCCAGCGGAAATTCCGGGAATAGGTATTTTAGTAACCACCTGCCTGCCAGGTGTTGCAAGCGCTTATGCGGATGTGTAATTTCGCGCTGAAGGGGCACGGCTTTTAAAAAGAAATCTTCAGCCTCTTCCAACTTCCAAATGGCCAGCCTGGTGTATGTATCAATATCCTGTTGATAAAAAATGGGCATTGTTTCAAAAATCGCAAGTATTTTGCCTCAGTCAAAATTCAAATATAACTAGTCAAAAGTCAAAATATTCATGATCCTTTCAGATTCGCGCATTCTTGAAGAGATAGAAAAAGGAACCATCAAGCTGGACCCTTACCGCCGGGAATGCCTTGGAAGCAATAGCTATGATGTGCACCTTGGCCCATACCTGGCCACGTATAGGGAACACATACTGGATGCTAAAAAGCACAATGAGATCGAGCATTTTGAAATACCTGAAGAAGGATTTGTTTTATATCCTCATATTTTTTACCTGGGAGTAACAGAGGAATATACAGAGACACACGCCCATGTACCATTTCTTGAAGGCAAATCATCAACCGGCCGCCTTGGCATCGATATCCACGCCACTGCAGGCAAAGGCGATGTGGGCTTTTGCGGACACTGGACGCTGGAGATATCTGTAAAACAACCAGTAAAGGTATATCGTGGTATGCCAGTAGGCCAATTGATCTATTTCCCTGTTGACGGTGAAATATTGGTTAGCTACAACCAGAAAGCTAATGCCAAATACAGCGGCCAGCCTAAAACACCGGTGGAAAGCATGATGTGGAAGAATAAGTTTTGAGTTAGACAATAGACATAGTAAAAAATCACAAAGTTGGCTGGTTAACAGGTTGAAAAGTTGATAAGAGAGGGTTCACTTCAACTTCCTCAATAATCCTCTTAATTCCTGTTATTCATGGTTCTCTCCTTCATCATTCGACATTCCTTGTTCGACATTCAATATTCCCATCCTTCTCCCTATCTAAGGCAAGGGAAAGCCCTACCTGCAGTATAGATACTGCGTGATCACCACGCAGTATCTATACCGGAGCTATACAGTTGATGGGAAGTTGATAGGAAGAAGATAAGGGTGAAACCGATAGCTGGAAAACAGAAATTAATAGAAATGCTTATTGAATGATTACCAGGCCAACCGGCAGGTATTGAAACAGGATATTAAGTTAATTGAAGGAAATCAAAGGGCCTGGGCGCCATATTTCTTCATATAAGCTATTAACCAGGCTACCACTTCGTTATAAGTAGCTTTTCCTTTTGGCTGGTTGTTCATCTTAAGGTAGCTGTCGTAAAAGTCTGACATAAAAGGCTCAACTACATTGCGGCTGTTATAAATATATTCCAGGTAGGTTTTATAATCCTTTTTGAATTGGGGATGAACAGACAGGCGGAGTTCTTTAAATCGGGTGGTATCAAACCGAACCAACTCTCTTATGGCATAGGTATAAGCATCATAATAGGCTGAATACCTGAATTCCAGGTTGTTTGACTCTCTGCCAGCCAGAAATGCCACCATATTTGCTTCATTTTCTTTGGCATACCCCAACTGGTGGGCTATCTCATGACAAAGAATAAATGGTTTAATAAATGCCGGCACAGTGGTCTTCACCTGTGCTTCACCGGAAAAGGGATTGTAGTAGCCAGTAAATCCAAAATACTGGCCTACATGCGAATACAGGGAACCTTTTATAGAAGCAGACTGGTAACTTAAATAGGGATATTGTTCTTTGATCTTGTCATAAACTGCCACGCCTTCCCTGAACAAAAAGGAATTGTCATCAAGATGAAGTCTTTTCAAAGAGTCAACACCCATGGCATAACCATTCAGTTTTACCTGGAGGGACAATGCCAGCTCGTAAACATCATTTGCAGTATAATTTTCAACCTTTAAACCTAACTGGTGTTCTATACCCTGCCTGTTGTAATTCAATCCCCAAAACACATTAAACACGATATAGATCCATAAAACAAGCCTGATATATTTTTTAAAAAGCACCCGGGAAAGGTATTCCTGGAGTTGTTTTTTTGCCAGCAAACTAATCAACTTCCATGTTTTCCACACCAGCCATATGAATGCTGCCAGGTAGAAAATATCCCCTATACTAACCGGGATCCATCCAAATAGGGATCTTAATAATCGTGAGAACAAGGGATAAAAACCATAAGTATAGTATTGTTCCACCAATGCTTCCTTCACAGAAAATAGCTTGATAACAATAGCAATAAAGAGAAGTATTAGTAACTTTCTGTCCCTCAGTAGACTTTTCAACATGTTTTTATAGGCAGATTCGTTAAAATCTTTAAGCAAAATACTGCTTTTCAGCCTATTTCCTTTACCTTTGCGACCCTGAAATAAATCCCGGGCAATTGCCCTGGAGAGGTCTTAAAATCTGGATCATGAGTAACAGGAGGGAATATGAGATTGCTTTTGTGGGTTTGAAACCAGGTATTCACGAATTCAGTTATGAGATTTCAGACAGGTTCTTTGAAGATTATGGGGTTCAGGATTTCCAACAAGTGCAAGCCAATGTAAAATTAAGGCTGGAAAAGAATAACAGCTTTTTGATACTACGCTTTGAAATTGGCGGTAAGGCTGATGTGACATGCGACCGTTGTAACAACGAGCTACCGCTTCAGTTGTTTGATGAGTTTACTGTTACAGTGAAGATGGTGGAAGAACCTGATTTGATGAATGACCAGGAAGAAGATCCGGATGTTTATTACATTTCCCGTGGTGAAAGCCACCTATATGTAAAAGACTGGATATATGAATTCATCAACCTTAGCATACCCATGCAAAAGACCTGCGAATATGAGAATATGGACGGTCCTTATTGCAATGCAGCAGCAAGGGAATTGCTGAATGGATTAAAACCCAAAGAAGCACCCAAGGAAAATCCTTTATGGAAAGGATTAGAAAAATTTAAATCGCCACCAGCAGGTGAAGGAGCAGGAAACGAGAGTTGACCTGGCCAAAACTGCAGGGTGAAGCAGAACAAAAGAAGAGTATTAGCTCTGAAGGAAACGAAGGAGCAAATGGCTGAATAAACTTGTTGCAGTACAAGTGAGTGACACAAGGAACGGTGAGGAAAGAACCAAAAGCTGGTAACAAAAAAATTATTGAACGCTTTTAATTATTAGTTATGCCAAATCCCAAACGCAGACATTCGCAGCAGAGAAGTGCCAAGCGTAGAACACATTATAAGGCTGTAGCAGCTACACTTACTACCGACAAGGCTACCGGCGAAACACATGTTCGTCACCGCGCACATGTAAGTGAAGGTAAATTGTACTACAAAGGACAAGTAGTTGCAGAAACTTCCCCGATTAAGAAGTAATCGAAATCTTTTTTACAGAATCCATCTTCCGCTGATTGGCGGGAGCATGGATTTTTTATTTTTGGATACGAATGAAGATAGGAATTGACATGATGGGTGGCGATTTTGCCCCCCTTGAAGCAATTAAGGGTATTCAACACTATGTAGAGGAAGGCAATGCACACCTGGTTTTGATAGGCGACGAAGACAAGATCACTCCCCTGCTGTCTGAATATAATATTCCCGGTGAAAGATATACAGTGGTGCATGCACCACAGGTGATTGGTATGCACGAACATCCTACCAGGGCATTAAAAGAAAAACAACAGTCATCAATAGCCGTAGGATTTCATTTGCTGGCTTCCGGCAAAATGGATGCTTTTATCAGCGCCGGTAATACTGGTGCCATGCTGGTTGGCTCTTTATATTCCCTGAAACCTATAGAAGGCGTTTTAAGACCTACTATTTCTACTATCATTCCTAAAGAAAATGGCAGCACCGGGCTTTTGCTTGATGTAGGTCTGAATTCTGATTGTAAACCTGAGCAGTTAAACCAGTTTGCGGTAATGGGAACTGTATATGCACAACAGATATTGGGCATTGACAATCCACGTGTAGCCCTGTTGAATATTGGAGAAGAAGAAGGGAAAGGTAATTTGCTGGCACAGGCCACCTACCCCCTGCTGAAGGAAAACAAGCACATCAATTTCATTGGTAATGTAGAAGGTCGGGATGTATTAATAGATAAAGCTGATATTATAGTGTGTGATGGTTTCTCTGGTAATATCATTTTGAAATTGGCTGAAAGTTTATTTGAGATAACAGGACGTAAGGAAATTCATCATGAATATTTCGACCGTTTCAACTTTGAGAATTATGGTGGTACACCTGTGTTGGGTATATCAAAACCTGTGATCATTGGTCATGGGATCAGCAAAGGCAAGGCATTTAAAAATATGATTGTAGTTGCGCAGAAGATGATAGAGAAAGATGTGATGGAAAAATTGCATACAGAGTTAATAAATTAAAAAATTAAAAGGAAGATTTTTTGGCAGCAATAGTGAACGCCCTTATTTTTGCACTCCCAATTACGAAATGATCTCGTAGCTCAGTTGGTAGAGCAATACACTTTTAATGTATGGGCCCTGGGTTCGAGTCCCAGCGGGATCACAAACAACAGATCAAACTTGCAAAAAGTCGCTTAGAATGAAAATTTTAAGCGGCTTTTTTGCTTTTAGTAGTAAAAAGTTGATCAAAATGTTCCACTCTGCAGGTTGGCAATTCGGTTAGCACCGAAACACTATAAATTCCCTTACCGGGTAATGAAGTCACAGACATTAATAATCACCAGGCCATTATGAAAGCAAAACCCCAATGCCATAGAGAACTTGGGGCCAGAGACGTGATCATTATTGCAGAATAAGATCTACGCTCATATTCAAAACCAGCATTTAAAAAACAATCTTTATAAATCTGTGCTCTGAATTACTAAAACTATTCAGGCATTTTACATTATTTGGCTACATCTTATTTATCCTCTAAAGTCCCGTAAAATGACATTTGTGTTGCAATAAATCCAGTGGTACATATTGGTTACGATTCCTTTTCCTTTAAAAAGATCTTCAAACTCAAGGAACTTTGTCTCGCCTGGATGTCAGTATTGATGTAGATTCAGAATTGAAAACCTAAGTTAGATGTGGCATATACAAAGACTACAGGTTCTCAAAAACCTCATTTTGAATACAACGCTTCTTTATCTTCAAACATGCAAAATTTAGTAAGAAAGCAAATAGAAAAAATAAAAGATCAGAAAACCTTTGTCAATAGCAATATTTGCGCAATCGTTTGTATGGTATACATGCCGGATCGTAGGTTAACTTTCGTTGACTAATCATTCTCACTTTAATTTCAAATTGCTGATGAAAAAGAGATTTCAATATTTAATATCTTTCTATTTCACAATTATATATCTGGCAACATGCTCTTTTAAAGCAACTGCACAACAGCCACATACAGAAATTAATAAAGCAAAGCAGGACACCGTAACAATAATAAGCGTAAGAAAAGTAAATACAACCACGGTGGATGTGCAACTCTCCAATAAACAACACATGTTGTTTGATTTTTATGGTGACAACATCTTTCGATGGTTCTATGATAAAACCGGAGGTCTTCTCCGGGATCCTGAATCACAACCAGCTGCAAACATTCTGGTTGACAACCCACGAAAACCTGTTCAAAAATTACAGGTAACAAGTTCTAATAACAAATTCAATATCAGCACTGGAAAAATAGATATTGAATTGGATAAATCATCAACAGGTATAAGAATATTAAATAAGGAATTAAAGATCATTGTAGAGACCCTGGCACCAGTGTCATTTGACAAGAAAAAAGTGTCACTGCACTTGAAAGAAAACGCTCAGGAATATTTCTATGGCGGTGGCGTCCAAAATGGCAGATTCTCCCATAAAGGAAAAACAATTGCAATTGAAAACCAGAATAGCTGGACTGATGGTGGTGTGGCATCTCCTACCCCATTTTTCTGGTCTACAAATGGTTACGGTATATTGTGGTACACTTTTAAAAAAGGCAAATACGATTTCGGAAATAAGGAACCAGGTGTAGTTTCCCTTTCACATGAGACCAATTACCTGGATGTATTTTTTATGGTGGACAAAAGCCCCGAAACCATTCTAAACGATTTTTACCAACTAACAGGGCACCCGGTATTACTGCCAAAATTTGCTTTTTATGAAGGACATTTAAATGCCTATAATAGGGATTTTTGGAAAGCGGATTCAAGTGCCATTCTTTTTGAAGATTCAAAAAGATATAAAGAGAGTCAGAAAGACAATGGGGGAACTAAAGAGTCCCTAAATGGTGAAAATAAAAATTACCAGTTTTCTGCGCGTGCTGTAATTGACCGGTATAAATCAAATGATTTTCCCTTAGGTTGGATACTTCCCAATGACGGTTATGGTGCAGGTTATGGACAAACAAATACGTTGGATAGCAATATTCTGAATCTAAAATCCTTTAGTGAATATGCCAGGCGACACGGAGTATATATCGGATTGTGGACACAATCTGATCTCCATCCTAAAGACAGCATACCCGCATTACTGCAAAGAGATATTGTAAAGGAAGTGGGTGTGGCTGGAGTACGAGTCTTGAAAACAGACGTAGCCTGGGTTGGCCAGGGGTATTCTTTTGGCTTGAATGCAGTTGCTGAAGTCTCAAAGATTATCCCTCAGTATGGTGATAATGCCCGTCCCTTCATAATTACTTTAGATGGTTGGGCAGGTACACAACGCTATGCAGGCGTATGGACAGGCGATCAGACAGGCGGCATGTGGGAATATATACGATTTCATATTCCTACATATTTAGGCTCAGGATTATCTGGCCAACCCAATATTACCTCAGATATGGATGGAATATTTGGAGGGAAGAATGCAATAATAAATACCAGGGATTTCCAGTGGAAAACCTTCACTCCTATGGAACTCAATATGGACGGATGGGGTTCCAATGAAAAATATCCCTTCGCCTTGGGAGAACCAGCTACATCTATTAATCGTACCTATCTGAAATTAAAATCTGAGCTCATTCCATATACATACAGCATTGCCAAAGAATCAATCACTGGTTTGCCAATGATGCGTGCCATGTTCATTGAATATCCAGGCAAATACACATTCGGTACTCATACGCAATATCAATACATGTATGGACCCTCATTTTTAGTAGCTCCGGTTTATAAATCTACTAATGCTGACACATTGGGTAATGATATACGGAATGGCATCTACTTGCCAAAAGGTCAATGGATCGATTATTTCACAGGAAATATGTACAGCGGAGACTGCATCCTCAATAATTTCAAAACACCAATTTGGAAACTTCCCTTATTTATAAAGAATGGGGCTATCATCCCTTTGGCTAATCCTAATAACAATGTAACAGAAATAGATAAAAGCCTACGAATTTATGAAATTTTTCCAGCAGGCAAATCCTACTTTAATGAATACGATGATGACGGAGTTACTGAATCGAACAAAAAAGGCAATAGCATTTCAACTCTCATAGAATCTTCCCAGCAAGGTAATATGGTCACTATTACTATTCATCCTTCTAAAGGAAACTTCGCTGGCTTTGTGAAAAATAAAACTACGGAGTTTCGAATAAATGTTACTCAGCCCTCCCGCTCAGTAATGGCCAGTGTGGGGAACCAAAAAATTAAATTAAGAAAGGCAGTATCAAAACAGAGCTTTATAAGGCAAACTAATGTGTATTTCTACGACCCTGCTCCAAATCTAAACAGCTTTGCTACTAAAGGAACTGAATTTGAAAAACTGATCATTTCCAGGAACCCTCAGCTACTTGTAAAAATTGCTGCAACGGATATCACAATAAATAAAATTAAGCTAATAGTGAATGGATTTATTTTTGAGCCTACCGACCATTCCCGAACATCATCAGGCCCGCTTATTACACCGTTAAATGCACATGTTACTGATGCTTACAGAAAAGCATATACCTTAAAACCATCCTGGAATAAGGTTTCTAATGCAGATTATTATGAAATTGATTTCGACGGACAGAGATACACACACATTAAAGATACCAGCCTCGCATTTGAGGATTTATTACCCGAGACAAACTATACTTTTAAATTACGTTCCGTTAATAAAGTTGCGACCTCACCCTGGACTTCATTTTCAGCCAGGACACAAGTGAATCCTTTGGAATTTGCTATTAAGGGCATAATGGCATACTCCACAACGCCCGCCGAGGAAGGAACTGAATTGTCCAACTTATTCGATTTTGATGAAAGCTCAATGTGGCATAGTAAATGGGGAGAAAAAGCAGTACCCTTTAATTTGGTGTTGGATCTAATGTCTATAAATCAGGTAGACAAAATTCAATACTTGCCTCGCAACAGGGGAAATGGAATAATTATGAAAGGCAAGGTATCTTATAGCCTGGATAAAATCAATTGGAACGAAGCTGACTCATTTAAATGGATAGGGAATGGCGACGTAAAAGAATTTAAATTCCAGTCACACCCCTTAGCACGGTATATAAAAATAGCCATTACAGAAGGAGTAGGCGATTATGGTTCCGGTCGTGAAATCTATGTATTTAAGGTACCAGGATCAGAAAGTCACCTTATTGGAGATATTAATAATGATAATAGAATTGACAATAATGATCTTATCTCCTATAGAAATTATACAGGTTTGCGAAAGGGTGATAGCGATTTTGAAGGATATATTAGCAAAGGAGATGAGAACAAAAACAACTTGATTGATGCCTACGATATTTCAACCGTAGCCACTCGCCTTGAAGGGGGAGCTAATTCAAATAAATTAGATAGCCTAACTGGAAGTTTGATGATTATTCCGAATAAAAGAACTTATGAGAAAAATGAAATTGTGGAATTGAGAATTAAAGGCAGTGATTTGAGGTCTGTAAATGCACTGAGTTTTGCCTTGCCTTACAACAATAAGGATTTTGACTTTGTAGGAATTACACCCATCAATTTAGCCACAATGGAAAATATGACCAACGACCGTCTCCATTCTAACGGAGAAAAAGTACTATATCCCACCTTTGTAAATATAGGCGAGGGGGAAACATTGCAGGGATCTATGGACTTATTTCTAATAAAAATGATAGCAAAGCATAAAATTAACTATGATCTAAAACCAATTCAGGGCATCCTGGTAGATACACATCTGAATACATTGAAATTTTAACTAGCTCAAATTTTTACCAATAGATAGAATATTTATAATAATTATTTGCTGTATGAATTCTATTAAGGGTTTCACAATGCCAATTTGAATGATTCAACAAATAGTGGTTAATAAAACGTGAGGTCCGCATTAACACAAATGAATTATCTGACTGTAGATTTAGAAAATGAAAGTTTCCTTTTTGACTCAAATCTGATTATACTTTAATTTTCATGTTATTACAGTATTTTTAAAAAACAGTATTCATTCCAGTTATAGTAATTATAAAGACATAAATAGATATTCGCTAAGAAGGAATTCTGTAAAGCACCAAGAACATTGTGTCATGTAATAAAAACCTGCAAAGAAACGAGGTTAAATATGCTGGAATTAATAATAGGTTCAGTTATAAAACCAATTAATTTTATACATCTGGTCCCACCATATTTGCCTGGACCTATGGAAATTTACAATTATAATGCTGATGATCCGTTTACTGACTTTGTACAATAAGAACCTGCTTACGATATTATCATTGTTAATGGTTTTTTCCCTACCTGCAGTAGCACAGGAAAATCAGAGATGGGAGATCAATGCAGATGAATCCATCACCTGGAACATTCATAAACAACTCCCCCATGCCGACCATATTGAAATGAGTGGCAAACGCATTGCCTGTGTATTGCGTTATGGTGTTAATGCCGACAGTTCGTTTTACGCTACACGTAGCCTGGTATGGCCAATGCTTCGCACTATTCCCAATAATACACATGCCAGTCTTACCCGACGTTTCAAACAAGATGGATTTGACCTTATAACCATTAATTATAAACCTGTAGAACATGAAAAAGTAAATTCCATCACGCTTAACGGCACACTAATAATAAAAAGTGTAACATCCGAAAAAATGGAATTGCAAAGACAGTTTTTCCCTTCCACTGAGCTGCCGGGTTATTGTGAATTGTATACCCTTAAAAATACTTCAGGGAAAGATTGTATAGTGGAAATACCAAATCTGCATGAAACCTTTATAACCGATTCTTCAAAAGGAACTGAAGGAAGTTATGCCTTACATATGCAGGTATCCAATAATGGCAGCCATCCATTAAAGAATAATGATTCTCTCAGCTTCTCGGTATCTTATACGGGTACTTCTAAAAACAACCCTGTATTGCAAATTCAAGCTGAAGATGAAAGAGTAAAAAGACTCAATTTTATACATGAATTGTGGAGCAAGTTAGTTTTGGAAACACCTGATACTGTATTAAACAGGGAATTCGCATTCGCCAAAATAAGAGGAGCAGAAAGTATCTACGCCACCAAAGGAGGCCCCTTGCATGGTCCCGGAGGAGAAGCTTATTATGCAGCTATCTGGGCCAATGACCAGGCAGAATATATAGGTCCATTCTTTCCTTACCTGGGTTATGCTTATGGAAACGAGGCATCCTTAAACGCCTACCTGCATTTCGCAAGGTTTATGAATAAGGATTATAAGCCAATCCCGAGCTCTATTATTGCAGAAGGCACGGACATTTGGGATGGCGCCGGAGATCGGGGTGATGCGGCTATGATTGCATATGGTGCAGCTCGTTACGCCTTAGCATCGGGTGATATAGTGCAAGCTAAAAAGTTGTGGCCACTAATTCAATGGTGCCTGGAATACTGCCGCAGGAAATTGAACAACGAAGGGGTAGTAACCTCAAATTCCGACGAATTGGAAGGTCGCCTGCCTTCAGGTGATGCTAACCTATGCACTTCTTCTCTTTATTATGACGCATTAAATTCTTCCGCTTATCTCGCTAAAATCCTGGGGGAAGGAAACAGGCAGGCCTCGGATTACAAGAAGCAGGCAGAAAAAATAAAAGTTGCCATAGAAAAATATTTTGGGGGAACTATTGACGGATTTAAAACTTACAAATACTATAAAGGAAATGATACCTTACGTGCATGGATATGCATTCCATTAACTATGGGTATTTATGACCGTGCAGCAGGTACTATTGATGCATTATTCTCGCCTCGTCTATGGACCGCAGATGGATTGGCAAGTATTGCGGGTGAAAGAACATTTTGGGATAGATCCACTCTTTATGCATTAAGAGGGGTATTGTCGGCTGGCGCAACTGATAAAGCATTGAACTTTTTGCATTCCTATTCTGAGCGCAGGTTACTCGGTGATCACGTGCCTTATCCTGTGGAAGCTTACCCTGAAGGAAACCAACGGCATCTGTCAGCAGAAAGCGGTTTGTATTGCCGCATATTTACAGAAGGATTATTCGGTATCAGGCCTACAGGATTGCATAGTTTTAAATTGTTACCCAGGCTTCCCTCTTCATGGAATAGCATAAGCCTGCGTCATATTTATGCTTTTAAAAGTGATATCGATATTATGGTAAGAAAGGTTGATACAGGCCTTCATATCTCAGTAACCAATGGCGGGAAGACTGTTGTTGATAAAACTATTCATAATGGGGATGAGATAGATGTGCGATTATAAAATGAACTTAAGATAATAGTTTAATAATGCTCATTCAAATATCAAACTACGCTTCTAGCCCTCAAAAGCGAGAACCTGGGTTTTATTTGTAAGAGTGGAAATTAGTGCTAGGCTCCTTATTTCAATTCAAGCCTCCCTGGCCCCTGTATAATTTAAGAGGTCCATCAAGTTCTAATTTCAATATTGTCATATATGGGTCTTTGAACTTCTCCGGGATCTTGATAAATACAAGTCCAGGTACCGGGCTCCATGAGATTTTGCCTACTATTTTATACGGCAAAGTATAATTGGTCCCCAAAACATGGATGCGCTTAATAGTATTGGATAAACCTTTTATCATTACGTCTCCGGTAGTTCCACCGGGCAAAAAGAGATATAAGGAGTTTGAATCTTTTGATATTGTGGTAGGACCATAAAAATGGCCTTGGGGCAATCCGGGAAGTGAGCCAAAAATTGCTTCTTCATGTTTTTTGTTCCACTTGCCTAATTCTTTCAAAACAGTAATCTCTTGTTGGGGGATAGTGCCATCTTCCCTGGGTCCGATGTCTAATAAAAGATTTCCTCCATTGCTTACCACATCGGCAAAAATGGTTATGATCTCAAATGGGGTTTTCCATGAAGTATCCTTTGGTTGGTAGCCCCAGCTGTTGTTAATGGTCATACATAATTCCCACCATTTGTATTTAGGACGACTGACAGGAAAGTTTTGTTCCGGGGTTTCATAATCCCCATATTCTTGCAACCTGCCATTTATAATAGCAGTAGGGTTTTGGTGCAATATTTCATTCCGTACTTTCTCGCTTTCCCATTCATTTGCAGTATGCTCCCAATCGCCATCAAACCACCAAAGTGCAGGCGTAAATGCAGTATTGATCTCCTTGATTTGTGATTGAAAGAAATTCCTGAATCTTTGCCAGCGATCGGGGTCATCAGCAATTTTGTAGCGGTTACTGTCATTCAGGAACCCAGGATAATCGGGGTGACTCCAGTCAATAAGAGAAAAGTAAGCGCCACGTTTAATTCCCTCCTTATCAAGGGCGTTATAAAAAGAGGTAAGGACGTCCTTTTTCACAGGAGAATTTTTAGAAATGCTATAATGATCTTGCTTTGTAGGCCACAAGGCTACACCGTCATGATGCTTTGTTGTAATTACAGCATAGCGGGCACCCGAAGTTTTAATAAGAGAAGCCCATGCTTTAGGGTCATATTTACTGGCAGTAAATCCATTTAATTGTTTCATGTAATCCTCATGACTAATCTTTTTGTTATAAAAGCTCCAACTTTCATCAATACCGTTTACCGAATAAATGCCCCAGTGAATGAAGATACCTAGCTTTGCATCCGAGAACCATTGCATTTTATTGGATATTGAATCCTGGCTGATTTTTGATTGTGAATATGCAGCACCAGATACCAATAAGGTTATAAAAGGTAAAAAAAACCTCTTCATAATTGAATTTTTTAAAGAATATTAATTAACAGGTAAAACATAACCAAGAAGATATTTTCCTGGATTTACAACTTTAGTTTACTTACCTGATTAGTATTTCATCTATGAAAATATGAGTGGGTTGGCCAGCACTTTCGTGCCAGGCAGGTAATACACCCCCATTCTTTGCAGTAACTTTTATATACCGCGCATTGGCTTTTACATCAACACCTAATTCCTGCACAGCAGGTCCTTTATCTTCTGTTGATATTTTGTTCCGGACTGTTGTTAAAGGCTGGAAAACCTTTCCATCGGTGCTGGACTCAAATATTACCTCCTTTGGATAAACTATCCAGGGACTCACATCCTGTAATACATGAATGCCAACGTGGTTTATTGGTCGCAAGGATTTGAGGTCTATTAGTGCTACAAAATCTTTATCGAAATAACTTTGCCACTCCCCTGTTTTCCAATTTTTTGTTCCTGTAATACCATCAATTAAGGCTTGTTCACCACCTGCAGTGTACATTGGGTTCACTTCACTCATTACAGTAATCGTTCTGTCAGAAGGAACTTTATAAAAGCTTTGTGTTACGACGGCACTTTTGGATCCGTTATTTTCTGAATAGAAGGATACCTTACAAGTATTATTAATCGTGAATGGCTTTGTATACCGGGTAAAAGCTGAGGCCTGACTTTCTTTTGCATCCAACTTGTAATAAATGGCAGCTTGTTTGTCGAGGGTTCCCATTTTAACAGATAGGCTTTGTTTAAACTTGTTGGTGTTCATGTCAAAATACGGGACTGCTACAAATTTGCCGTCTACTATTGAAGAATGCGGAATATCTTTTTCTTTTACACCTCTTCCATAGTTTGGTTTATTGCTCATTGTAAAGATCAACTCTCCACCATTGGAAAGGTCGGCATGCCTGAAATAAGTCCCTGGGAGAAGTTTTCCATTTAAGGATACTGAATTTACATAAAAATTGCCGGATGATCTGTTTTGTGCTTTTATGAAGAACGTTTTCGTATTTTCCAGGTGTACTTTCACTTCATCAAACATTGGTGTTCCTAATGCATAGATGCCACTTCCTGGCGTTACTTCATAAAAGCCCATCGCATTCAAAACATACCATGCACTCATCTGCCCGCAATCTTCATTGCCTATTAATCCATCGGGGCTATTCGTATAAAAATCAGTGCCGATCCTATGTATCAACTCTTGTGTACGCCAGGGTTTTCCTGCATAATTAAACAAGTAAGCCATGTGATGACTAGGTTCGTTCCCCTGCGCATACTGACCAATCAACCCAGTAACATCTGCCTGGTCCCGGCCACTAAGGTTTTCAGTTGTTGTAAATAATTCCTCAAGCTTTTTAGCAAAAGCTTCCCTACTGCCATGTAGTTTGATTAAACCATCAATATCCTGTTGGGCAGTAAAAGAGTAATGCCAGGAGTTACCCTCAGTAAAAAAGTTGTTGACTTCAGTTGCCTTGAAAGGCGAATACCACATGCCCTGTACTTTTCCTCTTATATGTTTAGTAGAGGGATCAAAAAGGTTTTTATAGTTTTGAGCTCTCAGTGAATATTTGCGGTAAACACTGTCATTTCCTATCCATTTGGCAAGTTGAGAAATGCACCAATCATCATAGGCATACTCCACAGTTTTGGAGGCGCTCTCGTGATCAATATCATTGCTGACAAAACCCAAATTTCCATACTCCTTTAAACCGAAACGATCACTCTCTGCATAATTTGTCATTGCTTTCAACGCCATTTGAGCATCAAAATCACGAATTCCTTTTTGGTAAGCATCTACAATAACAGGAACAGAATGGTATCCAATCATACAAAAGGTTTCATTCCCGCTTAGCTCCCAAACGGGCAACATACCTCCATATTTATATTGAGCCAAAAATGTGTTGATCCAGTCATTGGTGCGTTTACGGTTTATAATAGTCATCAATGGATGCAATGAGCGATGTGTGTCCCAAAGAGAAAACACACTGTAATTAGTGAAGTTATCAGCCTTGTGAATTTTTAGATCAGTACCCCTGTATTGACCATTTATATCAGTATATGTATTTGGTGCTAAGCAGGCATGGTATAAAGCAGTATAAAAGACTGTTTGCTGATCAGCGCTTCCTCCTTTGACATCTATTTTTCCCAATTCCTTATTCCAGGTATTTTCAGCAATAGACTTTAGTTTATTAAAATCCCAATCCGGAATCTCCGTATCCAGGTTGAGTTTTGCATTCTCCATACTAACCCCTGATATACCGATCTTTACATGAAGTTTTTTATCTCCTGTAAGGTCAAAACTGAAATAGGATTTAATATTATTTCCTGTAGCAATTTTAATTCCTTTCTGTAGTGTATCATTCACTGCAATACCATAGTCCTTAAAAGGTTTCTCAAACTTCATATAAAAGAATACTGATTGATTTGTTGCCCATGAGCTGCTCCTTCTCATTCCTCTTACCTCGTAAGCATTGAGTATTTCAAGAGAAGATTCCAGAACCTGGTCACGGTGTTGCAGATCAAGTAATATGTTTCCTTCCGAAGCGTTATTGGGAAAGCTATATTCATGCATGCCAGATCGTGTGGATGTGGTTAACGCTACCTTAATGTTATTCTTGTCAAGCAATACTTCATAATAACCAGCATGCGCCTTTTCATTCTTATGCGAAAATGGTGATGCATATTCTTTATTCTTCCATTTTACTTCACCAGTAAATGGCATCAATAATATATCGCAGTAATCCGCAATGCCGGTACCACTTAAATGTGTATGAGAAAAGCCATAAATAATTGAATCGGAATAATGGTACCCTCCGCACCCATCCCACCCTTCAAGCCTTGTATCAGGGCTTAGTTGCATCATTCCAAAGGGCATGCTTGCACCTGGATATGTATGACCGTGTCCCCCCGTTCCAATAAAAGGATTTACCAATAAAGAATAATTCTTTTGCCCTACCGCATTTGTGAAAATGAAAAGCATAACACCAAAAGAAAACCGACGCCAACCCATACAATATTTATTTGTTTAATTAAAAGTAACTGCACATTAGCATTATAACTGAATATCAAACTTAACCCTTGAATGTATCCGGTGAATTTGAAAAAATAGCCCCTATAGAAATAGGGGCTATGAAAATACAAGCACTGCTATATGAGAAAAACTAACTACTGCTTTTTAGCCCACCATAATGGTGTGAGTACCTCGTCTGGACCACCCAAAGCATCCACTGCCTGGTTGTAACCATTTACATTACTGTTTTTCAGACCAGATGGATATTTCATTCTTTGTGGGAAAAATTGAACTTTACTAGTCATAAGATTACCCGTATTAAGTTCAGGAAGAGTTTGAATAGGACCTTCAAGCACCACATTTTCAAAGAATGGCAACCCTAACCTCCTGTGATCATTCCAGGTTTCAAGAGGCAACCATGGTGTTTGTGCTATAAACTTTTGGGTTATAATTTTAGTAAGCTGGTCATTTCTTACAGTTCCGTTTTTGTATAAATTATTTACAGGGTAAGCTATGGTCGCAGTTCCAGGTGTTCCTGTAATGCCATCTACATAGTTCATAACGTGGCTATCCCCTGGTTCTGTAGTATGGGACCAGCTAACAGATGTTCCTACTCTATTATATTCAGTAGAGGCAAGGTAAGTCCCCAGGTAAGAGGAAACGTCCCAATATTCGAAGCTCTTTGCTATTCCAGTTTCGTATGCAGTTTGCCCGTCAACAGGTGTTGTCCAACCTCTTACTGCACCTTCAGCTAAAAGGAAATAAGTTTCCCAGGCGCCAAAAAACACTCTTTTTGCATTTTGTGTTCTGAATTGGTTCTTCAAGGTTGGAGACATGCCTGTAGACGCGCCTATATCCTGGGCCTGGAAAAGTTTATTGTGCCAATCACCTTTCACACCCCAGTTACCATCAGGGGTAGGATTCCAGGTATATTTTCCATCTATGGTTTTAATTACTGTACCACTTGCATCTTTTACTTTACCAATTGTGTTTGAGGTAACAGCACCACAGGTTCCGCCAGGGAATGAAGCATCACTGCTATTACCCGGCATATAAAAGATCTGGTATGCTCTTGGGTCAATCGTGTTAGGTAATCCATCTAACCAATAAGGTGCAAAGGGATTATTAGTTTTTGTAGTTAATTGTACAGGATAATATTGCCCGGCATAATCAGCAGGTTTAATATTAGCAATGGCAGTAGCCTGGCTTGGCACATCCTTAATCACCGACGGGATCTGTTGCTGCGATGTCACACTTCCTAAATTAACTACCAGGTTATTGAAAGTAACCGCTTCTGGCAATTGATACCAACAGCGGGAATACATGCCTGACAGATCATCCCATCCGGACTTTTCCTGTACCTGGAATATCTGGTTTGCATTTATCAGTAAATTTCCCTGGGCTGCATCTTCAAATTCCGCCTTTGCTTTAGCAGCATCCACTTCTGATAAACGCATGGCCAGACGTAACCTCAATGAATTGCCATAGGCTTGCCATTTGGTAAAATTAAATCCGTAAGCAGGATCTTCATTTGATACATCTGATGGCAAAGATGATATAGAAAGGTCTAACTTAGAAGTGGCGTCTTTTAATTCATCCAGAATAAAATAATAAACATTCTTTACGTCCTTAAAATCAGGATTGACACCTTGAAAAGCCTCAATAGGCATAGGACCAAAATTGTCACTCATCTCACTCAGTAAATAGGCCCTCCATATTCTTGCAACCTGCATTAAATTGTTTGTATAATTTTTATTGCTCCCGGCAGCTATTTGTTGTTTCGCAACATCAATGGCACTATTTATATAATTTAAAGCGCCAGATTGGTTGTTATAATATGCAGAGATCCATCCGTCATTATAATCTGCCCAGGAAAATGTGGCACCATCTGCATCACTGATCTGGTGACCTGCAGGAACCCAATAAAGTACAAATGTGCGCTCCGAAGCATCTGGGTTCATTTGTGCATGGATGATGGAATTATCTATAAAGTATTCTACCTGCACCTGGTCCTTATTGGCTGCCACAGGATTGGTATTGATTTCTGTTATTTTCTTACATGCAGAAAATATCAGCGCAGGCATTATTAATAAAATTGATTTTCTAACTATATGTTTCATGACTGTTGAATTAATGAGTTAATGATCAGAACCCTAATGAAAGGTTGATGTAAAAAGTACGGGTGGTAGGTGCACTTCCGTTTTCAAAACCCACAGCTGTAGTACCCGTTGCAAATACCGATTCAGGATCTAATCCATGCATATGGCTGCTGATAAGCCATACATTATTACAAGACACCGACACAATTGCTTTTTGAACAAAAGTTTTCTGTAATACGGTGCGTGGTAGATTATAACTCAACTGGATATTCCTTATTCTTACATTAGACGCATCATATAAATTAGCTTCAGTTATACCTGTGTTTCCTGCACCGGCGACAGCTGCCCAATATTGCTGGGTAGATATCTTGTTTGTATTAGCAATATATCCATTACCCCCTGGGTCTGGTATCACACCCTGAACGATCATTGAATCCCTGGATCCGCCCGTTACAGTTACACCTGCAGTACCAGCACGTTGCATATTATCTAAGGTTTGAGAGAATATTTTTCCTCCAATGCGGGCATCGACCAGTACTGAAAGGCCTATCCCCTTATATGAAAATGAGTTGGAAAGGCCTAATAATGCATCTGCCTGTTGATTTCCAAGCCTGGTTATATCTGTAGTTGCTTTAGGCAGGCCACCGGAAGATAAAATCAATTGGCCATTGTTTGCATCTTTCGGATCTGTAACCCTTAATAACTGGGTTCCATAAATTTCACCATATGGCTGGCCGGCGACTGCCAGGATCTTGATGTTATCAAAACCTCCTAATTCATACTTGTCTACATTAGGATATATGGAAGGCACTGTATTCTTATTGTGAGAGAAATTTACTCCCATGGTCCAGTTTAGAGAATTTCTGCTTTCCAGAATGCGTGCATCGGCAGTTACCTCTATTCCCTTGTTTTGAACATTTCCTGAATTCACTTTCATCCTGCTATAACCACTTAATGGATCCATTGGAAGGTCGATCAATTGACGGATAGCATTTGATTTATAAACAGAAACATCTATACCAACCCGGCTTTTAAGAAAGCGCATTTCAAGCCCCGCTTCATAAGACTTGATTAATTGACTCTTCACAGTAGAATCATACAAAGTACCATTTCTTGAGGCAGTTGTATTTCCATTAGGATCCGTACCAATGCTGTAAGTATTATACAGTTCATAAGGTCCAAGATCACTTCCTGCCTCAGCATAAGACGCCCGCAACTTAGTATAGCTTAACCAGGAAGGTAAATCACCTCCATGACTATTGATCATATCAGTGAATACATAAGAAAGACTTACTGAAGGATAGAAATAAGATTTATTTTTTGGAGCCAGTGCAGAAGTCCAGTCGTTACGGAAAGTAGTGTTTAAAAATAGATAATTATCATAATTCATTTCCAGAGCTCCATACAATGAATTAATTTTCTTCTGGCTGAAAGCCTGGCTCACAGCTGGGTTACCTACAGAATTGTTTACAGAGAATAAGTTTGGTACCCGTAGATTTCCTGCATTGATATCTAAAGCACTGTTTTGCCATGCCATAAGATTGCCACCTACCATTAAAGAACCGCCTAATCTTCCAAATAGATTATCCTTTTTGGCAGTAAGCATACCGCTATAGTTAGTTTGATGATAGGTTTGTTTACCTAGTCCGTAAGATCCACTTTGACTACCGGGGCTTCCACCATATCTTTTAGATTCAGTACTGGTAGTGTACATATCAGCCCCACCATTCAGTTCTCCTGAAAGCCAGTTAGTAAACTGGTGTTTAAGAGATGCATATAAAATATAACGGTCACGGGTGTCTGCATTCAGGTTGTATTTAGCAGCCCAATAAGGGTTCATGCCGGAGCCTTTTTGCCACCAGAACATATTCCCACTGCTATCCAGGGGATTTTCGAAATTCAGAATGTTGAGTGTTCTTGGCAAGCCATATATAGTGGCAAAGATGCTTCCGTTTTGCCCTTCAAGCGACCTGTTTTTAGCAATTGCATTAATGTATTGAACCTTGGTATCCAATGTCCAGTTGTCATTATTGCCAAACTTAGTAACCGCCCTTGCCGTAATATTATTACGTGTAAGTTTAGCTCCGGGAATCATGCTTTTATTGTCAAAGCGATTATAAGAAGCAAATACAGAGGTATTATTAACCTGTTGCTGTATTGAGATATTCTGATTCGAAACTATACCGTTTCCAAAAAAGCTTTTGGCATTATCATAAGGTTGAAGTGTAACCTGTTTACCAGCCCAGTCAGTAACTGTTTGGCCAGCTATTTTTGGTCCCCAGCTTGATGTAGAAACAGAGTCATAAACTCCATTACTTCCCTGTGCATAAAGATCCTGCATTTCAGGCCTTGTAAATATGCTTTCAAATCCAACAGAAGATGAAACTGTAACACCGAGGCCTGTTTGCTTTTTACCGGTTTTGGTAGTAATTAATATAACGCCATTTCCACCAAGTGAACCATATAGTGCAGCGGCCGCAGGGCCTTTTAAGACACTAACAGATGCAATGTCATCTGGGTTAATATCACTTAATCCGTTACCCATATCAAGAGAAGGATTCCAGAAATCATTAGTAGAGCCTATACCTACACGTCCTGTGTAGTTATCCATAGGTACACCATCTACAACAATTAATGGTTGAGAGGTTCCGGTAAGTGAATTGTTACCACGCAAAACTATTTGCGAAGATCCACCAGGCCCGTTACCTGAACGAACAACTTGTAAACCTGCAACTTTTCCAGAAAGGTCATTTACCAGGTTAACCTCCCTGGCCTCAACCAGTGTTTGTCCTTTCACTTCCTGTACAGCATATCCCAGGGATTTTTTTTGTTTCCTGATACCTAATGCTGTTACCACCACTTCGTTCAGGCTGTTATTGCCCTCGGTTAATACAACATTCAAGTTAGCGCCAGTACCCACTGCAACTTCCTTGCTTGTAAAATTTACTGAAGTGAATTCAATTACGGCATTAGCATCTTTTACATCGACACTAAAATTTCCATTTTCATCAGTGGCGCCACTGATGTTTGTGCCTTTGATATGATAGGTAACTCCCGCTATAGGATTACCATTTGCATCCTTTACAGTTCCCGAAACATGCTTTTGCTGTGCCATAGCCACAACAAAACATAGATTCAGTAACAAGCAAAGCAGGAGCTTTGGGGTCATTTTTTTCATTGCAGTTTGATTTTAAATTAACGGTATTAAACTTCTTATTATAGATTATGCCACTACGTCATCAAAAGACTTTTTTTCCAAAGCACTATCAAGCATGTCAAAATTTTCCATGACCAGTGCCGCCGCTCCTATTAGTTCTGCCTGAAAGCCTAATGATGAAATTTTTATTTCAGTGTTCTCAGCAATCTTCGGAATACAGTGTTCGTTGATAGCCTGCTGAATAGGTGCCAACCATAGTTTGCCCACACCTGCACCCCGACCACTTAATACAATTAACTCAGGGTTGAGCAAATGGATCAATATGGCTACGCCCCTGCCAATATTATAACCAGCTTCAGAAAACAATTCTACAGCAAACTTATCGCCCTTGTCAGCCGCGTCCATAATTGCCGCTGCCGTTTCTTCAATATTCTCTAATACAAGATTCTTTAATCTTGAAACCTTTCCTTTTTTAAGACCTTCCACAGCTTTTTCTGCTACAACAAGCAAAGAAGTTTCTGTTTCAAGACATCCGCTTTTTCCGCAACTGCACATTTTGTTATTGGTAAATAATGGAATGTGGCTAAACTCCCCGGCGAACCCATTATATCCCCGGAACAACTCACCATTCAAAATCATTCCCAGGCCTACTCCCCAGTTAATATTGATAACCATTACATTTTGCCTGTTCTTTGCTTCTCCTAATCTCAGTTCCGCCAGGGCTATCAAACTTGAATCATTATCTATTAAAACTGGCAAGCCAACCTCTGATTCTATATAACTGACAATGCTGCCTTCACTTATCTTTAAAAAAGAGTGGTTGATGCCCTTAAGAACATCTATAAACCCTGGCATTCCAATACCAATACCAGCTATCTTACTTTTAGGTATAGTTGACTTTTCTATAAACTTTAAAATATTCTTACGAAGTTCTTCTGCCGCCTTAGGATTGTTATTTAATTTCAATTCTACCTTTTCTACCTCTCCAATAAGATTATTTCGCATATCCACGATAGCCATTCGGGTAATCAATTGGTCCATGGCCACAGCTACCACATACATTAAGTCCGATTTAAGGGAATACGTCTGTGGCCGCCTGCCGCCGGTAGACAATGCATAACCTAATTCCTGTACACTTCCTTCTTCAATTAATTCATTAAGGACTTTTGTAGTTAGAGGTAAACTCTTGTCTGTTAATTGGCTTAATTCAGCACATGATAATTGGCCAGAAAAATATAAATGCTTGATTATGTTTCTTTTATAAGAATCTTGTTTGCTCACTTCGGGAGGAGTTGTTTATAAAACAATTAGAATAATTAAGTTAAGATAAGGAACTTTTATAAAATAATTAAAAAGTTTTAAATTATTTTAAAAAGAATATCTAAGATATATTAAACAACCTGACTTTATATATAGGAACAGGCAGGGCAATTTTCCTTTTACCGGGCCAATACATTAAAGATTGTCAACTTCTACTATTTGACCCTGGAACTATAAGAATAAACGCTTGTTTATAAATGGGTTTGATGGTATCTAAGCAATAACTACGGTATACCTCCTCCCTATCTAAGGTATGGATACTCCGTGCGGGCACGGAGTATCCATGCCTTTCCTATGCCGAAGCTATATAGCAGGTAGGGAGAAGATAACTAGAAGATCCTGGACGGATTCCTGGAATACACCTGTGAATAATAAGAAAAGTGCTGCTTTCGACTCTTTTTTATGCTTTTTCTTTTGACTTTATACGAAATTAATGTCAACATATTTCAAAGTTGAATTGCAGGTTCCCTTGAATAAGCAAACAGCTTTTACTCCGGCCAATTTCAAATGTTGTGTATAAGAAAACAATAATTTATGGTTGCCCACCTGGCAGAAACAAAGACCTATTGCAGATATGAAGTACGAATAATTTAATAAAAGCCATTTTTCAAATAAACTTTTGCTTCATTGACATTATTATCAAAGCACTTTAAATAATTACCTTGATGATTATGGACCTACTAGTCAAAATATAAGGCCTATCATCGTTTAGGCATTGTTCTTATGAGAAGTGCATGCGGGTCTTTTACATTGGTATTGAAAATTATATCTAAAAGAATTTTAAAACTTATTATGGAAAAAGGCTGCATTTATCTTAATAAATATTAGTCTTTAACAATACGATTCTGAATAGGCACATCTTAAAGAAAAATTAGACAGATATCTTAAGTGATTGGCAGATAACATTCTTATCGATTTGAAATTTTGCGCTTTCGTTTGCGCATTCTTCTTTCCATAAATGTTTTAATTTCCAATACTGTAGGCCTTAAAAGGCTTATTTTTCTTTCCTTTTTCAATTAACGTAACCACCAACAATCAAAACCAATGAATAGAAAAGAATTTGTAAGAACAGCAGGTATAGCAGCCGCTGGATTAGTTGTATTGCCTTCCGGGAATTTATTTGCAAAGGAATATGGTGATGCTAAGGTAAAGCTTGCCATTATTGGAGTAGGCGCCCGGGGATTAAACAACCTGGAACTGGTATTAAGAAGACAGGATATAGACCTGGTGGCTATCTGTGATGTGGAACCCCGCACGCTGGCGCTTGCAAAAGATATGATCAATAAAACTGGCAAAAAGATGCCACAGATCTTTACTGGTGATAACTATGCATGGAAAAAAATGCTGGAAATAAAAGGAGGGATTGATGGAGTGGTGATTGCTACACCCTGGGAATGGCACAAGCCAATGATTATAGGTGCTATTGATGCAGGGCTAAAATACATCGCTACAGAAGTTATACTAGGAATTACACTGCAGGATCATTGGGATGTGGTGAAAGCTGCAGAAAAGAATAATGCACATGTGATGATGCTGGAAAACGTATGTTACCGCCGCGATGTGATGGCAGTGCTTAATATGGTGCGCCAGGGCTTATTTGGTGAGCTCATTCACCTGCAAGGCGGTTATCAGCATGACCTGCGTGAAGTGAAGTTTAATGATGGCATTAATTACTATGGCAATGGAGTGGAGTTTGGAGAAAAAGGCTATTCTGAAGCACATTGGAGAACAGAACATTCAGTGCACCGCAATGGAGATCTCTATCCTACTCATGGTATTGGACCTATCGCTCATTATATTGATATCAACAGGGGTAATCGTTTTCTTTCCCTCAATTCTTTTTCAACCAAAACCCGGGGATTGCACAATTATATTGTCAAAAAAGGAGGAGAAACCCATCCCAATGCGAAAGTTAAATTTAAGCTTGGAGATATTGTAACTACCCAGATCAATTGTGCCAATGGAGAAACAGTTCTATTGCAACATGATACCAACCTGCCAAGGCCTTACTCCTTAGGATTCCGGGTGCAAGGGACAGAAGGACTTTGGATGGATGTGAATAAGGGGATTTATATACAGGATAAATCAGCCAAACCTCACCAGTGGGATGATGCCAAAACCTGGCTGGACAAATATGATCATCCGCTATGGGAAAAATGGAGCAAGGAAACAGAAGGTGCGGGCCATGGAGGTATGGACTTCTTTGTCATTCATGCCTTTGTTGAATCTATTAAAAGAAAGACCCCAACACCTATGGACGTGTATGACGCTGCTACCTGGAGTGCCATAACGCCATTAAGTGAAAACTCTATTGAACTGGGTAATGAAACTGTTGAATTTCCAGATTTCACTGGTGGTCAATGGATGTACCGCAAACCAGTGTTTGCCCTGGGTAATGAATTCTAATGAGTCTCAATGTTATTGAGGTAATTTAGCTTCAATGATTTTAGATTATTTTGACTCTTAATCCTGAAGAAAGAAACTGATATCAGGACTGGCATTTACCCCAATGAAATAGTATCCTTAAAGTTTATTAAAAGGCCTCAGTAATGAGGCCTTTTAATTATTACGATCCTATTGATAAGTGATTTAAATATTTGAATTATAATACTCTATTTTAATCGCTCATAATACTCAATTGATTTATCACCATTTGGCCATGCAATGGATTGTTTAAAGTTGTCTTTGCCCTTCCACTCAATTTGTAAGGTGACAGGTTTTTGAACGAGGTCTGTTTTATAAGTCGAATTGGTATTTGTTTCGACTAACTGGTTATTTCCATTCATTACAAAAGTACCGTACCCAAAAGCAGACTTGGGTTTATGGGTGGCAGAATCCTGAACAGTATTAGCCCATATAAAATTGCCGGATTCAAAAACTTTAAACTGTGTAACCTGGCTTGTATCCGCTTTACCATTCTTTGGTATATATACTGATTGAGTTTGTTTCCATGCGCCATCCATTGAAGTTCTTGCATTTTTACTGACGTTATCATAATCTTCTACCAGGATAAAGGATCGGCCTGTGTCGGATGGAAAATTAATTAGTTGAGAATAACCATTGCCTTTCTTTGTTATATCAAGTTTTACTGTATCATTATGTGCCCCGCCTGAACTTGTGTAAAAAACATATTCAATTACTTTCCCATCTTGCATTTTGTAGGTTCCAATTCCATAATCGGCTAATGAGTCTCCAGGTATGGGATGGGCATAGATCATGTATTTTTCTGTATAAAGTTTCATTTGCTGAATGGGCATAGCGGTGTCATTTACCGTTTGCCTTGTTAGAGCGTAAGCCCCTTTCATTGATTTGTTGGCTTGTGAATAACTGTAGGAAGCAGTTAATAGCATGCACAGAGCCATACATAGAGTTGCTGACAATTTCATAAATAAATGATTTGGTGATGAAGAAAATGATCAATGGTGATCAAAAAGCACAGAATAAGCTTTGTGAGGGAAAGATTCTATTCCAATATACTACATTTAATCTACAACGCATGGCATAATCAATAGTAATGAGTTTAGCAACAAGATTACTACAAGATTAGTTTTAAAACTATTCCCATATTATATGCTCTTAATTCATTATTTCAACATATCCCTGAACTGTGAAGTATTATAATCAGCAGCTCCTTCAATTGATTGTATCAAATTGCCCGATTCATCAAAAATAAAAGTGGATGGAATACTGGATACGTTGAATATTCCAGTCAGGCTTTTTTGCGGATAATAAATGGGGAGTTTCAACTTCTTTTTATTAGCATATTTTTTTGCCTTTTCGAAATTATCATCCAGTGATACCATTATAAAGGCAACTTTATTGGTATCAGTTGCTCTATATAATTTCTCAATCGAAGGTATTTCGGCACGACAAGGTGGACACCAGGTTGCCCACAGATTAACAAATATCTTTTTGCCCCTGAAGTTTTGCAAATTGACGGGGTTACCATTAACATCCATTAATAAAAACTCTGGCAGGCTTTCTTTTGTAGCGCCCGCAGTGTTACTTTCAGAATTCGATTGTTCAACTATTGCATTGTTGTCATTAGTTTTCGCAATATTTTCCTTGCACGCTGTAATAACCATTATTACAAATACGGTTACAATAATCCTTAGTCTGTTCATCATAGTATTTATATTTCAGCCTTTAGAGTTCCAGGAAATAAATGCAACGTAAGTAATTAATCCAATTACTATTATGTTTTTGTAGTTGATTTAACTAACTAAATTGATAATCTACTCCACTTACCTGGCTCAACATATCTTTAGAAGCGTCGAGGATAACCGCATTCATCTCGGGCAATGGAGAAACTGGTGAATTGACTTTTAGATAATCCTTAAGCACTCTATGCAGGCTATAGTTTGTGTTCCTGGCCTCTGTAACATCTGTCATTCTGCATAGCATGTCTGGTGGGTCTCCTTCCCTTTCACAGGCACAAACAGAGTATAGCGTTGCATTATCAAGAGGCACATCATTAATCAAAACTGACTGAACTCTTTTCCCAAACTCTACAAACGCTTTAAATTCCACCTTCATGCCCTTAAACTTCACCATCCATCCTCCAATACGCTGGGAAGCGTCAGTGGCAAATACATTATTTAATTCTTTTTCCAGCCAGGCCATGATCTGAGCCCCGGATACTTTTCCGGTACGCACCTGTGCATCCACGGGCAACATATCAAATAGGTAACCCTCAGTTATTGGAATATTACCGGTATTATCTCTTGTATTATTGGGTGGACAAAATCTAAACCCATTAGATAAAACGATATCTGTCCCTACTTTCCATTTCAATGCGTCAATGATAAGTGTATCTATAGTATTCTCAACTACAAAATACCTGTATAAGGGCACTTTACTATACCCTACCAACTGATTCATCTTTTCTTTAAATGGCCCTTCATTTTTTTGAATAGTAGATTCAACTATATTGTCCGGTGCATAGCTTTTTGAATTTATTTCAATTAGGTCATAACGCTCATTAATGATCTCTCCGTTTTCTACTATGAGATCTAATTTGCCCACAAACGAACCAAATGCTCCAGGTTCAACCACTTTGGAATACTTACCATATATTGGAGTCCGGACCCTTTCATGGGTATCTCCTCCGAAAATATAATCCACTCCCTTGCATGCGTTTGAATTAGATAAGGCAATCTGCTGGGATAATCCCAAATGTGATAACAGTATAACCATATTGCATTGCTCCTGCTCACGCAATACAGAAACATAGTGCTCCAGGTTATCTTCGGGTTTTGTATAAATAATGCCTTTACTGTATGCCGGTGATTGCCTGATGGGAACCAGGGGGTCTGTGTATCCTACAAAACCAATTTTGATTCCTGCTGCACTCCAAATATAATATGGCGGAAAGATCAAATCCCCCTTTTTGCCATCACCAATGTCGTGATACATATTTGCACATATCTTAGGAGCAGATAACCCTCCTAACAGTTGCTGCATAGCCTTCTTATAGTAAACTACTTCCCAATTGCCAGGCAGATAAAGATCATAACCTATTGCATTCAAAATAGGCTGTATGGCTTTTCCAGTAGTTTCCACACTCAATTGGCTACCTTGAAACATGTCACCTGTATCAATAATAAAAGTATTTGGATTATTAAGACGCATTTGCCTGAAAAAAGTAGCGAGGTGCGCATATCCGCCTGTAGTTCTGAATACCATTTGATCATTCTCCCAAAACATTTCATCATGAGGGTGTAACTGGCAATGAACATCTGTAGATTGAAGTATTGTAATCCTTTGTTGCCCGTCTTTTAAATCATCATTGCATTTTGATGGGAGAACATCCCTTTCCATATGTACATAACTTGAAAATGGATTTAAAGTTAATCCTAACCCAGCCAGTGTGGAGTAACGTAAAAAATTTCTCCTGGATGTACCATTAACCATAATATATAATTATTAATGAGGGTTAATCTTTATTGAATGACTTGTTATATCTAAACTGGTTAATCTCACTCAACAGGCTTTTCAACTTTTCGCTTTTGAAATAAACCAAATAACAAGGCACCCATGATTCCAAAATATATACTACTTCTAAAGGGATTGGAGGTAATAGAACAGGTACCAGTTAAACAACCTATATATTTCCAATATAAAAATCCTGCAACAGAACCGAGCAGAAAGCCTATCATATATAACTTATGCTGAGATATCAAACCTTTCATATACTTCTACTTTTTACTAATATTTCTAATTAAACTTCCGAAAGGATAAAATGGTATATCGTGACACTGGTCACGATTGTGCGGATTACTTATTTTTTTATCGTTTCCTTAAAAAGAAACGGGCATTGATATTATGACTTTACCGTGCATTCTAACGTGTACATGTTGATGTCATACAAAGATTTAACTATAAAGATTGAATACAATTATCATTAAAAATGGCAGTAAATACCAGGTATGCCAACCAGAAAACGAAAGACATTTTATTAATTATAAACAGATAAAATCTAACAAAGCTGAATAATCAGTGGTGATTACTTTTCCTTGTGATTTAGGATAAAGCTCTTTGCAAATCAATAATCTCTATCTGTGAACGATGTAATTGAACTATTCCTTTTTCTGAAAGCTTTTTCATTAATCTTGATATAACCTCCCTGGATGAATTTAAATCCTGGGCAATTTCTGTAAAGGAAATGGGGACAATGTTGGTATGAAATTTTTCCTGATGACGCTTCAGGTAAAAAACCAATCTTTCATCCATGTTCCGGAAAGCAATATGATCGATGGTTTCAAGAAGTTCTTCAAATCTTTCCCTATAACTGCTTAAAGCAAATTGTGCCCATCCTTTATACTTTCCCATCCATTCGTCCACATATTGAACGGGTATGCTTACTACTGAAGCTTTTGTAATGGCTTTCGCCATCAAACCGCTTGTTTCACTGCCCAATGCACAAACAAGAGAAATGGCACATGCTTTTCCGGCATCCAGGTAGTACATAAAGAATTCATTTCCCTGGTCATCTTCACGATATATCTTCACCAATCCATCAAGTACCAAAATGGCTGAACGGATATTCTGCCCGGTCCTGATCAATAGATCTCCTTCCTGAAAAACCTTTAAGTCTGCCACCTTGACCATCTCCTGTATCAACTCAGGTTCTAATTTCGGAAATTGTTTAGCGATTTCCTGTTCTGTCATAATAAGATATAGCAATTTATTCCTTTTAAATTTAAGCAAAAAGCACAACATAGGGCATGCTTCAAAATTTGCTATTCTGCTATTTCATTATAATCCCAAAGAAGGTGTAGTAAGATTTTAACTTGGTCAACATAACTATGCTATCTTTTGATAACTATTATTTTATAAATAGCAAACGATCTATTTTTGGCGATAAAGTAAGGAAATGGATATTTCACACCTGGCATTGATGGCTGGATTAGGATTATTAGTAGGGTTTATCGGAACGCTGATCGGTGCTGGTGGGGGTTTTATTCTTGTACCCATATTATTAATACTTTACCCTGACTTAAAACCGGAGGTGATTACCAGCATATCTCTTGGAGTGGTGTTTGTAAATGCTACCTCCGGATCAATTGCCTATGCAAGAATGAAGCGTATTGATTACAAATCTGCTATCCTTTTTGCATTGGCAACTTTACCAGGGTCTGTAATTGGAGCTTTTCTTACCAGTTATATTCCAAGGACTACTTTTGATCTTATACTGGGAATATTATTGCTTATCATTTCTATTTTTCTTTTAATAAATCCAAAGCAGGGAGCTTTGGCAGGAAAAAATAGAAATCAAAATCATACGCACAGGAAACTAACCGATAAAAGTGGTCAGCATTATGATTATTCTTTTAATATCTGGACCGGGATTATCCTTAGCTTTTTTGTGGGTTTTTTATCCAGCCTTCTAGGCATTGGAGGAGGGATCATTCATGTGCCTGCGCTTACTTCCCTACTGAACTTCCCTATTCATGTGGCAACAGCTACTTCGCATTTTATATTAGCTATAATGGCCCTAGCCGGTACCATTGTGCACATATACCAGGGTAATTTTAAAGGGGGAGGTTGGAAAACAGCGCTGGCCATAGCTCCAGGCATAATAATAGGTGCACAATTGGGTGCTTACTATTCACACAAAATAAAAGCAGTGTGGATTGTACGATCTTTAGCCTTCGCATTACTACTGGTGGGTGTAAGACTGATTTTGATGTAAACGGCTATTATCAAAAAATAAAGGAACACAAGGTTATTGCTTTGACCCTCGAGGCTTCTTTTTAAACAATTGCGTCAAATAGCTCCCGGCTTTACTAACCACTTTTGCTTCAGCAATTTTTTCTGCAAGTGTGCTGTCGAAGTATTGAACATCGTCCATTTTTATTCCCTTTTCTACTTGCTTAGGATATAACATAATAAAACTATTGGCAGTAAAGTAATTAGAAAGGTAATAGGGAAGTTTCTCCAATTGATGCTGGTAAGATATTTGTCCTTTGCGCGAAGAAACTATTACTAAGAGGTCATTTTTTTTCACTTCCCGGGTAAAAATCAGGAAGTCATCCCAATTCCAGAATTGGTTGAATGTCATTTTCCCTTCTGATCTTTGCTCCTTTTGAAGGCTTTGCAATTCAAGCAGCGTTTCATTTGTTGCAAAAAAGTCCAGGCTCAATCCGGCTTCCTTTGCTATAGTAGACAGCTTTCTGAACCAATGGGAAAAACCAGGCTCCAATTCTGCCCTTGCAGTAACGATGACAACCATCCTTTTTATAGTATTCAAGGGTTGAACAGATTTATAAATAAATACTGTTTCTGCTGTATGTTTTAATATCTGTTCTGCTGTTGGTCCCAAAAAACTATGCTGGTTAGCCTGCTGGTGAAGACCTATTAGCAAGTCCGTAATATTTTGTTCTTTTAAGGTGTATATAATTCCATTGCTTATGTTGATGTCAAATCTTGTAATGGGAAGAATAGTTTGTTCAGTAGCTGCAGCATGGCTAACTGCTTTTTGCATCATTTTCCTGCCAACAGAGGCTGTTTTATTGCTCTCAGCTTCATCGCTGATTATATTTAAGGCATAAACGGGGATATTACTTTTCTTAGGTTTTAACATTAAACCAAAGTCTATCAACTCTGTTACAGTTTCAGGATAAGCGAGGGAAATAAGTATCTTTTCCTGAGCTTCAGTTTCTTCTCCGTTTTGATGTTCTTCTTTAAGTGCAAGTTTTTGCGAGGCTTTTTCTACTATAAAAGAACTTACTGTGCATGTAACAAGTATCATTAAAATTGTTCCATTCAATACATCCTCATTGATTAATCGTATAGGCTCACCTGCACCTGTTTCACCAATAATGATGTTATAACCAACTAATACAATAGCAAGAGTGGCTCCAACCCTGGCGGTACTTAGCCCGAAGATCATCTGTCTTTCCAGGCTTGAAAGCCTGAATGTTTTTTGGGTTAAGAAGGCAGCAAGGAATTTTGAAAGAATACCCAGAATAATCATCACTGCGGCAACCTCCAGTGCACCCACCCCTTTAAAAAGGACCCGAAAGTCCACCAGCATTCCAACACTGATTAAAAAGAAGGGAATAAAGAAAGCATTGCCTACAAATTCTATCCGGTTCATCAAAGCAGAAGAATGAGGAATAAACCGGTTAAGGGCCAGTCCAGACAGAAAGGCGCCAATAATATGCTCCAACCCTGCCAATTCTGCTATAAAGGATCCTAAGAATACCATTGCCAAAACGAAAATGTATTGTGATACAGGCTCGTCGAACTTTTTAAAGAACCACCTCGCTATAATAGGAAATAAGAAAAAAACTATGCACCCAAATATTATAGTGGCGATAGCAAGGTGAATCCAGAAACCTGCATTGATATCCCCACGTGTCATTCCTGTAACTCCTGCTAATACCAACAATGCCAATATATCAGTAATGATAGTGCCACCTATTGTTAGTGTTACTGACCGGATACGGGAAATACCATAGCGACTTGCAATTGGATAGGCCAACAAGGTATGAGATGCAAACATTGTAGCTAATAATAATGCGGAAGGAAGGTTATAATTTAAAATATAGTAAGCCGCCAGTGTACCCAGTGTCATGGGCAATATGAAAGTAAACAATCCAAAGACAAGACTTTTAAAACGGTTTTTACGGAATTCTTCCAGGTCAATTTCAAGGCCTGCAGTAAACATTATATAGATCAAACCTACAGTTCCAAAAAGAACAATACTGCTGTCACGCAATAATAAGTTAAGGCCATAGGGACCAATTATTATTCCTGCTGCAATTAAACCAATAATGTGAGGGATTTTAATCTTATTAAATAGAATAGGAGCAAAAAGGATTATAAAAAGGACCAGTGAAAAAATAATCACCGGGTTCGTTAATGGCAAACTAAAATCCACGTCACTTAATAAGTACATAAGTTTCCGGCTTTATCATTTTTGTTTTGCCAATTGTAAAGAATAAACAACACGGCATTCATTATCACGGGCAATTTCTCTTTGCCCCTCCATATTTAGGTCATCAGTTATTTGCAGTCTTACTGTCATGCGGGTATTACTATTGGAATCTGCGCTGTCAGGATTTTCTTCTAATTCTATTATATTATTTGTAAAGTTTCCAATATATACTCTTACCAATTTATCTCCAGCCAGGGCATTGACAACAACCTTATTAGCCTGGTATGAAATATCCCATAATTCGGTTTTAGTATCACCTACTGCAGAGCCGGGACATGTAGCTAAAGTACAGGTCATTTTTACCGACCATTTCCCTATTATAACCGGATTAAAATTTCCAATTGTATCTGTCTTCAATGAACTATCTAACTTTTGCTCTCTTTTCGCCAATTCCTGCTCTTTGATCTCCAGTGTTTTTTCTTTCAACAGGAGCCGCTGCTCCTTTTCATTTAAAGCAATTTCCTTTTCATTTAATTCTCTTCGTTTTTTTTGTGAATCACAACCTGAAGTAAATAAAACCAGAATAAATAAAAGTATAGAGGTCCATTTCATATGGTTAAATCTTTAGACTAACTATTATCCTTGCTAAGGATTATAAAGTTAGCTTAACTAGGTGGCAATAATATCCAACTAATATATTCTAATTAGCTTTTAATAAAAAAGCAATATGGGCTAACGCAGTTCATAAACCAAATAGAAACGGCTTTTCTTTAATGTCAGTTCAGCAAATACTTAAGTATAATATGGCTACTTTATTTGATGTTACCAGGATCATTGTGTTGCAGCGCATATGCCTGATAGTAAAGTAAGTTAAGCGTAACATCGCGGCCTTTATTCTAATTTGTATGCGTTTGATAGAATAGGCCCAAGTTTGCAAACTATTTTATAGCTATAATAGAAAAGAGGCTAAATGCTGCTTTAGTCACAACAATAGCCTCTTTATATTGTCTGCTATTAACTGATCAATTCTCCTGACGATGAAATCACTTCCTTTGTTTTAAGCGTTTCCTGCTCAATGTAGTGAATCGCTTTCATTGTTTTTATTACAGAATCAGGGGTTACAGAAATAGAGTCTATTCCCATTTCAACCAGGAATTGTGCAAAATCAGGATAGTCGGAAGGACCCTGGCCGCAGATACCAACCTTCACTCCACACTGTTTTGCTGTTGTAATTAATTGGGAAAGCATTGATTTAACAGCCATGTTCCTTTCATCATATAAATGAGCCACTAAAGAGGAATCTCTATCAAGTCCCAGGGTTAACTGGGTTAAGTCATTAGAGCCAATTGAGAATCCATCAATATGTGCAGCGAACTCTTTAGCCATTATAATATTAGAAGGTATTTCAGCCATAAGATAAAGTTCCAGTCCATCATTACCTGGTACAAGATCATATTCAGCCATTACTTCCTTTACTTTGATTAATTCCTCCACAGTTCGGCAAAAAGGAATCATTACTACTATATTCGTCAAGCCCATTTCTTCCCTTGCCTTTTTGATCGCTTTGCATTCTAATCCAAAGGCTGGCTTATAATTATCTGAATAATATCGACTCGCACCTCTCCATCCAATCATTGGATTTTCTTCATGCGGTTCAAAATACTTTCCTCCCAGAAGGTTGTAATATTCGTTTGATTTAAAATCAGAAAATCTAACGATGACTTTATTAGGATAAAATGCTCCAGCTATCTTGGCAATTCCAAAAGAAAGTTTGGATATAAAAAAGTCTTCTTCATTTTTGAAACCTCTGATACTTGTCTTTATTGTTTGGGTAAGCTCTTTATCATTTAGCTCATGATGCTTTAATAAAGCCAAAGGATGAATACCAATATAATTATTGATAATAAATTCTTCTCTTGCCAGTCCCACACCTTTATTGGGAATATGTGAAAAACGAAAAGCCAGGGATGGAGAAGCAACATTTAGCATCAGCTGTGTTTTGACTGCAGGAAGATCTACCAGTTTTGTTTCTATTACCTCGAAGGAAAGTTTTCCCTGGTAAACCATTCCGATATCACCTTCTGCGCATGAAATAGTAACCTCATCATCGTCGTTTAAAATACTGGTGGCGTTTCCACAACCTACAATTGCAGGAACTCCCATCTCCCTGGCTACAATAGCAGCATGGCAGGTTCTACCACCTTTATTGGTGACGATTGCTGAAGCCTTTTTCATGATAGGCTCCCAGTCCGGATCTGTCATATCAGTTACCAATACATCACCGTCTTTAAATTCTTCCCCCTCCATTACTCTTTTGTCAAGTGAATACATGATCTTCACCTTACCGGATGCTATCTTATCTCCAACAGCAATGCCTTTTACTAATACAGGAGCCGTATTTGTGTGCATTACAAATTCAGTAAGTGTGTCATGGTCTTTTCTTGAGTGAATGGTCTCCGGCCTTGCCTGGACAATAAACAGATCACCAGATAAACCATCCAATGCCCATTCTATATCCATTGGACACCAATGGCCTTTTAATTGAGAATAATATCCTTCGATATGTAATACCCATCGTGATAATTGAAGTATTTTTTCATCATCCAGGCAAAACTCTTTCTGAGCCGCTTTATCTACCGGGATAATTTTTACTCTTTCATCCGGGTCATCTCCATATACCATCATCTGGTCTTTTATTCCGAGCTTCTTTTCAATGATGGATGCATACCCGGTTTTTAAGGTTGGTTTGAATACAATAAATTCATCTGGAGATACACTGCCCTGCACCACCATCTCACCAAGTCCATAAGAACCATTGATTACAATGACATCTTTAAATCCGCTTTCTGTATCCAGAGAAAAGGCTACGCCGCTTGCACCCAAATCACTACGAACCATTTTTTGAATACAAACTGAAAGACCTATTTCAAAATGGTCGTACTTAAAAGTCTCTCTATAGGAAATAGCCCTGTCTGTAAATAACGATGCAAAGCAGTTACGTACAGAATCCATCAATGCCGCGGGACCTCTAACGTTTAAATAAGTTTCCTGCTGACCTGCAAAAGAAGCATCTGGCAAGTCCTCGGCCGTTGCTGAAGAACGCACTGCCACATCAGTTCCTTCCTGGTCGTACCTTTTTGAAAGATCATAATAACAATCAATGATTTCCTGGCTAAGATGTGATGGAAAGCGGCCATTGCGAATGACATTACGTATCTGAAGTCCAGACCTGCGTAATGATTCAACCGATTTGTAATCGATCTGTTTTACCAGGGCCCTGATCTTTTCATCAAGGTTATTGTGCCTGATAAATTCCTGGTAAGCATTCACAGTAATTACAAATCCACCGGGAATACTTACACCCAATTTTGTGAGATTTTGAAGCATTTCGCCCAGGGAAGCATTTTTCCCTCCAACCAGGTCAATATCCTTCATACCAACCTGGTCCAATTGGACAACGTTTTTAGATAGCATAGCAATCGTTTAAATAGGTAAAGGCTGTAGGTGGACAGCTAATTGATACGGAAATGGAGAAGCTTGTAAAAATGTTTAAGAGAGGTCACCTGCAAGGGACATAATGAGATAAACATACAGAGTACGTTCATCATTAAAATATTTGAAGGGAAAATCAGGTCGCATGGTTAGGACTACAAGATATAAACCTTTTTAATTGCAACGTTTATTCTTGTACCATGTACACAATACTAAAATCATACCCGGTTGAAAAGGCCAAATTCCTGGTGTCTACACTTAAATTGTGGAATTAAGGTTAGCGCAATTAAAGAGTAAATCTCATTATGGCGTTTTCTCGTTGACTTGAATAACTCTCATCATATCGATCATTGCCTGGTTGATTTCTACATTCATATTTTCATTCCAAGGCATGAAAGCCAGGGTTATTGCATGTTTTCCTTTGCTTAGGAAAACAGGAATGGTATTAGTCCAGCCCCAATCAGACCATACATCTTTTCCCCGTTGAGGAAATAATATGGTTGCTTGTTTTTTCCCATCAGCCAATAAGGTGCGGATGGCACATTTGTTTTCTGTATTTGTAGGGCCATTACCGTTGGCGTATTTAAAGTCAACCAGGTATACGCCATCAGCCTTAATAGTTAAGGGTATTGTTAGTTCCCGGTTTTTTGTCTTACTTATTTCCACAAATCCTTTGCCTGAATAACCGCTGGAAGCCATTTCAGATTTTGGAAATACATCTTCCATCTCAATGGTTGTAGCATATTTTTTATCAACAACAGCAATGGGTTGACTGGCAAAGGATTCAATTCCTTTTCTATCAACAGCTACCACCTGGTATTCAGCATACACGCCTTCTTTAACAGGGTATTGCAAATCTGAAGCAGTTGTCAAAACTTTACCATTCTTAAGAATTTTATATGTCCGAGCTCCTGGTTCAGGTGACCATTGCAGTTTCCCATTTAAATAAGTTACATCCGGGGCCGGTAAACTAGTATAGTTAGCAACTTTATTGATGTTTTTAGCTATGAAAAGGTTATTCTTTAATATAATAGTTACCTGGTGCTTTCCTTCCAGGGTTACTGGAATTACAGGCTTAGATGGCTTGCCATCTACAAGGAAGCGACTGACCTGGTTTCCAAAGCCTTCCATTTTTATATTTAAAACTGCCCGCCTGTATTTAAAATTATTAAGGGTTCTTTGTCCTTTCAGGGATTCCGGAACAAAAGGCTGGAAACTGAGACCATCTTCATTCAATCTTATACCAAATAATACTTTATGTACAATACTAAGATTACCAGCCAGGCTCCAGAGCATATTACTGGAGTTGATCTGTGTACCCGCAAAATCTCCGTTAGCTGCAACAAAATTCTCCTTATTGGTTACAAATAAAGCTACAGGCCTGTATATGGCCGCAATACTCTCCATAACCGATTTTTCATTTTCTGCTTTAGCACTTGCCCATAACCAGTAAGTTTGAACAAAAGGCCATACCGCATTATTATGATATGGCGGGATATTAGGTATTTGTGGAAATATGCAACTAATTCCAAAATCAGTGACAGGGGTATTAGACACTATTTTCTTTTGCTGTTCGGGACCTGCGATACCAAATAAAATGGCTAATGCTTCCCCAAGTGCCTCTGACCTTGGAGATAGAGACATGCTATTTCTACCATATAAATATTGACCATAATAATTTTTACCAGGCATCCACAAATATTGGTTCACACCTTTCTTGATCTTCTGCGCTATGGCAGCATACTTTTCAGCCACTTGTTTATGGCCCAATTCAGATGCCATCTTACTTAAAACCATATTGGCCTGGTAATGAACTGCATTTGTTCCGAGGCATTCAGACTCTGCGATGTCAACTGGTTGCATCCATTTAGGATAGGTTTGTTCTCTCCAATCAAGAAAAGAAGATTCACCTTTTACCATTCCTGTTTTTGCATCATAAATGGTATTAAGATCATCATCAATAGAATTCTTTATAATCAAATAAGCCTGTTCCAACCAATCTTTATCTCCTGTAGCCTTATATATTTCCCAGGCAGCCACAGCCCAGATCATTCGGTCTGAACTTACCGGCCATGCCCCACCTGTTCCAGTATCCTGGATGATCTTTTTAGAAGAGGTTACTTTTTTCAACAAACTTTTAATTGCTACACGAGGCTGCAGGTATGCCATTGATAAAATAATACTATAACTAATATCCCTTGTCCAAACTCCTGCCCATTCTTTGCCTGTCCTGAAAGTACTGTCTGGTTCAATAGCATTAACCATTTCTTCTAGTGCCAGGTTATAAATAACATCTGAAATAGGGAAGCCAGAGGAATACGATGGAAATGCAGAAACATCCCTGGATGCCTTCCAATGACTTGCTGTACCTTTCACATCACCAGGTTCATTTAGCTTGATATTTAATTCGTAAATACCATCTCCATCCTCGTCATGTAATTGCAAGCCTTGATGATTAACAAGGTTATCGAAATCCCAGGTAAGCGGGGAAGTACTACCGGCAACATATACGCCCTTAAAATCTTCCTTATAGATCTTATCACCATTGAATGTGGTATAATAACCCTGTGTTTTAAATGCATTTATTACTTCCCTCATATCTAACCTGATTTTGAGAGTAGTATTAGATGGCAAATAGCCATGTGATGAAGTGGTGTCTTTTAATTGTACACCGAATTTAATTATCGGTGTTTCAGCTAAACCATTTTTAGGTATCACCACAAAATGATGGTCTACTCCTGATTTCATTTCATTGTCCTTACCATTGATGCTGAATTTGAATGTAATAGCAGGACTCTTAAATTCATTTACAGGGCTTTGGTAATCAGAAATCAATTCCTTTTCTGAAATAGCTTTGGCAACAAATTTTCCCTGTACAACGCTGTCCTTATAGATAGTATATTGATTGGTTTTCCAGATAATGTTATTCTCCTGGGCTAAAGCCACATTCAATATTATCATTATGCTCATTAAGGATAAGAAAGCGCGTAAAAGGATTTGCATTGTAAAAATTTAAGTGCTTATGCTAAAGGTCAGAAAAAAAGAAATACTATAACGCTGAAGTTGTAATGGTTTAAAAAAGATTAAGCTGGCCCGGTGCACATTTGCCATTTCCTTTACTTAACAGAGAGGGGAAATTAGAAATCGTAATACCCAGTAAACGGATCTTTGCTCCCTCGGGCTCTGTTTTTTCCAGAAGTTCCCTGGCAGCGGCAAGTATTGAATTGTGATCATTTAAACAGTCAGAAAATGACTTGCTACGGGTAATGATTTTGAAATCACTGTACTTGATCTTTACAGTAATGGTTTTCCCCTTCAGATTGTGTTTATCCAGGCGCCTGCAAACCGTTTCAGTAATTTTTTCCAATGCCAGTTCCATTTCTTCCAGTTTTGTAAGATCATATGGAAAAGTATCTTCTGCTCCTATCGATTTGGTTTCTTGTTCTGGTTCAACTGGTCTATTATCAATTCCTCTCACTATTTTGTAGTAAAAGCTGCCTGCCTTGCCAAAATGCTTTCTCAATTCCTGCTCACTAAGCTTTTTAATGTCACCACCGGTATGCAGTCCTAAATTTTTCATCTTTTCCGCGGTTACCTTTCCTACCCCATGAAACTTTTCAACTGGTAGATCAGAAACAAATCTTTCTATCCTGGAAGGCCCAATAAAAGTGATGCCGTCAGGCTTATGCATATCAGATGCTATTTTAGCAATGAACTTATTAATAGATATTCCAGCAGAAGCCGTCAATCCCAATTCATTCCTTATAGCACCTTTTATTGCTGTTGCAATGTCTATTGCAGAACCAATACCCTGTTTATCAATTGTCACGTCAAGGTATGCTTCGTCGAGCGACAATGGCTCTATAATATCAGTATATCGCTCAAAGATGGCACGGACCTGCCTGGACACCTCTTTATATGCTTCAAAACGAGGCTTTACAAAAATAATCGCGGGGCACAACTGTATAGCTCTTTTAGAAGGCATGGCAGACCTGACACCAAATTTCCTTGCTTCATAACTGGCAGTCGCCACAACTCCTCCACGCCCTTGGGGAGAACCTCCAACAGCAATAGGTTTCCCTCTTAAATCGGGGTTATCACGTTGTTCCACCGAAGCATAGAATGCATCCATATCAATATGAATGATCTTCCTTAAAACTTTTGGGGTTTCCTCCACAATAGACAATTATCAAGGGTAAATGTAAAGAAGGCTTAAATAATAAACCAGGATTCTAACAATGCATTTACTTTCAATCCACAAAGGATCTGTTAACAAAAGGCCTGGAAAAAAACCTTCCTGTTTAAATACTTACATTTGCTTTAATGCGATTCTTGCTTTACATACTATTAGCTTCCTTTTATATCATTAACCCAGGACAGGTTAATGCAGGAATGCTTCCCTTAAACCAGGGAAAAATAGTATCTGGTAAATCAATTGAGCAATCTTCCGTTAGAAAGGATAAGTTAGGTCCAAAGCAATTTGCATCACTTACCACTATTCCCCAAACAGGGATTAATTATGCTTCCTACCGCTACCACCCCTTTGAAAGATTTTTCTTTGAGGAGAGCCAATTTGGCAATGAGCGGGTAAGTAATACAAAGGAAATTCCGGAAAGTTTTAGGTTAACTAAACCTATCGCACTCCTTCTCATCTTTCCACATCATTATTTCTGGTAATTAAAAGTTTTAAGCATTTACAACATTGTATTTGCCTGAATCACATTCATTAACTTTTTAATTATCATACATGTCTACAATACTTGTGGCACTAATAATCATTGCCATAATAGCAGCTATAAGCTTTGCTTTAATTTATTCCAGTAAACAGCACCAAAAGAAAATAACAGGTGAATTACTTTCCATCTGTAGCCATATGGCATCAGCGCATAATTTAAACTTTTCAAGCCAGGAGGTTTCCAGTAAACGCATCATTGGCGTAGATGGTATAACAAGAAAAATACTTATAGTAGAATATAGGGAAGAAAAGATAATCGAAACACTGATTGCATTGGAAGAAGTAAAAAAATGTTCCGTAAAAAAGAACTATAACCAGGTTGAACAATTTCAGGGAGGTAATAAACCAGAAACTTTCCTTCAATCCATTACCCTAGAATTTTCTTTTTGGAAAAACAAGCCGCCCTTTGAGATTTCTTTTTATGATAACATCACCAATCATATTTATGAAATGTCTGAACTGGAATTAAAGGCAAGGGACTGGGAAAAAATGATTACAAAATTATTAATGTCAGAAACAAGGGAAAGGGCATAAATGCCCCTCCCAACTTTTCCATTCCGGGAGATCGGACATAATCCAATTGTATTTATTCACCTCAATTTTACCATTATGACTAAGACAAAAAATCAACTATTACTTAGAAAAGATGATTACGATATATTAATTAACTGCATCAGAAGTGGCCAGGGCAAGACTGCCTTTGATCATCAGAATATAGAAGAACTGGAATCTGAATTAAAAAAGGCAAGACTGGTGCCGAAAGATCAATTTCCTGGAAATGTAGTGCGGCTCAATTCCAGGGTCGTCATTAAGGAAGATAGTGGCAAGCAAATGGAATTAATGGTTGTCATTCCAGAACAGGCAAATATCAAAGAAAGAAAGATCTCAGTAATGGCCCCTATAGGAACAGCGCTCCTGGGATTTAAACAAGGCGAAAAAATTGCCTGGGAAGTACCCTCAGGCAAAAAGACTTTTACTATTGTAAAGGTTGTAAATGAATAACACCTATCATATTCTCATTACAATAATGGCTCCCTGAAGGAGCCATTTTATTTCTTTAAATTATACCGGTAAGCCTAATCATTAAATTTCTTCTTAAGCTCCATAAGCTTGCTCTGAAATGGATTTAAAGGTTCTGGTTTTTTGCTGGTTGGTTTATTAACCTGAGGCCCTTTTCTTTCTAATCCAGTTTTTACTCCTTTGGCTTCCTGGCGGTTCTCATCTTTCATGGTTAAAGCGATACGCTTTCTGTTCACATCAACTTCAGTGATAGTCACCATTACTTTCTGGTTCAATTTCACTACCTCGTTTGGATCAGAAATAAAACGATTGCTTAATTGTGATAGGTGCACCAATCCATCTTGTTTTACACCTATATCTACGAAAGCCCCAAAATTTGTAATGTTTGTCACTATCCCTGGTACTTTCATGCCTACTTTCAGATCTCCTATAGATTTAATTGTTTCGTCAAATCTGAACTCCTCAATTTGTTCACGGGGGTCTCTGCCGGGCTTCTCTAATTCTTTCAGTATATCATCAATTGTAAATTCGCCGATGGTTTCAGAAATATATTGTTTTCGGTTGATCTGCTTTCTCAATTCCGATTTCCTAATCAGGTCTTCCAGGGTAGCCTGTACATCCCTGGCCATCTTTTCTACCACCTCGTAACTTTCCGGATGCACTGAGGAATTGTCCAGTGGATTTTGTGCATTTGGTATTCTTAAAAAACCAGCACATTGTTCAAATGTCTTTGGGCCCATCAGTGAAACCTTCTTTAATTCTTCCCTGCTTTTAAATGCTCCATGCTGCAAACGATATTGCACTATATTGTTGGCAAGGGTGGAAGTTATTCCTGATACATATTGCAATAAATGCTTGGAAGCAGTGTTTACGTCCACTCCTACAAAGTTCACAGCGCTTTCCACCACCCTATCCAATGCCTGTTTTAATTTTACCTGGTTTACATCATGCTGGTACTGGCCAACACCTATGGACTTGGGATCGATCTTTACCAATTCACTTAATGGATCAAGCAGCCTTCTGCCAATGCTAACAGCACCACGCACTGTAACATCATGGTCAGGGAATTCTTCCCTTGCCACTTCCGAGGCTGAATAGATAGAAGCTCCACTTTCATTTACCTGGAATATCATTACATGTTTGCCAAAGTCAATGCTACGCACCAATTGTTCCGTTTCCCGTCCGGCAGTGCCATTGCCTATTCCTATTGCTTCAATTTCATATTTATCTACCAGATGTTTTAATTCAGCAACGCTTTCCTGCCATTGATTTTGTGGTGGATGAGGATAAATGGCAGTATTATATACAAGATTTCCCTGGGCATCCAGGCAAACCAGTTTGCAACCAGTACGGTATCCCGGATCAAGCGCAAGGACTTTTTTAGAGCCTAATGGTGAAGCCAGCAGAAGCTGGCGCAGATTTTCTGTAAACACATGAATGGCTTCTTCATCTGCCTTATTCTTACTTAACAAACGGAATTCGTTTTCAATAGAAGATTTCAGTAACCGGTTATAAGAATCTTCTATAGCTTTTTTAACTTCAGCTGAAGCAGCATTAGAGGCTTTTACAAAAATTCTTTCCAGCTCTTCAATTGCCAATTGTTTTTCTACACTGATATCCATCATCAGGTAACCTTCCTTTTCTCCACGCCTGATAGCCAATAGCCTGTGGGAAGGACATTGTGAAAGTGATTCTTTACACTCGAAGTAATCCCTGTACTTCTGGGCATCTTCCTCATCCTTCTTTGTAGATATAACCTTGGAGGTTACGGCAGCTGTTTCTGTAAATAGTTGCCTGACTTTTGCCCTGGCCTGCTCGTGCTCACTAATCCATTCAGCAATGATATCCCGGGCACCCTGCAAGGCTTCCTTTGAATCTTTCACATCATCTTTGATAAATTTAAGAGCTTCAGCTTCCACATCCCCGGCCATTTGTTCAAAAATGAGTTTGGCTAAAGGTTCAAGGCCTTTTTCAATAGCCTGGGTAGCCCTTGTTTTGCGTTTAGGCTTATAAGGAAGGTAAATGTCTTCCAGTTCAGTAGCACTATAACAATCCTCAATTCTTGTTTTTAATTGAGGGGTGAGTTTGCCCAGTTCTTCGATCGTCTTCAAGACGGTTTCCTTTCGCTTATCCAGCTCTTTAAAATAACTGATCTCCTCTACAACGTTACCAATAACTACTTCATCAAGGTTACCTGTAACTTCCTTTCTGTACCGTGCCATAAACGGAATAGTAGCTCCTTCACTCTGTAACTGATCAATGCTATTTACCTGTTTTACTGCCAGGTTTAACTTTCCCGCAATTTGTTGTATGTATTTAAGCTCCATAGCTCACTTATTATAGGATATTAATTGTAAGGGCTGCAAATCTAAAGGAAGCAGGGAATAATAAAATTTAGATTCTTTCAAATGGAGTAACTATACTACAGTAAGTAAATTATCCCTGAAGGCTTTGATTGCTAAGTGTAATCCTTTAGTTCAGGTTCTTCCTCTAATATGCTATGAATAATTTAATACAAATACCACCTTAATAACCAATCCATTATTCTTAGTCAAATTTTGTTAATAAAGGTTAAAGACTGTTATGTATTAGCACTTAATACTGCCATTACTGTTGTAAATTACCCCCCTCATTGACTGCCTCATTTACCTAACAATTAAAAATAGAACATGAATCGTCGCGTTGCTGTTGCTGTTGCAACCAGCTTACTGTTTTCATCTACCTTAACCTTTGCCCAGGAAACACCTGCGCGTCCAGGTTCAGGAACTGTTACCCCTGGCAATTTTCCAGGATCTGGAAAGACTACTTCAAATAATAATGGGCCTAAGCCATATGCTGAAGTAATTACTTCAAAAGCCAAAACAGATAAAGGATTATTTACCACTCACAGAGTGGAAGACAAATACTATTTTGACATTCCTGATTCTCTTCTTAACAGGGATATCCTTGTAGTTAACCGCATTTCAAAAGCACCCGCCGGCGCACGTGCAGGATTTCTGGGTTATGCAGGAGACCAGATCTCAGATAATGTTATTTCCTTCGAAAAAGGCCCTAATAACAAGATTTTCCTCAGAAATATTTCTTACCAGGAAGTAGGAAGAGATTCTGCAGGCATGTTCCAGTCTGTTCGTAATTCCAACCTCCAACCTATTGCCGCTTCTTTTGATATCAAAGCGTTTTCAAAGGATTCGCTTACCAATACAAAAGGCTCTGTAATAGAAATGACAGATTATATAATGGGAGATAATGATGTTCTTTTCTTTGATGCCCGCACCAAAAGAGCACTGGGACTTAATGCCTATCAGAAAGAGAACTCTTATATAAATGACGTAAGATCTTATCCAAAGAATATCGAAATCAAAACAGTAAAGACTTATATCCGATCCCAGGCACCAGCATTTGGATCAGGCTCGCCTGCTGCATCTTTTGGGCCTTCCGCAGGAACGCCAACTACCTTTGAATTGAATAGCTCCATGGTTTTATTGCCCTCTACCGCAATGAAACCACGTTATTTTGATCCAAGAGTTGGATTCTTTGCAACAGGATATACAGATTTTGACGCCAATCCCCAGGGAGTGGAAGAAATAAGGATGGTTACACGTTGGAGGCTTGAACCTAAGCCAGGGGATGTAGATAAGTATTTAAGAGGCGAATTGGTGGAACCTCAAAAACAGATCGTTTACTATATTGACCCTGCAACGCCAAGGAAATGGGTTCCATACCTCATCGCTGGTGTAAACGACTGGAATGCGGCCTTTGAAAAAGCCGGCTGGAAAAACGCGATCGTTGCAAAACTCCCTCCTACTGATGATTCTTCCTGGAGCCTTGAAGGTGCAGGATATTCAGCAATTGTATACAAACCATCCGATGTAGCTAATGCCAGTGGCCCCCACGTTCACGACCCAAGAAGTGGCGAGATCCTGGAATCGCATATAAACTGGTACCACAATGTCATGAACCTTGTTCGTGACTGGTATTTTGTACAAACGGCAGCCGTAGACCCACGGGCAAGGTCACTTAGATTTCCTGATTCTTTAATGGGCCAACTGATACGTTTTGTTTCCTCACATGAGGTAGGTCATACATTGGGTTTGCGCCATAACTATGGATCGTCTTCAACCGTGCCTGTAGAAAACCTTCGCAATAAAGCCTGGGTAGAAGCAAATGGACATACTCCTTCTATCATGGATTATGCCCGCTTTAACTATGTAGCTCAACCCGAGGACCATATTTCTGAAGTGGGTTTATTCCCTCGTATTGGCGACTATGATAAATGGGCCATTGAATGGGGTTATAGGTGGACACCGCCTTCTGTTACACCTGAACAGGAAGTGGCTTTAATGAACAAAAAAACTATAGAGAAGCTTAAAGACAAGCGCTATTGGTTTGGCACAGAAACAGACCCTGATGATCCACGTGCACAAAATGAAGACCTTGGTGATAATGCTATCACTGCAAGTAATTATGGTATAAAGAATCTGAAGCGTATTGTTGTGCAACTTCCGGAGTGGACAAAAGAACCCAATAAAGATTATTCAGGATTAAATGAGTTATATGGCCAGGTAGTAACCCAATTCAACAGGTATATGGGTCATGTGGCTAAAAATATAGGAGGCATAGAAACCACTCCTAAAATGGTTGAAGAACAGGGAACAGTGGTGGAATTTGTTTCACGCAGCAAGCAAAAAGAAGCTATGCAGTTTCTACAGTTACAATTATTCCAGACACCAAAATGGATTGTTGATAATACCATTTCTGATTATACTGGCAGCAACAGGCTTACTACCATTAGTAATGTTCAGAATAATATATTAGGACGCCTGATTAATAACAACACGTTCAATAAGCTTTTCCGTTTCGAAGAAGAAAATAAAAACGCTTACACAGCAACGGAAATGCTTACTGATCTGAGGAAAGGGATATGGAGCGAAATTGCAATTCATAAACCTGTAGATATTTACCGCAGGAGCCTGCAAAAATCCTTTGTAGAGAGCTTGAATAAGATCATTAATCCTGACCAGGCCGGATCATCTATTGTCCTGACACCTATAGGATTTTCAGCACCTTCATCCAGCAGTAAAACCTCAGATGCTATTTCTATTGCCAAGGCGCAGTTAAGAACGCTTTCAGCAGAAATCAAAGCTGCTCTTCCAGCTTATAAAGATGCCAATACCAGGGCACATTTACTGGATGTTCAGGATCGTATTACCGAGGCTTTGAACCCAAAAGATTAATGTCAGGATATGATCACTACTTACCGTGATTAATATAAACTAAAAAGCACCCGGCGATCCGGGTGCTTTTTAGTTTAAAAGACAATTTCAATACTATCCTTTCAAAGGTGTGGCCTGCCCTGGCTTCCACGAATCTTTGAGGCTTACAGTTCTATTAAAGACCAACCTGCTATATGTATCCTTATTATCCAGGGTAAAATAACCCTTACGCAGGAACTGGTAGCGCTCATTGATCCTGGCATTCTTTAAAGCTGGCTCTGCAAAAGCTGTTGCCACCGTGTGCAGGGAATTATCATTGATATATTCTTTAAAGTCTCCCTCTTCGCTTGAAGGATCTTCAACCTTGAATAAACGGTCATACAATCGCACTTCTGCAGTAACTGCATTCTTTACTTCAACCCAATGCAATGTTCCTTTTACATTAATTCCTGATGTATCATGCCCACTGCGGCTTTCTGGAATATAGGTACAGTGTACTTCAGTCACATTGCCTGAATCATCTTTCACCACTTCATCACAACGAATAATGTAAGCATATTTAAGCCTTACCATTCCGCCAGGAAACAATCGGAAATATTTCTTTGGAGGATTTTCCATAAAATCCTCTCTTTCGATGTACAACTCTTTTCCAAAAGGAATTTTTCTTGTCCCGCTATTTTCATCTTCTGGATTATCCTCTCCCTCCAGCCATTGGGTTTCTTCTGCAAAATTTGTTATGATCACCTTTAGCGGATCAAAAACCACCATTCTCCTTAATGCTATTTTATTCAAATGTTCACGTACACAGAACTCAAGCAATCCAACATCACTTACATTTTCTCTTTTTGCAATGCCTACACGATCACAAAAATCACGTATAGCTTCAGGGGTATACCCCCTTCTGCGCATCCCACTAATGGTTGGCATTCTAGGGTCATCCCATCCATCTACATGCTTTTCATTCACCAATTGCAGTAGTTTCCTTTTACTCATTACTGTATAGGTGAGATTGCGCCTGGCAAATTCATATTGATGCGAAGGGTAGATCTCCAGTTTTTCTATCAGCCAATTGTATAATTCACGATGCGGTACAAACTCAAGCGTGCAAATAGAATGGGTTACTTTTTCAATGCTGTCGCTTTGCCCGTGGGCAAAGTCATACATAGGATAAATACACCACTTATCCCCTGTCCTGTGATGATGCGCATGTTTGATGCGGTACAATACAGGATCTCTCATCAGCATATTTGGATGCGCCATATCAATCCTGGCTCTTAAGGTTTTAGAACCATCAGGAAACTCTCCTGCTTTCATTCTTTGAAACAGGTCCAGGTTTTCAGCAATACTACGATCGCGGTATTTACTGTTTTTCCCTGGTTCAGTGGGGGTACCTTTAAGAGAGGCTATTTCCTCCGATGTAGAATCGTCCACATAAGCCAGTCCTTTATTAATAAGCTTTACAGCATATTCATACAATTCATCAAAATAATCCGAAGCATAGTGCTCATTCTGCCATTCAAAACCCAGCCACTTGATATCTTCCTTAATACTATCTACATATTCTGTGTCCTCAGTTACCGGGTTGGTATCATCAAACCTTAAGTTTGTATATCCAGGGAATTTTTTTGTAAGCCCGAAATTCAGGCAAATGCTGGTGGCATGACCCATGTGCAGGTACCCATTTGGTTCAGGAGGAAACCTTGTAACTATAGATTTATACTTTCCGCTTTCCAGGTCTTCTTCAACTATTTCTTCTATAAAATTCAAATGCTTTTCTTCACTCATACTTAATTATTGTAGCGGGTGCAAAGATAAGCCTATAGTATGTATAGGTGTAATTACTACCCCGCTATTCCCTCATTCAATACCTGAAATGGAAACTTTTAAACCTGCTGCCCTATTGTGTGTAAGTTTACTATAGAAAGCCCATATGAATATAAGCAGCTTTAAATTCCATGGAAATCTTAATGATTTTATGTATCTGCCGGACAGGGATAGAATTATCAAGTATTCATATTCAGGCCATCCCACCCTTAAAGATGCTATAGAAGCAATAGGTGTCCCTCACCCGGAAATTGGTGAAATAAAGGCTAACGGGCAAATTGTTTCACTATCTGAACCTTTAGAAAACACATCTTTTATAGAGGTGTTTCCTTTTGATCAAATGGTAGATGTGCCCCTGAAATTTATCCTTGATGTGCATTTAGGAAAATTAGCCCGTTTGCTAAGGTTGCTGGGTTTCGATGTATGGTATGATAATCAATACCTGGATAAGGAAATTATAAACCTCATAAAAATAGAGCAAAGGATCGTCCTTACCCGGGATATAGGACTATTAAAACAAAGAGCAGTAGTATGGGGATATTGGCTTCGGTCACAAAATTCTTTCAGGCAATTGAAAGAAGTCTTCGACAGGTATCAATTAAAAAAAAGCGTACAGCCATTTTCGCGTTGTCTCCTTTGCAATGGACTTCTTCATACAGTTCAAAAAATAAATGTGCTGAACCTTTTACCTTCCCGTACACAACTTTTTTACAATGAATTTTTCCAATGCCAGGATTGTAAAAAGGTATACTGGAAGGGTTCACATTATGAAAGGATGCTACAACAGGTAAAGGATTTTATTTAATTCCTGCCCCATTCTTTTGTTCTTGCAGCCAATGCGCTTTTCAATTCAAGCCTGTAACGCATAATCACATCATTGTTATACATCACATTTATCCATTGCACATTAGGTGTATTTACCCGGAAGGAATATTTCAAACTGTGAGGCGTGCTATCAGATGCCATAAGATAAACTTCATTGACATTTCTTTCAATAATTGAAGAATCAAAAAAGGGATCAGGAGATATATGTTTATCCCTCGATTTGTTGGTAATATTCACTTCAATATGTACCGTGTCGCCCAGGTATGCTTCCACAATACCATTAGAAGGAGAAACTTCGCCAATACTGTACTTTATAAAAGATTTACAATGAAAAGGCATTTTGCGAAATTCAGGTATGGAAGGTGGGTTGTCCATTAGCGTCCAATACAAATCTTCGGGGTAATGATCACGAATAAATTGTTCCGGCGGAGTAAGAAAATAAGTGTCATTAAGGCGTTGCACATATTGATCGGAATAAGTAAAATAGCCGCTAGCCCAGGTAACGTCCAATAAGTGCCAAGCACTATCAATCATTATCGCATTCCATGAATGGTTGGAACTAAACTTTCTGTTTCCCTGCATATACCCACGCGCATAACCGGAAATTATTTCTGAGCGCAAACCTGCATGATCGCATAAGGCTTTAAAAAGCTTCGCATAGCCATCACAAACTGCCATTCTCTTTTTAAGCACTTTTATAGCCGTCATCTCAATTGCCGATTTCCATTCCATGGTAGTGTCCTCTGGCTCGACTGAGTACTTTGACGAACCATTTCTTCTCTGGCTGCTGATTACAAATGTATTGTACGATATATGCTGTGCCACCCAACTGAATATAGCCCGTACTTTATCTACATCCTTTGTGTACGGAGCTATTAGAAGCTTTGATAAGGAATCAGGTGTTGGCGCATCGATACTGCCTACCCTCCAGTCTATATTGCTATAGTTCGAAAGAGATTGTGCTCCGGCTGTTCCAATAATACACATAAACCATATGCTTAACAAAAACCTCATAAGTCCTTAACCCCGTTCATTTATGATTGTATTGCAATTTCAGGCTTATTTTAAAGTTACTTAAGATTTTAACAAGTCCTGATGAGGCTTATAAATGGTCTTTAAAAAAGATGACCGGCAGTAGTATTTGCCTGTTAATGTTTTTAACATGCTTCATACGTAAAAATCGGCATTTCGTCCATCTTACTATTTACTTCGAAGTATTTCCATATAAACTTTGTAACCAGAAATGAGAACAATACGTCTCATATTTAAACAAAGAATTTAAAAACAACCTAAACTTAATTTTATGAAACGGATCATTATCACCCTTACACTTGTATTAACACTGGCCTCAACTTATAGTTTCGCCACTGATGTAAAAGTTTCAAGCACTATTATGCAATCTTTCAAGGCAAGGTTTGCTGATGCAGAAAATGTATCCTGGTCTGTGACCAATGGATTTTATGTAGCTGACTTCACCCTGGATGACAAAAAACAATACGCTTATTTCAATCCTGAAGGCGATTTAACGGTAATAGCAGAACCACTAACAATTAACCAACTTTCAAAAAAACAACAAGCTAATCTTCGTAAAAGCTATAGCAATTACACTGTGGTAGACGTGTATAAATTAACAGACAATGAAGATGTTAAATACTTTGTTGTAGTTGAAGACAGTTCAAAAAAGATCATTTTAAAAACAACTACAAGCACATGGGATGTGCTGCAGGCTTCCAATAAATAATATACCTCTGCATATAAACCAAGACCCCAGTCAAAGACTGGGGTTTTTATTTATTAATACATGCTATACAAACGTTTTTGGAAACAATAAAATGTGGCTGCTAAATGGAAGTAAGGATCATTTCTTTTTGTCGTAGTTGCTTTGACGAAAGGCAGAATGTTAAAAAAAGTAATTGAGAGCACATTCATTAAGCTACCAGGTTAAATACAAGTCTAATTCTTTTAACCAACCCTTAAATAAACGGTAGTATGTTCAAAAATAAAATTTTACCAGCCTTCTTTCTGCTAAGCAGTTTATTTGTTCTTACCAATTGTACCAGGCAGGACACTGTTACAAGTGTTAACCAGATGGAAGGCACATGGGTAGTCACAGGCATATATTCTGATTATCCTTATGATTGGAATAATGATGGATACACAGAGACAGATATTTTTGACACCTACAGCTATTGCCAAAAAGACATTTCTTTAAATTTTCAACGGAATGGTTATGGTCAATCAAGACAGGGATGTGATGCGCCCATTGAAAATATGAGCTGGCAACTTTCCAATAACCGCCTTGATATTTCTATGCCCTCCGGTGACATCAACCTAAGCATTACTCAATTTGATGGAAATACTCTTCGTGGATATGACCAGGTTAATGTCAATGGCAGAACTTATAATATCAATTATACCTTAAGCAAACGCTGATTAATAAGGCCTATTAAAAAAGAAAATGCTTATGTAAAAGATCAGAATCTTTTACATAAGCATTTATCCATATTATCCTTAATGAAAAATAGTGGCAAAAAAGGCCTTCATATCATTCCATGAGGCACTATCAGCAGCAGCATTATATTTAATAGGCATTTTAAATTGTTCGCCCTTTTTAGTAGCATCAGGATTAGTAAATGCATGGGTAGCACCAGGATATACTTTAAAGGTATAACTAGCCCCTACAGAATCCATGCTTTTACGAAAGGCATCTACCTGTGATTGTGGAACAAAGCTATCAGCTCCCCCATGGCATATAAGTATCTTAGCTTTCAAAAGATCTTTACGTGGAGGCACACCTTCCAAACCACCATGAAAACTTACTACACCATCCAGGTCGGAGCCTAGTTTAGCAGCATTTAAAACTACAGAACCACCAAAGCAATAACCAATGGCTGCTGTTTGGGTAGTATCAGCCTGTGGATAGGTCTTTGCTTTTGCAAGAGCCGCATCAAGTCTTTCTTTGCCCATCTTTGGATTGGCATAAAACGGAGTGGCAGCTTTTTGCGCCTCTTCTGGGTTATCAGCTATTTTTCCATCTCCATACATATCCGCAGTCATGGCAAGGTAACCCAACTGCGCCAGTTGTTTGGCACGCATCCTTGGGTAATCAGTTATTCCCCACCATTCCGGAACCACAAGAACAATAGGCCTTTTACCCTGCTTTGATTCATCGTAGGTTACATACCCTTTTAATTTAGTCCCGTTGGCAGTATATTCAACTTCTTCTTCTTTGATGTTTGCGCTATCAGATAGTTGTGACTGCATACTGTCCTTCTTTTGCTCTGCATTCTTTTCATCAGGATTAGCATTGCCATTACAAGATATCATACCAATCGAGACTGCCAATGTAAGGAAGAAAAAAGATTTCATACCGTTGGTTTTTTTGATTTTATTGTATAACGATCTGGAAGCTACAAAGTTCAGAAATTGCCATAAATTGATAACGGATATATTTATACGAATACATTATAGCAACAAAATAGCCATGCATTCAAGGAACACATGGCTATCTTTTGATCACTAAAAACTAATCTAATTTGCCCTGGGTAACTTTTTTATGTATTTCCACTTCTTTCATAAACTCACCTGTATCATCATCTGCATATAACCCATAAGCATCTACTAATGTACCCTTATTGCCATCCGCTGTTTCTATGGCATATAACACAGACATATCATCCGGGTTAGAAATCCCTTCAAACCGAAAAAAATTGGCTGCCATAACATCTTTAGACTTGTATTTCTTTTTACTGTCTTTTATAGACAACAGCTTTCCCTTTTCTACCCTGAACTGATCTGTATAACCTTTAGCTTCAAGGCGTTTCAGGCAGACTTCCATATCAGTCATTTCTGTGGCCCTGTCATTTGCCTCAGTATATTTTTCACTCCTGGTATCTTTTGCATTTGTTGAATCCAATTGATCTTTATCTGCTATTCGCATAAAAATGGGTTTTGATGTCTTAGCAACTACCAAAATAGTGCCTGCCATTTTTAGCACCCCGGAAGGATCTTATAATGATCATTTTTTGATAGCCTGTATTAACAAAGCCTGCAGAGGCATGACTGAACCGTACTGGTCAACCTGTGCCTTTATTTCCTCGTGGAGTTTATGTCGTACTTCTTGCTGCAAATCAACAGGTTTTTTAGCAAGAAAAGTACTTAGTGGAGAACCATCTACAAATCCAATGACCACATCATCTACATTTTTTAACTCTGTTGTCTTCATAACAACATCTATAGAGATGTTTACAAATCCTGCCTTTGAAAGCTTGTCCCTGATCTCGTCTTTATCAAAATAAGAATAAGGTCCTTTTTTTAAAAAATCAGGAGCTTCATCCTTAAACAGCTCATCCATAACCTTATTTAAGATAAAAACCCTGGGATTGTAGATCATATTATCCCACACACTGAAAATATATGCGCCTCCTTCTTCCAGAACTCTGAATGCTTCTTTAAATGCCACTTCTTTATCCGGAAAGAACATAACTCCAAACTGGCAGATCACATGGTCAAAACTGTTTTGCTTAAAAGGCAGTTGCTGTGCATCCGCCTGCAGCCATTGAACCCTATTATTGATTATATGAGACTTTGCTTCAGCAATCATATCAGGATTCAGATCTGTTGCTACTAAACTTCCATCACTGGGTAATAAGGATAGAAGGTGCCGTGTTAGCCTTCCGGTGCCGCATGCTATTTCCAACACATTTTTTAAATGCCTGGCTTGAAGTCTTTCCACCAGGTCCAGCGCATAGGTTTCAAATAAAAGGGGACCAAGATATTTATCGTAGTTAGCAGGCACAGAACCTGCAAATGCTGTAAGAGATGACATAACCAGGAAGTTTTATTTCAAAAAACCATACTTAAACAATGTCTGTTTTATGGCCTGTGCAAAGCTATACATTTGCATTTTGAACAGCACACCATGACCATAAAAATAATAAATCAGGACACTGCTGAATACAGGAAAATGATAGAACTCCGCATTACAGCTCTTCTTTCACCAATAGGTGTGCCTGCCCATTATATAGTTCCGGAAAAAGAAAAGAATGATATATTGATAGCAGCAATGGAACAGGGTGAAATGATTGGTTGTTGTATTTTGACACCCATTGATAATGAACAGATTCAACTTAGGCAAATGGCAGTGCATCCTGACCACCAGGGAAAGGGTATTGGAGCACAAATCATACTATTCGCGGAGCAGACAGCCAGGCTGAATGGATTTTCAATACTAAGCATGAATGCACGAAACCCTGTAATTGGATTTTATGAAAAAAGCGGGTATGTAATTACCGGTAATGAGTTTTTTGAAGTTGGTATTGCCCACCATAAAATGAAAAAGCAACTCTCGTAATACCACTCATGTATAATCCGTTTTTATTGATCACCATATTTGATAAGTTTAATACAAACTGCTGTTATGAAATTTTACTTACTCCTTCTTGCAAATATTTGTTTAATTACTGTTTATGGGCAAAACACTTCTCCAGCTCCATGCGCTTCCCCTGGTGCATCCCAGTTTGATTTCTGGATAGGTAGCTGGACAGCTACATGGGCCGATACGCTTCATGGGACCAATATCATTGAAAAAAAGTTTGGTAACTGCACGGTGCATGAAAACTTTTATGATCCAAACAATAATTACCATGGAGAAAGCTGGAGCGTCTATAATCCTTCTACTAAACAATGGAATCAAACCTGGGTCGATAACAAGGGTGGTTACATCGCACTTACAGGCGCAATGGAAGAAGGAAAAATGATTTTAAAGACAGGTGAAATGCAAACTCCTAAAGGCAAGAAACAAATGCGCATGGTTTATTATAATATCCAACCCGATTCTTTCGATTGGAGTTGGGATGCATCTGTTGATGGAGGCCTGACATGGAAGCCTTCCTGGCAAATACACTATACCAGGAAAAAGTAAAATGGTATTATAACCTGTCATTGCCTGGCAGTACCCGGAAAACTTAGCATAGGGATATATGAACCTGGTAAGGTTAAAATTTACAGCTTCAAGTACTTTAGGTTTCTCTTAGTACCAGCGCATCCAATCCTGTGAGGCCAATGCTTTTCTTGGACATAAATCCTTCGCCATACTTCACGCCAATTCTTTTGCCAAGCAACCTGGCCCTGGATACTATGGCCTCCATAAATTCAGGGTTTGATAAATAGCTCTGTGGCTCATTACTATTAGGATCGTGGAATTGTGTTTTATAAGCCTTTATCGATTCCATACGCTGCTCCCACACATCACTTACATCAATGATAAAGTCAGGTTCAAAAAAACGATCCTGTATATAATGCAATAGCATTTTAGGGCGCCATCTTTCCTGTTCTTTTCCTTCATATTCAGTCTTCACCTGGCGTAAGCCCGAAATAAAACAGGCATCATAGGTTAGCCACCCTCCTTTGCCATGATCAGGGTGTCTATCCTCAAGGATATTCCCGATAACGATCTCGGGCCGGTATTTACGAATCATTTTCACCAGTTCCAATTGGTGGGCTTCATCATTAACAAAGAAACCATCCCGCATTTTCAGGTTTTCCCTTGCCGAAACACCCATGATACGGGCAGCATCAGCCGCTTCCTGGTACCGGGTATCAATAGTTCCCCTGGTACCTAATTCTCCCTGGGTAAGATCAATAATGCCAACTTTTTTTCCCTTTCTTATTTCATTGATCAAGGTTCCGGAGCATCCCAGTTCCACATCATCAGGGTGAGATCCTACCGCTAATACATCCAATTTCATGGCGGAAAGATAAGAAAACTGCCATATCCTGATTTTAAGGGCGTTGTTAGCATGACAAAAAAAGTAAACCCTATAACAGTATAAATAATGCTTCTTTTTAATGTAATCTTATTCCAAAATGTAGGACTATATCGAGGTAATGTCCTTCAATTATGCAACGGCTATGTAACGCCTATGTAACGGCTTTGTGCCGCCTATGTAACGGCTCTTTAAAGAGGGGGTAAAAAGGCGTTGGAAAGTCAGGTCAAACGTTGGGGATAGACTTTTTAAATTTATAATTGGGATATTTTTCATATTGATGGTCTATCGTTTTTAACTAAAAAATGTCTTATGGAAAGAATATATTCATTTAAGCCAAATGACCATGAACTGGATACAGGTAATTCAATAACCTGGTGGCAGAATAAAAAAGCAATTATGAGTGGGAAGTAGTACTAATATTTACCGGGTTTAATGAAGTATCAAGAACAATACCTTCCAGCTTTGATAATCAACCTTTCAACCGCAATTTTGCCTTTTGAGTTTTGACTTTTTACTTATCACTTATCGTCCCGGCCTATACCCCGGCTTGTAAGCATTGTTATACCATGAGCCATTGATCTCCTGTACTATGGCATCGATCTGTCGATCTGTAGGATTGGTTTGAATGTCAAATTCCTGCTTTAAGCTACTTCCAAAAAAGAAGGCAACCGTCTGGTATAATCTTGCATTGAAGCCACCGCGGTAATCCTTAATGATCTCGTAACAATTATTGCCTGTTTCCCGGTATATTAACTTCATGAGTACCTTACCCTGGTACACCGATAGATTGGAAAGGGGTTCTGTGAATTTATCCTTGAGTTCTTTTTCCCTCGACTTTATGTAAGCTTTGCGGTCTCTTTTAGCGTTGATACCTACCAGTTGACTATTTACATCATTAATGATAGTAGCTGCTGATTTAGCATACGGAAGTGTAACATATACTGCATTACGCAGCCTGTTGTATGCTGCCAGAACCTTAGCTAGTTCATCGGGTGATAATTTAGAGACATAGACCATATCCATTTCACCATATGGCATCCATTCTCCATTATAATAAATAGCCGGAACTACTATAGTATCATTAACACCCCATTTGGTCGGATTGGGATGTGAAGAATCTTCCTGCGCCCTGCAGTCCTGTGCTGTGCCAACAAGGATAAAAAATAAGAGTATGGAAATTATCCGGGGCATACTTAAATATACAAATGAAACTGGCCTTTTAAAACAGACAAGCAAGTTAAAAGAAATGCTGTTTAAGAAAGGCTAAATTTCCATATAAGTCTGAAGCTGCCGGTTAAGGATATTTACCCCAGGTCACTTCTATAAAAGTTTACACTTCAAAAGCTTTTTCCTGGACCCCAGCCATTTTTACTCCCTTTTCTTTGCCACTGGTTTTTTTCCTGTTGCCCTGGATGCGCCAGGCCATGCTGATCATAAAGCCCAGGACCATAATCAATGTCCCTAACCATAGAAGGTTGATAAAGGGAAATTTATACGCTTTAAGCGTAACATATTGCATAATGGCATCAGATTCCTTCACTCCAAGCGTAATCTTTTTACCGTCAACCTTTTGCAACTGCATCACCAGGCTTTCCTGGAGAACCGTATCGGGTTGGGCAAAAACAGTTCCCTTAAGATTAATAACAGTTGGTTTTATAGTGAAAATGGAAGAGGTCTTTGAAATGACCTTAATTGTAGCGACCGAAGCGCTGTCATTGGCACCAAATTCCACACCTGGAATGTTTTTAATTGATGAAACATCTTCCAGCACAGCAAAACCCTTAGAATAGAAAACTGTATCTCCTATTGCCACTTCCCTCGATTTAAAGGAAGTTGTATCCTCATTTGCCTTGGAGGGATCTGGAAGAGAAGTTATATAAGTAAATATATCATGTGTAAGGTAATGTTTGGCGTCAGGATTTGCCATCAGTCCTTCATTACCCTTATAATTGACAAATGCATTTGGCGCAAGGGAAAAGCTTTCTTTACCGTCTTTTTCAAATTTTAGGCGATAATACCACAATGGTTTTTTGGGATGTGCAGAGTCCTTGTCGTATGTAACGGTGAACTCTCCCATTTTTGTTGGTACACCCTTGATCAGTGTGAGGTTCTCACCTGGCTTTTCTTTGCTCCCTTCACCGAAATTCAGGAAGATGCCGGTGGTATTGTGTGAAATAACTTCCTTCTTAGAAGAGGATATAAGAATACCTGTCAGCATCATGGCAAAGCCCACGTGAGCTATAGCCCCACCAGCCTTTTTAAGTACGCCTTTTTGCCCGGTAAAAATATAACTGCCGTTGGCTATCAAAGAGTAAACAGAAGCCAGGAGGGCCAGCCAAATGGCTCCAAGGTAGCCAATGCCATGCTCCCGGTAATCGATGTTACCAAAAGCCAGTACCAATCCACCAGCCACTAAACCAATAATGGCAGGAATGATCATTTTTTTAAAGAAAGGTTTGCCAGTTGTCTTGTACTTTAAATACATACCAATGGCAGTAAGGGAACCTATTATGATAGCTACAAAGATCTGTATGCGGTTGTAGGCAAAAGCAGCGTCCTCTCCTACGGCAAAGGCCTTAAAGGTTTTATCATTGCCTGTAAATAACCCGGCGATTTTATTAAATACGGGCACCGAAGTCATGGCAATAATGACAATGGCTGAAAGGAATAATACCAATGAGCCTATAAACATCCAGAACTCCCTGGAAGAACCTTCTTCTTCTTTAGCTATAAAAGGAATGTGTTTATACCTTTTGAAGAACAGGACAAAAGAAGGCAATAAAAATATGAGCAACAGCCCCCTTAAATGCCATTTGGTAATGCCTTCACCGGTGAAAGCATGTACAGAGGTTTCCTGGAGGTCGCCACTACGTGTGAGGTAAGTAGAATATAAAACCAGCAGAAATGAAAGGATAAAGAACAGGTTCGTTGTACGTAATGCATTCCCGGTGTGCCTGTATATAAGCAGTGTATGCACACCAGCCACCAATACCATCCAGGGGACAAGCGAAGCGTTTTCCACCGGATCCCATGCCCAGTATCCACCAAAGTTTAAGGATTCATAGGCCCATGCAGCACCCATCATGATTCCAAGGCCAAGGATACCTGCCGAAAACAAAGCCCAGGGAAGTGCTGCCTTTGTCCATTCTGTAAATCGTTTTGTCCATAAGCCACCAATGGCAAAAGCAAAAGGAACTATGGTAGACGCAAACCCTAGAAACAATACAGGAGGATGAATGACCATCCAGTAATTCTGCAATAAAGGGTTGAGGTCATTGCCATCTTTAATAAGAGAAAGATAGTCCTGGCGCATCATTCCATCTGCACCATAGAAAACCGGTGCATTGTCTAGAACCCCGGAATTTCGTAGTAATATAAAAGGATTAGAACCTGATTTTAAACCAAAAAAACTAATACCCAACAACATGGTTGCCAGGCAGAATTGGGCAAAACTAATCACTGTCATCACTGGTCCTTCCCATTCCTTTTCCCGCCAAATGATGACGAGCCCCAGTACACAATGCCATATACTCCATAAGAGAAAACTACCTTCCTGGCCTTCCCAGAAGCAGCTTAGCAAGTATTTCATCTCGAGGGATAAACTACTGTGCTGCCAGGCATACTTGTATTCAAAGAGGTGATTACTGATGATATAAAACAGTGTGACAAAAACAGCAAAAACAGAGATAGCTTCCGTTATAAAAAAGATCCTTGCCAGTTTTCTCCAGGCGGTGTTTACAGATAGGCTTCCGGTTCCTTTCAATGCATTCCCTGCATTATTATAGAATGCGCCTTTTTGCACACTTAAGAAATAGCTGACTGTGGCACCAATAGAAGCAACTAGAGAAAGCAATAAAAAGAAGTGGCCTAACTGGCCGGGCAATAAATGCTCACCAATAAAATTCATTCCTGATCAATATTTATTTGTACTTGCGCTATCGCTTGTTGGGAGACTTTTCTGGGCAACCTTCATATCATCCTTGTACTTAGAAGGGCATTTCATTTGCAGTTTGGTACATTCAAAATAACCATCACGCATATAACCGTTAAGGTCAATACCATCGCTTTTTTCTATATCAGTTGGTTTGGCATTTTTATAGACAACCTTACTGCGCTTACCTTGCTGGTCTGTAGCATAAAAAACGGTGAGGTTAGGATTTTTCAATCCGTCATATTCAATGGGAGTATTCTTATCCAGTTGAACCTTAACAACGACGAAATCCTTTTTCTGGGAAGCTGTGCTGAAAGTTTCCTGTGTAGTTAGGTCTTTTATAAAAAAAGACATGCCCACAATACCACCGATGACCAGGAGTAAAAGTACAATATGAATTTTTTTCATCTCGGAACAGTTGTTTTAAGCCAGGAAACATTCTGGTAACTTAAACGGGCTATGACACCAAATTGTTTACACTAAGTGGCCTTGGCAAAGTTAGAGCAAAAAGGTTCTCGCCCACCCGGTTCATGTTCCTAATTGCTCAATTGAAACCCTTTTTCACAAAACTATAATGGGATAGGTTAGAAATAAACCTGTATGTATAACTGTATTTTGTCCTGACCTAAAAGAAACATTAAACTTTCGCACTTTAGTTAAAGCATAGGGCCATGAATAGCAAAAGAACGTCAAAGCTTCCTATCTTGCACCGCTTTTAACTATCAAACATGACCGATCTTTCAAATTTTGATCCCAATGATGCCGGGAACCCCAACAATAACATTTTTGGACTCCCATTTTCTGAAGATGATGCCAGGCTGGTGATCATTCCCATTCCATGGGAGGTAACCGTGAGTTTTGGTGCAGGAACTGCCCGTTCCGCAGAGCAGATCATGCGTGCATCCCTCCAGGTAGACCTATTTGATCCAGAGGTAGTCGATGGCTGGAAACAAGGTTTTTTTATGAAAGAGACAGACCGTAAGGTGCTGTTAAAAAGTGATTACCTCCGTAAAGAAGCTGAGCTTTATATAGACTATATATCAAAAGGTGATATTGTGGCCAATAACCAGTTCATGTGTAAAACATTGAAGGAAGTTAACGAGGGCGGTTACTTTTTAAATAATTGGGTTTATCACCAGACCAGGGAACTTTTAGAAAAAGGTAAATTGGTGGCTCTCCTTGGTGGAGATCACAGCACACCCCTGGGCTTTATGAAAGCCATTGGTGAGAAACATGGCGATTTTGGCATTATTCAAATTGATGCGCATTGCGACTTAAGGGAAGGATATGAAGGGTTTGTTTATTCCCATGCCAGTATTATGTACAATGCACTGAAAGAAGTGCCACAACTGCAAAAACTTGTTCAGGTAGGGATAAGGGATTATTCTGAAGGTGAGCATGAATTTATAAAACAGAATTCAGAAAGGGTAAAAACCTATTTTGATGCTGATATCAGGGCAAGACAATATGAAGGTGAAAGCTTTAGGCAGGTAGTGGATGAAATTGTGAGCCAGCTGCCTCAAAAAGTATACATCAGCTTTGACATTGACGGTTTGGACCCTAAGCTTTGCCCTAATACAGGTACACCTGTACAAGGTGGGTTTGAAACAGAACAGGTATTTTATATATTTAAAAAGATACTACAGTCCGGACGACAGATCATTGGATTTGATTTAAGTGAAGTAAGTACCAGTGAGAATTACTGGGATGCAAATGTCGGTGCCCGGGTTTTATTTAAATTGTGCAACCTGCTGGTAGCCAGCAACCCGGTTTAAATATGTACAGCATTACGGTAAAGATAGATGGTATAGAAAGTAAAAGACGCAGCGCTGGGTTATTGCATATTGTTACTGGTTTCTTTCTTATTGCCAAAGGTTCTGATTATTACCGTTTGTTGAATTTCCAGGGATTTATTACCCTTCTTCCCATTTTTGCCGTTGCAGGTATTTCATTGTTTTATGGCTTTTTCAGAAGAAAGGTTGATGTATTTGCTAAATACAATTCCCTGGTCCGGGTTCTGCAGATCATCACTTTCCTGGTGCTTGGAATAGCTATGATGAACAGGGGTACTACATGGGATTATGCAGGTTTATTTTTATTTGCTTTTTTATGTTTACTGCTTTTATTATCGGAAAAAAGGATCTTCAAGGAAACCACCTTATTCTTTGATGAAAAGGGTGTAATGATTCCAGGTAACTATAAGGACCACCTGGTAAGCTGGGAGGAATTGAATGAGGTTATCATCAGGGAAGATTTCCTGACTTTATTTCATGTAAAGAAAAAATATTTGCAATACCAGGTAATGCAGGACCTCTCCACCCTGGAAGTAGCAAAGATCAATGCCTTTTGCAGGGAGCAGATAGAAAAAGCTGAAGCCGGAGTTAATAAGCTGACGAGTTAATGAAGGCAAACAGTTTGCTGTATTTGATTGTAATGGAAAGGGTTTTAAAAAATTAATTATGTCTCCATTCATTTTATATTCTGATGGGAAAGGGTCCATTTTCGAGGACCAGAGTTTATACGTGGTAGGAAGAAGTGGCTGGGACGCCATGCCTATACCTTCCGATGAATGGGTAGAGTTACCCAAGGGTGGACAGTTGTATGAATTACCAGGCCGAAGAGGAATTGGAATAGATGTAAAGACTGGTGAAATGCGGTTGTGTGATAAAGGATGGGCTGTAGCTGCTTTTATTCCACCAGCGCATACGGGCTTCTATTTGGCAGCCTATGAAACGGCTCCCGACGCACCTACCCTTCCCCTGTTTTGTTACACAGCAGTGGGTTGGCATGACAATAAATTCTTTGTACCAGCCACGCGTATTGAAAACGACATCCGGCAGGAATGTGGCGGGTTCGATGAAAACAAAATAGAAACTGGAGTAGAACAGCTTTTGAAGGCTTATCCCCATAACAGGCTGGTAGCCCATCTTGCCAACAATTGTGCACTCACTTATCATTGCCCGGCTGCAAGAAATTATTTTATTGGCAGATGGGAATGTCCTATTCCTTCATCCCCTGCCTGTAATGCCAACTGTGTAGGATGCATATCCTTCCAACCTGAAGAGGAAACCATAGTTTCTACGCAGGATCGTTTAACCTTTAAACCTACTGCGGCTGAAATAGTTGAATATACCGTGCCGCACCTGGAAACTGCCCCATTCCCTATAGTCAGCTTTGGACAGGGATGTGAGGGAGAACCATTGCTGATGTGGGAAACTATCAGGGAATCAATCATTGAGATCAGGAAACATACTTCAAAAGGAAGTATTAATATCAATACTAACGGTTCTAAGCCCAATGCTGTAAAAGCTTTGTGCGAGGTAGGATTGAATAGTATAAGGGTAAGCACCAATTCTGCAAGGCCCGAAATCTATTTGCCATATTACCGGCCCAATAATTACCAGTTTGAGGATATCATAGAAAGCCTTAAAGTAGTAAAGTCTTTTGGTGGATGGACCTCTATAAACTATTTTGTTTTTCCAGGCATGACCGACTCAGTGGCTGAATATGAAGCATTGCGACAATTGATCATTGATACAGATCTTGACATGATACAATGGAGGAATTTTAATATTGATCCTGACTGGTATTTAGGAAAGATTGGTGTGATAGATTCAGGGGAAATTTTAGGAATGAAACAATTGATGCAACTGCTAAAAGAAGAATTCCCCCAATTAAAATATGGCTATTTCAATCCACCTATGGAAAGAATAAAAGGCCAGTACGATATCGATTTCGCCCATTGAAAATAGACATACCTGCCAGGGTTTACAGGCAGGTATGTTTATTTTGAAAGGTAATTATTGAGCAGAAACCTGTGCTCTTATTTCTCCGCCTCCATTGTTGGTTGTATGAACATTATAATACCATTTCCCGGCCAGGAGGTCTGCTTCCTGTGTATCATTTAAGGTAGCAGAGCCCGTATATGATCCGGAGGCTGCAGAGGTGAAACCTGTAATTCCTAAGGCAACACCAGCATTGGCACCTGCAAGGGCTGGGCCGTGAAAGTGCATAAGTGTTGCCGGACCTGAAAGGCCTGTCCAGGTAACAGTGTAGTTAAGCAGGTTAGTACTGGAATTATAGCTTCCGGTTACTGAACCCGAACCGGCTGTTGTTACTGCAGGTACTTCCTGGCTACCAGAAGCAGTGCCGCTCAGAGTATAATCAACTTTAGGTGCCGGGTTATTGTTATTATTGTCCTTACTGCAACCGATGCCTGCCAATAAAGAACCCACCATTAAAAATGCAGTACAAAAATTAAGAGCCTTGTTTACCATAGATTTCGTTTTAATAGTTAAGTGGTAATGACTATGTCTTTGAAGGTATTCAGCATATACATACGTAGAAAACTGCAACGGGTTGCTATATCCAGTAAATAGCTGCACTTAAATGTTAAAACATGGCCTTGATCTATAGTTTACAGGGCAATTTGTCTAACTTTTGCACCGTTAAAGAGTCAAAACTACAAAGGCTGGCGACAGTTCTGCTACCAGGATACCCATTAATTCTATTGTACAGGCGACTGTTTACCACCTGAACTTTTATATTTGTATGAACAACCATTTATCCATGTCAGCTGATTTCGAGAGGCAAAAAAATTTACAAGCTTCAGGTATAACCGCAGGAATAGCGGTTGCCCTCCTTTTTATTTTTATATGGGTAAAGTTTGCCATTCCTCATGAAGAGGTGCCACCAGTTGATGAATATGTAGAAGTAAACCTGGGAAGTGGTGATCAGGGATTTGGTTCCGACCAGCCTTTACTGCCCGGAGACCCGGCACCTGCCCAACAAACAAGCTATACACCGCCTCAACCTGTTCAATCAAATGAAGAAGCAGTAAAGGACGTTAGTTCTGATGAGACCAGCCATGATGCTCCTCCTGTAATTAAACCTGCTGTCAGTAAACCTGAGGCCACTAAAATAAATTCTGAAAGCAAAGTCGTTAAATCAAAAGCCACAAATCCGCAACCTGTCATTACACAAGCTCCTCCAAGACCAAGAGCAGTACTTGGAAGAACCGTCGGTGGCAATGGCAACGGGGGTAATGGTGCAGATAGTTATAAACCTGGTGGCAATGAAGGTATAGCTGGCGGAAATGGCGACCAGGGCAGACCTGGTGGTGATCCTAATGGAAGAAATTATAATGGTGCGCCAAGAAACTTCGGAGTAAAAGTGCTGAGTATTCCCAACCAGACATTTGAAGATGATTTTAACCAGAATGCTAAAATAGCAATGGATATAGTGGTAAATGAGAATGGCAAGGTTGTATCTGCCAATTATCAACCAAAGGGATCTACCGGTACAGCCACAGAGAAAATGAAAGACATTGCACGCAAAAGAGCCTTCGAATTAAAATTCCCTACATCAGATGAAGGGCAAAAAGGAACTGTCATCTTTAATTTTAAAGTAAGAGGATAAGCCCCACAGCAATACTTTTGCCGATGTGAATTATTCAGAAACAATAGACTACCTGTATCATAAGCTGCCTTTATTCAGCCGCGTCGGCAGTGCGGCTTTTAAAAAAGACCTGACCAATACAAGGATCCTTTGTGAATATTTAGGCAATCCACAGCAACAATTCAAATCTGTTCATGTAGGTGGCACCAATGGCAAGGGTTCTGTAAGCCATATGCTTGCCTCAGTTTTTCAATCAAGCGGCTATACTACAGGTTTATATACTTCACCACATCTCTATGACTTCAGGGAAAGGATAAGAGTGAATGGCCAGGTGGCTGACGAAGATTACGTTATTTCATTCGTGGAAAAGATCAAGCCTGTTATAGAAGATATACAGCCCTCTTTCTTTGAGATCACAGTTGCTATGGCCTTTGACTATTTTGCTCAAAAGAAAGTTGAAATGGCCATAGTGGAAGTAGGGCTTGGAGGAAGATTGGACAGCACCAATATCATTACTCCGGAGTTATCTGTTATTACCAATATTGGCTGGGATCATATGAACATGCTGGGCAATTCGCTGGAAGAAATTGCGGCAGAAAAAGCCGGGATCATTAAAGAAGGTGTTCCAGTTGTTATTGGTGAAAGAAAAAAAGAAACGGACCCGGTTTTCTTAGATCAATCCATCAAAAAAAACAGTTCCATAGCATTTGCAGAAGATCAATACAATTTGATCTCCCAGGAATGGAAGAACAACCATACAATCATTACAGTAAAAAAAGAAGGCCAGGGTGTCCGTTCATTTGAACTGGATCTGCCTGGGGTATACCAGCAAAAAAACCTGCTGACAGTATTGAATGCACTGGATATTTTACAAAAGGATGGATACCAAATTACCGAGGCAAGTATTCATGAAGGACTCAAGAATGTCAGGCAGCTAACCGGGCTAATGGGAAGGTGGGAAATACTTCGCGAACGACCTATTGTTATCCTTGAAGTAGCGCATAATAAAGATGGCATGGAACAAATGCTGCAGCATTTAAAACTATTGTCTTTTGATAAACTCCATATGGTAATTGGTATGGTAAAGGATAAGGATGCCGCCCAGGTGCTTTCATTATTGCCCAGTGATGCCAGATATTATTTTACCCAGGCTCACATTCCAAGGGCATTACCTGCAGAGGAACTAAAAGAAAAAGCTGCGAATTTTTCACTCACAGGTAAAGTTTATAGTGATGTGAATGAAGCACTTCACGAAGCACTACATAATATATCAATGGATGATCTTATAATAGTTTGCGGTAGTATTTTCCTTGTGGCAGAGGTCAATAAGGATTTAATACTTCAGAATGCCTAACCTTTCCAACGCGTAGAATATGGATGCTGAGTGTAAAGCCTGAACAATTTTGTTTTCCCTGATTAATTGTTTAACCTCTTCAATGGAATAGATTACAACTTCAATATCTTCTGTATCATCCAGTTTTTGCTTATCTACCTTTATCCCTTCCCTGGCAATGAACATGTGCATATAGTTATTAGAGGTGGCAGGATTGGCACAAAGCTTTCCAATAAACTCAAAAGATTCAAATGTATATCCGGTTTCCTCCATAAGTTCCCTGGCTATAGCTCTCTCAGGCGTTTCACCTTTATCTACCACACCTCCCGGAAGTTCAGTGCTCACTACTCCAAGACCATGGCGGTATTGTTTAACCATAACCACCTCCCCTTCTTTAGTAAGTGCAAAAGCACTTACCCAATTAGGATACTCCAGCGTATAATACGCTGGCATAATCCTGCCATCGGGCAATTCACACTTTTCCTTTCTAATGGTTAACCATGGCTCATTGAACAGGTATTCGGAATTTAAAACTTTCCAATGCATATTATTCTATTGCTGCCAATGCTGAATGACAATTTAATAAAGCTAACACGTACAATATTCCTACCAACCCATTCTTTCACGAAGTGAAGTAATATGTGCTGCATGATGTCTTCCGTGCCATGCATACATCCCTAACAGCAACCAAAGGGTTATTTCCTTTTTATGTTCCGGATGGTACACGGTCTTATCCCAATCCTCCCTGGTAAAGCTTTTTAAAAACTCGTACCAACGCTTATGAAGCGCAAACAAAAGTGTGGTGGAGATATTTACAGGAAGGTTCTTTACATCAGCAGTAGTTGCCCATAACTTTTCTTCGTAAGGTCTTATTGTAGGATTGTTTTCTGTATAGCCAAGCTTAAACCTGATATAGGCGTTCATATGACTGTCAGCAATATGGTGTACCAATTGATGCACTGTCCATCCGCCTTCCCTGTAGGGAGTTTGCAATTGCTGTTCATCCAGGTTTAGAATGGCATTTTCAATAGCATCAGGAAAAAACCTGATATCTGACAACCATTGTTCTTTTAATTCGTCTGAATATGGCTTTGGTTCATATTTCCCAACGGGATAACGGGGATCTGTACTCATAATCAAATATTGGTAAATAAAGCTTTGCTAGTTTATAATGTTCCTTCGTTTCAAATACTTACAGCCCTTGCCTTAGGAAACGATCTCCAATAACTCAATGTCGAAAACCAATGTTGCTCCCCCGGGGATGCCACCTGTTCCATAATCACCATATGCCAGGTCAGAAGGTATCCACAGTCGCCACATGCTGCCCACTGGCATTAATGGAACTACTTGTTGCCAACCTTTGATAAGAGAAGTAAGCGGTGCTGTAAATGGTTGATTGCGCTTGAAAGAACTATCAAATTCTTTACCATCCAGGAGCGCACCCCTGTAATGTGCTTTCACTTTACTGTTCGGTTGAGGCTTTGGTCCATTACCTTCTTTCAACACCTGGTATTGAATACCATTTGGTAGTTCAGTCACACCTTCATTGTTTTTGTTGGCAGACATAAACTGCATACCTGCTTCTTTTTCTGCCTGTAGCTTCTCTTCGCGGTGCCCGCGTAATTTATCTTGTAATCCCATATGTTTATTTTTATTCTTCTCTTAATGTGCGACCCGTAAGATGAATAAATACATCTTCAAGGTTTGCCTTTTTAACTTCCTTGGGGCGTTCAAACCCGGTCGCTACTAATTCGTCAATAAGTTTGTCAGGTGTATTCATAGCAACAATTTTACCACTGTCCACAATAGCCACCCTATCGCAGAGGTATTCCGCTTCGTCAAGGTAATGTGTAGTCAATATTACAGTAGTCCCCTTTTTCCTGATATCACGTATTAACTCCCAGAGATTTCTCCTGGCCTGCGGATCGAGTCCTGTTGTGGGCTCATCGAGAAATATGATCCGGGGATCATTGATCATGGTGGTAGCTATAGAAAAACGTTGCTTTTGTCCACCGCTTAACTCCTTCACTTTTGACTTTGCTTTATCGCGGAGGTTCACCCTGTCGAGTAATTCCATGGCGTTAGCCTCACGGTTGTACAGCCCGGCAAATAAGTCTATCAACTCTACTAAATTAAGAACAGGATAGAAGCCGCTGGTCTGTAATTGAACACCTATGATCTTTTTAATCTCATTAGGATCCTTATCAATGTCCAATCCATCAACGATCACTTTACCGCTTGTCTTCTCTCTCAGGGTTTCAATGATCTCGAGTGTAGTTGACTTACCGGCTCCATTTGGCCCCAATAATCCGAAAATCTCTCCTTCATGCACATCAAATGAGATGCCCTTAACGGCTTCAAAATTCCCATAGTTCTTCACCAGGTTTTGAACTGATATAATTGTTCTTTCCATTATTTTACTGTTTCTAACCGGGGATGCAGGTATCCTTCCAGTTCTTCCATCATTTTTTTACTTCCTACAAAAAATGGCGCCCGCTGGTGAAGTTCTGTTGGCTGGATATCCAATATGGATACTTCACCATTGGATGATTTTCCTCCTGCCACTTCCACTATGAAGGCAAAAGGATTGCATTCATATAACAACCGGAGTTTTCCTTTAGGCTTTTCAATGGTTCCGGGATACATAAAGATACCGCCCTTGATCAGGTTCCTGTGTACATCGGCTACCATGCTTCCAATATATCGCTGCGTATAGGGACCACCGGTGTCTTTGCATTTATGCTGGCACTCTGTTATATATTTTTTCACTCCATCTGCATATTGGAAAAAGTTTCCATGATTAACAGAATATATTTTACCCCATTCAGGACATTTAATGTCGGGATGACTAAGACAAAACTCTCCAATTGATGGATCAAGGGTGAAGCCATTGACTCCTCTCCTTGTAGCATATACCATCATAGTCGATGATCCGTAGATCACATATCCTGCAGCTACCTGGTTGATACCCTTTTGCAAAAAGTCTTCTTTTGTTACAGGGGTGCCTCTTTCGGTAACCCTCCTGTAAATTCCGAAAATAGTCCCGATAGAAACATTTACATCTATATTACCACTTCCGTCCAATGGATCGAACATGCATATGTACTTGGAGTTACGGCTTACTGCATCATCAAATGCAACATAATCATCCAATTCTTCACTGGCAATACCCGCACAACTAACACCCCTTTGCAATACACCCATAAACTGGTTATTGGCATAGATATCCAGTTTTTTCACTTCTTCTCCCTGCACGTTAGTACTTCCATGGTCGCCAAGGATGTCCACCAATCCTGCTTTATTTACTTCCACATTGACTCTTTTAGCAGCAAGTCCAATATCACGAAGAAGCGAACTTAATTCTCCTGTGGCATGTGGAAATTGCCGCAGTGACTGGATGGTAAATTCATCAAGGGTCGAGATTTGTCGGTTTATAGGGTTCATGCAATCGTTTTAATGGAGACAAAAGTAAGGCTAATAGAGATTTAATATGGGATAGTTGATTACTATGCATAAGTGACGAAAGTTTTATTTCAAAGTCCTCATTTTACACATCTTTGCAAACTATGAAGGTTTTCAAATTTGGGGGCGCATCTGTAGGCACTGCTGAAAGAATAAAAACTGTTGGGGATATCCTGAAGGACAATGCAAATGAAAAGCTACTTGTGGTTATATCAGCTATGGGCAAAACAACCAATGCACTGGAAAAAGTGGCTGAAGCTTTTTTTGCCGGGGATAAGGATTCTGCTATATCTCTTTTTAAGGATATAAAAGAAAACCATATTTCCATCGCCCGCCAACTGGTAAATAATGCAGATGGAAATTCGGCTGACACTGCTTACCTCGAGGACTTCTTCACAGAAATAGAATGGTTATTGCATGACAGGCCTGTAAGGAATTATGATTATTACTACGACCAGATTGTATGCGTGGGTGAATTACTTTCAACAGCCATAGTCAGTAATTATTTAAATAATGCAGGGGTACCTAATAAATGGGTGGATGTAAGAGATGTTATCCGGACTGACGACAATTTCAGAGATGCTATTATTGACTGGACCTTTACTGCAGAAAGGGTAAAGCAACAAATAGAGCCATTATTCAATGGTGATACTATAGTGATCACCCAGGGATTTATAGGAGCAACCGATGAAAATGAAAGTACTACACTTGGCAGGGAAGGAAGTGATTATACAGCTGCTGTATTTGCCAATCTATTAAACGCAGAAAGCCAGACTATCTGGAAAGATGTAAAAGGTGTAATGAATGCCGACCCCAAGGAATATAAGGACGCCCAATGGATAAAAGAGCTGAACTACAGGGAAGTTATTGAAATGGCTTACTATGGCGCACAGGTCATTCACCCAAAGACCATCAAACCCCTGCAAAACAAAAACATTCCCTTGTTTGTACGTTCCTTTTTGCACCCCAAAGAAACCGGCACCTGCATTCATAATAAAACGATCAACCAACTCCCTCCCATTATTGTTTATAAACAAAACCAGGCGTTGGTGCAATTAAATTCCAGGGACTTTTCATTTGTTGGAGAAGGATTGACCGCAGAACTCTATAAGATGTTTGAACAAATAAAGTTCAAACCAAACCTTACTCAAAATGGTGCGATCAGTCTTTTATGCGTAGTTGATGGCCATGCTGAAAAGATCAATGAACTGGCCATGGAAGCTTCAAAGCTTTTTGATGTGCAGGTAACCAAAGGATTGACCTTGCTTACTATAAGGCATTATAATGAAGGCCTGGTGAAAGAACTATGTGGCGAAGGGCAAATAATATTGAAACAGCAAACTCCTGAAACTATCCAGGTGTTAATTTCTAATGATAAATAAGCCCGGGGGAATTAGTTGAATATCCCGCTAAGTATTTTATTGATCTCTGAAGAACGGTTTAAAACCATTAAATGCCCTGCGCCTGGAATGACGAATGTAGGCCGGGTGAAACGCCTGGGAAGTATTTCATCCCTGCTACCATGGATATGAATGATATTTACTGGAATATTTTCCATTTGCCAGTTTACTATTGCTTCCATTCCCCACCGGATAAAAGATACATCTGCCTTGCTGATCATATTTCGGATCAGCTTTTTATCTTCTTTAGATTCAGAAGTAAAAAACCGTTTTACTACAGCTCCTTTTAAAAAGAATGAAACAGGAAGTATCCTGTGCAATTTGATCCGGGCAAGATATCGATAGTATGGTGGAAGGTGATTGGAGACAGGGATGCTAGAGATCAGCACCAGGTGTTCTGGTTTCGCGTAGTTGGCAATTTCTGCAGCTATCATACCCCCCATTGATACCCCTATCAATGAAAAGGATTCTGTAAAATCAATTTTTTTTGACAAGCGCAGAGAATACGAAGACAATGATTCATTTTCCAAAGGGGGAATCCAATCTATAAATACAGGTTCAAACCCCGCAGGTAAATGAATATGCCTGAATACACTTCTATCAGCACCAAGGCCACTAAAGAAATAAACTTTCACCTTAAGTGTTTACTGTATAAGAAAGCTTTGCTTCATTTTCTTAGCTACAGGATTGTCATTTAAAATAGCAGGCTGCCAGGTAGGCATTTGTTCCAAAACTGTGATCAATTCATCATCAAACTCTTCGCTCACACCATTCAGCACCTTGAAGTTGGTAGGTGTGCCGTCTTTATCTACAATAAATTCGATCATTACATTAGCCTTCTTTTTTCCATCTGGCAATGAAGGAACAAGGGCTTTGCCCATCTTATCAAGGTACTTTAAAAAATTGTCTCCACCACCGGGGAACTGTGGCCATTGTCCTACCACGTCTGCCAGTTCTGTAATATTCCTTGTCCTGTGGGGCATTGGATTTCTTTTGGGTTTTTCAACTGTTGCACTTGCCACTTTTTTTGATAACCCATCATATACATAGTCACCATTACTACTGGTCATAATAACAGGCAGTTGGTGGGTGATCTCAAAATGATCATATACACTTTCCAACTGGTCAGCAAAGGACTTTAGTTGGCTGTCATTCTTTTCCAGGTTCGCCAGGTAAGTGGCGCTTCTTTTATTATTATACCGGACAGGATAAATATGCACAGGGATGTAGTCCTGCCCATTATTGCGGGCATAGGCAGCTAAGATATAAATCTCATCAATCTGTTTATCCGTAACAGGTATGCACCCCACTGTAACACAACTTCCATGTATATAGATATCTCCCCCCGGATTAATGGAATCGCTTAATATTTTGTCAGAGGCATTGGGATAGTTCAATCCCAGTGACAAATAATAGGCACTATTAGGGTTAAATTCATTGATATAGTAAAATCCTTCAGGCACCTGGTAGTCTCCCTGCATACGCTTGGGCCCAAGTGTACCTGCCAAAGCACATATTCTATAGGTTTTAAAAAGTTTGAAGGGCTCCTTACGTTCATTTTTAATCCATACCTCCATTTCGCCATCGTATTTAAAAGAGCGGATATAAACATACCGGGCAGGCCAGGAAAGCCCTTTTGCGGCAAATTGTTTTTGCAGGGTATCTTCTTTTCGCTTCAGCGCATCACCCGGGCGGGGTAATGCCCTTTGGTAATCAACAAAGGAAGCACTGGGCCCCTGGCTGAAAACAGGCGCAGCTATTAAAATAAATAATACGGCGACTAAAAGGTTTTTCATTGAATGACAGCTTTAGAATGAAGCAAGTTCTGGTTATAAATGTAAAGAAAACTATAATATGCTGAAACAGAACTCGGTAAGCCGCCAACTTGCTTCGGTAAGGCCTGCCTAATATACCTGGTAAATGGACATTTCACTTCATCTGCTGAATAGAAAAGCCATAGCTCCTACCTATTAACGCTATACCTACGCCCATGATACTGCGTAGTGATTACGCAGTATCATGGGCGTAGATAGGGCTTTGGTATACCGGAGGTAGGAAGAAGATCCTTACAAACCCGATGTAACCAGGTATTGCTAAATTTTGTTATTATTTATAAGTTATAAGTTTCCCCGGGCAGCTTGTTCCCTTTCGATTGCCTCAAATAGAGCTTTAAAATTCCCCTTTCCAAAACTTTTAGCCCCCTTTCGCTGTATGATCTCAAAGAAAAGCGTAGGCCTGTCCTGAACCGGTTTAGAAAATAATTGCAACAGGTAACCTTCGTTGTCCCTGTCAACTAAAATCCCCAATTCTTTTAAGGGCTCCAGGTCTTCATCGATATGTCCTACCCTGTCCAGCAGGTCATCATAATAGCTATTGGGTACTTTCAGAAATTCCACACCCCTGCTCATCAGGTCCTTTACAGTTTTTACAATATCATGTGTGGCCAATGCTACGTGCTGCACTCCTTCGCCATTATAAAATTCAAGGTACTCTTCTACCTGCGATTTTTTCTTTCCTTCCGCAGGTTCGTTAATTGGAAATTTAACATACCCGTTCCCGTTACTCATAACCTTGCTCATCAGGGCTGAATATTCCGTTGAAATATCCTCATCATCGAAACTGAGAATATTTTTAAAGCCCATTACATCTTCATAGAATTTAACCCATGGGTTCATTTGGTTCCAGCCAACATTACCAACACAATGATCAACATATAACAAACCCGTATCGGCAGGGGCAAAATGAGGATTGCTCCATGGCTTAAACCCAGGTAAGAATGCACCTTTGTAGTTTTTTCTTTCAATGAATAAATGTACAGTGTCTCCATATGTATGTATCCCACTCATCACTACTTGGCCTGCTTCATCTCTCAATTGTTGGGGAGCCAAATAAGACTGGCCACCTCTTTTGGTAGTTTGTTCCCAGGCACTTGTTGCATCATCTACCATTAAAGCCAGGAATTTAACCCCATCACCATGTTTATATATATGGTCAGCTATTTCATTTCCTGGTCTTATAGGAGTAGTAAGCACGAAGGTTAGTTTATGCTGTCGTACAGCATAACTTACTTTATCTTTTATACCTGTTTCAGGTCCTGCATAAGCCAATGCCTGGAAACCAAAAGCGCTCATGTAATAATGGGCAGCCTGTTTGGCATTGCCTACATAAAATTCAACATAATCGGTGCCTTGCAGAGGTAAGAAATCGGTTTGGGTATTAGTATTTTCCTTTTGAATAGCAGCAATCGACATAGTATACGTTTTAATTATCTATTGTAAAATTAAGGCACAATACCAGTTTAGCCAGCCAATTATATTATGTATTATTGCGAAAACTACTACTTATGAAAAAACGGTTCGTTACCCCTTTTGTATTATTGATAGGTTTGATAGCAGGTGCCCAGGAAACAAAAACTACTATGCAAAAAGCAGCCGATGATATCTGTGGTTGCCTGAATAAAGTTAAATACGACCCGGCCAAAGTACAGGAATATAAAGATGCAGCCATGAATTGTTTTACCACAGGAGCCATGGAACATGTTGTACAGCTAGCTGAAGAAAGAGGGCTTGATGTCAGTGACCAAACGGCCATGAGGGACCTTGGTGTAGAAATAGGTAAGGAATTACTAAAGCAAAAATGTGCAAGCTATCTTGAATTCGCTAAGATATCGGCAAATGAAAAGAAGGATGACCAAGATGCAGTTAAGGAAACTATTACTTCCGGAAAGCTGTTGAAAGTTGATAAAAAGGATTTCGTATACCTCACTGTAAAAGATGCCTCAAACAGGGAGCATAATTTTATATGGCTTGAGTACTTTGATGGTTCCGAAAATTACTTTGGTGATAAACTGAACTCATTAATAGGTAAAGAAATTGCCATTTCATGGATAGAAAAAGAAGTGTACCTACCAAAGGCTAATAATTATTTTAAATTAAAAGAGATCAGTAAAATCAAAACAAAATAAAGTGATTACAAACCTTCTTCAAAGGCAGCATAAAGCTGCCTTTTGCATTTTATTTATTTTATTAGTTTAAAAGCCAAAAGGATATGTTTCGGGCACCTTTATATCATTTGGCTTCAGATGCAATGGATGCAGCGCCCGGGTTGTATCAAGGAATACAAAAGCATCATAACGCTGCGACATAACTGATGGGACGTAATTTCCATGCCTTTCTCTTTCAGGGTTATACACCACCCCTATAGCGCGATGCCTGATGGAGGTGTCGTATTTTCTTTGCATATCCGAAGTATTAAATAATAAGTAATGGTCGCGGGGATTTTCTTTATGCAACTGGTACTCTATGCTTCCTTCCCTGGCGCCCGGCACTTCCATTTCTTCCATCAGTGCACCCCATGCTTCACCTGCTATAACTGATCCCTGGTAACATCCGAAGCCCACGAGGTAAACATTGTTAATCCCATATTGCTCACGAGCGAGTTGGCCAATGTTTACCATGCCCCCTCTTTTCATATCTGTAGCCCTGGCATCTCCGATATGTGTGTTGTGCTCCCAAACAATGGCCTTTGCCATTTTTCCGTGGAAGACCCTAAGCCGGTCAAGTGTTTCCATCATATGCCTGTCCCTCACATTCCAGCTTTCATTATCAAAACCCATCATGGCCGTGTAATACTTTTCAGCATTAACTGCTATCAAGGCATTTTGTTCCGTATTAAATCCGGCTTCGGGGTCGCCATCAAGAAACTGTGCCCGCAAACGCACCTCTTTTAATAGTTCCATCACCTTATCCCTGCAGGAATGTTCTGTAAGGGAGTAACGGGCATATAGCTGTTCATCCTCTTCATACGGCTCAAAACACTTGATGGCCCGTTTAACAGCATCTGCTGCCTGTATATCTTCTTTTTCCAGATATTCAAGCATTTGCTTCATTGAATCCCAAAGGCTGTAAACATCCAATCCGTAAAAACCTATTTTTCTATTTATTGGTTTTATGTCGTTGTATTCTTTAAGCCATTCAGCAAGGGCGGCTATTTCCCAGTTAGCCCACATCCATGTAGGCCAACGATCAAAGCCTTTTAAAATAGTTTGAATATCATCACCTCCATCCTGGTAACCTTTGATGTAACGGTTGATCCTGTAACAGTCAGGCCAGTCACCTTCTACCCCGATAAAGTTGAATCCTTTTTCCCTGATCAACCTTTTGGTAATGGCGGTGCGCCAGGTATAAAACTCGTGTGTTCCATGTGATGCTTCCCCTAACATAACAACTTCTGCATCTGCAATATCATCCATCAAAGCGTCCAGGTCTTTAGATGTTTGGAGCTCATACATATGATTCCATTTCTATATTTAGCACAACTCTCAAGCCAAAGAAATACTTATTAATAACCTGGTTAATGTAAGGAAAAGCCAAATTAAACTGCAGCTATCCGGAGGGCTAAAACGGTAGTAATAAACTACAAACAGTTACTATCTTCGCCGCATGTTAAAAGTGGGCATTTTAGGGGGTGGACAATTGGGAAGAATGTTATTGCAGACAGCTGCAAATTACCCTGTAGAAACACATGTATTGGAAAATGATGATGAATGCCCGGCAGCGCACCTGTGCCGGTATTTTATAAAAGGCAATATACGTGACTATGAGACTGTTTACCACTTTGGAAAAGGTCTTGATGCTGTCACTATAGAAATTGAGAATGTCAATCTTGAGGCTTTGGAAAGACTCGAAGCTGAAGGCGTGAAGGTATTTCCCAAACCCTCCGTGCTCAGGATTATTAAGAATAAAGTACGCCAGAAAGAATATTACCTCGAACATGGCATTCCTACTGCAGAATTTGCCATAATAACTAACAAAAACGAAATCGGCCAATTACCTCACCTGTTGCCGGCAGTACAAAAACTGGCAGAGGGTGGTTATGATGGCCGGGGAGTCCAGGTAATAGACAACTTATCGGATAGTCATTTGTTCTTTGATGAACATAGTGTGCTGGAAAAGAAAATCAAAATAAAAAAAGAGATCGCCCAGATAGTAGCTGTGGACCAGTTGGGTAAAACAGCACTGTACCCGCCGGTAGAGATGATGTTTAATAAGGATTTGAACCAATTGGATTTCCAGCTATGCCCTGCAGATATTCCGCAACAGGTGTTATGGAAAGTGGAAGCCATTGCCTTAACGGTAGTTCGCAATTTTAATTCCCCAGGTCTGTTTGCAGTAGAATTGTTTGTTGACGAGAATAACGAGGTCTTTGTAAATGAAACAGCACCCAGGGTACACAATAGCGGTCATCATACCATTGAGGCTCATTATTCATCCCAGTTTGATATGCTTTGGCGGATTATATTGGGCTATCCCCTTGGTAATACCAAATACCTGTTTCCATCAATTATGGTCAATATCATTGGAGGAGAAGGTCATTCCGGTAAGGCGAAATATATAGGGCTGAATGAAGTATTAAAAATAGACAACGCATTTGTTCATATATATGGAAAAGCTGAGACAAGGCCCGGAAGGAAGATGGGTCATGTAACTATTATCAGTAATGAAAAGCAAGACCTCATTCATAAAGCCAATAAGATCAGGCAAACCATAAATGTAGTTTCCTAAGGTCATCATTTATATTGACCGCTTATCAAGCGGTTAAGGTTAATTAAGGTTAATCAAATGATTCTTAGGCTTTTTTTAAAGGCGCTTTTCCTGTAGAAGAGGCTATTTTTGACGTTCTAACATCAATTGACATACCAAGTGAAAGTTTTTTATCCCATTTATCTATTATTATTTTTCGCAACCCTTTCCATTCAATTAAGCTCTTGCAGCAGTAAACGCAAGGAAGAAGCCCAGGCAAAACAAAAAATGGGTAATAAGCCCCCTGTTCCCCGGGTAGATGTTTTTGTAGTGCAATCACAAACAGTAAGTGAATCGCTGCAAATACCTGGAACGATTGTATCAGAGGACGCAACAGAAATACACCCTGAAGTTTCAGGCAGAATTATAAACCTGAATGTAAGGGAAGGCAATTTTGTTAGTAAAGGTGCTGTACTTGCCAAATTATATGATGCAGATCTGCAGGCACAAAAAAGAAAGTTACAGGTACAACTCCAGATAGCACAGCAAACATCAGGTCGTCATGAAAAACTATTGGAAATTGGTGGTATCAGCAAAGAAGATTATGCTGCCAGCGCCCTGCAGGTAAGTAATCTGCGTGCTGACCTTGACATCATCAATACCTCGATAGCCAAAACGGTTATCCGTGCACCTTTTAGCGGCAAACTTGGTTTAAAGGATATAAGCACAGGCGCTTATGTTACCCCTCAATCTGTAATAGCAACTATTCAAAAAACTGCAGATCTAAAGATCGATTTTAACCTTCCTGAGAAATATGCCAACCAGGTTCATAAGGGACAATATGTCAATTTTACGGTTGAAGGCAGTGATCGCAATTATACAGCTGTCATCTCTGCTACAGAATCCGGGATAGATCAAAATTCCAGGACATTAGTGATGAGGGCCCAGGTAAAGGGAAATATTGCCGGGCTAACGCCTGGAAATTTTGCCAAGGTTAAGATGAATTTCCAACCGGATCCTAATGCCCTTTTAATACCTTCACAAGCTATTATTCCACAGGCAAGGGGTAAGAAAGTTATTGTTGCAAGGAACGGCATTGCCGACTTTGTTGATGTGACAACAGGGGTTAGGGATTCTTCCATGGTCCAGGTAACTACTGGATTGAAAAAAGGGGATACAGTTGTTGTTACAGGCCTTCTTACAGTAAAAGCAAAGGCGCCGATTGTAGTCAATAAGGTTATAAACAAGCAAAGCTAAAGGCTATTGTTTCAGTAGTTATTTATGGACTGCAGCAGCCTGCAGTCTGTGTTCAAATGTCGATCTTAACTAATTAACGATGAACATAAGTGAACTTTCATTAAAGCGGCCAGTTTTAGCCATTGTGATGAGCATCCTGATCGTAGTGTTTGGGATCATTGGGTTTAAGTTCCTTGGCATACGCGATTATCCTGCCATTGATCCTCCTAATATCAATGTACGCACCTCCTATCCTGGCGCCAACCCGGATATTATAGAATCTCAAATAACCGAGCCTCTTGAAAAAGCAATAAACGGTATTGCAGGCATCAAGAATATTACATCTTCCAGTAATGCAGGCTCCAGCAATATAAATGTAGAATTTGATCTTGGCGTGGACCTGGAAGCTGCAGCTAATGACGTAAGGGATAAGGTTTCCCAGGCATTAAGATCTCTTCCTTCTGACCTCGATGCACCGCCTGTTGTATCAAAAGCTGATGCCAGTTCAGATGCCATTATCTCCATGACTGTTCAAAGTTCTACTAAGAACCAGCTTGAACTTACCGAATGGGGAAATAACGTATTGCTCGAAAGATTGCAAACCATTCCCGGGGTAAGTGGTATACAGATATGGGGCGAAAAAAGATATGCTATGCGTATCTGGTTCAAGCCCGATATGCTAACTGCTTACAAATTAACCCCACTGGATGTTCAGAATGCTTTACTTAGGGAAAATGTTGAATTACCATCAGGTAAGATCTCAGGTAATGCAACAGAACTCTCAGTAAGGACTTTTGGAAAATTAAACACAGAAGAAGAGTTCAATAATATTATTATAAAGAATGTAAACGGAAGTGATATTAAGGTAAAGGATGTTGGCGAAGCAGTTCTGGGCCCTGAGAACGAGGAATCACAATTAAGAGAAAGTGGCATACCCATGATTGCCCTTGCCATTGTTCCCCAACCTGGTTCTAATTATGTATCTATCTCTGATGAGTTTTATAAAAGGTATGAGCAGATCAAAAAGGAAATGCCTGAAGACATCAAGCTGAATATAGCGCTTGACCAGACTAAGTTCATTAAGAAATCAATATCCGAAGTAGAAGAAACACTGATCATTTCCCTTGTATTGGTAATTCTTATCATTTACCTTTTCTTCAGAGACTGGCTTATCGCCATCAGGCCCTTGATTGACATCCCGGTATCTCTTATCGGAGCTTTCTTTATCATGTATATCTGTGGGTTTACCATAAATGTACTTACCCTTCTGGCCATAGTTTTAGCAACAGGACTTGTAGTGGATGACGGGATAGTGGTAACAGAGAATATTTATAAAAGAATGGAAAAGGGCATGAATAAGTGGCAGGCGGCCAAAGAGGGATCTAAGGAGATCTACTTTGCAGTTATTGCTACATCCATAACACTTGCCGTCGTTTTCCTTCCTATCGTATTTCTCCAGGGATTTGTTGGTCGATTATTCCGGGAATTTGGAATAGTGGTAGCAGGAGCGGTATTAATATCTGCTTTTGTTTCACTTACGCTTACCCCTGTTCTGAATGTTAAGATGACAAGGAAAAACATTCACCAGCATTCCTGGTTCTATACCAGAACGGAACCTTTCTTCAGGTGGATGGAAGACAGCTATAAAAATGCGCTTAGCCGTTTCATGAAAGTGCGCTGGATAGCATTTGTGATCATTGCTATTTGCGGAGGAATCATATATTTTCTAGGCAAAGGAATTCCATCGGAACTTGCACCAATGGAAGACAGGAGCCAATTCAGGCTTGCACTTACGGCACCTGAGGGTACAGCTTATGATTACATGGATGATTATGTGCAGAGAGTTACCAACTTCATGTTGGATTCTGTCCCTGAAAAAGAAACAGTGCTTTCTATTACAGCACCAGGATTTATTAGCGGTGCTACCAATTCAGGTATGGTGCGTGTAACCCTGGTTGATCCTAAAGACAGGACCCGCTCTCAAAAGGAGATTGTTGCCATGGTCAACAAGAACTTATCCATGTTTAATGAAGGAAGAGCGTTTGCTATTGAGGAACAAACCATCCAGGTCAATCGTCGGGGTGGGCAGCCTGTTCAATTTGTAATACAAAATAACAATTTCGATAAGCTGGCACAAGTCCTTCCTGCATTTATTGAGGCAGCTGGTAACAATCCTGTATTGCAGGGAGTAGATGCAGACCTGAAGTTTAATAAGCCCGAATTACGGATCAATGTGAATCGTCTTAAAGCCAGTGAATTGGGTGTTAGCGTGGAAGATGTATCGCAAACACTTCAACTGGCATTGAGTAATCGTCGCATGGGTTATTTTACCAAGGAAGGCAAGCAATATGGTGTATATGGCCAGGTGGCAAGATCTGACAGGGATGATCCTACGGACTTAAAAGCACTTTATGTCAGAAATCAAAAAGGTGAAATGATTGGACTGGACAACCTGGTAAGTTTTGAAGAAGCTACCACCCCATCAACTATCTATCACTTCAACCGCTTTAAATCTGCAACTATTTCAGCAGGTTTGGCGCCTGGTAAGACCATTGGGGATGGCATTCAAGCCATGCAGCAGATAGCTGATAAATTACTGGATGATACCTATACTACCTCACTGGCTGGTAATAGCCGTGATTTCCAAGAAAGCTCAAGCAATATTGGTTTTGCTTTTTTCCTTGCCCTGGGTCTTATATTCCTGATCCTGGCAGCACAGTTTGAAAGCTTCATAGATCCATTTATAATAATGGTGACAGTACCGCTGGCTATTGCAGGTGCAGTATTATCCCTTTGGCTATTTGACCAGACCTTAAATATATTTTCAGAGATTGGCATGATCATGCTGATAGGCCTTGTTACCAAAAATGGTATCCTTATTGTTGAATTTGCCAATCAAAGCCGAATCAACGGCATGAATAAAGCTGATGCTGTAATTTATGCTTCATCTCAGCGCCTTAGACCTATCCTCATGACCAGTCTAGCTATGACCCTTGGAGCTTTACCAATTGCTTTGTCTCTTGGAGCAGCCGCAACAAGCAGGATTCCACTGGGTATTGTAATGGTAGGTGGTATCATGTTTTCCCTTGTATTGACCTTATTTGTAATCCCTGCTATGTATTCTTACCTTTCTTCCAATAAAAAAAGAAATGAACTGGAAGTATTGGAAGAAGAACAGCTGAAGGAAAAAGAACATGCACAATTATTACATTAATGAGACTAAAGAATATTGCACTGGCCTGTAGTTGTTTGATCGGATTTATTGCAAAGGCCCAAAGACCATTAAGTGTAGAAGAGGCTATTGCCACTTCACTTGCCAACAATTACGATATACAGCTTTCCAGGAATGATTCTGCATTGGCTGCTTTGGATTATGCATTTGCGGATTATGCATTTTATCCCAGGCTGAATGCTAATGGAGGCGTCAACTTCAATAATAATAACCAGAAGCAGGTGCTTGCAGATGGAACCAAGCGTGAAAGTAAAGGAGTCAAATCCAATGTGGCTACTGCATCTTTAAATCTGAACTGGACCCTATTTGATGGTCTGAAGATGTTTATAACCCGTCGCAGGTTAGGGCAAATGGTGGAACTGGGAGAATTGCAGATAAAGAACCAGGTTATAGCAAGTGTTGCAGACCTGATGCGCACCTACTATGATATAAGCCGCCAGCAACAACAATTGAAAGCCGTTGAAGAACAGATGCAGTTAAGTAGTGAACGCCTTAAACTTGCGCAGTATAAATTTGAAGTTGGAACAGGCACTAAATCAGATGTGTTGCAGGCACAAATTGATTATAATGCCCAGAAGTCACAACAGCTAACACAACAAACCAATATTCTCAAACTGAAGGAGCAGCTGAATAATTTACTGGCCATCCCTTTGAACAATGATTTTACCGTATTAGATACCATTCCAATTCATACCGGGTTGACATTGGACTCTATCCAGGGTAGCCTAACAGCAACGAATCCACAGTTGCTGTTGGCGCAAAAAAGCCTTGATATTGCCGGACTTGCTTTGCAGGAACGCAGAGCTGAGAGATTACCCACTGTAAGTTTTAATTCGGCTTATAATTTTAATAGAACAGATAATAAAAGCGTTGTTAATCCATTTCAACCCTTGTTCAGTCAAAACAAAGGATTGAACTATGGTTTTACAGCTACTATTCCCATCTTTAATGGTTACCTCACCCGCAGGAATATAAGGGCTGCCGAACTGGATATACAATACCAGCAGCTAGCTTATAAAAGAAACCTGGCGCAAATCAATACAAGTGTGGCAACTGCTTACAGGGATTATACTTTATACCAGCAAACTCTTTTATTGGAAGAAGATAATATCAAGCTCGTAAGGGAAAATCTTTTTATTGCCCAGGAACGTTACCGTCTTGGGGTAACAACTTTTCTTGAAATGCGTACTGCCGAACAAAGCCTTGCAGATGCTACCAATCGACTTATCCAGGCGCGCTATAACACCAAGGTAGCCGAGATAGAATTATTGAGATTGAGAGGCGACCTGGTAAAATAGTTTCTTGTTTTTGGTTTATAGTTTCTTGTTGTAGCTTCATCGCGCATTATTCACTCTTATGGCAACTATCAATAAGTTTGAAGAGCTGGAGATATGGCAATTATCCAGGAAGTTCTATAAAAGTTTATCTCCGGTAATAGAAATTCTTAAAAACAATAAAGAGTATCGTTTTGCAGAGCAAATGAGATCTGCTTCAGGTTCAGTAATGGATAATATTGCTGAAGGTTTTGAAAGAAGTAGCAGGCTTGAATTTTTGAATTCACTTGGTATTTCAAAAGGCGAAGTGGGTGAATTAAAGTCTCAACTCTATCGCTGCCTTGATAATAATTATATCAATTCCGAAGAATTTAATACACTTTATAGTGAAGCGGATATTTTATCACGTAAAATCGCTTCTTTTATTATTTATTTAAATTCTGCAGAGCATAAAGGACTAAAATTTAAAGACAGACTGAAATCATGAATGAACAAGAAACTATAAACCAAAAACCAGAAACTATTGTTGTTGGCATCGTTATGGGCAGTGACAGTGATCTTCCTGTGATGCAGGCCGCAGCTGATATACTAACATATTTTGAAATCAGTTTTGAACTTACAGTAGTGTCGGCCCACCGTACACCATTGCGTATGGTGGAATATGCTTCCGGAGCTAAAGATCGTGGATTGAAACTGATCATAGCAGGTGCTGGAGGTGCTGCGCATTTACCAGGCATGCTAGCTTCCATTACTTCACTACCTGTAATAGGAGTTCCTATCAAATCAAGTAATTCAATTGATGGCTGGGATTCTATTCTATCTATTTTGCAAATGCCCAATGGAGTACCCGTTGCCACTGTTGCTTTAAATGCCTCAAGAAATGCCGGCATACTGGCCGCGCAGTTCATTGGTGCTTTTGACCAAAACATAGCTGAAAAGGTTGCTGCCTATAAAGAAAAAATGAATAAAGAAGTATTGGAAAAAGTGCAGCATTTGCAATCTGCTGGCTGGCCCAATACCTTCGATAAATAAAGACTTGTTTAGCCTTAAGAAGACTTATGATTCGATAAGTACCATAAACTCCTGTTCCAGGGCCAAAGAATGCTTGTATAATTGATCAATAAATGTTTTGCCCCATTTAGCATAAAAGCTGCTAAAGTTTTCTTTTCTCTCCTGCAATCCATTGGCAGGGAATAATGCAGATTTCAGATGCTGGATGCCCCTCTCTTCATCTGTGTATTTTCGTTTTTCTGCCCGAAGCATTTTTTTCTCAAGCTCCTGGAGATATCTTAAGGACCTGGCTTCAAGTGCAGCTACATGCTTACCTAACGTTGGATCTATAGCTACTGCCTGCGTTTTAAGGTCATTATAAAAAGCATTCGCTTTTTGAAAGTTGCTATTTAAAGACACCTGGTTTGTTGACTTTCTTTCAACCACCAGGTTCATTAAATCAACAGGTGATTTAAAAATGTCAGGGATAGAAAGATCTAAACTGGTTATCTTTTGTTTCCATTTCTTTTCAAGAATTAAGAAAGAATTTCTTAACACCAAAACAGGGTATACTACTTTGTAATATTCAAAAAGGTCTTTTAATTGAAGCCAGTAAGCTAACTCACCTCCCCCGCCAATAAATACCAGGTTAGGCAAAATAGTTTCCTGGAACAACCCTCTTAATATTACATTAGGACTAAATCGTTCAGGATGGTTTGATAGTTCTGCCCTGATCTCATCCGCTGAAAAACTAAGTGTTGTATTATGTACAAGAAAAGATTCTTCTTTCCTGATTATGCGTTCCCGTATGTCACCCTTCAAATAAAAAAGGTTGATCTCTCTTGGATGCGCCTGGACGTTATAGTGTTCTTCCAGCTTTTTAGAGGTTTGTTGTACTATATTGGCTGAAGTATTTTGAAATAACTCCTGGTCAAATAATGATATCATCTGGGCTTTATATGCAGGATGGTCAGGAATGAGTACCACCAATCCATATTCCCCATATAAATGGTTCACCAGCTCAAAAGTTGCTGTCTGAATATCCTTGCCTGCGCTATAACAACTTCGCAATAAGTCAATTACTTCTGCGCCATGCTTTTCCACTATTAATTGCCCTTCCAGTTCATCTATTAACTGCACCAGGCTTTTATCAACAACCATTCGGCCTACTGCTCCCTTTTGTTCCTTTTTCCACTCTATTTTCTTCCCGTCTACATAAGTATGGTTTAATTCAGCAAAGTCAGCATCTTCTGAGCCCATATAATAAACAGGCACAAAATCAAACCCAGTCAATTCCTGTTGTAATACTTTAGCCAATTTTATAGTATGGAGAATCTTATAAATAAAATACAGTGGGCCAGTAAACAGGTTAGGCTGATGGGCGGTGCAAATTGTAAAACAATTATCATTAGCCAGCTTTTTAATATTATTTATTACTTCTGTGTTGGCCTGAATATGATCATACTGTTCCAATAATGTTCGAACGAGTGTGTTCCGGTCAATGATTTGAACTTGTTTCTGCTTTATTGTTTCTGCAATACCATTTAATGTTGGGCTTTCTGCATAAAAAGAACGCAACTTTTCATCTCCTTTAAGGTAATCGAGAGCAATTTTGGAAAAGGCGTTGGTCTGGCTATAAGGGATGCGCTGTTCAGCAAACATGGTTTAAAATTAAAACAACCAGTCATTCAAAATTGTTAACTATCAATTATTCTGGAAACCTTCCTACAGGATTTTTGGTCAACTGGTTATTGACAGTTCTCCAGATATGTAATGGATTTTCATTTTTTAATGCATCAGGCAATAGTTCATTCTCCCAATTTTGATAACAAACAGGCCTTGCAAAACGCCTGATACCGTCTGCTCCAACTGCGGTAAAACGGCTATCTGTAGTAGCTGGATAAGGTCCACCATGATGCATGCCAATAGCAACATCCACTCCCGTCGGCACGCCATTCATCACCAGTCGCCCAGCTCTCTCTTTTAAAGTATTGATCAATTGTGGCCTATCCCTAATTTCCTCAGAAGTTCCTATAATAGTTGCAGTCAACTGGCCTTCCAGGGCTTTAGCCACTTCAATCATTTCATCTACATCACTACATTTAACCAATAAGGAGTATGTACCAAAAACCTCCTTGTGCAATAATGGATTATTCAGAAATGACTTTGCTTTGACTGTTGCAATGGTCGGGAGGCTTTGTAATTCATTCTCTTCATATTTGGCTGTTGCAATAACTTTCACATCATTTTGTTGTAATGCAGCATTTCTTTTTTCATGAAAGCTTTTTGCAATACTCGGATGCAGCATCTTTACAGGTGGCACTTTTTCCACTTCCAATTCCAGGTAGTCTCTAAATTTCAATAAGGATTCATTATCAATGCCTACAAGTATGCCTGGATTCGTACAAAACTGTCCCGCACTTAAGGTAATGGATGTAGCTAATTGCGATGCAATAGCTTTTGCATCCTGCCTTAGTTTTCCGGGCAATAAGAATACAGGATTTACACTACCCATTTCCGCAAACACAGGTATGGGTACAGGTCTTCGGGCGCCAATATCAAATAAAGCCCTTCCACCTTCCAACGACCCGGTAAATCCAACGGCCTTAGTTAAAGGGTGCTCGACCAATTCTTTACCCACTTCAAAGGAAGTACCATGGATATGGATAAAAATGTCTTCAGGCATATTAAGCGCATGAAGCGCTTTTTTAATAATTGCAGCTACCAAATCCGAAGTTTCAGCATGTGCTGGGTGGGCTTTTACAATAACCGAACAACCCGCAGCAAGGGCGCAAGCAGTATCACCTCCCGCGGTTGAATAGGCAAAGGGAAAATTCGATGCTCCAAAAACAATAACTGGACCAAGAGGAATGAGCATTTTACGCAGATCTGGTTTAACTGGGCTTTTGCTCTTATCTGCCGTATCTATCCTGGCATCTAACCAGGTCCCATCAATACACGCCTCTGCATAAGATTCTAATTGAAATATGGTTCTTTTTAATTCTGATTGTAGCCGGGCAGCATCAAGATTTGTCTCTTTTGCCGCAACTGGTATCAAGTTGGCTGCACCTTTATTTAGTTCATGTGCAATAGTCGCCATCAACTCTGCCCTTTTTGTGAGTGGGTATTCTTTATACACTTGAAATGCCTGCCATGAAAGTTGTAAGGCCTGGTCTATTTCCCCTTTTGTAGCATCCTCAAATCCCATATTGTTTTTTTGTAAAGTTCCGTAATTGAGATGGAATCATCCGTTACCTATAGTCGTACTTATTTAAGCCCTTCATCTCCCTTTTAACATAGTGTTATGGCTAAATGGCCTTTTTCTCCTGTCAAATACATAAACACCACTATGAGAATTGAATTATTTATTACCCTTATAACCTTTGCCAGTTTGCTGGTCTTTTATAAAAGAAGAAATCTAAATGATTTGTAAACTATTTTATTTGGAACAATTCATTTTAAACTAATAACACTCCATTCAGTTTCTTCATTTATATAACACTAAACAATTGGAATTTTAAATGGTTAAATCAAATAATAGCACCATAAAAAATACCGATTATTATGAGAATAGAATTCTACGCCTTATTAGTACTGTTGTTTTGCTTCCTTTTATATTATAAACAAAAACAACTTAATAAAGAAATTGAAAGCCGTATCTGAGAATAGATATACAGTTGTTCTGATTTTCTAATTATAAATCTACGGGTTCGTAATGATTTAATTTATTCAGTTCAAGTATGGTTGTCATGCCATCTTCTGATTCGTGATACATAGGTTTAAATTTCGCACCCCATATGATCTCTTCGTAAGTATAAGAAGTGCGCCTCATCACTACATTTGAAAAAATGGGATTGAAACCTGACACCTGCACAAGTACCTCAACATCAGCTTTCTCCAGGTCTTCATTTGTAAAGTCTATCAGTGGGCTTTGCTCATCAATAGGATGTACTACCGTCCAATTCATATTGAACATATCTACCCTTGAGCGCTCAAGTCCCAACTTATAAAAAGCATACTCTGGTTTTCCATCTTTCAACATAACATAGGAAAGGTTTACTACCACCTGCACATCGCTTAAGTGATGATTGCTTTTGTAGGGTACAAGACGAAACATAAGCGCCTTGCCGCTTCTATATGGGGCTATCAAGGCGTGTTCACTAAAATCAATATAGGCCTGGGGTCTTGTAAACCTTCCGTATAATAAGCCAGTGACAAGGGCGAAGAACAACCACCCACCCATTGCCTGTATCGATGCCAGGATATCCGAACTATCACCTATGGGATTTATCCTTCCGTAACCTACTGTAGTAAAGGTTTGTGTACTGAAATAAAACAATTCCCTGGCCCTGCTCCAATATCCCGTGGATACAAGACCTTGCAATTGGTCTTCCCCTATCATAAAATAACCAACAGCAAAAAGAAGGTTCACCACCAGGTAAAACAGCAAGACAAGCGTAATAAATTTTAACCAGGAAATCTCAAGCAGGTAGGAATAAAAGCTTGCTCTTTTAAAATAAGGAGCACCTGTTTTTTTTAAATTGAAAGAGCCATCCTTATTCATAAACCGCCCACCAAATTGCCCTGGTTGATTTCCAAAGCCAGTGTCAGGATTTGTAGTTGAATAATGATCTACCATTGAAGAAGCCATAATGATTGTTTGCTGTATAAATGTAAATCAATGAATACGGATTCAGATTAACAAAAACTAACAAATAACTATATAGGTTTATTCCTTCTCAATTCCTGTCTGAGATTCAGCAGTTCATCCATGTGTTTATTGCCTTGAGCTTAAGGCGCCATTACTTTCGCTACAGATTATACCTTATCCCAATGATAATTAAAAGTAAATATGATTAACCAGGTAAAGCATCTTATCACCAAAACCGTAAAATTATTAAAATGGTCAACGCTTACAACCTGTGCCTTGATAGAAGCAAACAGGCAAATAAATGTTCCGGCTGCGATTATTGTCGCCAGTCGATAAAAGAAAATAACGCGCCTGATTCTTTGCCTGTGATAGGCTTATATGCCGCCGAGGCAAGTACCTACTACCAATATTTCCAATCATGGTTCTATTCAGAAAACCAGGATAAAAAGAAAATATAGGAAACACTGTTTTGCGATCATTATACATCCTTTAGTATTAATCTCAAATTGAATACTTAAATACTTTATATAGCTAATTAGGTTTTGACTCATTTAGTTTTTTCTACCTTTCTATACGCTCAGAAAAGTATTCCGATTTTCTCTTTGTACAGGTTAGCTTTTCTCCAGGTTTAAAAGAAATGTTTAACAATGAATTCTTTAAAACAACCCATATTAATATTAGTTTTATATGGGTATGCAAAGAATAACATCCATATTCTTTCTAGTAATTTTCGCCACTACTTACACTGATTTAGGGCAACTGGTTAAATTACCCATACTGGTTCAGCATTATTTTTCCCATTATCAGAAGAATCCTGTTTCATTCTTCAATTATCTGCAAGAGCATTATACTTATCACGGAGATGATGGCGATAATAAAGAAGATATGCAGCTTCCTTTTAAATTGGCTGTACCTGCACCTTCTTTAGTAGCAAGTTTACCTTCAGCTGGGCAGGAAACAATTGAAACACCTCCTGTTAACCAGGATACTAAGTTCTTTCCACCAATATCTTTTGTTGCTTCAATCCAGGTATTCTCCATTTTTCATCCTCCACGTACTGTCTGTTAACCAGGTTATTTATTATTAATTAATTCCTTAAAAGACAGTATTATGAACGCTTCCCAAATACATTTGGCACTTACCCATGTGCCAGTAGTTTTATCATTTATTGGCCTAGTCATATTAAGCATTGGACTGCTTAAGAAAAATGAAACAATTACCAAAACCTCCTTTTACCTGTTGTTGGCCGCAGGCATTTTTACAGTACCTGTTTATTTAACAGGAGAAGGAACTGAGGAGGCTGTAGAAAATCTCCCCGGAGTTTCAGAGTCTATAATTTCAAAACATGAAGATGTTGCCAATCTCACATTGATTGTCATCTCCTTAACTGCTTTAATGGCACTTTCAGGAATTGTGTTTTATTCCAGAAGGATAATAGGAAAGCTGGCCCGCACTAGTGTTTTTATTTTATCATTGATTTCAGCTGGAGCCATGGCTCAAACAGCACACCTTGGGGGATCAATCAGGCATACTGAAATCAGATCCGGAGTTGCAACTGTAAGTGATCAGAATACAGAAAACGGATCAAATCAGAATGAGGCTCGGGGAACAGATACTAAAGATGAGGACTAAAAAAGAGGGCCAAGGCCCTCTTTTTCTTATACTAATTCACCTTCAAGATCATAATCATATGCTCTTGTGATCTTTACATTATAAAAATTACCTGGCTGCAATTTCTTGTCAGTCTGAATAATAACTTCATTATCAACTTCGACACTGTCAAACTCTGTACGTCCCAGGTATCTACCTGCTTCTTTTTTATCTACCAATACCTTCAGCGTTTGTCCTAGCTTTTCCTGGTTCTTTTCATAGCTGATCTCTTGCTGAACAGCCATAATGTCTTCAGCCCTACGTTGTTTTTCATCGGCCGGAACATCATCTACCAGCCCATAAGCGGATGTGTTTTCCTCATGAGAATAGGTAAAAATGCCCACCCTGTCAAAACGCTGACGTTCCAGGAAACCTTTCAGTTCTTCCACATCCTCCAGTGTCTCGCCCGGAAAACCAGTAATAAGCGTAGTGCGGATACAAATGCCTGGAACGGTTTGCCTGATATTAACGATCAGATCTTCCATTTCAGCACGGGTAATATTGCGACGCATGGCCTTCAGCATATTATCTGCAGCATGCTGCAATGGCATATCCAGGTACTTGCAGATGTTATCCCGCTCCTGCATTACTTCAAGGATTTCCATTGGAAACTTATGAGGATATGCATAATGGAGACGGATCCATTCTATTCCAGGGATATCACTTAATCTTTTTAAAAGGTCCGGAAGCATCCTTTTCTTATATAGGTCCAGGCCATAATAGGTTAACTCCTGGGCTATTAGCAAGATCTCTTTCACACCCCGGCGGGCCAGGCTCTCAGCTTCCTTAACCAGGTCTTCTATAGATCGACTGGTATGTTGGCCACGCATTAGGGGAATAGCGCAAAACGCACAGGTTCTGTTACATCCTTCCGCTATCTTTAAATAGGCATAGTGCGATGGTGTGGCCAAAAGACGTTCTCCAAGCAGTTCAGACTTATAATCAGCTTCAAATTTCTTTAAGATAAGGGGGAGTTCCATGGTGCCAAACCAGGCATCCACTTCAGGAATCGTTTGTTCCAGGTCTTCACGATAACGCTGACTGAGGCATCCCGTAACATAAACTTTATCCAGTCGTCCCTTTTGTTTCAGGTTTACCTGCTCAAGGATGGTATTTATTGATTCTTCTTTGGCCTTATCTATAAAACCACAAGTATTAACAATAACTATATTATGATCCTTTTTGCCACTTTCATGAACCACATCTATTTCATTGGCGAGTAACTGGCCACTTAGGACCTCACTGTCCACCATGTTTTTACTACAACCAAGAGTGATTATATTGACTTTATCCTTTTTGAGGGTTTTTGATTTCATGCGAGGCGCAAAGGTAGGCAGATTCCATCTTTAGCCCTGTTTAGAAATTGGTAAATAGAAATCGCGAATTATTAGAACTGCCAACCTCTTAAATCAATCAATGCCTGTGTCTTAAATGAATAAGGAAACCAGGTCCATACACGGTTGGGATAATTAGCTTAAAACATCCTTCCTAAATAAAAAGTCTTACTAGTGAATGACCATGGAAGTACTTAAAGCACCACCTAAACGTTATTATTAAATAAGGTCCACTATTTGTTGATACTGAATATACTATCTACAAATTCATGCTTATCAAAAATGAGCAGATCCTCCATTTTTTCGCCTACACCAATGAACTTAACGGGTATTTTGAATTGGTTTGCAATGGCCAATACCACTCCGCCTTTAGCAGTGCCATCAAGTTTGGTAATGGCCAGGGCGGTTACGTCCGTAGCTGCGGTAAAGTGCTTTGCCTGTTCCAATGCATTCTGCCCCGTTGATCCATCAAGTACCAATAGCACTTCATGGGGAGCTCCTGGAATTACCTTTTGTACGCTCCTTTTGATCTTACTTAGCTCTTCCATCAAATGGGCCTTATTGTGAAGACGTCCCGCAGTATCTATTAACACCACATCCGTACCCCGGGCAATTGCACTTTGAACCGTATCGAAAGCAACAGCAGCCGGATCTGAACCCATTGCCTGCTTCACAATAGGCACGCCAGTGCGATCCGACCAGATGGTTAACTGGTCAACAGCCGCCGCCCTGAATGTATCTGCAGCTCCTAAAAGCACTGATTTACCAGCCTTTTTAAAATTATAAGCAAGCTTTCCTATAGTAGTGGTCTTTCCTACTCCGTTTACTCCAACTACCAGTATTACATAGGGTTTGTGAGGAATGTCTGAAGTAAAATCATAAGAAGCTTCCCCAACCAGCATTTCTTTAATTTCTTCTTGAAGTATGCTGTTTAATTCACTGGTATTAAGGTATTTATCTCTTACAACTCGTTGTTCAATACGATCAATAATGGCTACAGTTGTTTCAATGCCCACATCAGCCGTCACCAATGCCTCTTCCAGGTCATCAAGCACTTCCTCGTCTACCGTGCTTTTTCCGGCAATAGCTTTTGAAACTTTAGAAAAGAAGTTTTCCTTGGTTTTCTGAAGTCCTTCATCCAGGCTTTCCTTTTCTTTTTTACCAAATATCTTATTGAAAAATCCCATAATCTTGGCTCCTTTTGCTGATTGTTATTCTAATCCTCATTTGCTTTGAGGCCTTTTTTAATATGTTTGCCCTATCCATTATTTATCTGCTAGATAGCCTAAAACTGAAAACACCAGCTTCGGGGTCTGCAAGATACAATAGGAATATATATTCCTGTTAAGAACAAAGTGCAGTCCTTGCCTCAAATAACAAAAGCCGTCCGGTTGGACAGCTTTAGGAAAATTTACTAACCCTTAATTTATTTCTGCGCTAAAAAATCCTTCACTTTATCCTTGTGAATGATAGCCTCTTTAAAGGTATAAGCACCAGTTTTAGGGCTACGCACAGCTTTGATAACTTTTGACCAGTTCTTTGCTTCAGCGGCTGCCCTGGCATCTTTAGATTTAATCGCGGTTTTTGCTGCTTTTGCCATGACTTATAAGTTGATATATTGATTAGTTGACAGGCATTCCTAAATGACCATGAGCCACTAGGGTAAACCTAATTACTTAATTTCTTTATGAACAGTAACTTTCTTCAGGTTTGGATTGAATTTCTTCAGCTCCAAACGCTCTGGATTGTTCTTTTTGTTCTTTTCAGTGATATAACGGCTGGTACCAGGCACGCTCGTAGTTTTTTGCTCAGTGCATTCCAGAATTACCTGTACACGGTTTCCTTTCTTTGCCATTGTTGATTGATTTGAAAATTTAAAAATTAGCCATCAGCTAATTAAATATGTTGACCCTGAGCTCTCAGCTCTTTTACAACGGTTAATAAACCTCTTTTATTGATAGTACGGATACCATCTGCAGTAAGTTTTAAAGTGATCCACTTATTCTCTTCTGCTAAGAAAAACTTCTTTGTTTGCAAATTGGGTAGAAAACGACGCTTGGTTTTAATGTTTGAGTGAGAAACAGAATTACCTGCGATTGGCGTTTTACCCGTTACCTGACATACTCGCGCCATGACTTGGAAAATTTTGGAGGGCGAAGGTAAGGGAAAATGGGCAATGAGCGTAAGGCAAATTGAGAAATTTTCATCTGTTTAGAAAATATTAGCAATAATTTTCAGCCACTCTGTCATTTACCTGTATAATTTGGTCCAAACCAATGTGAATACCTGCATCAGTTTCTATCATATCCCGCTCAGAAACGGTACTCATATCAATAATCCGGGTCTTTAAAATAGAAACGCCCCCATCTACCGACCTGAACTTAATAATACAGGGTCTTCTAAGATCCATTTGTTCTTCCAGGTACTCTTTGAATGCTGTTGATGGATGATTCACCATATTTCTTTTTCTGCAATAAAGATACCATTTAGTGCAGGCTCCTTTTTATATAACAATTACTTCCCTCCTGTTTACTACATAGGAAAGCCATGGGAAAGCCCTATCTCCGGTATAGCTACGGTATAGATACTCCGTACCCGCACGGAGTATCCATACCGTAGATAGGGAGTTCCCAGGGCGCAGGTATGGCTCCGCTACCAACCTGGATTAAAATAAGGTAGACTGAAAGGATGGCAGGGCTTACAATAAACCTATTGAAGGCCAAAGTATGTTGTATTCCGGTAGTTCCTTTTTCTTATCGGCTCATAGCTCACCTTCTTTGTGCTTCACTCATTTTAAATTAGCTTCGTGCCGCTTTTGAAAAGTCAGGGAAGTAAGTCGTTGAAACAAGGACCTTCTGACCCTGGAAATTGATTTTTGATCACTCTAAATCTTAACCTTGATTCCTGTTAGGAAGAAAAGGGAATTAAAAATGTAATAAAATGGCATACGATGTAGTCGTTATTGGTTCGGGTCCTGGTGGTTATGTTGCCGCTATCCGTGCCTCACAGTTAGGTTTTAAAACAGCAATTATTGAAAGGGAAAGTTTGGGAGGTATATGCCTTAACTGGGGTTGTATCCCAACCAAAGCACTTTTAAAAAGTGCCCAGGTATATGAATATATCAAGCATGCAAAGGATTTTGGTATTGAAGCAACTGGACAGCACAATTTTGAAGCTGTCATTAAAAGAAGCCGTGGTGTGGCAGATAAGATGAGTAAGGGTGTAGCCTTCCTGATGCGCAAGAACAAGATCGACGTTATAAATGGTTTTGGTAAAGTAGTAGCCAAGGGAAAGATTGAAGTAACTGGTGCCGATAACAATAAACAGACCGTTGATACAAAATATATCATTATTGCTACAGGTGGCCGTAGCCGCCAGCTACCTTCCATGCCAATTGACGGTAAGAAGATCATTGGATACCGGGAAGCTATGGTATTACCACAGCAACCTAAATCCATGATCGTAGTGGGTAGCGGTGCTATAGGAGTGGAATTTGGCTACTTCTACAGTAGCATGGGAACTAAGGTTACCATTGTTGAATTCATGCCACGGGTGGTTCCTGTAGAGGATGAAGAGATCTCTAAAGAACTGGAAAAGAACTTTAAAAAGCAGGGTATTGACATTATGACCTCTTCCGAGGTAACTAAAGTGGATACTTCTGGCAATGGGGTAAAAGCAACAGTAAAAACAGCTTCTGGTGAAGTAACCCTGGAAGCAGATGTTTTATTAAGTGCTGTGGGTGTTACAGCCAACATTGAAAATATAGGACTGGAAGCTGCAGGTATTAAAACAGAAAGAGGTCTTATAAGCGTAGATAAATACTACCAGACCAGCGTTCCTGGCATATATGCTATTGGTGACTGTGTACCCGGGCAGGCCCTGGCACACGTAGCTTCGAAAGAAGGAATTATCTGCGTAGAGAATATTGCTTTTGGTGAGAAGAAATACAACCACCAGCCAGAACCACTGGATTATGGAAATGTACCAGGATGTACGTATTGCACCCCTGAAATAGCGTCTGTAGGATTAACCGAGCAAAAGGCTAAAGAAGCTGGCTATGAAATTAAAGTAGGTAAATTCCCATTGAGTGCATCAGGTAAAGCCTCGGCAGCCGGCCATACCGAAGGTTTTGTAAAGGTGATCTTTGACGCTAAATATGGCGAATGGCTTGGAACACATATGATCGGGTATAATGTTACAGAGATCATTGCTGAAACTGTGGTAGCAAGGAAACTTGAAACCACATACCATGAAGTATTAAACAGCATTCATCCACACCCTACTATCAGTGAAAGCATTAAAGATGCCATTGAAGTAGCTTATGGTGAAGCTATTCATTTATAATAGCACCTCATTCATAAAAAGAAAAGCCTGTGTAACCACGGGCTTTTTTAATGATGATACCAGGGCATGGCTTTTATACTTTCTTCAAAACTCTTTAATCTTACTTACCAATGAAAAAACTATTAATCCTTATTACACTTGTTGCCTATGCTTCGATTCTTAAAGCCCAGGATGTCGCTGATTCAAGACAGTTAGCCATAAAATGGGCACCTAGCGGGCTTATTTTAGGCAGCCTTAGTTTGCAGGGAGAGTACAATTTTGGAAAGAACTCGTTAACAGCTAAAATAGGCCTGCCTGTTACGGTGAATCATACGTTTACCTATGAGGATAAAGATGCTGACTTCCAAATGCGGGCAACATCTTTTCTCGCTGGTTACAGGATGTACCTTTCAAAGAAGCATATGCGAGGTTTGTATTTTGAACCTTTTTTTAAGTATGTTCATCAGAATGCGGAGGGTGTGGGAAATGGAACGCTTTCAGGAGATCCGGTGGTTATGGATTTTACCAATGATTATAATGGACTGGGTGTAGGTGCCCAACTGGGCGTGCAGTTTATGATTAAAAAAAGATTTGTAATTGACCTGTTTTTAATTGGTCCTGAAATCAATTCAAGCCGGAACAATTTCAAAGCTGTAGAAACATCACATTCTATTCCATGGACATCTATCCAGGCGGGTGAAGCGGAAAAAGACATCAGGAACTTTATAGATAAGTTTCCATTCATCAGGGATCATGTGGATGTGATGGTAGACAAGAACAACAGGACGGTCATTACCGATTTTAAAGGTGCCCTGCCTGGTTTCCGAACAGGTGTTTCCTTTGGAGTAGCATTTTAAAAATACTTGGTTACTATTAACAAAAGGAGCAAAAGAGTAGAACTTTAAATAACTACCCTTTTGCTCTTACTATTATTAATTAGCAAAAACCTTCTTTAGAATATCGCTTGTGCGGGCCATTGGGTCCTTTCGTATTTGTTGTTCTTCAAGGCTTACCTGGTGAAAAATACCAGCCAATGCACGTTCCGTTACATAAGCAGTAAGGTCAGGATTGATCTTTTCGCTGCTAAAACGGTTATAATTGGAGAAAATAGTGTTCCAGTATTTAGTAGCACCTACTTTGGCCAACGAGGCTTCAATAACAGGACGAAACTTTTCTGTGAGTGAAGCGGTGGTTTTATCCTTAAGGTAGTTGGTGGCAGCAAAATCTCCACCTTTTAATATACCCACTCCATCCTGAATGGTCATACCCTTGATAGCATTGATAAATATGGGTGTCACTTCTTTTGCTGCATCTTCAGCAGCCCTGTTCATAGAGAGTATTGCATTATCAACCTGCTTACCCATTCCTATTCCTCTTAACTTGCTTTCTACCTTTTTAGCCTCTTCCGGCATCAATATCTTTATAGCTGCATCTTTAAAAAATCCATCTGTCGCAGATAATTTTTGCGAAGCCTTATTGGTACCAACAGCAAGGGCTTCTTTTAATCCATTAATTATATCGTCATTGCTTAAGCCTGTTTTAGTTCCGGTGTTGAGGACCTTCCCTATTCCAAGTTTCCCGGAAGAGTCTTTTTTAAATAAGCCTTTCAATCCCTGGCTTTGACCAAAGAAAAAGAATACGAGTAGTGAAGAAAGCAATAGTGATTTTTTCATAGAATGGTTTGTATAGTGAAAATAGTCATCTGGAATATAATAATGGGTTAAATAAGGTTTAGACTTTTAATAACGGGTATTTTTTCCTGGTAAATCCACGATTCAACACAAACTGCATTTGGAGATTTTTAAACTATTGTAACTTCCTGTTTTGGGTATATTTTAGTTATTATATTATACAGTATGCAGGTTTCAATTTGGGAAAAGGAAAGTTTTTATGCCCCACAGGATATCATTATTGTGGGTAGTGGTTTTGTGGGGCTTTGGTCGGCTTATTACTTAAAAAAGAGGGACCCGGATCTGAAGGTAACCATTATTGAAAGAGGGCTTATTCCCATGGGGGCCAGTACACGCAATGCCGGATTTGCCTGTTTCGGCAGCTTAAGTGAGTTGGTTCATGATGCTCAAGCTATGGGAACAGAGAATATGCTAGACCTAGTGGAAAAAAGATTTAAAGGGCTGGAGCGTATTCAGAAGGTGTTTGGAAAAAAGGAGATTGGCTTTTCACTTTGCGGAGGGTACGAACTCTATGACAATTCGGAGGGCATAACTCCTGAAGAACTGGAAAATAACATTGCATACATTAACTCCCTGCTTAAACCAATAACAGGAAGTAAAAGAACCTATAACCTTGTTAATGAAAAGATTAATGGTTTTGGTTTTGGAAATACACGCCACCTGGTGGAGAATATTTGGGAAGGATCCCTTCATTCAGGCAAACTATTACAAAGGTTGTTACTATTAGTTCAGTCAATGGGTGTGCAGGTATTTACCGGCATGGAGGTTAGCTGCTTCGAAAAAGTAAATGATCATATGGAAGTTCATGTGCCTCCCATAGGAAAACTTTTTGCCACCCAGTTGCTGCTATGCACCAATGCTTTTACCAAAAATCTATATCCATCGGTGGACATCAAACCTGCACGGGGACAAGTACTTTTAACTACACCAATAGAAGACCTGGATTGGGAAGGAACCTTTCATTCCGATGAAGGTTATTACTACTTCCGAAACCTCGGGAAAAGGGTTTTACTAGGGGGTGCCAGGAATAAAGCTTTCCAGGAAGAGGAAACCACTGAAATGGCTACCACAGGGTTCATCCAGGGTGAATTGGAAAATTACCTTGCTGAAGTGGTGTTGCCTAATCATCGGGGTAAATACGAGGTTGAATACCGATGGGCAGGAATTATGGCAATGGGAAGCGAAAAGGCACCAATAGTAAAAGAATTGGAACCAGGTGTTTTTTGTGCAGTTCGTATGAGTGGCATGGGAGTAGCTTTGGCACCAGAAGTAGGAAAACAGGTAGCCCATATGATGGACCGGTAGTGGGTCTAAGTAACCATAACCCCAATATGATATGGTCAGAGTCTTATGAATTTTTCTCTCAGCTGTCTTTTACCATTATCACCCTGAACCAGGTACATGCCTTGCTTTAAATGAGATACAGGTACTTTTTGAATTCTTGCAGTAATATTGAAAGTAGATAACACAACCCCATTCATATCCGCAATGCGGATGGTTGAGCCAATCCAGCTATCGTCAAGGTTTATGCTAATGTCACCCATAGCCGGGTTGGGGAAGATGGCTGCAGAAGGAATGATTGTTACAGGCGGAGCTTCAGCCATCCATGGCTCATTCAATCCTTTGCTTGAAAGTAAGCCAGCCCTTGGTCCGCCTTCATAAAACATGCTGCGCATCCTTAATTTCTGACCATTGGTAAATAAATTCATACAGGCATCACCGGTATAGTCCATATAATTCATGTACATATCACCCAATGCGCCATTACTACAGGAACTTCTGAAAGTGTTAGGACATCCGGGTGTAAAATTTCCCTGTACTGGGGTATCATCAACCCCATCATCGCCACAATAATAGTCACCCCATATATGTTTCAAGCCTAACCAATGCCCCACTTCGTGAACTGCTGTTCTCCCCATATTGTAAGTACCTGACCTATTGAGGGTTCCAAAAACTGAAGTGGCAATGACAACTCCATCGGTGGCAGCATCGCAACCAGGCACTGAGGAATAACCAATTACTGACTGGATGTTACCAACCCATATGTTCAGGTAATACCTGCTATCCCAGGCATCGTCACCCCCTTCCCTGTTGTATTTGATCTTATCGTCAGTCTTCCAGAAAGGAAGCGAGGTCTTTTTATGAATAATCCCTGTGGTAGGCCTGCCAAAGGGATCGGCAGTAGCCAGTTTAAATTCTATACTTACATCTGCAGCCATTTCTTTAAACCGCTGTGGAGTAAGGCTTGTATCCTGGTTTAATCTTCTAAAGTCACGGTTCAATGCATCAACCTGGCTTTTCACCTGGTCATCTGAAAGGTTTTGAGAACCATCATTATATAATACATGGACTATAACAGGAATAACGATAACAGGGTTTGCAAAATTTCCATCTACACGGAAGTTCATTTTCTGGCGCTGCAGGAATGCTTCTATATTAGAAAGCTTATTTTGTAATTGAGGCTGTGCGCTTCTTAAAACCTCAATATAGGATTGAGTGCCGCAGTTGCGTTGAGCATATATAGAAGTGGAAAGCAATAAACATATACCAAAGACGATCGTCCTCATAGTTCCAGGGTTTACAGCAATGCACAGGCTTATGGAGTACGGAATTTTCCAGGAATGTTGGAACTACAGGAAAAGGAATTGCAAAAGTCATTCCCAGGAATCGGAGGTAAAGGACAGTGTAAAGTTATTGGGGATCTTTAGTAGGATACGTAGAAGGGAATGCCCAAATTTAAATACCAATATCCATATAAACAAAGAATACAAAACTATTTGTTTAACAAAAGTCTTTTGACCCATCCCTTATTTTTGTCAGATGAAGAAACTTAGTTGCGTACTTGCTGCTACCCTTTTCATCATTTTCATTAGTTGCAATAATAATACGGAAGACAGTTCCGGCACCCCGGCAGAAAAACCCATTCCAATAATGAGTTACAGTGTGGTTTCCACCCATGCCCATGATACCAGCTATTTTACAGAAGGCATAGAATTCTATAAAGGCACTTTACTGGAAAGCACTGGCTTGTATGGAAAATCAAAGCTGGTTCAGAAATCTTTCCCTGATCTTAAAATATTAAAAGAAGTAACACTTGACCCCAAACTGTTTGGGGAAGGAATTACTGTTTTACATGATACCTTGTACCAGTTGACCTACCAGGAGCACCGGGTACTGGTGTATTCAGCAAAAGATTTTAAGAAAATAAAGGAACTGCCTTTGAATCCCGAAGGCTGGGGAATGACCAATGATGGTAAGAGCCTGATAGCAAGCGATGGCAGTAGCAACCTTTATTTTTATGAACCACAGACATTTCGATTATTACGCGTGCAGGGAGTAACTGAAAATGGTACGCCTGCAGTGAATATCAATGAACTGGAATATATTAACGGGTTTGTATATGCTAATCAATGGCAATACAATTACATCTTAAAGATAGATCCTTCGAATGGCCAGGTAGTAGCTAAAATGGACCTGACAGAATTGGTTAACAAAGTTAAAAACAGCGATCCCCATGCAGAATTCTTCAATGGCATTGCTTATAACCCCGAAACAAAAAAGGCATATGTAACCGGCAAAAACTGGTCGCAGATGTATGAGATCCAATTCTCCTTTTAATTCTTTGAGATAATATAGATCAGGGAACTGGCTTTTTTCTTATTAACCAATGCTTTAAAATTGGACCGGATTCCATTAATGCCGGCTCCTAACCATGAAGTATTTCCTGTACGGTACTTGCTACTTAATAAGCTTATGTAAAAAGCATCAAACCACATAGGCTTACGGCCTATGATCTTCATGCCGTGCTTTTCTACCAGTACTTCTATGGACCGAGGCGTAAAATGGTACAAATGCCTTGGCACATCATAAGCCGCCCACCTGTTTCCATAAAGATCTGCATCTAAAGAGGTATAATTAGGCACCGCAATGAATATCCTGCCATTTGGGGTCAGCAGCTTTTTTAACTGGGCCACATAGTCCTGCAGGGGCTCAACATGCTCCAGCACATGCCATAGAGTAATGGCATCATAGCTGCCATGAGGCAGTTGGTTTAATTCCGGTGTTGGTTTTAAATCAATGGCAAAGAGATTCCTGGCCTGCTGCCTTGCACCATAGTCTGGCTCTACACCCTCAATATCCCAACCTTTTTGCTTCATTTCATTTAAAAAAGCACCAATACCTGCCCCTATATCTAGTATCCTACCTTTTTGGGTAGTATGGGAAATAACCAATCCGGACTTTTGCCCAAGGGTAAACTTTCTTACAGCCTGGTAAAGTTTGTTCAGCAAACCTTTATTGGTATTGCTATGCGAGATATAGTCCTGTGATTGATAATATGGCCCTATGGAATTCTCATCCGGAACATCCTGGGTGAAACGTAAGGTGCATGACTGACATTGCCAGATTACGAAATCTTCGCCGCTTACAGAATGATCCTTTGCAGTTAATATGGGATGAATATCAGAACTGCCACAAACCGGGCAATGGGTATAATGCAATTTGCTCATAAAAAGAGGCTGCAAAATAGGTAATCGGAAAACAATATTAGTTGATAGTTGCCTGTGACGCCTTCAAAGTAAGACCTGAGGACAGCGGATTAAATCCATTCCTGTATAAGATATAAACTATGGCAAGGATGGTTATAATCAATAATATCCAACCAATTAAAACTGCCAATGATCTTTTCTTACCAGGCTTTGATAAACTATCTGTGACCTGTTGCGATGTCATTTGACGATCGCCCACCAACATATTGTGCTCTACATTTTCCCTGATTACCTTATGTGCGCCTACAGGTCCAAGACCTTCGATAAGCATGGGGTATTGCTCAATAGTTATGTTACCTTCTGTTCCCCGTAAATTAGCTATCCCGTTCCAGGCAAATGGCCCTTTTCTAACCCGGGTACTAAACATCTTACCAAATTGATCCAATTTGGTTTTGATACTTTCTGGATCGGAATCAAAACTGGAGGCAAGGTAATGCACCTGGTGTTCGGGCAGGGCATCATTGTTATGCCAGTTAAGAGAAAATGAGGGCGGCAGTACCAGTTTGTCCACTACATTAAATTCCGCAGGATACTGCACCAACTCAAATGTACCTACATGAGGAATGGATAGCCTGCGGAATTGCAATAAATATTTGGTAAGTAAAGCCAGCACCTTAATTCTTTTGAGCGAACGAAAATACAACTCCGCCAAGGAAATTAAACCCATAAGTTGGATATTGATTCCAGCGTTGGTATTCTTTATTGAATACATTATTGAACTGCGCCCACAATTTTACATTGTTAACCACCTTGAATTCAAGGCCTGCACTTAGGTCCATGGCAGCAGGTAAATCCCTTCTGCCTGTCTTATTCAAAGACCAGGGACCATCAAACGCATATAAATTAGCATTAACATATAGGTCTTTTAATACCTGCACAGTCAACCGTGTGTTCCATTCAAGGGGAAGTAAGCCCCAGGCCTTATCATTTTGCTGTAGCTTATACCTGTTAAAAGCCAGGTTTGATATCACTGAGAACTGCTCTCCTACTGTATAACCTAATTCTCCCGTAAAGTTCACCACTTTCATTTCGGGTTCATTAATCACTTCGAAAGATTTACCACTCAGGGTATCGTTAATATATAGCGGTTGGTTATTGACCTTATTATAACCCACCTTGGCACTATAGCTGAAATGGTCCCCTATCGAGCCTTTCAGGCCAGCATATCTTTCCTCAATCCAAGTATTGCTGGTAGTAGCAGGCGCCCATATATATGGGTTGTAATTGGCCATATATTGAAATCCACTATAACGCATATATCCGAGCCAACCTGCCTGGAAAGATACCCTGTCGTCAGCAGAACTAAATACAGCCATGACATTGGGGAACAGCTTAAAATTCCCATTGTCCCAACTAGGCTTGATACCAGCCTGTATATTGACGTTGGAAGATTTATATAAAATCGAGGGAGAAGCAGTGACAAAATTATTGGTTATGGTACTCTTGCCTTCAGGCTTGTAAGTAGCATGGTTGGCCTCAAGTGCCAGGTCAACTTCGAACTGGGTGCCTATTGTTTTAGTGAGAGGCAGGTTGACATAACTATTGTTTTCTGAATTGCTCAATTGGTCATTGAAAACATCAATCTTCATTTCAGGCGCATAAGAAATACCAAATTCCGTGCGATTGATATTGTGGAAGGCAAGACGTCCTTTCCATGATTGGTATTTTATATTGAGTGAATCTTTAGGGAATTCCAGCGTGGAAGGCTGAAAGCCGTACTTATTATACTTTTCCTGTACTCCACCAAAGCGGGCATTCCATTCAAGGTTCTTTGAAGTTTGAACAAATGCATCCAGGTCAATATTGGTATGCATTACATCCTGGTAAGGTAACTTACCTTTTGAGGAATAGTGCTTGGCATAGGCATTCAATCCTAGTGTTTTACCGTCACCCACTGATAGGCCTGCCTGTATATAGGGTGTGGAAAGACTGCCAAAACCAGCTTTAATATAACTATCGTTATTCCACCTGCCACCTGTATCCACCTGTAGGGCCAACGGCTTAAGACTTCCCGGCTGAAAGGCAAAGGCAAGGTTCTGGTTCGGAATGATATATTGCAACCTTGGCCTTGTAGTATCTGGTACAGGAGGCGTAGGATTGATATTGATCTTAGCAGCCTCTTTTAAAGAGGGCTTGAAAGTGGAGGTTACGCTGACCTCTCTTTTTTTGATGGTAGTATCCTGGGCCATGCCTGCAAATCCTGCCAGTAAAGTAAATACTATAAAGATGGAAGCTTTCATATGCTGCTTACTAAATGCTTTTTCAAAATTTTGTTTGTTAACCATACTGTTTTCCTTAACCCGGTTAATTATTCACTTTACTATTTCTTCCTTCTTCGTCAATCACTTTGTCAAGTTTACCCTGTGCTTCAGATTTTAACTCAGCGTTCAAGGAATTGTCTACCACGCTTTGGAAAGTGGCCTTGGCATTGAAGTAATCTTTTTCCTTAAAATATACATCGCCTAGTAATATATAGGCTTTAGTGACCCACCAGTCATAGGAACCCGATTTATTAATAACTTCAAAAGCAGCCTTTTCAGCATCTTTCATTCTATCCAGGAGGAACCAGCTATTTGCAATCTCATAGCGTGCTTCCGCGGCAAGAGCTGCCTTATTTACAGCCACCACCTGCTTAAAGGAATTTATTGCCACATCATATTGCCCTCCCATTTGTGCGGATTTTCCAATAGCCATATTAGCAAGGGACTTATCATCTGAGCTGCTTCCCTTCTGGCTGATCAGGTCTTTTGCATTAGCAACCGCATCGCTCCATTTTTGCTGCTGGTATTGGCTGCGCAATAATCCACGCATAGCTTCCAGCCTGTTTTCCTGGCTGGAGGTAATTTGTTTTAACTGGGCATAGTAACGCTCCGCCTCTGCATAATTCTTCAATTCGAAGAAATTGATACGGGCAGCCTGCAACACTGCTCTTTCAGCAAATGTATTGGGAGCTCTTTCAGCCACCACCGTATAACTGCTTAAAGCTTTCTGCCAGTCTTTACGTGTATTATAGATCTCGGCCCTGTAGTATTGTGCATTGGTGGAATAGGTACCATCCGAAAAACGTTGGAGGTAAGTATTGAAAGCTTCCAGTGCGGCTGGCATATTTCCATTTTCATACTGCAATTGAGCTGCAGAATAGGTTAAGGAATCTTCTGCTGAAACAGAGATAGGCTTTCCTGCCTGCCTGGCCACATCTGCATATTCAGAAGGTTTGCCCTGTTCTACATAAATAACTTTTAAATTCTCCAATGCATTCTCCGCTTCAGGCGAGTTTGGATAATTGTTGAGCAATTGTTTATACTGCGCGATGGCAGATGCATTATTGTTTAAGTTGTAATAGGCTATACCAGATTTTAAATATGCCTGGGGCTTCATGCTATTGTTCCCCGTAGCATTAATAATAGTGGTAAGGTATGGTATGGCCTCACGGAAACGCTCGTCCGCCAGGTAAGTATTGGCAATCTCCATATTGGCATCATCTACCAGGTTGGATTGTGGGAACTTGCGTATTAGCGTATTTAAAAGGTTGACTTTTTCATTTGAGTTATTAATGCCTGTTATCATTGCTTTCTGGAAAGTTGCATAGTCCTCAGCAGGCCAGGAATAACGAATGACATTATCATACATGTTTCGAGCCTGTGAATAATTTCGGCCCATAAAATAAGTATCAGCGGTCCGGATATATGCATCCTGTGTAATAGGGTCTGAACTGAGAGATACGTTAGTAGCCAGGGGTTCAAAAAAGCTTTTAGCAACAGGGTAATTTTCCTTTCTGTAATAGGCATACCCAAGGTTATATTTCACAGATCGCTCACTGGCCTCGCCTGAAGTTGGCGCTCCGGCATTCAGGTATGCATTATAATAACGTATGGCATCATCAATATTATTACTACGATAGGCCAACTCTCCTTTCCAAAAATTTACAAGAGGCAGAACGGAAGCATTATTAGGGTCTTTCAATGCTCTATCCAATAAAGCATTAGCTTCTGCCAACTGTCCATCATTGATCATTTCAGTAGCACGGCCATATAATATCCTCGGCAGCAAACGTTTTACCGAAGCTGTTGGATATTGAATGCCTTCCAACAGGGTAAGAGCATCTTTGTAATTATTAGTATTGGCTAATGCGCCCACCAGCAACTCGATAGCTTCATCCCTGTATTTAGAATCGGGATAATCATTCAGAAATGTCCGGAGGCTCTTCAATGCCTCATCCTGGTACCCTAATTCATAAGATAACTTGGCATAGTTAAACCTCGATATTTCCCTCTGTTCAGGATTACTATTGTTAGAAGATCCGAATAAGAAAGCATTCCTGGCATTGGTTTTCTGCCCGGTCTTTAAATAAGAGTCTCCTAACAGGTACATGCTATGCTGGCTCAATGAATCTTCCTTACCGCTTAACTGCTTAAATCCTTCTATCGCCTTGTTGTAATCTGCAGCCTGGTAATAAGCATAGGAAAGTTCATAAAGATCTTCCCGACGAACCTTTTTTGAACGGTTGACATAATCTTCCAGGTAAGGCAGGGATTTAGAATATTGTTTCTTTTCGAAATAAGCGTGACCTAATAACTGTTTTAATTCCAGGTCATAATATTGAGTCTTTCCTTGTTTGATCTTATTTTCTGCATAACTGATTGCTTCTTCCTTTTTACCTTGCACATAATAGATCTGGGCAATATAATAAGGCACAATGGCTTCATAGGCAGGCTCGTTTTCAACTATGCGAAAGCTTTGAAGAGCGTCGTTATAATCCCTGTCACGAAAGGCAATGAACCCATAATAGTAATTAGCATCAATATAATTAGGGTCAGATTTTACCTGGCGTATGGTATTTAATAGAGGTTTTGCCTTTGCAAACTGTTGCATGGTAAAATAAGCATACCCTTCATGAAACTTATAATCCGCTACTTCCCTGTTATTAAGATTGGCAATATTGGCATGTTCATAGAGTTGCACCGCATCAGAAAACCTTTTTTGTCTGAAGTAATATTCAGCCAAATGAAAATTCATCATCTGCACTCTCGCATTGTTCTTGGTTACATCTATAAATTGCAGGGCATCCTGCTCCGCCCTACCCTCATTTTGCTTTAATGCACTTACAGTAGCATAATAATTGATCTCCTGGGTTTCAATAGGATCATTTACTACATTGGTTTCCCTCGCAGATTGTTGCAATTCTTTAAAAAGAGGATATGCAAGGCTATATTGTTCTTTTTGAAAATATTCCTTTGCCTCATTAAATGTTTCCTTTGGATTTTTAAAGAAATAAGTCTGCTGCGAATAGGATAATACACAAATAAAGCAGAATGAGAGAGAAGTACAAATTTTCTTCATAGATCGTCCTTTAACCGTTGCGAAGATAACGTTGATTGAATTCCAATTATTTTGGCCATGCCCAAACATCATTCCAAAGAACATCATAAAATTGCATTTGCGCATCCTATTTAACATATCAGAAGGTCTGTTATATTTCAATATGTTTACGTAAACTTGCGGCACAATTCAATTAACCTAATGAGAAAATTATTCAACACCAGTACTTCCGATAATGCTTTTTCCTTTGCCATGCTCGTTCTACGCCTTGGAGTTGGTTTATCAATGATGATCAACCATGGCCTTGATAAACTAATGCATTTTGCACAAAAAGCACCCAGGTTCGCTGATCCTTTCCATATAGGTTCCACTACATCTCTTTCCTTAGTAGTGTTTGCTGAGTTCTTTTGTTCTGCATTTATAATTCTTGGTTTATTCACCCGACTGGCCTGCATACCGCTTATTATTGCTATGTCAGTGGCCTTGTTCATTGCAAATAAAGGTGCCTTCTTTGGTGTGGGTGAAGCTGCAGGTTTATTTCTTGCCTGCTTTATTACCTTGTTGTTCACAGGTCCCGGGAAAGTAAGCTTAGACAGGTTTATTGGTAAATAACCAGTAGCTGGATTACCATATTATGTTCATATTACTATGAAGGTAACCAGTACTTTTATTTGGAATTGGACCTATGTATCAGGGTAATATACAAAGCTGGCAAATGGTTGATTGCCGCAATTATGATTGAGTAAGATTTATTTGTTACACCCTATGCCAGTCTGCCTTCCAGATTTTTATCTCTTTTTTTATGGCGTCATTACTTAACCCGTGCTCTAAAGCTCGGTCTGCCAATGCCGGCATTTCTTCATCGCTGGCAAAACGCAGGGCAATGACCTGGCCTAAGGAAAGTCTCGTGTCAAGGCGTTTACCTGTCAGTAAGAAGTAACGCAACCCTTGTTCTGCCCTGATGGCCCTATCCTGGGCTTTTAGTGCAAAGACACGGCTATGGATATACAAACTCAATAAAATAAAAGATATCAATACAATTAACCAGGCGGAATATAAATTCTCCCTGCTGCTATAAATTACATTTCTTATCGAACCTATCAAAAGAGCCAAAATAGACAGAAGTGTGAGAATGTGATAGGTAAAAAGGAACTGCCTGTGATTCTTATAGTTTTGTTCTTTCATAAAACCGGGGTCTTTGTTTGCTCCAAAATACAAAGTAATAGCAATAATCTAATGCCCGGAGGCACAGGCGGGTTGCTGGATTTATTTTAATTCATCCAGCACTTTGTACATCTTTTGAACAATTGCCGAAGCAGAACCATTATAATTATTGACTAAAAAAGAAAAGATATAATCTTTACCATCAGCTGAATGCTGGTAACCGCAAAATCCTTTAACGGCATTTATTGTTCCGCTTTTCATTTTCATTTTATTGTATTCAGGAAGTGCATCATAAAAGCCGGAAAACCAATTTTGCTTTTTTGCATATTGCAACACTGTCACCTGTGCATGCGTGGTAACCCGGTTAAGAGGTGACAGTCCTGAACCATCAACTATATTTAATTCAGTGATCTCAATACCTTTTTCCTTCCAGAAGTTCCTTAGGATATCTACGCCTATTTCAGTGTCACCAAAGCCTTCCTTTTTTAGAGCCAGCGTTTCGATAAGTGCCTCTCCATATAGATTGATGCTTTTTTTAAAGAACCAATAGATAATAGAATCAAGGGATGGAGAACGGAAGGTCAGTAATTCATGTTCAGCACTTACATCCTTTAATGAATAGTCTTCACTGCCATTATATAATTTAGTTCCTCCTTTAATAGAAATATTCGCTTTTCGCAGAGTGGATTCGATTTCTTCAGCAAAAGACAATGCAGGATAAGGTAATGAACCTGAGATAGTAAAGTTTTTATCCTGTTGGGGTATAGTTCCTGTAGTGAATCCAAATTGACTATACGGTGCCAGGTAGATATATCCATTGTCACCACTACCCTTTTTACCGGTTTTAATGCCATTGTGCAACTGGAAAGATGATGTGCCATTTCCTTTTGTAATGATGCGGGTGGTATCACCAGGTTTATTCCCTGGCTTCAAAACCAGGTCATACTGGTTCTCATTCCAGTTGATGGCCCTGCTGCCTGCACCGTAATAATTACCTATGTCATCCCATATCCAGCCTCCCGGGGTGGGCTGAAAGGAAAATGAAGACTCATCCAGGTAAATGGTGCCCTGCACCTGTTTGATATTTAAAGAACGAAGCTTAGAAACTATGGTATTAAGTATGGCTTCCCTTTTTGTATCCTGGTAACGCCAACTGCCAAATGTAGGATCTCCACTGCCTTTGATGAAAAGGTCACCTTTCAATACATTTCCTTCGAATTTTCCATTTGTAGTCACTATAGTATTAAATCTAAAATCACTTCCCAGTAATTCATAGCAAGCAGCACCGGTTATGATTTTTTGCGTAGATGCAGGAGCCAACCCGATACCGGCATTCTTTTCAAAAACAATCTTACCGGTTTTCTCTTCGATAACATAAAGAGAGGCAATGGCATGTCTTAATTGGGAGTCGTTTTCAAAAGACCTGAAAGCTTTTTCAATATTCCCTGAAACAGATTGACCGAAGGACGGTAAATATGATAATAAAAGACTGAAAAGAAGTAGTTTTTTCATGGCTTCGTACATTGCGCTAAAATTAAGAGATTCACTGATGAAAGAAGTTAATGCTTGTATAATAACTATCGGAGATGAATTGTTGATAGGTCAAACCATTGATACCAACAGTGCATTTATTGCGCAGGAGTTGAATAAGATTGGCATTTGGGTAAAAAGAAGAGTGGCTATCGGGGATAATAAAGAAGAAATTCTAAATACGCTAACTGAAGCAAGTAAAGAAAATGAGGTGATTATCATAACCGGAGGACTTGGTCCTACTGCCGATGATATTACCAAGCCTACCCTATGCGAGTATTTTCATTCAAAGATCACCATTGATGAAGGTGCCCTTCAAAACGTGAAAGACATTTTCTCTAAATTGAATAAGCCATTGACTGGTAGAAACCTGAAGCAGGCAGAAGTACCGGACAATTGCACGGTATTACCAAATCTTCGGGGTACAGCACCAGGAATGTGGTTTGAAAAGGATAACGTATTCTATGTGTCTTTACCCGGAGTTCCAAACGAAATGAAAGGATTGATGCAAAATAGTGTAGCTCCCAAATTGAAAGATTCACTGGAGTTACCGGCAGTTGTACACCGCACTTTGCTGACATCCGGAATTGGCGAATCAACCATAGCAGACGTACTGGAAGATTTTGAAAGGGATTTGCCAGGTCATATTAAACTGGCTTACCTCCCATCTTATGGAATGGTTCGTTTACGACTTACAGGAAGGGGAAGCGATAAGGAAATGGTAGACCAGGAAGTATCCGTCCAATTTGAAAAAATGAAGCCCCTGGTAGCAGAATGGATGGTTGCTGATTCTGACATTAGTCTTCAACAAGCTGTAAGTAACCTTTTAAAGAAATTGGGCAAAACGGTGGCAACTGCTGAAAGTTGTACTGGCGGATATATAGCGCACCTAATTACCTCAAAAGCTGGTTCCTCTGCAATTTTTAATGGAAGTATCGTTTCGTATTCTAATAAAGTAAAAGAAAATGTATTAGGGGTAAAGGAGGAAACGATCAGGAATTTTGGAGCAGTTAGCGAGCAAACCGTGAAAGAAATGGTTCAGGGCGTATTAAGTTGTATTGACAGCGATTATGCGCTTGCTACATCCGGAATCATGGGACCTGATGGAGGTTCTGTAGAAAAGCCTGTAGGCATGGTTTGGATAGCTGTAGGGAATAAAAACAATGTAAAGGCAGCTCAATATAAATTCAGGTACGATCGCACCAGGAATATTGAAATGACAGCGCAGGCAGCATTAACCATGTTGCGGGGCTTTATCTTAGAACAGGAGACCTTGAAGGATTAATGCGGCATTCCTTATTTTTGGCGCAAATTCCATGGACGGAATGCTAATGATTGCTGTATTTTCTTAATAGGTGCTCTGAAAAAGGCATCCTGTGTGAAAGTCATGCTGGTTGCATTGTGGCCTGGAAGGTTAAAACGAAACTTTAAATTATTATATGGCTACTGTAGACCTGGTAATGCCTAAGATGGGCGAAAGCATAATGGAAGCGACCATTTTAAAATGGCTTAAGAACCCCGGAGATGCTGTCAAAATGGATGAAACTGTTTTGGAAATTGCAACAGATAAAGTGGATAGTGAGGTGCCTTCTACAGCAGAAGGTGTTCTTTCTGAAATTCTATTTAATGTAAATGATGTCGTTCCAATAGGTACTGTCATTGCTCGAATAAAAACAGGAGCAGGAGAATCAGTGGCAACTTCTCCCTCTACACCTGCACCAACTGTCCAGGAGCCATCTTATACATCACATAGTATCCAGGAAGATAATGCTCCAAAGCCACAGGTAAGTTCAGCATCCTATTCTACTGTAAATAGCAGTAATGAAACTGGCTCAAATGGTAACAAATTCTATTCTCCCCTGGTTTTGAATATTGCTGCGCAGGAAGGTGTTAGCATGGTAGAACTTGAAAATATTCGTGGTACCGGCAATGAGGGAAGGGTAACAAAACGAGACATACTTCAATATGTAAACGAAAGAAGAAGTGGAAAAGCCCCAGCCAATACTGGCGCTTCACCTCAACCCCAGCAAACATCATCTCCCCGTGAGCAACAAATGATGATTCCGGTGAATAAAGTTGAGTCCTCTGCCCCTACTACCTATAGCGGCAATGTGGAGATCATTGAAATGGACCGGATGCGCAGATTGATAGCCGACCATATGGTGCGCAGTAAACACACCAGCCCCCATGTAACATCATTTACTGAAGCAGACGTGACCAACCTGGTATTGTGGCGGGAAAAGGTGAAGAAAGAATTTGAAAAGCGGGAGGGAACAAAGATCACTTTTACTCCTTTGTTCATTGAAGCCATTGTTCGCTGTATCAGGAAGTTTCCATTGATCAACAGTTCCCTGGATGGAAATAATATTGTTGTCAAAAAAGATATAAACATTGGCATGGCTACAGCCCTGCCCACAGGAAATCTTATTGTGCCTGTGATCAGGAATGCCGACCAGCTAAATATGGTAGGCCTGGCCAAAAAAGTCAATAGCCTGGCCGACGCTGCACGTAATAATAAATTAAAACCGGAAGACATTGCAGACGGAACATTTACCCTTACCAATGTAGGAACGTTTGGAAGCCTTATGGGAACACCGATCATTAACCAGCCACAAGTTGCCATATTAGCTGTTGGTGCTATCAAAAAACGCCCGGTTGTGATAGAAACACCTCATGGCGATAGTATAGCCATCCGGCACATGATGTATTTATCTATGAGTTATGACCACCGGATAGTAGATGGCAGCCTTGGGGCCACATTCCTTACCGCTGTAGCCAATGAGCTTCAGAATTTTGATATCAACAGGGAGTATTAAAACAGTAATAATAGATAGGGAGAACCATTATGCTATTTGTGTATTGGTTCTCCCTATTCTTTTAAGCTTATAAAAAGTACAGCCATCCGCAAAGAATTATCAAACTCCTCATTTACCAAAATGTTTTTTGTCAAAGCTGTAATGCCGGCCCCTTCTTTTTACTACAAATAGATCTCCATATTCATTGTCAGCAAGATCCCCTGGGATAACCTTTGACCCTATAAGCGTATTGACAATATTATTTACTGTATTGGAATGGCCAACTATCAATATATTTTCCTTCCTGTTCCTTAATAGCTTTACCAGGCTGGTATCAAGGGGTTCATAGATTTGAATAGAAAGATTTAATGCTTTTGCCAAAGGCTGTGCAGTTGACCTGGTGCGTAAAAAATTTGTAGAATAAATGGAACGAATATGCTTATGCATCAATTGATCTTTCAAGGCTTCTGCCCTTTCCTTTCCCTCCTCAGACAAAGGAACGTCACTTCCCATGGAGGTGGTTGTTTCCTTTTCGGCATGACGCACAACAAAATAACTGGCTGACTTACAGGAATGAAGGAGTAATAATACCAATAATAGCCTGGCAATACGCATATTCATATTATTAACACATTAAAGATAAACAGGTCTATGATTTGAATAGTCTATTTAGTAAATTAGGTAATCAAATCTTTAAACTATGAAGCAATTGTCTGAAACATGGTTTGCCGAAGGATATATAGATTTTGAGTTAAAGAAGTATACCTTATTGGCTTACCTGCAAGAGATCAATAAGTATTTCAATCAGAATAAGCTCTATCCGCAATTGGCAGATCTCATCTTTCATTACAACAATATTGTTGCCTTTAGAGAAAATAAGAAATACCTGCAGGAACACTTCCCAAAGAAATTAACAGGCATTCAAATAGAAAAACTTCAATTATTATATGAACAAATGATTGCGGATGATGAACTCATGCAACAACTGGAAGAGATCATCAATTATTCAGCTAATGAAATGAAGACTACCATTAGTAGCGGAACTGAACTGTATGAATTTGTAGAAGAAAAGCTGACCATTACACCTGTGGGCCTTGTACCTCTTGATAACCAGGAAGGCTATTTCTTTTTAAGTGCAGGGTATGTCAAAGCTACCCGGGTTTATCATTACCGGTTGTCCATATTTGAAAAACATGATGAAAAGTTCAGGAGCATCCGTACCTCTTACCTTGATGAAATGCGCCGCAGTCTTGTTAACACTTATGAAAACCTGAAGTATGACCTCATTAAAAACCGGACTGATTTGCCCAATCCGGCTGTTTATTGTATTGAAACCGAGCTCCAGTTCCCGGTAGAAGAGACCTTGTTACCCATAGCCAAAAGGAGCCTCGTGAAATACCTTTCACCTTCTGTTGGATAAATTATTGACTAAGGATTAAAGAAAGCAATTCACACATTAAAAAACACCATATTCAAGACCCCATTCTTTGCCTTTTTTTACAGCCGGCACTCCATCGGTTATCCATTTAGGAGCTGGCTGACCTTTCAATAGCCAATCAAAATACTGTTGTTCCCGAACCTGAATATCCTTCCGGTTCTTGCGTTCAACAAGGTTATGCGCCTCCCCGTTATAATTCAGCAGCCACACTTTTTTACCTAATCGCCTCATGGCTGTAAAAAATTCTATTCCCTGGTACCATGGCACTGCACCGTCGGCATCGTTAGCCATTATAACCAATGGTGTAGTTACCTTCTTCAAATGGAAAAATGGCGAGTTCTCCATATAAAGATCAGGTCTTTCCCATGGGGTTGAGCCGATGCGGCTTTGGCCTTTTTCATATTGCGACTGCCTGTTGTTGCCACTCTCCCAACGTATGCCTCCATAGGCGCTAAACATATTTACCACAGGTGCTCCTGCCCATGCAGCTTTAAATAAATTAGTTGCTGTGATCAGGTAAGCCACCTGGTAACCTCCCCAGCTTTGTCCTTGTATAGCCATGTTCTTCCCATCCACCCACTTTCGGTTAGCTAAAGATTTAGCAGCACTAACTATATAATTATAGGCATCCTTTCCCGGATGGCCTTTTGTATAATAAATATCCGGCGCCAAAACCAGGTAGCCGCGGCTTACAAAAAAAGGAATATTTAGGCGGCTGGGTGTAGGTGCAGGAGCGGAATAATTGTATAATCCATCACTCAATTTTTCATAGAAGTAAAAGATTACAGGATATTTTTTGGAAGCATCAAAATCTTCTGGCTTGTATAAAATTCCTGTTCCCTGTTTTCCATCGAAGGCCTTCCATTTGTACAATTCCGTAGTTCCCCAATTATAATTTGCCTGCTGGGTATTTAAGGCTGTTATTTTAATACTATTATCAATATCTAAAGGCAAGGATAAATTGCTATGCTCATTATTACCATTAATAAGAAATAAATTAGGGGATTGTATGAAATTCTCCCTCGTATATAAGATGGTTTGTCCGTTTTTTGCCTTGGTTAGTGCATTGAAATTATATTCCCCAAATCCCAGCGTATGTAAATTTAGTTTATTGTCAAGGGTACTATATGCATAACCTGTTTGCTTTGTTACCTGATTCTGCACTTTAAAAAATACCGGCTGGTAACTGGTGAAAAACTTCTCATCTTCGTCTAGCCGTATATACCGATAAGTGTTCTTAAGCCTGCGCCCTGATGCAGTTAAATTAACAGGTTGCGATATACCAGCAGGATCAACTTTCCACACATCATATCGGTCATAAATGTACACTGCCGAATCCCCTTTGTGCCAACCCATCAAGCCATAAGGACCGGGATCATCCGGGACATCATTTTCTTCGTTATATAAAGGCACCGGGATGTTAGAAGTAATATTTTTCAAACCTTTCCCGTTCCATGAAAAATAATGCTTCTCTTTAGCATCATATAAGAGTATATATTTCCCTGTAGAGGAAGGATAAATACCACCATCATGATTTTTTTTGACCAATGTGGTATGCCCCGTAAGCACATCCATGGAATAAACATCGCTTTTGCCATTGCCCAACCATTGTGTTTCCACTCTCCTGCCTGTATCGGTGATGGCAACAAACATATTCCCGTCTCCTTCATTGGTTGGGATTATAGTTGGTAATCCTTCATTTGCCAGTTGTCTTATTTTTTGCGAAGAGAAATCATACACTGCAAGGAAGCTTTTTTTCAAATCAGACGGCAACCGTAATAATTGTTGTGTTTGCAAATAGTCATCCTTATAGTTCCAGATATCAAGTTTGACCAGGTCAATATCAACCAAACTTGTGTCTTTTGGTTTTGGTAAGGGAATGGTTCCAAAAAATAACCGCTTGCCGGTTTTACTGAAGCTAACCTGTCCATTCTCACTTACAGTCATACCGAGTTGCATACCTGGCGTGTTCTTATCCAATAATAAATTTGCACTATCACCCCCAGCCTGGTATAAGTATACACCATAAAATTTCTGCAGTGCATTGGTAGTAGTGTCCCTTTCGCCTACAAAAGCTATTTTATCTCCTGCTTCAGTTAAGGCAAAGTTTCTAAAATCATTTCCACCTTTAATAATAGTATCAGGTTTCCCCTGTAAAAGATCATAAACAACGACTCCATTCACAGAAGCAGAATCCCTGGAATTCTTTGTAATCCTCATCAATAGTTTCTGCCCATATGCATTAAAGAAATATTCACTGACGTTTCTGAATACCTTATCTTTTTTATTGTTTGGGCTATATAGAATAAGGTCAGTTCCCTCTAATGCTCCAGCCACTGAAGCAGGGTCTTCTTCCGCATCTATATTGTCGACTGTACCAGCCTTTATATTTTTAATTTCTGTCACCAGCAGCAACAAAGAATCAATGGTCTTTTTTAAACTATCAACCGTTTTCTGAGTGGGAGCTGTGCCTGGCTTGCCTGGATCCTTTTCCTTTTGAATGGCAATCCATCCACCTGCCTTTTGAGGTGTCTTAAATGACCTGATGCGAGCCCATTTCTTTATTTCCTTATTGCCTAACTCTAATACCCCAACCGAATCTTTGGGCATATCATCTGCCTTTTTCTTTTTAATTTTTGCTTCCCTGGTTTCCTTGTACGCTGGTTTTATTTTGAATACAACAAACCGGTTGTCTTCTGATATCACAGCTCCATACCCTCTTGGTACAACGATTTTTTGAGATGTATCCTGAGAAGGAAGAATATACAAACAAGCATCACCCTCCTGTGGCGTTATAGAATATACTATCCACTTGCCATCATTTGAGATCATCCGTTCGCCTATGCTTTGCCATCCATCGTATACTGAATGATCAAGCGGAGGCTTTTGGGAGAAAGCGTAAAAAGAACTAAGAATACAACACAGGAAAACCGGTAGCTTCATAAAGATTTATATAGGCATTAAAAATAAGCATAGCCCTTTAATTTGATGATGATTTTAGTCGTGTATACCGTAATAAATGAATCATATGAAAGGCCACTGCCAATGCTATCAGTCCAAAACCCACATAAAACCATTTACTGAGCTTTTCATTCTCATGGTAAATCACAAAGGCGAGCAAAATACCATACACGGGTTCAAGGGTAAGCGTGAGGTTCATGGTAAAAGCTGATATTTTTTTCAGGGAACGTATATACAGGAAAAAGGTCATTATGGTACAAACCCAACTCAGTAAGACCAGCCACAACCAATCCATTGCAACTGGTATATGATGCTGTTCCGGGAAGAAATACTGGTATGCAGGCAGTAACAGGCTTAAACCTGCAAATCCTCCTGTAAGTTGGTAAAGCGTGATCTGGTCTGGGGCATATTGGTCAACAATTTTTTTATTTAATACAGAAACCAATACAGTAAGTAATGCGGACAACAAGCCTATGATGATACCAACAGAGAACTGTACATGGGTATTATAGATTATGACAATACCCGCAATGGCAAATAATCCCAGGAATATCTCAATTGTATCAAATCTTTTGCGCAGCAGCAAAGGCTCAATAACTGATGCCAACAAGGCAGATGTTGATAAAGTAGTTAGGGCAATAGTAATATTGGCATATTTGATACTACCATAAAAACATACCCAGTGCAATGCCTGGATGAATCCAATACAACTAATAAGAAAGATCGACCTGGAGGGCAGTTTCTTTATCTTATTCATAAAGAAATATAATACCCATAGCGAAACAGTAGTGATCAGTAGCCTATACCAGACCAACCATGTCTGGTCAAGTGTTATTACCCTTCCCAGCACACCAGTAAAACCCCATAAAAAAACCGCAGTATGTAACTGCAGCAAAGCCTTTCGCATGATCAAAGAAACATAAAATCCACTATAAGCCCCGGACTCAATTACTTGATTATCTTTAGACGGCAGTCCTCATGTTCATTTCTATTAAAAAGCATTCGACCGTTATATGGAACCTGTTATCAGCATAAGAAACCTGTTCAAGAACTTTGGAAATAAGCAGGTATTAAAAGATATAAACCTGGAAGTATATAGCGGACAGGTCATAGGGTACATTGGCCCAAATGGTGCAGGAAAAAGCACAACCGTAAAGATCCTTTGCGGGTTGCTTACAGATTATGAAGGTGAAGTAAAAGTTAAGGGGTTTGATGTTAAAAAGGATACACTTGAGGTGAAAAAGATAATAGGATATGTACCAGAGATGGCAGAACTCTATGACGTACTCACACCAAAGGAGTTCCTTTCCTTCATGGGAGCTTTGTATGGTATCAATGAGCAGGTATGTTCTGAAAGAATACAAAAGATACTGTCAGCATTCAGCCTAGCTGATAATATAGATCAGCGCATGGATAGCTTTAGCAAGGGTATGAAACAAAAGGTACTGATTGCTTCCGGGCTTTTACACAATCCAGATGTTATCATTCTTGACGAGCCATTGAGTGGGTTGGATGCCAACAGTGTTATTATCATTAAGGAAATGATCAGCAGGCTGGCCCGTGATGGCAAAACAATTTTTTACTGCAGCCATATGATGGATGTCGTGGAAAAGGTTAGTGACCGCATTGTATTGATTGATGAAGGCAGGATCATTGCAAACGGAAGTTTTGAAGAATTAAAAGTTCAACAGGGTAATAAAAGTCTTGAACAGATCTTTGCCAATCTTACAAGTAAGGATTCGCTGGCTTCAACTGCAGATGAATTGATCAAAGCATTGGAAAACTAATACCCTGTTATTAAATTAAGTGGCTGGTACGAAAATAAATAGAAACCCAAGTGAACCCGGTCAATAAAATATTTTTAAAGCTGGTGCTGCTTCCCACAGCTGTATACAAAAGCATGGGAGTAAACATGGATCAATTAAGATCCATACTTGTCACTAAACTGATCATGGATGATAGAAGACCTAACACCATCCAGCAAACCAGGACCAGAAACAAAGGCAAACAGGTATCTATGGCTACTCTTGGTACCATGCTTATGAGTGGTTTAATCGGCCTGGTTTACCTGTTTGCATTCTCAATAGGTTCTAATATGGTGACCAGTCTTACCATTTATTTCTCCATGTTCTTCTTTATGCTTTCTGCAACTTTGATCTCTGATTTCACATCGGTGCTTATAGATGTAAGAGATACATTTATCATTTTACCTAAACCCGTTAATGATAGAACGTTATTAATCTCACGACTGTTGCACATCCTGATACATGTTTCCAAAATAGTCCTTCCCATGAGCCTTGCAGGTATTGTTTACCTGGTTATGAATGTTAACATTGCTGCAGCGCTATCCTTTATCCTGATGGTTCTTTTCACCACCATCTTTGCTATACTGTTTATCAATGCCGTTTACATAGGAATTCTTAAAGTAACAACTCCTCAGAAATTCCAATCTGTTATCAGTTATATCCAAATTGTCTTTGCTATAGTTATATATGCCAGCTACCAGGTCTTTCCCCGCATGATTAACCGGTTTGGCCTGGGCAGCCTTGATCTTTCCCTTCAAAAAGGTATTCTTTTTTATCCCCTTTACTGGATAGCCTGCACCTGGAAATTCTTGTACTCTTTTCATGTTAGCAGCAGGGAAGCCATAGGAACAGCTCTGGGATTGTGCTTACCATTTATCAGCATTTACCTTGTTGTCAAATACCTGGCTCCATTTTTCAATAATAAACTGGCTTTATTGTCATCCGGAAGTGGAACTTCTGCAACTGCAAGGCCTGTGAACAGTAGTAAGCACCGATTTGACTACCCTTTATTATTAAGCAAACTTTTCACTTCCTCTCCTTCCGAAAAAATGGGTTTTTTGTTTTCCTGGAAGATGACATCGCGGAGCAGAGATTTTAAATTAAAGGTCTATCCCTCCATTGGCTACCTGGCCGTATATGTAGTCATCATGTTCATGAATACCAAATCTATGGACCTGCAGGAATTAAGGGAAGAAAGTATAAAGAGCAGGATACTGGTAATATCAGCCCTGTACTTTACAAGTTTCATCCTCACCATGGCCATTTCCCAAATAGTATATTCAGAAAAGTATAAAGCTTCCTGGATGTATTACATCCCACCGGTAGACAAGCCCGGAGCTATCATTTTAGGGGGCGCCAAAGCCGCCATCCTGAAATTCTATATTCCTATAGTGTTTTTTATAACAGTTGCTGGCCTGGTACTTATAGGACCTGGTGTATTGCCTAATATTTTGCTGGGCTTATTTAATGAATTGCTTATCGCAACCTTACTTGTTTATGTGGGCAATAAACTTTTCCCCTTCTCCATGCATCAAAATACAAATATAAAATCCGGGTCATTATTAAGAAACCTGTTTGTATTGGCTGTTTCGGGGGTAATTGCCCTCTTTCATTTCTTTATATATACCATCATGCCCGTGGTTATTATAGGCGCAGTTCTTTCCATCATTGCCACCTGGCTGATCATGCAAAGTATCAGGAATATTCAATGGAAAGCAGTAAAGAGTAGTTACAGTGAAGACTAAGACCCATTTGTCAGGCTGGGATCTAGTTTGCTTTTCACCCTGCGCCTGTAATTGGTGAACATGCTGTACCAGCGCAGTTTCAATACACCCAGGATGCCTTCCTTTACAATTCCCTTGCTCATTTTCGACTCTCCATATTTACGGTCTTCAAATTGAATGGGAACTTCTTTAAGACGGAACCCAAGTTTCCAGGCAGCAAACTTCATTTCTATCTGGAAAGCATATCCAACAAAATGAATTTCATCCAGGTTAATGGTTTCTAATACTTCACGTCTATAGCACATGAAACCTGCAGTCTGGTCTTCAACAGGCATCCATAATATCAGGCGTGTATACAATGAGCCGCCTTTGGATAATAATATCCTGTTACGTGGCCAGTTCTGCACGCCTCCACCTTTTATATACCTTGAACCAATGGCAACATCTGCCCCACCGTTTTTGCAGGCATCATAAAGACGAGGCAGGTCTGAAGGGCTATGCGAAAAATCAGCGTCCATCTCAAAAATGTATGCATACTCTCTCTTGATCCCCCATTTAAAACCATGTATATAGGCTGTACCCAGTCCCAGTTTCCCTTTTCTTTCTTCCAAGAAAACAGTATCAGGATATTGTGCCTGGTAGGTACGAACAATATCAGCCGTCCCATCGGGTGAGCCATCATCAATCACCAGGATATGAAAATCCTGGTTCAGGTCATGTATGGCCTGGATGATAGGGCCAATATTCTCCCTTTCATTATAGGTTGGTATAATAACGAGTTTCTCCAAAAGGTTACTAGAACTTTTTTAACATGATGCGGGTATACATTTCAGTTAGCTTCTGTTTGGTATTCATTGGAAACTCTCCTTTCATCATCCAGTCATAATACTGTGGTTCAGCCTTTAATACATCAGCAACAGGCCGCCCTTTATGCTTTCCAAAATTAAATACTTCCACACCCTTATCATTAAATATAAAACGTCGGGCAAAATCAATGATCTGCTCTTCACCAATAGCTTTTATTATGCTATCTATATTAGTCCCTAACTGAGGATATTTTTCTAACTGCGCATTTAAAATTTCTGCAGTAGCTACGGCATCTACTTCTGCGCCATGTGCCCCCTCCAGTGATTTATTGCAATAAAATTTGTAAGCTGCTGACAATGTACGTTGCTCCATCTGGTGAAAGATCTTTTGAACATCAACCACCTTACGGCCTTTCATATCAAATTCCACATCAGCCCTGATAAATTCTTCCATCAACATAGGTATATCAAGACGGTAAGCATTGTAACAGGAAAGATCACAGCCATCTAAAAATTGCCTGATCTCATGCGCTGCCTGCTTAAAAGTTGGAGCATCCTTTACCATTTCATCTGTGAGGCCATGAATCTCACTGATGGAAGCCGGAATGGGTATCTGTGGATTGATGATCTTTCTCTTCACCGTGCGGTTACCATCCGGCAACACTTTTACAATGGCTATTTCAACTATTCTATCTGCACTGACATTCGAGCCCGTGGCTTCAATATCAATAAAGGCCAGGGGTTTCTTTAATTGTAACATTTACAGTGGTTTCTTAAAATGGGTAAAGGTAAAGTTTTGTAATATTCAGGACGAAATTAATGACTTGCCCCTGTTATTTGTTTAGCAAATAATTCTGTGTCTAATCCATCATAATTTCCGGAGCTCATAAAGACTACAACTGCATTTTTATAATCATTGCTGTTTAACCAGTCTTCAAGATCCTTCCGTTCATTGATCACCGCCAAACCTTTTTTGTCAAATCCCTTTGCTACAGATTCTTTCGACAGGTCTGGCATCCGCTTTATCTCTAATGCATGCCTGCTATAAAAAACAGCAGCCCAATCTGCCTTTTCCATCACGCCATCATATTCTTTCATAAAAGCTTCATTCAAACTGCTGTAGGTGTGAAGTTCCAGGACCGCTATCAGGGTTTTGTCGGGAAACTGTTGCTTAAGGGCTTCTATTGTTGCTTTCACTTTGGATGGCGCATGGGCAAAATCCCGGAAAAATAAAGCCTGTTCATTTTTTGCAAGCAGTTCCAGGCGTTTGGAGGCACCCGTAAAGCTGCTAATAGCTTTTGTAAAATCAGCCGCGCTTACACCCAATTGCTTGCAAACAAGCCAGGCGGCCTGCATATTGAGTAAGTTATGATCGCCAAATACTTTTAAAGACACTTCTTTGTCTTCAATAGTAACTTTTGTTTCCCCGTTCTTTATCTCATGTGCGGGTACCCTATATGGATGATAATGTATATCCGTTCTATTTTGAGCTTCCACCAATTCTTTTAATGTGGCATCCGTATCATTATAGATCAGGTGGCCTCCCTTTTCAATCTTTTCAATGAAGATCCTGAACTGTTCCAAATAATTATCAAAAGTGGGAAATACATTGATATGGTCCCAGGCAATACCCGTTATAACCGCAATATGTGGAAATAGGAAATGGAATTTAGGTCGTTTTTCTATTGCACTCGCGGGATACTCATCTCCCTCGCAAACAATAACAGGAGCCCCGGTGATCTTAACAGATTGATCAAACCCATGGAGCCTGGCCCCTACCAGGTAGTCAAAGTCGATATTGGCTGACCTTAACACATGCATAATCATGGAAGTGGTAGTTGTTTTTCCATGACTACCCCCAACAATTACTCTTGTCTTTCCCCGGCTTTCCTGGTAAATATATTCCGGAAAGGAATAAATGGGGATGCCCAGTTCCCTGGCTTTTATAAGCTCCGGGTTGTCAGCCCTGGCATGCATACCCAGTATTACGGCATCCAGCTTGCTATCAACGAGGTCTGGTTGCCAGCCAAGTTGCTGTGGTAATATACCTTCACTGTCCAGGTTGCCCCTGGCGGGCTCAAATATTTCATCATCACTTCCTGTAACCTGGTATCCTTTTCGCTTTAACGCTATTGCCAATTGGTGCATAACGCTGCCACCAATGGAAGTAAAATGTATTCTCATGGTTTATCTATATGGTTTGGATGGATAAGCTATAGCCTGCTAACCTGCTTTTATGAGCTTTTGACCGATGAAAGGGCTGGACAGGGCCAACAGGGGTTTTAAATGTAATTTTCATAGCTATATTTGCATAATAAGCGGCAAATTAAGCCGTTTTAATCCAAACTAGTTATTATGAAAAACAAATTGCTTTACCTTTCCCTGTTAATCCTGACCAGCCTGGTCTTTGCTTCCTGTGCAGGTTCCCGTTATGGTTGCCCTGCTTCAACAGCATCTGCCAAAACTCCTGTTATTGAGAAGCATAAGGTTTAATCATTAAAAATTATTGTGTATGCATTGGATTCATCTTACCGATGAAGAGCAGTTGAAAAAGATCATTAGTAATTCTCAAAATAAGCCACAGGTAATATTTAAACACAGCACCCGATGCTCTATTAGTTCGGTTGCCCTGCAAAGATTGCAGAAAGTAGATCAGCCCTCTGATATTGACTTTTACTTTCTTGACCTGATCGCTTACAGGGGACTTTCTTCTAAGATCTCAGAGGTATTTGGAGTGTATCACGAATCTCCCCAGGTTCTTGTCATTAAAGATGGTCAATGCATCTATGATGAGAGTCACCTGAGTATTTCCATGGACGAAATCCTGGAAAGCGCTCACGCAGCATAATAAAAGTTTAAAGATATTTCTTCCAGGGAACCTTCATGGTTCCCTTTGTAGTTTACCAATAGATGAATCTCCCGATTATAGACACCATCTATCCCCTTCCATGTTGAAAGGCCTTGTTGCCACTGAGTAGTTTCCACGCTTTCCTGTAGCTTTGTTTTAATAACACGCTTAATATTAAAAACTATGATACGTAATGCAACCGCCGTTTGGAACGGCTCTGGAAAAGAAGGCAACGGAAAACTGACCACTCAAAGCACTGTTTTAAAGGATACCCAGTATTCTTACCTGTCCCGTTTTGAGAATGGTATTGGCACTAACCCTGAAGAATTGGTAGCAGCAGCGCATGCTGGTTGTTTTACAATGAAATTGAGTTTTGTTTTAGGTGAAGCAGGGTTTACACCCGAAAGCCTGGAAACAAAGTGCGGCATCACATTTGAAAACGGAGCGGTTACTAAATCTCATTTAACTGTTACGGGTAAAGTACCTGGAATCAGCAAGGAAAAGTTTGATGAAGCTGTAAAGAATGCTGAACAAAACTGTCCTATATCTAAATTATTGAACACCGAAATTTCGGCAGAAGGTACGCTGGCATAAGCCTGGAAAGCCGCCAAATGGCGGCTTTTTTTATTTTCTTTTGTAATAATAGAGATTCACACTGTTACTGAAGCCTTTTTCGCTCAAGGTATAATAACCCTTATTATCAACAGCAAAGGTTACCGCTTCGCCTAATGGCTCCATTTTATACGGTATAGTTGTATAAGCTTTGCCCAACGCCTGTACAATGCTTTGTTGCGTTGCTATTGCATAATGCAAAATAGCAGGATAGGTCTTTACCAGCAGTTCCCTTCCATCTGCTGAAAGGCAGGCAGAAACTACCCCACCATACGGCAACGTTGTCACCTGTTTGGCCACATTTATAGTTGTAAAGGAATAAGGATAGGACAATTTGAAAACCCTGGAATTATTATCTCTTTTGGTAAACAAGTAAATATCTTTTGAGCCCGGATCTACAATAAAGGCTTCTGCATCATGCGATCCATCTTCATATTGAAACCTGATGCTTTGAAAATCAGTTACTGTGTCGGTTGATTTAGCAGGCTCTGGAAAAGTGTAGATCGTGTAATCAGGATATACCTGGTTGTTATCTCCAATATCGGCAATGTACAAATCAGAGCCTGACAGGGCCATATCTTCCCAATCGCGATTAACTGCGCCTTTTATGAAAACGTTTTTAAACACTTCGCCATTATGGTCAATCAGGGAAATAGCAGGCGGATTGCCGCTATCCTGCTCACCCCAGAGGTAACCGGCATTTAATTTACTATCAGCAATACCCGAAATCTCATTGATCATGGGTAATACAGGCTTTACAACGGGTACAGAATCGAACAGGGCTATTTCAACAGCTGCAGATGTTTTTTGGCAGGAGGTAAATGAAACAATAGGCAGATAGAGAGGCAGCAATAAAAACCTGGTGCAAATCTTCCTGGTAAAAAACAAAATACCATATTTCATCAGGGAAAAATACATTCAAATTTATAAATAGGCCCCAATAGGTTGTTTTAAACAGCTTATTTGAGCTTAATCGGAAAAATACTAAGGAGATTCACCTATAAAGCATAGAAAATATTTATGTACTTTATAGTAGATTTATATATTGCAATCCGAAACCTTTCTCTATGAATTTTGAAGCCTTGGTAAACGGTGAAATGTATTCGTTCTATTTTATTAAAGAAACTATGGTGCTTGTATCCTCTTCTCAGGCAGAATATATATTGTACAAAAAGAAACAATGGCATTGTGCTGATGATATATCTCCGGCATTACTGGGCATGTTAGGAACAGCCATTGAGCAATATGCAAATGCCTCAGCTATCTGATTGGCTATAAATACTTGTAAACCGTTTTTTTATAGTCAGCAAGCTCTTCAAGAGTTGAGAACTCATCAAATTTTTGGGGTTGCCCCTGCAACTTCCTAACCAGTTGCACTTTTTCGCCATTTACGATGGTGCTTTTGGCACGTTCGAATATGTTATCCAGTTCATTGATGTTACTGATTGTCTGTAATTCTTCTATTTTTGAAACATCTATAATATATTCCTGCATTTCCTCTTCTGATTTTATTTAATCCTGACAAATTTATTGCCCAAATACATCCTACCTTCCATATGCCATATAATTAAGATGGTATGATAATGGTACAACTTTAAAAAAATAAATTATGGACGTAATCATACAATCGCTTGGATTTAAAGCGGGAGAACAACTGGAAGCTTATATTAAGGAAAAACTTGAAAAACTAACGCCCAACGATCATATAGTAAGGGCTAACGTAACCCTGTTTTTAGGACCAGATAAGGCGACTCAAAATACCTATTGTGAGATCAGGCTGGAAGTACCAGGCAATGATCTATTTATAAAAGAAAGTAGCCTTGAATTTGAACAATCGGTAGACTCCGCTGTAAACAAGCTCCAGGGTATGCTGAGAAAGGCAAAAGAAAAGCAACAGGATCAATGGCAAGGTAAAGCATGATCATAATTTTTTAATAGTAGTTCGACCCCTGGAAACAGGGGTCTTGCTTTTGGCAAATCAATAGATATTTATGGCACCTAATCAACATCCTGGTTCATGAGTTATGAAGACATAGCATTAAGGGAACTTCGGGCCTGGCAGTGTGAAATGGTTAGCAGCCCTTCTTTTTTTAACCGCCTTTCCAAAAAGTTGCAGGTTAAAATGAACAGTTTCATTCCAGAAAAGATCCACCAGGTTATCACCGCTACTATTAAGCAAATGATAAAGGGGGTGTTATTTGGAGCAAGGCAGATCACAAAAGAAAGTTCCCCCTTTCAGGATCTCCAGGCTACAGAAGAAGCAGTGGAAAAAATCATTCGCAATTATAAACATACTGCATCGGTGGAAGGCGGTGTGACAGGCGCAGGAGGCATCCTTATGGGCCTTGCCGATTTCCCTTTACTCCTTGCTATTAAGATCAAGATGCTGTTTGATATTGCCAGCCTGTATGGCTTTGATGTGCAGGATTATAAAGAACGGGTTTACCTGCTTCACATTTTCCAGCTTGCCTTTAGCAGCCATGAGCATCGCACACATATATACCTGCAGATGAATGATTGGGAAAATCAAAAGCATTTGTTGCCAGATGATATTAACCAGTTTGACTGGCGCAACTTTCAAATGGAATACAGGGATTATATTGACCTTGCTAAAATGGCGCAACTGGTGCCTGGAATTGGTGCAGTAGTTGGCGTGTTAGTTAATTATAAACTGGTAAAAAAACTGGGTCTAACAGCTATGAATGCCTATCGTATGCGCATATTTCAAAAACAAATCATTAGTGGATCTTTAATAACAGGAACATAACCAGGGCGCCAGCTACAGTATTTAAAAAGTTTACAAGGTCATTTGGCATCAGGCCCCGACGTTCCAATGTAGCTCCTAATAAGGAATCAGTAAGATTACCTATAGTACCAGCAATAACTATCCATAGGATATACAGGCCCCAACCATAGCCCACTGATGTTACTATGGCTACCAAAAAACTACCTGCAATCCCAATAAGTGTTCCTTCCAGGCTTATCACGCCATCCAGGCCTCTTGTATCTTTTCGAAAGCTTAGAATATTATAAAACCGGGATCCATACAAACTGCCCAATTCGGAAGAAAGGGTATCGGCCGTGGCCGAAGAAAAAACCCCGGCTATGAGTAAGGTAAACAGGTCTGCTTTTTCGGGCCATACAATTGCCAGCAAAGCTAATATTCCTGCCATTCCGCCATTGGCCAGTACCTGGGTGGCACTGCGTCTTCCCTTATTTCTTTCTGCAATTTTCCACAATTCTTTCTTATTACGCTTCCAGGCAGTAGCAAGGGTGCCCAGTAAAAAGAAAAATGCCATAAGCAACAATCCCAGCCACCCTGTACCAATAAAGATCACTAAACCTAACATGATACCCGTTATCCCAGCTACTGTTGTCAGTTTACCGGTCCAAATGCTGGTTAAAGCACCTCCCGTCAATAGTATTAGTAGAAATATATATTGTAATAACACGCGGCAAACTAAAACTTATATCCTTTCATTTCAAAGAAAAGCTTTCGAATGGTTTATGTTCTACAGCATTTGTGTAGGTTTTTATATAAGACCAATTTCCCTCTCTTTAAAATCTTATTCATGGAACTTAGAATACCACGTTGAATTATTGCAATAACCCGGTTATATGCTGTCGGTATCAATTGATATGTCTCCATGTTATTTTGACAGTTTTATCCCATAAAAAGTCAGAAAGAACTGAAATTTTCCAGTTACCCTAACTGCATTATGCAACGCCTATGTGCCGCCTATGTAACGGCTTTGTGCCGCCTATGTAACGGCTCTTTAAAGAGGCGGTACAAAGCCGTTACATACATGATAAAAAGACATGGCAAAATTGGGAGGTAAACTAACCAGCTATGTAATAGCCGTATCAGGGAACCTTAGAAAATGGAACAAACTGACTATCGGTTGGGCCAGTTATTTCGAAATGGCAATTGAAATGATGAAAAAGACAGATCCGAACGCTAAGAAATAACCTCGCTATTAATGGACTAACCTTAAGAGCTTTGACTTGCTCTTTCCCCTGTTAAATTATCGACCAATCAATTTTCACCCCTTACCTCTAAGCTATGATCTTTACTTTTGAATGTTGGCTTTTGACTTGTCTCACAGCTTGCCCTGTGCCTTCTTTTTAAAGAATCCCCTTAATAAAAAGTTATGTTGAAGGGCCTCCATATTTTCATCAAGTTTTTGAGTGCTTGATTGCAGGTTTTTAATTGTTTCCTTTATGGAAGCAGCAGATTGCTCATCGTTCAACAATACGCCGGCAGGTGTATTGGTTTTTTTAAGATCCGACTGCAGGTTCTGGCTAACGTTATTAATGGTTACCATTACCTCATTTGCTTTCCGGGTCATTTCCTCCACCTGTAATACACTTGTCTTCAACCTGGAGAACAATACAGTGTCTGTAATAAGATCATTGGTAAGTGTTCCCGGCTTCTGAAGATTAGCAGCATAGGAGTTGAATTGTGTGGTCAACCTTTCTGCATTAACTGAAGCCCTTTTTAATACGGCCATTGTATTATTCAGATCATTGGCAAGAGATTCTTCTTTCAATAATTTGCCTATAGTGCCTTCCCCATTTGCCAGGCGGCGGCTTACTTCTTTAAAATCAGTGGTTATAGCAAGTATGTTCTTGTTATTAGATTGAAAAGTACTCATCATATCTTCCACGCTAGCAGTTTTCTCAACATGTAGCATATCACCAGACTGCACCGGCGCTGCCTGTGGAGTGCCTCCATATAACACAATTATTTTATTACCTATCAGGCCATCAGAACCTACTTTGGCAAAAGCGTCTTTATGAATAAATTGCGTAGTATTCTCTTCAATGCTTATAGCCACATCAACAGAACCCGCTTTATTGAAAGAAATGCTTTTTACAGTGCCTATTTTAACACCCGAGTACCATACATTGCTTCCCTTCTGCAAGCCATTCACATCATCAAAAACAGCCATGAGGTCAATGGTATTGGCAAAGGTCTTCCGCTGGCCTCCCAGTGTTAGTATACCCACTATAAAAATTACAAGGGCTATGAATATAAAAATACCTACCAATACACTTCTTGTATTTTTAGTTGATCTCATTTCTTATTGTATAAAATTGTATTCGTAAAAACTATTGATCCGTTCATCCTTGGTATCAAAGATGGAATCAAAAGAACCAACCTTGACGAACTGACCGTCCAGCATCATAGCCACCCTGTCCCCTGTTGCCTTGGCACAGGTAAGATCATGCGTGATGATAATAGAACTGGTATGGAATTTTTCCTGCACGGCCACTATCAGGTTATTAATTTCTGTACTGGTAATTGGATCAAGACCTGCTGTTGGTTCGTCGTACAGCATGATCTGTGGTTGCATGATCAATGTACGGGCTATACCTATCCTTTTGCGTTGTCCGCCTGAAAGTTCAGAAGGCATCTGGTTGATAGATTGCAGGAGGCCCACAGCATCCAGCACTCTTTCAATAGAGTTATTCAAATCTTTTTTAGCCAGGTGGTGAGAATTTTTTACCAGCGGGAACTCCAGGTTTTCCCTGACTGTCATGCTATCATATAAAGCACTGTTCTGGAAAGAAAATCCCAGTTTCATGCGCAGTTCTCTTAGTTTCTTTTCATTCAGGGAGGGAACATCATAACCTAAAACATTTACAGTACCACTATCAGGTTTTAAAAGGCCTGAGATCATTTTGATCAGGACCGACTTACCTGTTCCCGATCTACCCAATACCACCACATTTTCCCCTTTGTAAACTGTAAGGTCTATTCCTTTCAATACATCATTGTCACCAAAGGACTTGTAGAGGTCCTTAATTATTATGACCGGGGTATTATAATCGATATGGCCTTTTTCTTTTTGCATTTAACGGATCCAGTTTACCATTTGAATAATTGCCATTTCTTCTATAAAGATCAGGAACATTGAAACGACCACCGCCATATTTGCAGCTTTTCCAACGCCTTCTGTTCCCTGGGTGGTATTGTAGCCCTTGAAGCAGCCAACCAAAGAAATGGTGAATCCATATATCACAGAGCGAAATAACGTGGAAGCAAAATCAAGGAAAGTGATCTTCTGAAAAGCATTCTGGAAGAAGGTAAGCAGGGTAATATTTTCATGGGAGTGGATATCAATATAGGAACCCATAAGGGACACAAAAGCAGCGTACATCATTAGCAATGGAATGCATATAGAGGTAGCAACGATACGGGTAACTACAAGGAATTTAAAAGCGTTTACTCCTGAAACATCCATGGCATCTATTTGCTCTGTCACTTTCATAGATCCCAATTCAGCACCAATACCCGACCCTACCTTACCTGCACAGATCAGGGCAGTTACCAGGGGCGCCAGGGATTTAATAACCGCTATGCCTACCAGGGAAGGCAACCAGGAAGTAGCTCCAAATTCAGCAAGTGATGGTCTTGATTGCTTGGTAAAAACGAGCCCTGTTATAAAACCTGTAACTGTTATCAATGCTACTGAGCGAACACCTACATTATAACATTGTTTGATCATTTCATTGAACTCGAAGGGGGGCTTAAACACCTCCTTAAAAAAACGTACAACAAAGCCAAAGACATCTGAGACATCTGTAAAAAAACTATCTACATTTTTTGAAATGACATATTTCATTCTGAAACCAGTTCGTTATAGAGCGATTTTCAATACTAATACAGGTTCATCATTACTTCCCATTGGGTAAATATTGGCCTTTGATCAGGCGGCGCAAAAATAAGGTATCGGGCTGTACCCAAATTAGAATGACATCATAAATGCATCAATATAGTAGAACTACGCCACCAATCACCTGATAATTTAGAACAAAACCCATTATGGCCAGCTTCGGGATCCTATTTCATTTTCTACAGAACTTAGGGGTAGAAAGCTGATTAATTGTCCATAAGCTGGTGGTTATACTGCTTTCTAAACTAATTTTGATCTACACCGGTATTTTGCCGGAGTAGGAGCAGAACTATCCTCTACAATTAAATCATTTTTCTTGAAACGTTTAATACCAGCTTTCCGGTTTATTTTAATTTCCTGTCTTTTCCTGGTGGTATGTTCCTCCAGTTGCAACAAAAGCACAAGCACCGGGGGCACGCCTACCCCCACCCCTGTTCCCCCTATAGATCCTCCCACCCCTCCTCCACCTGGTGTGAATGAAGTGGATTTTTGGTTAACCAAAAGTGACCAGACTGCATTATTAGAAAAGCAAAGTACCATCTTAAGTTTTGGAACGGTAGCCAACAATGATCCCTATATAGATGTAGATACCACCAATACCTTTCAAACCATTGATGGTTTTGGCTATACGCTCACAAGTGGAAGCGCAATGGTAATAAACGCATTAAACGCAGCTACCAAATCTGCGCTTTTGAAAGAATTGTTTGGTAATGATGCCAATTCCATAGGCATTAACTATTTAAGAATAAGCATAGGTGCTTCAGACCTGAGTGCCTCCGTCTATACCTATGATGATGTGCCGGCAGGACAAACCGACCTGGCACTGGCTAATTTTTCTTTAGCTCCTGATATGGACAACCTGATCCCATTGTTAAAGGAAATACTGGCTATTAATCCCGCTATCAAAATACTGGCAACGCCATGGTCATCGCCTGTATGGATGAAGGATAATGGCAGTAGTATTGGTGGAAGCCTTAAGCCTGAGTATTATGATGTTTATGCCAGGTATTTTATAAAATATATTCAGCAAATGAAGGCCCAGGGGATCACCATTACTGCCATAACTCCTCAAAATGAACCTTTGAACCCGGGCAATAATCCAAGCCTTTATATGACGGCTGAACAGCAATTAACTTTTATTAAAGATCATTTAGGCCCCGCATTCCAAACGGCCGGCATTTCTACTAAGATCATTGTGTACGATCACAACTGCGACAGGCCTGATTATCCTTTAACGATACTAAATGACCCGGCCGCAAAGGCTTTTGTTGAAGGTTCTGCCTTTCACCTCTATGCAGGTGACATCAGCGCCCTTTCACAGGTAAGAAATGCACACCCGGATAAGAACCTATATTTTACCGAACAGTACACTGCGTCCAATGGCGATTTTGGGGGTGACCTGAAATGGCATTTGAAGAATGTGATCATTGGTTCTATGCGTAACTGGAGCAAGACCGCATTAGAATGGAACCTGGCTAATAATGCTTCCTTTGAGCCACATACCCCTGGTGGATGTAACACCTGCAAGGGAGCCCTGACCATTACAAGTACAGTACAGCGTAATGTAGCTTATTACATAGTGGCCCATGCCTCTAAATTTGTTCCTTCAGGTTCTGTTAGAATTGGTAGCAATATCGCAGGCAACCTGCAAAATGTAGCCTTTAAAACTCCCGCAGGGAAAAAAGTATTAATTGTGGAAAATGATGGTAATACAACCCAGGGGTTTAAGATACGTATGGTGAACAAGTGGGTAACTACCTCTTTGCCTGCTGGTGCAGTTGGAACCTATATTTGGTAATTTGAATTCTTTTAATATTTAAGTTTAAATAAAGTATAATGAAACAAATCCTATTGGCAATATCAGTGGTAACGGTCTTTGCCTGTTCAGAAAAAAAGGCAAAAGTACTTTCCTCCGCTACAACTTCGGCCAACGTACCAGCTGCAGGAAAATCGATTGTAGTTTATACTACAGCCGATACAGCCAACTACAGGCTGACTCCCACTGATACATTGGAGTTTAAAGATTTTGGACAGCCACTTGAAACACAACCCTGTGTATTTGTAGACCCTACAAAAACATTCCAGACTTTATTGGGAATAGGAGGCGCCCTTACAGATGCCTCTGCTGAAACATTTGCTAAACTTTCCAGGGAAAAGCAAAAGGAATTTTTAAAGGCCTATTATGATCCCAATACTGGTATTGGCTATACCCTTGCCAGGACAAATATCCATAGCTGTGATTTTTCCAGTGGAAGCTATACCTACATTAAAGAAGGCGACAAGGAGCTCGCCTCTTTTAATATTGATCATGATAAACAATACAGGATTCCATTTATAAAGGATGCCATTGCTGCCGCGGGTGGTAAGCTAACTTTATATGCCTCTCCCTGGAGCCCGCCGGCATTTATGAAAGACAATAACGACATGCTGCATGGCGGAAGACTTAAAACAGAATTTTACCAGTCCTGGGCCAACTACTATGTAAAATTTATTAAGGCTTACGAAAAAGAAGGGATACCGGTTTGGGGATTAACCATACAAAATGAACCTATGGCCAGGCAAACCTGGGAATCCTGTATTTATACTGCCGAAGAAGAAACAAATTTTTTAAAGAACAACCTTGGTCCTACCCTGGCCAAAGAAGGATTGGGCAGTAGGAAGATCATAGTTTGGGACCATAACAGGGACCTTTTGTACCAACGGGCAAGTACTTTATTAAATGACCCGCAAGCTGCAAAATATGCCTGGGGAGTTGGTTTTCACTGGTATGAGGACTGGAGTGGTGGCGACCAGGTATTCGAAAATGTAAAAAAAGTATCCGAAAGCTTTCCGGATAAAAACCTGATTTTTACTGAGGGTTGTAATGACAAGTTTACAGCAGCCAGGCTTAAAGACTGGGCGCTTGGGGAACGGTATGGCAGATCCATGATTAACGATTTGAATAATAATACAGTAGGCTGGACGGACTGGAACGTATTATTAGATGAGAAAGGCGGGCCTAACCATGTTGGGAACTTTTGCTTTGCACCTATCCATGCTGATACTAAAACAGGCAATTTGATCTATACGAATTCCTATTATTACATTGGCCAGATATCTAAATTTGTTCGCCCTGGTGCTAAAAGAATTGAAAGTTCGGCAAGCAGAAGCCCGCTTTTAACCACAGCTTTTATCAATCCGGATGGGAAAATTGCAGTAGTGGTAATGAATACCACTGGTAAGGATATGCCTTTTCATTTATGGATGGGCGGTAAGGCAGCTGAAACCAAAAGCCTTGCACATTCCATAATGACAATGGTATTTTAAAAGACAAATCATATAAGATTATATTACTTATTGATTTTTAATACTATAGAAGGGTTTGCCTAATGATGAGGCAAGCCCTTTTTTTTAAAAATCAACGTGAAATGTTAATGGTTAGTTCAGCTTTTTAACATAGATTTGGTTATCGACTGCTATAAATGATTGGTACTACACTGCTGGATAAACTGCTAAACAGGATTGCCCTATATGACGATGCTATCGCCTATAAGGAACTTTTTTCTCTTTATCACCTGAAACTTATCCGTTTTTCAGCACTGATCACTAAATCAAAAGAAGCAGCCGAAGAAGTAGTATCGGATGTATTCCTTAAAGTTTGGAATACCCGTTCTACGTTGACGAGGATAGAAAACTTTCATTTATACATCTATATTATAACAAAGAACCAATCAATTAACTGTCTTACCAGGTTAAAACGAAATAAGTCTTTTTCCATTGATGACACTGAAGTTGAATTAAAGAGTATGTATCCCAACCCGGAACAATTAATGATCACCTCTGAAATGCACAAGCGTTTGAACCTGGCTGTTGACGCCCTTCCGCCCAGGTGCAAGTTGATCTTTAAGCTTATTAAGGAAGATGGTTTGAAATATAAGGAAGTAGCCCAGTTGCTTGAACTTTCGCAGAAAACAATAGAAAATCAAATGACTATTGCTTTACGGAAGATTGGCGAATCCATCCAATTGGAAGTTTCCAAAACCTATTTGAATTAATTTCTTGTAGGGTTTAGGGGTAAAAGAGATATTTATTGTCCATTGCATACACTGCCTGCTAATGACCGAAAACAGATATTGGAACTTGCTTGCTAAAAAACTGGCCGGAGATGCCGGGATTGAAGAATTACAGGAACTGGAAAGCCTGATAAAATCTCATCCTGAATGGCATTATTCGACTGAATTTATTGAGAATATCTGGAAGGTAAAGCCTGACGAATTAAATTCTTATGACTCAGAAATAGCTTTCGAACTTCACCTTGACAATTTAAAAAAGAATGGAATTGATTTAGACCATGCTGATCCCCTCCCTATTCCATTCTCCGGACAAACATTAACCCGAAAATCTTATAAAAAAACCTGGGCTTTGGCATTATCAGCTGTTTGTTTATTGGCGCTGGTGCTTTGGATCCAACATTATACTTCTGTTCCTTCAGGCACGCCTGCTGATGAAAAAGCCTTCAGTGAGGTGTCAACCCGCTTTGGGTCCAAAACAAGAATGATTTTACCCGATAGTTCTGTTGTATGGTTGAATGCAGGGAGCAAACTTACCTACAATGAACATTTTGGCATTACCAACAGAAATACCACATTAACTGGTGAAGCATACTTTGATGTAAAGAAAAGTACTATTCCCTTTACCATTATGGCTAATGGCTTGCATATAAAAGTGTTAGGCACTGCTTTCAATGTAAGATCATACCCCGATGAGAGCAAGACGGAGACCAGCCTGATCAGGGGCCGGGTGGAAATTACTCACGATAAAAGACCCGGAGAAGTATTCATACTAAAGCCTAATGAAAAACTGGTCATCGCTAATGAACCGGAAGAAAAAAAGCCCCAGTTTACTCAAACAACTGAACCTAAAGTTGTTTTAAGCTCATTGACCCATTCAGCTGACAATACAATTGTTGAAACTTCCTGGGTGGATAATAAACTGGTTTTCCAGGATGAGAGTTTTGAAGAAGTGGCCAAAAGAATGGAAAAATGGTATAACGTCAGGATGGATATAAAAGACCAACAACTTGCCAGGGTTAGGTTGGGTGGAACATTTGAAAATGAGAATATTCGGCAGGCGCTGGATGCATTGCGCATCGCAACGCCTTTTAATTATACTATAAATGAGAATACTATACTGATAACACGCTAAACAGACTGCTTATGAAGGACAATACATCTTAAAGAACAAAGAACTAAATGGAGAGAAGATCATCAATTAACTTATAACTTATAATGTCATAGTATGAAAAAAAAGAGACACACGACTTATCTAAAACATCCCAACCTTTCAAACATAGGCCGGATTATGAAAATGATGTGTGCATTTATGCTGTTAATATGCCTGCAGGTATCTGCGGCAGGTTTTAACCAGGACAGGGTCACGTTAAATCTTCAGTCGGCTGACCTCAAAAAGGTGCTGACAGAGATACAAAAGAAAACGACCTACCGTTTTTTGTATGACCAGGCGCTTATTAATAATAAGAAAGTAGATGTGCATGTTAAGGATGCTGAAGTTCCAGCTGTTTTAAACAGCATATTTGAAGGAATCGGTATTGGCTACCAGATCATGGATAATAACCTGATAGTATTGAAAGCTTCTGTTAATGGGCAGAAAATAGAAGTTCAGGATATAAGGATATCCGGTAAAGTTACCGGCCAGAATGGTGAAGGATTAGCTGGCGTTTCCATATCTGTTAAGGGGACCACTATCGGAACCACAACAGATGCAGGAGGTAATTATACACTTAGTGTTCCGGATAACAGCACGACCCTTGTGTTTTCTTATGTTGGTTATGATGCGGTGGAAGAAGCTATCAATGGAAGAACTACTATAAATGTTTCATTAAGTTCTTCAAGAAACGCCCTGGATGAGATCGTTGTAATTGGATATGGTACTGCCAGCAAAAGAGACCTTACCGGATCTATAGTAAAGATCTCAGGTAAAGAAGTAGCTGACAAGCCCAACTCTAACCCGATTGCTTCTTTACAGGGTAAAGTTGCCGGCTTATCGGTTGTTAACTCTGGAACTCCGGGACAGGCGCCAGATATCCGTATTAGAGGTACGATCAGCATTGGGCAGGTACATCCATTGTATGTCGTAGATGGAATTTTACAGGATAACATTGACTACCTGAATCCTAATGATATTGAATCAATTGAAGTTTTGAAAGATCCTTCCTCGTTGGCCATCTTTGGTGTAAGAGGTGCAACAGGTGTAATTGCCATTACCACCAAAAAGGCAAGAGCCGGGCAGGTGGTAGTGAACTTTAATACCAACTACGGTTTCAAGAAGCTGGTTGACAAGATCAAAATGGCAGATGCTGCACAATTTAAGACACTATTTGACCAGGAAAATTTAAACAATGGAGTGGTAGATCCTTTTGATTATGGTCCTTTAAATGCCAATACTAACTGGATCGATGCAGTAACTAGAACAGGAAAGTTCAGCAACAGTAACCTGAGCATTTCCGGAGGTTCTGACAGGAATAAATTCAATTTTGGTTTAGGTTATATATATGATGAAGGACTGATCGTTCATGAAAAACTGGACCGCCTGGTGCTTTCATTAGGGGATGAGTTTAAGATCAGCAATGTTTTTAAAATCGGAGTAAACTTAAATGCTTCCCGTCAAAATAGTCCTTATGACGCAACCTGGGTACTGGATGCAGCCCGAAAGGTAATGCCGCAGATATCTTCTGGTACAAAACCTTTCAAGGTTAGAAACCCTTATGGTGGAGATACGATCACACAGAACTTATATTCTTTGCTTGACGTAGGTCTGCAAAACTCCGGAGTTATTAATCCATTGTTACAGGTTGAAAACACCTGGGATAAAACAAAAGGTGTTGAATACCGGACAGTGGGAAGTGTTTTTGGAGAAGTAAACTTTTTGAAAAATTTTACCTGGAGGTCTACATTTTATGCTGATATGAGTAACGTGGAAAGGCGTACTTACAACCCCAGGTATTATGGATATAATCCACGTACTAATGAAGTTGAATTGTATAGCCAGGTTACCGGTGTGAATGAAAGTAATCAAGACTGGAGGAAGTTCCAGCAGGACCATTTATTAACTTTTAAAAAGAATATTGGTGCTCATGGAATTACGGCAACAGGAGGTTTTACAACCTACTATTTTGGAAATTTCAACAGGTATGCGAGTTCAAGTCAACCTGACCAAAATGCTGCACCAATTCCTAATGATCCAAGGTTCTGGTATGTTACCAATGGTTTTGAGAATTCAGGAAGCACTTCTTCCAGTTCAGGTCAAAGTGAATATACCACCGTTTCTTACCTCGCAAGGGTGTTGTATAATTACCAGAACAGGTATTTCCTTAATGCTTCCTACCGTGATGACGCTTCTTCAAGGATTCCTGAAAAGAATCGCCACCAGCAATTCTGGGCTGTTGGCGCCGCCTGGGACCTGACCAAGGAAAGCTTTATGGCAGATCAGCGTTTCTTCGACTTTCTGAAGATTAAAGGTTCTATAGGCGTTCTAGGTAACCAATCGGCTTCGGATTTGGGAGGAAATTCATTAGATTACCCGTTCTATCCCAGATTAAATACAGGTACTGCAGCTAATTTTGGCACAGTAATGCATGCTGCAGCTGATCCATCTTATATCCCAAATCCTGACTTGAAATGGGAAACGGTAAGTGCGAAAGAAATAGGATTTGAATTAAACGCATTTCAGAATCGTCTTCATTTTGAGGCTAATTATTTCTCAAGAACAACTAATAATTTAATGACCTATGTGAGCAGGTATACCATTGGTCAAAAAGATGAATTAGTAAATGGCGGAAAGATCAGGAACTGGGGGGAAGAGCTAAGTGCCAACTGGAATCAAAATATTTCCAAAGACTTCAATATAACCATTGGTGGAAATATTACCTTCTTAAAGAATAAAGTGATTAGCCTTGCACAAGATATTCCAACTGGAGTATTAATCAGAGGCTTTCAGAATAATGGAAGTGCTGAAGCAAGAACTTTGCCTGGGTATCCTATTGGTTCCTTCTATGGTTATGTTGTTGAAGGCATTTACCAGAGCTATGCCGATATTTTAAAATCGCCAAATGCGGGTGCCCTGGGTGCCTACAGGCCAGGTGACTTTAAGTTCAAAGATGTAAATGGTGATGGAAAGATAACTTCCGATGACCGCACTGTTATCGGAAATCCAACGCCTGATTTCACCTATGGAAGTTCAATTAATTTCAACTACAAAGGTTTGAGTTTAGGCATCGATGTTAATGGAGTATATGGAAACGAGATCTTCAGAACATGGGGATCATTGGAATCACCTTTCCAGCGTGTGAACTATGCGGCTTTCCAGATAGATGCATGGCACGGACCTGGCACTTCAAACTGGGTTCCATTGGTTAGCCAGGCCGATCGTTTTAATTATAACGGATCAACCTATAATATTGAAGATGGTAGTTACTTCCGTATTCGAAATGTGCAACTGGGTTATAATTTTGGAAGAAGCACTATATCCAGGTTAAAAATGACTAACCTACGTATCTATGCCAACGTTCAAAACTTAAAGACCTTTAAGCACAATTATGGATATACAGCAGAATATGGTGGTGATGCAACTGGCTTTGGCTTTGACAATGCCGGTGGTGCTTTACCAATGGTAGGAACTATAGGTTTGAATGTTACTTTTTAAATTTCTAATTCTAATTGCATGAAAAAAAATAAAATAATATTCTGGAGTTTATTGGCTGCTATTCCGATGTTGTTAGCAGTAGCCGGATGTAAAAAGTTCCTGGATCGTAAGCCGCTTACGGCGACCTTACAAGATTTGAACCAGGGCGCCTTAGAGGGGCAGGTATTAGGGATGTATTCGAACCTCAGAACACTTGCAGGTTTTTCATTACTTCCATGGATCGACTTTCACAGCATTCGGGGTGATGATGCTCAAAAAGGAAGTGATAATACAGATGGCAATGAAGTGATCACTGAATTTGATACGTACCAATATACCAAGGATGATTGGGCACCCAATACCTATTGGAATGACCACTATGCAATGATCAACCTGGCGAACGAAGCTCTATATACAGCAGTTGATTCCTTAAAGGTTTCAGATGCAGCGTCATTAAGAAATATTGGTGAAGCCTGTTTTTTCAGAGCTTACTCTTACTTTGAATTGGTAAAGACCTATGGAGATGTACCGCTGATCAACTTTAAAGTAAAAACTGCTGCCCAGGGAATTGTACCTAAATCACCTGCTTCCAGGATCTATGAATTCATAGATTCCAATTTGCAGGCTGCGGTAAGTTTACTGCCAGTTTCTTCTTCCGAATATGGTGCAGGGTATGATGGGAGGTTAACTAAAGGGGCGGCCAATACCTTATGGGCACAGACCTATTTGTTCCGAAGTAATTGGGCGAGAGTAGCTGCACTTTGTACAGAGGTAATAGCTTCCAATCAATATTCATTAGTGCCTAATTTCTCTGATATCTGGAGAACTGAAGGAGAAAATGGTCCTGAATCCATATTCGAAATGCAGGCTTATGTAGGACCTGGAGCAGCTTCTAATTCTGCTGTAGATTTCGGTTCTGATTGGGGAACCAGCCAGCAGGTTCGCCGCAACGGAGCGCCTATTGAATGGAACCTTGGCTGGGGTTGGAATACGCCAACAGATAAGTTGGTTAGTGATTGGCCGGCAGACGATCCCAGGAAACAACAAACAATTTTATTTTCTGGTCAAAATGATGGGGGCCGTGACCTGGGAGGCTTTGGAGCTAATGTTCCTGCCTATTCCAATCCTGCAGGCACAGGAGGCCTTGCACAGAAATACTGGAATAAGAAATTGTATACAGGAAATGATCCCACCATTCGTCAGTCAACTGGTTACATCAATGCCAGTGGTGCTGCCCGTTGGATCAACCACAGAATTTTGCGGTACGCAGATGTGATCCTTATGTTAGCGGAAGCAGACAATGAATTAGGAAATGGTGCAGCTGCTGCTGAAAACCTTGAGTTGATTCGCAACAGGGCCAGTGGTAATAAAGGACCTTTGCGTACTATAGTTCCAAAGATCGACTTTGTTAACCAGGCGCAAATGCGCCAGGCTATCAAAGACGAAAGACGTTGGGAGTTTGCCATGGAAGGATACCGCTTCTACGACCTGGTGCGTTGGGGTGATGCAGATGCCGTGCTTGGACCACTTGGATATACACATCGGGCGAGGTTCTATCCTATTCCGCAAAAAGCAATTGATCTTTCAGGTGGTGTACTGACACAAAATCCAGAATGGTAATCTTATAATGATAAGTTGCCTGGAAAGGCAACTTATCTTTTCAAATCATTAAAGTTTTAATTATTATGAATTACATGAATAAAATAGTTAGAAGCACAGTGATCCTGGCTGCTTTTAGCTTTGCGGTGATGGGATGTCAGAAAATGGACCGACCTACTTTAGGAGATTATGCAAAAGATACAAATCCTCCCGGAGGTCCCCTAAAATTTTATGCTGCCATGGATGGCACTTCAGTTGACAGTACAAGAGCCAACTTTGGTGCTGAAAAAGATATTACTTATACAGCGGGTGTGCAAGGACAAGCAATGGATGGTACACATAATGGCTATATAAGCTATGGTTCGGCTAATGATTTTAAAAAATCTACCAGTTTTACTGTTGCCTTTTGGCTGAAGAAAAATGGTCCCAATCCGGCCGGAGCTGGTACATCTTTCGTCTTTGGTTTAGCTACTACAACAGATATATGGACAAAACAGGACATGTTCCTTGAGTTTGAAGATGCCGGAAATCCAAGCAGTGCCGACCTGGCTTCTGCCAAGTTCTATTTATTAGATCAGTGGTTTGAATTTACAGGTGCTAAAAGAATGCCTCATGTATTGGACGGTCAGTGGCATCATTTAGCATTTACATTTGATCAAACTACCTCAACACTTACTACGTACATTGATGGACAAGCTTTCACTAATCTTCCTGCAGATTTTGGAAAGTTTACAAATAATGGCGGACAGGTTAATTTCTCAAAATCTGCTGGTTTAGTAATTGGTGGTGCAGGACATTATGCTATTGGTAAAACTCCAGATAGCTGGATGGGTAATTTTAATGGTATGATTGATCAATTCAGGTTATATGATACTGCTCTTTCTGCTAGTGAAGTTGCAGATTTGTTTACGAACAAAAAATAATAAGACTTAAATAAAATTAAAAGAGGGCTGTGAATACAGCCCTCTTTTAATTATTATAATGACCACTTTCTTTCTAATTCAATCATATTATTTTTTCCGGGGTTCTTTTTTTAATTCAAGAAGTATTCTCTTTGTTTCATCAGGATAAATACTAACATAGTGCGAGCGGATCATAGCTGCTACTGGCTGCTCCTCCCCTTGTAATCTTACAGCAATAGCTTTTGAAGGCTGCAATGGCATGTGGCAATCAATACAATTACTGGTAATTACTTTACCCAGGCTTTGGGTTAATTTACAATCAGAACCATGTCCATTGTTATGACATTCCATACATCTCTGTGAAAACAATGCAGTTTGCCCTTTCTCCCGCTGGTGAGTATTGTGACAAGTATTACAAGTCAATGTCTGCGTCATTCTAAAACATTTACTTGCCCGCATCAACGCGTATTGATTTCCATGCACATCAATATTTTCAGGCTTCGGAGCAGTGGTATCTACAATATAAAAATCAGATAGCTTATCTCCCACCTTAAAGCTAAATGAAGGCTGTGTTTTTTGAAGGCGGCCTCCATGGCACGATGCACATAGATCAAGGTTCTGCTGTCTCGATAAAGATGCCGGGTTGATAATAAACTGTCCTTTCTTTTCATTGGGATGCGCTGACTGAAAGTCCACATGCTTTGCTGCGGGTCCATGGCATTTTTCACAGTCAACACCAAGTATTAATCTCGTTGAATCAAACCTCTCAGGCTCAATCCCGGGGTCTGAGATAGTTTTAGCATAAGTGGCATGACACTCCAGGCAACGGGAAGTAATTACACGGTTGAAAACTACCTTATCGGGAAATCCGGGACTATTAGACCATGTGTCAGCTGCTGTGAAATAAGTTATGGGTAATTGAAACAATTTATGGTCTGACCAATAAAGATAGCTCTGGCCCATAGTGCCCGAACCAACCACAATGTCAAAGCGTTTGGCCTTCTTCTGCTGGTCTCGAAAATATTCCACCTGGTAAAACCCATTAGATCTTTTTTCCATTTCCACGACAACGCTGGCATTAAAAAAATAGGCATTCTTTCCTGCCTCAAAGCTTCCCTTGATATATTCAGCAGTAGCAGGCCTGGAAGTTAGATAATGAGCCGTTTTCAAATGATGATCAAAAATATCTTTATGACAACCGGCACAGGAGGCAGAACCAGCAAACCTTTCACCTGAAGCGTTTTCAATTACTCCTGGGTTTTCATCCTTCTTATCTGAGCATTTTGAAAAAACTAACACCCCTATGGCCATTAAACCAACTATGGTGACAGTACGTGGATATTTCAGTATTCTTTTGAATGTAAAAGGATAGGTTGCCATAATAAACTTAAGTAAATTTACAAGCTAATGTTATAATCCGTGAGCTCCAAAGCCTTCGGTGCAATTGATAAATTATCTCGTAACATTTATTTGCTAATTCCTGACGAATAAATATTTAAACTATGCCTTCAAAAGGCCTCTCTTTTTTATCATGTATAGCCTTTGTTTTGCTATTTAATTCCTGTGAGAAAAAAAGCAGTTTATTCACCAGCCTTTCGGCATCTAAAACAAATATCCATTTCGCTAACAACCTGGAAAAACGTGACTTGTTCAGCATCCTCTATTACCTGTATTATTACAATGGTGGCGGAGTTGCTACAGGGGACATTAATAATGACGGATTACCTGATATTTATTTCACAGCCAATAGTAAAGGTCATAACAAACTCTATCTCAACAAAGGTAACTTTCAATTTGAAGATATTACAGACAAGGCAGGAGTTGCAGGTAATTCAGATTGGTGCAGTGGTGTAACCATGGCGGATGTAAATGGCGACGGTAACCTGGATATATATGTTTCTGCCGTAGCCAACCACCATGGACTACAAGGACGTAATGAATTATTTATTAATAATGGTAATGGAACATTTACCGAAAGCGCTGCTAAATACGGTCTTGATTTTTCTGGTTTCACTACCCAGGCAGCATTCTTTGATTATGACCATGATGGCGACCTCGATTGTTATATTTTAAACCAGTCGCATCAACCAAACCAAAACATTGTTGATACCATCAACCGGAGAAAGTTCGATAAATATGCCGGTGACAGGCTGTATAGAAACGACATGAATACGCCTGCTGGAAAATTTACAGATGTTTCAGCAAGCGCAGGCATTTACCAGAGCAGCCTGGGTTATGGCCTTGGTATTGCTATAGCCGATATGAATAATGATGGATGGGATGATATTTATATAGGTAATGATTTTCACGAGAATGACTATTACTATGTCAATAACGGCAATGGCAGTTTTACAGAAAGCGGTTCAAAGGTTTTTAATCATTACTCCAGGTTCAGTATGGGTAATGATATTGCAGATTATAACAATGATGGCCAACCCGACCTGGTAACAGTGGATATGCTGCCAAAGGATGAAAAAGTTTTAAAGACCTATGGAAGCGATGAAAATGCAGATATCTATAAGTTGAAGATACTGAGGAACGGATACCAGTATCAATATTCAAAGAATTGCCTGCAACGCAATAATGGTAATGGTGCAAGTTTTAGTGAAACAGCGCTCTTAAGCGGTGTTTCGGCAACCGACTGGAGCTGGTGTCCTTTATTTGCCGATTTTGACAATGATGGGTCAAAGGATCTTTTTGTTTCCAGTGGCATTGTAAAACGCCCTGTTGACCTGGATTACGTGAAATTCGTTTCTAACCTGTACATGCATAAAGCATTGAATACTTCTGACAAATATGATGATATGGCATTGGAAAAAATGCCTGATGGGAGTTCTCATCCTTTTTTATTTAAGGGAGATGGGCAAAATTATTTTAAGGATGTCAGTGATGACTGGGGAACTGGTAAAATGAAAGGTTATTATAATGGTAGTTCTTATGCTGATCTTGATAATGATGGCAATCTTGACCTTGTAATAAACTGTATTGATGCACCTGCAGTGATTTTAAAAAATAATGCGCCACGCAAAAACTACATAACACTAGCATTGCAGGGGGATGGCCTTAACAGAATGGGACTGGGCACCAAAGCTTATGTTTTTGTCAATGGCAAAATGCAATACCAGCAAGTAATGGCAACAAGGGGTTTTCAATCAAGTTCAGATACGAGGTTGCATTTCGGACTTGATTCTGCAGCCAGGGTAGACAGTTTATTAATAGTCTGGCCTGATCAGAAATGGCAGGTATTAAAAAATCTTAAGACTAATCAAATATTGCATATACAACAAAAAGAAGCAGCGGGTCATTTTGACTACAACCGCTTTTTTCCTCCCCCGCCATCTTATTTATTTCCTATAACCAGCCTGGTTACAAACTGGCAACATAAGGAGAATGATTTTGAAGACTACAATGTTCAATACCTTATTCCCCATGCAGAATCAACCCGCGGTCCTAAGATAGCTGTGGCAGATGTGAATGGCGATGGCCTTGATGATATGTATGCCTGCGGGGCAAAAGGACAACCCGGGACATTGTTGCTGCAAAAACCGGGTGGATCTTTCATTACAAGTGATACGGCTGTTTTTAAACAAGATGCAGCAAGTGAAGATGTAGATGCGATCTTCTTTGATGCCAATGGCGATAAAAAGCCTGACCTCTACGTAGTAAGTGGGGGAAATGAATATACAGGCAATGACCCTGCCCTGCTGGACCGCTTATATATTAATGATGGCAAGGGCCACTTTGCAAGGACAGCAAATGCATTACCGGATTTGTTTCAGAATAAATCCTGTGTGAGTGCGGCAGACATAGACCATGATGGTGATATGGATCTGTTTGTTGGGAACCTGGCCAATGCAAAAGCATATGGCATTCCCCAAACTTCGGAACTTCTCCTTAACGATGGCAAAGGGAATTTTAAAGTAGCTGACAATGGTATCATGCCCTTATTGAATATAGGAATGGTAACAACAGCCATATTCACCGATATCAACCATGATGGATGGAGTGACCTATTACTCGCTGGTGAATGGATGCCTATTACAGTATTCACAAATAACCATGGAAAGTTTGTAAAAACCGAGATACCCCATACAACGGGATGGTGGCAAAATATCTTTGCCGATGATGTGAATGGGGATGGGAAAATGGACATACTTGCAGGAAATTGGGGATGGAACAACAAATTTGAAGATGGTAAAAACAGTCCTGTAAAACTTTACGTAGCTGATTTTGATAAGAATGGGCAAACTGACCAGTTATTATCTTATACAAAAGATGGAATCGAGTATCCTTTTCTTGCCAAGGACGAAATGGAAAAGGCATTGCCAGTTTTAAAGAAACATTATCTATTATATGCTGATTATGCTGGCCTGCCCATGAAGGATGCGTTTTATGGATTTGCGGAAACAGTTAAACCCCTGGAAGCAGAAAGACTAGGTTCTGCTGTTTGTTTTGGAGATGGTAATGGAGGCTTCACAGTTAAAGACCTGCAGGCAAACTTGCAGTTGGCCCCTATTTTCAGTTTTCAAAAGATAGGTCTTCCAAATAATATAAGTGGATACCTGGCCGGTGGCAACTTTTTTGATGTTATTCCCTATGAGGGACGTTATGATGCCCAGGCACTTGCCTTATTTAGTATCAATAAGCAACAGGTTCACTATTTCAATGACCCAAATATATCTGGCTTAAAAGAGCAGGTAAGAGATATTAAATGGATAAAGACTGGTGCTGGACCTGTGCTTGTAGTAGCCGGAAATAATAGTCCATTAAAATTTTATAGTTTGACCACCCCGAAATGATCAGAATACAATGAAACAACTATTTTATACCTGCATCTTTATACTTTCCGTAGTTACATTCACCCAATGCAGTAAATCATCAACCCCGGAACCACAGCCAACTCCTACTCCATCCAGTTTTTCTTTGAAATCCTGGTCAGTAGATGGATGGACAGGCAATATTGCAAGCAGAACACCCGAAGTGAAATTAAATTTCTCGACTGCCATTGATAAAAGCACGGTTTCAGGTAACATATCTTTTAACCAGACTTCCGGCACCAACGTGCCATATGATGTTGTTTATAGTAATGCTGACAATACCCTTGCAATAAAACCTACAGCACCGTTAGTTCCATTAACAAAATACAGGATAAGTGTATCAAAGGGATTAAAATCTGCCAGTGGAGGAAATCTTAATGCGGCTACTGAGATCAACTTCATGACAACGATTGATTCTTCTGACAAGTTTGCACAGATCAGTGATTCTGCCTTGATAGAATTGGTACAGAAACAGACCTTCAAATACTTCTGGGATTTTGGTCATCCTGTAAGTGGATTAGCAAGGGAAAGAAATACTTCAGGAGATATTGTTACATCAGGAGGCTCGGGGTTCGGTATCATGGCAATTGTAACGGGGGTAAACAGGGGCTTTATTACCAGGGCACAGGGATTGGACAGATTGCAAACCATGGTTAGTTTTTTAAAAAATACTGCCCGGAAAGTACATGGGGCATTCCCCCATTGGTTAAATGGGGCCACAGGTGCAATAGTACCCTTTAGCCAGAAAGATGATGGCGCTGACCTTGTTGAAACATCCTACCTCATGCAGGGACTCTTATGCGCAAGACAATATTTTAATGGCAATGACGCCAATGAAACAACATTAAGAACGGATATAAATGCCTTATGGAATGGTGTGGAATGGAACTGGTTTCGCCGAAACAATGAAAACACTTTGTATTGGCATTACAGTGAGAATTACAGCTGGGACATGAATATGCCAATAAAAGGATGGAATGAATGCCTGATAACCTATGTGCTGGCAGCTTCTTCACCCACTTATTCAATTCCCAAAATAGTTTATGATAATGGATGGGCACAAAATGGAGGTATGAAAAATGGACAAAGCTATTATGGCTATGTGCTGCCCCTGGGACCTGAAAAGGGAGGACCATTATTTTTCAGCCATTACTCTTTCCTGGGAATTAATCCAAATAACCTTACAGATGCCTATGCAGATTATCACACACAGGTAGTTAATCATACAAAAATCAATTACGAATATTGCAAATCGAACCCAAACGGGTATTACGGGTACAGTGATCAGTGCTGGGGACTTACGGCAAGCGACATACAAAATGGATATACTGCCAGCTCTCCTACCAATGATGTAGGTGTCATAGCGCCTACGGCTGCATTATCATCTTTTCCCTACACTCCAACAGAATCTATGAAAGCTTTAAAATTCTTTTATTATAAGCTAGGCGACAAGCTATGGGGTCCTTATGGTTTTTATGATGCTTTTAGCCTGAAGGATGGATGGTTTGCCAATTCATACCTGGCCATCGACCAGGGACCAATCATTGTTATGATTGAAAATTACAGAACTGGATTACTTTGGAATTTATTTACGAGTTGCCCGGAAGTTAAAACCGGTATGAAATCACTTGGTTTTACAGCTCCTTATTTATAATATTTTTTACTGCCTGCTAAATGAATAAAATACTCTTCACCTTCTTTGCCATACTGCCTTTTTATTTGAGTGCGCAGAATCCTGTTCCACTTCAAAGACCAAAGAACCTTTCAGATACGGCCTTACTGGAATTAGTACAAAAACAAACGTTTAAATACTTCTGGGATTTTGCACATCCCATAAGTGGATTAGCCAGGGAAAGGAGCAATGTGGCTTATGAGTACGGCAACGAAGTGGTTACAACAGGTGGTAGTGGTTTTGGCGTCATGTCCGTCATAGTAGCTGCAGAAAGAGGATGGATCAAAAGAGACACAGCCGCCAGGTTTTTATTGAAGCTTGTCAGTTTTTTAAGTAAGGCCAATTCTTACCATGGCGTATTCCCCCATTGGATGAACGGAGCAACAGGGCAAACTATTCCTTTCAGTCGGAAAGATGACGGGGCAGATCTTGTAGAGAGTTCATACCTGTTCCAGGGCCTGTTGTGTGCCAGGCAATATTTTACAGCAGATAACCAGGTTGAAAGAGATCTGCGCAACCGGATCAATTGGCTGTGGAATGATATAGAATGGAACTGGTTCACTAAAGGAGGCGAAGAAGTGTTATACTGGCACTGGAGTCCCAATAATGGCTGGGCCATGAACTTCCCCATTCGTGGTTTTAATGAATGCCTGATCGTGTATGTATTAGCAGCATCTGGTGAACACTATCCTGTGTCCAGTGCAGTTTACCATAGAGGATGGGCTCAAAGCAACTTTTTTAAAAATGGTAAATCCTTTTATAATATTCAATTACCACTAGGGTTTGATTATGGCGGACCATTGTTCTTTAGCCAATATTCATTCCTCGGTCTTGACCCCCGTGGACTGAAAGACCGGTACGCAGATTATTGGGAACAGAATAAAGCACACACCCTTATCAACAGGGCTTATTGCATCGATAATCCGAAAAAATGGAAAGGCTTTGGGGAGAATTGCTGGGGACTGACAGCAAGTGATAGCTGGGTAGGCTATGCAGCGCATTCACCCACGGAAGACCTGGGCGTGATTTCACCTACTGCGGCACTATCTGCATTTCCCTATACACCACAATATTCTATGCAGGCATTGAAACATTTTTACAATGATCTTGGAGATAAAATATGGAGTGATTACGGGTTTATTGATGCCTTTAGTGAATCAAAGAACTGGTATGCCAAATCTTACCTTGCTATTGACCAGGGACCCATTATTTCGATGATTGAAAATTACAGGACAGGATTACTTTGGAAGTTATTCATGAGTTGCCCGGAAGTACAACACGGTCTGCAAAAACTAGGATTTGAAAGTCCACATATAAAACCATTACCTGAACCTAAATAGAATTCATTGAGAACACTTCCGGTAATAATTTGCTTGCTGTTTACTATTGCCTGCAAGGCCCAGGAACTGCCATATACCTACCAGTTCTTTGTCAATAGCCGCATGGAGGGCAATTATTTTTATAGTAAGGTAGTAATAGAAGGATCCTCTTATATAAAAAGTGAAAAGGATAGATTGCCTGTCCACGATAGTAATTTTTTTACCCCCGGCAATTCTCTTTTATTGGAATATAAAAACAGTGCAAAAGGTAACTGGATGGCTTTCATCTATAAACCAGCATTCAGAGGCCAGGATCATTTTATTCCTTCACACTTTCTTTCTTTCCACCTTTTAGCTTCTACAGTTATATCCCGCAGTAATCTTCCCTACGTACAGCTTTTGTTACGAGACAGTAGCCTGACAAAAAAAAATGCTATAACGATAAAGAATTCGGGCAAATGGGAAACAATAAACATTCCCCTGGCTGAATTTGATAAAAGGGAATTTAAAGATCCCAGGGAAATCATCGGGATCGTTTTTTCACAACAGGGCACCAGTGAAACAATCCAGCGCATTTTTGTAGACGATATAGAGTTGACCGGCTCAATAAAGACAAAAACTGTAAAAGAAAGACCTGTTATACTAACAATAAATAGATATGCAAGACATATTGATATTAATTGGAAGCCTGTAACTGATACCAATATCAAATATGTGAAGATCTATAGATCTGAAAACGGAAACCCTTTTAAACCAGTTGGCATACAAGCAATGTCTATCCATAGGTATTCAGATTTTGTTGGGGAAACAGGAAGGTCGTACCTGTATAAGATCTCCTTCCTGAATTCAAACTACCAGGAAACGGCTCTATCCAAACAAGTAAAAGCTAGAACAAGGTCTATGAATGATGAACAATTAATGGATATGGTTCAGGAAGCCTGTTTCAGGTATTATTGGGAAGGAGCTGAATCAAATAGTGGTATGGCAAGGGAAAATATTCCTGGCTGGCAATCCATGATCGCGACAGGTGCCTCCGGTTTCGGAATTATGGCATTGTTAGTGGGTGCAGAACGGAAATTTATAACCAGGCAACAATTGGTAGACCGTTTTAAAAAGATCGTGAGCTTTCTTGAAAAAGCAGATACATTTCATGGGGCTTTTCCACATTTCATTGCTGGGAACACAGGTAAAGTAGAACCTTTTTTTGGCAAACGGGATAACGGTGGAGACCTGGTTGAGACATCATTCCTATTACAAGGGTTGATAGCTGCGAGGGCTTATTTTAAAGAAAGTAATAAGGATGAAGAACAAATAAGAAAAGGCATTACCTCCATCTGGGAAAGAATTGAATGGGACTGGTACAGGAGGTTCCCGGACAGTAAATTCCTGTACTGGCACTGGTCGCCGGACCAGGCATGGGTAATCAATCACCGGCTGATAGGATGGAATGAGACCATGGTAACTTACCTGTTAGCTATAGCCTCTCCTGGCCACCCTGTACCTGCTAGTCTATATTACTCAGGATGGGCCAACCAGGATAGCACTGGACAACAATACCGAAGCGCCTGGGGAGGTACAAGAGAAGGTTCAATGTACACTAATGGTAACAGTTATTTCGGCATTAAGCTGGATGTTGGCGTTTCCAATGGAGGCCCCTTATTTTTTACCCATTATTCTTATCTGGGCTACGATCCTCACCAGTTGACAGACAAATACACCAATTACTTCACCAATAACCAGCACATTGCTCAGATCAACCTGAATTATTGCATAACTAATCCGCACCATTACAAAGGATATGGTGATAGCTGCTGGGGCCTGACAGCCAGTGACGGCCCTTTCCATTATTCAGCGGATGAGCCGGTATTCAATCGTGACCTGGGCAAGATAGCACCCACGGGTGCATTGGCTTCATTTCCTTATACTCCACGGGAATCAATGAGTGCCTTGAAGAATTACTATTACAACTATGGCAAATTTCTTTGGGGGGAGTATGGTTTTCGTGATGCCTTTGATCTCAATGAAAACTGGTGTTCAGATATCTATATGGGTTTGAACCAGGCACCTATAGTAGTAATGATGGAAAATTACCGTACCGGTTTGCTCTGGAAGCTTTTCATGAGTGATAAGGATGTGCAAAATGGTTTAAAGAGATTGAATAAAGAAACTGCTGAAAGAAACTAGCCGATTATCTAATTGATTGAATAATGCCTAAGTATATCTCCTTTTTATACGTGTTTGCTTTGATTAAGAAATACAATTCACAAAAAATACCAGCCATTTTTCACCTGGCACTATTGCTAGCTTTTTCTACTCAATTATTTGCTCAAAAGGCACATAAGGCAATCTTCATTATTGCCGATGGAATACCTGCTGATGTGATTGAAAAATTACCTACACCTGCACTGGATGAAATTAGCAGGCAGGGAGGCTACACCCGTGCCTACGTAGGTGGAGAGAAAGGAGGTTATTCCCAAACACCCACCATTTCAGCAGTGGGTTACAATAGCTTGCTTACTGGCACCTGGGTTAATAAACACAATGTATGGAATAACGATATCAAATCACCCAATTACGCCTACTGGAATATTTTCAGGCTATTAAAAAATCAATATCCCCAAAAGAAGACCGCTGTTTTCTCTACATGGCTTGACAACAGGACCAAATTAGTGGGAAGTAAAGTGAAAGAAGCAGATAACCTGGAACCCGATTTTCATGTGGATGGATTAGAGTTAGATACTGTCAAATATACCCATGATACCGCAGGCTATTTCTACCACCTTATAGATGAAGCGGTTACAGATAGTACTGTTTCCAACATTAAAGAAAAGGCCCCTGACCTGACATGGGTATACCTTGAATATACGGACGAAATGGGCCACCGACATGGAAATAGCAAATACCTGGACAATGCCGTTCTGATGCTTGATAAGCAGGTCCATAGAATATGGCAGGCTATTCAATATCGCCAGCAAAATTTCAAAGAAGATTGGGAACTTTATATTACCACTGATCATGGAAGGGATTCAATTGGTTACAATCATGGAGGGCAGAGTCCAAGAGAAAGAACTACATGGATCGTTACCAATGCAAAGGGTTTGAATAAAAGGTTTACAAAAGAACAACCAGCTATTGTAGATATCATGCCGTCTTTAGCTAGGTTCTTACAGATCAACATACCCCATGAACAGTTAATGGAAGTAGATGGTATTCCCTTGACAGGTAAAATATCGGCAACCAATGCCAGGGCTATCCTCATCAAAGATAAGATCAGGGTTAGCTGGAAGGCAATTGACAGAAGAGGGAAAGCAAAGATTTGGCTGGCCACCACGAATTCCTTTAAGACAGGTGGCAGAGATAAATACCAACTGGTGGCAACCATACCTGTAGGTGCACAAAAGGCAATAGTTGACGTAAAGAATACCCCTTCCAGTTTTTATAAAATAGTCATTGAAATGCCTTTTAACATGTTGAACCGATGGATAGTGATTAATAAAAAATGAAGCAATGAAGAGTAAGTTTCACATCACCTTTTTAAGCATCGCTGTTTTATGTTTTAGCACATCTCTCTATGCGCAAAAAACCAAACAGGCAGGTGGACGCACCTATCCTGATTCCATTGCACCTGTGGGGATCATTAAAGGATTGAATGACGACCAATTACTGGAAGTAGTACAAAAGCAAACATTCAGGTATTTCTGGCATGGGGCTCACCCGGTGAGCGGGCTGGCGCTTGAAAGAAGCAATACGGTTCTGGCTGAACATTACTGGGACTATATTAATGAAGCCTGGGGAGAACCCAATTTCAGTAAAACACCTTTTGGCCCTGACGCTGGAGCTATAGGCGGAACAGGGTTTGGTATCATGAGTACAGTGGTAGCTGTTAGCCGGGGCTGGATAGGGCGTGATACCGCTGTGAGACGATTGATAAAAATTGCTGACTTCCTCATCAAGGCTGATTGTTACCATGGTATCTACCCGCATTTTATGAATGGAAGAACGGGAAAGACCATTCCCTTTGACAGGCTGGATGATGGGGCTGACATTGTTGAAACCTCCTATCTGCTCATGGGGTTTTTGTGTGCGAGAGAATACTTTAATAGTAGTGATCCAAGGGAAGTGTATTTACGTAACCGCATCAACCAGATGTGGGGTGCCGCCAATTGGAACTGGCATACAAAAGGAGAAAATAAGTTGTATTGGCACTGGAGCCCTAATAACGATTTCGACATGAACTTTCCTGTGTGGGGATGGAATGAATGCCTGATCACATATATCATGTCGGCTTCTTCACCTAACCATTCCATTTCTAAAGATGTATACAACGGATCCTGGGTAGGAAGTCCTGGCTTTAAAAACGGAAAGGAATATTATGGATTCAAACTCCCCCTGGGAAATTATGATAAGGACAAGGGCGGACCATTATTCTTTGAACAATACACCTTCCAGGGTATTGACCCAAATGGACTAACAGACTCCCTGGGTAATGACTATTTTATGCAGGGAAAAAACCACACCCTCATCAACAGGGCTTATTGTATTGAAAACCCCAAAAAGTATAAAGGTTATAGTGAAACCTGCTGGGGATTAACGGCAGGTGATAGTTATAAAGGCTATGTAGCCCATAGCCCGGAAAATGATCTCGGAGTGATTCAACCTACAGCAGCCATTTCCTCAATGCCCTATACACCAAAGGAAAGCATGCACGCATTACGGTATTTCTATTATGGGCTTGGCAATAAGATCTGGAGCAAATATGGTTTTGTTGATGGTTTCAGCATTCATCATAACTGGTATGCAAAAAGCCACCTGGCCATTGACCAGGGGCCAATCGTAGTGATGCTTGAGAATTACAGGACTGGATTGATTTGGAAGCTTTTCATGCAAATACCTGATATCCAGAATGGTTTAAAAAAATTGGGCTTTACCAGTAAATGGTTTAAAGAAAAATAGTGGCTGAACTTATTTTACAACACTAAACTTATTTCGTATGCATGATAAAATTTCAAGGGAAAGGTTTTTAAAAATGACCGCCCTTGCTGGTGCGGGGCTGTTGGTATCTTCCCTGGAAAGCTGGGCTGTGGCAACGAACGCCAAAAAGATCAAGGTTGCGGTAATAGGCTGTGGAAGTGTAAGTAACAGGTACCTGCCACAATTACTTTCCTCCTCAATGATTGAAGTAGTCGGCCTTTGTGATATCAAATATGATCGTGCTCTTGCCCAGAACAAGCAATACAAGGTGAATGCAGCCACCTACCCTCATATTGACGCCATGTTAAAAGGTGTGCCTTTTGACATGATGGTTACACTAACTGATATGCAGGTTCATGGAGACCTGAATAAAAAGGCATTGCAGGCAGGGAGGCATGTGTGGAGTGAAAAACCCATGGCCAATACTTATGCCGAAGGCAAGGCATTGCTTGACCTGGCGAAAGCCAAAAAACTACACATTTGGGGTGCCCCGGCTGTAGTAAACAGCCCGCAGTTTGCATTTATGAGCAAGACTATACAAGCAGGTAAATTAGGACGCCTGGCAAGTGCCCATGCCCCGGGTGGTCGGCTTTCTTTTACGAAAAAGGTGGTGGCAGCATGCCAGACCTTGGTGTGTATAATATGGCCACCCTAACAGGGTTGCTGGGGCCTGCTAAGGCTGTAATGGCCATGACAAGCATTATTACACCCGAGAGAACTGTGGATGACAAAGGAAAAATAAAAGTAGAAGCAGAGGATAATGCACATCTTCTTTTAGAACATGATAAAGGAGTGATTAGTCATGTCATGTGTGGGTTCAATTTTTTTGACACACACGGTCATGAGGCTAAAGATCAGAAACTGCATTCAATACAGATTTTTGGGAACAAAGGGAATATGCGGCTGATAGGTTATGATTGGGAAACAAATGGTGTTGTTCTTGACAATTCAGAAACAGAACCGCCGCAATTGCTGGAAACAGAAAAAGGCGGATATGAATGGCAGGAAGGCGCAAGGGTAACCGGAGAAAGTATTGTAACGGGAAAAGAACCACGTATCAATGTAGAACATGCTTTACATGTATTGGAAATAATTGAAGCAGCCAGGAAATCATCTGACACAGGCATGAAAATAAAATTAAAAAGCAGGTTTCCATGGCCAATGGTTTAACCAATCATTTTCGATCAACCAATAAGGATTAATTTTATAAACCCTTAAAACACCAGCTATGTCAACTTTTCAACTCTCCAGCCGGCAGATCAGTGATTACCATCGTGATGGTTATGTAATTATCAAGAGTTTCCTTGCTGCCGATGAAGCCAATAAATTGTATAAGATCGCAACCGGTGACGAAACCATGCGGCAGCATGCCTTTGACTTAAATGACCAGTCAGGAAAAAAAACTAAACTAACCTTATGGTACACCCCGGGTGACGATGCTTATGGCTTGCTTACCAGGAGCAGGAAAATGGTTGAATCTGTAGATAAGCTACTGGATGGTAATGCTGCAGTTTGTCATTTTCACTCTAAACTGATGCAAAAGGAACCACGCGTTGGTGGCGCCTGGGAATGGCACCAGGACTATGGATACTGGTATAAGAACGAGTTTTTATTTCCCGACCAAATGATGTCGGTGATGATCGCCATCACAGAAGCCAACAAGGCAAATGGATGCCTGCAGGTTATAAAGGGATCTCATAAAATGGGTCGGTTAGAACATGGTTTTGCAGGAGAACAGGTGGGTGCTTCGCAACATTATGTTGACCTTGCACTGAAAACAATGGAACATGTATACGTTGAGTTGTCTCCGGGAGATGCACTGTTCTTTCACAGCAACCTGCTGCACAGGTCGGAAGCCAATCTTTCAGAGAAGCCACGCTGGTCACTGATAAGTGTGTATAACAGGAGCAGTAATGTGCCTTATAATGAGCCTTCCCAATCAAGTACAATACCCCTCCAGGTAGTGGAAGACGAAGCTATGATGGAAAACCACAGTGCCGCTATGGTAAGTACAAATTTCCTTGATAAGGAAAAAGACGAGGCATTGAAATAAAATGGCTCCATACAATATGAACTTATTTTCCACTTCGCCCATCTGGCCACATTACGGTCTTGCCTTTATAAGGGTGTTTGTTGGCGCATTTATGGTATACCATGGATGGGAAGTATTTGATGATGAGAAAATGAATACCTACCTGCAATGGGATCAATTTAAAGATGCCACTGCAGTTAGCAGGATCTATGTGGGAAAGAGCGCAGAGTTAGCCGGTGGATTATTGCTATCTGCAGGATTATGGACAAGAGTGGCCTCATTGCTTATTGCTGTTACCATGTTCTATATCACCTTCTTTGTAGGCACAGGAAAAATTTGGTACGAAGATCAACATCCCTTTATGTTTGTATTACTGGCCCTGGTATTCTTTTTCATAGGGCCGGGAAAGTATAGCTTAGATCATTTGCTCTATAACAAAAAACAGGCAGCATGAACGCAAAACCGGTAAGAATGCATATACAGCTAAGGTTCTTTTTATACATCCTGTTTTTCTTACCTTTTAGTGTGATGGCCCAGGACACTTCCTTATATAAACACCAGTATTATATTGACAAAAAAGACACCATGCCCTACAGGGTGTTATTGCCTGTTGATTATAACCCGTCCATTAAGTATCCTTTGATCTTATTCCTTCATGGTTCAGGAGAAAGGGGAAATGATAATAAGTCACAGTTGATCCATGGCGGGGAGTTTTTTTTAAGAGATTCCATCAGGAACCAGTACAAGGCTATAGTGGTATTTCCTCAGTGCAGCAGGAACAGCTATTGGAGTAATGTAAACATCATTTCAGACACCATACAAAAAACACGGTTTTTTAATTTCCAGGAAGATGGGGAGCCTACAAAAGCCATGACCTTATTATTGGGCTTAATAAAGCAACTTTCTAAAGAATATCGCCTGGATGAAAGCAAGCTGTATGTGGGTGGATTATCCATGGGTGGCATGGGAACTTTTGAACTGGTAAGAAGAAAACCAAAACTTTTCGCAGCAGCTTTTGCCATTTGCGGAGGTGCCAATGCCTCCAGTGCAAGTGAAATGAAGAATACTGCATGGTGGATCTTTCATGGTTTAAAAGACAATGTTGTAGACCCGGTTCACAGTAAGATCATGGCAGCAGCATTAAAAGCGGCTGGTGCTGAGGTAAGGTTAACTTTGTACCCCGATGCCAATCACAATAGCTGGGACTCGGCCTTAGCAGAAAAAGAATTGTTGCCCTGGCTTTTCTCTCATCATAAATAAGCACTATGAAGAAATTTACCCGCTATCTCTTATCGCTCTTGTTTATTATTCCTGGCAAAAATGAATTGTTCGCCCAGGCAAATCAAAAAACCTTTTGCAACCCCATTAATATTGATTATGGCTATACGCCCATACCTAATTTCAGTGAATGGGGAAGACACAGGGCAACGGCAGACCCTGTGATCGTTAACTACAAAGGAGACTTTTACCTGTTTTCTACCAACCAGTGGGGATATTGGTGGAGTCATGACATGCTCAAATGGAATTATGTATCCAAACGATTCCTCCGACCCTGGAATGAAGGATATGACGAATTGTGTGCACCCGCAGTAGGGATCATTGGCGATACCATGCTTGTATTCGGATCTACCTATACCCGTCAATTCACTATCTGGATGAGTACCAATCCTAAGGCTAATGAATGGAAACCTCTTGTGGATTCATTCGATATCGGGGGATGGGATCCTGCATTTTTCACAGACACTGACGGCCGGTTTTATATGTATAATGGAAGCAGCAATAAATATCCTTTATATGGCGTGGAATTGAATAGAAAAACCATGCAGCCGATAGGAACAAGAAAAGAAATGTACCTGTTGGAACCGGACAGGTATGGATGGCAAAGATTTGGAGAATACCTTGACAATACATTCCTTGATCCTTTTATCGAAGGTGCCTGGATGACCAAACACAATGGAAAATATTATTTACAATATGGAGCTCCCGGTACAGAATTCAGCGGCTATGCAGATGGTGTAGTTGTCGGCCCGGAACCATTAGGTTATTTCACTCCACAATCAGACCCACTCTCCTGGAAAGCTGGTGGGTTTGCCCGCGGAGCAGGACATGGTTCTACTTTCACGGATAATCAAAACAACTATTGGCACATATCTACCATCTCTATTTCAGTGAAGAATAATTTTGAACGCCGACTGGGCATATGGCCTGCCGGCTTTGATAAGGATGATGTGATGTGGTGCAATACAGCCTTCGGTGATTATCCCCATTGGGCACCCTACCAGGACAAAGCAGAACATGGGGGATTCACAGGGTGGATGTTGCTGAATTATAATAAACCGGTACAGGTATCATCCACACTCGGCAGCTACTATCCCAATAATGCCGTTGATGAAAACATCAAATCCTATTGGAGCGCCAGGTCAGCAGACAAAGGAGAATGGATACAAACAGATCTTGGTGCAATGTCTACAGTAAATGCCATACAGCTAAATTATGCTGACCAGGATGTAGATTCCTCATTCCTGGGAAAGTCATTGAATGTTTACCACCAATATAAGATCTATGAGTCCAATGATGGTAAAAAATGGCAGCTATTGATAGATAAAAGCAAGAACAGGACAGATGTGCCACATGATTACATTGAACTATCCAAACCTGTACAAACAAGATTTCTGAAGCTGGAAAATATACATATGCCCACGGGCAAATTTGCTATCAGTGGCTTCCGGGTTTTTGGGAAAGGGCCAGGAAATATTCCTGATACAGTAAAAAGTTTTATTGTATTGAGAACTGAAAAGGACAAACGAAGTGCCTGGATCAAATGGGAGCCGGTAAATAATGCCTATGCTTACAATATTTATATGGGCACAGCTCCTGATAAATTGTATAATAATATCATGATCTATAATGCCAATGAATATTATTATAAGGGTATGGATAGAACGAAGCCTTATTATTTCCAGATTGAGGCCATCAATGAAAATGGGGTATCACAAAGAACAAAAGTGATGCGTGTTGATTAATCTTAAATAGCAGCGTATGATAAGAATTATGAAATTCCTGATCGGCTTAATGATCCTCGCAGGATGCAAGGAAACTGTAGTGGCCCAGGTACCGTATCAAAATGATATCCAGGCATTCAAAAGAGCTGATAGCATTTCTGCACCTCCCCGCCATGCAATCGTATTTGTTGGCAGTTCTTCTTTTACCAAGTGGACGAATGTATCTGATTATTTCCCTGGCTATACTATTATCAACAGGGGTTTCGGTGGTTCAACACTACCGGATGTTATCCATTTTGCACCTGAGACCATTTTGAAATACCATCCAAAACAGGTAGTTATTTATTGTGGTGATAATGACCTGGCTTCTTCAGATGCAGTAACGCCACTAATGGTATTAAGCAGGTTTAAGACATTGTTTAATATCATCCGCAAGAATGAACCGAAAGCAAATATTGCCTATGTATCTATAAAACCCAGCCCCAGCCGTGTGCATCTTATGCCAAAAATGAAAAGGGCCAATGCCATGATCAAAGCATTCCTGGCAAAACAAAAAAACAGCGCCTTTATCAATATTTATGATGCCATGCTCGGGGCTGACCATAAACCGAGGAGTGATATCTTTATTGAAGATAATTTACACATGAATGAAAAGGGCTACGCCTTATGGCAGGAAATAATTAAACCATATCTTTTAAAATAAAGCAATGAAAGGATTCAAAATAATAGCAGCAGCCTTGTTGCTGTTCGCAGCTAATAGCGCCAGCAGCCAGGCTAAGAGTAATATCGGTGATACTAAAATGAACAGCTTTGTCAAAAACCTGATGAGCAAAATGACCCTTGATGAAAAGCTGGGTCAATTGAACTTACCGGGGGCCGGAGATATTACAACAGGCCAGGCCAGCAGTTCTGATATTGCCGGCAAGATCAAGGCTGGCAAGGTAGGTGGATTGTTCAATATTAAAGGGGTAGAAAAGATAAGGGAAGTGCAAAGAGTGGCCGTAGAAGATAGCCGCCTGAAGATCCCCCTCATATTTGGAATGGATGTCATCCATGGCTACCAGACGGCCTTCCCTATCCCGTTGGGTTTGGCCTGTACCTGGAACATGGATGCAATAGAAAAATCTGCAAGGATAGCTGCCACTGAAGCCAGTGCGGATGGAATTTGCTGGACGTTCTCTCCTATGGTAGATATTGCCCGTGATCCGCGTTGGGGACGTATTGCGGAAGGAAGTGGTGAAGACCCTTACCTGGGTTCTGAGATTGCAAGGGCAATGGTAAGAGGTTACCAGGGCACGGATCTTACAAAGAACAATACCATCATGGCCTGCGTCAAGCATTTTGCATTATATGGTGCAGCAGAAGCAGGACGCGATTACAATACTACGGATATGAGTCATTTCCGCATGTACAATGAATACCTGCCACCTTATAAGGCAGCCATTGATGCCGGAGCCGGAAGTGTGATGAGTTCTTTTAATACAATCGACGGAATACCAGCCAGCGCCAACCGTTGGTTGATGACTGACCTTTTACGTAAGCAGTGGGGATTCAAAGGATTCGTGGTTACAGATTATACTGCCATCAATGAAATGATTGATCATGGCATGGGTGACCTCCAAACTGTTTCTGCATTGGCACTTAAAGCCGGAGTTGATATGGACATGGTGGGTGAAGGCTTCCTGACCACATTAAAAAAATCATTAAAAGAGGGAAAGGTTACCCAGCAGGAAATAGATGTAGCCTGCAGGCGTGTGCTGGAAGCTAAATATAAACTGGGCCTGTTTGATGATCCTTACAAATACTGCGATGTTCAACGCTCCAAAACCGAGATCTATACACCCCAAAACCTGAAAGATTCCAGGAGCATAGCCGCTGAAAGCTTTGTGCTGTTGAAAAACCAAAACAATGTGCTGCCTCTTAAGAAATCCGGTACTATTGCATTGGTAGGCCCATTGGCAGATGCACGTGAGAATATGCCTGGTACCTGGAGTGTAGCCACGGACTTCACCAAGCCTATTACTGTATTAGAAGGACTTAAAAATGTGGCAGGGAATAATGCCAAAATACTTTATGCAAAAGGTGCCAACCTGGATGCGGATAGTGCATTCGTTGAAAGAGCTACCATGTTTGGAAAAACACTGAAACGCGATACCAGTTCTGCAGCAACCTTACTACAACAGGCACTTGACATTGCAGCACAGGCCGATGTTATTGTAGCAGCTGTAGGTGAAGCGGCAGAAATGAGTGGAGAAAGTTCCAGCCGTTCCAATATTGATATACCCCAAACACAAAAAGACCTTTTAGCTGCGTTGTTAAAAACAGGTAAACCTGTAGTATTGGTATTGTTCACCGGTAGACCCCTCACCATCAAATGGGAATCGGAGCATGTACCAGCCATACTGAATGTTTGGTTTGGAGGCTCTGAGGCAGGCAATGCCATTGGTGATGTATTGTTTGGTGATGTGAATCCATCCGGGAAACTGACAACAACATTCCCTCAGAATGTAGGTCAGATACCCATTTATTACAGCCATATGAATACAGGCCGTCCCCTTGAACAGGGAAAATGGTTCCAGAAATTCAGGTCCAATTACCTCGATGTTTCCAACGAACCCGTATATCCCTTTGGTTATGGATTAAGCTATACCAGTTTTAATTATAGCAATATCACGCTAAGCAAGGATCAAATGCACCCTACGGACAAAATCACAGCCTCTGTAACGGTTACCAATACGGGAACTAAAGAAGGAAAGGAAGTAGTGCAGTTATATATCCGTGATTTGGTGGGTAGTGTATCCCGCCCGGTAAAAGAACTGAAAGGCTTTCAAAAAATAAGCCTCAAACCAGGTGAATCCAGGAAAGTAAGTTTTACTATTGGAGTAAATGACCTCAAATTCTATAATAGTGATCTGAAATGGGTTTCAGAACCTGGAGACTTTAAAGTATTCATTGGTACCAATTCATCAGATGTGAAAGAAGCTTCTTTTAAATTGTTGGCTAAATAAGATCATAAACCTATTTCAATAATGCCCATTCCTGATAAGAATGGGCATTATTATTTTCAATCTATATGTCCTGATATTAATAAGAATAAAATAACTGGAGAAAAAGTGAAGAGTTTTTTCTGCATTAACTACCTAGGCTATGAATGGATTCTATTACTTCCAGGGGCATGGAATAATGCCAGTGGCTGGCTTAGTTCCCCGTAGAATGACAGATACCTCAAACGTATTAGGTTTGCGGGTAGCCTGGTTGAGTTTTGAAACAGTAAGATCATAGCTTACACCAAACTGCATATCCTTATAGGCAAGGCCTACATACGGCACAATGGCATTCTTTGACCAGTACCATACGCCTGCTGTGATTAAAGATTCATTTTCATCTTCCAGGTAATAACCTACAGCCCCACCAACAGAGAAATACTTTGCCTGGTCCTGGAACTGGTAAATGCCATTGATATTAAGCACTGTTCGCTCATCAAGGAAAGTTTCATAATTGGCATGACCCACTTTGCGGATGGCCAATACCTGTTTATCATCCTCCAGGAAGGTTTGCTTTGGCTTATTCACATGAAAAGCTGCTACTCCAAAATCAAGGTTACTGGTTTCATTACTGATGCTATAGGTAAGTCCTGCACTTAAAGAAATGTACCCCTTCATATTGGCAAGGGCCGCCTCTCCTGTAGGCAGATTTGTATTAAATCCATACCCTGTAAACTGCTCTTCCCAATCCAGCCGGCTAAAGTCAACAGTGCGGTGACCATAAATACCGCCGAAGCCAATTCCCAATTTGTGCTTATTGCCTGCATCTATGAGTTTGATCCGGTAGGAAATATCCAGTGATCCATAAATACTTTTGGCTATTCCCCCCATGGCCCTGTCAAACATCAACATCCCTCCCACTCCCATCACATTTCCCTCTTCAACCCCAGACATCTTATTTTGCATCACCTTTCGGTCATAGGAAATAGAGCCGGTCATATAGGGACTGGCAGGTCCTATCCACTGGTCCCTGAGATTGGAAACCATGCGCCAGTCAGCATTAATATTGGCTGTTAATGCAGGATTGATATTAAGCGGAGAAGAGAAAAACTGGGAGAAGCTTGGATCCTGGGCATAGCTTTTCCCGGCCCCAAGGGCCCATATAAAAGCTGTCAATACCAGGATCTTTCTCATATACAATTTTACCTCATTAATATGGAATTACCACTCCGTTTATAATGTTTACCATCTTCACCTCTTGCTTCCAATGTCCAGGTATACACATCCTGCACCTGTGCCTTGCCATTAAATATACCATCCCAACCCTTACCTATCTCATTGGTCTCGAACATCAACTGACCCCAACGATCAAATATCCTGAAATAATAGATCTCGGCTATGTTTACACACAGTGGTCGCAACACATCATTATGCCCATCTTTATTAGGACTCCATGCTTTTGGAACAAATATATCGGAGCGGATCAATTGGCCCTGGTCACGCATAATGACGAGCACCGTATCTATCACTTTACAGCCATTGTCAGGCGTAAGGGTAATGGTATACTGCACTGAATTGTCATAATTAAATACCGGATCAATTACATCCGTACGGTTCAATCCAACAGGAGGGTTCCACTGGTAAGTATAGTTACTTCCCAGGTTTCTTGCCTGCAATGGAGTGGCTGTGTTGGCCGTAGTTGTCACATTCGGATACCTTATACCTGATTGCTGCGTTTGAACAGTGATCGTTATGGCACTGTTAGGTGCGTTATTACTGCACTTGGCATCTGTAACACTCAATAAAGTATACGTAGTGGTTGCCGTTGGTGATACAGTTAATTCATATGGCGAAGCAGCTATATTGTTGATCACATGATTGGTTACACCATCAGAATATACAACCGTCCACGGAGCAGAACCAGTTAATGTTATGGCCAGGGTTGTGCTGGCTCCTGCGCAAATTGGATTGCCTCCACTAACTGTTGCAGTTGCCAGAGGTGTGGTTACAAGGTTTAATGTCACAACCGAATCACAACCTGCCGTGTTTTTAAGTGTGGCATTATAGGTACCTGCCTGCATAATATTCTGACCATTCCAGACGTAAGGAAGGCTATTGGCGCAAACGGTTACGTTATCTGTGTTGCCGGTAATTACCTGTGCTATTTCCAGTACCAGTGAAGCAACCGAATCACAACCTGCTGCATTGGTAGTAATGTAAGTATATGTACCTGCCTGGGTATATTGTTTTCCATTCCACGTATAAGGCAATTGGTTAGGACATACTGTAACTGTTGTAATGGATGTAGTCAATTGTTTGATGGTTAAGTGCAGCGTTACCGTATCCTGGCACTG
>NZ_FQUU01000042.1 GCF_900129295.1 Flavisolibacter ginsengisoli DSM 18119
CAGCAACGAAAGCCAGCAACACCAGAATATTTGGAAAACCCTTGAAAGTCAACGTAACTTTATGAGAACAACCAGCTATCTCTTTACATAGGAACTGCTGTTGGTGGCAGTATTATCGTCAAACAACAGCTTTTAATTCCTTTGCAGCTTGCTTATGCCCCAATGCCACCGCTTTGTCAAAATAGTGCTTTGCCCACTTATTTGACTGTCTCACTCCGTGTCCATTTTTGTAGCAAAGTCCCAGGTTGTAAAGAGCTTTTGGGTCGTTTTTGCTTGCCGCCCTTTTATACCAGTAAACAGCTTTCACGTCGTCAATGGTCACACCCAAGCCGTAGTGATAGCAATATCCCAAGTCTCTTTGTGCTTCTGTGTCGCCATTCGTTGCAGCTAAAGTGTACCAATGAACCGCTTTCTTATAATTTTGCTTCACTACTTCGCCTTTGAAGTAAAAAAAGCCAATGTTATACTGGCTTTCCATGTGTCCTTGATTTGCAGCTTTTAGAAACCATTTGTAGGCTTCTTCTACATTTTTTTCAGTTTCTAAACCTTGGTCATAGCATGTCGCTAGATAAAATTGTGCTCGTTTGTGTCCACCTGAAGCGGCACATGACCATAGATTGAAAATGTCCACCCAATCTTTCTTTTTTGGTTTTGTCTCAAAGGCAAGGTGATAACCTAAGCGAAACATGCGATTGAGTTTGGTTTTGCTGAAAGTCTGTGTCACTCTGTAGGTTTTCTGTCAACTTGGTTTTGGAACGGAGGCTTTTTCAATATTGCCACCAACGAGTGCCGGCTTTGCGTTTGTGGCAGCAACAGCGTTACGTCAGCCGAATATAGAACAAAAGATAAATTGAAAAACGATTGTTCAGCATTTATTCGTCAAGCCGCCATAACGCAAAACCGAATGTTAGCTGTATTTATTCTCTCTTTTCAGAATTAAAGGTGTCAATATTAGTGCAGCAAGTCCGGCTGAAATTATTGTCACTATAAGATTTCCATATTGGTTTAATTGTAACCCGAAGAAAAGTCTAAGTAGCACAATAGTCAATATTATTAGAACAATGGAGAGCCAATATTTAGAAATGTTGTCACTTGTCATAGTTGTAGTCCTTTCAATTGTCAAAAAAGCGGTTACTGTGATAAGTCCACCAATTAAGCTGCTTAGATGTTGAATGACTTTATAAATTGGTACTGCTAAGCCATTCAAATGCACTGATTCTTTTAATAGAGAACTTCTTTCAACAAAATAGCCTGTTTCATGAGTAAAACTGTCCCAAAGCAAGTGAGAAAATGCTCCGATTATAACAGAAATACAAACGATAAACCAGTTTAATGAAAAATATTTTATCCAGTTAAATGACTTGAATTTGTCGAGGCGCTTTTGAATGAAAGCGGGAGCATTGTCAATAAAGCAGTTCCGAACAATACCGTGATAAATAAAACATAGAATAAGTCCTAATGGAAGGTCAAACCAAAAGAGTCCGGCTAATGTGTGGCTGTAATCACTTTGAACTTTCATACGAATGAAATATTCGAAGTCAGGTGTCATGCTACCAACAATAAGTCCTGTCGCTGAAAGCCGAAGCCGTTTAGTTGTTGTCAACGGAAGTATTATGGCTGGATGAGAAAAGGTAAACGGCATAGATTATTGTGTCCAAATATAATTACAGCTAACGCTGACGGTTTTGTGCCTGTGGCGGCGTTCTGTGGTTCGTCAGCCTTGGTTAAAGATATACCGCCAAATTGAAAACCAAAAGTTGAACCCTTGTTCGTCCAGCCGCCATAGCACAAAACCGATGTTGGCAGTTCGTGCACGTCTCACTGTTTCCACGTTTCAACTTTGTGCTGTTGCCAAAGCTTCTCTGCGTATTGTCGAAACTCCCATGGTGCACCTTTGAATGTTTCATCAAAAGTAAATTCACCACCCATAAACTTGTTTGGCGACGGTTCAACCCTCGTTGTACCCCGAACGGCAAACTTTTTATTGTCCTCATACATAATAATTTTCATGGGCACAGGACTAACGTCACCTTGGCAAGAAACCTTGTACATTATCCAAATTTCTGCGTTGCCGTCTTTGTTCAGGTCAGTCACCGCAAAAGTCTTGTCAACAAAACAGAGGAACATATCAACAGGACACTCTTTTACATAATCAGTAACTCGCCATGTCTGTTTAATGCTGTCACCCAAAACCAAGTAATGATAGGCATATAAAGCTCCGTCGATGTAACTGTCATCAGGTGCATTTTTGCTCTGCGTTTTGTCTGTCGCTGTTAGAAGGACAATATTGTCTCCAGTGTTGTCTGTCCAACGAACCGCTTGCAAAATTTTGCCAGAATAATGAATGTTTTTAGGAACTGAGTTCTTGTCCAGTTTTGTTAGTTTGAACTGTGCAAAACAGGAATGTGTCAAAATAAGCGAAAGGAGAAGTCCAATAATTTTCATTTGTTAGGATTAGTTGCTTTTTGCATGACTGCCAACGGAAAAGAGCTTGCTGCTGTAGCGGCAGTCTGTGTTTCCGTTGTTTGGTTTAAGTACGGAAGATAATTAGAAATATTGTGCAGAGTACATGCACTGCTTCCGCTATGGCAGCAAAATCGTGTTGCCAGCAGTGTTGATAAACAGACTGCTACTTGTCGAGTTTTGTCTTCTCGTAAATGGTTGTGTAATTGGTCACAAAAGCTGGTTGGATGATTTTGATGTCCCAATCTTTAGGAATTGTCGGGAAGATTTCTTTGGTTTTTAAAACAAACTGATACCAGCCTGGAAGTTCTTCACTGATCGTAAATGCTTTGTCGCCGTACACTATTTCCATATCTATTCTGTCGATGGTGAATTGGTCAACTTTATACACGTTTAGTTGCGTAATGTCAGACCAGGCAAGCCGTTTGATGAAGTCTTCGTAATGAATGGTAAAGCCAGTGTCATCATATTCAAAAGCACCGAGTTCTTCAAACATCTTGTCGAACGTCATACCTGAATTGCTATTCGTCAGGTGTCGTTCTGGAATGAGCTTAGAAAATATTTTTGATATGAAATTCATGTTTGCATTAGTAGCGTCTCGCCACATTGCTGGCAACGGAACGGGTATTTATGCAGTGGTGGCATTTCCTGTTCCGTCAGTTTTGGTTAAAGATAAAATGTTGATTTGAAAATCTAAAGCTCGTAACATGCACGTCAGCCACCATTGCATTAATACCATGTTGCCTGCATGTGCTTTTTGTCAAACGGAAACTTACTTAGCTCTCTGCAAAACTTTTATAAACCTTGTTTGTTTTATGGCTCTTTCCAATAGTAGTTGTGTCCCTTTGTTCATTGTGTCAATCCTCATTTCACCGCTGTAATGGATGAATCCAATAAAATTTTGGTCTATATCCATAAAATGAAAATAGGGAAGCGAAGCATCGCAACTTGTCAAACAGTAAAAGTGTTTTAAGAATTCGTAAAGGTCTGTGTCTGATACTTGCAAGCCGCCATTGAAGTATGTATCAATGTTATTATACGCCAAGTATCGCAATGCCTCGATTAAAGGTTCATAATCATTCCGCTCCAAAGAGAGTTTAGAAACCCAACTTTGCTCTGTGTCTCCAAGAATAATGAGCTTAGAATAACAGAGTTGTTTCATTAGTTTGGTTAACTCTGAAGCTAAAAGTTCGGTGCTTTCAATTTTGTCATTTGATGCAACCTTTAGCCATTGAGTAGCAAATACCGCGGGATAAAAATATTCTTCCTCGTCTGTAGCCTCGTCGTAATGTCTTAAAGGAAAGTTCGAAAACTCTTTTAGGCAATTGTCTCGATTGATTTTAGTTACCATAGTGGTTTGAGATAGCATTACTGCCAACGTTTACGGCTTGCGGCTGTGCTGGTATTTTATAAGTGTCAGTATGGCAACTGAAGCCGATTGAAAAACTAAAGTACAAAATATATTCTTTT
>NZ_FQUU01000045.1 GCF_900129295.1 Flavisolibacter ginsengisoli DSM 18119
CTTAGTGGCTAAATATCTCTGTGCTTCTCCGTGCCATTGTGACACCGTGGTTCAAAACTCCCGACTCCCGCCTACAGACTCCCGACTCCCGACTAAAAAAGAGGCCCATTACAGGCCTCTTTTTCTCCACCACTTCACCAGCCATTTCAATAGCAGCGAGGTGCCGAAACTGACCACGGCTCCAATGAAGGCCAGCAGGGTGGTCTTCATTACCTCACCGGGCATCAGTTGCAGCAGCACCAGCAGTGTGCCGCCTACAGTGCCTGCCCTTGTGCTTCCGTCAGGGTTCATAACCTTCCGGAGGAACAGGTGTGCCTTCCTCCGTAGTGGCCTGGCTAACGGCCATGGCTACACTGCCTGCTACTGCCAGGTAGGAAGCCAGTTGCACCACCAGGGCCGGTAGCACCACGGGCGCTGCCAGCAGGCTGCCGCTGACAGCCGTCAGCACCAGCGCCACGTTACGCAACTTCCTGAAGAAGGACGGGGTGGGGGCTGAGAATCTTTGTATGAGGTTCATGGTTTTCTGATTTAATAGTGATCATTACGGTTGTCTTGTTTTCCAATACCGGGAAAAGAAGGGCGCAAAGCTTTTCCATGGCAAGCCTTGACCGCACCCCTTTTCCGGCACCGGAAAGCTGTGATACAGGAGCAATGCAGCCTTTCAGTTCGTGCAGGGCATCATTGGCAGGATGTACCAGGATATTGGACCGCGCGGGCACATCCTTTACCTCCAGGTGCCAGCCAAACTTAGGGCTGAACCGCCTTCCTATGGCATACGTTCCCTCGGGAATACAGGATACCCGGTGCTGGTTGTCTTTCCATGGCAGTTCAATGCTATGGCATACCAGCGCGCCGCCGGCATAGATATTCCCATTGGTACCCGAAGGGTAATAGCTTCGGACCAGTTCAAGTGTCACAACATTGGTTTTCATAGCATAAGGATTAAAAACGGGCTTTTAAAAATTAGCAACGGTTGAAAAAAGGAGAGGAAGAGACCTTCCTCCCTCTATGAATTACAGTCCGCTCACCTTCACCAGGCCCAGCGCATTGTAACCGCCGTTCTTCAGGCTGTACTTGATGCCGTTCACGTCCTGGAAGAACTGCACGCCCAGTAATACGAAAATCGGGTGTGTGCTGTTCGCTGTCAGTGTGTGCGTCATCGTTACTGCCGATCCGGCCGTGTTGCCCAGTGGCATTATGCCGCTGTCGGAGATCTGCTGAACGGTCACGCCGCCTTCAAAATCAATCTCCACGCCGGCACTTACAATGCTGAAGTGCGTAGCACCATCCGGTGCGGCAATGGCATCTGCCGGTACAAAAGGCGACAGGTTGACCCCTGAGGTGCCCGTGGTGCGGTCGATGGTTGCCACGTAAGGTGCAAACAAGGTGCTGCCCAGTGGTGCGTTGATGTTAAAGTCAAAGCCCTCGAGCATTTCGGTTTCACCATCCAGCACATTGCGTTGTCCGCGGGTGCTGGTAGCATCCGATTTCACCACCTTCATCATTTCTTTGGTCAGGCGGCTGCCTACCCTGCGGTCCCTGCCCTTGTTGAGCAGGGGACGGATGGATTTGCGGAGCAGTTTGGCCGCTGCACCTGCATGGCCGAATTCAATTCCGTTCTCCCTTGTCCTTTCAAAGGCAGGGTCGGTGGCAATGCGGTTGGCAGAAATGGCTGATTTTTCCTTTGCCAGGTAGCCATCGGCTGTTTTGTAAAAAGTGATGTCTGAAATGGTACCATCCAGTTTGATGATACTTCTTTGCTTGGCCATAAAATATTGGTTTTTAAAAATGAATAAATGCGGCTTGCCGAAAACAGTTGATCATGATCGTTAGGCCCCTGTTAGCTGCTTGCCTTCACAAGAATACTAAGCTTTTTAGCAATGTAAAAATGCCATGGCCGGGTATGGCCGGTTTGGCCGGAAATGACCGGTTTTGTCCGCTTTTGGCCGGATTGGCCGGGAATGGGTGTTAGGTCTTATACCTCAGCAGGATAGAAGTATTTAGCACTATCCATGATGAATGGTTAGTTAGTTTTGGAAAAGAAAGGAAGCTGCCACCAGGCGCTGAGAAATATTTTTAAAATAATTGGTGAGATCATGATGCATATTGATTTATTGAAGTAAATTAGTAAGAGTTATCACCTATCCTGTTTAAACCGCAACGACACTTCATTCAACCCCTGAAACTTCTTTCCGCACTCCTCGAGTAACGGCGATGTCCTCTCCTAAACCTGGATAGCAACCTGTTTCTTATTGATCCAACCCTGGTAACTAACTGCGCCTATAACACCAAAGTATACCGATAAGCCTTAGATGTAGATGAACTGATCTTCTTCAGCCAGGCTACTTGTGCACTTCATCCAAAATTCTAGGAATGGATGGCTATTGCCGTCCCCCGAACCAGCTTTAATCAATCCCCGGAAGCATTCCTGTTCTTCATTTATCAATCAAAACGATTGCATTTATGCCAGTTACTCAAGGGAATTCCAACTTCCACCCGCACCATGTGGGCCATCCTCCTTTTGTCAATTATCACAACCTAAATACTACAATTATGAGAAGAGTTACTACTTCTGATTCAAAGCATTTTGCTTTACCTGGCCAGCAATGCGAGCATAAGAGAAATCTCTTTAGCTTATTCCCTAAATCTGTTTTTTTCCTTTTATACTTTTTAGTAGTGGGGCTTGTTGCTTTTGCGCAAACAACTACCACTTTTCCATCCGCGAGCTCTTGTACTTCCAAAGACCTGGAATTGGTGGGTGCAACGCTAACGGGGGGCAATACCTGTAATTCTTGTACTCCGGGGACAATACTGACAAGAACACTTACCCTGGCCATCAATAATAAAACAGGTTCATCGAGAACGGCATTTGCCTTTTGGGGGACCCTGGTCATTACCCATGCAGATAATAGCGTAGAAACATCACCCATAAAGGGTTGTTCAGGACCTATACCACCAACCGGGCCTTTGCCAAGTTCATATAGTAAGGATTTTAATACTATTACTTATACCTGTGGGGATGCTTTAAAAATTAAAGACCTATTTCTTGCATGGACAGATGCTTCACCTAAAAGCACCTGTGCTACCATTAATTCCGCCACTATCAATCCAAAATGCGGAACATTGCCTGAGATTCAAATCAATGCAGGGGTGAATGGAAGTGCAGTTGCAGGTAACCTTACCTGTTTTGGAGCATCAAATGGTACCATCAATCTAACGCCTTTTGGCGGAACTGCACCATACACTTTCTCCTGGTCTGCAAGCAATGGAGGAAGTATACCATCCGGGCAGTCAACTAGTGAAGATCTTACAGGCCTTACCAAGGGAACATATACCTGCGTGATCTCTGATAGCAAGTCATGTACTTTTTCAAAAGTAGTGACCCTTACAGGTCCTTCTGCTGCCTTGTCCCTGGGTGCCAGCAGTAAAACGGATGTCACATGTTTTGGAGGAACTAATGGAACAGTAACAGCTGGTACGGTAAGCAATGCTGTGGGCACTGTACATTATAGCTGGAAGAATGCTTCCAATGTTGAAGTAGCCACTACTGCCAATAAATCTGGATTGCCTGCTGGTGCATACACCCTCACGGTAACT
>NZ_FQUU01000044.1 GCF_900129295.1 Flavisolibacter ginsengisoli DSM 18119
TGATATTGCCTGTGCTTTGAGTTGAAGCTGTAAAGCCACCAGGTCCTGTCCATGCATACGTTGTCATGCCTGCCGTAGCAGTGAAGGAAGTTGTTGTACCTGAACATATGACATTAGTGCCTGTGATAGAGCAAGTTGGCAATGGATTAACTGTAACAGTATAGGTACAAGTCCTGTCAGGAAGAATACCTGTAACATTATCAATAGTCATTGTTAGTACAAATGAGCCATCACCATTGGTATTAACCGTAGCTGTTCCGGTATTATCAACCGCGCTTGTAATTGTTCCATTACCTGTAATTGACCATTTATAAGCGAAATCAGTGGTGTTAAGGGTATAGGGGGTCAGTGTATTAGGATCACCATAGGTGTACACTAATCCTGTTTCACCGTTGCAAACCGAGTTATCGCCATAAATACCGCAAGGTTCCAGCGAAGCGTCTGGTATTACCTGTACCGTTTCTTCACTGGTGCAGCCAATAGCATCTGTAGCCACAACTTTAAAGCTATATGATGCTGGCAATGGATTAGGTAAGGTATTAACTGTAAAGGTTGCATTGCCAGTAGAAGAATTGAATGTAAAGGAAGTATTGGCATCTGCAGTTAACTGCGTCCATGCATAACTGATAGTACCGGTACCACCCGTAGAAGTTGCTGTTAAATGAGCTGTATTGCCTTTAGCAAGGTTTAATACCTGGCTATTAGGTGCCCCATCTACTACAGGAGGAGTTGGTCCTGCCAATATTCCAGTAGTTGCTGAAGAGGTACAGGCAATATATCCACTGGTGTTAGGCGGCACATATGCGGTGACAGGATTTAATGTCAGGCTATGTGTTTCTCCATAAGGGTAAACAGCACAGATTTTTACAAAAACGGCTCCGTCAGGTATAGTACCCAGTGTAATGGTTGGATTAGCACTTGTAGTTGGTGAGCCTATCATAGCTCCAACCGTACCATCTGAATTCCCCAGGTAATAAGTGACCGTGTAAGAACTGGCTGGTGTTTGAGAATTATCAGTCAATGTCCACTGACCAGCACTGCCACCGAACCATGCACATGCCTGGTAACCGGTGCCTGTGCAGGAAAGATCTTCCTTCAGGAAAGTTAATGTGCATGTGGAACCTCCACATCCATACCTGGACTTGTAGGTCAGGTTCATACTGCCCGGGAATGTGGATTTGCCATCACCAGTACCGGCATCATTTAACCACATAGCAAGGTAATAGTTGGTTGGCAGGGTAAATGAAGGTACTGTGATCGTTGACCACCCATTACCACTTGTACCACAATCAGCATACACCAGGTGAGCAGGATTCCCTGAAGGTGTGCCTAATGGAAGTGGGGGGTAGGAAGTCCCCGTAGCACCGTGAGCAGCTGTTGGTTGTGCAAACGCAGTATCCACATAATATAAGGCCCAACCCAGTATTTGATTAGAAACTATCTGGAACTGGTAAGTACCAGCCAAAGGCCTGATATCGAAATTAAACCAAACGATGTCTTCGCCTTCAGATGGTGCATTCACAGAAGCAGTACGTGTTTCTGTGAGCTGGTCGAAACAGTTGTTGAAATTAGAAGCAAGTATGGAAAAATCTGCAGCATGGTAGGTGCCTTTAACTGCTTCCAAACCTGATTCTGTTTCAGCCGAACTGGCACAGCGTACAATTCCCTTTGGTTGCAGATTTGGAGATGCAAAAACCAAAGGTTCCCACATGTTAGTTTGTGTATTATCTGTTGTATTTTGCCGCCAGCCATCACCAGCAAACCACCTGTGAGCGGTAGCCGGAGAACCTGCCTGGGCTAAAGAAGTATTGGTATAGAATGAAAGCAGGAATAGAATTGAAAATATCCTGAATCCACCTGCCAGGGCCGTTCGCCAGTTTGCCTGGCTAGGTTGAGTAGATGCTCTCATAATGGTATTATTTGATAATTAAATTATTGATAAGGTTCTTATCAATTCTGGACAGGCTTTTTAGAGGATAAGATATTCTTACAATTTTATGTAGGTGGTGATTTACCATAGGTAAACAAATAGGCAGGGAGTTGCAGGTTAGTAAAACATTTCATAACGAAACGTTTTGAAGTATGGTTACATAATGATACCAAAAGAAGGCTTAACAGAATTGGAATTCAAAATAGTAATTACATAAGGGAAGAATAATAATACCTGGAGGATGAATTCAATAAGGAGGATAATATTATTATAATAACTGAGACAAATCTAAACTACCCGTTTTTGTAAATCAATGATATCTGTCATAGAAATGGAAGAATATTCAATTCAAGGTTTAGTATATCTAATGCCAGAATTAGAACTATTTCAACTCTGAGACTCAACCGTAAATAATATTCTTCTTGTCTAAATGTTCAGCTTTACCAACTAGTTCCATATGTAAACATAGCAAGCATCTCAATTTTTTTATGGAGCATAAGAATTATTTTAAGGATGTATTACAACCCGATTATCAGAGATCCTTCATATTAAGTCTTGGAATTAAATTTTAGCTACCTATAAGGGCTTGATTATTTGATTAAATAAAAAAAGGATGCCCAATTGGGCATCCTTGAAATGTCGGCTTTTCTGTTGGTTATTCTTTTGCGTTCAACAATTTGCCGCTTACTTTTTGACCATTGATGGTAAACACATAGATCAGGTTTTGTCTTGCAACAGTTGGCACACGGTATTCTATTACCTTTTCCGAATTGGCATTAACATGTCCCTGGAAAACTGTATTTATTTTTTGGCCCACCATGTTGAATACATCCAGTGATCCCTGTCCTGATGCGGAAGATCTAATAGTAAATCTTACTTTATCACTAAAAGGATTAGGATAAGCATTCACTTTAACAAGGTCTGGAATGACTTCCATAGATTTTGGTGCGATCCTGCTGGTAGTAGTGATTAAACTACTTATACATAGATCATACCTAATAAACCGGGAGCATCCATCAAAGGCATTATTAATAGCATCAACTGCATTATTCACATCACTGTAAGATGGAACAATGCGTGGCATTGCCTGCGTGCCCATATTTGTACCTGGGATTAATGCACCACCTAATACATCGTTAGCCAGATCAAGCAAATTAGCGACAGTTGCTGTAATACCATTGTAGGTGAGATAATTCACCACATTTTGGTTCATTTCAATAGTGCCACGACCTGTAACCAGGCATCCGGACTGAATCATAAAGTTTGATAAATGATTTCCAGGTAACCTGGTATTAAGCATCAATGTGATCGTTTGTGATAACAATACATTGTTGATCTTTCCCTGATCTGTAACGTAGGAATTCAGGAAGCAACTACCTGCGGTTGTTGACATGGTGCAATCGCCAGCTACCAAAGCAACAGGAGTGCTGCCACCTGGCATAAAGCCATTGACCATGGTTGCACTACCCGCTGGGATCATTACAGAATGTCCCGGACGACCAATAGTCATGGATGTTGTCAATAAGCCTGGTAACATAGCCAAGCCATTTTTATTACCCCAGAATCCTTGCGTATAAGAACAATAGGTGCATATAGCAGCATTAACTACAGCTGTAGTACCGGAAGAGGTACATCCGCCTGTTGTCTTTACTCTTACTGTATATGTGCCCGGAGCAAGACCACTGAATGTCGGACTTGCCTGGAAGGCACC
>NZ_FQUU01000046.1 GCF_900129295.1 Flavisolibacter ginsengisoli DSM 18119
CTAACAGCATAATCCATCCAGTCGCCGTTATCAATCCAACCCACGTCTTTACCACCACCTGCGTCTGAAGTGTTTTCAGTCTGAACACCACTCATGCCTGACCAGTTTTCAGCTTCAATGCGTGTTACAGAACCTGAAGTGGTAGTGGTAGGGGTGGGAGTAGGGGATGGTACTGGTGTAGGCGAAGTAGTAGTGCCACCAGTTCCTTCTACGAAAAAGCTAGGACTACCGTCTAAACTAATATTGGAAGAGCTGATAGAGGAAGATGTATTTGTTTGGGAAAAATTCCAATCCTTTCTGCTAACATTACCACTCATTACTACTGATGATGGAAAACTATAAGAAGCAGAGGCGTTTTCAGAAAGATCGGTCTGCGTTTTTGCCCAAAGAACATATACATAGCTACCATCATTGCCCCGAAATGCACCACCATCCACATTGCCAGGTAAGCTCATTAAAGATGTCCTTGAGGCATCATAGGTTCTTCCATATAACTGGTCAGACAATGTTTTAGCAGCAATTCCCTGGTCAGTAAGGGTGGCATTGTAAGGCGATGAGCCTCCAAAATACCGGTACATACCCATTTGGTCATACTGTGAAGTTCCAGTCTGGTCACCAATAGTGTACCAGTAAATCTGCCTGATGCCTACTTTCTGGGCGGCCACCTGTGCCTTGATCACATAGTTTTTTTGGCCTTCAGGGCTTCCCCAATCGTCGCCTGATGAGAAACGGGAAACGCCTGTTTCAGTGCATATATATTGTTTTTTTGGATAGCTGGATCCATTATAACCATATGTTCCCAGTACGCTTTCCATGTTATTCCTGCAATTAATAAATGTAGCAGCTGCTCCATCTGAATGTCTAAAAAACTGGAACCCATTGATCGCATTGCTCCATGTTTTTAAACCATACATGGGGTAGTTGTGAAAGCTTAATACATCGAAATAAGCACCTCCTTTAGCAGGATATGCTGAAGTGACAGAGCCGTCAACCGGGTTGTCAGTATTTCGTAAAATCGCATCAAGGAAACTCCTGTAACCAATGCCACCAGTACATACATACGAATTGGGCTGCAATTTTTTAATCACTTCCCATGAAATTCTTAATGTACGGATGTAATACTGGATAGGGGCTCTTAGATTCACCAATTCAGATGCAGTTGGATTATGATCAAACCAACTTCCGGCCTGCGGAGGATTTGAATCTCCCATCCATCCTGAACCAGTGTACGTATAATCAGGTTCGTTGATCACTTCCCAGAATTTTATATAAGTACCATAAACTTTTACTACATCATAGAGGTATTTAGCGTATGTATTGGCAGGATTGATCTGTGTCTGTGCAGCATCAAGCCAAATAGGTTCATACAAGCCTTTAAAAGTTTTGGCCTGCTCAGGACTGCCGGGAAAAGTAGTTGTTTCCCTGTTGGCTGGAGATGGATTTCCAACGAAGGCTGTCATTTCACCTCCCCCCAAGCCTGCATAATACTGGAACTTTGAAACTTCGGCATTAATTCCATAGGTAGTTAAATGATCATCGTATAATGGGATTCTTAATGACTTAACGCCTACACCTTTCACATTAAGAGAAGGACTTCCCATTGAAAGGGCGGCCACATTTTCTGAAGACCAGTTGTTGCCGTACCATCCGGGATTAGCTCCATATCGATAGGTACCATTATAGGGAACTGAGGAAGAAAAACTATTGGCAGTAGGTGCCTGGGCTATTATTGTTGTTGTGAGAAATGTACTGCTCAATACAAGAAATGACAATGCCTTTCCTATATTGGAAAACAAATGTTTTTTCATAGTTAGGTTACTATTTAATTCTGCTTTGTATAAACAAAACAAAATGCATTTTTAACAAAGGGTTGATTAGTGTTGTATAAAATAAAAAAAAAGGCCTTTTTACAGGCCTCTTTTTATTTGCAGTGATTACTTCGTAAACAAGGCTGCAACATCTTCATAGGCCAATTGCATCAATTTAATTTTAGTATACCCCTGGCTTTCCAGGTCTTTTAGTTTTTCTGGAGTAAAAACAAAGTATTTAAATGTTTCTGAACTTAGGTTGGCTGTGCCAGTATAGTTATCACATGAAAGTGAGATAGAACCATTTGAAACCTGGTAGTAATAATAAGAATCATTGGCTCCTTTTTTCTGAAACGGCAATGCATTGATTGTAGAGCCATCCTTTACAAAGGCCAGGACCATTCCACGGGAAGTAACTGAACTGGTGATTGAACTGTCAGTAACCTTAGAAGTATAGGTTGTGAACTTATCTCCCTTGGAAGAAGTCCAGTTGGGAAGTGTACTCCATTCAGAAGCTTTCGCACTAGCAGCCATTGCAGCTGCAACAGGTCTGTTTCCCAGGGTATTTTCATGCTGTACATCATTTTTTTTGCATGATGTGATCAGCAGTACCAGGCTAAGGCCTAATACCGGTAGCTTGTGTTTGTTCATAGATTAATATTTGAAAGAGGAATAATAGGCCGGTTTTACCCGGCCATTTGGTGTTGAAGTATTTATTGTTTTACAATTTGTCTTGAATCGGACCAGGTACCCATTGTTACTTTTACAATGTAAGTAGCTGCTGCCAGGTCACCGATAGAAATATAGAACTGGGTAGAACCTGCAGCCTTAGAGAAGCTGAACTGCTTTTGAACGGCACCGGCAAGGTTGATAACCTGTACTGATATATTTCCGCTCAGGCTGTTGTTTACCTGTAATACAAATCGATCTGTTGTTGGATTAGGATAAACATCCAATGCTGGAGTAGTGGCTACATTGGTCGTTTCGGTTGTCATAATAGAACCGTTTGCCTGAATGCTCGACAAAGCTGCACTACCTTGAGACAATTCCAGCCAGTTGATGTTAAACCCTGCGGTACCAGATGATTGTAATCTTAATGTTTGAGAACCTGCAGGTAGAGTAACAGAAGCAGTAATTGTCTGCCAAGTCTGGAAACCTCCTGTGATGGGAACATTCACAGTAGCCAGGACAGTGCCAGCACTGTTCTTGATCTGTAATTGTGAGCCACTATAAATAGTTGCTATGCGCAGGCTAACAGTGAAAGTACCGGATGCGGGAGCATTATAGCTGTAGTTCATCCAATCCCCATTGTCTATCCAACCCACGTCTTTACCACCACCTGCGTCTGAGGTGTTTTCTGTCTGAACACCACTCATGCCTGACCAGTTTTCAGCCTCAATGCGTGTTGAAGTTGAACTGGCAGGAGTTGTTGAAGTAGTTGTTCCACTTCCTCCTGCTATTTCAAACCAGTTGAAATTAAATCCAAGGGATGCTGAGGATTGTATCCTGATGGTTTGAGAACCTGCATTCAGGTTAACATTGGCGCTGACAGT